>NZ_WHJH01000050.1 GCF_011682145.1 Massilia mucilaginosa
GGCCGAAGGCCTGGCGCGTGCTTCTCAAGGCCGAGGTCATGGCGCTTGGCGAGAACACGCGCTTCATCGTCACCTCGCTGCCAGGACTCGATGCCGGCATGTTGTACGAGGATATTTATTGCGCGCGCGGTCAAGCCGAAAATTACATCAAGCATCTCAAGGATGACCTCGCCGCCGACCGTACTTCCTGCACCAGCTTTCTCGCCAATTGCATGCGCTTGTTGCTGCACGCGGCGGCCTACATCCTGCATCAGCAACTGCGTACCGAAGGGCTGCGCCATACCGCGCTGTCGCAGGCGCAGCCATCAACGGTCATTTCCAAACTGTTCAAAATCGCCGTGCAGGTCAGGCAGTACAAGAACAAGATTGTCCTTCACCTTCCGAGCGCCTGTCCGGCCAAACATCTGCTCCAGACCTTGACCGAACGACTGTACCTGTCGACACCGGCCAGGTCCCTCAACTCGTCCTGAGTAAGCCACGTCCGGTCTGCCGAGAACTGACCACCAACCCGCCAACCTTCAACCGCATACTGCTCCATTCGATGTCCCGTTCAATCGGGTAGGGGGGCTATTGCCCGCGACATCGTGATCGTCACTGAGGAGCTCATGTATCGCCGAACCGGCACTGCGGTGGCAGTTTATGAAACATTCAGGCTAGATAGCTGCGCTGCTTCTCTTAAGGATCAGTTCGTGTCCGAATGTCAGACCTGACACCGGACGTGACACCGGACGAAGGGGTGGATCAGAACGAGCGGCCGACGGTGAGCACCAGCCCATTGCGCGAGCCGATACTGCCGCTCGACCGGGCGTAGGCGCCCCGCTCCGCTTGCAGCGCGTCCCACGCGGCTTGCATTTTCCACGCCTCGATGCTCACGCTGATGCCGATCCGTCCGTCCACCCGCGCGCCGGAGGTGTAGCGCGGCACCTTTGATACCGGGCGCAGGTAGCCGACCCGCGCGAACAATCCCACATCGTCGGTGAGCGCCACGCCGCCATTGAGTTCCCCGTACACCGTGCGCATGCTGGTGCCCAAGTAGGCCGGCGAGTACGATAACCTGCCACTGAGCCGGTCGCCGCCCAGCCCCGCATACACTTCGCGGTAGTTGAGGGCCGACATGGTCGAAAAGGTGTGATTCGATGCCCCGACTTCCCACGACGGCCCCGATGTCATGCGGCGCGCGTAGCCGGCGTAGCCGATCGCGTACACGCCGCGCGGCGTACCGCTCATCTTGAGCAGCGATGCGAAGGCGCCCGCGTAAAAGCCGCTGCGGGTGTCGAACGAGAGGTTGAACTGGGCCACCGGGTCGCCCTTGCTGTAGCCGATGCCGCGATAGTAATAGTCGGAGACGAGCGACACGCTGCCGCTGGCCTGGGCGCAGGCGTTGCCGCCGGCAAGGCAGGATGCCAGTGCGAGCGCACGCCGCCATCTACGCAAGGGCTGCTCCGCGCGCGGCGGCGTTCAGGGCTGGCGGACGATCTTGGGCGGCGTGACCTCGACGCAGACGCATGTACATTTTCCTGTGAGGCGGGTGACGGTGGCGCAAAGGTTGATGCCGCCCGGCTGCAGTACGATGCTCGATCGGACCTGCGGCAAGGTGAGCCCGGGTCGCAGCTCGCTCAGCACGGCCATCATGCCAGAGATATGCGCCGCTGAATAGGACGACCCCGAAACCATGCCCCAGCGCGCCCCCGGCGCGGCGGTCGGAATGTCGCGCCCGGGCGCCATCAGCACCTGTGCGCTCAACTGCCGGCTGCTGTCGGCAGCGACCGCGAACACGCCCGGATGCGAGGCCGGAAAGCCGCCGTCGGCGCTGGCCGCGTCGACCGCGCCCACCACCCGCACGCCGCGCGCGCAGGCGACGTCGATCAGTTCGCGCAGCAGCCGGTCGGCCGGCCCCGACAGACTCAGATTGATCACCTGCGCCCCGTGCATCAGCGCGAAATTGATCGCCTTGGCCAGGGTGAAGCTGTTGCAGCGGGTGGCGCCGCCGGCCACTTGCCAGCATGCGCGCAGCGCCATCAGGCGCGCGTCCGGCGCCACGCCTTCGATGCCCACGCCATTGCCGGCCAGCGCCGCGATCACCGCGGCCACGCCGGTGCCGTGGGTTTCGGCGGCGTATTGCTGTCCATCGACAAAATTCTCCTGGAAGGCGACCTGCCCGGCCAGGTCGGGATGGTCGGTTTCGATGCCGCTGTCGATCACCGCCACCAGCACCTTGCGCCCGGTGGCGGCCTTGCGTACTTCGCCCAGCTGCCACTGGAGGGCGGCCGGCTGCACCGGGTACAGCGGGTCGCTGGCCTGGGCCGAGAAGGTGTTGATCGATTGCGCCCAGTCGACCCGCGCGTCGCGCGAGAGCGCTTCGACGATCTTGCCCGGCTCGGCGCCGGCCGGTGCGGCCATGCGGTAGCAGTCGACGTTCAGGGCCGGCATGGGCCAGCCTTCGAGGATGGTCAGGCCGTGCTCGCGCGCCAGCGCTTCGGCGATGCGGCGCCGCGCCAGGCGTCCGGCGTCGTCGCGGTAGTTGGCGCCGTAGGCGGCGTCGGGCCGGAAGTGCGGCGCCGGCAAATGCAGCATGACCAGGATCTGGCGCACCTCGGCCTGGACCTGCACTGGCGCCGCTTCCTGGGCGCGGCCGCTCAGCGCCGTCAGGAGCAGCAGCGCCGACAGCAGAAGGCGCATCACGGCGCGCTCCGCGGCCCGAGCGCTTCGGCCAGCTGCACGTCGGCGTCGGCGCGCAGCACGGCGAGCGCGCTGGACTGGCCGCCCGGCGGCGCGCTGAGGACAAAGGCGCCGGTGACGGTCGGCCCGTCGACCACGCGCGCGCCGCTGGCCTGCAAAAGGCGCTGCACCTCGCGCAGGCTGGCGTCGGGCTGGAAGACGACGACGATGGTGCCGGCCGGCGCCGGGGCGGCGTTACTCAGTGCCTGGTAGGCCTCGCCCTTGCCCACCGGCGCGATCATCTGGATCACCAGCACGGTGATCAGGGCGCACTGCCCCGCCATCGCCCACGGCATCCAGCCGCCGCCGAACCAGGCGCGCATGCCGGACGCCTTGACGGGCGCCGCGCTGTGTTGGGGGCCGAGGCGTGGCATCAGGCGCGCCAGTGCGCGCTCCGGATCGAGTCCGGATGGTTCGGCCGGCGCCGCGGCCTGCAACTGGCGCTGCCAGGCGACTGCGCCGGCGCATTGCGCGCAGTGCCGCAGGTGCGCGCGCACCTCGGCCGCCTCGCTCTCGTCCAGGGTGCCGTTGGCGAACCACGGCAGCAAATCGCGCATCGACTGGTGCGACGCGCTGGTTGGTTCTTGGTTCAGGTTCATGACAATTCTTCCTGATGTGCGGACAGCAGCACCCTGAGGCGCTGCCGCGCGTGAAACATCCGCGTTTTTACGGTATTGACCGGGCATCCCATCGTCTCGGCGATTTCCTGGTAGCCCATGTCGTGGTAATAGGTCAGCGTGACGACCACCCGCTGTTCGAGCGAGAGCGCCTTGAGCGCTTCGCCCACGCCCTGCTCCAACTGCTGCTGCCCGATGGCGTACTCCGGTTCCTGGCGCGCGTCGCCCGCTTCCAGCTCAAAATTCGATTCCACCGGCTCGTCGCGCATGTTGACCGCCTTCAGTCCCTGGCGGTAGGCGATGGCGAAGATCCAGGTCGACACCTTGCAGGTGTGGTCGAACGTGTGCGCCTTCTGCCACACCACCAGCATGGTGTCGTTCACGACTTCTTCGATCAGGGCGCCGTCGCGCACTATCCGGTCCAGAAAGCGCGCCAGCCGTCCGAAGTAGATCCGGTACAGCGCCTGGAAGGCGTTCCGGTCCCCGCCCGCGATCAGGGCAATCAACTCCGTCTCGCTCGACCCGGACGGTCCGGCTGGCGCCCTCCCGAAACGCGCTCTCCATTGTTTCAGCATGCTTCGATGTTCTCCACGATGTTTTCTACTTCTGCGGTGAATACTTGCCCGCAGCGAAAAGGTTCATGCTGCCGAGAAAAATATATCGCTCAAATCCAGCCCCCCTGATTCTACACGTGGCAATTTTTACAAAAAATTTGCAAAAGCATTGAACCT
The DNA here is from genome assembly GCF_011682145.1 of Massilia mucilaginosa. GTDB lineage: Bacteria > Pseudomonadota > Gammaproteobacteria > Burkholderiales > Burkholderiaceae_D > Telluria_A > Telluria_A mucilaginosa. Next base: position 4,067 of record NZ_WHJH01000050.1, read on the forward strand.
TTTATACCCGGGCCCGTATTGACCGTTCAATAAGACCGAACAATGCATCGTTACCACCGAAGGATCAGTATTTTGTTTGCCCTGTGCGGCCCATCACTTCTCGATCACTCGGCGGCCGGCCTGTTTCGCCTGTTGTTGCTCGCGCCGTTGCTGGAAGAACTGATTGTGCGCGCCGGCCTGCAGGAGTGGCTGATGCGCAAGGGCAGCCCTGCGGCACTGGTGCTGGGCGTGCCGGCACTGGCCTTCAGCCTGCTGCACGTGATGTCGGGTGGGCAAGCCATGGCGGCGGTGTTGTTGCCGGGACTGGCATTCGGACTGATTTACCGCCGCTGGCGCGACTGGCGGCTGTGCGCACTGGTCCACGCGCTGTGTAACGGTGTCGCACTGAGTTTTTGCAGTTTCAGCATTCATTAGATAACAAACAGAAACAACAACAGGAGTAGCAATGACGGGATTTCGACTGAATCAATCCGGCCTGCGGCATCACATGCGCGGCGCCGGCCTGTGCGCGCTGCTGGCCATTAGCCAGGCCCACGCGGCCGATGCGCTGCACGGCAAGACGCTGTACCTGAACGGCCCGGCCGGCGGCGGCACCGCCTGCGCGCGCTGCCATACCGCGTCGCCGACCGCCAACGTCAGCAAAATCCTGAGCGCGGCCGATAATCCGGCCGCCATCAGCGCTGCGATTGCGGCCAACAAGGGCGGCATGGGCAATATCTACGCCGGTAAATTGTCAGATGTCGATCTGGCCGACCTTGCAGCCTTCATCGGCAACCCGGGCGTGAGCGCGGCGCCGGCGGCCAGCCTCAATCCCTCCAGCCTTGCCTTCAGCGGCACGGTGCTCGGGCAGGCCAGCACCGCCCTTGCCGCCACCCTGGCCAACACCGGCTCGGGCGCGCTCAATATCGATACCATCGGCCTGACCGGGGCCGCAGCGGCCGATTTCAGCATCGCCGGCGGCACCTGTGCGCCCGGCGGCGCGGTGGCGGCGGGCGCCAACTGCACGGTGCTGGTCAGCTTCAAGCCGAGCGTCGCCGGCGCGCGCAGCGCCAGCCTGGCCGTGGCCCACAACGGCACCGGCGGCAGCAGCAGCGTGGCCCTGAGCGGCACCGGCAGCGCGGCGCCCCAGGCCACCATTGGCGTATCGGCCACCAGCATCAACTTCGGCGCGCTGGCCACCAATGCGCCATCGGCCCCGCAAAGCATCACGCTCAATAACAGCGGCCAGACCGCCCTGACCTTCAGCAGCATCACGCTGGCGGGAACCAGCGGCGCCATCTTCACGCTCGGCGGCGACTGCGCGGTGAGCAAACCGCTGGCCGGCGGCGCCAGCTGCGCGCTGACGGTGGCGGCGCAGCCCACCGCCAGCGGCGCCTTTACCGGCAATCTGACGGTGGCCTCGAATGCCGCCAACGGCAACGTCACCATCGGCCTGGCCGGCAGCGGCGCCAGCGCGGCGGCGGCGGCCAGCGCCACGCCGAACGTGCTGGCCTTCGGCAGCCAGACCATCGGCGGCGCCGCCGCCACCCAGAACGTCACGCTCACCAATTCCGGCAACGTGGCGCTGACCTTCTCGTCGATCGCCGTCAATGGCGCGGGCGGATTCAGCGTGGCGCCGGGCAGTCACTGCGGCGCGCCGCTGGCGCCGGGCGCCGCCTGCAGCGTGCCGGTACTGTTCGCCCCGTCGGCCAACGGTGCGTTTGCGGGCACGCTGGTGGCCACCTTCAACGGCGGCGCCGTGCAGGTTCCCGTCAGCGGCGCCGGTACCACGGCCGCTGTCGCCACGCCAAGCTTGTCGGACACCGGTCCCATTGGTTTCGGCGAAATCCAGGTCGGTAAAAGCGCAACGCCGCACACGACGGTGCTGCGCAATCCCGGTACAGCGGCACTGACCATCGCCACCCTGGTGATCGACGGCGCCAACGGCGGCGACTTTGTCCTCGGCGGCACCTGCGCGCTCAACGGCACGGTCAGTCCGGCAGGCAGCTGCACCATCGAAACCACCTTCAAACCGGGCGCACCGGGTGCGCGCGCCGCCTCCCTGCTGCTGGCGACCAACGGCGGCACGCAATTCTCGCTGCCGTTGAGCGGCACCGGCACCGCCATCGCGGCGCCACCTGCCCTCACGCTCACGCCGCAGTCGTTCGACTTTGGCGCCAGCGCGGCGTCCAAGCGTTTCACGCTGACCAATGCGGGCACCGCCGCCATCAAGCTGTCGGCGGCGACCTTCAGCGGACCATTCGCGCGCGTGAATGACGCCAGCGGCTGCGCGGCCTTGCCGTTTGCGCTGCAACCGGGCGCCTCGTGCGACCTGGTGGTCGGCTACACCCCGGCCGCTTCGGGCGCCAGCAGCGGCAGCGTGGTGCTGCAGGCCGACGGCGGCGCCAGCTGGACCATCGCACTGGCCGGCCAGGCCGCAGCGGTCCCGGCCAACGCCAACCCGGCGCCGGCGCAGAACCAGGGCGGCGGAGGCTGTTCCTCGGTACGCGATGGCAGCGATCCGATGCTGGCCCTGCTGGCACTGATGGCGGCGGCCGTCCTCTTCTGGCGCCGCCGCAATCCGGCGCAGTCATGATCAACCTACTTTACGGAACCGGCATGAACAACTTCAAACGCAACACACGCGCACTCGCCGCGTCCCTTCTCCTGGCGCTGCTGGCGGCGCCGGCAAGCGCGCTGGAAGCGGGCAAGCCCGCTCCGGCGTTCGACCTGGCAGGTCCCGATGGCGCGGTCAAGCTGGAAAAATACGCCGGCAAGGTGGTGTATGTCGACTTCTGGGCATCCTGGTGCGGCCCTTGCCGCCAGTCGTTCCCGTGGATGAACGAGATGCAGGCCAAATACGGGGCGCAGGGCTTGCAGATTGTCGGCGTCAATGTCGACGCCAAGGTCGACGACGCGCGCACCTTTTTGGCGGGCACGCCGGCCAAGTTCGCGATCGGCTTCGATCCGGCCGGCGCCACGCCGCGCAGCTATGGCGTCAAGGGCATGCCGAGCAGTGTGCTGATCGGGACGGACGGCAAGGTGATCTTCGAGCATAGCGGCTTCAAGGCCGCCGACCGCGAGGAACTGGAAGCGAAGATCAAGGCGGCACTGGGAGCGAAGAAATGACGATGATGACCAGGATCGTGCTGCGCCTCGCCGCGGTAGCGGCGCTGGCTGCGGGCGCCACCGGCTGTTCGGCCATCACCCCGGTGCAAGCCTGGGAAAAAGGCACCCTGGCCAAGACCGAAATGCTGATGGAGGGCGACGGACTCGAAGCGCGCTTCAACGAGCATATTTACAACAGCCGCGAGGCGGCGTCCGGCGGCAGCGGTGTCGGTGGCGGCGGCTGCGGCTGCAATTGAGAGAGATGAACGATCACATGACCACCCCACTCCTTCCCGCACCCAATCCGGCCCTCGGCCACGCCATCCTGGCGGCGGCGCTGATGCTGCCAGGCCTGGTGCATGCCGAAACACCGCCGGAGCACGCGTCCATCAGCGTCAAGCTGCTCAGTTACGAAGAAAGCCAGTCAAGCATGGACCGCATCCGCGTGCGCGCGCCGTCCATCTCGCTCATCGCGCCGGTGGCCGGCGTGTGGTCGGTCTCGGGCTCGCTGACGGCCGACGATGTCTCGGGCGCGTCGCCGCGCTACCACACGGCCGTATCGGGCGCCTCGCGCATGAGCGACGACCGCAAGGCCGCCGATGCGGCGGTAACGCGCTACTTCTCGCGCGGCAGCCTGACCGTTGGCGCGGCCTATTCGACCGAGCATGACTACGACTCGCGCGCACTGTCGGTGACCGGCACCATGTCGAGCGAAGACAAGAACACCACCTTGTCGCTCGGCGTGGGCGGCTCGGACGATTCGATCAATCCGGTCAACTTCATCGTGCGCGACGAATCGCGCCAGACCGTCAACTTCCTGGCCGGTGTTACGCAGGTGCTGGGGCCGAACGATGTGGCGCAGCTGACCGTGACCCACAACCGCGGCCACGGCTACTTTTCGGACCCGTACAAGGCCTTCGACAACCGTCCGCGCCAGCGCAACCAGAGCACCGTCATGGGGCGCTGGAACCATCATTACGCGGCAACCGGGGGCACCAGCCGCCTGTCGTACCGCTACTACACCGACACCTACGGCATCCGCGCCCACACTTTCGGGGGCGAATACGTGCAGCCGGCCGGCCAGGGCTGGATCATCACGCCGTCGGCGCGCCTGTATTCGCAGCGCGCGGCGCGTTTCTACTTCGATCCGGTGTATGACGGCGTGCTGGGCGAGCCATTCCGGCCCGGCTTCGAGCGCAACCCGGATGCGCTGTCGTCGGCCGACCAGCGCCTCTCGGGCTTCGGCGCGGTGACGCTCGGGATCAAGGTGGCCAAGCAGTTAAGCCGCGACTGGATCGTCGACGTCAAGCTCGAAGCCTACCAGCAGCGCGGCAGCTGGCGCCTGTTCGACAAGGGCAGCCCGGGACTCGAACCGCTGCGCGCCAACAGCATCCAGCTGGGCCTCACGCGCCAGTGGTGATGGACGTCCAAACGTTCCCGTTCGAGGCCATGGCCAGCCGCTGCGAGCTGCGCCTGGCGCTGCCGCCCGGTGTTGACGCCGGTGTCGATGGCGCGGCGCTGGCCAAGCTGGCCATCGACGAGGTGCGGCGCATCGAGCGCAGCTTTTCGCGCTACCGGGCCGACAGCATCGTCGCCCGCATCAATGCCGCCGCCGGATGCGATGCGGTGGCCTGCGACGACGAGACCAACGCGCTGCTGGACTACGCCGGCGTGCTGCACGCCGGCAGCGGCGGCCTGTTCGACATCACCTCGGGCGTGCTGCGGCGCGCCTGGGACTTTGGCCGTCCGGTGCTGCCGACGCAGGCGGCGCTCGACGCGCTGCTGCCGCTGGTCGGCTGGCGGCATGTGGAACGCGCCGACGGCGCCATTCGCCTGGCGCGGGCCGGCATGCAGATCGACTTCGGCGGCTTCGGCAAGGAATATGCCGCCGACCGCGCCGCCGCGCTGCTAGGTGCCGCCGGTGTGCGCCACGGTTACGTCAACCTGGGCGGCGACCTGCGCATCATCGGCCCGCGGCCGGATGGCACGGCGTGGTCGATCGGCGTGCAGGACCCGCGCGACGCCGACAGGCTGGCGGCGTCGATCCCGATCGCCAGCGGCGCCCTGGCCACCAGCGGCGACTACGAACGCTTCATCGATGTCGCCGGCACGCGCTACTGCCATGTGCTCGATCCGCGCAGCGGCATGCCGGTCTCGCACTGGCGCTCGGTCAGCGTGCTCGGCCCGCTGGCAATCGCCGCCGGCAGTTGTTCCACCATCGCCATGCTGATGCGGGAGGACGGCCTGGCCTTCCTCGACCGCTCGGGCATGGCCTACCTGGCCATCGACCAGCAAGGCCAGTGCTTCCGCAAGGATGTGTAAGCAGCTTCACCCTGAATTAACTACTGGAGAACCACCATGAAATCCGCACCATTCCTGAGATGGCTGCTGTCGCTGCTGGCCATGCTCGCCTTTGCCGGCTGGGCCGGCAAGGCCGCCGCGGCCGACGACTTCCTCGATCCCGAACTGGCCTTCGTGCTGCGCACCGACGTGCGCCAGGACGGCGCCGTGGCCCTGCGCTGGAGCATCGCGCCGGGCTACCACCTGTACCGCGACCGCCTCGGATTTACCAGCGCCGCCGGCCAGGACCCGATTGCCGCGCCAAGCCTGCCGCTTGGGGTGCGCAAGTTCGACGAGAACTTCAACAAGGAGATGGAAACCTACGGCGGCACGCTCGATGTGACGCTTGCCGCCACGGCCAAACCGTTCACCCTGAACGTGGCCTACCAGGGCTGCGCCGACGCGGGCCTGTGCTATTCGCCCATCACCAAGACCTATCTGGTCGATCCGGCCAGGCCGGGCGTGCTGACGGCGCAGGCCGAGGCGGCGGCACCAGCTGCAACACCTGCGGCGGCCGCGCCGGCACCTGCGGCGGCCGCCGCCGCCCCTGAAGACGACACCACCCTGGCCCAGCGCACCCTGCAAAGCGGCAGCCTGTGGCGCATCGGCAGCGCCTTCCTGCTGTTCGGCCTTCTGCTCTCGTTCACGCCGTGCGTGCTGCCGATGGTGCCGATCCTCTCATCGATCATCGTCGGCGAAGGCTCGGTCTCGCGTTCGCGCGGCCTGCTGCTGGCCAGCGCTTACTGTCTCGGCATGGCGCTGGTCTACACCGCGCTCGGCGTGGGCGCGGGGCTGGCCGGCGAAGGCCTGGCCGGCGCGCTGCAAAAACCATGGGTGCTGCTGACCTTCGGCGCGCTGCTGGTCGGCCTGGCGCTGTCGATGTTCGATGTGTACCAGTTGCAGCTGCCAAGTTCCCTGCAATCGCGCCTGTCGGGCACCGGCGGCACGGTCCAGGGCGGGCGCTTCGTGGGTGTGTTCATCATGGGCGCACTGTCGGCCCTGATCGTCGGACCGTGCGTGGCCGGTCCCCTGGCCGGCGCGCTGCTTTACATCAGCCAGACCGGCAACGCCTGGATCGGCGGCTGGGCCCTGTTCTCGATGGCGCTCGGGATGAGCGTGCCGCTGCTGCTCACCGGCCTGTCGGCCGGCAGCCTGCTGCCGCGCGCCGGCGCCTGGATGAACGGCGTCAAGAAGGTATTCGGCATGCTGCTCATCGCGGTCGCCATCTGGATGGTCTCGCCGGTGTTTGCGGCGCCGGTGATGATGGCGCTGTGGGGCGGCTTCGCGATCCTGTGCGCGCTGTTCCTGCATGTGGGCCAGGCGCTGCCGCCGCATAGCGGCGCCGGTGCCTACGCCGGCAAGGCGCTGGGCGTGGTGATGCTCGTCGCCGGCCTGTTCGAACTGGCCGGCGCGGCCAGTTCGGGCCGCGATGTGCTGCAACCGCTGGCGCACCTGCGCGGCGGCGGTGGCGGCGGCACGGCGCTCGCACACGCCGAAGGTCCGCAGTTTACCCGCATCCGCACCGTCGCCGAACTCGAACGCGCACTGGCCGATACCAGCACGCCGGTGCTGCTCGACTTCTACGCCGACTGGTGCGTGGCCTGCAAGGAGATGGAACGCATGACCTTCCCGGACAGCGCGGTGGCCGCTTCGATGAAGAAGATGCGCCTGATCCAGGTGGATGTGACGGCCAACAATGCCGACGACCGCGCGCTGATGAAAAAATTCAGCCTGTTCGGGCCACCGGGCATCATCCTGTTCGACGCCAGCGGCAAGGAAGTGCCGCAGGGGCGCATCATCGGCTTCGTGCCGGCCCAGCGTTTCGCCGAGCGCCTGCAGGCGGCGCACGGCACGGCGGGCTGACGACCGCAAAGGATCGATTATCTTTGGCGGATGCTCGGGCGCTGCGGGGCCAGGTTGGCGGGTAGCCGGCCAGACCCCGATCTGTGCCTTTACTTCAGCGCAGGTTCACGGCGGCAAGGTCGCCAACCGAACTCAGTACATACAGCACGCCGCGTGCCGAAATCGCCAGGCTGCCACCCATCGGATAGGTCCAGACAACCTTTTTCGTTGCGAGATCGATGGCGTGAGTTCTGGAATTCGAGCTGACGAAGGCAAGGTTGCGTGTCACGATGACGTTGGTGTAGACACTGCCTTCCGGAATCGGTGCCGTCCACAGCAGGTTCCCGGTTGCCGGGGCGCGTGCTTCGAGTGAATGCCCGTTCGCGCCAAATGCGTAGATGGTCCCGTTGCCATAAGCCGGCGTTCCGGTGGCGCTGGCGTTCTGGGTCCACGAGCGCTTGCGGCCATCCAGGTCGAATACCGTCAGGCCAGCGCCGCCGACGATCGCTTGCCGGGTGTCGGTCAAGACCACAGCGCTGGCGGAAAAGGTGGTGCTGTACGGGTAACGCTCGCCGATCGAGTAAGTCGAGCTGCCGTTGGCGGCGTCGAGCACCCTGAGTATATTGTCAGGCGTGCTGTATATGTAGACGAAACGCCCATCCGTACTAGGACTCCAGCCATCACTGGCAGTCGACTGGCCATCCCAGCTGAACCTGCCTTGGGCATCAGCATACTTGGAGATGCCACCGTTGTAGCCGCTGATGGTGTAGACATCCGTGCCCAGTACCGTGGGAGCGGAATAGTTTGGCCATTGAGAAATCATGGCTTGTTGCTTCAGCAGCTTGCCGCTGACCTGGTCATATACCCAAAAGAACGTATCCTTGTGGCCAGTCGATGTGAGGTAGACGCGGCCATTCGCTGCAGCTGGCGGATTCACCTGACTCAGCGTGCCGAGATCGACCTTCCATGCCAGTTCGCCCGTGTCTTCGGAAACAGCGATCAGCTCCCACCGGCCGCTCGCGGCGCGGCGAACGAAAAATGCGCGTCCACTGTCGATCGCCGCGGAGACGAATTCGTCGCCAAAATCGCTTTGGCTTGCCACTTTCCAACGGCGTGAAAACGCAGCGGGATCGAAGCTCGCCGCCACATGGCCCGTGTGCGCTGGATTGCCCTGGTAAGTCGACCAGGCGCCCAGGCCGTCGACGGCCGTGAGGGACGTCAGGTTGGTCGGCGCCAGCAGGTTTACCGACAGCGGCACGATCCAGGGCGAGCCAGCCATCGGCTGACGGCAAACGCGCACATCATCGCGGCAAAGGCGCAGCTCCAGGTTACTGGCATGGGTACCGAGCGCAAGCGCGCTGCTGGTAGCAGTCGACAGATCGAATACGTAGCGCCCGTCCGGCGCGCTCGTCGTTTGGCCGGCCGGGGCAATCGTCATGCTCGACGGATCGAACACCCCGATATTGAGGGACTTCCCGATCGTCTCCTTGTTGAGTTGAGCCTCGATGGAAAAAGCCGTCCTGTCTCCCGGATACGTCGTTACGCTCACGCTCGGCTTGGCCAGGGTAAGGCGCGCTTTCGCTTCGGCGGCCGACTTTACCTGGACCTTCAGCGGAACGCGCCACGGCGACCCCGGAAGCGGCTTGGCGCAGATGGTCGGCGTGTCTTCGCACAGGCGAACTTCCAGCACGGTGGAATGTTCCCCGGAAGCAAGGGTGGCGGAAGTGCGCAGGGTCGCCCGGTATTCCACTGGCGACACCGCCGATATCTGCACATCGGGCGAAATCACACCAGAAGAATCGATGACGGCCACGTTGAATGGCACGGCAAACGTGCGGCTTGCCGTGGCGGTCAACACCACGCTGGCACTTTCGCCCTGATACTGCGCCGTAACGGGTTTCGCCGGATAGAAAGTCAGCCAACCTCCGTCTTGGTTGTTTTGCGGGGTTGATGAGTTATCGGAACCGCCACCGCAGGCGGCCAAGCTTAATGCGACTACGCTGGCCATCAGGCCGCCAAGACGAACATTCATAAAGGGATCGAGGACAAATTGAAAAAAGGCTCACATTGTACAGGTTCGTGATTTCCAAAAGGAATTTTTGGTTGCTCTAACCGTCAGGAAGAAGCTGCCGGGTTGGGCTGGCCAGCGTTCAGGCCTGCGTACCGGCGCGGTCAGTTCGCATGGTACTAGCTGATCCAACGCTATCTTGATCAACCATTGCCCTGGCGCTACAACAGCCAGTCGATCGGCAGCAGCGATAACAAGCCCACTGCCGCGCGCTTCCAGAAGCCGGTACCGGGCTCGGTATCGTGGCGGATTTCGGTCTCGCCCACCCGTTCGGTCCAGTACAGGGCGCCATCGGGCGCCAGCCGTACCCGGTAGGCGCGCGCCGGCACCCGTTCGCGCAGGGCGGTTGCCATGCGCGCCGCCATCGCCGGGCTGTCGATCACGAAGCCCATCTCGGTATTGAGGTCGGCCGAGCGCGGGTCGAAGTTGAACGAGCCGATGAAGACGCGCTTGCGGTCGACCGAAAACGTCTTCGCGTGCAGGCTCGATGCGGAGCTGCCAAGCTTGCCGCCCTTGGTTCCCGGCGGCGCGCCTTCGCCGCCCACACCCCGATGGAACTCGTACAGCGTCACTCCCGCTTGCAGCAGCGGCTTGCGCCATTTGGCATAGCCCGCGTGGACCGCCGCCACGTCGGTCGCTTCGAGCGAATTGGTCAGGATGTGCACGTCCATGCCGCGCGTCGCCATCGCCGAAAAATTGTCCGCCCAGGTTTTGCCGGGCACGAAATACGGCGAGACCAGGTCCACCGTGTGGCTTGGGTCGCCCAGCAGGCGCTTGAGCTGATACGTCACTTTGGTTTCGGGCGCTTCGGTGCCGAGCACCTTGTCCGGATCGTCGCTCACCAGCGTCGCGCTGGCCCACTCGAAGGGCAGGGTGCGCGCGACCAGCTGTTCCACGAACGGGGAGGCGCGCACCGCCGCCACATACGCCAGCGCAGCGCCGCCCTGCCCTGCCTGCGCGTCCAGCGGGTCGGCGGCGCCGGCGCCGGCTTGCTGCACCAGCAGGCCGACCGGATAGGCCGAGCGGCTGTTCCAGTAGCGGTCGAAGTCGCGCGAGACCGCGTCCACCACCGGCCCGACCGCCATCACATCGAGATCGATGAACAGCAGGCTGCCGTCCGCCCCGAAATATTCGTCGCCGATATTGCGCCCGCCGATGATGGTGGCGGCGTTATCGGCGGTGAACGACTTGTTGTGCATGCGCCGGTTCAGGCGCGAAAAATCCGACAGGTAGCCGAGCGCGCGGTGCTGGCGCAAGACGAAGGGATTGAACAGCCGTACTTCGATATTCGGGTCGGCGTCGAGCGCGGCGAGGATGGCGTCGAGGCCGCGCGTGTTGTTATCGTCGAGCAGGAGGCGCACGCGCACGCCGCGCTCCGCCGCCGCGCGCAGCGCGTTGAACAGCAGGATGCCGGTGGTGTCGTTACGCCAGATGTAGTACTGGATGTCGAGCGTGCGTTCGGCGGCGTTGGCCAGCATGGCGCGCGCGGCAAAGGCGTCGCGCCCGTTGGCCAGCGAGTGCAGGCCCGACATGCCGGGATGGGCCGCGCCCAGCGGCGCCAGCGCCGTGCCCAGGCGCGTCGCCGAGGTGGCCGCGAGATAGTGGCTGGGCGTGCGGCCGTCGAGCGGCGGCAGGCCGGCGCAGCCGCTCAGCGTGGCCGCCAGCAGCAGCGCCGCCAGCAGCGATGTCAATGGTGAGGTCGTCATGCGTGGTTCCCGGACTGCTTAATCCAGGCCTAATCTGTATGCGCGATAATAGTGGGGTTTGCGTATCCGGACCCTCCCCAATGAAAAATACTCTGCCATGAACGTCAGCCTCGGGCCATTGAGCTTCCAGACGGCGCACTTGCTGCTGCTGATAGCGCTACTTATAGCATGTGGCGTCGGCAACTGGGTTGGTCGCCATCAGAAGGTCAAGACCGGCAAAGTCTTGCTCGACATGCTGCTTGTGGGCCTGGTGGCGGGCCGGATCGTGTTCGTGGCCAGCTGGTTCGCGCAGTACCGCGCCGCGCCGCTGTCGATCATCGACATTCGCGACGGCGGTTTTACGCCGTGGGCGGTGCTGCTGGCCGCTCTGGCCTTCGGCGCCTGGCGCATGTTCAGGCAAGCGCGCTTGCGCAATCCGCTGGCGGCCGGCATGCTGGCCGGTGCGCTGGCCTGGTTCACCTCGGGCGCGCCGCTGCTGCTGAATCTGAGCGAGCGCAAGCCGTTGCCGGCGATCGCGCTGGTCACGCCCGCCGGCGCCCCGGTCAGCCTGGCCGCGCTGGCGCAGGGACGGCCGCTGGTGCTCAATCTGTGGGCCAGCTGGTGTCCGCCGTGCCGCCAGGAGATGCCGGTCCTGTCCGCCGCGCAGCAAGGCCACCGCGATGTGGTGTTTGTGTTCGTCAACCAGGGGGAAGATGGCCAGACCGTGATGGCTTACCTGAACGGCGGCAAGCTGGCGCTGGAGAATGTGGTGCTCGACACCAAGTCGGCCATGGGGCGCGAGGTGGGGTCGAGCGCGCTGCCAACCACCCTGTTCTACGACGCCGGCGGACGGCTTGCCAATTCGCACCTGGGCGCGGTGTCGGCCGCCTCGCTGGAAAGCAAGCTGGCCGGCTTGCGGAAAACCAACTAGGTTCCGTCCTTACAGGTCGTCCATCGCGGCGAACAGGCCGGCAGGCAACTCCTGCTCGATCTGCACGATCCGGTTGCGCCCTTCCTGCTTGGCTTCGGTCATGGCTTTTTCGGCGCGCTGGATCATCATGTCGGCCGTTTCGGCCGGCGCGTTGGTGGTCAGGCCGGTCGAAAAGGTGACCTTGCGGCCCGGCGTGAGGGTTTCCCAGTCGAACCCGGCGACCTTGGCGTTGAGGCGGTTCATCGCCAGCACGCCCTGGTGCAGCCAGGTGGCCGGCAAGATGATGCCGAACACGTCGCTTTCGATGCGGCCGAAGCGGTCCAGCGTGCGCAGCAACTCGGTAGCCGAGCGGGTCACCGCTTGCAGCACCGCGTCGCCGCTATCGTGCCCGAACTGCTGGTTGACGTCCTTCAGGTGGTCGATGCCGATCATGGCCACGCAAAACGGCTGGCCGGTGCGCGAGGAGCGCTGCAGCTCCTCGGCCACCAGTTCGGTCAGCGCGCGACGGTTGAGCGCGCCGGTCAGGGTGTCGTGGCGCGTCAGCGACTCGGTCAGGTCCAGGATTTCCTGCTCTTTTTCAGCCAGCCTGGCGCGCAAGGGCGCGCATTCCGGGCAACCGTCGCATTGTGTGCTCATGAAAAAATCCTTAGAGATTGTGCTTGTACGCAAAGCTTAACGCCGGAGTTACCTGCAATCAAGCATTATCAGCGTCTGGTATCAGCGGCCGGTATCAGCGGCCGGCACCCGCACCCGCGCCACCAGCGGCACGGCCGTGTCGAGGCGGCGCAGGGCGAAGCGGTTGCGCCCGGCATCTTTGGCGTTGTACAGGGCTTCGTCCGACAGCGCCAGGTACTCTTCCATGCTGGAGTCACCGCCGCCGATGGCAATGCCGACGCTGGTCGTCACCTGCAACTGTTTGCCGGCCGCCAGGAAGGGCGTGCGCGCAATGTCGAGGATCTTGGCGGCCAGGATTGCCGGTTCGGCATCATTGCTCACGCCTTCGAAGATCGCCACGAATTCGTCGCCGGCCAGGCGCGCCACGCTGTCGGTGGCGCGCACCGCCGCGCGCAGGCGTTTGGCGAACTCGACCAGCACCTCGTCGCCGGCCTTGTGGCCGCAGGTGTCGTTGATGGCCTTGAAATGGTCGATGTCGAGATAGGCCAGCGCCACGCTGCTGTTGGTGCGCGCGGCGCGCGCCAGTGCGGCGGCGAAGGTTTCTTCGAACATGCGGCGGTTGTCGATGCCGGTCAGGATGTCGGTGCGGGCCTGGGCTTCGAGCTTGACTTCGGCCTCGCGGCGCTGCTGCGAGAGCGTGAAGAAGGCGCGGCTCAGTTCGCCGAATTCGTCGCGCCGGCGCACGTTGAAGACCTCGATGTTTTCGCTGCCGTCGGCAATCCCGGCCACATGCCGGCGCAGCGCGGCCAGCGGCCGCAGCAGCCGCAGGATGGCCAGCCAGCCGGCCAGTCCGGCCAGCGCCGCCACCGCGACCGAGGCCAGCAGCGCGGTCGGACGCATCCGGATCAGCGGCGTGAACGCTTCGTCGACCGGATACACGGCGCCGACGATCCAGTCGGTCTTGCGCAGGCGCTTGTAGGTGATCAGCGCGCGCACCCCGCTCTTGGTGGGTCCTTCGACCCAGCCTTCGAAGCCGTCCAGCGCGGCCCGGGTCGAGGGCGTGACCCCGCCCGGCTCGTCCTGCACGCGCTGCAGGATGCGCCCCTTGTCCGGGTGGTGAATCACCGTGCCGTCGCCGGTGAGCATGAACAGATAGCCGCTCGCGCCCGAGCCGAGCGACGACAGCTGGCCGAAAAAGCGCGGCCGTTGCAGGTCGATGGCGCCGCCCAGCATGAAAATGAGCTTGCCGTCGGCGTCGTACAGCGGTTCGGTGATCAGGATCACTGGTTTACCCGACAGGGCGCTCTTGAACGGGCGCGATATGACGCCCTCGCGCGCGGCCACGGTGTCGGTAAAGTAGGCGCGCTTGCCGAAGTTGACGGTGTTGTTGGTGCGGCGGTCGTTCATGTTCGCCAGCATGGTGCCGCTGCTATCGAACACCAGTACATTGAAAAACTCGTCGCGCAAGCCGGCGTGCGCTTCCAGGAAGGTTTGCAGGCCGCCGCCCGGCTTGCCGTCGGTGCGTCCGAGTTCCTCGCGCAGGGTTTTGAGGAGCGTCTGGCGCGCTTCCAGATCGGCGTCGATGTAGGCGGCCGCGCTCGAGAGCAGCGCCACCTGCTGCGAGCCGATCACGTCGCGCATCTGGCGCTCGGCCAGGTACAGCGACACGAAGGTGAGCGCGCAGGTGGCCAGCAGCACCAGGCCGATGACCAGCACGGTCAGGCGGAATTTGAGCGTTGCTGGATTGAAGATGAAACGCATCGGTGTGGTTTTTCAGCGAAGATGGGGTGTGGGCACAATGCCACGCCCGCCATTTTACCTTGTCCCCGCCTTAATTACCCGGCAGCATGTGCATGGGGCGTCTAACACATCCGTGCAAGCGAACGCGACAATTTTGTAAAAAAGCTTAACATATATACATTGTTGGGCATTCTCGCTGTACGCAGGGCAAGCAAACAGCGCCGCGCCGCGAGATCGCCTGTAACATAAGAAGCTAACGGACCCGTGCATGCGCCGCCTCGACGCCGCCCTGCGCGACCGATTCGTGATCAAACCGAAGACCAAAAGGTGTACACAGTGCAGCCACAAACCCTCGCCACCAGCCCGACACCGTCGGCAAGCAAGCGCCCGCATATCCTGATCGTCGACGACAACGCCGACGCCGCCGACACGCTCGGCACCTATCTGCAACTGTCCGGCTACGAGGTGACCATCGCCACCGATCCGTACGCCGCGCTGAACCTGGCGCGCGAACTGCGGCCGCAGGTGTGCGTGCTCGACATCGGCCTGCCGGGCATGAACGGCAACGTGCTGGCCGAAAACCTGCGCCGCCTGCCGGACACCTCGGGCGCGGTGCTGATCGCGCTCACCGGTTACGGCCAGGCCTACGACAAGCAGCGCTCGCTGGGCGCCGGGTTCGACCATTACTTCGTCAAGCCGGTCAATCCGGGCTCGATCAAGGACTTGATCGACCGCATGCCGTAAGCCGTCCGCGCCATCGCCGGTTCCGGCCGCCGCGCCCGAGGGCGCCGCGGCCGCGTTCGCGCCGGCGTTTTTTGAGCATCCAGGATACAACCGCAGACCCTGGCGCCGCCGGCCGCGAGCGCCTTTCCAGCCTGATACCGCCGCGACCGGACAGAGTTTGTGCTTGAGACTCGTCGCAAAAGGTATACTTTTCCGCTACCGCGGCGCCCGCCGTCGTCCACATCACCGCCCGCATTCATGACTTCTCCCGCCTCCCCCGCCCGCCTTCCCGCTTTTCTTTCGGACGAGGGCGGCATGGGTGCCGCCTTCGCCGCTGTCGATTGGGGCGCCACCTCCCTGGGGCCGATCGCGGCCTGGCCGCCCGCGCTCAAAACCGGCGTTGCGCTGGTGCTGCGCTCGCCGGTGGCGATGACGCTCCTGTGGGGGCGCGACGGCGTGATGCTCTACAACGCCGCCTATTCGGTGTTTGCGGGAGCGAACCACCCGGCTATCCTGGGCAAGCCGGTGTGCGAGAGTTTCCCCGATGTGGCCGAGTTCAACCGGAATGTGCTGGCCGTGGTGTTTGACGGCGGCACCCTGACCTATCGCGACCAGGAACTGAGCTGGACCCGCAACGGCCTGCTCGAACAGTTCTGGCTCAACCTCGACTATTCACCGGTGCTCGACGACAACGGCCAGATCGGCGGCGTGATCGCGGTCGTCATCGACACCACCGCCAAGGTGCGCGCCGAACGCCATGCGCGCGGCGAAATCGGCCGCCTGCACAGCATGTTCGAACAGGCGCCCGGCTTCATGGCGCTGCTGGGCGGCCCCCAGCACGAATTCATCCTGGCCAACAAGGCGTATCTGGACCTGGTCGGCAACCGCGACGTGATCGGGCGCACCGTGCGCGACGTGCTGCCGGAAGCGGCGGAACAGGGCTTTATCGCGCACCTCGACCGCATGTTCGTCAGCGGCGAGGTGTTTCGCGGCAACGAGGTCGCATTTTCGATCTCGGCCACCGCCGCCGCGCCCGCGCGCCAGGCCTTCCTCGATTTTGTGTACCAGCCCGTGCGCGACGACAAGGGCGCGATTTGGGGCGTGTTCGTGCAGGGCGCGGACGTGAGCGAACGCGTCAACGCCGAACGGATGACCCGCGCCAACGAGCGCAAGTTCCAGGTCTGGGCGCAGGCCATGCCCAACCACGTGTGGTCGGCGCGCGCCGACGGCTACCTCGACTGGTTCAACGACCGCGTGTATGCCTACAGCGGCGCGGCGCCCGGCACGCTCGATGGAGACGGCTGGGCCAGCCTGGTCGACGAGCAAGACCTGGCCAGCGCCGCCGCGCTGTGGGCCAGCGCCATCGGCGAGCGCGCCGTGTACGAGACGCAATTTCGCCTCCGCCGCGCCGATGGCGCCTTTCGCTGGCACCTGTCGCGCGCCTTGCCGATTTTTAGCGACAGTGGCGAACTGATCAGCTGGATCGGCACCAACACCGACATCGACGACCACAAAAGCAGCGCGCTGGCGCTCGAACGGCTCAACAGCACCCTGGCCGAGCAGGTCGGCGCCCGCACCGCCGAGCGCGACCGCATGTGGCGCCTGTCGACCGACATCATGCTGGTGGCCGACTTTAACGCCGGCATCGTGGCCGTCAACCCCGCCTTCAGCTGGGTGCTGGGCTGGGATGCCGACACCGTGCTTGGACAGTCGTTCATGGAGTTGGTTCACCCGGACGACCGCGCCGCCACCGCGCAACAAGTGGAATCGCTGGGCACGGGCGCGGCCACTTTCCGCTTCGAAAACCGTTACCGCCGGCGCGACGGCGGCTACAGCACCCTGTCGTGGAGCGCCGCCCCCGACAATGAATTCATCCATGCGGTCGGGCGCGACATCACGGCCGAGCGCCAGGCTGCCGAAGCGATGCGCCAGACCGAACTGGCCTTGCAGCAGGCCCAGAAAATGGAAACCATCGGCAAGCTGACCGGTGGCGTGGCGCACGATTTCAACAACCTGCTGCAGGTTATCTCCGGCAATCTGCAATTGCTCTCGAAAGATGTGCACGGCAACCCGCGCGCGGCCCAGCGCGTGGACAACGCCATGGCCGGGGTCGTACGCGGCGCCAAGCTGGCCAGCTACCTGCTCGCCTTCGGCCGGCGCCAGGCGCTCGAACCGAAGGTGGTCAAGATCGGGCGCTTCGTGCTCGGCATGGAAGACATGCTGCGGCGCAGCCTGGGCGAAGCGATCGATATCGAAACCGTGCTGTCGGGCGGCTTGTGGAACACCCTGGTCGATACCGCCCAGGTCGAAAACGCGCTGCTCAACCTGGCCATCAACGCGCGCGACGCCATGGACGGCAGCGGCCGCCTGACCATCGAGGTCGGCAACGCCCTGCTCGACGCCATGTATGCCAGCAGCCACCCGGAAGTCGACGCCGGGCAATACGTGATGCTGGCCGTGAGCGACACCGGCAAGGGCATGACGCCGGAAGTGCTGGCGCATGCGTTCGAGCCCTTCTTCTCGACCAAGCCGGAGGGCAAGGGAACCGGGCTGGGCTTGTCGATGGTGTACGGTTTCGTGAAACAATCGGGCGGGCACGTCAAGATTTACAGTGAAGAGGGACACGGCACCACGGTCCGCATCTACCTGCCGCGCTCGTTCGAGATGGAAGAGGCGCAGGCGCTGCCGGTCGATTCGGTGTATGTCGGCGGCACCGAAACCATCCTGGTGGCGGAAGACGACGAGCAGGTGCGTGCCACCGTGGTGGAAATGCTGAGCGACCTCGGCTACCGCGTGCTCAAGGCCAGCGACGCCGCCAGCGCGCTGACCGTGATCGACAGCGGCGTGCAGGTCGACCTGCTGTTTACCGACGTGGTCATGCCGGGTCCGCTGCGCAGCCCGGAGCTGGCGCGCAAGGCGCGCGAACGCTTGCCGCAACTGGCGGTGTTGTTTACGTCAGGCTACACCGAAAATGCCATCGTGCACGGCGGACGAGTCGATGCCGGCGTGGAACTGCTGGGCAAGCCCTATACCCGTGAAGCGCTGGCCAAGAAAATCCGCCACGTGCTGGCGAATCAAAAGCAGAAACTGCTCACCCTGCCGGACCAGCCGGCCACCCTGGCGCCGGCGGCGCTGCGCGTGCTGCTGGTCGAAGATGACGCGGCGGTCGGCGACATCACCTTCGAGATGCTCAAGCTGATGGGGCATGCGGTGGAATATGCCACCGATGCCCAGGGCGCGCTCGACGCCGTGGCGCGCACCGGCTTCGACGTGATGATTACCGATGTCGGCCTGCCTGGGCTGCCCGGCAATGTGCTGGCGGAAAAAGTGCGCGAAATCCTGCCGGGGCTGGCCGTGGTGTTTGCCACGGGGCAAATCCACCCGGGCGTGGCGCCGGGCGACCTGGTGCTCAACAAGCCCTACGACATGAATGCGTTGATGGCAGCCATGCAAAAGATCATCGAGCGCAGGGGCTGAGACGCTACTTTTTGGTCCAGTAGCCGAATTCGCTCTCGTAGCAGTTGGTATCGACTTCGGCGATCTTTTCCTGCATTACCGCTTGCGCATCCTGCACGGCCTGGTTGTAGATCGACGGGCCGATCTCGCGCAGGCAAAAGTCGAGCAGCAGGCGCGCCTTGAGCACGCCCACCTCTTCATCGAAATTTTTCATGCAATAGCGCTGCAGGGACGACAGCAGCCGCTCCTCGGTTTCCTGGTTCAGTTTAATGGCCATCGTTGTTTCATGTCACGTGATCGGGAGCCGCAGCTTAGCAGAATCAGGCGGCGTCAGGAATGGCGCCGGCCGGTTCGCGGTACATGATATCGGTGCGCAAAACGTATTTGGTGCCGCTTTCCACCGCCGACCCCTGATGCATTTGCAGGTGCGGGAATACCAGGGCGGAACCGGCTTTGGGCTTGATGCTCTCCCACGCAAAATCGGTATGGCCGCCGGTGAAATCGTCGTTCAGATAAAACAGGATGGTCAGGAAACTGAGCTCCGATTCGCTGCGTTCGTAGCTGCCGTCCATGTGCGCCTTGAAGAACTGCTGGTCCTGATAACGGTAAAAGCGAAAGCGTTCGTTAAACCCGCTCAATTCCCAGTCGCGCTGCAGCGGGGGCAGGAAGGGCGCGGCGCGCCGGTACAGCTGCCCGGCCAGCGCGGCGTTATCGTAGATGATGCGGCCGTTGTTGCGGAAATCGAGCGCCATCATCTCGCCGCTGCCGGTGGTCAGGCCGGCCGCCGTGTAGCCGATCGCTTCGCTTTCGGCGATATGCTGCGCGCATTCTTCGGGGCTGAGAAAATCATGGATATAGAAGATACCCATGCCAAATTTTTCGATGTTCATGATAAGTTGTCCTGTTGATGATGTGAAATTGCCAGCGTTCCTGGGGATTGGAATGCGGCGTCAACGGGAAAACCATGTATTTTTCGCTGATTCGAAAGGTTTGATATCGTACGTCGTCCCATCATGACGAACCGAGGTGCGCAGGGGTTTGCGCTTGGTGTCGGGCATGGGGTTAAGTCCATGCAGCAGTAGCATCGCAGTGATCGATTTTTTCGGGATTGTCATTATCATTGTAGTCGGGGAAACGGGGACGATGGCGCTGTCGTCATATCGGCCGACATGATCACCTGCGGCGTCCGCAGGGTATTGCAGAGCGATAGCAGCTGTCAAGGTGAGCGAGCAGGGCCAGGAATTCGCCTTTATCGCAAAACATATTCAGCCTCTTGCTGGACACGGCATTGGCGCGCAAGGCAAGCAGATTCTCGCGCAACGTTGCCAGCGCCTCGCAGGTACGCGCCGCATTCACTTTGGACAGCGATGCACCCACGCCATCGGCCGAGAAATCGAAGGCATCGAACCCGCAGCAGCCGGCCACGCAATGGGTTTCCAGCGCCGCCCACATGGCCGCCAGGTCCGGCAGCAAATCGTCGATCGGCACAGCCTGCCGATAAGGCACGGCCAGCGCCACATGTTCGATCCACGTATCCGGTCCGGTGGCGATGGCGTTTTGTGGACGGGTTAGCGCCTTGTTCATTCATGCCCCCTTATGCTTGCTGTTCCACTATACCAAAGTATAACTGCCTCGCGCGCAAGCCCTCCTATACTCCGGTGCTACCCAAGCCGCCTGTTCCGGGCGAAAAGGACCTCATCATGCAAACCGCAATTTTCCGTCATCGAGCCAGTGCCGCGCTGGCGCTGATGCTCGCCGCATTCGCCATTCCGGTAAACGCCGCGCCATCGAAGACGCTGCTGCAACGCTGCGCCGCCTGCCACGGCGCGACCGGCAACACGGCCGCCGCCGCGCTGTATCCCAACCTGGCGGGCCAGTCGGCCGCCTATATTGAACTGCAACTGGCAAATTTTCGCAGCGGCGAACGGCCGCATGCGCAGATGCGCGCCGTCGCCGAGCTGCTCACCGGGCCGGAAATGTGCGAGCTGGCCGCCTTTTACGCGGCCCAGCCGGTCAAGCCCCAGCGGTCGCCTGATGCCGCCCTGGAACAGCAAGGCCGCCGGCTTTTCGAACACGGCAGTGCCCATGGCGCACCGGCCTGCGCCAGTTGTCACGGGCCGCAGGGCCACGGCCAGGCGCCATTCCCGCGCATCGCCTCGCAACCGGCCGGCTACACGCTGGAACAGTTGAAGGTCTACCGCGACGCGCCCAAGTTCAACAATCCGCTGGCCAGCGCGATGAAAGAAGTGGCGCTCAAGCTCAGCGATGCCGACATGCGCGCCGTCTCGGCCTACCTGGCCACCGCACCCTAGGACGTGTGGCCGGCCAGGCTACATCAGCAAGGTCCCCGGCAGCCTGAGCCGCACCTCGCTGCCCTGCCCCGGCGCCGAGGTCCAGCGCACGCTTGCGCCCAGGCGCTCGGCGCGCTCGCTGATGCCGGGCATCTTTTCCCAGCGCGCACCGTTCAGGCGAAACAGGCCGTCTTTACTCGCCACCCAGACCCGGCCCTGGCGGTCGCGCCGGATCGCGTGCGGCGACGATGGCGGCATGCCCTCGGCCGCGCCGTAGTGGCGCAGCGCGCCGTCCTTGAGCAGGGCGACGCCGCCGCTGCGGTAGCCGATCCACAATCCGCCGTCCGGCAGGGCCAGCAAGGCCGAGATGCCGGGCGAGTCGAGGCTGCCGGTGCGCGGCGCGTAGCGTTCGAACTTGACGCCATCGAAGCGGAACAAGCCGGTACTGGCGCCCAGCCACAGCCAGCCGTCCGGCGACTGCGCCATGGAAAAGATAATGGTCGGGGCACCGGCGCGGCGGCCGTGACGCTCAGGACTGTGGACAGCGCCAGCAGCAGCGCCAATGCGCGCCCGGACCGGCGTCGGCATGCGGTCATAGAAACTCAATGTTGCGAAAATAACAACATGATACGGATTGTGGCTGTGCAACAATAGCTGCGCAGCAAACTGATCCAAGCGGCAGGCGCGCCGGCATGGCATGATCCAGATCATTTATTGATAGAAAGTCAATTCCCGATGTCCGCCGCCCTCCCTCCGATCCGCGTCCTGGTTGCCGACGACCACAGCTTGCTGCGCGAAGGCATCGTCGCACTGCTGGCCGGCGACAGCGGCATCGCAATCGTCGGCCAGGCCGCCAACGGCGCGGAAGCGCTCGAACGCTTCGCCAGCCTGCGTCCGGACGTGACCCTGATGGACCTGCAAATGCCGGTCATGGGCGGGCACGAGGCGATGCTGGCGATCCGCGCGCTGGAACCGAACGCGCGCGTGCTGGTGCTGACCACCTACAAGGGCGACGCCCGCATTGCGCGCGCGCTCGGGGCCGGCGCTTGCGGCTACCTGCTCAAATGCGCGATCCGGCTCAACCTGGCCGACGCGATTGCCCGCGTGCACGCCGGGCACCGCTACATTCCGGCCGAGGTGGCGGCCGAAATGGCCAATTACTTCGGCAGCGACAATTTGTCCGGGCGCGAACTGGAAGTGCTGCGTCTGGTCGCCGACGGCAATTCGAACCGCGAAGTCGGCGTCCGCCTCGCCATCAAGGAAGAAACCGTCAAGGCGCATGTGAGCGCCGTGCTTTCCAAGCTCGGCGCCAGGGACCGCACCCACGCCACCACCATCGCGCTGCGGCGCGGCATCCTGACGCTGTCGTGAATCCTGTTACCTGTTATCGAAAGAAGCGAATGAATCGAACCAACGAGAGCGACGTCCTGCGCGCCAGCCTGCAAGCCGTGCCGCGCGCCCTGCGCACCCTGCACAAGGCGCTGATCGACGTGGAAACCGTGTATTTCGGCGCGGTCGGCAGTCCGCTGGAGCATTTGCAGTTGATCACCAATCACCCGCATTTCGCGTGGCTGCAGCCGCTGTCGGCGCTGATGGCCGCGCTCGACGAAGCGCTCGACGAGCCGGAAACACTCACCAGCGAGGCCATTGCCGGCTGGCGCGCGGCAATCGAGGAGCTGGTCGGTCCGGGTGCGGCGGCGGGGGCGGCGGGCGAGTTCCGCAGCAAATACATGATCCTGCTGCACGACTCGCCCGATGTGGCGATTGCACACGGCGCCTTGCGCCAGCTGCTGGGGCAGTTGCCGCGGAAAATCTAGATTTCCGAACGGGCGGAGTGGGATGGCAGGCCACCGAAAACCATCCTGCAAGACTGTCCTATAATGTCCCAAACGGCTTGCCGCCCCCATGGCCGGCCATCGGACAGGAGCTACGCGAATGACACTGGAATGGACGGAATCGCTCGATGCAATCGATTGGGAAGAGCTGTCGGCGCTGTACAAGATCGCGCTCGGCGACAAGCCTGCCGCCGAGCTTGCCATCGTGTTTGGCAACAGCCGTTACTGCTGCTTCGTACGGGCGCAGGGGCGCATCGTCGGCGCGGGCCGCGCTCTGGCCGATGGGGTCGATACGTCCTACCTGTGCGATATCGCGGTGTTGCCCGAATACCAGGGCACGGGCCTGGGCAAGCAAATCGTCGCCAGGCTGGTCGCGCTGTCGCACGGACACAAGAAAATCCTGCTGTACGCCGTGCCTGGCAAGGAGCCCTTCTACCGCCGCTTCGGTTTCAAGCGCATGACGACGGCCATGGCGCTGTTCGACAACGAGCCGCTGGCGCGCGAACGCGGCCTCCTCGCCGACGAGGCGTCGTAAGGCCGCCCGCCGCCGCCATGGCTTAGCGCCTAACGCAAGGCCGGCACCGGCGCCGAACGAGCCGCCACCCGGCGCGGCGCATGCGCGGCGCCGGACACCGTGAACGTCCCCACCACCGCGCTCAGTTCCCTGGCCTGGTCCTGCATCGAGGCCGCTGCGGCGGCGGCCTGCTCCACCAGCGCGGCATTCTGCTGGGTGACCTTGTCCATCTGCGCGATCGCCTGGTTGACCTGCACGATGCCGGCGCTCTGTTCCTGGCCGGCGGTGGTGATCTCGGCCATGATGTCGGTCACACGGCGCACGCTGTCCACCACTTCCTTCATGGTCGAGCCGGCGGTATCGACCAGCTTGCTGCCGATCTCGACCTTCTCGACCGAGTCGCCGATCAGGCCCTTGATCTCGCGCGCCGCCGCCGCGCTGCGCTGGGCCAGGTTGCGCACTTCGGTCGCCACCACCGCAAACCCGCGTCCCTGCTCGCCCGCGCGCGCCGCTTCCACCGCCGCGTTCAGCGCCAGGATGTTGGTCTGGAACGCAATGCCGTCGATCACGCCAATGATGTCGGCGATGCGTCGGGCCGACTCGTTGATCGAGCCCATGGTGCCGACCACTTCGGCCACGACCTTGCCACCGCGCATCGCCACATCCGACGCGGCCGTGGCCAGGGTGTTGGCCTGGCGCACGCTATCGGTGTTGTGCTGCACGGTGGTGGTCAACTCTTCCATCGACGCGGCCGTTTCTTCCAGCGAACTGGCCTGCTCTTCCGTGCGTCCGGACAAGTCCATATTGCCGGCCGCGATTTCGCTGGACGCGGTCGACATGGTATCGGTGCCCGCCCGCACCTTCATCACCAGCGCGGCCAGGCTCTGCTGCATGGTGCGCATGGCGACCATCAGGCTGTCGGGAGCGGCGTCGGCGTCGACCACGATGTAGACCGTCAGGTCGCCCGCCGCGATCGAACCGGCGATCTCGGCGGCATAGTGCGGCTCGCCGCCGAGCTGGTGCATGACGTTGCGGGTCAGCCAGAAGGCGATGCCGGCGCCCAGCAGCACGGCGACGGCCGCCAGGGCCAGGCTCAGGATCAGGGTGGCGCGGGTCTGGCTGGTCAGCTCGCCCTTGGCGGCGTCGACGGCGCCATTCTTCGACTTGATCAGCTCCAGCAGGTCGCCGCGCATCTGGCGCCACAGCGGGGTTTCGTCGGCGTTGAGTTTTTTGATGGCGGCGGCCTGGTCGGCCTTGGCCAGTTCCACCACGGCGGCCTGGATGTCGGTCTGGCGCTCGTGCAGGGTTTTCAGTTTTGCCAGCGTTTGCGACACCGCCGGGTCGTCCCTGGCCAGCTCGACCGCCGTGCCGTGCGCCTTGCGGAATTCGTCGCGCGCCGCACTCAGGTTCTTGTAGCCCTGCTGGTTTTCCGGGGCCAGGATGATGTTGCGCAGCGCCTGGCCCATTTGCAAACCCTGGGCATACAGGCTGGTGCCGGCGCCGAGGAAGGCCTGGTCCTGCCTGATGAAGCCTTCGAACCTGGTGGTCGCATTCTGCATGCCCGCAATGGCGACTCCCAGAGCAATCGTAAACAGGGTGAACACGATCACCATGCACAAGGCCATTTTGTTCCGTAATTTCATGTGCTCAACCTCGATAGTGGTGAATGCGCGGTGCCGGTACGGCCCCCCGGAGACAAACAAAATGTTTCATCAGGACATTGAATTCTATCGACAAAGGCAAACGTGGCCGGCTTTGTTTAAGCGAACGAGGCCGCCGCGCAACACCCCATGCGGCAATGACAACGGGCGTGACGGCGCCCGCGCCTGCGCGCCGCGGCTTGCTGCCCGGGAGCCTGGTTCAGGGCTTGATGTAGGCGTGTTCTTCCTGGATTTGCAAGCGTGCCACTTCGGCCACGCCGGACGGGACGATGGTCGCTTCGGGCTGCACGCGCTTGCGCTCGATCTTGCGCGCTTCCAGGGTATTGTTGCAGATCTTGAACTTGACGTTGCGGTTCGACAGCTCCTGCACCACCGCGTCGTAGGGATTGCCGTTCTTGTCCTTGGCGTCTTCCAGCAGGAAGTCGATGCCGGGGCCGTGCGTGACGACCACGATCTTCGCTTTCGGACTGGCGTTGAGGTGATTGCGCACATTGCCCAGGGCACCCATCGCATTGGCGCTGTCGGTCACGTGATAAACCACTTTTTCTTCGCGCGCGAGTGCGCTGGCCGGCGCGGCGGCGACGGCGGCAACGACCATCACGGCGGCCATGGTGCGGAACAATTGCATGCTAACTCCTGTCAAAACAATCAAGGCCGGGGTGCGGCCGGAATTTTCTTCTGTTGCAGGCTTTCCCGTTCCATCAGCAGATAGGTGCCGTAGGCGTTGAGCCGGTTAGCCTGCGCGAACGCGGGGTACTTGTCGAACGCGCTCCAGTCGATCTTACCGTAAGCTTCGTCGAACGAGTCCAGATCGGCAACCGCGTCGCCCATCACGCGGCGCAAGAACGTCAGGTAATCGCGGGTCAGCGCGATATCCTTGGCGGGACTGCGCGAGAGCTCGCCGTGGCCGGGGATGACCGCACGCGGCGCCAGCGCCAGCATGCGCTCGAGCGCGTCGAGCCACACGCGGCTGTCGGCCTCGCCCACAAAAGGAATGCGGCCGCTGAAAAACAGGTCGCCCGCGAACAGTACCTTGTCGTCGTCGACCGCCAGCATGATGTCGTCGGGCGCGTGGGCGCCGCTCATATCGATGATCCTGAAGCGCACGCCGCCCATTTCGAAGGCGATGCTCTTGCCGTCGGCAAAACTGAGCCAGCGGTCGGCGCCGGTCAGGCGCGTGGCGTCGTCGACCCACGGCGCCAGCGCCTCCTTGCGCTGCGCCAGGCGCGTGGCCGCCATGTCCGAGGCCAGGTAGGCGCGTCCCTGCTCGTGCGCCCAGATGTGCGCGCCCTGCGCCTTGAACGCTTGCAGTCCGTAGAAGTGGTCGGCATGGAAATGACTGACGATCACGCGCCGCACCGGCTGCGCGGTCACCTTGCGGATCGCCCTGATCATCGCCGCGCCGAGCGCCGGCGTGCCGAGCGCATCGAATACCACCACGCCGTCGCGCGTGACCACGAAGCCCGCGTTCGACATGAAGCCCTGGTTGGCGCCGTCCGCCACGCCGGACTGGCCCTGGAAGTAGTACACGTGGGGCGAGACCTTGATCGGAGTGAGCACGGGCGGGCGCGCCGGCGCGCCGACAGCCGCTGCGGGAGCAGCCAGCGCCAGCACGCAGGCGATGATCGGGATGGCGAATTTCATGGCAGTTCCTTTCGCATGCTATCTATTGTCCTGCAATCTTGCGCTGTGCCTGCGCCAGCGCCTCGTCGAGGTAAGCACCGTACATGCCCGAGACGTCGCCACCGGTCAGCGGCGGCGCCAGCAGCGCACCGTGAGCGTCGAGCAGCAGCACGGTCGGTGCGATGCGCACCTGGTAGCGCGCGGCCAGCGCGGCGCCGCTGACCGTCTCCCTGTTCAATCCTGTGAAGGGCGTGGCGCCGGCCAGGCCGACTTCGCGCACTACGGGACGTGTTCGTTCGTCGTCGTCGCGCGTGAGCGGCAGCAGGTAATTGCGGCGCACCACGTCGCAGTAGCCGCAGCCGGGCAGCGAGAACAGCAGCAACAAGGGTTGGCCGCGCTGCGCCGCCAGCGCCGCATCGGCGGCCAGGTCGCGCGGCGCGGCCAGCGCCTGCTCGCCCGCGGCCATGCTGTCGGTCCCGAGCAGCGCCAGCACCGCCAGCAGGGCCGCCTGGCGCCGCAGCCAGCCGGCCAGGGCGAGCACGCGCGGCACGGCGCCCCGGCCTGTCATGCGATGATACCCGGATTGCCCTGCATGCCGATCAGGCGCGGCGTATTGAGCTTGCGCGGGGTGACGGTTTTCTGCTGCCGCAACCATTGCGCCACCACGTCCCAGACCGGCTCGCCGGTCGCGCCCTCCGCCACCGGCGCCCAGCCGGCCACCTTGTAGGTCTTGCCGGCGTCGAGCGGCTTGCCGTGCAGGCGCATGTCGCTGATGCGCGCCCCCATCGCGGCGTTCGGGTCGATCGCGTAGCTCATGCCGCCCACCCGCACCATGTCGCCGCCCTGCTGGTAGTAGGGATCGGGATTGAACAGGTTGTCGGCCACGTCTTCCAGGATGGCCTTGATGGTGGCGCCATTCATGTCGGTCAGGGTGCTGTACGAATAGGTTGTGGCGGTCTGGTCCATCAGGTGTTCCATCAGGATCGGGCTGTCGGGCAGTAGCGAGGTTCCCCAGCGAAAGCCGGGCGAAAAGGCGATGTCGGCGCCCTTGACGTCCATCAGCGCGTCGATGATCAACTGGTCGAAGGTGCCGTTGAAATTGCCGCGCCGGTACAAGGTGCCTTGGGTCATTGCCAGTTTTTCGTTGAGCTTGGCATCAAAGGGGGCGCGGATCTTCTTGATGAGCGCGGCCATGTCCTTGTCGGCCGGCAGGAAGTTGGAAAACACCGGCAGCAGGCGGTACTGGAAGTTGCGCACCTGCCCACCGCGCACGTCGAAGTCGAGTACGCCGAGGAACTTGCCGTTGCTGCCGGCATTCGTCACCAGGGTCTTGCCGCCGCCGTTGGCCACGATCACCGGTTGCGGCACGCCGTCGTGCGTGTGGCCGCCCAGGATGGCGTCGATGCCGCGCACGCGCGAGGCCATTTTCAGGTCCACGTCCATGCCGTTGTGCGACAGTACCACCACCACTTTGGCGCCCTTGGCGCGGGCCTCGTCCACCATCTTCTGCATGTTTTCTTCCTGGATGCCGAAGCTCCAGTCGGGCGTCAGGTAGCGCGGATTGGCGATCGGCGTGTACGGAAACGCCTGGCCGATGATCGCCACCGGCACGCCGTTCATTTCCTTGATCACATACGGGGCGAAGACCGGATCGCCGAAATCGGTGGTGCTGACGTTCTGCGCCACGAAGTCGACCTTGCCCTTGAAATCCTTGCCGACGATTTCTTGCACCCGCTTGTCGCCCAGGGTCATCTCCCAGTGCGCGGTCATCACGTCCACGCCCAGCAGCAGGCCGGCATCGACCATGTCCTGGCCCTTTGTCCAGAGCGCCGTGGCCGAACCTTGCCAGGTGTCGCCGCCGTCGAGCAGCAGCGCGCCGGGACGCCCTCCCCGCAGTTGCCTGACCAAGGTGGCCAGGTGCGCAAAGCCGCCCACCTTGCCATAGGTGCGCGCGGCCTGCTCGAAATTGAGCGCGGTGAAAGCGTGCGCCTGCGGCGTGTTCGGTTTGATGTTGACCTGCCTGAGCAGCGCTTCGCCGACCAGGTGCGGCATCTTGCCGGCGGCCTGGCCAATCCCGAGATTGACGCTCGGCTCGCGAAAATGCACCGGGTTCAGTTGCGCGTGGCAATCGGTAAAGTGCAGGAAATGCACATTGCCAAAGCGTGGCAAGTCGTACAGCGCGCCCGGCGACGGCGCGCCCAGTGCCGCTTTCGATCCCAGCAGCATGCCGCCGGCGGCGGCGATACCCATCAGTTGCGCAAATTCGCGCCGGTTCATTCCCATGGTGACTCCTTGCTTACTGGTTGACGGGCGACGCGGGGTCGAGCAGCAGCGCCATCACGTCCTTGAGCTGGGCTTCGGTCAGCACGCCGTTATGGCCGAAGCGCGGCATGGTCGAGCAGGCGTTGTAGGCTTGCGCGTTGTACAGCTTGTTCCAGGTGTATTTCAGGATCTCGTCGCTGTTGCCGCGCAGTTTGCCGTACTGGTACAGGGACGGGCCGATATTGCCGAACGAGATTTCTTTCTTGGTGATCTGGTGACAGGCGTAGCAATTGCCTCCGTTGACCGCGCCGATGGCGTCCGAAGACTGCATGCCGCGTCCGTTCTGCGCGATCTTTTCGCCTTCCTGCCATTTGCCGAGGTACTTGCCGTCGGCGGGCGGCTTGACCGCCGCCAGCTGGGCCGCCTCGATCCGCGCCGACACCTCGGGCGGACGCGCGCTCGGGTACTGGCTGCACAGTTGCTGGGATTCGTCCTGGGCGGCGATGCGTTCGACCGTGGCCGGGCCGGCCGACCGGAAATCTTGCCGGATCAGGTCGAGCGCGGCCTGACGATAATCGGTGTCGGCCGCCACCGTGGCGCAGCCGGCAAGAGTGGCGGCGCCGCAGGTCGCCAGGATGATGCGTGCGATTGGTGTCATGTTCAATCCCCTATCGTTTCAAGGCCGGACCGGCGTACACGCCACCGTTCGCGTTTTTTGCCAGGAACATCGTCAGCGCCGTCAGCGCGTCGGAGGCGTACAGCGGCTCCGGAAAGCGCTGCTGGCGGAAGCAGTCCGTGAGGCGGTGCTGCATGGTGCGCACTTCCCCTTGCGAGACCCGGTACGCCGGCCAGGTGGTGTAGGCGGCCTGGGCATTGATGGGGTTGAGGATGTTCGGCAACTCCTGCAGGCGGATGCGCTGCCCGTCGACCGAATGGCAGGTGGCGCAGGCGAAGTCGTGCGAGCCGCCACGGTGGAAGAACAGCTTGCGGCCGGTTTCGTAGGCGCGCTGTTCCATCGGGTGCGCGGTCGAGACCGCCATGGTCATGCCGCGCGACTCGGCGGTGATGTACGACACCAGCGCTTCGATGTCGGACTTCTTGCCGGCCGCGCCGAACGGCGTCTTGACGGCCTCGGCCGGAGTCAATCCCTGCAGGCTGACGCGGCAATGCACCAGGCGCTGTTCCAGGTCCATCACCTTGTTCACATCCTTGAAGTAGCACGGCAGTTCGGCGTACGCGCCCTTGAGCACGCCCGGGCCCTTGCCAAAGTCGCATTGCTCCAGCGACACCTTGTTCGGCCCGGTTTTGGTCTTCCACAGTTCTTCGCCGCGCATTTCCCACAGTTCGGCGGGATTGCCGTCGGCCAGCATCTGGCGGTACTTCGCAATCTCGTCGGTGCTGGACGTCTGTGCGACTGCCGCGCTTAGCGTGGTCAGCAGTCCCGCAGCGAGCACAGCTGTGCGCCGGTGGATCATGGTCGTCTCCTTGTTATTGTGCGTGACTGATTTAAGTGATCGTGCCTTCATCGGTGCGGGTGTCGCCGGCCGTGTCGACCCAGGTCACGCTGACCTTGTCGCCCTTGGCCGCGCCCTTGAACTTGAACGACAGGAACGGGTCTTTCGAGACCGAGGGGCCGAAGTTGGCGTCGAACACGACCTTGTCGCCGACCTTGGCCACCAGGGTCTTGATGAAATGGGCGGGCACGACTTTGCCGGCCGCATCCTTGCGTTGCCCGGTTTCCATGTCGTGCCGCATGAGGATCTTTACTTCAACCAGCTCGCCGGTGGCGCTGGCGCGAATGCGCATTGGATCAGCCATGATGGTTTCCTTTGTCGATGGTGGGAATGATGGGAAAGCCGCTCAGCCGCCGCAGCCGCCGAGCGTGACCTTGATTTCCTTGGTCGCCACCAGCCATTTGCCGTCGGCGCGCACCAGCGCGTGCACATTGGAGGTGCCACCCATCTTCACGCGCGTGGTCACGGCCGCTTCGGTACCGGGCGGAATGTTGAAGCTGGCCGACATGCTGTTCGGATTCTTTTCGACCAGGATCGCCATGAAGTCGGTGTTGGGCGCCTTGCTGGCGACCGAGACCGGCACCACGGCGCCGTTTTCGGCAATGTCGGGGCCGGTGATCGAGATGTCGGGGCTGATGACGAATTTATCGCCGCCGAGCTCCTTGACCACCGCCTCCAGGCTTTTGGCGTCGAACACTTTCTGGCTCCATTCGGCCGCGAACACATCGGACGGTTTGAGCAGCCCGGCGGCAAATGCCGCGCCCAGCACCGAGGTAATGCGCATCAGCGTGCGTCGACTTTGATTCATCATGTTCTCCCATTGTTGAAAATTCCCCGCGCCTTTGATGACGGGAATACTGCTTCAAACCAAGACTACCCGAAGCGGGTAGTCGCCAGCCACATCCGTTCATTTGGGTGTTGCTAGAATCCAACCGACCATTGCGGCGATATCGGCATCCTTGAGATGACCCTGGGCCGGCATCGGTATCGCGCCCCAGGTGCCGTTGCTGCCCTTCTTCACCTTGTCCGCCAGCCTGGTGGCGGCCGCACCGTCGCCCATATATTTTTCTCGCACCGCCTTGAAACTCGGCCCCACGATCTTGGTATCGACGGCGTGGCAGGCCATGCAGGCATTTTGTTCAAGCAGCGGCAGGACCGCCTTGCTGGGCGCGTCGGCGGATGCGGCTGCCGGCGCCGGCGCCGGCGCGGCGGATGCCAGGCGGCTCGCGGGAGCGGGCTGGGTTGTATCGACGCCACGGGTGGCGCCGAAGCCGCGTGTCTGTTGCGCCAGGTTGCCGTGCGCATTGCGCGCCGCTTCCGGCAGCGAGGAGCGCACGCTGGCCTCGACCGGGCAGTTCTTCATGCACGCCACGCTTTTCACGTCGGGCTTGCCCTTGACATCCCACAAGCCGTGGCTGGTGACCATGCCGTTGCGGTTCGGCATGCGCTGCTGGACGTGCGCCATGGTCTGGTCCGACAGCACGAAGTCGTCCGCCACCACCTCGCCCAGGTTGAGCATGTAGGCGGTCACCGCATACACCTCGTCGGTGGTGAGCGACTTGGGCGCGGTCCAGGGCATGGCGCGGTTGATGTAATCCCACAGGGTCGACACGGTGGCCACCTTCATCAAGGTGGTCTTTTGCGGCTGGCGCCCGTTGACCAGCGAAGCCACCCGGCCCTTGGCCACATCCTCGGCCGTGGTGCCGCCGATCAGCGGCGTGAACACCTCGTTCGACTCGCCGAAGGTGCCGTGGCAGGACGCGCACTTGCCTTCCCACACCGCCTGCCCGGCCAGCACGCTGCCCGAGCCCTTGGGCAGGCCGGTGAAGTCGGGGCGCACGTCGATATCCCAGGCCGCCACTTCCTGCGCGGTTGCGCTGCGCCCCGGCTTGCTTGCCGGGGCGGCGCCGGCGTTGAAAACCAGTACCGCAAGCGCCAGCGCGAGCGCCGCTTTAGTAGACCTGGACATTCGACACCTCGCCCGATTGCGCAACCTGCCACGACTGGATTGCATTGTTGTGATAAATGGAGCGGGTGCCGCGCACCGCGCGCAGTTCATTGATTTTCGGCTGCACATAGCCGGTCTCGTCGATGGCGCGCGATTGCAGCACGGCTGGCGTGCCATCCCACTCCCAGTCGATATTGAAACGGGTCAGGCATTTCGACAGCAGCGGCGTTTCCAGGCGCGCCGTGCGCCAGTTGCGCCCGCCGTCGACCGAAACGTCGACCCGCTTGACCTTGCCGCGCCCGGACCAGGCCAGCCCGGTAATGTTGTAGTAACCGGTACCCTGCAGGCGCTGGCCGGCCGACGGCGTGGTGATTACCGACTTGCATTCCTGGATCGAGGTGTACTGGCGGAAGGTGCCGTCCGGCATTGCATCGATGTAGTGCAGCGCCTCGTCCTTGGTGGCGTAGGGCTGGTCGCCCACTTCGATGCGGCGCAGCCATTTGACCCAGGACACGCCCTGCACGCCGGGCACCACCAGGCGCAAGGGGTAGCCGTGTTCCGGGCGCAGCATTTCGCCATTCATGGCCCAGGCCACGATCACGTCGTCGAGTGCGCGTTCGAGCGACATGGTGCGCGTCATGGACGAGCCGTCGGCGCCTTCGGCCAGCACCACCTTGGCGCGCCGCTTGTCGACGCCGCAGTCCTCAAGCAGGACCGAGAGCGGCACGCCGGTGAACTCGCTGCAACTGAGCATGCCGTGCGAATACTGGACCGAGGGTACTGCCACATTGCCCCACTCCATCGCCGTGTTGGCGCCGCACTCGATGAAATGCATGCGCGACACCGAGGGCATGCGCATCAGGTCGTCCATGGTGTAGACCTTGGGATTGTTCACCAGGCCATTGATCATGAAACGGTGTTTGGCCGGATCGATATCGTGCCAGCCCTGGTGGTGGCGCTCGAAGTGCAGCCCGGACGGGGTGATGATGCCGAACAGCCCCTGCAAGGGCGTGAACGAGACCGAGGCCGCGCCCACCCGGGTCAGCCCGGGCGACTCGCGCCGCTGCAGGTTGGCCTCGTACTGCGAGGGCTGGCCGTAGGGATGGGTCGCGACCGGTTTGCCGAGGGTGCGCGAATGTTCGGGCAGGACCAGGATGTTCGGGTCGCCGGCGCCGCTGTCCTGGGCCAAGGCCGTGCCCGCGCCCATGGCGGCGCCGGCGGCGAGGAAGCTGCGCCGCAGGAAGCCGCGCCGCGCGCCGTCGACGCCGGCGCGGTTGATGTCCTCGATCAGGGCGCTGTCGAGAAAGTGCTCGGGGGCGGCCTGCACGCGGCCGGTCTTGCGTATCGGAGTCGTCATTGCCACTGCCTCTCGCTTGCCTGGTTGAACGGCGCCGCATGCGGCTACCGATGCTACTTACTTATACGACCATATACGCATATAACCACGCGCGCATATTGTGCGTTCGGCATGATTGCCGTTCAGCCGCCTCAGGCGTCCGCGCCCATGAATCCCTGGATCGCGCCCTGCCCCATGCGGCGGCTGTTCTTGACCTTTTCCGCCATCTGGCTGCACACCGTGCGGCACAGGGCGATGGTGTTCTGGTCTTCGATGCGGTAATACACCTGCGCGCCCTCCTTGCGGCGCCCGAGGATGCGGGCGCGGTACAGCATGTTCAGCTGACGCGACACATTCGCCTGCGTGGCCCCGATGTCGCCGACGATGGCGCCCACGGTGCGTTCGCCGTTGCACAGCGCGTGCAGGATCTTGAGCCGGGTCGGTTCCGACAGCAGCGCGAAATAGTTCGATACTTCTTCGAACACTTCGCTCATCTGTTCGCTGTCGAGGTCTGGATCCATGCTTGTTTCAGGTGTAAAGAAATGCCGATATACGCATGAAACCAAATCCGCACGGCTTGCACAAGCGATTTCGATGTTGCAATGCGGAAAACAACACTCGGGAAGCCGGGCTGCCTGGCCACCTTGCCGGCGGCGATGCTAGGGCGCGCGCTCCAGCATTTGCTGCGCCAGCAAATGGGCGTGCGGGGTCAGTGCCGAGAAATCGCGTGCGCACAGGTAGAGCTGGCGTGTAGCCCAGGCTTCCGACAGCGGCACGATGGCCAGATCGCGGCGCAGGGTCCGGGCCAGCACATCGGAGACGATCGAAATGCCGATGCCCGCCTCCACCTGCATGCCGATATGCTCGGGGTTGCGCAGCTCGATGCGGTAGTCGAGCTGGCGGCCCAGGCGCGCCGCGCGTTCGGCCAGATGGATGGTGAGCGCCGTATCGGCCATGCCCACGATCGGCTCGGCCAGCAGGTCGGCAAAGGCCACGCTCGTTTGCCGGGCCACCCTATGCGAACGGCTGGCAATGACAACCAGCTGGTCGCTGGCGATCAGGTGCGTTTGCAGCGGGCCGAAATCGGTCACGTCCGAGAGGATGCCGAGATCGGCGCGCCGGTCCACCAGCGCCTGGACGCTTTCCAGGCTGGGCCGCTCTTCGAGGTCGATCGACAGGTCGGGATACGCCGCCAGGAACCGGCACAGCCGGGGCGGCAGGAATGCCGCCATCGCCGCCGTGTTCGACAGCAGCCGGATGCGGCCTTTCAGGCCAGTCGCGTAGGTGCGCAGTTCGCCGCGCATCTGTTCGACCTGGTCCACGATCGAGCGCCCGTGCCGGACCAGGGCTTCGCCCGCAGCGGTGGCGCGCACCCCGCGCCGATTGCGTTCGAGCAGCGGCGCGCCGAGTGCCGCCTCCATCCCGGCAATCCGTTCGCTGACCGATGCCAGCGCCAGGTGCATGGCACGCGCGCCCTGGGTCAGGCTGCCGCATTCCACCACGCTCAGGAACACCCGTATATCGGTCAGGTCAAAGCGCATGGTTTGTCTCGTGCTTTCGGAATTTCCGAAGTGTAGCACCGGAATTGCCAGATTGTGGGATCGGTCCCGGCGGACTACTATCGTTTGCATGAGGCGCGGATTCAGTCACCTCTCGAAAAGGAGAACATCATGCTCGACGCTTTGTTGGAAACGATCGGAACGCTGGCTGTGCTGGCCAGTATCGCGGCGAAATTCGTGTATTTTCGCACCGCCCCCGGCGCGGGGGACGAGGCCGGGCGGGATCGTCCTGCCGATCCGGCTTCGGAATTGCCCGCCATGAAGAGCGAGCGCCCCGGCGTTGCGCATGCCGCCTGGCGCGAGCGCCGCTAGCCGGCCAGCACACCGGGGGCCGGGGACCTCAGAATTCGCCGCGAGCGCCGCGCTCGAGCATCTTCTGGACGGCGTCGCGCACGCGCGTCACGCGCGGCTTGAGTTCGGGCGGCATCTTGCGGCCCATGTTGATCAGCATGTCCATGTTCATGG
This sequence comes from Massilia mucilaginosa, assembly GCF_011682145.1. GTDB lineage: Bacteria > Pseudomonadota > Gammaproteobacteria > Burkholderiales > Burkholderiaceae_D > Telluria_A > Telluria_A mucilaginosa. The sequence goes on from NZ_WHJH01000050.1 coordinate 39,562, forward strand.
TGTAGATCCACAGGCCGTCATCCTTTTCCAGCACCGTGATGCGGCACGGCAGGAAGGCCGCCATGTGCGGGCTGAAATCGACCATGGCGCGCGCGGTCTCGGGGTCGCAGTAGGAGTACACCTTGAGGAACTTCTGCGGCTGGTTCGAGCGCGCCTGCAATTCCGCCGACAGCGGCAGGCTGCCGACCATCTTCAGGTTCTCTTCCGCCGCCACGCTGGCGAAGGCATCCTCGATCTCGGCCACGGTCACACCGGGCTGCACCTTGCGCTCCCAGGTGACGGCGGCGGCAATGTCGCCGCCGGAGTCGGCCCAGCGGCCCCAGACATCGGCAAACGCGCTGCCGGCGCCGGATTCGGTTTGCGCCGCCGCACCCAGCGTGCCGCAGGCAGCCAGCAGCAAGGGCGCGGCCGCCATCAGCAGGCGCAGCGGCAGCGCCGCGAACGTCAGCGTCATCGCATCGCCTGGCACGCTGGCCGGCGCGGCGCGCCTGGTTCAGTCGAACCCGATGTCATACTCGTCCCAGCCCTGCTTGCCCAGTTTGAGGTAGACTTTCTGCTCCGTGCCCGCCAGGCGCAGGTTTTCCGCGATATCGGGGAAGGCCGCGGACAGTGTCGGATTCCTGGCCCAGGCGGCCACCGGGCCAACCTTGTACGAATACGTCACGTGCACCCACAGCCATTCGCCAGTCTTGATCGGCTTGGTCCATGCGATGACTTTATCGAGCTTCTTTTGAGCGTAGCAAAGGTCGCCTTCCTTGACCTGCTTCGAGGTTTTGCTACGGTAATCCTTGACTGTCACTTCCTTTTCGCGGTAGAGCTTTTTCCCGGCGTCGGTCAGCACGTAACGCTTGACCACCACATCCGGTTTGAACGGGCGGGTGTCTTTCGGGTCGTCTCCGCCAGGCGCCTCGGCAGTCAGTCCGAGCGCTGTCAATGTCTCCATTTTTGCCACTATCGTGTCGGGGGCGGCGTTTTTCATCTCCATGTTGGCAGGGGAAATCGACAGCGGCCACTCGGTCAGGTCCAGGCAAAGCTCCCCCTTCTTGTCGAGATAGTTCGCCACACCGAGGCGGAGTTCTTTGTCGTTCGCCTGGGCCTTGCTGTCGCATGCCATGAGGGAGAGAGCACCAGCGACGGCCAGGGCAAGGTGGCTTTTCATTGAGTAGGGATTTCGTCAGGAACGCGTATTTTCAGAAGATCAAGGATAAACGATCAACATACATAACTCAACACCGTTTCAACAGTCGCAACATTTCATGTCCTTCATCATGGCGCACATCGCTTAAAATACGCGGGCCGCCCCCTGCGCGGCGCACGTTCACGCATAGCGCTTCCGAGGTAGTCATTTGAATCAACCGCAGCAGGGGTTTATCCTGACCCGCCACTGGCGCGATACGCCCGCAGGCACAGAGGTCGTCTTCTGGCTTGCCACCGACGCCGGGCCGCGCCATATCCGCCTCACCGGCCAGCTCTCGGTCGCCTTCATTCCCGAGGAGTGGCGCACGCAGGTCGCGGCGCTGTTGAAGAGCGAACGAGGCTGCGAACTGCGCTCGCTCGCGCTGCGCGACTTCCGCCAGCGGCCCGTGTTCGGCCTGTACTGCCAGCACTACCGCCAGCTGACCCGCCAGGCCAAGCGCCTGCGCGAATACGGCATCGACGTCTACGAGGCCGATATCCGCCCGCCCGAGCGCTACCTGATGGAGCGTTTCATCACCGCGCCGGTCCTGTTTCACGATGCGCCCGACAGTCCGTTGAAGCCGGCGCAAGGCTACCGCCCGCGCCTCAAGCTGGTCTCGCTCGACATCGAAACCACCGCGCGCGGCGAGCTGTATTCGATCGCGCTAGAAGGCTGCGGCCAGCGCCAGGTGTACATGCTCGGCCCGCCCAACGAAACCGATGCGCCACGCGACTTCGCGCTCGATTACTGCGACAGCCACGCGCAGATGCTCGAACGCCTCAATGCATGGCTGGCCACCCACGACCCGGACGCCATCATCGGCTGGAACGTGGTGCAGTTCGACCTGCGCGTGCTGCAAAAACATGCCGAGCGTTGCGGCGTGCCGCTGCGCCTGGGACGCGACGGCAGCCCGATGGCGTGGCGCGAACACGGCTCGCAGCAGCACTTCTTCGCCGGCGCTTGCGGTCGCCTGATCATCGACGGCATCGACGCGCTCAAATCGGCGACCTGGAGTTTTTCGTCGTTCAGTCTCGAAAACGTCAGCCGCACCCTGCTCGGCGAAGGCAAGGCAATCGACAATCCCTACCAGCGCATGGCCGAAATCGAGCGCCGCTTCAACGAAGACAAGCCGGCGCTGGCGCACTACAACCTGAAGGACTGCGAGCTGGTCACGCGCATTTTCGACAAAACCGAACTGCTGCCCTTCCTGCTCGAACGGGCCAGCGTGACCGGGCTGGCGGTGGACCGCAGCGGCGGCGGCTCGGTGGCCGCCTTCGAGCACCTGTACCTGCCGCGCATGCACCGCCAGGGCTACGTGGCCCCGAACCTGGGCGATATCGCCGGCGAAAACAGCCCCGGCGGCTACGTCATGGATTCGCGTTCGGGCCTGTACGATTCGGTGCTGGTGCTCGATTACAAAAGCCTGTACCCGTCGATCATCCGCACCTTCCTGATCGATCCGGTCGGCCTGATCGAAGGCTTGCGCGACGACAGCGACGCTGGACGCGGCACCGTGCCGGGCTTTCGCGGCGCCCGCTTCTCGCGCGAGAAGCACTGCCTGCCGGCCATCGTCAGCCAGATCGCCGAGGGACGCGAAGCGGCCAAGCGCGAACACAACAAACCCTTGTCGCAGGCGCTCAAAATCATCATGAACGCCTTCTACGGCGTGCTCGGTTCGGATGGCTGCCGCTTCTTCGATCCGCGCCTGGCATCCTCGATCACCCTGCGCGGGCAAGAGATCATGCACCGCACGCGCGAGCTGATCGAAGAACGCGGCCACCAGGTGATCTACGGCGACACCGATTCGACCTTCGTCTGGCTGGGAAGCGGGCACGACGATGAGCAGGCCGGCGCGATCGGGCGCGCACTGGTGGCTCACGTCAACGCCTGGTGGACCGAGCACCTGCGCCAGGAATTCGGCCTGGCCAGCGCCCTCGAACTCCAGTACGAAACGCACTACCGGCGTTTTTTGATGCCCAACATCCGCAATTCGGAAGAAGGCAGCAAGAAACGCTACGCCGGGCTGACCGGGCGCGCCGACGGCGGTGAAGAGATGGTCTTCAAGGGCCTGGAGACGGTGCGCAGCGACTGGACCCCGCTGGCGCAGCAATTCCAGCAGGCGCTGTACCTGCGCATCTTCAAGCGCGAACCGTACCGCGACTACGTGCGCGAGTACGTCGAGAGCACCGTGCGCGGCGAGTTCGACGACCTGCTGGTGTACCGCAAGCGCATCCGCCGTCCACTGGCCGAGTACCAGGGCGCCGCCCCGCCGCCGGTGCGCGCGGCGCGCCTGGCCGACGACTTCAACCGCCTGCACGGGCGCCCGCTGCAATACCAGCGCGGCGGCTGGATCCGCTACGTGATGACCCTGGCCGGCCCCGAACCGCTGGAAACGCAGCGTTCGCGCATCGACTACGACCACTACGTCACGCGCCAGCTGCAACCGATCGCCGACGCCATCCTGCCCTTCCTGGGTGACGACTTTCACAGCCTGACGACCTTGCAGCAGACCCTGTTCTGACGCCAGCCTATGCGCTTCACATAAATTTGCCATATTTACGCCGCTCAGCAATAATATGAATGGGAATCATTATCATTCGTAGTAAAACACAAGAACAAGGACGTAACATGGCAATGCAACAGAAACGGCTGGCCGTCATCATCGCGCTGGCACTTCCCTACCTGTCCAGCCCCGCCTTCGCGCAGGCCCGGACCGAACTGAAAGAAATCACCGTTACCGCCACGCGCGACCAGGAACCCGGCTACAACCCGGCCAGTGCCACCAGCGCCACCAAGATCGACGCGCCGCTGCGCGACATTCCGCAAACGGTCAACGTGGTGCCGCTGTCGGTGCTGCGCGACCAGGGCGCGCGCTCGCTGCAGGACGTGCTCAAGGCGGTGCCGGGCATCGGCCTGTCGCACGGCGACGGCCAGCGCGACCAGGTGACCATCCGCGGCTTTACCGCGATTGCCGACCAGTTTGTCGACGGCATGCGCGACGATGCGCTGTACTTCCGCGACCTGTCCAACATCGAGCAGGTGGAAATCATCAAGGGACCGGCCTCGGTGCTGTACGGGCGCGGCTCGTCCGGCGGGCTGATCAACCGGATCAGCAAGAAGCCCGGCATCAACAAGAGTGAAGTCAGCCTGCAGGCCGGCAGCTGGAACCAGCGCCGCGCCGACATCGACGTGGCCCGCGCCGACGGCGCCAGCCCGGTGGCGGTGCGCGTGACCGGCGCCATCGAACGCGCCGACAGCTATCGCGACCAGCAGTTTCTCGACCGCGAAGCATTCGCGCCGTCGGTCGCGCTCAAGATCGGCGATGCCACCAAGCTGCTGTTGCAGGCCGAATACCTGAACGACAAGCGCGTCACCGATTTCGGCGTGCCCGCGTATCGCGGCAAGCCGGTCGATGTACCAGCCGGCACCTATTACGGCGCGGCCAACGCCAAGCAGAACGACTATTCCGAAGCCGAAGTGAAAGCCTTCGGTTTCACCCTGGACCACCGTTTCAACGATACGTGGACCTTGCGCAACGCCTTCCGTCACTACAATTACACGCTTGACCGCAACAACACGCTGGCCGGATCGGTCGATGAAAAGGCGCTGACGGCGTCGCTCAACCGCAGCAATGTGCTGCGCGATGAGACCGGCTACTTCAACCAGACCGAGCTCAAGCAAGTCGTCAACCTGGCCGGCATGCGCCACCAGCTGCTGTACGGTGTCGAGATCGGCAAGCAGGAAAAGGACCAGTTGTTCCGCAGCCAGAACAATATCGCGAAGGTCAATCTGTTCAATCCGGTCGCCCCAAGGCTGCCGTTCACGGTCAGCGCGGCGCCGTCGACCGACAACCTGGGCGTGATGAAGGTTGCCAGTGCGTACGTGCAGGACATGGCCAGCTTGTCGGCGCAATGGAAAGCGCTGGCCGGGGTGCGCTTCGACCGCTTCGAGCAGAGCACGCTCGAACGGCGCGCCGGACACTCGAATCTGTCGCGCGTGGACCGCGCCTGGAGCCCGCGCGCCGGCCTGGTGTACCAGCCGGGCGAGACGCAATCGTACTTCGCGTCCTTCAGCAAGTCGTTCCAGCCGTCGGGCGAATCGTTCGCGCTGGCCGCCAACAACGCCCAGATCGCGCCGGAGGAAACCACCAACAAGGAAGTCGGCGCCAAGTTCGACCTGTTCGACGGCAATGCGACCGCCTCGGTGTCGCTGTTCCGCCTGGAACGCACCAACATCAAGGCCACCGATCCCACCACCAACCGCCTCATTCCCATCGGCACCCAGCGCAGCGACGGCATCGAGCTGACCTTCGCGGGCAAGCTGGGCGATGGCTGGCAGCTGTGGTCGGGCTATGCGTACCTGGATGCGCGGGCGGTGTCGTCGGTCGCCATCGATGCGGGGCAGCCGGTGCAGGGCAAGCGCCCGACGCTGACGCCGGTTCACAGCGCCAATGTGTGGCTGACCAAGTCGCTGGGCAATGGCTTTGGCGTGGGTGCCGGGGCGAATGCGGTGGGCCAGCGCTTTGCCAATCCGGGCAATACGGTGGCGCTGCCCGGTTACGCGACATTTGATGCCATGGCGTACTATCGCCAGGGCAAGGTCGATCTCCAGGTCAATGCCATGAATTTGGCCGACCGCCAGTACACCGTTGCCGGGCACGGCAGCAACGGCAACCTGAACCTGCCAGGGGCGCCGCGCTCGGTGCAGGTGACGGCGCGTTACGCGTTCTAAGAACACGGCGTTTCGCCGGCATGCCACCGTGCAGATAGACAAAAACCCGCCGCGTGCGGGTTTTTTGTTCTGCATCATTGGGGATGCCTGTCGGGGGAACTTGGGGCCATGAAAGACGTCTTATCCCGGTAAGGAAAACTGTCTTGAATCGACAGAAAGGAAACAGAACATGAGCGACGAATCACATAGCCAGGACGGGATGGAAAAACGCGTTGCGAATCTTGAGGCAAATGTCGCATCCATGATGCTTGACGTGTCCGTGATGAAAACCGATGTCGCTGTGTTGAGAACCGATGTTGCCGTGATGAAGCTGGACGTCGAAGTAGTGAAGAGCACTTGCGCCACGAAAGGAGACGTTTCCGAGATGAAATCATCAATCATCATGTGGCTTACCGCCGTAGTGTTTGTCTCCCAGCTTATTCCCGACGTTATTAGCGCATCCAGGAGTTTGTTCTAGCACGTCATCAAACAAGCAATAGCAACACTCGGATCATAAGAATTCCCCCGGAAATGTAATGAACATGAGCGACGAACAGAATGGTCATGGAAACATGGAATCCCGTGTCGCGCGACTGGAAGCCGACGTCGCCGCCATCAAGATCGATGTCGCCGTCATCAAGGCCAACGGCGCGACCAAGGGAGATGTGGCGGAGCTGCGTTTCGAACTGTCGGCCCAGATCGCCAAAGTGCAGTCCGAACTGTCGGCCCAGATCGTCAAACTGCAGTCCGAACATTCGGCCCAGATCAAGGAACTACGAACCGAGACCATCGCGAAAATCGATGCGGCGGTCCACTCTATTCGGTCCGAAATGTACAAAATTGTTAATGAGGGGCGAATCGCAACCGTCCTGTGGGTCACAGGCCCGTTTTCTTCGCCCAACTCCTTCCTGCAATCGCGGGATTTGTTAAAGAACTCTTCTGATAGGGACCGATTCGGGCGTAGCGCCAACCATCCCATGCTGCACCGCTAGCGAACCGACCAAGCAGAGGGCAACGGCAGCGGGAGGCCGCTCATCCGTCAATGGATCGCAAAATATTTACCACTAAATAGCAAAAATTTTTCCTCATTTGCGCAATGATGGCGTATATTTATCGTTGACCGTTTTGCAACGGACAACGTTCCGCCGCCCATCACCGACAAAGGAATCCCGCATGCGCCCTGCCCTCCCAGCCTGCCTCGCCGTCCTGATCCTGCTGGGAGGCGAAGCCAGCGCCCGGCCCCATTCGCTCGGCATCGCCGCGCTGCCGGGCGAATCGACCATCGCTTACGACATGAACGCCGCCGGACAGGTTGCCGCCGTACTGGAGGATGGCGACGGCAACACGCGCGGGGTCTTGTTCGAGAAAGGCAAGATCACCGACCTCGGCGCGCGCGGCGGCAAGCACAGCGACGCGCGCGGCATCAATGAGCGCGGCCAGATCATCGGATCGGTGCGCAACAAGGACGGCACCTGGAACGCCTTCCTGTTCCATCGCGACAGCGGCATGCGCGTGATCGGCACCTTGGGCGGCCCCAGCAGTTACGGCATGGCCCTGAATCAGGATGGCGTCGCGGTCGGGTTTGCCGACATTCCCGGCGGCGACTGGCACGCCTTCATCGACGATGGCGCCGGGCAGTTGCGGGATCTCGGCACCTTGGGCGGCAACATCAGCTACGCCAGCGCCGTCAACAAGCACCGCCACGTGGCCGGCACCGCCGCCAACGAGCAGGGCTTGCGCCACGCTTTCCTGTACACGCCCGAGAACGGCATGGTCGACCTGGGCACCCTGGGTGGACGCCAGAGTTCGGCGATGGGGATCAACGACGCAGGCGTGGTCGTCGGCGCCTCCGAAACCGCCGACCGCCGCTGGCGCGCCTTCGTCCACGACGGCAAGCGCATGGTCGACCTGGGCGCGCTGATCGGCAATTACAACAGCTTCGCGACCGACATCAACAACGCCGGCCACGTGGTCGGGACGGTGGTGGTGGGCACCGAGCGCATGTCTTTCGTGTGGCGCGACAACAAGATGACCTTGCACCGCGGCGGCCAGGGTTTGCACCTGACTAACGCCATCAACGACCGCGAGCTGGTCATCGGCGCCACCTACGACCGCAGCATGACCGCCGCCACCATGGCCTCGAACGCCGCCCCCGTCGTCACGCGCGGCGGCAGCGAGCTGCTGACCCTGATCGGCGCCGTGCTGGCGATGGCCGGCCTGGGGGTGCTGTACCGCCTGCGCCGCCGCGGCATCGAGATCGGCAGCCGCGACTGAGGGTGTGGACATCCACAGGCGCGCGTAACTTTCCTACATGGTATGCTGCCCGATCTGCGGCGCTCGGGCCGCGTCAACAATAAGGAAAGTTATGCGGTTCAGTACAAGATTGGTTCTCCAGGCGGCCGTGCTCGCTTGCGTGCATGGCGGCGCGGCGCAGGCGCAGGAGGTGATCCGGATCGGCCACGTGGCGGCCGTCTCGGGCGCCATCGCCCATCTGGGCAAGGACAATGAAAACGGCGCGCGCATGGCGGTCGACGAGTTGAATGCCAAGGGCGTGACGATTGCCGGCAAACGCTACCGCGTCGAGTTGCTGGCCGAAGACGACGGCGGCGACCCCAAGCAAGGCACGTCCGTGGCGCAAAAACTGGTCGATGCCAAGGTGCGCGGCGTGATCGGGCACCAGAACTCGGGCACCACCATCCCCGCCTCGAAGATCTACTACGATGCCGGCATCCCGCAGATTTCGCCGGCGGCCAGCAACCCCAAATATACGCGCCAGGGTTTCAACACGGCGTTTCGAAATATCGCCAACGACGAGCAGCTGGGCGCCGCCCTCGCCCGCTACGCGGTACAGGACGGCAAGGCCAGGCAGATTGCCGTCATCGACGACCGCACCGCCTACGGCAAGGGCTTGGCGGACGAGTTCGTCAAGAACGTCAAAAAGTCCGGTGCCGCCAGCGGCGCGCGCATCGTGGCACAGCAATTCACGACCGACAAGGCCACCGACTTCAACGCCATCCTCACCGCGTTCAAGGCCAGCAAGCCCGACCTGATTTTCTTCGGCGGCATGGATGCCGTGGCGGGGCCGATGCTGCGCCAGATGAAGCAGCTCGGCATGCCGGTGCGCTTCATGGGCGGCGACGGCATGTGTTCCGATTCGGTGCCGAGGCTGGCCGGCGAAGGCATGGCCGACGGCCAGGTCATCTGCGCCGAAGCGGGCGGGGTCGAGCCGCAGCAGCAAAAAGGCCTGGACGATTTCCGCGCGGCCTACCGCAAACGTTTCGGCGTCGATGTGATGACCTACGCGCCGTACGCCTACGACGCCATGCTGGCCATGGTGGCGGCCATGCAGAAGGCCGGCTCGTCGGACCCGGCCGTGTACCTGCCGGTGCTGGCCAAGAACAGCTACCAGGGCATCACCGGCACCGTCGCCTTCGATGCGCGCGGCGACGTCAAGGACGGCAAACTGACCTTGTACACCTTCAAAGGCGGCAAGCGCACGCGTATCGCCGTCATCAAGTAAGTCAAGTACGCGCCAGCGTATCCGGAACCGGCCGTCAGCGCCGGTTCCGGCGCGACACACCACATCCTCCCAAGCTCCGCCATCAGCGCTGCGCTCCCCGCACCGGTGCGTCAGCTAGTCATCTCCCATTTCAACACCAAGCGATAACCCTCGGCATCGACTCTTGCCAGAGGTAATAAGTTGGTATTAATAATTTTCAATTTGGTATGCATACCTCCGATTACTGGTGTTATATTGGTATCTTTTTATTGCACATAAAACATCGTTAAGCCGCACGACATCTCGACAAGGAGTTCCAAATTGAACAAGACACTCATCCATAGCATCATCGTCAGCCTGCTGGGCGGTTCGCTCGCGGCATGTGGCGGCGCTGGCACCAGCCAGTCCAGCGGCACGCAGTCATCCCAGAGCAAAATGCTGGCGGCAACGTCCGTTTGCTTTGCTGAATGGAACAGCGCAACCGTGTATGAAGGCGGCAAATCGGCCAGTCTCGCTGGCGTCAATTACACGGCGGCGTACTGGACCCAGGGAACCAATCCGTCAACCAATCACGGCGCCGGCGGGACCGGCAAGCCATGGACCGTGAGCGGCTCATGTGGTGCCGATCCGACACCGACACCGACGCCGACACCAACGCCGACGCCGACTCCGGTGCCAACACCAACCCCGACACCCACGCCGGTGCCGACCCCGGCCGCATGCGCATTGTGGGCAGAAGGCAATTCGTACACCGCCGGACAAGTCGTCAGCTATCTTGGCGTGTCGTACAAGGCGCTGGTGACGCACACCGCCTACGTCGGCACCAACTGGAATCCGAAGGATTCGCCAACGCTGTGGGGCGCCGGCGGAAGCTGCGCAACGCCAACGCCGACGCCAACGCCGACTCCAACGCCCACACCAACTCCGACGCCAACCCCGACACCGACCCCGACGCCCACGCCAACCGGCCTGGCGAAACACGCCCTGGTCGGCTACTGGCACAATTTCGCCAACCCGAGCGGCAATACCTTCCCGATCAGCCAGGTCAGCAACGACTGGGACGTGATCGTGGTGTCCTTTGCCGATAACGCCGGCGGCGGCAACGTCAGCTTCACGGTCGACCCGAGCGCCGGCAGCGAAGCGCAGTTCATCGCGGACATCAAAGCCAAGCAAGCCCAGGGCAAAAAGGTCATCCTCTCGCTGGGCGGGCAGAACGGTTCCGTCTCGGTCGGTTCGACCGCCGAAGCGGCCAATTTCACCAATTCGCTGCACGCGATCATCGTCAAATACGGCTTCGACGGCATCGACATCGACCTGGAAAACGGCGTCTCCCAGGGCGCGGCGATCCAGACCTACCTGCCGATCGCGGTCAAGAACCTGAAAGCCAAGGTCGGCTCGGGCTTCTACCTGTCGATGGCGCCGGAATGGGTATATGTGGAAGGTGGCTTTACCAGCTACGGTTCGATCTGGGGCGCGTACATCCCGATCATCAACGCCTTGCGCAATGAACTGACGGTGCTCCATCCGCAGTACTACAACAACGGCGACATCTATACGCCGTACGCGACCGGCCCGATCAAGGCCGGCTCGACCGACCAGCTGGTGGCCACCGCCCGGATGCTGATCGAAGGCTTTACCTACGGCGGCAATACTTTTGCCGGCTTGCGTCCGGACCAGGTGGGCTTCGGCGTGCCGTCCGGCCGCAGTTCGGCCGGTTCGGGCTTTACCACCACGACCGATGTCAACAACGCGCTCAACTGCCTGACCCGCCTGCTCAACTGCGGCACCATCAAGCCGCTCAAGGCCTATCCGGATTTCCGCGGCGTGATGACCTGGTCGATCAATTGGGACCGCTACGACGGCTATAACTTCTCGGCGCCGGTCAAGGCGACCCTGAAAACGCTGCCGTAAGCGCTGGGCCGAAGGGGCGCACTGAGCGCCCCTTCGGCCGCCATCATTTCGCCATCGGCGGCGGCTGCTGCACTACGACCTCGCGTTCCTCGATCAGCTTGCGCTTGAGACTGGCCTTGACCTTCTCGTAGCTCGCCGTTGCGACCGGGCGCGTTTCTTCGATGTCGATCACATGCCAGCGGCCGTTCTTCGCCTGCACGGGCTGCTGCAGCAAGCCGGGCTCGCCCTGCGCCTCGATGGCCTCGGCAATCCCCTTCTCCATCTCCGCCACCCGCATCCAGCCGAGCTGGCCGGCGCGCTTGATTACTTCCGGCAGCTTGGTACGCAGGCGTATCAAGTCGGCGAATTTGGCGCCGCCATTGAGCTCGCCGATTGCCCGCAGCGCCTGGGTTTGCGTAGTGAAATCGAGCTGGGCCAGCTTGTAATCCTTCGGCCCCAGCTTCGGATCGGTCTGCAAGGTGTACAGCGCGCGCAGTTTGTCCTCGCTCACGCCGGCACTGTCGAAGGCCAGCGGCACCAGTACCGCGCCAGGCACCGCCACGCCGTCGAGCGTGGCGCGTCCGAACCGGCATTGCGCAACCATCTCGAGCGCCTGCTGGTCGGCCAGCGGCTCGCCGCTCGACAGTTCAATTTTCGGCGCGGACGGCGCACCGTCGGCGCCCACCAGCACGCGCACGGTCATGTTCGGCGCCAGCCCGTCCAGCTCGGGAAACCGGATCAGTTTATTGCTGCGCGAGCAAAACTCGACAGCCAGCCGCGCCGGCGTGTACGCGCCCTTTTCGGCGGGCAGCTTCCACGGCACGCTGAGCACCCACGGCGTGCCGTCGGGACTGGTGGCCGGGACCGTGCACGTGGTCGCCAGCGCCACCGAGGCGCTGTCGAGCACCGCGTAGCCGCTCTCGCCAACCACGCCGGCCACGCGCACCTTCTTGCCCGGTACCAGCTGGACCCGGCTTACGCCCTCCATGCGGTAGCGCAGGGCCTCGGCCGGATAGACTTGCGCCGCGCAGGCGGACAAGGCCAGGTCGGCCGCCGCTGCGCCGGACGGCAGCGCCGCCAGCGCCAGCAACATGGCGGCGGCGCCGGATAGCACGGGGAGTTTGTGCGCGCAAGCGCTCAGCGTTCGATACATGTCAGACCTCGGTGTGGGTAAAGGCGGAAATTTCCGGCTTGAAACTCTAGCTGAAAACCACGCGATCCCTCAAGATATTTTTATGACAACGCCGAGAACCGTGCAAAACAACCACACTAGTGTCCCGAGTTGGAATTCGTTGATGATTAAATATGGCGAAATCGCACCGAGACAAGGAACAAAGCGCAGACAGGCAAATGCCTGGCGAGCATTTGTGACGCGGTATCGGCGCGATTATCGCCATATTTATTCGACGAATTTCTGACTCGGGACACTAGCCTGGATGTTTCATAAACGTCATCCGCAATTCCGAATTGTCGCTCTCGACGCCGCTCGGTTCGAATTATCCTATTGTGGGCAATAGGCGCCCTACCCAATTGAACGGGGCAGGGTAAAGCGGC
>NZ_WHJH01000051.1 GCF_011682145.1 Massilia mucilaginosa
GCACTTCTGCGTCATCCGCTCCTGTCTCGACACACTGCGCAAACAAGGCCACAGCATGCTCGCTGTACTACAACGCGCCTTTGCCGGCAACCCTATCCCACTAATTGCTTAGTCGCTGAACAGTCACTCAGTTCCTTAACCAGCTCTCGCCGGCGGCGCTGAAAAACAGCGACCGCCAGTCCTTCGCCGGCACCGATCGACAGGGTAAGGTCCAGCTGCTGCTGTGGGATTACACGCACACCCTGCCGGACGCGGTGAACAACCAGCAGTACTTCATCAAGGACCTGCCGCCGAAGGACAAGGGCACGGTCGATATCCGGCTGCGCGGACTGAAACGCGGCAGCTACACGGTGGACATCTCCACGATCGGCTACCGGCGCAACGATGCCTTTACCGCCTACATTGACATGGGGTCGCCGAAGCAATTGGCGAAAAGCCAGGCCGGCGCCCTGAAATCGCTGGCAAGCGGCAAGCCGGACGAGCGAAAAACAGTGCGGGTGGGCGCCGACGGCCGCTTTGCCCTCACCCTGCCGCTGCGCGAAAACGATGTCTACCTGCTTCAACTACGCCCCAGCAAATAGCCCCGAAACAGATCGACTATACTGTTAGCTTATTGATCACATCAAGGCTTTCCGATGAGCGACACCAGCAGCGTTCCAGACGATGCGGCTCCGATGATCAATGCCTATCGCCGCATCTGCGATCGGCTCGGCGCGGCAACTGAACCGCATCCACCAACGAGATCATCGCCGCGGCGATCCATTATCTTGAAAAGCCACTTTCATGCGATAAAACGGGGGCGCGAAGGCTGCAAGCGGAAAAACGACAACCGGGCCGATGTCTTGCGACGATATGAACAGAGAACAACTGGCAGCGATTTTCGAGGAACATGAACATGCTGACGCGCGGCTGCTCAGCCAGGCGGAGTCCAGCGGCGTTTCCGAAAAATGGGGCACGGGACTGCCGCCGCTGACCCTGGAGCCCTACGATAATGAACTGCGCGGCGACACGCCCTCCCCGTTTCTGAAAAGAGCCAGCGGTCCCGGAAAGAATCGGTTCAGGTACCTGTTCGACCAGCAGGCGCGTGTCGTATCGATGACGTGGTATTCGGCGTTGATGGACGACGGCCTGTGGATGCATGCTGACGAGGTCACCACATACGACGGCCAGGGCGCCTGCGAAGTCCGCTTCGGCAGCGTCTGCGGCCATGCAGGGAATGCGACCTTGCAAAGAGTGACTTACGGCTCGATGCGGGACGGGCGCATTCAAAAAACCTGGACGCTGCACGCCCAGGGCGACTACCTCGAAACGGATTTCCACTACGACGACGCGCGCGTCAGTGCGGTGAATATGCGTCTGTGGTACCAAATCTACATCGAGAGAAACTTCATCGTGAAGCACGACGGCGACCGGGTCTCAATCACGGAAGTATCGAACGGGAAGGTCCACCAGATCTACCCGCGCCGATAAATGTCCGCTTCCGTCATGCGCGCCGCCCACGGCAAGCAGCAATACCGGCTTTACCCGCAAGCCGATATGGGTTCATGGTCCTGAACCCCATGCGCGGCACACTACGGTTTCTCGGCGTTCCCGGCCGGCGCGTTTTTCGCGGGCGCCAATTTGTTACGCTCGCGCCGCTTCTTTTCGATCTCGACCACCGATTCGAACTTTCTACCCTCGCGCCGCATTTTTTCCATTTCCTCGGCCGCTTTCTGCGCTTCCACCGGGATTCTCGGTTCATACAAGGGAATCATGCCGTAGCCCTTGCCCTGATGATCGATCCACATCGGCCAGCGCTTGAAGAACGCCCCGGTGCTGCCGACCGCGGTCACCATGATCGCCAGCGCCGTCCACTTGCCCATCAACAGTCCCTGGCGCTGCGCCCACAAGACCGTCCTTTCGCCGCCGGCCTTTTTCAGCCAGCGCGTGCTGAGCCACTTCGCAACGAACCATCCGAGCAGCGTGAACGGAATCGTCATCAGCCCCATTTCCCACACAATGTCGGCGTTGCCCGGCGGGTAAATCAAACGGTGCGTATCGGCGGACAAGAGGTCGATGCGCTTGTCGCGCTCGATATACGCAATCGCCGCAAACGAAAACGGTATCGACAGGATGATAAACACAATCAGGCAGCGCAAACGCGACCAGTTCAGCGCGACCGAGACCGTTGTCTTGAGGTTTTTCAACGTCTCCTGCACATACGTTTCCGAGACCGAGCGGCTGAGGCGTTCCACAATCGCATTGGGAGCGAGCCCTTCAGTCGTCGCATCGAGCACCATCTGGTTCACCTCGGACTCCATGAACGGCGCGATCGCCTTGCTCGCCGAACGATAAAACCAGGGCGACCAGCGCGCGCTTCCGGTGCTCACGTCCGCGAGGGCTTTGAAATCGCTTTCCAGTAATGCTTCCAGCACCCCGCCGGCGTCGAATATCTGCGGATCCGTGCCGAACATCACCCACTTCGATGTCACGCCCCGCACGTCGATCGACAGCTCGCAAAATGGCATCGTGCATTGATACACAAACTCCACCGCCGACTTTTCGCGGAACACATCCACCTTTTCAAGCGTGATATCGCCGTGACTGGCCAGGCTGGCAAATCCGACTTTGCACAGGGCCGCATGCACATGCTCCGGCGTGCCTTCGGGATAGCGGCCCGCGAAACTCGGAATGGTATAAGTCGCCGTCGACGTGATTTTGGTCAGGTAGCCATGCCCGGAACAGCCGCTGCAGGTCACCTCGCCCGAACCACCGCAGTTGCCGCACTGGTTCTGCCCCGACCCGCCGCAGTGGAAGCACGTGACCCTGCCGCCCGAACAGGAACCGCACGAGCGATGCTGCGTCTCGGAGCGGCTATGGCCGTTGTAATCGGTCACGGTTCTATGCTGGACGACAGTGCCGGAACCGCCGCAGCTCGAGCAGCTGACTCTTCCGGAACCCGAGCAGCCGCCGCAGGTGACCTGGCCCGAGCCGGAGCACCGGTCGCAGCATACCCTGCCCCGGCCATTGCAGCCATTGCAGGTATACGTATGGAACAGGCGCCGCGGGTGGGTGCGAATACAGGTTTTGACGGAGATCGCAGCGTACGCCTGGTTCCTGACCGAATGCACCAGGCTATCCATCGTCTCGGGACGGTCCAGTTCCGCGTGCGCCTGCAATCCGACTTCCTCCAGGTACCACTTCCAATCGGCCGTGCCGAAATCGCCCTGGCCCGGATGGTGGACACCGTGGTAATCGGTTCCCTCGGAAGCCACCTCCAGCACATGCCGGATCGTGATCGAGAATTGATGCATGACAGGGCGCGCGTCGAGCACCGCCAGGTCGGTCACGTTAAAGCGGGTCGCGCGCTCGATATACCCGGCGGCCGTGGCCTTGCAGCGTTCCAGATAAAGCTGCAACGCGCTATCGTCAGCCCCCATGCGCCGCGCTCCTTGGATACAAGATGGTCGAGGTCGACGACAGTGGCAGCGAGATGCGCTGTGCGGACATGATCGGCTCTTTGACTGATGTTTAAAAAGTTGATCTTAACACAATGATCATTGCAAACCTAAGCGGTAGGCGGCTACCGACCCGTGTTCCGATACAAATTGTCTTGGGTGAAATGGTTTGATAGAATCTATCTTGCTTTTTATATATTGCAGCCACACTCGATGGATCTTCCAGCATGGGCAATTGCAAGGACTCACCTGAAACGCACACCAGGCCGCGCCGCCCGATCGGCTGCGGCACGCGCCTGGCGTTGCTGGCCGCCTGCCTGCTGGCCGCAGCGCTGGCGCCGGCCGCGCCCTTGCCGGACCAGCCTTCCGCGCGCCAGCGCTGTGCCGATGCCGATGCCGCCAAAGCCCCGCGCATCTTCGCCGCCCTCGGCAAGGACCGTCACGCCGCGCTGAAAAAAGTGCTGGCCGCCGGCGACAATCCAAATGCCTGCCACGGCGGGCGCACGCCAATGATCATATCCGCCGCCGCCGGCGACGCCGACGCGCTGCACATGCTGCACCAGGCCGGCGCCGTCGTCGATGCGCCGCTCGATGCGCAACAAGGCGGCACGGCGCTGCACGCGGCCCTCGCCGCCGGCCAGTGGCGCGCCGCCGCCGCCCTGCTCGAACGCGGCGCCGATACGCGCCTGCGCGACGACTACGGCAACACCGGCTTGCACCAGCTGGCCAACAGCGCCCACGGCGTGGACCCGGGCGCGCAGGCCGCGCTGGCCGACAGCATGCTCAAACTGGGCGCGGCGATCGATGCGCCCGGCCCGCAGGCCAGCACCGCGCTGATGCTGGCCGTCGAGGCCGGCAAGCGCGAACTGGCCGCCTTCCTGGTCGACCAGGGCGCCGATCCGTTTCTTCGCAACGCGCGCGGCGAGAACGCGCTGGCCATCGCGCGCCGGCGCGCCCTGCCCGCCATGATCGAGATGCTGGAACGCTGCACCGGCCAACGCGCGCCGCGCTGCGCCGGCAACCCCACGGCGGCGCGCTACTCCGCAAAATAGCGCCGGCACCCACAACCCGCCACCTCCCATCGCCAAATACTTTTTGAACTTCACATTACGGAAAGCAGCGCATGAGCGACACCACAGCAGCGAGCAGCAGCGCCAGGATCGGCATCCACGAAGGCAGCATCGGCCTGCCCGCCGGCTATGAAGACCGCAGCAGTAACATCTTCATCCCGGCCAACCTGCAGACCCAGCCCAACCTGAGCATCGCGCGCGACTGGCTGGCCGAGGGCGAAGACCTGCCCGCCTATGTCGAGCGCCAGATCGCCCTGCTCAAGGCGCGCCTGGCCAGCCACAAGCTGCTGGCGCGCGCGCCCGAACGCCTTGGCCTGCACGACCCGGCCATGCAAGGCGAACGGATCGAAGCCCAGTACAAGAACGGCGCCCAGACCATCCGCCAGCGCCAGGCCGCATTCCTGATCGGCCCGCGGCGCGCGCTGATCTTTTCGGCCGCCAGCGCGCGCCCGTTCGACCAGGAATTCGAGACGCTCTGGCGCACCTGGCTGGACAGTTTTGCGCCGCCCGCCGCCGCCAGCGCCCCGTAACGCCCAACGCAAGGTCCACCATGCTTGAAGCCGCCCGCGTCACCGACCCGATCGCCCACACAGCGCACTGACCGGTTTCCTGGTCGGCGCCGTGATCGGGATCGCGCTCATCGCCGCCGTCGCCTTTGCCACCTTCACCTGCGGCTTCGGCGTGGCCCTGCTGGCCGGCATGGCCGCCGGCCTCGGCGCGAGCGGCATACTCGCGCTCGGGGAGGGCATCGGCAAGATGTTCTCTTCCCCGGCCGGCACCATCATCAGCGGCTCGATGAACGTCTTCACCAACAACCTGGCCGCCGCCTATGCCACCGTCAGCACGGTCGCCTGCAGCAATCACGCGCCGGCGCCGGTGATCGCCGACGGCTCCGGCAACGTCTTCATCAACGGCCTGCCGGCGGCGCGCAAGACCGACGCCATCGCCGCGCTGGGCATCGTGGCTAGCACGGTCAACTTCGACTACGATGCCGCCGGCCGCCTGGTGGCCGAACACGGCGCGGAAGGCACGGTCGGATACGCGTTCGACACACCGCCAAATTTCATGAAAGCGGTCGATATTTACGAAAAAGAAGAACCGGTCAGCGCAGAAGCGGCGAAAGCGCTGCCGACGCTGGCAGCGCGGGGCGATGTCAATATCAAGAAACTGATCGCTGCGAGCGAGAACCCGCCTGGTGGCCGCCGTTGACCGCATCGCCATCCCAGCTGCGTCAATGACCGACGCGCCCTGAAAACCGGCCCCACGGGGTGCGCACGCAGCGCCCGACCGCCGTCCTGACGGCCTCTTTGCCCTGCACGGAGCGCAGCGTGACGGTGCAGACGAACGGGTCGCCCTGATAATCCCTATTGATGGGCCGATCCCGCAATGCGGTATTGAACTGGACATCCACCCTTGCTTCCTCAATTTCATCGAGCCCGATGCCTTTGGCTTGCAAGGCGCGCTGCAAAAACGCCGCATAGGTGCTGGCGACGATTGCCGAGGCGGGGGTGGAAGGTGCGGCGCCGCCGTCGAGCAGGCTCAACTTGAAGGAAAAATCCGGCGCACTGGCTTCGCCATACAGCACGCCGAACGCCCAGAAACCGCCGACGTCGTTGTTGCGGCTGACGAAGGACTGTAACAATCCCGCGGCGACATGGTGAAAGGTTTTCAGTCTGGTCATCGGTTACTCTCGCAAGGCGCTTGATCGCTTTCATCATCTTAATATTCGAACATTTCATATTGCCCAGTAACATCACTGGCGCGAATAATGCATATAGCCAAGAAATAGATTGATATTGACGATGGTGATATGGGGCATCATAAATCAAAATTTTCTTTATAGCTGCGACTCTCTTATACTGCACTGCAACAACACACAGTTTAATCCAGGAGAGTTCCAAATGAGCAGCGCCACCTACACCCAACCGACGAACCAGGGCTTCCGCCATTACCTGACCGATGTCAGCAATGCGGCACGTGCCTTTGCCGCTGCGCTGTTCGCTGCGCAAGAGCGCCAGTTCATCGCGCAGGAAGTAGCGGTCAAGCCGACCCAGAACGAGCGTGCGCGCATGCGCAGCCACCGCAAGCTGATCGTGATGGCGAATGCCTATCAGAACATGCATCCAAGCCTGGCTGCCGAGCTGCGCAACCTGGCATCGCGGGGTTGAACATGGAAGTCATCGAATATCTCCCTGGCGCCCTGGCGGCGATCGCCCTGGCCGTCCGCATTGCCATTTTCTTCCGCGACGGCCCCGAGCCGGAGCAGGACCAGCAAGACGCTTGATTCCTCACCGGCCGCGCTCGTGGCCGGACGCATGACCGCGCTGCCACCGCTGCAGCGCACAAAGCCCTCCGATGTCGGGCCTGGCATTCCCCCTCAATGCCAGGTCCGCCATCCTCCCTCCGGTGTCCCCTCCGGTGTCAGGTCTGACATTCGGACACGTGCTCAGCACTAGCGCATCATCCCCCATCGGTGTCAGGTCTGACATTCGGACCCGGCCAGGAAAGGCACGGCCTCAGCAATCGCCCCCAGAACAATTCACACAACCATATTCTATCTTGTGATATATTATTCGGATTGATAATGATTGCCGTACCTCCCCATGCCCGAACACCCACTTGATCTCGACCGCTTTGCCGCCGGTGCCGACAAGGCCTGCGCGCTGCTGAAAGTGCTGGTCAACCGCGACCGACTGTTCCTCCTTTGCCAGCTGTCTCATCAGGAGCGCAATGTTGGCGAACTCGAACAATTGACCGGTATCCGCCAGCCGACCCTGTCGCAACAACTCACAGTGTTGCGCAACGAGCAACTGGTCAGCACCCGGCGTGAAGGCAAGCAAATCTTCTACTCGCTCAGCAGCGAGCAGGCCAAAGCCGTCATGGACGTGCTGTACCAACAGTTCTGTTCGCCCACCCCGGAGAAGCAAGATGATGCCATCGCTCAACCCTGACTTTGTCCGCGCACTGGCGGGCGGCGCCCTGATCGGCCTGGCAGCGGCCATGTTCCTATTGCTAAATGGCCGCATCGCCGGCATCAGCGGCATCCTCGGCGGCTTGTTGCGTCCGGTGCGTAGCGAACTCGGCTGGCGCATCGCCTTTCTTCTTGGATTGCTCATCTCGCCATTGGCGTTCGTCTTGTTCGCTCCCTTGCCCACCGTGCACGTCGAAGCCGGCAAGGCGAGCCTGATCGTCGGCGGCTTGCTGGTCGGGCTCGGCACCCGCTACGGCTCCGGCTGCACCAGCGGACACGGCGTGTGCGGCATCGCCCGCAAGTCGCCCCGCTCGCTGGCCGCGACCGCCGCTTTCATGCTGGCCGGCTTCGCCACGGTCTTCGTGCTGCGCCACCTGTTCAATTAAGGCATCCATGAAACACCTTATCGCAGCTTTCGCAAGCGGCCTCGTCTTCGGCCTTGGCCTCATCCTGTCGGGCATGACCGATCCGGCCAAGGTGATCGGCTTTCTGGACCTGGCCGGCAACTTCAATCCCGCGCTGGCGTTTGTGATGGCCGGCGCCATTCCCGTGGCGGCGATCGGATTTCGCATCGCGGCCCGGCGCCCGGCCGCGCCGCACCTGCCCGATGCGCGCAAGATCGACAAGCGCCTGCTGCTCGGCGCGCTCACTTTCGGTGCCGGTTGGGGCGTGGCCGGCTACTGCCCGGGTCCGGCACTGGCGTCGCTCGCGACCGGCGGCAGCGATGCACTGGTTTTCGTGGCGGCGATGTTGGGCGGGATGCTGATCTACGAACTGATCGAAGCGCGGCGCAAGGCATAAGCCAGACGCGCAACGCTGCCCCGGCGCCCGCCGGAAGCCGCCCACGCCCGCCGCGCCTGCGCTAGAATGCGATCCTGCAACTTCTCGCATTTCCTTTCATTTTCCACTGAACTGTATTTACCATGCGCCTAATTGTCCTTCCCCTCCTGGCCGCGCTGTGGGCGATCCCCGCCGTCGCCGCCGACCCCATCAGCCTCGATCAGGCGATGGCCCATCCCGACTGGATCGGCACGCCGGCGGAAACCGCCTGGTGGAGCTGGGACGGCAAGCAGGTATTCTACAAACAGAAACGCAGCGGTTCGCAGCTGCGCGACATCTACCAGGCCGCTCCCGGCAAAGCGCGCGTGGTCGCTGACGCCGAACTGGCGAACCTCGACAGCGACAAGGTGATCTACAACCGCGAGCGCACGCGCTCGCTCATGCTGCGCAACGGCGACCTGTTCGAGCGCGACCTGAAAAGCGGCGCGCTGACCCAGATCACACGCGGCAGCAACGGCATCACGGCGCCCCAGTATGCCGCCGACGGGCGCGGCGTGCAGTTCCGCGTCGGCCACGAGTGGCTCGGCTGGAACCGCGCCGACCGCCTGATTTCGCCTCTGGCCGCCGTGCGCGCCACCAAAGATCCCGCCGCCGCGCCGGACGCCGACAACCTGCGCGACCTGCAACTGCGCCTGATCTCGACCCTCAAGCGCCAGAAAGAAGACCGCGACGCGGGCCGCGACCGCGCCGAACAGGAACGCCGCGCGGACGCCACGCGCGCGCCGGCGCCGATCTACCTGGGCGACAAAGTCGTCATCGACGGCAGCGCCCTGTCGCCGGACGGCCGCTGGCTGCTGCTGGTCACCGCGCCGAAGGTGACCGACAAGGGCCGCATCGGCAAGCTGCCGCGCTACGTGACCGAATCGGGCTACGAAGAATTCGACGACCAGCGTCCGCGCGTGGGCCGCAACACACCGGTGTCGCACACGCTCAAGCTGCTCAACCTGGCCACGCGCGAGATGCGCGACCTGTCCTTCGACACCCTGCCCGGCATCACGGTCGATCCGCTGGCGGACCTGCGCAAGGCGCAAAAACTGCCCGAGCTGAAAGGCAACCGCGTGGTGCGCGTGGACGACGACGGCGCCTCGATCGAATGGAACCGCAGCGGCAGCGGCGTGGCCGTGATGCTGCGCGCGGCAGACAACAAGGACCGCTGGATCGCCACCGTCGACCTGGCCGGCGCCACGCTCAAGCCGGCCCACCGCGTCACCGACAACGCCTGGGTCAACTCGGGCAACAACGAATTCGGCTGGCTGCCCGATAACAGCACCCTCTGGTACCTGTCGGAAGAAAGCGGCTATGCGCACCTGTACACGCGCGCCAGCGACGGCAGGACGCGCGCGCTCACGCAGGGCAAGTGGGAAGCGACCCGCATTCAGTGGACGGCCGACGGCGCCACGGCGTACATGATGTGCAACCCGAAGAATCCGGGCACGTATGAAGTGTGCGCGGTCTCAGGCGCCGACGCGAAACTGCGCGAAGTGACGGCGCTCGAAGGCGTTGAACAGTTTGCGCTGTCGCCGGACGAACGCAAGCTGCTGCTGCACTTTTCCTCGAGCTACATGCCGACCCAGTTGGCAACGGTGGCGGCAGGCGGCGGCGCACCAAGCAAGCTGACCGACACACGCTCGCCGGAGTTCAAGGCGCGCAGCTGGATCGAACCGCAGTACGTGGCGGTGCCATCGACCAAAGGCGCGGGCCAGATCTGGGGCAAGCTGTATCGCCCCGCCACGCTGGAACCGGGCAAGAAGTACCCGATCGTGATGTTCGTGCACGGCGCAGGCTACCTGCAGAATGTGAGCAAGCGTTATCCGGTGTACTTCCGCGAGCAGATGTTCCATAACCTGCTGGTCGAGAAGGGCTACATCGTGCTCGATCTGGATTACCGCGCGTCGAAAGGCTACGGCAGCGCATGGCGCACCGCGATCTATCGCCAGATGGGTTATCCGGAGCTGGAAGATTATGTCGATGGCGTGAACTGGATGGCCGCGAACCACCAGGGCGACCTGAAAAACGTGGGCGTGTACGGCGGCAGCTATGGCGGCTTCATGACCTTCATGGCGCTGATGCGCGAGCCGGACATGTTCAAGGCCGGCGCCGCACTGCGGCCAGTGACCGACTGGACCACCTACAACCACGAGTACACCGCCAACATCCTCAATACGCCGGATCTCGATCCGGAGGCGTACCGCAAGTCGTCGCCGATCGAATACGCCGACAAGCTGCGCGGGCACCTCTTGATCTCGCACGGGATGGTGGACGATAACGTGTTTTACCAGGATTCGGTGCGCATCGCGCAGCGCCTGATCGAACTGAAAAAGGATCACTGGGAACTGGCCAGCTATCCGCTGGAACGGCACGCGTTCGTGCAGCCGGAGAGCTGGTACGACCAGTATCGCCGGATTTACCAGTTGTTTGAGCGGACGTTGAAGTAAGGCTGCGATCAAAGGGATCGGTGACCGTTAACCGCGAAACCGTCGTTCCCGCGGAGGCGGGAACCCAAGGCATCGTCGCTTAGCAAACATACCTTGGGTTCCCGCCTCCGCGGGAACGACGGGTGGAGGTCAGCGCCCAAAAAAATCCAGCAACGTCAACGCCACCACCTTGGTCGCCTTGCGCAAATCCTCCAGCGCCAGGCGTTCATCGGCCTTCTTCGCATTCGACTCCGGCACCGTTCTTGGCCCCGCGCCATACAGCACCGCCGGAATCCCATGCTCGCCATACAGGCGCGCATCCGCATACAGCGGCGTGCCCTGCGCCGTAATCTCTTCGCCGATCACCTGCCTGCCGTTCTTCTGCAGGCTCGCCACCAGCTTGTCCGACCCCGGCAACGGCCGCAGCGCGTGCGACAGCAGCAAGCGCCTGATCTCGACCCGAATTCCCGGTTCATCGCGCACGGCATCCTCGATCAGCGCCCTTACCTGCGCCTCCACCGCCACCGGATCTTCTTCCGGAATCATGCGCCGGTCCATTTTCAGCACGACCTTCCCCGGCACCACATTGGTATTGGTTCCGCCATCGATGCGGCCCACCAGCATGGTTGGCGAATCGATGCCCGCCACCTTCGACTTGATCTTTTTCAGTTCCGGCAGCTGCCCGTAAATCGCATTCAAAATGCGCGTGGCCGCCTGCAAGGCATCGTGCCCGGTTTCCGGCATGGCGCCATGCCCGGACTTGCCGTGCACGGTCACTTCCAGTTGCAGGCAGGCGTTATGCGCGGTGACGATGTTGTAGCTGAATCCCGCCGCGATGACGAAGTCCGGGCGGGTCAGCTTTTGCTCAAGCAGCCAGCCCGGCCCCAGCAAACCGCCGAATTCCTCGTCATACGTAAAGTGCAGTTCAAGGCCGCCCTTGAGCGGCACGCCCAGTGCTTCCAGCGCGCGCACCGCAAAAATATACGTCGAAAAATCGCTCTTCGAGACCGCCGCCGCGCGCCCGTAAATATAGCCGTCTTCCACCACCGCGCCGTACGGCGGATGCACCCAGCCATCGCCCGGCGGCACCACGTCGCCATGCGCATTGAGCGCGATGGTCGGCCCGCCCGCCGCATACGGCCGGCGCACGATCAGGTTGGTGATGCTCTCCATGCCGTAGTCGCGCACCGCCTGCTCGGGCACCGCATGCTTCTCGGCGCTCCAGCCCAGCGCTTCGATCATCGTGGCCACGGCATCCGCGTGCGGCGCGTTGTTCCCCGGCGGCGTGTCGGTCGGAATGCGGATCACTTCCTGCAAAAACGCGACCTGTTCGTCGAAGTGGGCGTCGATCCAGTCGACCAGTTTTTCCTGTGCGTTCATTGTCATCCTTATTGAGAGCCTGTCTTGGCGCCGGCTTCGAACCACGCGGCGACCTGCGCGCGTTCGGCATCGGTCATATTGGTCATGTTCCCAATCGGCATAGCCTTCAGCTGCACCGACTGCTCGTAAATCTTCGCTGCGTTCTGGCCAATCAGATCCGCGCTGTGCAGCATGACGCCGGCCGGCGCGCTGGCAAACCCGGGCTGGGTCGGACGCTCGGCGTGGCATGTCGCGCAGCGCTGCGTCACGATCGCCCGCACCTGCGCGAACTGCGCCGCCGGGTCGACGCCCGCAACGGCGGCTGCCGGCGCTTTCGGCGCGATGGCAATCGCCACCGCCAGCAGCAGCGCCACCCCGGCTGCCGGATAGCGCCACTCCACGCGGCCGCGGTGGCGCAGGTTGAAGAAGTGGCGGATCAACACACCGGCCGCCATGATCCCGGCCAGCACCGCCCACGCGTGCTCGTGGCGGTAGGTCATGGCGTAGTGATTGCTGATCATGATGAACAGGACCGGCAAGGTGAAGTAGTTGTTATGCACGCTGCGCTGCTTGGCCTTGATGCCATGGATCGGGTCCGGCATCTGGCCCGCCGTCATCGCCGCGACCATCTTGCGCTGGCCCGGAATGATCAGCATGAGCACATTGGCCACCATCATGGTGCCGATCATCGCTCCCACATGGATGTAGGCGGCGCGCCCGCTCAGGTATTTGTTCAGCACATACGCGCTGGCCACCAGGAACAGGAACATCACGATCCCGAACGGCAGGTCGCGCTTGCCGAGCGGGGAGCGGCACAGCAGGTCGTAGACCGTCCAGCCGACCACCAGGCTGCCGATGCCGACGCCGATCGCCTGCCAGGAACTGAGGTCGGCAACGGCCTTATCGACCATCATCGCCTGCGCGTTGAAGTAGTAGACGATGGTCAGCAGCGCAAAGCCCGACAGCCAGGTGGAGTAAGCTTCCCACTTGAACCAGTGCAGCTCCCTGGGCAGTTCGGCCGGCGCCACCAGGTATTTTTGCGGGTTGTAGAAGCCACCGCCATGCACCGCCCACAATTCGCCGGACACGCCCTTTTTTTCGAGTTCGGACCCCGGCGCGGGCGGGCGGATGGTGTTGTCCAGCCAGACGAAGTAGAACGAGGCGCCGATCCAGGCGATACCGGTGATCACGTGCAGCCAGCGCACAATGAGGTTCAGCCATTCGAGGCCGTAGGGGAGCAGGTATCCGTACACTTGCATGGGTTTCCTTGTTGCGTGGGCTGCGGCGATAGTAGCGCGAATTTACCCAAGATAAACCGATTCAAGTGTCATTACATGAAATATCGCGTATATTCCACATATTCGAATTCATATACACAACGATGTCCAGCCTTCCCCAACACCTCGACCTGCACCTGATCCGCATTCTGTATCTGCTGCTGGTCGAAAAGAACGTCTCGCGCGTGGCGCTCAAGCTCAATCAGCCGCAGCCCTCGATCTCGGCCTCGCTGCGCAAACTGCGCGAACTGACGGGCGATCCGCTGCTGGTGCGCGGCGCGCGCGGCATGGTGCCGACCCAGCACGGCGAAAGCCTGCTCAAACCCGCCAAGCGCATCCTCGACGAAACCGAGAGCCTGTTCGTCAAAAAGTCGCCCTTCGTGCCGCAGGAAGAAGCGCGCACCTTCCACATCGCCGCGCCGGATTACCTCGACAGCCAGTTCCTGCCAAACGTGGTGGCGGCCCTGCGGCGCGGCTCGCCCAACAGCCGCGTGGTCATTCACAGCCTTGGCGGCGGCGTCGATTACATCCGCATGCTGTCGGACGGCGACATGGACCTCGTCATCGCCAACTGGGACGAGCCACCCGCGCATCTGCACATCTCCAAACTGTTCGAAGACCCGATCATCTGCACCATGCGCGCCGACAGCCCCTACGCCAAGCGCACCGCCAGCGACGCCATGACGATCGAGGACTACCTCACCCTGCCCCACGTGGCGCCATCGCAGATGCTGCCCGGTTACCACGGCGTGATCGACGCCTTCCTCGAACGCCAGGGCATGCAGCGCAAGGTGGCGGTGGAATCGGCCTATTTCGGCCTGATTCCGTATATGCTGACGCAGACCGACCTGGTACTGACCACCGGGCGCCAGTTCATGCGCTTTTACGAAAAGACGCTGCCGCTGAAAAGCTTCACGGTGCCGGTCAAATTCCCGCCGATGCGGTTTTACCAGTTGTGGCACGAGCGCGTGCACCAGGCGCCCGAGCATAAATGGCTGCGCGACCAGGTCAGCGCGGCGGCCAAGGCGCTGGTGCAGAAGTAGCGATAGCGCTTATCAGCTTGGGCGTATGTGCGCACGGCGGCCAGCGCTTATGATCGGTAATCAAAGATGGAAAACCCATGACAACATTAACGGATTTGAACAACTGCGACGCGGCGGCGTTTATCGACACCCTGCGCGGCATCTATGAACACTCGCCTTGGATTCCCGAGCGCGCATCGGCCGCACGGCCGTTTGCGACCGTCGCCGCGCTCAGATACGCACTGCAAACGGCGGTAACCAGGGCCAGCGTCGACGAACAGCTTGGCCTGATCCGCGCCCACCCGGAACTGGCCGGCAAAGCCGCCATCGCCGGTGAACTGACGCAGGAGTCCACCAACGAACAGGCCAAGTCCGGCCTGAACCTGTGCAGCGCCGAAGAATACGCGACCCTGCACAAGCTCAATGCCGACTACAACGCCCGCTTCGGCTTTCCATTCATCCTCGCAGTCAAGGGGCCGGACGGCAACGGCCTGACGCGCAGCGCGATTATCGAGACCTTCACGCGGCGCCTGAAAAACCAGCGTCTCGACGAAATGGCCGAGAGCCTGCGCCAGATTCACCGCATCGCAGAACTGCGCATCAACGACCTGCTCAAACTCACGCCCGCATTCGGTCCCACCATCATGCAGTGGGCCGAAACCATTGGCGCATGGAGCGAAGCGGACGATGGCCTGACTTGCTCGTACATGACCAGCGTGCACCAGCGCACCGCCGCGCAACTGGCCGAGTGGATGCGCGAGGCCGGCATGGAAACGCATATCGACGCCGTCGGCAATGTGGTCGGACGCTACCTGTCGCATGACCCGGACGCGAAGACGCTGATGACCGGCTCGCACTACGACACCGTGCGCGATGGCGGCAAGTACGACGGGCGCCTGGGCATCCTGCTGCCGATTGCGGTGGTGCGCCACCTGCACGAGCGCGGCGAGCGCCTGCCCTGTCATCTTGAAGTGGTGGGCTTTGCGGAAGAAGAAGGCGTGCGCTTTCGCAGCACCTTCCTGGGTAGTAACGCGGTGATCGGCCAGTTCGAGATGGCATTGCTGGAACAGGTCGATGGCGCCGGCGTGACCATGCTGGAGGCGCTGACAGCCGCCGGCCACCATCCAGAGGCGATTGCCGGCATCGCGCGCAATCCGGCCGATTTGCTGGGGTTCGTCGAAGTGCATATCGAACAGGGCCCGGTGTTGCTGGAGCGCGGCCTGGCGGTGGGTGTGGTGACGGCGATCGCCGGCAGCTCGCGCTACCTGGTCGACCTGACCGGGCTGGCCAGCCACGCGGGCACCACGCCCATGAACATGCGCAAGGATGCGGCGGCGGCGGCGGCGGAAATCGTCCTGCTGGTGGAGCGGCGCTGCAGCGGCGCCGTCTCGCTGGTGGGCACCGTGGGCCAGTTACAGGTGCCGAATGGATCGGTGAATGTGATTCCGGGCCACTGCAAGCTGTCGCTGGACATCCGTGCGGCGCACGACCCTGTGCGCCACGCGGCGGTCAAGGATATCCTGGACGGCATCGAGGCGATCTGCGGGCGCCGGCATGTGGAAATGGAGATCGAGCAGATTGTATCGGCGCCTGCCGCGCCGTGTGCGCCGGCGTTGATGGACCGACTCGGTGCGGCAATCGAGCGTGCTGGTTTGCCGCGCTACGACCTTGCTTCCGGTGCGGGACACGATGCGATGGCGCTGGCGAAGATCACCGATGTGGCGATGCTGTTCGTCCGCTGCGGGAATGGTGGCATCAGCCATAACCGGCTGGAGACGATGACGGCGGATGATGCCGAAATGGCGGCGCAGGTCTTTCTTGATTTCCTGCGCAGCCTTGCGTAACGACGCTCCTGCGCGGGGCCGATGCCACGCGCAGGTTCTTTTCTCTTACGGCGTCAGCACCACCTTGCGGCAATCATCTTCCTTTTTGTCGAACATCTTGTAGCCCTCGGCCGCCTGCGACAGATTCAGGCGATGCGAGATGATCGCATTCGGGTGCAGCTTGCCTTCTTCGATGAACTTCAACAGTTCCGGCATATGCTTCTGCACGTGCGTCTGCCCCGCCTTGATGCCGATCCCCTTCTCGAAAATATCTCCGAACAGGAAGCCGTGGATAAACCCGGCGTACAAACCCGGCACGCTGACTGTCCCACCGCGCCGCACCGCCGCAATACACTGGCGTAGCGCCTTGCCGCTGCTGCCTTCGAGCTTAAGGTTGGTCATCACGGTTTCCACCGCACTGCCCTTGGCCTCGAAGCCGACCGCCTCCACCACGCCATCGACGCCGCGCGCGTCGGTGTGATCGAGGATGAACTCCGCAGCGTCGCAATCCTCGAAATTGATCGGAATGACGCCATAGGTTTTCTGCGCAAAATCGAGCCGGAACTTGTGATGGTCGACCATGAATATCTTCTCGATCCCCAGCATGCGCGCACTGGCCGCAGCCATCTGGCCCACCGGCCCGGCGCCAAAAATCGCCAGGCTGCCGCCCTTGCCCACACCCGTGTTGAGCACTGCCTGATAACCGGTCGGCAGAATATCGCTCAAGAACAGCACCTGCTCGTCGGCCAGGTTTTTCGGAATCTTGATCGGCCCCACATTCGCCTTCGGCACGCGCACGTACTCGGCCTGCCCGCCCGGCACGCCGCCATACAAATGGCTGAACCCGAACAGCGCCGCACCCGAGCGCAGGCTTTTCTTGTTCATGATCGAACCACGATCGGGGTTGGTCGTCTCGCACGCCGAGTACAGGTCCATATCGCAGAAAAAGCAGCTGCCGCAGGCGATCACGAACGGCACGACCACGCGGTCGCCCTTTTGCAGCCTGGTGACGTTGGGGCCCGTCTCGACGACTTCGCCCATGAATTCATGGCCCAGGATATCGCCGCTCTTCATTGCGGGGATCTTGCCGCGGTACATGTGCAGGTCCGATCCGCAAATCGCGGTGGCAGTCACTTTCAGGATCACATCGTCCAGCTCCTGCAAAATCGGATCGGGAACGTTGTCGACCTTGACGTCGTTGCTGCCGTGATAGGTTAAAGCGCGCATGAACTGTCCTCCTCATGGAAAAGGACAGGCTAACAAACAAAATCCTACGCACGAATCAGCAGACCCCGTAAGTAGCCGTAGGAGAACGCCGACGTGATTTCTGGACTGAAATTATGAGGCCACGACTTTTGCCCGTGCGAGCATGGCGTGCAGCAACACATTGCAGCCGGCTTCGAGGTGATCCGGCTTGGCATCTTCGATTTCGTTGTGGCTGATGCCGTCCTTGCACGGCACGAAAATCATCCCGGCCGGGGCCAGGCGGGCCGCGTAGATCGCATCATGGCCGGCGCCGGACACCACATCCATCGTCGAGTAGCCAAGTTGTGCGGTCGCCTCGCGCACCGCACCCACGCAGTCCGGATGGAACGGGCAAGGCGGATAGTACGACACGCGCTCGATCGAAATGGCCAGGCCGGAGTCGCTGCGCGTCTTGTCGATAAACGCCAGCATCTCCTCGTGCATGGTGTTGAGCAGTTCATCGTTCACGTTGCGCAGGTCGATGCTGAATTTGACCTCGCCCGGAATCACGTTGCGGCTGTTCGGGAACAGCTGCACCATGCCGACCGTGCCGCGCCCGTAAGGCGGATAGCGGTTCGCGATCTTCACCACCTCCTGCATGATGTGGGTGGAGACCTGCAACGCATCCTTGCGCAGTCCCATGGGCGTGGGGCCGGCATGCGCCTCCATGCCGGTGACCACGCAGTCGTACCACGACAATCCCATCACGGCCGGCACCACGCCGATTACCTTGTCGGCGTCTTCCAGCACCGGGCCCTGTTCGATGTGCGTTTCAAAATAGGCGCCGATGGGGTGCTGGCCGGGGACCTGCTCGCCCATGTAGCCGATGCGCGCCAGTTCGTCCCGCACGCTTTTGCCTTCGGTGTCCTTGGCGGCGTACGCGGTTTCCAGGCTGAAGGCGCCGCAGAAGACGCCGGAGCCCATCATCACCGGCACGAAGCGCGAGCCTTCCTCGTTGGTCCAGAAGGCCACTTCGACCGGTGCTTCGGTGGTGATGCCCCGGTCATTCAAGGTGCGCACGACTTCCAGCCCGGCCAGCACGCCGTAGTTGCCGTCGAATTTGCCCCCGGTTGGCTGAGTGTCGATATGGCTGCCGGTCATGATCGGCGCCAGCGCCGGATTGCGGCCTTCGCGGCGCATGAAGACATTGCCGATCTGGTCGACCGTGATCGACATGCCGGCTTCCTTACCCCAGCCGACCACCAGGTCGCGGCCCTGCTTGTCGAGGTCCGTCAGGGCCAGGCGCTTGACGCCGCCCTTTGGGGTAGCGCCGATTTTGGCCAGTTCCATCAGCGAGGCCCACAGGCGCTCGCCGTTAATGCGCAGATCGTTCATTGATCACTCCAGAGTTGAAGACGTGCGACGGGATTCAGGCATGGGTCTTGGTGAATGCGGGCCGGTCCACATGGCGCCCCGCGCCTTCGACGGCGCGCAGCTCGCCCTTTGCAAACACCACCTGCCCCGCGTGCAGGGTATGCGAAGGAATGCCCTTCACGGTGCGCCCTTCGAAGACGTTGAAGCCGCCCTTGGCGAACTGCGTGCTGGCCGAAATGGTGCGCGTGCCTTCCGGGTCCCACACCACCAGATCGGCATCGGCGCCCACCGCCACCACCCCCTTGCGCGGATACATATTGAAAATCTGCGCCGCATTCGTCGAGGTGACGCGCACGAATTCGGATGGTGTGAGCAGGCCCGAATTGACGCCCGCATCCCACACCACCGACATGCGGTCTTCAACGCCGCCGCAGCCGTTCGGAATCTTGGTAAAGTCGTCCTGCCCCGCCGCCTTCTGTTCGGCGCAGAAGGTGCAGTGATCGGTCGCCGTCGTGTGCAGGTTCCCGCCGCGCAAGCCCTGCCACAGCGCGGCCTGATGGTGCTTGCTGCGAAACGGTGGGCTCATCACATGCCCGCGTGCGAATTCCAGATCCGCACTCTGGTACACGCTGTCGTCGATCACCAGGTGCCCCGCCAGCGCCTCGCCGTACACGCGCTGGCCCTTGGCGCGTGCGCGCGAAATCGCATCGAGCGACTCGGCGCACGATACGTGCACGATGTACACCGGCGTGCCGAGCACATTGGCAATCGCAATGGCGCGGTTGGCCGCTTCCGCCTCCACCTCGGGCGGGCGCGAGAGCGGATGCGCGCTCGGACCGGTGATGCCCTTCTTGAGCAAGTCTTGCTGCAACTGGAAAACCAGTTCGCCATTTTCGGCGTGCACGGTCGGAATGGCGCCCAGTTCCAGTGCCCGGGTAAAGCTCTTCACCAGCGTTTCGTCGTCGGCCATGATGGCGTTCTTGTACGCCATGAAGTGCTTGAAGCTGTTCACGCCATGATCGCGCACCAGGGTGGCCATCTCTTCGTGCACCTTGTCGCTCCACCACGTCACCGCCACGTGGAAGGTGTAGTCGCCAGCCGACCTGGCGGCCCAGCCGCGCCACATGTGGTACGCCTCCAGCAAGGACTGCTGCGGATTCGGAATGACGAAGTCCATGATGGTCGTGGTGCCGCCCGCCAGGCCGGCGGCGGTGCCGGTAAAGAAATCGTCGGCCGTGACGGTGCCCATGAACGGCAGCTGCATGTGGGTGTGCGTGTCGATCCCGCCCGGCATGATGTACTGGCCGCTGGCGTCGATCACGGTGGCATGCGCGGGCGCATCGAGCTGCTCGCCGACAGCGACGATCTTGTCGCCGTCGCAGAGCACATCGGCGCGGAAGGCGCGGTCTGCGTTGACGACCGTGCCGCCGCGGATAATCGTGGTCATAAATCTCTCCTGTAAGGCAAACGGATACTCAGGTACGGACGGTAGCGAGGGTCGACACTGCTTTTCCCTTCATCATCACGCCGTACACCACTGCGGAAATGGCGATGCCGACGAACCATGCGTATGTATACAGTGTCTTGAACACGGCCCCCACACCGGGGAACGAGGCCGGAAAAGCCGCGTTCAGGAAGCCGGGAATATTCGGCAGCACGCCGACGACAAAGGCCACTACCGCCGCCACGTTCCAGCCGTTCCCGTACGAGTAGGCGCCATCGTCGCGGTACAGGCTCGCCACATGAAGTTCGGTCTTGCGGATGAAGTAGTAGTCGATGATCATGATGCCGGCGATGGGACCGAGCAGCGCCGAGTAGCCGATCAGCCATGTGAAGATATAGCCCTCGGTCGATTCGAGGATCTTCCAGGGCATCATCACCAGCGCGATGCCGGCGGTGATGTAGCCGCCAGTGCGGTAGGTGATGTGCTTGGGCGCCAGCGACGAAAAATCGTAGGCCGGGCCGACCAGGTTGGCGGCCAGGTTGACGCTGACGGTGTCGACCAGCAGCACGATCAGCGCAATCAGCACGGCGATGCCGGTCATGCGGCTGGCCAGGTCGACCGGGTCCCAGATCGCCTTGCCGTACAAGACGACGGTGGCCGACGTCACGATCACGGCCAGCGCCGCCAGCAGGCCCATTGGCACCGGCAAACCGACCGACTGGCCGATGATCTGGTCGCGCTGGGTTTTGGCGAAGCGCGTGAAGTCGGGGATGTTCAGCGCCAGCGTGGCCCAGAAACCCACCATGGCCGTCAGCGACGGCCAGAAGGTGGACCAGAACTGGCCTGCCTTCTTGCCTCCTTCGACGAACTGGGAAGGCTGCTCCAGCAGCGGCCCGAAGCCGCCCGCCTTGTTGTGGACCCAGCCAAGCAGCACGAAGCAGATGAGGATCTTGAGCGGCGCGGTCCAGGTTTCGAGTTTGCGGATCGATTCCATGCCGTGCACGATGTAGTAGAACTGGATCGCCCAGAACGCCAGAAAGCACAGCAGCTGCATGCCGTTGATGCCCAGCCCCGCGATTTTGGCGCCGCCGATTTCGGCTCCCATCATCACGCCGAGCAGCGTGTAGATCATGCTGCCGCCGAACCAGGTCTGGATGCCGTACCAGCCGCAGGCCACGACTGCGCGCATGAGGGCCGGAATGCGGGCGCCGGTGGTGCCGAACGAGGCGCGCGCCAGCACCGCGTAGGGAATGCCGTATTTGGTGCCTGCGTGGCCGATCAGCAGCATGGGCAGCAGCACGATGGCGTTGGCGATGAAGACCGTGAGCACCGCCTGATAGCCCGACATGCCGCCCTCGATCAGGCTGGCCGACAGCGTGTACGCCGGAATGCACATGACCATCCCGACCCACAGGGCGGCGAAGTGATACCAGCGCCAGGTACGCTGCGCGTCGGAGGTGGGCGCGAGGTCTTCGTTCCAGAGCTGGGTGTTGGCGGACAGGTCGTTGCTCACAGTGGTGTTCTCCAATTTGGTGACGCTGCGTCGTTCCCGCGCCACGGCGCGGGAACGACGGTTTAAGGGCTCAGCCAACCACTTCGGCCCGTGGATTCCTCGGATCCTGCGTCCAGTTCATGTACGCCTTCCCGGTCTCCTGCGGCACCATCGTGATGCACGCCTCCACCGGGCAGGTAATCTCGCACAGATTACACCCAACGCACTCGGACTTGATCACTTCGTAGGTGCGAATACCCACCGCGTCGATCAATTGGGCGATCGACTGGTGCGAGGTATCCTCGCACGCCACATAGCATTTGCCGCACTTGATGCACTTGTCCTGGTCGATCTGCGCGATCACCTGGTAGTTCATGTCCAGGTATTTCCAGTCCGTGGTATTCGGCACCGCCTTGCCCGAAAATTCGGCGATGGTCTTGTAGCCCTTCTCGTCCATCCAGCGCGACAGGCCGTCCTTCATCTCCTCCACGATCCGGAACCCGTGCAGCATCGCGGCGGTGCACACCTGCACCGATCCCGCGCCGAGCGCAATGAATTCGGCCGCATCGCGCCAGTTGCCGATGCCGCCGATGCCCGAAATCGGCAATCCGTGCGTTTCCGGATCGCGCGCGATCTCGGCCACCATGTTCAGCGCAATCGGCTTGACCGCCGCGCCGCAGTAACCGCCGTGCGTACTCGCATTGCCGACGATGGGCAGCGCCACCATGCGGTCCAGGTCCAGGTGGGTGATCGAATTGATCGTGTTAATCAGCGACACCGCGTCGGCCCCACCCGCCTTCGCCGCGCGCGCCGGTTTGCGCACGTCGGTGATGTTCGGCGTGAGCTTGACGATCACCGGCAGTCTGGAGTGCTTCTTGCACCAGCGCGTGACCATCTCCACATACTCGGGAACCTGCCCCACCGCCGCGCCCATGCCGCGTTCCGGCATGCCGTGCGGGCAGCCGAAATTGAGCTCGATGCCGTCCGCGCCTGTCGCCTCGACCTTGGGCAGAATCTCGGCCCACAGCGCCTCTTCGCACGGCAGCATGAGCGAGACGATCATGGCGCGGTCCGGCCAGTCCTTCTTCACCTGCGTGATCTCGCGCAGGTTGATCTCGAGCGAGCGGTCGGTAATGAGTTCGATGTTGTTAAACCCGATCACCTCGCGGTTCTTGCCGTACAGGGCGGAGTAGCGCGACGACACGTTGACCGCGGCCGGGTCTTCGCCGAGCGTCTTCCAGACCACCCCGCCCCACCCCGCCTCGAAGGCGCGCACCACGTTGTAGGCCTTGTCGGTCGGTGGCGCGGAGGCCAGCCAGAACGGATTGGGGGACTTGATGCCGCAAAATTCGATGCTCAGGTCAGCCATGGGAAGCCTCCACCTTGAATTGGATGTCATTGTGAATGGCCATCGCCGCCAGCTTGCCATGCTGGACCGCCTGTACCGTCAAGTCCTGCCCCGGCGCGACGCAATCGCCGCCCGCGTAAATGCCCGTCAGCGCCGTGCGGAACTGCGCGTCGACGTGAATCTTGTCGCCCTCGCGCGTGAGCTGCCGCGCCATCTCGTCCGACAAACCCACCGGGTCCATGCTCTGGCCGATCGCCTTGAACACGGCATCGGCGGCGATCTCGATGAACGCCCCGGTGCCGTTCAGGCGCCCGCCATCGAGGCGCGTCTCTTCAAAGCGCATGCCGCGCACGCGGCCCGCATCGTCGAGCAGCACTTCCAGCGGCGCCGCCCAGGTGCGGATACGCACCATATTGGCCTTGGCGATATCCTGTTCGTGGTGCGTCGCGCTCATCGACTCCGCACCGCGCCGGTACACCAGGGTCACGTCTTCCGCGCCGAGGCGCTTGATCTGCACCGCCATGTCGATCGCCGTGTTTCCGGCGCCGATGACAATGGCGCGCTTCGGCACCGGCAAGGTGGCCAGGTCGGTTGCCTGGCGCAGGTCGGCGATGTAGTCGACCGCCGCCATCAGGCCGGGTGCGTCTTCGCCGGTCAGCCCGAGCTGGCGGCTGGCGTTCAGGCCCAGGCCAAGGAACACGGCGTCGTACCGGGTGTGCAGTTCGTGCAGGTGCAGGTTCACGCCGAGGATGCGGCCGTGCTGCACGTCGATGCCGCCGATACTGAGCAAGAACTCGACCTCGCGCTGGGCGAAGTCGCCGGTCAGCTTGTACTTGGCGATGCCGTATTCATTCAGGCCGCCGGACTTGGAGCGGGCTTCAAAGATGACGACATCGTTGCCCAGCATGGCCAGGCGGTGCGCGCACGACAGGCCGGCGGGGCCGGCGCCGACCACGGCGATCTTCTTGCCGGTGCGCTCGGCGCGCTGGAATGGGTAGGAGGTAAACGAGGCGTGATCGAGCGCATGCCGTTGCAGCAGGCCGATTTTGACGGGCTGGCCTTCTTCATCGTGATTGCGCACGCAGGCGTCTTCGCACAGGATCTCGGTCGGGCACACGCGCGCGCAGCTACCGCCCAGGATGTTCTGTTTGAGGATGCCCGCCGCCGCGCCGTTGATATTCTGGTCGTGGATGTTGCGGATAAAGCTGGCCACGTCGATTTCGGACGGGCAGCTGCGCGTGCACGGCGCGTCGTAGCAGTACAGGCAGCGCGCGCTTTCGATGGCGGCCTGGCGGCTGGTCAGCGCCGGTGCGAGGTCGGTGAACTGTTCGGCCAGTGCGGTGCTGGAACTGGCCGCGTGCGGCAGGTGCTTGAGAGATTCGATCATTTTTTACATCCCTGTCTTTGTAATGTGTTCACCCACTTTGCGGAGGCATCGCTAAGCTCAAGACCGTCGCCCGCGCGCGGGCGACGGCTCTCAGGCTGCCGCGTCACCCCTCGCGATCCTTCCTACTTCATCTGTGGAAAAGCAAATTCCACGCCAGCACTCGCCGTGTTCGGCCAGCGCTGCATCACCGCCTTGTGCCGCGTATAGAAACGCACGCCTTCGGGACCGTAGGCGTGGTGGTCGCCGAACATGCTGCGCTTCCAGCCGCCGAAACTGTTGAACGCCATCGGCACCGGCAGCGGCACGTTCACCCCCACCATGCCGACCTGGATCTGGCGCACGAACTCGCGCGCCGTGCCGCCGTCGCGCGTGTAGATCGCCACGCCGTTGCCGTACTCGTTGGCGTTGATCAGATTGACCGCCGTGGCCACGTCCGGAGCGCGCAGCACGCACAGCACCGGTCCGAAAATCTCTTCCTTGTAGATCGTCATATCGGGCGTAACATGATCGAACAAGGTGCCGCCCACAAAGAAGCCGTTCTCGCGCTCCGGCACCTTGCAGTTGCGCCCATCGACCACCAGGGTCGCGCCCTGCTCCACGCCTTCGCCGATCAAACGCTCGATGCGTTCCTTGGCCGCGGCACTGACCACCGGCCCCATTTCGGCGTCAAGTGCCATGCCGTCGCGGATCTTGAGCGCGGCGGTGCGCTGGCCCAGCGCGCCAATCAGTTTGTCGCCGGCGTCGCCCACCGCCACCACCACCGAGATCGCCATGCAGCGCTCCCCGGCCGACCCGAATGCGGCGCCGATCAGGGCGTCGGTCGCCATGTCCATGTCGGCGTCGGGCATGACCACCATGTGGTTCTTGGCCCCGCCCAGCGCCTGCACCCGCTTGCCGCTGGCGCTGCCGCGCGCGTAGATATATTCGGCGATCGGGGTCGAGCCGACAAAGCTGACCGCCTGCACCTCCGGGTGATCGAGCAGCGCGTCGACGGTGACCTTGTCGCCCTGGACCACGTTGAACACGCCGTCCGGCAGGCCCGCTTCCTTGAGCAGCCGCGCGTGCAGCAGCGACGCCGACGGATCGCGTTCGGAAGGCTTCAAAACAAAGGTATTCCCGCAGGCGATCGCCACCGGGAACATCCACATCGGCACCATCACCGGGAAGTTAAACGGGGTAATTCCCGCCACCACGCCGAGCGCCTGGCGCATCGACCAGGCGTCGATGCCGCGCGAGATCTGGTCGGTGAATTCGCCCTTGAGCAGTTGCGGAATCCCGACCGCGAATTCCACCATCTCGATACCACGCGCCACCTCGCCCTGAGCGTCGGAAAACGTCTTGCCATGTTCGCGCGTGAGCATCGCCGCAAATTCGTCGGTATGCGCCTGGCATAGTTGCAGATACTTGAACAGGACCCGCGCGCGCGTCAGCGGCGGCGTGGCGGACCATGACGGAAAGGCGGCGGCGGCGGCGGCCACGGCGGCATTCACATCGTCCGCCGTGCCCAGCGCCACGCGTGCGCAGGGCTCGCCCATGGCCGGGTTGAAGACGTCGGCGTAGCGGCCGCTGGCCGTATCGACCTTGGCGCCGTTGATGAAGTGGGTGATTGTGTCCAACTGCGTATCGAGATTGCTCATGGGGTCAGTCCAGGTTTTTGAGGATGGTTGCCAGCTTGCCGAACAACTCGTCGATGTGCTTCTTCTCGAGTACCAGCGGTGGCGACAGGGCGATGATGTCGCCGGTGGTGCGAATCAGGACGCCATCGGCGAACGCCTTCTTGAAGGCGCTGAACGCGCGCGCACCCGGCTTGCCGTCGATGGGCGCGAGCTCGATGCCGGCCACCAGCCCGATCGTGCGGATGTCGATCACGTGCGGCAGGCCCTTGAGCGAATGCACCGCGTCGGTCCAGTATTCCTGCACGGCCCTGGCGTTATCGAGGATCTTCTGCTCTTCGAATACCTCCAGCGTGGCCAGTGCGGCGGCGCAGGCGAGCGGATGGCCCGAATAGGTATAGCCATGAAACAGCTCGATGCCGGCCGGGCCGTCCATGAAGGCGTCGTGGATATGCTGTTTGGTAAACACCGCGCCCATCGGCACCATGCCGTTGGTCAGGCCCTTGGCGCAGGTGACCATGTCCGGAATCACGTCGAAGTAATCGAACGCGAACGGCGTGCTCAATCGCCCGAAACCGGTGATGACTTCATCGAAGATGAGCAGGATGCCGTGCTTGGTGCACAGTTCGCGCAGGCGCTTGAGGTACCCTTTCGGCGGAATCAGCACGCCGGTGGACCCGGCCACCGGTTCCACGATGACGGCGGCGATGGTCGATGCGTCGTGCAGCGCGACGATGCGTTCCAGTTCATCGGCCAGGTTGGCGCCGTGTTCCGGCTCGCCGCGCGAGTAGGCGTTCTTTTCGAGGTTGTGCGTGTGCGGCAGGTGGTCGACACCCGGCAGGAGCGGGCCGAAGGTGCGGCGGTTGCCGCCGATGCCGCCGACCGAAATGCCGCCGAAACCGACGCCGTGGTAGCCGCGTTCGCGCCCGATCAGGCGTGTGCGCCCCGCTTCGCCGCGCGCGCGGTGGTACGCCAGCGCCATCTTCAGCGCCGTATCGACCGCTTCCGAACCGGAGTTGGTGTAGAAGACGTGGCCGAAACGGCGGCCGGTGTAGTCCATCAGTTTTTCGGCCAGATCGAAGGCGGCCGGGTGGCCCATCTGGAAGGTGGGCGCGAAGTCGAGCTGGCCGACCATCTCGCGCACGGCGGCCACGATCTTCGGCTGCGCATGCCCGCACGGCACGCACCACAGGCCGGCGGTGCCGTCGAGCACGGTGTTGCCGTCGACATCCTTGTAGTACATCCCCTCGGCCGAGACGAACAGGCGCGGGTTGGCTTTGAAGTCGCGATTATTGGTAAATGGCATCCAAAACGACGACATCGATGCGGGTCTGGACTCGTTCATGCGACTCTCCAATAGTTTTTACAAGCAAAAAAATAATTTACCAGTTGGCAAAATGATGATGCAATAATAGTCAGCAGATCAACTATGGCACATATACACAAATCGCAAAACCCGCCAACCGTATCGGTAGCACAAACAATACAGTTTGCGGCGCCGCAGCAAAGGACATGTGGATGGATGAGAGCGACGTTCTGCGTGAGGAAATGCCTCCTGGCAATTGCGGGGATGGCTGGCCGGTGCTGGCAATCGAGCGCAGCAAGCGCGGCGGCCTGGTCGACCAGATCGTGGCGGCCATCACGCTGATGGTAAACCGGCGCGAACTGCGCGTGGGCACAAAGATGCCTTCGGTTCGACGTTTCGCAAAGTGCAATGGGGTGAGCACCTTCACGGTGGTGGAGTCGTACGACCGCCTGCTCACCCTGGGGCTATTGAGTTCGCGCCGCGGTTCCGGCTTTTTCGTGGCGCGCAGCGAAGCGGCCGGCGCGCCGCAGCAACTGGCGCTGCAGCCCACGCCGGCCGCCATCGACGCCCTTACCCCCGACCTGTATTCGGGCGTGTCCGACGCGCTGCCGGTCGGCGCGGGCTGGCTGCCGCCCGAATGGTATGGCGACGACACGGTGCTCGACGCGGTGCGCCACGCGATGAAGATTCCCGCCAGCCGCCTGCGCGGCTACGGCCATCCGCTCGGCTTTCCCACCCTGCGCCAGCATTTGGCCGGCACCCTGGCAGATGAATTGTTCGCGGCCAGCCCGGACCAGATTTTGCTCACCAACGGCGCCACCCACGCGTTCGACCTGATTTTGCGCACGCTGACCAAGCCGGGCGACACGGTTTTTGTCGAGGATCCGGGCTACAGCAACCTGCTCTCGCTGATCCGCCATCACGGCTGCATTGCGGTCGGCATTCCGCGCGGGGCCGACGGGCTCGATATGGATGCCTTGATGGCGCAGGCGGCAAGCACCCAGCCCAAGCTCATGTTCGTCAACACCGTGCTGCAAAATCCGCTCGGTACCTCGCTCACCCAGGCGCAGGCGCACCGGCTGCTGCTGGCGGCCGAGCAGTTCGACTTCTGGCTGGTGGAAGACGACATCTACCGCGAACTGGCAGCCGGCGGCGACGCCTCGCTGGCCGCCATGGATGGACTGCGGCGCGTGATCCGGGTCGGCAGCTTTTCCAAGACCTTGTCGCCGGTGCTGCGGGTCGGCTCGATCTGCGCCTCCAATTCGCTGATTCCCGAACTGCTGCGCGTGAAGATGCTGACCGGGCTGACCACCTCCGAAATCAACGAGCGCGCCGTGTACCACGCCATCTCGGCGCGGCCGTACAAACGCATGGTCGAACGCCTGCTTGATCAACTGCGCTCGGGCCGCGAGCGCACCATCGAGCGCCTGTTCGAGGCCGGCATGGAGCCGCTGGCGCGCCCGCGCGGCGGCATGTTCATCAGCGCCGGCTGGCCCATCGCGCCGACGCCGGAGTTCAATGGCAAGGTGATCGCGGACCGCGCGCTGCGCGCCGGCATTTTGCTGTCGCCACACGAATTTTTCATGCTGCGCCCGTCCCCGAGCATCTGGTTCCGCTTCAACGTGGCGTATGCCGCCGACGCGCCCGAGTTGATCGGCTTCCTGCAATCGCTACGCTGAAAGTCACCATGGCCGCCACCAAGACCGCACCAGTTGCGCGCACGCCCGCCGTCAAGCGCCGCATTCTCAATCGCGACAAGCTCGAAGCCGACATCGCCGGCGTGGCCGTGCGCGTGTTCGCCGAATGCGGCTACGAAGGCACCTCGATCGCCACCATCGCCGAACAGGCCGGCCTGTCGAAGCAGAATCTGATGTACTACTTTCCGACCAAGCAGGCGCTGTACGAAAGGGTGCTCGATGGCGTGCTCGATGACTGGCTGGCGCGCATGGCCACCCTGGCCGATCCGGGCCAGGAACCGCGCGACATGCTGCGCGCGTACATCCAGGCCAAGCTGCGCTTTTCGCGCGAGCAGCCGTGGGCCTCGCGCGTGTATGCGATGGAGGTGATCAGCGGCGCGCAGCTGTACGGCCAGCAGATCCAGAGCCGCGTGGTGCCGCTGCTGCGCAAGGATATCGAGGTGTTCGAACGCTGGATCGGCGAAGGCCGCATCGGCCCGATCAACGCCACCCACCTGCTGTTCGCCATCTGGGCCATGACGCAGTCGTACGCCGATTTTTCGGCGCAGATGGCGCTGGTGCTGAACCGCAAGCAGCTCTCGCGCAAGGACTTCGACGATGCCGAGGAAATGATCACGCACATGGTGCTGGCGGCGGTATCCATGACCGGCACGGCAGACCGCGCCGGTCACGCATGAGCGCTCAATGAAACAGGCACCGCCAAACCCGAAGCGGCCAAAAGAAGGCATGCGGCGCAAGCGCGAGCGACTGGGCGATCCAGGCAGCGCCGGCAAGCAGGACGCGTCGCTAGACGCCGCCTGCGGCAGCGTACTGGCCTGGTGCGCCGCGGACTATCATAAAAAAGACCATCTCGAGCAAAACGTGTTGGCGTTCCTGGCCGTGTGCGGCGTGTTCGTGGTACCCGCCACCGCCCTGTTCTTACTTGCCAATATCGTGATGCTCTTCGTTTCGCTATTCGCAGGCGAAGCGCCGCACTGGGCATGAGCACGGCGCTTTCCCTGGGCGGGATCTTGCACAAGGATGTCATCCGCTACGACATCGACCTGGAGGCGGGCCAGCTCACCCTGCACCAATCGCGCTTTCCTGATCGTGTCGAGGTGGTCACGATCCCGTTGTCGGCAATCGTCTCCATTGCTCCCTACCTGCCAACTACGTATGCCGTCACCGGGGGCTTCTACTTCACCTACGCCTCCGGCGCAACAGAGCCGGAGCAATGGAAAACGCGTGACAGCATCGCGCAGAAAACGGTGCGAGCCCACACCGATGCGCTACGCGGGGCGCTGGGTGAGCGGGTGCACGACTGGATCAGGCACGACCCCTGAACACCATCGCAATCGCGCCGCCGGCAGCGCCTGCATATCGGCCGCATAGTATGATTGCGCGGTGGGACCGCCACGCTGACCCAACCCGCACCAACACACCACCATGGATTCGTATATCGACCTCACCGGAAAACCGTCGCTGGCCGCACGCGCCATCACCGCAGCGGGTGTCGCATGACCGTCTACCGGTCGCGCCGGCTGAACCTGAAGCGTCCGCAGGCACGCAACAGGCAAGTGCCGCCCGACGCCTCCTGGATGGCAGCCACGCACGCGCCTGTAGCGCTCGAATGGTGCTCCGATTTTCACGACAAGAACACGCCGGAGGAAACGCCGCCAAGGTTTCCGGTCCTGTCCTTCGTGCAAGAGCAACCGTTCATGACGACCTTCCTGCTGATCCATGTCTTCTTTTTCGTGCTACTACTGACCAACGAAAGAATATATCACCTGGTCGCCAGTAACATGTTTTCGGTCGTGCTGTGGTTGACCTGCGTGGTCACGGTATGGTGGATGGCGTCTCT
This sequence comes from Massilia mucilaginosa, assembly GCF_011682145.1. Taxonomy (GTDB): domain Bacteria; phylum Pseudomonadota; class Gammaproteobacteria; order Burkholderiales; family Burkholderiaceae_D; genus Telluria_A; species Telluria_A mucilaginosa. The sequence continues at coordinate 30,900 of NZ_WHJH01000051.1, forward strand.
AAGCAAATCCGACGGGGTAGTCGTTTTTTACCAGATCGACCTGGAGTCGGAGCAGCTCTTGCTGCACCTTCGCGGCGGCGCCAGGGGCATCAGGATCATGAGGCTGTCGTTTTACTCGATCACATCGATCCGCGCATTCAAATACTATAGCTATTCCACCACCTGCGGCATCGACATCGGCTATCTCGACGACCGCCTCAAGCTCCGGAAACTGCAGGTACCCGACGTGCTGCCTGAAAGACTGGCCGAGGCGCATATGAGTGCGCTGCGCCCGGCACTGGGCCTCAAAGTCGAAGAATCGGTCACCTACGACAACTGACCGTGCCGCCGCAGCCGGCGCCGGCCGCATAGTATGATCGGCCCGTGGACCAACCACCTTGAACCCAACCCGCATAAAGAAACCCCATGGATTCGTATATCGAAGTATCCGGCGAGTCTTCACTGGTCGAACAAGTTGCCATCTACCGCGCCGACCTGTCGATATCGGTGCGCGCCACCACGACGGAGCACGCCATCACCGAAGCGGGCGCGCTGCGCGACGACTGCATTCGCGTTCTCAAAAGTTCGGGCATCGCGCCTGAGGAAATGAGCGAGGGCGGCAACGCCATCTGGCAGCCGTGGTTCTGGAAGAAGAACAAACCAGGGCAGGAACGCAGCTTCAAGATCTTGCTGGCCTGCGCGGAAGCGAAACGCCTCTACAGCGCGCTCGACGCGCTGCAGCCGGTCTTCGAACACCAGCGCTACACCCTGAACGTGGCGATGCTCGCGCCGCAATTCGACGCGTCCGGGGCCGAGCGCGCCGCCGCCCACGCTGCGGCGATCGCCAACGCGCGCAGCGTGGCGCAGATCATCGCGGACGAAGCGGGCCTGCGGCTCACGTTCGTCGCCCAGGTAGAGGCCCTGGGAGCGCAGATCGAGCATTCCGGCGCCTTCGGCGACCAGGGCTGGGCCAGGGCTGGCCTGATGCGCGGGATGGGAGGATCGGGCGACGATCAGGAACCGGCGTACCTCGAACTCGATGCCGCGAGGCGGGTCAGCACGCTGCGCTACCGGGTGCGCTTCGGGATTGCGGCGGCGCCATCTTCAGGTGGCGCATGACCGCACTCCCCTCGCGCCGGCGAGCCAGTTAGTGAGCGACGTCGTGCGCGACGACACGCCCGATGCCGACGATGGCGCCATGCTCACCTGGCGCGACGGCCAATACGATGAGGTACCTGGCGTTGCGCAAGCAGCGCTCGGGTTCTTGATCGGTTCGGGCGTCGTGGTGGTGCCCGTCGCCGTGCTTTACCTGCTGCTCAATCTCTTGAAAGCGGTCATTTCCTTCTTCAAGGGTGGATCGCCATCCTGGCTGATACTGGACCATCCCGCCCACTTCATCATCGCGCTGCTTGCCGTCGCGTTTGGAGGCTGTTTGTGCTTGATATGCGTCTTGACGAAGGAGATCATCCGTTACGATATCGACTTGCACGCCGGGCAGCTCACCCTGCATCACGCCCGGTTTCCGAAACGCGTCGTGATCGTCACCATGCCGTTATCGGCAATCGTCTCGATTGCTCCCTACACGCGCACCAGCCATGCCGATACCGGCGGTTTTTACTTCACCCATGTGAACCACGCCGGCAAGCCGGTGCAATGGGAAACGCGTGACAGCATCCCGGTCAACGAGCTAAGGGTTCGCGTGCAGGTGCTGAAAGGCGCGCTCGGCGAGCTGCTGCACGATTGGGTCCACCACGATACCTGAACAGAGGAAGCCATCGTCATGAATGAACCGGACAATACAGCTGCCCCCGTCAAACTCAGTTGGCGTGCTCAACATTATCAAGGCAGCAGCACCCACGTTCCACCGCCAGTACGGTTTCCCGCCTTCGCCTGGTTCGCCGGGCGGCCCTGTCTGTGGAGTTTCCTGCTAGTAAATTCGCTGGTCGCGGCCCTGTTGGTTTTCAACGCGGACGTGCGTGCACGCGCCGTGACCGACATGCATTTTTTGCCATTCATCTTGTTGGGTCCCACCGCGCTTGCGTGGCTGATGTGCCGCCACGTGGATACGGGCGATGATGTGGTTTGCTACGAGATCGACCTTGCCGGGAAACAGATCATGTTACATCTGTGGCGCTCATCGGGCCGCGTCGATATCGTGCGGGTGCCGTTTGCCGCGATTACCTCGATTAAACCGCACAAGAGCAGCGAATCCGATGTGGGCGGCATGTGGCTAGGCTATCTTGACGAGCAGGGTCATTCCCGACTCATCGCGATGCAGAACGCACTTTGCGAGACGATCATCCAGGCCCACCTTGAGGCACTGCGTCCAGCGCTCGGCGAAAAAATCAAGGATTGGTATGTCAGCCACCCTGACTGATCACACCTGATGCCCGACGCGCCACCGCCGGCAACACCATCCATGGCGCTCCCGGCAGCCCCAGTGGCATCAACGCACTGGCGGCACGGCCGACTTGTCGCCGGTCGATCCCGTACTGTTCATGCCGCCGGTGCGCGGCGCAGGGATATCGCCATTGCGCGCCGGTTCATTGGTGCTGGTCGTGCCATTGTTATTCATGGTGCCGGTTCCGGTGGCGCCAGCGGTCCCCGACGAGCCGCGCATCTCGGCGCCGCCGCTGGTGGACGAGCGGTCGGCGTCGCGCGCGACCGTATTGCCCGTGGCGGTCCCGGTGCCCGTGTTGGAGGTGTTATCGCGCGGGTCGTTCGCCACGTCGCGCTCTTCCGGTGCCTTGTCGCGGTTCTGCGGCGCTTTGGCGCGGTTACGACTCTGCCTGTTCGGATTGGCCCTCGTCGCATCCCCGCGCGCAGCCGTCCCGGTGTTGGCGGCGGTCGATCCTGTGGTAGCGTTGCCGCTGGTGCCGCCCTGGGTTTGCGCCAATGCGGCGCCGCCCACCATGAGTGCGACGAGAGTCATTGCGATCCTGGTTTTCATGCCTGTCTCCTGATGAAGATATCGAACAGACATTCTTACATTGCAAGCTATCCATGCGAGTAGGAGCATGCCCCGGGTGCGCGTGGGATCAGGTCGTGCTGTTTTTGTCGGTAGGAAAGAAACAATGCCGCCGGGATGAGGGCTGCGCGCGCCTGAAGCGGCATTCGTGTATTCTTATTAACCTACTAATTCGCCGGACCGTCCCATGCCAGAAATTGCTCCAGTCACCCTGCAGACCGAACGCCTGACCCTGCGCTTCCTGCACGCCAGCGACACGCAGGCGCTGTACACCATCCACTCCGACCCGGCCGTGATGCGCTACTTCAGCGGGACCGCCTGGACCGACCCGGCGCAGGGCGACGCAGACATTGCGCGCGCACTCGATGGCTACAGCAGCGGTAGCGGCATGCAACTGGCGCTGGTGCTGCGCGAGACGGGCAAGCTGATTGGCACCATCAAGCCGCACGCCTTCCATGCGCAGAACCGGCGCTGCGAAATCGGCTATGCGCTGGCCAGCGCGTTCTGGGGCCAGGGCTACCTGAGCGAAGCGATGCGCGTCACGCTCGACTACCTGTTCAAGGAAATGAACATGAACCGCATCGAAGCCGATATCGACCCGCGCAACCTGGCCTCGGCCAAGCTGCTCGAACGCATGGGCTTTCAAAAGGAGGGATACATGCCGGAACGCTGGATCGTCAACGGCGAAATCTGCGACACCGCCTTCTACGGCCTGCTGCGGCGCGGCTGGGAAACCATCTGATGGCCGGCCTGCGCTACGCGGCCGCGCAGTATGCCTGCGTGCCGCTCGATATCGAAGCCAACGTCGCGCGCCATCTGGCCGTCATCGACGCCGCCCGCGAGGCAGGCGTGCAGCTGCTGGTGTTCCCGGAACTGTCCTTGTGCGGCTACGAGCTGGCCGGCATGGACGCCTGCGCCCTCAAGGCCGGCGACGCCGTGCTGGCGCCGCTGCGCGAGCGCGCCGTCAGCGCCAGCATGACGATCATGGCCGGCGCGCCGCTGGCCAACGCCGCCGGGCTGCCCGCCATCGGCGCGATCACCTTTCATCCGGATGGCCGCACATCAAGCTACCGCAAGCACTTCCTGCACGCGGGGGAAGAACAGCACGTCACGGCCGGCAGCGCGATCAGCCAGCTGCACGATGTGCGCGGCACCAGGGTGGCGCTGGCGATTTGCGCCGACACGGACCAGCAGCAGCACGCGCACGCCGCCGCGGTGGCCGGGGCCGAGCTGTATGCGGCCGGCTCGCTGATATCAAGGGCCGGCTACGACAAGGATACGGGGCAGCTGGCCGGCTACGCCAAGCTGTTCGGGATGGGTGTATTGATGGCCAATCATGCGCACGCCTCGGGCGGCTGCCAGAGCGCCGGCCGCAGCGCGATCTGGGCCGCCGGCGGAGCACTGATCGTCGCCGCGCCGGGGCCGGGCGAGATGCTGGTGATCGCGGACGACCTTGGCGGCAAGGTGGTGGCGCTGGCTTAGGCCTGCGGCCCGCTTATCGCCGCTTCCAGCCAGTCACCCCCCATTTTATGCACTTCGTCGGACAACCGTAGAGCATTCGCCTCGCACTTGCTACAGTCTCTCCATCGACAACCCTCCCCTGGAGAAGCAAATGAACAACCCTGCCTTTACGTCCCTTTATGCCAGCCTGCAAGACCTCGGCCGCACCCTGGTCAAGGCAGCAAAATATGCCGTCGGCGCCATTTCGACCATGTCCTGGCCGACCCTGATGCTCAGCGCCGTCGGCCTGGCCTTGCTGCTGACCATCGTGCCGCTGGTGCTCACCTTGTTCGTGTTGTTCATGGTTATCAAACTGGTCAACGGCTACGTGACAGACCGCGCCACGCGCGGCCCGGCCACGCCCTACACCCCGGTCAAGACCGAAGGCCAGTAACAGCGTGAAAGCAAGCCAGCTGAACAAGGTGATGGATTTCCTGCGCGATTCCCTCGCGCAAGCCACGGTGTTATGGTGGAACTTCTTCGACTGGCTTGCCCTGGTGGAATGGCGGCAACTGTTCATCACCTGGTTCCTGGCCCTGGCGTTCGGCCTGATCCTGACCCTGCCCGAACCGGCGGTCTGGTACATCATCATCTCGTACGGCGTGAAAGTGCTGGCAGGCGGCAAGCGCCGCGCCGAACTGGTGGCCAGGGAAGCGACCGCCGAAGCCAACGTCGCCATGCTCGAACGGCGCCTGCTGGAAGCCCAGATGGCGACCCTGCAGGCGCAGGTCGAACCGCACTTCTTGTTCAACACCCTGGCCCTGATCGGCCAGCTGATCGAAACCGATCCGCCGCAGGCGGCGCGCATCCACATGCACCTGATCGAATACCTGCGTTCCACCCTGCCGCAGATGCGCGCGGCCGGCGGCGGCACCCTGGGGCGCCAGGTGCAGCTGTCGCGCGCCTACCTGTCGATCATGCAGGCGCGCATGAAGGAGCGGCTCACGGTCAGCTTCGACGTGCCCGCGCACCTGGAGCACACGCCCTTCCCGCCGATGATGCTGCAAACCCTGATCGAAAACGCCATCAAGCACGGCCTCGAACCGAAGATCGAGGGCGGCCGCATCGACGTCGGCGCGCGCTTGGTGGGCGAGACCATGCACGTCGATGTGCGCGACAATGGCGTCGGCTTCAACATGCATGCGGGCGACGGCGTGGGCCTGGCGAACATTCGCGAGCGCCTGTTCCTGCTGTTCGGAGCGCGCGCCGAACTGGTGATCGAAATGCCGCTTGAAGGCGGCGCGCTGGCATCGCTGCGCGTGCCCTATTCTTCCCAGGAGACTCACTGATATGGCCAGCGCCCTCATTGTCGACGACGAATCGCCCATGCGCGACCAGCTGCGCGCGCGCCTGGCCGAGGTGTGGCCCGACCTGCTGATCGTGGGCGAGGCGGCGAACGGGCTCGATGCCGTCAGCATGGCCGAGCAGCAACGGCCCGACATCGTCTTCCTCGACATCCGCATGCCGGGCCAGGGCGGCATCGAAGCGGCGCGCCAGTTGTACAACCGCTGCCACATCGTGTTCGTGACCGCCTACGACCAGTACGCGCTGGACGCCTTCGAACAGGGCGCGATGGATTACCTGCTCAAGCCCGTGGTGGCCGAGCGCCTGCGCGTGACGTGCGAACGGCTGCGCACGCGCCTGACCCGCGCGCCCGAAAACATCGGCGAGCAATTGCGCCAGCTGACCCGGATCCTGCAGCAGGGCGACGCCAAAAAACCCGCTTACCTGCGCTGGATCCAGGCGCAGGTGGGCAGCAACCTGCGCATGATCAGCACCCGCGAAATCCTGTTCTTCCAGTCCGACGACAAGTACACGCTGGTGCGGACGGCGCAGGCCGAACTGCTGATCCGAAAAACGCTCAAGGAGCTGGCCGACGAACTCGATCCCGACGAATTCTGGCGCATCCACCGCTCCACCCTGGTGCGGGTCGACGCCATCGCCGAGGTCACGCGCGACGAACGCGGTCGCCAGATGCTCAGGGTCCGCAACCATCCGGTGCTGCTGGAAGTGAGCCGCAATCACGCGCATCTGTTCCAGCAAATGTAAGCGCCAGGGCCCCGATTATCCAGTACCATATAGCCTGCTTTTCCGATCACCTACCCAGGAGAAGGAACATGTCCGCAAGCCCGAAACAAACCCGCGCCAACGTCATTCCGTGCCTGCGCTACCGCGACGCGCCGGCCGCCATCGAGTGGCTCTGCAATAACTTTGGTTTTCAAAAGCAACTCGTCGTCCCCGGCGACAACAACATCATCCTGCATGCGCAATTGACTTTTGGCAACGGCATGGTGATGCTCGGCTCGACCTCCGCGATCGATTCCGAATACAGCAAACTGATGAAGCAGCCCGACGAGATCGGCGGTGCCCAGACCCAGACCATCTGCGTGGTCGTCGCCGATGCCGACGCCGTCTACGAGCGCGTGCTGGCGGCGCGCGCGCAGATCGTCATGGACCTCAAGGACGAAGACTACGGCGGGCGCAGTTTTACCTGCCGCGACCTGGAGGGCCACGTCTGGACCTTCGGCACCTACGACCCGTTCGAATAATTCGGCCAACTAAGGCAGCCATCGAGGAGCACACCATGTCACGTGCAGTCCACTTCGAAATCCAGGCATCCGACCCGCAGGCGATGATCGACTTTTATCAGCGCCTGTTCGGCTGGACCTTCAACAAATGGGAGGGCGGTGACTACTGGATGGTGCACACCGGGCCGGAAGACCAGCCGGGCATCAACGGCGGCCTGCTGCCGCGCCGCGGCCCGCTGCCCGAGAGCCAGGCGGCGGTCAACGCCTTCGTCATCACGGTCGATGTGGAAGATATCGACGCCTCGCTCGCAAAAGCCGCATCGGGCTCGCCGCACGGCGTGGTGTCCGTGCCCAAGATGGCGGTGCCGGGGATCGGCTGGCTGGCCTACGTCAAGGACCCGGACGGGAATATCTTCGGGATGATGCAGGCCGATATCACGGCTGCATAATTGGCTGCGGCTGCGGCTGCGCCAGCGCCGCCACCAGCGCCTGATCGGCCACCTGGCACGGGCGGATGCGGATGATGGCGCGGTACAGCGGCGGCATGTGCGCGCAGATCGCTGCCAGCTCAGGGTCGTCCAGCGACGCGCTCACGTACTGGAACTGCGCCGGGTTATCCGCCGGCAGCGGACCTTCCATGGTCGACCCGTAGGCGCCCAAGTTCATGTAGCTCTGCGCGCTGGCGTCCGGCCCGCGCGCAAAGACAAAGGTGCCTTCGCGCGGGTGGCCGAGGTACTGGCGCACCTCGGCCTGCGCCTGCGCGTCCAGCCCCTGCATCAGGGTATAGCGCAGCTGCGCGTACTGGCGCGTGCATTCCATGAACGCGGTGCAGATCGCCGACAGCGCGCGCCGGCCCGGTGAACACAGCAGCAGATTGCCGAAGGCATCGAGCAAGGCGACGGCATCGCCCTCCCCGCCCTGCTGGCGGTCGCGTTCCATGGCGGCGCGCAGATAGGGCGCCAGGCCCGCATCCGGCTGGTGCGGCGCGCAGCGGTAGGCCAGCGCGCCGGGGTACAGGGTTTTGAGCTGGCGTACCAGCGGGTGCTCGGGCGCCAGCAGCGCGGGGTCCTTGAGCTGCCCGCGCGACAGGTCGCTGGTGAGCAGCAGCTGGACTTTTTCGGAGGTCGCTTCGAACACCAGCGAGCAAAGCGCCTGGGTGGGTTCGGCGATCGTCTTACCGATGAAAAACGACTTCGGCGCGGCGCCGGCGCTCTCGCGCGCGAACGGCGACGCGCCTTTCACGGCCGGGTAAAAGAAGCTGGCTTCGGCCAGCGGGCGCAGGCCGGCGGGCAGGCTGGTAAAGGTGAAGCTGGCGTCGTAGTTGATGCCGGCGTTGGCGTCGCGCGCGGCGACGACCACGTTGAAGCCGGCCGACAGGATCGCGCCGGTGCACATGGCGCACGGGTCGAGCGAGGTGACGAGGGTGATTTCTTCGGGCGGCGGCAGGGCGCGGCCTTTGGCGCGTTCGGCGAAGTACCAGTCGATCAACTGGCGCTCGCCATGGGCGGTCGGATCGAAGATCAGGCCTTCGCGCACCACATTGTTCTGTAGTGATTTCAGCACGTTGCCATGCTGGTCGAGCAGCACGCCGCCGACCCCGAAGGTTCCCTGGGTCTTGGCGGCGATGGCTTCAATGGCCGCCAGGGCGACCGCGGCCTGTACATCGATGGTTTTTTTCAAAGCTTACTTCTTCAAGTCCCAGCCGCCGAACGCGTTCGGAAGCTGGCCGGCCGCCGTCGTTTCGAGAATGTCGCCATTCAGGTTGGTCAACACGATCGGCAGGTCGTTGCCGCCCAATTCCAGGATCACCTGGCGGCAGGCGCCGCACGGGGCGATCGGGCCGTCGGTCTGGCCGATCACGGCCAGCGCGGCGAAGTCGCCCGGTTTGTAGCCGTGGGCGATGGCGCTGAAAAAGGCGGTGCGCTCGGCGCAGTTGCACAAGCCGTAGGACGCGTTTTCGACGTTACAGCCACGGAAAATGCGGCCGTCCTTGCATTCGAGGGCGGCGCCGACCTGGAAGTTCGAGTACGGGGTGTAGGCCAGCAGACGGGCTGCGGTGGCTTCGGTGATGAGTTTATCGTAGTTCATGGGTGGTCCTTGTTGATTCCCATATCCTCAAAACCGTCGTTCCCGCGAAGGCGGGAACCCAAGTTCGCTCCGGAGCCAACGGCTAAGCAGATAACTTGGGCACCCGCCTGCGCGGGTGCGACGGTTTACGGGCGGATCGTGCGGTAGATGATCGGATTCGCAGCCGGCTTGGTATCGCCAACCTTGTACGCAGCCTGCACCTCGCGCACCGCCTGTTCGGCCGCAGCCTGCGTGCGCGCGTGCACCATCGCCAGCGGCTGGCCGACCGCAATCGCATCGCCCAGCTCCACCAGATCCGTCAAACCGACCGCGAAGTCGATCGCGTCTTCCGGACGACGGCGTCCGCCACCCAGACTGACCACCGCCAGCCCAAGCCCGCGGCAATCGGTCGCTGTCGCAAAGCCGGCTTGCAGTGCCGGTACCGGCACCACGATCGGCGCCTTTTCCAGATACGCATCCGGACGCTCGACCAGATCGGCCGGGCCGCCCAGCGCCGCCACCATGCGCGAAAAGCGCTCGGCCGCTTCGCCGCAATCGAGCCCCGCCTGCAACTTGGCGCGCGCCTCGGTTTCGTTGGCGGCCAGTTTGCCCAGCACCAGCATCTCGGCGCACAGCGCCATGGTCACTTCGTGCAGGCGCGCCGGGCGCGAACGGCCGGTCAGGTAATCCATCGCCAGGCGAACTTCCAGCGCGTTACCGGCCACGGGACCGAGGGACTCGTTCATCTCGGTCAGCAGCGCCGAGGTGCGCGTGCCCGCGCCGTTACCGACAGCGACGATGCTCTCGGCCAGTTCGACCGACTTGTCGTAACTCGGCATGAATGCGCCGGTGCCGACCTTCACATCCATCACCAGCGCATCCAATCCGGCCGACAGCTTCTTCGACAGGATCGAACCGGTGATCATTGCCACCGATTCCACCGTCGCGGTGGTGTCGCGGATGCTGTAGAAACGCTTGTCCGACGGCGCCAGTTGCGCGGTCTGGCCAATGATGGCCACGCCGACGTCCTTGACGACATTGCGGAACAATTCAGGATCGGGCACGGTGCAGTAGCCGGGAATCGAATCGAACTTGTCGAGCGTGCCGCCGGTGTGGCCCAGGCCACGGCCCGAGATCATCGGCACGAAGCCGCCGCAGGCTGCGATCATGGGTCCCAGCATCAGGGACACCACATCGCCCACGCCGCCGGTCGAGTGCTTGTCGACCACGGGACCCGGCAAATTCATCGAACCCCACTCCATGACCTGGCCGGAGTCGCGCATGGCCAGGGTGAAGGCCACGCGTTCGTCCATGTTCATGTCATTGAAGAAGACGGCCATCGCGAGTGCCGCGATCTGGCCTTCGGTGACGCTGCCGTCGGTAATGCCGCGTACGAAGAACTGGATCTCTTGGGCCGAAAGAGCCCCGCCATCGCGTTTTTTGCGGATGATTTCCTGATTTAAGAACATGTGCTGCCTCTATTTGTCATTGCTTGATATTGTCGTCACTGGCAGCAGGCTTACACGCCGTACGGAATCCAGACATTCTTGACCTGGCTCGCGTGAGCCAGCACTGCGCGTCCCCCGGCCTGTTTGGTGTCGTACCAGTCGCGCCCTTTGCCGCCGCCCACCCAGGTGCGCTTGAGCGATTCGGCCGACAGGCGTTCGACTTCGGCGCAGCCCTCAAGCGACCCGTCGTGGCGCCACACGGCGTCCACGTCCGAGTGCGTCGCCAGCGTCTTGGCCAGTTCGTCGGCGCTGCCGGTGATGATGTTGAGCGCACCGCCCGGCAGGTCGGACGTGTCGAGTACCTGATACAGGTCGGTCGCCGCCAGCGGATACGCTTCCGACGGCACCGCGATCACGCGGTTACCCAGCGCCAGCGCAGGCGCCACCAGCGAGATGAAGCCGAGCAGCGGCGACTCGTTCGGGCAGATGATGCCGATCACGCCAACCGGCTCGTTCAGCGCCACGGTGATGCCGTGCATCGGCGGCTGGTGCGCCAGGCCGTCGTACTTGTCGGCCCATGCGGCGTAGTAGAACAGGCGTTCGATCGAGGCCTGGACTTCCTTCTCTGGGTTTTTGGCGCCGGTCATGGCCGCCAGTCGCGCCGCGAATTCGTCGGCGCGGATCGCCAGGTTCTCGGCGATGTAATACAAAACCTGCGCGCGGTTGTGCGAGGTGGCCTTGGCCCAGCCGGACGCCTTGTGCGCCGCTTCCACGGCGTTGCGGATGTCCTTGCGGCCGCCCTCGCCGACGTCGCCGACAAACGCGCCGTTGGCACCATGGACCGCGCGGGTGTAGGCGCCGTCAGGGCGCGCCTGCTTGCCACCGATGTACATCTTGGCGGTGCGGTCGATGGCGAACGGACCGGGTGCGCCGGCCGGCTTGGCCTTGCCCTTCGATTCCACCACTGGCAGCGCCGGACGCGCGTCTTCCGACAGCGCCGTCATGTACTCGTACATGCCTTCCTTGCCGCCTTCGCGGCCGAAACCGGACTCGCGGTAGCCGCCGAAGCCGCAGGCGGCGTCGAACTGGTTGGCGGTGTTAATCCACACCACGCCAGCCTTGATCTGCGGCGCCACGTCGAGCGCGAGGCTGATCGACTCGGACCACACGCAGGCAGCCAGGCCATACACGGTGTTGTTCGCCAGCTGGACCGCTTCGACCGGGGTGCGGAAGCTCATCGCCACCAGCACCGGTCCGAAGATTTCGGTCTGGGCGATGCCGGCCGAGGTGGAGGCGCCGGTAATCAGGGTCGGCGGGAACCACGAGCCGGTGGCAGGCAGTTCGCACGCTGGTTGATAGATGGTGCAGCCTTCGGCGCGGGCCGCTTCGACCAGGCCTTCGATGCGCTGGCGCTGGATCGGATCGACCAGCGCGCCGATGTCGACCGATTTTTCGATCGGCGAACCGAGACGCAAGTTATCCATGCGCGCGCGCAGCTTGGCGAGGAAGCGTTCTTCGATCGATTCCTGCACCAGCAGGCGCGAACCGGCGCAGCAGACTTGCCCCTGGTTGAACCAGATCGAATCGACCAGGCCTTCGACGGCGGCATCCAGATCGGCATCTTCGAACACGATGAACGGCGACTTGCCGCCCAATTCGAGCGAGAGCTTCTTGCCGCTGCCGGCAGTGGCCTTGCGGATGATGCGGCCAACTTCGGTGGAACCGGTAAAGGCGATCTTGTCGATGCCCGCATGGTTGACGATGGCCTCGCCCACGCGGCCGTCGCCGGTGACGATGTTGACCACGCCGGCCGGCACGCCAGCCTGCTGGCAGATCTCGGCGAACAGCAGCGCCGACAAGGACGTGAATTCAGCCGGCTTGAAGACCACCGTGTTACCGGCGGCCAGCGCTGGCGCGATTTTCCAGGCCAGCATCAGCAGCGGGAAGTTCCAGGGGACGATCTGGCCCACCACGCCCACGGCGCGGTAGTCGGCAAATTCTTCCGACTGCAACTGCGCCCAGCCGGCGTGATGGTAGAAGTGACGCGCGGCCAGCGGCAGGTCGGCGTCGCGCGTTTCGCGGATCGTCTTGCCGTTGTCGAGCGTTTCGATGACCGCGAACAGGCGCGCATGCTTTTGCAGCAGCCGCGCCAGCGCGTACAGCACGCGCGCGCGGCCATGGCCGCCCAGCGCCACCCAGCCCGGCTGGGCGCGGCGCGCCGCTGCCACTGCGCGGTCGACATCGTCGCCGCTGGCCTGGGTCACTTGCGCCAGTTCCTTGCCGTCGGCCGGATTGGTCGTGGCGAAGGTGTCGGAGGAATCGGTCCAGGCGTTATCGATGAACAGGCCAAACCGGCGCTCATGCTGGTCCAGCCATGCTTGCGCTTCTTTGGTGCTCTCGGGTGCAGGGCCGTAGTCCATAGTTTGAAGAATCTCGTTGATTGTTGGCATGACGAATCCGTTGATGTTTATGGTTGCGCGTGGCGATGGTTGGCCGAGTAGTTCCCGGTGACGTAGTGTTCGAGCTGGCGCTCGATGTCGGTCAGCAGGCTCGATGCGCCGATGCGGAACAGATGCGGCTCCAGCCACTCGCGTCCCAGTTCTTCCTTCATCAGGGTCAGGTACTGCAAGGCGCTCTTGGCACTTGAGACGCCGCCGGCCGGCTTGAAGCCGACCTGGAAGCCAGTCTGCTCATGGTATTCGCGGATCGTGCGCACCATCGTCAGGGCGACCGGAATGGTGGCGTTGACGCCTTCCTTGCCGGTCGAAGTCTTGATGAAGTCCGAGCCCGCCATCATGCACACCCACGAGGCCTTGGCCACGTTTTCCAGCGTGAGCAGGTCGCCGGTGGCGAGAATGGCCTTGACGTGCGCCTCGCCGCAGGCTTTGCGGTAGGCGACCATTTCGTCGTACAGGGCCTGCCAGTTACCCATCAGGACGTGCTGGCGGGTGATGACGATATCGACTTCGGTGGCGCCGGCGGCGACCGACAGTTCGATCTCGCGCACCTTGGTTTCCATGCTGGCCAGGCCGGCCGGGAACGCGGTCGACACGGCGGCGATCGGCAAGCGGCCTTGCAAAATTTTGGCGGCAGGGGTGATCATCTCGTGGTACACGCACACCGCGCCGGTGGTCAGGTTCGATACGCCCAGCGCTTCCATCAGGTCCGTGCGCAGCGGGCGCATGGCTTTCATGCACAGGCGCTCGACGCGGCCCGGCGTGTCGTCGCCGCCCAGGGTGGTCAGGTCGATGCATTGCAGCGCCTTGATCAGCCACGCGGCCTGGTATTCTTTTTTAACGGTGCGGCGATTGGCCAGGCTGGCGGCGCGGCGGTCCGACGCGTTGCGATTGACTTTGATCTGGTTGACCCAGCCGAGATCGAGGCCAACCGCCTCGTTGCGTTTGAATGCGGGATTGTGAGTCATAGCAGAGCGGTTCCGTTGGAAAGTGGTTTGACGCCGAGGTGCTTGGCCAGGGTGGCGCCGATGTCGGAGAAGGTGTTCGATACCGGCAGCTCGCGCGCGGCCACGTTTGGCCCGAAGAAGATCATCGGAATGTGTTCGCGCGTGTGGTCCGAGCCCGGCCAGCTTGGGTCGCAGCCATGGTCGGCGGTGATCACCACCAGGTCGCCCTCTTGGAGCTTGGCCATGAATTCCGGCAGGCGCGCGTCCATTTCGTGCAGCGCATTCGAGTAGCCGGCCACGTCGCGGCGGTGGCCGAAGGCCTGGTCGAAGTCGACGAAGTTGACGAACGTGAGCGACTTGTCGCCAGCTTCGTCGGCCACCTTGAGCAGCGCGTCGAACAGGGCCATGTTGTCAACGCCCTTGACCACGCGCGAGATGCCCTGGGTCGCAAAAATATCGCTGATTTTGCCGAGGCCAATGACTTCTCCGCCTTCGTTTTTCACGTGGTCGAGCAGCGTCGCGCTTGGGGGCGGCACGGCGTAGTCGTGGCGGTTGCTGGTGCGGCGGTAGTTGCCGTTCTCGCCCAGGAACGGACGCGCGATCACGCGGCCGATGTTGTACGGCTTGACCAGTTCGAATGCGGCTTCGCAGACGGCGTACAGGCGCTCAAGGCCGAAGTGTTCTTCGTGCGCCGCGATCTGCATCACCGAATCACCTGAGGTGTAGACGATGATTTTGCCGGTGGCGACATGCTCGTCGCCGTGCTTGTTGATGATGTCGGTGCCGGACGCGTGGCAGTTGCCGAGGTAGCCGGCCACGCCGGTCAGTTGCTGCAGCTTGTCGGTCAGTTCGGCCGGGAAGGATGGGACGGTGCGCGGGAAGTAGCCCCAGTCGAATTCGACGGGAACGCCGGCGATTTCCCAGTGTCCGCTCTGGGTGTCCTTGCCGGTGGAGCGCTCGCGCGCCGCGCCGTAGGCGCCGGTGAAGCCGTCGCGCTGGTTGAAGCCCGCAGCCCATTCGCCGCTGGCCAGGTGGGCGGCGGCGGCGAGGCCGAGGCGTTCGAGGTTCGGCAGCTGCATAGGCTTGCCTTGTTCGGCAGCCCAGGCGGCGATGTGGCCGAAGGTGTTGGCGCCGACGTCGCCGAATTTGTCGGCGTCTGGCGTCGCGCCAAGGCCGAAGGAATCAAGCAGGAGGATAAATGCGCGTGACATGGGATCGCTCGCTTCAGAAAGGTTCAGGTACGGTAGATGTAATACAAGCCCGCTACCGTTTGCCTCCGTCTCCCCCGCGAAGGCGGGGGCCCATAGCACCGATGCTTACAGGTGCTATGGATCCCCGCCAAGGGGGCCGCCCAGGCCGGGGAAGACGGTCTTAAGGGTAGTGGCATCGAGAGAACGTCGGCAATCAGGCAGCGGCGCGCGGTTGTTGCGCAACGCGCTCCAGGAACGCCGGAATCAAGGCCACCAGATCCTTGGCGCCGATGGCGGCGTACTTCAAGGTCTGCTCGTGCGACAGCGGAAACGGCGACATCCCTTCCGCCAGGTTGGTGATCACCGATACGCCAACCACTTTCAAACCGCAGTGACGCGCCGACACCACTTCCGGCACCACCGACATGCCCACCACGTCGGCACCCAGCTTGGCCATCATGCGGATTTCGGCGGCGGTCTCGAAGTTCGGACCCGGATACGCGATAAACACACCTTCATGCAAGGTGATGCCCTTGGCGGCGGCGGTCTCCTTGACCACGTTGCGGATATCGCTGTCGTAGGCATTGGCCATGCTGAAGAAGCGCGGACCGAAACGGTCGTCGTTCGGACCAACCATCGGCGTGCCGGGCAGCCAGTTGATATGGTCGGTCAGGGCCACCAGGCTGCCGGCGTCGACTTCGGTGCGCAGCGAACCGGCGGCGTTGGTCACGAACAGCATCTCGCAGCCGAGCAGCTTCATGGTGCGCACGGCGCTGGTCATCACGCCCATGCCGTAGCCTTCGTAGAAGTGGCCGCGGCCCTTCATGCACACCACGTTCACGCCCGCCAGAGTGCCCAGCACCAGCTCACCGGCGTGACCGTGCACGGTGCTGATCGGGAAGCCAGGCAGTTCGTCGAAGCCGATCGAGACCGCGTCGGTCATCTGCTCGGCCAGCACGCCAAGGCCGGAACCGAGGATCATCGCCACGCGCGGCTCAAAACCAGGTTTGCGGGCGCGGATGATATCGGCGGCTTCGAAGGGGGTGTTGTTCGACATGTGGATTCCTTATCTGTTCGGAGAGGGCGCTGCCGCGCGGCGCGCATGATGCGGGCGGCGCGGAGAATGAGTTCGCTAACTATTATAACTATGCATGATCGGTGATATGTATGGCAAATACCATTTTTCTTCCTCATTTATACGCGCAACATATAAATACACGCTAGAATCAGTTGGCCCCTGATATTGATTCAGGCACACTATAGGAGAGCAGGACACAATCATTGATTGACAGCACTAAGACATTTGTCTAACATCACAAACAATTGTTTAATGATTGCTTATTGTGACCGAACTCTCCAAAAAAGACCAGTTGTACGAACTGATCCGCGCCAATCCCTTCATCTCGCAGCAGGACTTGGCCAGCGTACTGGGTTTGTCGCGCTCCGCCGTGGCCGGCTACATCGCGGGCCTGATCCGCGACCGCCGCCTGCTCGGGCGCGCCTATGTACTGCCCGATAACCGGCCCATCGTCTGCCTCGGCGCCGCCAACCTCGATCGCAAGCTGCGCTCCATCGCCACGCTCAAGATGGGCACCTCTAATCCCGCGCGCCAGGACGAGTCGTT
The DNA here is from genome assembly GCF_011682145.1 of Massilia mucilaginosa. Lineage (GTDB taxonomy): Bacteria > Pseudomonadota > Gammaproteobacteria > Burkholderiales > Burkholderiaceae_D > Telluria_A > Telluria_A mucilaginosa. Next base: position 47,607 of record NZ_WHJH01000051.1, read on the forward strand.
CGGCGGCGTGGCGCGCAATATCGCCGAAAACCTGGCGCGCCTGTCGGCCCCCGTCGCGCTGATCACCGCCATCGGCGACGACTCGTCCGGCAAGGCGCTGCTGGCGCACGCCGAGGCGGCCGGCATCGACACCCGCGCCACTCTGCACATGACCGGCGTTTGCAGCGGCACCTACACCGCGGTGCTGGACGACCATGGCGAAATGCTGCTCGCGCTGGCCGACATGGCCCTGTACGACGCCCTCACCCCCGCCTTCCTGGAAACGCGCCAGCCGCAGCGCGCCGTCGGCGCCCTGATCGTGGCCGATCTGAACCTGCCGCGCGAAACCCTGCGCACCCTGCTCGACGACGCCGCGCGCGGCTCGGTGCCACTGGTGCTGGTAGCGGTGTCGCAGCCGAAAATGGCGCACCTGCCGGACGACCTGCGCGGCCTGCGCCTGCTGATCCTGAACCAGGGCGAACTCGAAACGCGCATTGGCTCGGCGCTCAAGACCGACGCCGACTTCCTGGCCGCCTGCCGCGCCATCCAGGCGCAGGGCGCACAGGACGTCATCGTTACGCGCGGCGCCACCGGCGTGGTCTACACCACCGCCAGCGGCATCGCGCAGCTTGACGCGCCACCGGCGCGGATCGTCGACGTCACCGGTGCGGGCGACGCCTTTGCCGCTGCGGTATGCTGGTCCCTGTTTCAGGGCAGTGACGACATGACCCTGGCCTGCCGGCGCGGCCTGCAGTTGTCGGCCATGACGCTCGCCTGCGAAGAAACCGTGTGCCCTTACCTGACGGCGGAAGTCCTCGCCGAGATTCCGAATCCCGACGCCCTCCCCGGCGCCCAGCAACCGTTCAACGCTCTTTACCAGGACTGACCATGCACCAATACCTCTTGTTCTCGCCCGAAGTCGCCGCCGCCCGTACCGCCGGTAAACCCATCGTCGCCCTGGAGTCGACCATCATCTCGCACGGCATGCCGTACCCGCAAAACGTGACGATGGCGCAGGAAGTCGAGCACGTCATCCGCGCCGCCGGCGCCGTGCCGGCCACGATCGCCATCATCGAAGGCAAAATCTGCATCGGCCTGGTGGCCGAGCAGCTCGAACTGCTGGCCACCTCGCCCGACGCCATGAAAGTCTCGCGCCGCGACCTGCCGTACGTGCTCTCGCAAGGCCGTTTGGGCGCCACCACGGTGGCCGCGACCATGATCTGCGCGCAGCTGGCCGGCATCCACGTTTTTGTGACCGGCGGCATCGGCGGCGTGCACCGCGGCGCGGAAACGAGTTTTGACATCTCGGCCGACCTGCAGGAACTGGCGCGCACCAACGTGGCGGTGGTCTGCGCCGGCGTCAAATCGATCCTCGACATCGGCCTCACGCTCGAATACCTGGAAACGCATGGCGTACCGGTGATCAGCGTCGGCCAGCCAGGTTTTCCGGCCTTCTTCACGCGCGACAGCGGCTTCAAGGCCGACTTCCAGCTCGATTCGGCGCTGGAGCAAGCCGCCTTCATCCAGACCAAATGGCAGCTTGGCCTCAATGGCGGCGTCGTCGTCAGCAATCCGGTGCCGGAAGCGTTTGCGATGCAAAAGGATGAAATCGACGGCATCACCGAACAGGCATTGCGCGAAGCGCGCGATGGCGGCGTGACCGGTAAACTCGTCACCCCGTTCCTGCTGGCGCGCATCAAGACCTTGACCGAAGGGCGCAGCCTGATGACCAACATCGCACTGGTCAAGCACAACGCCCAGATAGGCGCCGAACTGGCCGTGGCCATGCGCGACCTGCCAGGCCTGCAGCCGATCTAACCGCCGATCCCATACGCCATGTCCATCGACCTGAAACAGCTCAAGTACTTTCTCGCGGTAGCTGAAGAAAAGAGCTTCAGCCGCGCCGCCGAGCGGCTGCACATCTCGCAGCCGCCTTTGAGCCAGCAGATCATGAAGTTAGAGAGCGAATTGGGCGTGCGCCTGTTCGCGCGCACCACCCGCACCTTCGAGCTGACGGTGGCGGGCAAGGCGTTGATGGGGGAAGCGTCGGACCTGCTGGCCAGGATGCGCATGACGATCGACACCATCCGCCAGATCGACCGTGGCGAAGTCGGGCGCCTGCGGGTGGGTATCGTCGGCTCGGCCATGTGGGGACCGATTCCCAGCCTGCTCGAAGAATTCCAGACCAAGTTCCCGCGCGTGACCTGGACCTTGCACGAATCGGGACCGAACGTGCAGTACGAAGCGCTGCGCGCCAAGCAGATCGACGTGGGTTTCTGGCGCGAGCCCAAGCTCGATGAAGATGAACTCAAACACGACAACCTGCGCCAGGAGCTGTGCTTCCGCGAGAATGTGTGCGTGGCGGTCAACGAGCATCATCCGCTGGCCACGCAGCCGTGGATCGAGCTGACCGACATTGCGGACCAGCCAATGCTGACGCTGGCCCTGGACAAGTCGGCCTTTCCGCGCTACCTGATCCAGTGCTGCATCAAGGCCGGATTCCAGCCGACGATTTTCCAGGAAGCGTTCGAGCCGCAAACCTTGCTGGCGATGGTCGGCGCGGGCCTGGGCGTGGCCTTGATGCCGGAGACGACCAGCCGCATCGGCTGGCCGGGCGTGATCTTCTTGCCGATCAAGACCAACGCACCGTCGGCCAATCTGTACATCACCTACACCACGCAGGACGACGCGCCGGTGGTGCGGGCCTTCCTGAACATCCTCAATCCGACTGCCTAGCCTGGATGTTTCATAAACGTCATCCGCAATTCCGAATTGTCGCTCTCGACGCCGCTCGGTTCGAATTATCCTATTGTGGGCAATAGGCGCCCTACCCAATTGAACGGGGCAGGGTAAAGCGGC
>NZ_WHJH01000052.1 GCF_011682145.1 Massilia mucilaginosa
CAGAACTGCCGCAGCGCCAGGCCGGTGCCGACATTGCCGATCTGTTGCCGTTCAACTTTACTGCTGTTTAACAGCCGCTTGCCCGTCGATTAGGGCAACGTCAAGGTGCGGTAGAAATCGCGCTTACGTTATAGACATCCGCGTAAATCTCAAATATTTTCTCCGGCGGCACAGAGATTGTGACTCGACTTTCCACTTGCATTTCGGTTACTCCTTTGTAGTCTATAAATTATGTAACGCACTCTACGAGTGCAGCATCACATCGATATCCTGAGTCGCCATGGCTTGACCTTTCTGTGCCTAACGTCGTGGTGTGCGAATGGCCGCCCGGGAATTAGTATTGAACTGTGCCGTATCCGGCCAGTCCGCTCATCCTCGAAAGACTCGATATGCCGGTTATTTGTAAGCGATCCAGTAACCCCCATTGAGCAGTCCGCTAGCGCGATGCAACGTGCAGCGGAACATGCGCGAGGCAATTGACGATATTCATGGCAGCTAGCAACACGTACTTGTCGCTCTCCTCGGGCCGCACCTTGGCTAGCCACTGCGTCAGCTCGGCTGTCACACAGGCAAGCAAATGTGGCTCTGGGTAGCTGGCGATGAATTTGGCCTGCGACTGGCTCGCGAGTGCCGGTCCCAGACCGTTGGCGAAGTTGACTGTCCCGCTTAAGCGCGCGGCTTGCTTATCCAGTTCGTCCTCTGTGATGCGCGGCCATTGGATACCGGACTCTCGCATCGCCAAAAAGCAAACGAACAGACGCTCCAGCAGGAATTCCATTTTCTCGAAGGAGACGCCGAATCTCGTCAAGACGAGGAAGGAGCCAAACAGCGTGGGCTGCTGTTGAAACACCTCGTCTGCCAATGCCGTTTTGCGCTCCATGGTCATGGTGCGCAGCGCTTCGATGGCCCGGGCAAGGTGTTGTGCTGTAATGCGTGGCATTGGAGGCTTTCAGGTTACAGCAGTATTCGGTTGACCGCCAACGCGGTAGTGCCACGGCAGCAGTGCCTCGACTTGCTCGACCGTTTTGGCTGCGGGCAGTTCGCGCAGTACGTGGCACAGCCACGCGTAGGGCTCGACGCCATTCGCCTTGGCGGTCTGCATCAGCGATGCAAACCACGGCACTGGCATGGGCGCCAGCCGGCGTGTCGGCGAACAACCAGCCTTTGCGCTCGACGTAATGTACCAGCTTAGGCCAGTACTTGTGCATGTAGCTCAACGCTTCGCCCAGCTTGTTCTTGTCTTTGGGCTGCACCCGTGGCGCCTCCACGAAACGCCGGCGCACATGCGCCCAACAGACGAGATGCTCGACGTATTCGGTGCGCGCCACCGCGTTGCAGGCTTCGTAGCCGTCGGTCATCAGGTAGCCGCGAAAGCCTTCCAGCAGGCGTGACGGCACCTGGGCGCTGCGGCCCGGATCGTGGTCGTACAGGACCACAGGTCGCGTCGGCGGACCGCCCGTCTGCACCCACATGTAACTGTTGCTGGTGGGCGTCTTGCCCGGCTCCTTGAGCACCTGTACCACGGTCTCGTCCATGTGGACGAGGGCACCGTCGAGCAATACGTCGCGTAGCAGATTGTGCAGCGGCTGCAGCACGCCGGCGGCGCCGATCACCCAGCGCGCAAGGACATGCTCGAAGCGGGCCAGCGGCAACCCGTCGAGAACCTTGGCGACCAGCAGCAGGGCCAGGAAATTGACGCTGGCATTGCTCTTTGGCAGAGGCTGTGGCGGCAGCGGCGCCAGCCATTCCGGGGTGGGCAGCAGGCCAAGCTCCATACGCACAGCGCCAATCGTCAGCACGCACGATGGCGCCGTGCCCTGCACCGGCGTGACATTCAGGGTGACGAACTTGCTCTGTGTGTCGGCCGCCGCTGCCATCGACCTGAACTTGGCCCGCCAGTAATACAGCGACGTCACCGACAAATCGTGGGCTCGGGCGTACTCGCTGCTCACCCAGCCATCCCGCTCGATTGCCATCACATGCTCACGCCAAAAATCCATGCCGCCTGCCATATCCACGCCCGATGAAAACGATATGGCAAGGATGCCGCTATTTGAATCACCTGAACAGCTTGGGGTTCATGGACCGCTTACCTTGAAAGGCTTGTCGCTCCAGTGAAATTTTGCGAGTCCCGCCGCCAAACGCCCCTGACGCCTCAAAACTTCAGTTCAGCGATCGCCCGCAGCACCATGTAGGTCGGCGCCGTCACCGTCTTGGTCTGCCACAGCGCCTCGCCGGCATAGCTTGCTCGCTTGAGATCATCCTCATGCAGCAAATTGGACGCGCTCAGGCGCAAGTGCATCTTGGGCGTAAACTTCCACAGCACATAGCCTTCGAGCCCGCGCTTGTTCGATTCGCTCGATGTTTCATAGCCCGACAGGCGCACCGTCCCGTTCCTCGCATAAGCCAGCGTCGCCCCCGCCGACACCGGCACCGAGCTGAAAGTATAGTCGGCCCCGACATTGACCGACAGCGGCGCCTGGTTGCCAATGCGGTTGTCCGGCCCCGGCACCGCGTCGAGCGCCGACCAGGTGCGCGCGAGCGAGGCGCGCACGTCCAGCGCCGGGGCGCCGGCGAGCAACTGCGGCAGCTTGAATTTGGTCTCGAGCGTGATGCCGCGCGCCAGCGCCCGCCCGCTGTTGAACGGGCGCGCCACCCAGCGCTCGCCTTCGCGCACGGTGCGGGTCAAGGTCACATCGTCGATGCGGCGCGTGAACAGGCCCACGCCGACCATGCCATCCTGGCTCAGATAATGTTCGTAGGCCAGGTCGAGCCCCAGCGCGCGCTCGGGCCGCACATCGGGATTGCCGCTGGTATCGGGCCGCGTCACCGTGTTGGCCACCGACATGCGGCGTCCGGCGATCAGGCTCTCGCTCGCCGGCACGCGCCAGGTGCGCGCCAGCCCCAGGCGCACCTGGTCCGACTTGGTGCCGGGCAGGCGCCACACGCTCTGCAGCACCGGACTGAACATGCCCCTGGCAAAATCCACCCGCTGCCCGAGATTGTTGGCACTGTCCAGTTCCACCCGCTCCCAGCGCAGGCCGAGATACACCGCCACGCGCGCCGTGACGTCCCATTCGTCCTGGGCGTACAGCGCATAGCGGCGGCTGTCGACCCGAAAAGCGGTGCCGGCCTGGTCGAGCCGCGAGCGCGCATCGATCACGTCGCTGCGATGGTACTGGTCGCGGTCGCGCTGGAGCTCGACGCCGCTCACAAAAGCGTGCTTGTCGGTATACGCCGTGCGCAGCTTGGCCGAGGCCGTCAGGCTGCGGTTGTGCTGGTCGTTCGCGGTATCCTGGCGGTTGCGCAAGCGCTGCCCGCGGTCGACGAAATCGATGCCGCTCGACGCTTCCGAGCGTCCATAGGTCGCTCCCGCTTTCGCCTCCAGCTTGCTGCTCGCGCCCAGCGTCTTGATCCAGGTCAGGTTGTTGCGGATGGTCAGCGACGAACCCGCGCTGGTGTAGTTCTCGTTGGCGTAGTCGGTCTCCGGTCCGCGCAAAAAATCGGTGCGCCCGAAGCCTGCGCTGTCGTAGCGCAGGCCGGACAGATAGCTTTGCAGCGCCAGCGACTCGTCGGCGCCGAATTTTTTGCTGATGCGCGGTGCCAGGCTCCAGTTCCAGCCGCGATCCTCGTTGAACTGCTTCATCTCGCGCAGGATCGCCCCCTCCTCGCCCGCGCCTTCGGTCCGGGTCAGGTAAGTTTCGTCGCCGCTCAGCTGGCGCGTGGCGGCCGTCACCAGCCAGCTGAGCGTGTCGTCCTGGCCGCTCCAGGTGCTTGACAACTGCGGCTTGGTGCGGTCGTTGTCGTGATAGATACCGGCGCGCAACTGCCGCTGCTGCTTGCCGTTGCTGCGCTTGAGGATGAGGTTGATGGTGCCGGCAATCGCCTGCGTCCCCATCTCGACCGTGGGGACGGCGAGGATCTCGATGCGTTCGACCACATCCGGCGCGAGGTTGTCGAGCATGAAATGGGGCGGGGCCGGCTCGCCGTTGAGCAGGATGCGCACGTAGCCGCTGCCCAGGCCACGCATGCTGACTTCGCCGCCTTTGCGTCCCGGAACGCCATTGACGACAATGCCGGGCTGGCGCCGCAGCACGTCGAGCACGCTACCATCGCCATAGCGCACCAGCTCGGCCGCACCGACAGTCTGGCGGAACGTGCCCGATGCGCGCCGCTCGTCGCCGCGGCTGGCGCCGATCTCGACTTGCGGCAGCGCTGCCGGCACGGCTGACACGGGCGCTGGTGTTGCCGGCGGCGCGGCAGGCGGCGCGTCCTGCGCATGGGCCTGGCCGCACAGCGCCATGGCGGCGATCACGGATGGGCTGAAAAACGGGGACAGCTTGGTCAACGTCATGGCAAGGTCGAATCAAAGAGTGAGCGCGGACCGCGCCGGGATCATCATTCATTTTGCCAACAATGTCAATTTCAAAATTTTGCATGCAATGCAAGTTTGCCAGCCTTGCGGCCGGTGCGCGCGTGGTGGCTGCGGCGCGGTAGAATGCGGCAACAGACACGGCCCTTGCCGCCCCGGCGCGGACCGACGATGTCACTACGCTCCACGCGGAAAGACGAGCGCCATGCACATCAGCCAGCATCCCACCCATACCCTCGACTTGCGCGTGCGCGAGCTGCGCCAGTTGTTCAACTCGCTGGACCCGACGCCGTTCCTGAACAAGGATCTCGACCGCGCCTGCGAGGCCTTCATCGAGAACTGGGCGCTGTCGCTGCCGCACGATTGCCACCTGCACCTGACCATCCATGTCGAGGAGCCGGCGGCGGCCAAGGAAGCCGGCGAGTTGGTGGCCGACGCCATCCACAATTATTATGGCTACAAGATCGGCCTGGTACGCGGCGAACTCGGCCAACTGATGCGCGTGGGCCGGCTCAGCCTGTGCATCGGCCTGCTCTTCGTCGCCGCCTGCCTGCTGCTGGCCGAAGCCATCACCAGCCTGATCCCCGGCCCGACCGCCAAGATCGCCCGCGAAAGCCTGACCATCATCGGCTGGGTGGCGATGTGGCGCCCGGTGCAGATCTTCCTGTACGACTGGTGGCCCTTGAAGGGACGCATCAAGGTCTACGACAACCTCAGATTCGCCCGTGTCAGCGTCGTACCCGCCTGATTGAACAAGCATGTTGCAAATGAGCATCACGACACGGTGCGCACGCAACAAGACTGCCTGCATCGCAGGCAATTTGATCCATAATCGACGCTCCAGTGTCCGGCGGCCGCGACAGCCGTGCGGACGCGCGTCCCGGTGGCCGTGCCACCCACGACTTTCGGGGTGTTATGCCATTTTCCTCTCGCCTGTTGCTGTGCCTCGCTCTCGGCGCCTGCCTGCCGGGCCCGGCCTTGCTCGCCGCGGCGCCAGCGGGCGCGCCGGCCGCCGCCGAACTGGAGGCGATCCGCACCCTGTCGCATAGCTCGACCGTGGACGCCCTGGGACGGCTGGAAGCGTTGCAGGCGCGCACCGGGAAGGAGGCGCCCTACCCGCTGCGGCGCGACCTGCTGCGCACCGAAGTGGCGCTGCGCGAAGACGCCGGCCAGCTGGAGCGCGCGTATGCAGTCGAGCGCCAGGCGCTGCTGCTGGCGATCGACAACAACGATCCGGTGTTCGCGGCGCTGGCCAGGCTGGGTGCGGTGCACCAGTTGCTCGACCAGAACCGCACGCACGAAGCCCAGGATGCGCTGGCGGAAGTCCGGGCCGGCTTGCCGGACCATCCGCCGCGCATGCTGCGCGTTGCCCTGGGCCGCGCCGAGGGCGATACCTTCAATGCCAAAGCCCAGTTCGACAAAGCACTGGCGGCCTATTTGCAGGCGCTCACGCTGGAGCAGGACGACCCGCACGCCGGCGAAAGCCGCGCCAAGCTGCTGGCGCAGATCGCGCGCGTGTACATCAACGTCGACAATCCGGCCAAGGCGATCGAGACCACCCGCCAGGCGCTGCGCGAGCGCGCGGTGCCGGCGCGCACCGTGGGGCGGCTCCAGTTCACCGAGGGCATCGCCCTGCTCAAGCTACAGCGCGACAAGGAAGGCATCGCCGCCTTCAAGCACGCCCTCGACAGCGCCACGCGCGGCGGACTGAGCAGGCTGGAAGCGGAAGTGCGCGGCAACATCGCCGACTATTTCCTGCGCCAGCACGACTACCCGCGCGCCGAACAGGAGGCGCGGCTGGCCCTGGACGCCTCGGAGCGGGTCAAGGACGAGAACATGGTCCTCATGGCCAAAGCCAATCTCGGCTTCGCGCTGATGGGTCAAAAGCGCTTTGCCGACGGGCTTCCCTACGTCGATGCCGTCATCGCCAGCCTGGAGCAGGCCGGCGCCACCACCGACCTGGCCGCCATGCTCGACGAAAAGGGCCGGATGCAGGAACAAGCCGGCCTGTACAAGGAAGCGCTGGCGACGCTGCGCAAGCATCAGGCCGCGCAGCAAAGCGGCGAGCGCGCCGCCCGCGACCGCGCCGTGGCCGCCTTGCAGGAAGAATACGAGGCCGGCCAGCGCACCCGCCAGATCGACCTGCTGCGCCGCGAAAACCAGGTCAAGGACGCCGACCTGCGCAGCCGCCGCCTGCTGCAACTGCTGACCACGGTCGGGGCCTTGCTGATCGTCGCCGCCGGCGCCGTGGTGCTGGTGCTGTACCGGCGCTCGGCCGGCACCAACGTGCGCCTGAACCAGCTCAACACCCAGCTGACTTATCACTCGCAGCACGACGCCCTGACGGGCTTGTACAACCGGCGCTGGTTCCTGGAAAAGATGGCCGCGCGCGGCACCCAAGCGCAGCGCAAGGACGAGCCGCACAGCGTCGACTGCATCATGCTGATGGACATCGACCACTTCAAGCACATCAACGACCGCTGGGGCCACGGCGTGGGCGACGCGGTGCTGGTCGAGGTGGCGCGGCGCCTGTGCGCGGCGGTGCGCGAATCGGACATGGTGATGCGCTGGGGCGGCGAGGAATTCCTGATTTACGCGCCGGGGGCCGACCCGGCGCACGTGGCCGACATCGTCGCCCGCGTGCTGGACGGCACCGGCGCCACGCCGCTCGAGGCCGGCGCGGGCAAGGTTCCGGTGACCCTGACCGCCGGCGTGGTCACCCTGCCCCTGCCCGGCGCCGGGCCAGATGGCGGCGACTGGGAACGCGCCATCCGCCTGGCCGACTGGGCGCTGTACCACGGCAAGGAGAACGGCCGCAACCAGGCGCGCATCGTCACCGGCCTGCTGGCCCCGCTCGAGTCGGTGCTGGCGGCGGCAGGCGGCGCGCAGGCCGGCGCGCCAGGCTTGATCGAGATGAGCTGTTTGCACGGGCCGGCGCAAGGCACGGCGTAGCGGCGGCATCCTGTATCATCGTGGACAATCCGACAACACCACGATGATCAATGACAAGGATAGTGCAGCATGAGCGCAGCAAGTACCCCTGAAGACAAGGCGTGGGAGTTGCTGCGCGCAGCGAACGACCAGCAGCAAGAACAGCGTTTCGAGCAAGCCCTGGCGCTGGCCGGCACGGCGCGCACGACGCTGAGCCGCATCACTGCCGGGCAGGCGAAAAGCGCACATTACCCCGTCTGGGGCAGCTTGTTCGAGGTGGAACTGACGGCGCTGGAAGCGCTCGGCAGGCCGGCTGACATGATTACCGTGGCGACCGAGCTGACCGACAAGTTCCGTTTGCGCGCCGGCACCCTGTTCGACAACGATCTGGTCACGTTTCGCCGCGTGCTGCGCCAGGCGTACGGGATCCGGGCGCGCGATTGCCTGGCGCGCCAGGACACTGCCGGCGCCATCAAACAGATCGAAGCCGCCTTCAAGGTCAAGGCGGGCGCCGGCGACTATCTCGATCCGTTCGAAACCCTGTACGACATCCGCGCCCAGGTGTATTGCCAGGCGGTCGACACCGATCCGAAAAAATACCGCAAGCGCCTGTTCAGCGCCTTGCACACCCTGCAAAAGAAAGAAGTCGAGCATTACAGCACGGTGGCGTCGGCCCGGCCGAAGGCGCTGTTTGCCGACCCTGACTTCGTGGCCTACCAGCAAAACACGCCGCTGCAAAAACTTATGAAAGGCAAAGCTGGCGACACTTGGAAGGACGCCATCAAGCGCTTCGCCAAGGTGGTCAAGCTGCTCAAGTTCGATGACTACCAGGCCAGCTTCAACGAGCTCGCGACCGCGCCGCCGGAAACGGAAGCGGCGCTGCGCCAGCTGGAACTCACGCTTGCCTGCACCATCCCCGCCGCCTTGCGCCAGTTGTACCTGGAACACGGGGCCTTGGAGATGCGCGAAGACGGCATGTGGGGCACCCTGGCCGTGTACGGCAGCGAGCACGCGTCCTGCATGCCGCCGCTGTCGGGCCTGATGGACGGCATCGATTCGCTGTGGGGCGGGCGGCCGGAATTCGACGACAGCTTTTCAGCCGAAGAGCTGGACTATTTGAATGCGCAGTATGTCGTGTTCGGCCATATTCACCATGACGACAATTCGTACACGCATTTGTACTTCAGCAAAGCCGGCGGCTGCGGCGCCGTGTACTACCACCAGGATCTTTGGGATGACGCCTCCCCCTCGTTCGAGGCGCTGCTCACGCCCCCGCACGCCGATGGCGAGCGCTTCGAGATCCTGTTTTCCCGGGCTGTCGACGACGTCATCGGGAGCATGGTCAGCTGGAAAGAAGACAAGGACAACGAGGCGTAAGCCGCCTCGTCCCGGCCCCGTCAGGACACGAAGCGCGACAGCAGCCGGATATACGCACTCTGGTAACCGTTCGAGTTCTCGGTCACCTCCCACGAGTTCAGCGGCCAGGAGTCGTTGAAGTCCACATACGACTTCTGCGGCGGCTGCCCGGTCGGCGGCGTGGGCGACTGCGTGCCGCACAGCGGATGCACCGCGGGGCAACCATTTTCCCAGTGATAGCCCGGGTTGGGGCCGCCCACCAGGAAGCCCGGCGGCGGGCCGTAGGTCGAGTCCTTGACGCTGTCCCACTTGACCGAGCCGTGCGCGAACCAGGTGTGATAGAACTGGTCGACCGAATTGGCGGCGCCGAGCGCGCCCATATTCGACAGATACACCTTGCCGAGCGGATTGACCCCGTGCAGGTAATGAAGATAGTGCGAGGCCGCGTTCAGGTTGGCGGCGGCGCCGCGCGTTCCCAGGCCGTACTGCGCCAGCGCCGCGAAATTATTGCCCTCGTGCGACTTGATGGCATTGCTGCCCCAGGTGTACACCTGCAAATGGGCCAGGTACGGATCGGTCCTGGCGCGCATCGCGCTCCAGTGGTCGGTGCCGTCCATGCCGGTGATGTAGGCCGCGCGCAGGGCGGCGGCGGTGGCCGGCGTTGCGCCGGGCAAGCTGGCGTGGTGCATCAGGGCCTGCTGCAGCGCCGCTTCGAACGGCGACACGTAGTTCCAGTACTCGAACAGATGGGTATTGCGGTACTGCGCATCGACAAAGCTGTTATAGACCGCCTTGCCGGTCAACTGGTACAGATAGATGGCGGCCGCCAGCTTGTGGCCGAGGCGGCCGTAATCGTCGGTTTCCTGCTGCCCTGCGCCCAATCCCTGCGAGTTGTAGGCAGGATCATTGTTTTTGAACAGGACGTTCGGATTGGCGAGCGCCCAGTTCCAGGCGCGCTCGGCGCGAATCTTCAGCCCATTGCCGTAACTGGCCAGGCCGGCGCGCGCGCCGAACACCCTGGCCCCGAGCGCAAAGGCGCCGGCCGACGCCAGCGTGGCCGAGGTATTCGGCGGCCCGTACAGGGTCTGGCCGGTGGCCGCCGACGGTGGGCTGGCGTGCGCCAGGCCGGCAATCGACAGCATGGCGCCGCTCGGCTCCTGCATCTTGATCAGCCAGTCCATGCCCCACTTGATTTCGTCGAGCAGGTCCGGATGCTGGTTGCCCGATTCGGGGATGTTGGCATCCTTGCCCCAGATGCCCGGATGGTCGGCAAAGGCGTGCAGCAGGTCGATCAGGTAGCCGGCGTGCCAGCGCGTGTACTTGTTGAAGTCGCCCGCGTCATACCAGCCGCCCGACACGTCGCGCTCGGTCGAGGCGTCGCCCGGCGCACTGAACAGGCGCGCTTGCCGGTCCTGCAAGGGCCCCAGATGCGACGCCGCGTCGGCCCAGCCGGCGCCGGCCAGCTGGGCGGTCTTGGCGATGCCGGCGCGCTGGTAGTAAAAATAGCGCACGGCGGCGCGCAGCAGCGGCCGGTAGACGTCGGCGCCGATCCGGAACGGCGCCGAACTGGCATTGCCCATCTTGTCGCGGATGAAGTACTGGCCAGGGGCGACAACGGCGCTGAAGTCGACGTGCCAGGCCTGGTCGCCCGAGCTGGCGTCGGTCGCGCCATCATGCCAGGCGACTGGCGCGGCGCGGTAGACCACGGCGTTGCTGACGGCATCGACCACCTCGTACAGCGTGCCCGGCGTGAACGAGTCGGCGGCATCGTAGCCGGCCTGCGGGTTGCGTACCACGGCGACCTTGTCGAAGCCGGGCAGGTAGCCGAACTGGTCGACGACAATCGCAGGCCCCAGGGTCATGCTGGCGCTTTGCGCGGCCTCGACCCGGGCCGACCTGGATGACTGGGTGGCGGCGCCGTCCGCCGGCGGTGCCGCCGCCGCCGCACCGGGCGCCGGCGCCGACGAGGACGAACCGCCGCAGCCGATCAGGCTGATGGGCAACAGGCTGGCGCCGGTCGCCAGCAGGAAGGCACGGCGTTTGTTGGGGTTGTTGGAACTCGGTTTGGTGTCGCCGCTGCGCATGCTTGGCCCTTCTCTGGTTTGCCGGGACAACGACAGACGGCGCCACCCGGGCGGATGGATGAACCCGGCAGGCGGCGGGAGCGCCCGCGTGCTCGCGCACGATGTCTCCTGCGAGGATCGGTCGATCGCGGCCATGATCGCCACGTCAATTTTGTATTTATGACACGATTCTGGTGGTGCCAGCCCCCACTGTCAATGCCTTGCGGATGGGTGATGCTGTTTAGTCCGGCGCGCTAAACACGCCGCTGCGCAGGCGCTTGCGCAGTTGGTATGATGGGGCAATGTACTTCCACCGCATCGCTGCCCTGCTGGCCATGTGCCTCGCGCTGTCAAGCGGGGGCGCGAGCGCCGTCACGCAGGCGGAGGTGGAAGCGGGCGCCGCCAGGCTGTATCGCGTCCGGATAGACGCGCTGGCGCAGGCCGGCATGCTCGACCGCGACGCAGCCTTCGTGGCGCGGGTCGCGCGCATTGCGCAGCGCCTGGGCGAGCAGGCCCGGCGCGACAACCCGGCCGCCCCGGCCTTGTCCTGGGAAATCCACACCAGCAGCGATCCCGACGACAATGCCTCATGCATGGCCGGCGGCAAAATCCTGGTCAGCCAGGCCTATGTCGAGCAATTGGCGCTGAGCGATGCGGAACTGGCGATGGTGCTCAGTCACGAGATGCAGCACGCGATCTTGCTGCACAACCTGAAGGAGTACAAGGAGGCGGTGCGGCGCGATCCGGGCTGGCTGGCGCGTCCGTTTTCCGCGCTTGAAGAGGCGCTCGACCATGACGCGCGCCTGATGGGGCAACTGGCCGCGCTCAACCGGGAGCAGGAAGTCGAGGCCGACCGCGAGGGAATGGCGATGGCCTGGCGCGCCGGCTGGCGGGCCAAGCAGCTGGCCGCCTACTTCCGGAAACTCGAGCAGGCCGCCAGCATGAGCCACATCGGCAGCGCGAGCCACCCGTCAGCGCTACAGCGCTGGCGCGCGGCGCGGCGGCAAGCCGGGGCGCTTGAATGACGCCACGGCATTCGCGCCTCCGGCCATGGCCCAGCGCCTCCTGTCAACGCCGGTCCAGCCCGGCCTGATCGCGCAGCGTCGCCGCCTTGTCGGTGCGCTCCCAGGTAAAGTCCGGCTCGCTACGCCCGAAGTGCCCGTAGGCGGCGGTCTTGGTGTAGATCGGGCGCAACAGATCAAGCATCTTGACGATGCCCTTGGGCCGCAAGTCGAAATTTTCGCGCACCAGTTCGACGATCTTGCGGTCCGGGATCAGGCCCGTGCCTTCGGTGTACACGGTGATATTGATCGGCTTGGCGACGCCGATGGCGTAGCTGATCTGGATCTGGCACTGGCGCGCAATGCCGGCCGCGACGATATTCTTGGCCACATAGCGCGCCGCGTACGCTGCCGAACGATCCACCTTGGACGGATCCTTGCCCGAGAACGCCCCGCCGCCATGCGGGCTGGCGCCGCCATAGGTGTCCACGATGATCTTGCGTCCGGTCAAGCCGCAGTCGCCCTGCGGCCCGCCGATGACGAAGCGTCCGGTCGGATTGACCAGGTAGCGCGTCCCGGCCAGCCAGGCGCGCGGCAGCACCCGTTTGATGATCTCTTCGATCACGGCTTCCTGGATATGCCGGTGCGACACATCCGGTGCGTGCTGGGTCGACAGCACGACCGTATCGACGCCGACCGGCTGCCCGTTTTCGTAGCGCAGGGTGACCTGGGACTTGGCGTCGGGCCGCAGCCAGGGCAAGGTGCCATCCCTGCGCAGGCGCGACTGGCATTCCACCAGCCGGTGCGCATAGTGGATCGCCGCCGGCATCAGCTCCGGCGTCTCGTCGCAGGCATAGCCGAACATCAGGCCCTGGTCGCCGGCCCCCTGGTCGAGATCGATCCCGGCGCCCTCGTCCACGCCCTGCGCGATGTCGGGCGACTGCTTGTCGTAGCAAACCATCACCGCGCAGCCCCGATAATCGATGCCGAACTCGGTATTGTCGTAGCCGATCTGCTTGAGCGTCTGGCGCGCCACCTGGATATAGTCGACGTTGGCGTGCGTGGTGATTTCGCCGGCCAGCACCACCAGGCCGGTATTGCACAGCGTTTCCGCCGCGACCCTGGCCTTGGGGTCCTGCGCCAGGATGGCATCGAGAATGGCATCGGAAATCTGGTCGGCCACTTTGTCCGGGTGCCCTTCCGAGACGGATTCGGAAGTGAAGAGATAGTCGTTAGCCATAGCATCTTTCATAAGTGGAAAATTGGACTGCATCAAAGTGCGCTTGGGCGCGTCTCATTCGGCCTGCCGCAGCGGACCGGTGGCGTGCTCGGGCTGGTGCGGCGCGCCGCCGGGGTGCTGCGACTGCGGCGCGGGCCGGGTGACGACGTTCTTGCCGAGCAGGAGGTCGCCCAGCCGGCTCGATGCGCCGTGCCAGAACCCGGACTGCGCATTCCACTCGCGCGGATTGCGGAAGGTGCCGAACAGCATGTCCCACAGCGGCAGGCTGCCGTAGTTGTAGCGGTGTACGCCTGCCTCGTGGTGCACGGCATGCGCTTCGGGGCGCGAGATGAGGTAGCCGAGCCAGTGCGGCGAACGGATGTTGGCATGGGTGAAGATGGTCGACGCAAACAGGAAGTAGCCGCTCAAAATCGCCGCCTCCATATTGACCCCGACCACGAAGGCCGCCAGGAACGTCGACACCACCGTGTAGCCGATCGTGTCGACCGGATGAAAATAGAACGCCGTCGCCACCTCCAGCCGCTCCGAACTGTGGTGCATTTGATGGAAGCGCCACAGCACCGGCAGCGCATGCTGCAAGCGGTGGCGGCACCAGTCGAGCAGGTTGCTGAACACGATGGCGGCCAGGGCGCCGCCCGCCGTGCCCCAGCTGTCCAGGTCGATCAAGCGGTGCGCGCTCACCCAGTCGCGCCACAGCAGCGGCAAGGTATTGACGATGGCCCCGCCCACCAGGAAGAAGACGAAGCCCTTCAAGCGCCAGTGCGGCACGGGAACCAGTGCGCGCGCGGGGAACATGCGCTCCAGGATCAGAAACACGATATACGTCAGCGGAAACAGCAAGCCAAGAATCTTTTCCATGATGCCCCTTCAGTTCGCTTCAAATGGTGTCCGGGATGGTTGCGCGCCTGGTTCTACGGCGCCGGTGGCGTGGCGATGGATCGCAATCGCTCGACGAATTGGTCGACCATGGCTTCGTCGACGTGGTGCGTGACCACCAGCCGCAGGCAATGCCGGAAGCGCTTCGAGACCGAGATGATCCACCCGCATTCCTCCAGCGCGCGCATGACCTCGACCGCGTTCGGCAAGTCGACGTTGACGATATTGAGCTGCGGCGGCGCGACCAGCCGGTAGCCCTGCCGCACCAGTTTGTCGATCAGGTAATCCATCACGCGATAGTTTTTCCTGGTCACCTCCAGATAGCCGTCGAAGCCCAGCGTTTCCAGCACCGCGTAGGTGGCGGCCGCCGCGGCCCCGCTGCGCGTGCCGATCAGGCTGTGATGGGTCGGCGTGGCATTGAAGAACGATTCCAGATTGATGCTGTCGCGCAGGGCCTGGTCGCGAAAGAAGACCGCGCCGGACGGAATGATCGACATCCCGTATTTGTGCGGATCCATGGCGATCGAACTGACTCCCGCCAGGCTGAAGTCGAACTGCGGCAGGTCGCGTCCGAGCGCGCGCGCGAACGGGATGATGAAGCCGCCCGTGGCCGCATCGACGTGGAAGTACAGCGCGCGACTGTGCGCGATGGCCGCCAGCTCTTCAATCGGGTCGACCGCCCCGAACTCGCTGCTGCCGGCCGTGCCGACCAGGGCGATCGTGCTGGCGTTGATCGCCTCCAGCGCGGCGTCCGGGCGCATCCGGAAGCGCTCGTCCAGCCCGACCACGCGCAGCGTGATACCGAGCATGTCGCAGACCTTGCCGAACGAGTAGTGCACCGTCTCGCCCGCCACGATCTCGGGATGCGCGATGTCCGGCCTGCGCTTGCGCGCGACATACATCGCCAGCAGATTCGCTTCGGTGCCGCCCGACACCAGGCTGCCCGCGCAGTCGGCCTTGCCGAGCAACTCCCCCATCAGCGCCAGCGCCCTCTGCTCGACCTCGCGGCAGCCGCGGAAGATGCGCAGATCGCCCAGATTGCTGTCGAGCGCCGCCTGGCCCGCCCGCAGCGCGGCCTCGTGCGGCACGGTGCAGATCGAATTGAGCACCCGGTTCCACGGCACGTCGCGCGTGCGCAGATTATCGAGCTCGGCCAGCACCTCGGATTGCGCGCGCCCCTGCCTACGCATGCGCACGCTCCGCCGGCGGCGTCCTGGTTTCCAGCAGCGGCCAATACAGCTGCTTGCGGCGCGACCACAGGCCGAACCAGAGCGTGTTGGCGAAGGTCAGGTCGGCATCGCGCAGCTTGCCCATCTGCCCTGGTGCGATCTCGGCCAGCAGGGGCGCGCCGTCCACCTGCTCCGAGGCGGCCAGCACGCCGCTTGGCAGGATGACCGAGGCATGGTGCAGTGCATCCGCATGCGCTGCGCTGGCAAACGCGAGCGCGACGCAGTTCAGTGTGGCCAGGCCCCACAGCGAGGCGATCTTCGAGTCGGCATTGCGGGACGACAGGCGGGCCGGCACGAACACCACTTCGGCCCCCTGCAGGCTCAGGATGCGGGTCGATTCGAGCACCCAGATATCGTCGCCGTTGAGGATGCCGATACGGCCGACATCGGTCTCGATGACGGGGAACAGCGCAGCGTCGCGCGCCTGCCCCCGGTCGAGCGGCGAGCTGTGGGTATGGACCAGCGCGCCGGCGCGGTCGAACAGCCAGGTCAGCTCGTGCCGGCCATCCTCGGACAGCAGCGAGCCGCCCACGATGTAGCAGTGCCGCTCGCGCGCCAATTGCGCCAGGCCATGCTCCACCTCGGCGCGCAGCGCGGCGGAGGGCGGCACGCCGGCGTCGCCAAGGAAGCGCGCCGGCAGCAGGATGACATCGGCGGCGGGACTGTCGGCCACTGCCTGGCGGGTGTGTTCCCAGGCGCGTTCCGGGCTGGGCTGCATGCTGCCGGCGATAATGGAAATCTTCATTCTCACGTTCTCCTTGGGGTTCAGGGCGCGCTGGCGCCGGGGGTGATCTGGCGCATGCGCATGCTGATCTCGGCCGCCAGATCGCGGTTCAGGCCGACGTAATCGTGCTCCAGGGCGCCATACGCCTGCGGCTGGCGCAGGCCCAGCCCCATCCAGGTATCGTCGTGCGCGTTGGCCTGGCGCAGCGCACGGATCTCCTCGCCCGACAGGGTCGCTTCGAGCACGGCGGCGGCATCGGGCGGCGCTTGCGCCAGCAAGCCTTGCGGGGTGGCGATCAGGCTGGTGCCGGCGAACTCCACCGTGATCGAGGTGTTGCCACGCACGCCGGTGATCTTGCCAACCGGCCCGCAGTACACCATGTTGACGGCGCTCAGGTAGGCGGTGGCGCGGAAGGCGTTGATCATGGCGGGCAGATTCTGGCGCAGCGAGCCGCCCGGCAGGAAGATGGTGGTGGCGCCTTTGAGGGCCAGGATGCGGATGGTTTCCGGGATCCAGAAGTCGGAACAGACGGCGATGCCGATCGGGCCGAATTCGGTCTCGTGCACGGCCAGCGTATCGCCCGCCACGCACGATACCGCCTCGTTGGCGAAGGGATGGATCTTGTTGGCCTGACCGATATGGACCCCGTCGCGGTCCAGCAGGACCGAGGTGTTGCAATAGCGCCCGTCCGGCATCTGCTCGACCACCGAACCGCACACCAGGTGCACCCGGTGCTTCCTGGCCATGGCCGAGAGTTGCTCGAACACGGGGCTGGTCAGGGTGGTGTCGGTGACGCCGCGCAAATGCGCCTGGCCCGGCATGTACCAGGCGGGCCCCAGGAAAAATTCGGCCAGGCACAGGAAATCGAGGCTGCGCTGCCGGCAAGCCTGGTCGATCATGCCGAGCACGTGTTGCAGGTTGTCGCGCGGATCGGGCTGCCAGACACTTTGGACGAGGGCGATCTTCATTGCATGGTCTCCTTGGTTGAAAGCGGTAATGCGGGCGCGGGCACGGTGCCGGGCTTGGAGCGGTTGTCGATCCGCTGGTACCACTCCTGGCGGTCGATCGGCACCAGTTCCACCGGCATCCGGCAGTAGGCCTCCAGCGCGGCGTTCAGGCGCGCGCGGGTGCCGTGCCAGTCCGAGCCCGCGGCCGGGATCAGGTGGATGGCGACGTGGCTGGCGTCGCCCTGCACCGAATAGATGGGCTCAATGCCCGCTTCGGCCAGCAGGATCTCGTCCAGTTCGCTGATATGAAAACGCCGCGCGGGGGTGCCGATCAGGTCTTGCACCCGGCCCAGATGGACGATACGGGTATGCGGATTGCCGCAGGCGCAAGGGCTGCTGTCGGTCCTGACCAGGTCGCCGCTGCGGTAGCGCACCAGCGGCATCGCTTCCTGCGCCAGCGTGGTCAGCACCAGTTCGCCGGTCGATCCGGGCGCCAGCACGGCTGCGCTGCCGGGGTCGATCACCTCGAACACGAAACGCTGTTCGGCCAGGTGCAGCTGCCCCTGGGAGCACGGCAGGGCGACCGCCATGGCTTCGGTCATGCCGTAGTGGTTGTACACGCTGGCTCCCCACAAGCGTTCGATATGGGCCTTGCGCGCGGGCGAGAGCGCTTCGCCCATGCACACGATGCGCCGCACGGCCAGGTCGCGCCGCACATCGAGGCCCTGCTCGGCCGCCATCGCGGCCAGCCGCAGGGCGCGGATCGGGGCGCACACCAGGGTCGTGACCTTGTGCGAGCGCAGCAGGGCCAGCAGCCGGGTCCACGGGCACAGCTTGTTGTTGGTGCCGACCGCCAGCACGCTCACGCCGAGCAGTTCGGCAACCCGGTCGATGTCCGCCCCCACGTACGACAGTTCGTAAGGCACGGCCACGGCCATGATGTCGTGCCGGCCGAGCAGTTCGGCCCACGCCAGGGCGACGCAAAAATTGTTGGTCTTCCAGTCGCGCGCCGTCACGAAGCCGGCATTCACGCCGCCCGTGGTGCCCGTGCTTTCGGCATAGCGGGTCAGCCGCTCGGGGGCGACCGCCAGCAGGCCGTAGGGATACTCGGCCCGCAAGTCTTCCTTGCAGGTGAAGCCGAACGAGGCCAGCTCGTCGAGCGAATCGAGCGCGTGCAGGGTCGGCCAGCGCCGGTAGAAGGGACTGGCGGCGGCCGCGTGGGCCACCGACGCGTTCAGGCGCGCCAGGCGCTCGCGCGGCGCTTGCGGCTCCAGCAGGGCCGCGAGCAATTGCTGTGGGCTATCCGCCCCGTTATAGAGATCGCGCATGGGATGGCATCAGTTGAATGACTGCACGGGGGCGGCTTTGACGCCGGTCAGGAACAGGCCCAGCTCGATATCCTCGACTTTCGCGCCGGCCAGCGGCGTCGCCTCCAGCAGGCGCCGCAACTCGGCCGAGGTATAGGCGGCCTTGACCGAATTGGCGAAGCCCTTGCGCATGTTGACGTTGATATTGCCGCGCATGAAAGCGATCGCTTCCTTGCTCAGGTCGCGCCGCAAATCGATGATGCAGAAGCGCCCGCCCGGCCTGAGCACGCGGTGCGTTTCGCGCAGGACGGCGACCGGGTCGACCCATTCGTGCAGGGAACTGTGGGTAAACAGCACGTCGAAGTGATTGTCGGGAAAGGGCATGCGCTGGCAATCGCCCAGCACGTACTCGCTGCGCTCCGACAAGCCGTAGGCGGCCGCGTTGCTGCGCGCCATCTCCAGCATGTCGGGCGAGATATCCAGCGCGGTCAGGCGCGCGCCGGGGTCGGCCAGCGCCACCGCCCTGAGCCACTCCAGGCCGAAATAGCCCGGCCCCGGCCCGATTTCGAGCGCGCTGCCGGCCCGCACCTCGCATTCGAGCAAGAGGTCGATCTTCTCGCTCAGCCAGCCGCTGTCGCGGATATGGCGCTGCATCTCGTCGTACACGCTCGCGATATAGGCGCCCTGCAAGCCATCTTCGGTTTCTGGAACACGTTCATTGAGCATGGGAATCATCCTTTTCAATTTTTTCAAGTTGAACCGCGACATTGCGAAAATTCGATGTCCCCATCTCGCTGGTGGGCGCGGCGCGGCCGGTCAGCATGTTCGCGTTCGAGCGCCGCCAGTTGTCGGCGCCCTCCTCTTCCGGATACCACCACGAGGGCGCGACATACACCACGTCCGCTGCGATGCCGTCGAACAGCTCCGCGCAAAAACGGGCGCTGCCGGTGGCGCTGCGCACCAGCACCCAGTCGCCGGCGGCGATGCCCAGTGCCGCCGCCGCGTGCGGGTGGATCTGCACGCGCGGCAGCGGCTCGCGCTTGCGCAGGCTGTCGAGTTGGCGGTACTCCGAGTTGTAAAAGTTGCGGGAATGCGCGCTGGACATGCGGAAGTGACCTTCCGGCAATGCCTCCCCCGGCCGGTACTGCGGCAAGGCATCGCCTCCCATCCTGGGCAGGCCCGGATGCAGCAGGTTGACCCGGCCGCTGCGGGTGCGGAAGCCCTGGGTCGCGTATTTGCGGTAGTGCGGCGGGTTGGCGATCGGCCCGTGCTGCTTGAAGCTGGTCCAGGTATGCTTGATCCCGGCCAGTTTGTGATCGAGCGCCGTCTCCAGGTCGGGCCAGAAATGCTGTTCCAGTCCGAGGCGCCGGGCCAGCTCCAGGATGATTTCTTCGTCGCTGCGGCATTGGCCAACCTGGGCCAGCTTGCGGCGCGGCGCCAGGTAGGCATTGAATTCGACGATCTGGTCGCGTTCCAGCCAGCTCCCCACCGGCAGCACCAGGTCGGCCAGCTGCGCGGTCGGGGTCATGAACAGGTCGCACGTCATGTGGAACTCCAGCTTACTCAGGGCGCGATGCACGCGCTCGGCGTCGGCGTACACCATCGGCAGGTTGCTGCCGAAATTGAGCAGGGTCTTGACCGCATACGGCTGGGCGTCGAGCATCGCATCCCAGACCGCGTCCGGATGCGCCCAGCCGGCCATCGACAGCACCGGATAGGCGCCCCCGCCCAGGCGCTTGGCTTGCTGTTCCGGGGCCAGTTGCCCGGCCAGCGGAAAACTGCGGCGGCCGTCGACCGGCAGCAGATCCCACAGCACGTCGCCGCCCGGCGCATCCAGGTTGCCGCTCAGGGCGCTGAGCATGCAGATGCTGCGCAGCGTGGAAAACGCGTTTTCGTTCTGCGACAAACCGGTGCCGGCCTCGATGCAGGCGCGCCTGGCCTGTCCGTAGGCGCTGGCCAGGGCCACCACCTGCGCGGCATCGATGCCGGTCAGTTCGGCGACGCGCCGCGGATCGTAGGCGCGCACGTGTTCGGCAAGTTCGTCGAAGCCATCGGTATGCCCGGCCACGAAGGCCGCGTCGTACCAGCCCTCCTTGATCATCACGTGCAGCATGCCGAGCGCCAGCGCGCCATCGCTGCCGGGCCGGACCTGCAGCCACAGATCGGCGCGCCGGGTCTGGTCGTTGGCGCGCGGATCGATCACCACCAGGCGCGCACCGCGCTGCAATGCCTTGGCCAGCTTGACCCCGATCAAGCCGTCCGAATGCGTGTGCAGCTTGTTGCTGCCCCACAGGATGATCACCTCCGGCTCGCCCTCGTAGTCGCAAAAGGTGAAGCCGCCGCAGGTGAGGATGGACGCCATCACGCGCGGGTAGAAGCACACATGGGCCGGTCCCAGCACATTCGGCGTTCCCAGGGTATTGGCAAAGCGGAACACCCATTCCTGGTAGTTGCGGTCCGTACCCTGGCTGAGCACCACCGATTCCGCGCCATGGCGGGCGATCTGCTCGCCGATCCTGTGCGCCGCCATGTCCAGCGCTTCATCCCAGGGCATGGCGATGTGCTTGTCGCCCCGGCGCAGCAGCGGCTCGGTCAGGCGCGCCGGATGGGTGAGCAACTCCAGCGAGGCCTTGCCCTTCGTGCAAAAGAAGCCTTCGCTGGCGGGACTGGCGGGATCGCCCTTCAGGTCGCTGATCACGCCATCGCGCATCTGCACGATGACCCCGCAGCCGCCATGGCACATGCGGCATACGCTGCGCTGCTCGGTGCACTGGCCGCCCACGCCGTCGGGATGGTCGATGATCATGTGGGCTGGTCCTCGAACAGCCGCGCCAGCGCCGCCATCAGCGCATGCTCGCGTTCCGCCGTGGCGGCAAAGCGCGCGGCCACCTCGCGCAACTGCGCCGGCGAGCGCGTCTCGGCGCTGGCGCGCAAGCCTTCGATGCAATCGGCCCAGCCCAGCTCCACCGCGTGCGCATCGGGCAGCAAGGGCGCCAGGCCGTCCAGGCCGAGCAGCTCCTGGCTTTCGCGCAGGAACTGGCGGTACAGGGCGCGGAAATTGGCGCCGCCGGTACCGGCGAATTCCCAGAAGTTGGCAACGCCCATCATGGTCCCTGCCGGATCGGCGAAGCGCGACCACCAGTCGGGCATCTCGCGCGCCAGCGTGCGCAAACCCAGGTGGCCGCGCGCGGGGTCGGCCGGCTCCAGGTAATTGCGGGCGCAGCCGCCGATGGCGGCGGCCAGCGCGGCGCGCAGATCGCGCATGCCCTCGGTCGTGACCACGCTGACCGACAGGCTGTCGGACGATTGCTGGCCTTGCCGCGATGCGCGCGCCTGCGCCAGGTCGGCCAGCGCGATCCGGTGGCTGCCGCCTTGCTGGGCGGTGTCGACCACCCATGCGTGCTGGCCATCGATGGCGTGCAGCGCCACGAAATGGGCGCAGAAATGGCGCTTGGCCGAGAAATACGGCAGGTAGAAAATATCGAGCTTCAAGCCCGCCACCCGCCCTACTTCGAGGATGGCGCGCGCCTGTGCCAAAGCCTGCCCGGCATCGGCCGACTGTTCGATGCGCAACTCCACCCCGGTGTTGGCCGCATAGTGGCGCAGCAGTTCGCCCGAGTCCCCGCGTCCCGACAGCATCGGCATCTCGTGGCGCGCATCGGCCACCGGCCAGGCCACGAAATCGAGGCCCTGGCCAAGCCCGAACACCATCGCTTCGCTGTGCAGGATGCCGGCGTGCGCCAGCATCATGCGCAAGGTGCCCGACTCGCAGTGCACGCCCGGGCGCGCCTGAAAATCCTTCAGGGCCAGCATGCCGTCTTCCACGCCGGCGCTGGCATTCGCCAGCGCGCTCACAGCAGCACCTGGCGATAGCCTTCCAGGTCCAGCATGCCGCTGCCGCTGCCCAGCACCACAATGCACGGCTCGCTGCCCTCCTCGCGCGCGCGCCCGGCGGCGCGGATGGCCGCCGCCATCGCATGCGCCGACTCCGGCGCCACCAGGAAGCCCTCGGTGCGCAGCAGCAAGCGGCCCGCTTCGAACGCTTCATGCTCCTCGATCGCGACGGCGTCGAGCAGGCCTTCCTTTTTCAGCAGGCTGACCAGCGGCGAACTGTTGTGTTGACGCAGCCCTCCCGCGTGCACCGGCAGCGGGATGAAGTCCGGCCCCATCGAATAGGCCAGCACGCGCGGCGTGTAGCCGGCCGGGTCGGACGAGCAGTATTCGTAGGTGCCCTGGGTCAGGCGCGGCGCGGCCGTCGATTCGGCGCCGAGGAAGGAGACCGCGCGCCCTTCGCGCTTGTCGCGCAGGAAGGGCAGCATGAAGCCGCACAGATTGCTGCCGCCGCTGACGCATGCGATCAGTTGATCGGGTCCCTGTTCGCCCGCCAGCGCCAGCTGGGCCCGGGTTTCCTGCCCGAGCAAGGTCTGGTGCAGGTGCACATGATTGACATTGCTGCCCGACAGGTAGGCCGAACCGGGGGTGGCCAGGGCGGCTTCGATCGCTTCGCTGATCGCGGTCCCCATCGTGCCCGGGTGGTCGGGGCGTTGTTCCAGCAAGCGCCGGCCGATGGCGGTGGCGCGCGACGGCGAGGGCGACACTTCCGTCCCCAGCAGGCGCATGTAGTGTTCGCGATAGCGCTTTTGCTCCATCGAGCAGCGCGCCATGAAAATCTTGCACTTCAGGCCGAACATCTGGCTGGCCAGGGCCATGCTCATGCCCCACTGTCCGGCCCCGGTCTCCGAGATCAGGCAATCGCGCCCCTCTTCCCTGGCATAGTAGGCCTGGGCCAGCGCGGTGCCGACCTTGAAGCTGCCCGTCACCAGGGTGTCTTCACGCTTGATGTAGATGCGCGCGCGCGTTTGCAGGGCCGCTTCCAGGGCCAGGGCGCGCCGCAGTGGCGTGGGACGGCCGACTTGCAGCAGGCGCTCGCGCACCGGCCCCGGAATATCGACCCACTGTTCGGCCGGCGCATTCTGGCGCAGCAGTTCCGCCGGCCGGATCTTGGCCATGATCTCGGCCGAGGGCGGCACGTGCACATCCTCGACCGGCGGCAGGGCCTTGGGCAGATCCAATAGAAAGTTGTACCACTGCGCAGGAAGCTGCTCCTCGGTCAACCGGTATTCCAGGCACTGTTTCACGCTCATCACCTTCCCCTTGTCAACTACAAATACCATTGCGCCAGCAGGCGCCAGCTATTCCGTTCTCCATGGGCCGGATACTGGTCCCAGGCACCTCCGCGCACATGCGTCCACTGCAAGGCGAGGTCGGCTTCATCGAGGCGCCAGCGCGCTTCCGACCACAGCAGCGAGCTGCGGTCCTGCGGATCGTGTTTCGCCACCACGCTCAGGTCCAGCCTCGGGCGCAGCGCATCGGGCCAGACCAGCATCGCGAACAGCCCCTTGCGGGTCGGCGGCTCCTGTTCGCGCCGCACGAAATCGCGATACGCCCAATACTGTGCGGGCCGCCGCGCCAGCGCCGCCCACTCTTGCTTGCCGAGCGCGGCCCCGCACCAGTGAAGCTCGGCCGTCAAGGACATCCGGTTGGCGGCGGTGTAGGTCGCGCCCGCCGCCAGGCGGTTGCGCCAGGCCCGCCCACCGCGACCACCCTCGCCGCCCAGCGCGCGCGCGAGCAAGTCGCGCTGCCGCCCGCCCGACCACTCGGCATGCGCGGTGAGGGCGTCGCCGAGCAGGGCCGAGAGATTGATGCCGAGCTGCGGCGCTGCGCCCTCCTCCACCAGCAGCAGCGCCTGCGGCTGGAAATCGGGCGCCAGCCGCACGCTGCCGACCAGCAGCGCGCGCCCGCGGGCGTTGGTGTTGTCGTCATCGTGCCCGGCGCCGATGCGCGGCGCCAGCAGCGCGCTGACCGAGCCGCCGTCCCACACGCGCTGCCCCTGCACCAGATAGGTGCCGCTGCGGCTGCGGCGCAGCGTCTCCGGGTCGACCGAGACGACCGAGCGCACCGCGCGCGCCCGGAAGTAGTCGCTCGGGTTGTAGCCGGCGGCGACGCCCTGGCGCGGATTGACGCGCCCGATGTCGATGGCGCTTTCGGCGCTCGTGGTCCAGCTCAGGTAGGCATCCTTGACGGTGTTGATCGAGCGCCGCTGCGTGCCCCCGATATGCTCGAAGCGGTCGGCCAGCTTGAAGCGCCAGTCGGCGCCGGCCTGGTATTCCCAGCTCGCATCGACCGACAGGCGCGCCGGGCGCCGCGCGCCGGGCTGCGGCGCGCGCAATCCCGCTTCGAGTTCGAGCGAGGCGGCCCATGGCGCACCGCCCTGGCCCGCGTGCGATGCGGCGCAGCACGCCAGCATGGCGGGCGCCAGGGTGCAGGCGCGGCGCATCACGCGTCGCGCTCCAGCCTGAAACGCGGCAGGTAGTCGCGCTGGAACCAGGAATCCGGAATCTCGCGCCCCACGTAGCCGGAAAAATCCATCACCGTGATCCAGCTGGTATCCGTGCCATCGATGATCACCGCTTCGGTCGGCCGCAGCTCGCCGAGCACGCGCTGCGCGCGCCGGTAGAAGACCGACTTGAGCAAATGCCCGCTGCCGCTGTAGTACTCGGCCTTGACCGGATGGCGGCTGGCACTGTCGAGCCAGAGCCGCACCCGGTGGTAGTTGGCCTGCCTGGTATGGGCGGCCAGGTTGAGCAAGGTGCACTGGCGCGCCTGCACATCGCCGTCCTGGATCTGTTCCTCGCCCACCAGTTCGGCGCGGTAGTCGCGCGCCAGGTTGGCGGTCACCACATCGCCGCTGGAAGCGCGCCCGAGCAAGCGCTGCTGCGGCGAGATGCGCACCGCGGCGCGGCTGGACGGGTCGAAGAACCACATGTCGCTGCCATTGACCAGCATCAGCTTGTTGGCGTCGCGCAGCGGGCGCGCGAAGCGCACCAGGTTGCGGTACTGGCCGCTGGCACCATCGATCTTGGCGTAGATGTTCAGGCTGCTCTCATCGGTCTGCCTGCCGGCGCGGTACTCGGTCAGGCGCACATCGACCGCGAACGGCTGGACCGGATTGCGGATCGCGTCGCTCCGCGCCAGCAGGGCATTCGCGTCCGGCGCGCCGGCGCGCGCCGGCGCGCACGCGGCGAGCAACGCCCAGGCCAGCACGGCGCGCCGTTCACACATGGCGCAGCGACTCGACGATGGCCAGGCGCCCGGCGCGGCGCGCCGGCCACCACGCGGCCAGCAGCGAGACCACGAGCAGGGTCAGTACCGCGTTGGCGATGATCTTGTACTCGCCCCACAGGCCGACCGAGATCGTTTGCGGCTCGACCGTGCCGGGCGGCAGCCAGCTCATGCCCGCATGATTGACGGCATAGGCGATCCCCAGCGCCAGCAGCAGCCCGGCCACGGCGCAGGCGGCGCCCAGCAGCAATGCCTCCCACACGAAGACGGCGGCAATCGCGCCGCGCTGCATGCCGATGGCGCGCAGGGTGCCGATTTCGACCGTGCGTTCGGCCACCGCCATGTTGACCGAATTGGCGACCGAGAACAGCACCACGCAACTGAAGAGCAAGGCGACGAAACCGAACAGCGCCCCGAACATGCCCAGGATTTGCCCGTACGAGGGGTTGATCGTGTCGAAGCCGAGCACGGTGAGCTGCTCGCCCTTGAAGTCGCGTGCGAGGATGGCGCCGATCCGTTCGCGCGCCGCTTCCAGGTTGGCGGTGGAGTCCAGCTGCACCACCAGCGAGGTGGCCCGTGGCGCCGCTTCGCCGTACACCAGGCGCTGGGCGCGCGCCAGGTGCAGCTCGATCCAGCCGTCGTCGAGCTCCTTGACGCCCTGGCTTTGCGCCTTGACCACTTTCAGGTCGGCCACATTCGGCGCGCCGCTCTCGCCCGCGGCCAGCAACTGGATCACGGGAGCGCCGGCATCCGGCGCCGCGCGCGGCGCCGGCTGGCTCAGCGCGCCAAGGGCGGCCAGTCCGGCCGGCTGCGCCGCGCCTTCGGCCGCGCGCAGCGCCAGCGGGGGCGGACAGTCGGGTACCGCCAGCGGTCCGCACAGGCGCAGCACGCGCGCCACGCCGGTGCCGATCACGGCGGCGTCGGGCGCCGACCCTTGCAGGGCCAGGTTGCCCGGCTTGATCGGCAGGGCGTAGGCATTCCAGGCGCGCATGCGGTTCTGGTCGTCCACCAGGGTACCGCGCCCGAACACCGTGCGCGACACGTTCGCACCGGCGTTGCCGGCAATGCCGCCCAGCTTGAGCGATGGCGTGATCACCAGCACCTGGGCGCTTAGCTGCGGATCGCGCCGCACCGCATCGATGATGCGCTGGTAGTCGGCCAGTCCGTAGGCGGCCGGGTTGCCGTCGCCATACAGCAGGAAGTCGCGGTGCTGGATTTCCAGGTGCCCGCCATGGCGCACGAAGTTGGTCTGCAAGCCCTGGTCCACCGTTTGCACATACGCGCCCAGCAGCAGCAGCGCGCACACCCCGACCGTCATGGTGAGGAAGGTCGACAGCGAACGGCGCCCGTTGCGCCAGACATTGCGCGCCGCCAAAGCCAGCGCGCTCATGCTTCCACCAGTTGTTTGAGGCCGGCGTCGGATGCGTGCAGGGCGCCGTCGCGCAGATTGATCACCGTGTCGGCCCCGGCGATGAGCGAGGTGTCGTGCGAGGCGAACAGGAACGACACGCCCTGCTCGCGCTGCAGCCTGCGCATCAGCGCGACGATCTGGGCGCCGGTGGCGCGGTCCAGGCTGGCGGTCGGTTCGTCGGCCAGCACCAGGCGCGGGCGCGCCGCCAGGGCGCGCGCGATCGCGACGCGCTGCCGTTCGCCGCCCGACAGTTCGTGCGGCCGCCGCCCCTCCTTGCCGCTCAGCCCGACCGCGTCCAGCAGGAAGGCGACCCGCTCCTTGCGCGCCGCGGCATCCTGTTTGGCCAGTTGCAGCGGATAGGCGATGTTTTCCGCCACCGTCAGGGCCGCCAGCAGGTTGAAGTTCTGGAACACGAAGCCCAGATGCTGGCGCCGGAAGGTGGTCAGCGCCTTTTCCGGCAGCTTGCCGACGTCGGTGCCGGCGATCTCGATGCTGCCGCTGTCGGGCCGGTCCAGGCAGCCGATCAGGTTGAGCAAGCTGGTCTTGCCGGAGCCGGACGGTCCGGTCAGCACGCTGAAGCTGGCGCCGGCGATGCTGAAGCCGACCTTGCGCACGGCCGCCACCGGCACCCGGCCGAGACGGTAGGATTTGCTGACATCGCGCACGATGAGAATAGGCATGGTCATGTGGACTCCGGACCGGAATTGGCCGCGTGCAGGGCGGCGCTGGCGCCATCGAGCAGGGCGACGATGTTCGCTTCGATGGCGGCGCGCGCGGGATAGCTCTCGAACAGGGCGATGCGGTTGCGCACGATGTCGCCGCGGTTCCACATCTCGTACAATTCCTGGCGCATGCCGTAGCGGTCGCTCACCAGTTCGGTGGCCAGGCGGAACAGGCGCGACTTGAACACCACGTCGACATCCTTGCCGCCCATGTAGCGTTCGAGCAGCGGACGCAGCACCGGATTGGCAAGGTCGGCCTCGCTCGGCTGCATCACCAGGCCGGAACCGCACACCACGCGCACGATCTGGGCCACGCGCGCCGACACCTGGGCCGCGAAGGCGTCCAGCGCCAGGGTGACGCCGGGCGCGAGGTGGCCGCCGCTGGTCGGGCGCAGCTCGTTCTGCAGGCCGACGATGGCCAGCCGGACCAATTCCACATACGAGGTCAGCTCGCCCAGCTGGTCGCCGATCTCGCGGAAATCCTTGACCCCGATCGCCTTGGCAGCCAGCCCGGCCACGCCGAGGAAGGTGCGCAGCCGATGGTAGAAGCGGATCTGCCCCACATACAGGGCCCAGGCGCTGATGCGCGCAAAACCGGCCGCCGCCGTCTGGCAATCGCCCAGCAGGAAAATGCGGTGGTTGGGGATGAACACATCGTCGAAGAACAGCATGGCATCCTGCTCGTCGTAGCGCGACGACAGATCGTGGCGGAAGCTGTTGCGGTGCTCGGTCTGCGATTCGCGGCACATCAGGCGCAGGTTCGGGGTGGCGATCGGCAGCGCGAACCAGATCACATACTCGGGCGCGCTGCGCATGAAGAAGGCGGGCGACAGGTAGACCATCACTTCATGGCAGTACGGCGCCAGGGTGGCCAGCTGCTTGGCGCCGCGCACCACCACCCCGTCGGCGCGCCGTTCGACGATGCGCAGGGCATTGTCGGGATGCTCGGCCAGCGAGGCCGAACGGTCGATCTGCGGGTCGCCAATGGCATGGGTGAGCGCGATATCGTGCTCGCGGCAGTACAGGTAGTAGTTTTCGGCGTTGCGCGCGAATTGCGGATCGACCTTGCCCAGCTCGTGGCGGTAATCGTACAGGCCGACCACGACATTGGCGACGAAGTCGGGAATGCGCGGCAACTGGCCGTGGCTGTGCTCCATCCACAGATGGCTGTTGCGGGTTTTCGCCGCGAATTCGGCGGGCGTGGCCGGCGCCAGGTAGGACAGGCTGAGCGGATGGCCGGTCTGCGGCGAGGTCCAGGTCATCTCCTTGTGATGGGCGTCGCTGTGCTGCAGGTCGTACAGGCGCCCCAGCTCGCCCAGCACGCCGGCGAAGGCCGGGTGGGTGCGCACATCGACCCGCTGGCCGTCGTACCAGACTTCGCGCTCGTCGTCGAGGCTGGCAACGAAGGACGCGCCGCTGTGCACGCCCGCAGCCTTGTGCATGTGCAGATTGTGCCGATACGCGCTATTGCCGCCGCCGGCGCGGTTGCCGGCGCGGTTGCCGACGCGGTAATCCGATAAATTGGCTGTCATGTTGTGGTTGCTGATCGCATTGTTTGACATCGGAACTCCTGGCCTGGCCTAAGGACGGCGGGCCGGGTCTTTGCGGCTGAACGGGCAGGTTTCCTTTTCTTGCACATGAGGAAACTGGTCGCGCGTAAAGGCCCCGGTCGCGCGCAGCAGGCGCTGGTCGAGCGACTCGGCGCGCCCGACATGCCGGGACAGCACGCCGCCGCCCGCACCGGGCCCGGCCACCACCCCGCGCGCCCGGTGCAGGCGGTTGAGCGAGGCCAGGGCATTGGCGCCCTCGCGCATGCGCTTGACCGTCAGCAGGCCGTCCGGCACCCCGATCATCGACTTGGTGCCGCCCCCGCCGAGGCAGTTGCGCGGCATGTGCAAGTGTTCATGGCGCCAGGCCTCGATCAGGTCGTACAGCCGGAATGCCGCATTGAGCAGGTTATGCAACTGCCAGTTGTGGGCATTCTCGTGGCGCCCCAGGTCCACATGCTCGACCGCGGCTTCGAGCGAGGCGAAACCGGAACCGCTGAAGTGGGTTTCCAGTTCGCCCCAGAGCGAGGTGAACAGGTCGCGCAGCATGTGATAGCGGATCGACAGCGAATGCATGCCGCTGGCCGGACCGAGGTTGTCGCGGAAGATATGGTAGTCGTTGGCCGACAGGCAATCGCCCATCACTTGCTGCGACTGCACCATGGCCGGCAGCAGCGCGCCGGCCACCAGCAGCCGTTCGGTGGCCTGCGAATAGCGCCCGGCGCGGATATCGCGCACCGCATGGTCGATATGGTCGTTGGCCTCGCAGCTGAGGATTTCCGGCACCTGGTGCAGGGCGACGAACTCGGTGTAGCAGGTTTCGGCCTGCAATTGCGACTCCATGACGGCCTTGCCCAGCAGGCCGGAGGCGACGAACTGGTCGAAATCGCGCTCGTCGAGCTCGACTTCGACTTCGTTCAGGTTCGCTTCCCAGTACACCATCTCGTGGGCCGAGGAGCGCGCCAGGTTCAGCAGTGCGTAGTCGAGATCGGTATGGCGGCCCAGGCCGACCGTTTGCGTCATGCCGCGTCCGCCCCGGGCGGCGGCGCGCTCGTCGAAGAAGCGGCTCACTTGCAGCTCCAGCGCGTCGGTCGCCGTCAGGAACTCGGCCATGGCGGGCGACTCGGCGATGCCGATCTTGCGCGTCGCCGCCGTATCGCGGCACATCAGATGGATCTGCTTGGGCACGTCGCCCAGGCGCCGCATGATCAGGTGAAAGCCATGCACCCAGCGCATCACTTCGGTCGCGCGCTGCAAGTCATCCTCCTGCAGGGCCCGGGTGGCGCGGTTGCTCAGGCGCACCAGGTTCAGCAGGGCGATCTCGGCCGCCTGGAACAGCGCATGCAGCGCGGAATTGCGCGTGCCGGCCACCACGTCGCTGACCTGGCGCGCCTGCGACAGGGTGGCTAGATTGTGCAGCACATCGTAGCTCTCGGCGATCGCGCCGAGGGCATTCGCCTGCGCGGCGCCGTTGGCAAAACTGGTATTCGTTTCCATCATCGCTACTCTCCCGGTTCCACATCGTCATCGCGCCCGCCTGGCGCCACTTCATCGCTACCCGCGTCGCTACCGCGCCGTTCATCAGCCCGGCGCCGGGCCATCGTCCCCGATCGCCGCGCACGGACACGAATCCATGGCGTCGGTCACATCGTCGAGCTCCTGCTGCGTTTCCGGCTGGCGCGAGACGTAATAGGTCTCGCTGGCATTGTCGAGCGCAAAATTGTTCGGTGCCATGTCCTTGCAAACCATGCAGTCGATACAGGAATCGTCGACATAGAATTTGCCGGCGGCGTTCATTGCGGTACGTAGTTCAATCGTGGCCATGTCGCTCTCTCCATCGGGGTGTCACGTCAGTTGAGATAGATACTTTGCATCGTCGGCTTGACGGCGTTGCGCACCGCCTGGTCGACTTTGTCCTTGTCCATCAGCAAAAAATTGACTTCCAGGCCGTGCCGGGCGGCGAAGCGGGCTGCGACGCGCGCGCGCACCTCTTCTCCGTAGTTGTTCTCGGTCAGGCCGATATGGAGTTTCTCGTCAACCACCTTGACCCCGAAGTGGTACGGTGCGCTGGTCAGCTCGCTCAGCACATCCTGTTCCAGCGCCAGCATGCTCATACTGCGGCCCTGGACCACGATGTGGTCGGCCACCCGGCCCATGTGGCGCATGGTGTGGAAGGGCGAACCGCAGGCGCACGGCGCTTGCTCGATATGCACCAGGTCGCCGGTGCGGTAGCGGATCAGGGGCAAGGCGCGCGAACTGAGCGTCGTCACCACCAGCTCGCCGGCGACGCCGGGCGCGCACGGGGCGCCGCTGGCCGGATCGATCAGTTCGAAGCAGGAGCGGTTTTCGATCAGGTGCAGTTGATTGGCGCTGCAAAACATGCCCAGGGTATTGGTCTCGGTCATGCCGAACATGGCGAAGGTGTCCGCTCCCCAGGTGTCGCGCAGGATGACTTGCTTGGCGGGCGAAGAGCCCTCGCCCGCGCACAGCAGCTTGCTTACCTTCAGGTCGCGGCGCGGATCGATGCCCAGTTGCTGCGCCACTTCGGACAGGTGCAGCGCGCGCGTGCCGGAGCAGATCAGCGCCGTCACGCCGGCGTCGCGCAGGATGCGCACCATGCGTTCGGGCGGGCAGAACTGCGGCGATGCGCCCAGCGCAACCACGGTGCAGCCGACCAGTTCGAGCGCGCGGTCCAGGTCCTGGCCCACGCCGGCCAGTTCGTACGGCACGGCGACCGCGACCACGTCGTGCGGCGTCAAGACCTGCTGCAGCATGTGCGCCACGGTGCAGTTATTGGTGAACCAGTCCTCGGCGGTGAAGAAGGCCGCGATCGAGGTGCCGCTGCTGGTGCCCGAGCTTTCGCCGAAGCGCACCAGCGCATCCTGGCTCACCGCCAGCATGCCGAAGGGGTAGGCTTCGTGCAAATGCTGACGCGTGGTGAACGGCAAGGCGGTGAAGTCGCCCGCCTGGCCGGAGCGCAGGAAGGCCGGCGCGCCGTTCGCCAGATGGGTGCGGTAGAACGGCGACGCGTCGGCCGCGTGGGCGACCGCCGCCAGCAGGGCCTCGCCCTGCCACTGGCGAAAGGGCGCGCTCTCCATCTTGAACAGCGCGGCGACCTGGGCCGCGATGCGCTCGCGCATGCGCAGCGTGTCGAGGATGCGGGCCGCGCCCTGGCCCGGCGTGTTCTCGAGCGGCTGGTTCATCGCTGCGCTCCTTCATCCGATGTGGCCTTGTCGATGGCCTCGCGCGCCAGCGCCTCGAGCGCCGTGAACTGGGCCTGCTCGCGCGCGGAGATCTCGGCCAGCAGCGTGCCGGCGCTGGCCAGGGCGTCCTTGCTGCCGCTCTTGCCTGCGCGCTCGATCAAGTGCGCCACCTCGGTCCAGAGGTCGGCGATGGCATCGAACTCCTTGGCCGCGGGGGCCAGCTCCTTGACGCCGGTCAGTTTGCCGCCCTGCTTGAGAAAGCGCGCGTAGATTCTGCGGAACATGCCCCCGCCCGTACCGGCGCGCTCCATCAGCATGGCGATGATCGGCAGCGCTTCGCCGGGATGGTCGATCTCGTCGAGCCAGCCCGTGATTTTTTCGCTGGTCGTCAGGATCCCCTTGTAGCCCATGTTCTTGATGGGCGGATTGAGGTAGGTATGCGCATTCGCGGCCAGCGCGATGAAGAAGGCGGTCGGCAGCCTGGCCGCCAGGTTCTCGCGCAGTTCGGCCAGCCAGGGGCCATCGGCCACCGTCACCGACAGGCTTTTCGAGCTCATCGGCCCCTTGGCGGAGCGCGCTTCCGTCAGGCTGTCGAAACTGGTGTAGCCGCCACCCTGGGCATCCTCGGTGTCGACCAGCCAGGCGCCCTGCTCGTCGGCCTTGTACATGGTGGCGTAGTGGGCGTGGAAATGCACCGCTTTTTCGCGGAAGTACTCCAGATAGTAGTGATCGAGCTTGAGTCCGACCAGCTTGCCTTCTTCGAGCGCGCCGAGCGCATTGTTCATGGCGCGCGAGTCCGAAGACGACTCGCGCACATCGAACTTCACGCCGAGCACGGCGGACAGGTTTTCGGCCAGCAGATCCGGCTTGACCCGCCCCCCGATGAAGGGATAGGGCATGCCGCTCGATTGCCAGTGGATGTAGGACAGGCCCATGCCCAGCCCGAACACCATGTCTTCGGACAGCGCCACGCCTTGCTGCCCCAGCAGGTTGACCAGCATGGTCGATTCGCAATGCACGCCCGAGAAGGGCTTGAACTTGACTTCAGACATGAACGTTCTCCCGTGCCGCCCCATGGCTATGGACCAGCTCAATGACAAAGTTGTTGTGGTTGTTGCGCAAGTGTCCGTAGCAGTGGCCGAGCTCATCGCCTTCGGTGAACGCGATCAGTTCCACTTGCGGGCTGGAGCGCACCAGCGCTTGCAGGGTCGGCAGCACTTGCTCGCGATCGTTGACGGCCAGCGCGGCGTGCGACATCAGGCGCGCGCGCTGGACCGGGGTGCGTTCCAGCCACGGGCCGAAGGCACGGCAGCAGAACATCTCGATCACGAAGCCGTCCGCCCGTTCCAGCGATACCCACCAGCCCGGCGTGCCGTATTGCTTGGGTGCGATGTAGGACGGGCCGTGTTCGACGCCGCGCACCACGCCCGCGCCGGCCAGCTGGTCGAGGAAGGCGAACCAGGCGAACACGTCCTGGTCGTTCTCGTAATCGCCCAGATAGATGGCGGCGTGGTGCACCCGGTTCAGGCCGCCGAGATGCTCGCTGCCGGCAGCCTCGCCCAGGAACTCGGTCAGCAGCGCGGCGCTGTCGCTGTCGCGCACCGAATCGGCCAGGCCGCTGACCGCATCCCAGGTGTGCTCGAATTGTGCGGGCGCGGGGAAATGCAGCGCACCAGCCTGGGCCAAGGTGGCGCTGGTGCGGGCAGGCAAGCCATCGCGCGCCGCGCAAGGCCGGGCCGCCGCGGGCGCCTCGCCGTTGCGTTGCTGCCGGTACTGGGCCAGGTAGCGTCCCGTATGGCTGGCCGCGCATTCGAGCAAGCCATCGATGCTGCCGCTGTAGAGCACGTTGCCGCCCTGCTCCCCGCCCTCGGGACCGACATCGATGACGTGATCGGCCAGCCAGATCATGTCCATATTGTGTTCGATCATCAGCACCGTATGTCCCTGGGCCAGCAAGCCGTCGACCATGCGCGTCAGGTGCTCCAGGTCGGCCATGTGCAGGCCGCGCGTCGGTTCGTCGAAGATGTACAGGGTGTGCCCGGCCTTCTTGGCGGCCAGTTCGGCGACCAGGTTGATGCGCTGCGCTTCGCCTCCGGACAGGCTGGTGGTCGACTGTCCCAGGGTCAGATAGGCGATGCCGAATTCCTTCAGCAGGCCGAGCGCCTTGCGGATGCGCTCGCACTGGGGCTGCTCGTGCCCGGCGAAAAAGCCGAGCGCCTCATCGGCCGACAGGGCCAGCAGTTCATGGATATTCTTGTCTTCCCAGCGGATCGCCAGCACGTCCTCATGAAATTGCATGCCATGGCATTCCGGGCATGCCACGTAGTCGCTCTTGAGGAAGTGCATGTCGACTTCGACCTCGCCCTGGCCCTTGCAGGTTTCGCAGCGCCCGCCCGCGACATTGGTGCTGAAGTGCGCGCGCCCGAGGTCGGCGGCCGCCGCGTGCGGATGGGCTGCGAACAGGTCGCGGATATCGTCGCTGATGCCGACATAGGTCGCGATGGTGCTGCGGGTGGAGCGGCCGATCGGCTTTTGCTCGACGTTGACGACACTGTCGAAGCGCCCGCCCGTCTTGCCCGCGCCCTTGGCGCCCTTGGCGCCCTTGGCGGCCTTGGGTGCTTTGGACTCGGCGGCCGGCGCCTGGTCCATGGCGCGCACGGCCTGCTCGTAGATACTGCGCACCAGGCTGCTTTTGCCGGCGCCCGACACGCCCGTCACGCAGGTGAGCGCGTTGAACGGGAAGCGCGCGCTGGCGGCCTTCAGGTTGTTGCGGTTGCTGGGCGCGACAGCAAACCATGGCGCGCCGGACAGGTCGCGCCGCGGGCGCTGGCCCGGCGGCTGCGCCAGGCAGCGCGCGGTGAGGCTGGCGGTGCTGGCGCGCATGTCGGCAAAGCTGCCCTCGAACACGAGCTCGCCGCCGTCCTGCCCCGCGCCCGGCCCGATCTCGATCAGCCAGTCGGCGGCGCGGATGATGGTCTCGTCGTGCTCGATGACGATCACGCTGTTGCCCATGTCGCGCAGCTGGGTCAGCACCGACAACAGCTTGCGGGTATCGCGTTCATGCAGCCCGATCGACGGCTCATCGAGGATATACATCACGCCGCTCAGGTCGGACGCCACATGCTGGGCCAGCAGGATGCGCTGCAGCTCGCCGTCGGACAAGGAGGTAACCTTGCGCGCCAGGGTCAGGTAAGGCAGGCCGACATCGCTCAGGTTGCGGCACTGGGTCAGGCACAGGCGCAACACTTCGGCGGCGGCCGGGGACAGCGCCAGGCGCGCGGCCAGCGTCTCCAGGGTCGCGCCCAGCTGGCGCGCCGAGACTTGCTGCAGCTCGGCGATGGTGTAGCCGGCGATCCTGACGGCCAGCGACTCCGGCCGCAGGCGGGCGCCGCCGCAAGCGCTGCAATGCGATTCGCCCAGGTAGGATTCGAGCGCCACGCGGCGGGTGGCGGACGAGGTATTGCGGTACTGCTTGTCGAGGTAGCCGAGGATGCCGTCGAAGCGCATATTGTTCGATACCTTGCCGACCGACACGAAGTAGGTATCGTCGCAGCCGTGCAGCACCATCGCGCGCTGGGCCTCGCTCAAGCTGTCGTAGGGAACGTCGAGCGCGATGCCCTTGTCGGCGCACATGGCCTCGAACACCTTGCGCACATTGGGAATGCTGTAGGTGCCGCCGACCGCATTGTCCCAGATCCAGGTCAGGCTGCGCGCGCGGTCCGGCACCACCTTGTCTTCGCTGAACGCGGTCACCCGTCCCATGCCATTGCATTCGAGGCACATGCCTTCCTTGCGGTTGGCGCTGAAGTGGCTGGGCGTGAGCGGCTCGGCAATGCAGCCGCAGGCGCCGCATTGCAGGCGCGCATCGACCGCGCCAAGGCAGACCGGGCAGGCCGGCGCGCCGCAGCGGGCGAACAGGACCCGCAGCGAACGCTCGATGCCGAGCAGGGTACCGACCGTGGAGCGCGGATTGGACAGGCGCCGGGTCGATTGTTCCAGCGCCACCGGCGCCTGCACCCCGCCGATCCGCTCGACCTGGTAGTCGCTCTCGCCGGCATCCATATTGTTGCTGCCGAGCGCGCCCAGGTAGAGCGCCTTGGCGTACTTGTACAAGGTGTCGAAAATCAGCGAGGACTTGCCGGAGCCGGACACGCCGGTGACGACCACCAGCTGATTTTTCGGGATGCGCAGGCTCACCCCTTTCAGGTTGTGGGTGCGCACGCCCTCCAGGCGGATAGTGTCGTTGGCCATGGCAGCTTGCTTTCTCAGGCGAAGTTGGAAGTGGTGTTGAGGTGGGCGGCCGCAAGCGGCACCCGCGTGGCCAGCGGCCGGATCGAGCGCAGGCCGTCCATGGCCTTGCGTTCGAGCTGGTAAATGCGGTCGATGGCATCGATCAGCGCTTCCAGCTGCTGCTCCAGCGTGGCCTGGCCGCTGTCCGGGCCGACCTCGAGCAGGTTGCGGCCGAGCATGGTCCACAAATGCGCGCTGGAGCTCATGGCCTGGGCGGCGTCGAGCAGGCGTTCGTCGCCGACCAGGTCGCCGAAGGTGTGCAGGAAGCGGCTCCACATGGGCCGGAACAGGCCGCCGCCGGTGCCGAACACCTCGATCGCCCGGCCCAGGCTCTGCAGCTGGCAAGCCAGCGCCGACACGTCGTGCACCCCGCCGTCCGTCCACAATTGCATCTTCACCGTGCCGGTCTTGGTGCGCGACCAGTTGCGCACCCCGGCGGCGAACTGTTTCAGGCCCGGCAGGCCGAGATTGCCGATGCTGGGCTTGAGCACGTCGCGCACGCAATTTTCGACCGCGAAGTAGCCGACCCGGCCCAGGTCGGGCGTGCCGCACACCGACTCGATCACGTGGCACCAGCGCTCCGGATTGATCGGCGGCGAACGCTTGCTGGTGCGCGCCCGGTTCAGTGCATCCTCGCTGATGGTCTGCAATTGCGAAAAGCCGGAGTCGGACACCGTGAACTGGCCGTCGGCATGCCCCACCAGGTTGATGAAATAGCCGCCGAATGGCGCGCCGCCGTGACTGTTCCAGTACGGCAGTTCGCTCAGGTCGACGCGCGCGATGACCGGGCGCTCCAGCTTCATTTGATCGAGCAGAATGGCCGCGCCGCTGCCCTGGAAGCTCCTGGCGCGCACGCCGAGCAGGCGCAGCGCCTGGCCGGAAAAGATCTGCTGGCGGCCGATCACGATATCCGGCCCGTTGTCGCGCCGCTCGAAATAGCCGAAGCCGAAGCCGCCATCGAGGCCGAGCAAGACCTCTTCCGAAAATTCGACGCCGTGCACGGCCAGCACGTTGCGCATGCACGTCGTCTCGCAATTCAAACCGGCCCGGTGCTGATAGGAATGTATGTGCATCTGCTTCCCTTTCTATCCTGTGACTGATCCAGCTTGGGTGAAGGTGCGGCGCATCTCGGCCGGCAGCTTTTCGATGGCATAGCGCAGGGTCGGGCGCTCCATCAGCGACAAGTGCTTGCGCACGAAGGCCAGTACCGGCTGCAATTCGTACTGGCTGGCCACCTTCAGCATCCAGCCGATCCCTTTTTGCACGTAGGGGTCGCCATCGGCCAGCAAGCGCTTGCAGTTGGCGAACATCTGTTCGAGATCGAAATTCTCGCTGCGGCCCACGAACTTGACCAGCGCCACGTTGGACGCCCGGCGGCACCACGGACTGTCGGACTGGCCCCAGGCGTAAATCCGCGCCAGCAGGTGCGGACGGCGCTTGAGGTAGATGTAGAGCGGCTTGATGCACAGGTCGTCGCATTGCGCCCAATTGCTCACGTCGCTCTCCAGCCAGGACTGCAAACGCTCCAGCAGCCGCCCCTCGTCGTCCAGGCCGGGCGCCACTTTCGCCACCAGCGCCGACGCCAGGATGAAATGCTCGTGATACGCCTGTGACTGCGCGAAATGCTCGGCCAGCGCCAGCCAGTCATCAAGCGACAGCGCGGGGTGGCGGGCGAACGCCCGGGCGGCGATTTTCACCACCTCGGTGTTCGAGACGCCGAGCAGGCGCACCGGCTCCGGAAAATAGCGCTGCAGGGAGAGCGCCAGCTGCGCCGACGCGCCCGCCGCCAGCGCGCTTTCCAGCTCGGCGATGATGGCCGCGTGCTTCATGCGGCCGGCGCCTGCTGCGGCATCGGCATGAAGCGCACCTGGGTGGCGATCGGCGCCTTGACCGGCGGCAGGATCAGCGGCTCGACGCCCTGCATCGCATGCCGGTATTCCTTGTGCATGTCGTCGACCCGCTTGATGGTTTCCCGGCTGCGCTGGTACAGATCCTGGCCCTTCAAGCCCCACCACAGATACCAGTTCTTGTTTTGCAAGTAGGTGTCGCGGACGAAGTTGAGGGTGCCCGGGTCTTCCAGCAGCTCCGGCTCGACATAGAAGGTGGGGATGAACATATTGTGGTCTTCTTCGATCAAGCCATTCTTCACGGCGATGCGCTGCAGCTTGGTGTCGCTGAGGATGCGGATGCCCAGGTTGGCGTAGATCTGGTTCGGCTTGAGGTACTTGGTCGGGGCCAGCACCGATTCGCGCAATTCGCGCGAGCCCTCGCCGGGGCCGCCGAGGAACACGCAATGGGTGAATTCAACCTTGCTCTTCTGCAAAAGCTGGTCGACTTCGACCACCTTGGCCATGTCGAAGCCCTTCATCAACTGTTCCAGCGACGCGTCCGAAAACGAATCGGTGCCCAGGTCGACCCGGATGCAGCCGGCCCGTTCCAGCAGGTCGACGAACTCGGGCGTGACCGCATTCGGCGTGAGCTGGCAGTACCAGGGCACGTTCAGCTCGGCGCGCACGATTTCTTCGCACACTTCCATCGCATAGTCGAGCGGATAGTTGAAGGTGGCGTCGACGATCTCGAATTCGCGCACCATCGGATTGGTCAGCATGGCCAT
Organism: Massilia mucilaginosa; assembly: GCF_011682145.1. Classification (GTDB taxonomy): domain Bacteria; phylum Pseudomonadota; class Gammaproteobacteria; order Burkholderiales; family Burkholderiaceae_D; genus Telluria_A; species Telluria_A mucilaginosa. The sequence continues at coordinate 38,956 of NZ_WHJH01000052.1, forward strand.
GCGGATTTCTTCCACCACCTCGCGCGGGTCCTTGAAGCGGTTGCCGCGCCCTTCCGTCTTCTTGATGATGCAGTACGAGCAGTGCAGCTTGCAGCCGCGCTTGGTTTGCAGGGTTTCGATGGCCGGCTGGTAGTCGCGGGTGAGGTCGGTGGCGGCGGCCACGGTTTCCTCGAAGTAGCGCGGATCGTAGATGCTGCGGTCGGGCGTGAGCAGCTTGACGTTGACCTTGCCCAGGGTCGGATTCTGGTGGAAGTAGCCGGTGTTGGCATCGATGTAGCACAGCCCGGAGATGGTGGTCAGGCTGCCTGTGCCGTTCTGCAGGTAGTCGAGCAATTCGACGATCGCATCCTCGCCCTCGCCGGCGATGCCGAAATCCGGGCGCGCGTACTGGAACATGTCTTTCGGCTCGACCGAAAAGCCGCTGCCGCCCATGACCACGTAGGCGCTCGAGTACTTGCGCACGCACTGCACGATCTTGTGCGTGATCGGGCCGAAGAACACGGGATCGATGAAGGTCAGGTTGTCGAGATTGCGGATGGCGATGCCGACCACGTCGGGCTTGATTTCCTGCAAGGTCGACAGCACCGCCTTGAGCTCGCGCGGCTCCCACAGCAAGTCGAGCATGTGGACCTCGTGGCCGGCCGCCTTGAGGGCCGCGCTGATGTAGGCGACCCCGATCGGGAGCGCGGGCCGCGGCACACGGATCTTGTTGGTTGAGATCAAGAGAATTCGCATGATGGGCCTGGTTAGGAGTTACTGCCGGAAAGCGCCGCGCGGCGATGGATGCCTTGCCAACTGTTCAGATAGACATCGGGCTGGGTATCGCCGATCAGGGAACGGCTTTCCCGGTAGCGCAGCAGGCGCCCGACGTCCAGGTCGATGACCTGGAATTGTTCGTCCTGGTTGAAGCGGAGCAAGGTTTCCCCGCCGTCCACGAAGTCGAACAGCTCGTCTTCGAGAAACAGGGGATCGGCCACGACGCAGCTCTCGCCCATGTAGTTGAAGCCCGCGTACACATTCATGCCGACCCCGGACACGAACACGATGAAGCACTGGTTCTCGATGGCGCGCGTGGTCAAGAGCTGGTTGGTCACGTACGAGAACTGCTCCGGAATCAGGGCCGGGCAAAAGATGATGTCCACCTTTTCCTGATACAGGGCGCGGCAGGTTTCCGGGAAATTCAGGTCGTAGCCGAGGATCAGGCCGATGCGTCCGTGCGGCGTATCGATGCAGGCGAACTGGTCGCCGCAGGCGAGGTACTTGCGCTCCATCTCGAAGCAGTGCACACGCCGGTAGGTGGCGCCGATGGCGCCGTCGGGCCCGATCAGGACGGCGGTGCTGTAGTAGGCCTCGCCGTCCTTTTCGAGCAGGCCGGCGATGATGCTGATGCCGCCCTTGCGCGCCAGCGCCCCCAGGGCCTCGGTGGCGGCGCCCGGGATGGCGACGGCGACGTCGGCCACTTCGAGGATGTTGCCCGAGGTGAGGAAGGCTTCAGGCAGGCACACCAGGTCGACCCCGGCCTCGATGGCCTGGTCGATATAGCGCTCGGCGCGCCGCATATTGCTGTCGCTGCGATTGATCTTGCAGTCCAGCTGTACGATTCCGACTTTCATAGGGCGGTCTCAGTGTGGGCGGTTGTCGTGGGGAACGGGGGCCGCCGGCGGCAGCGCGTCGCGCTCGTCGTCATCGGTGTAGAACCATTCCGGTCCGAAGTACATCAGGGCGAAGCTCGATCCGAACGCCGCCAGGACTTTCTCGAAGCAGGCGACGATGGCTTGCTCCACGGTCTGGGCGCGGTCGTTCACGGGCATTCCTCCAGGTCGTCCAGCACCACCGACGACACCACCAGGCCCAGTTCGTCCTCGTACACGCGCCAGTCGGCCAGCCCGGCCTGGGCCAGCAAGTCCTTGACCTCGCGCGGGCTGTAGGAAGCGCGCAGCGAATCCATGAACTCGTTCGCGCCTTCCTTGACGAATTGCAGCACGAAGGTGATATGCCCTTCTTCCGCATGGCGGTTGGTGTCGAACAGCAGCACCACGCCGCCCGGCTTGCAGATGCGGCTGATCTCCTTGAGGGTCTCGACCGGCTTCTTCCACAGATGCATCGACGAAAACGAGTAGACGATATCGGCGCTGGCGGCGGCAAACGGAAACTTGTGCAGCTTGCACAGCTCGAACTCAATATTGCTCGGTGCGGAACACCAGACGCTCAGGCTCAGGTTTTCTTCCGCCACTTCCAGCAGGGTGACGTTTTCTTCGACGCTCGAGATGATGTGCTCGGGCCGCTTGCCCCCGACGTACAGCGACAGCAGGCCGGTACCGGTTCCCACCTCGAACAGATCGCGGGTGTTCTCATTGCAGTAGCTCAGGATGCGCTTGGCCGGCTTGAGGTAGGCCACCAGCGCGGACTTGCGCATGCCCAGATCGTAGCTGCGGACATCGTCGATCGATGAAAACGGCTTGACCTGCGGGACGCGATTTTCCAAATCAAAGAGGGTTGCATTGATCATGTTGGTGTGCTCCTTGTGGAATCAGGCGGCCTTGATGATGAAAGGAGAAATATTGGCGCCCAGGTGTTGCGGGTAGCGCCGGAATTCCTTCGAATAGAAGGCCTTGGAAATGTTGTCCATGTAGTACCAGCCCTTCGGCCCCACCACTTCCATTGCCTCATCGGTCAGGCGGACCAGGCCCTTCGCTTGCAGGTCGGCGATTTCTTCCGGGAACAGGTGGGCGAAGTCGACCCCGTGCAGTTCGCGAAAGCGCTGGCGGTCCAGGCGCGAGGATTTGATGCCCAGCATCACGGCGCGGCGCAGCGATTCTTCCGCGCTGATCTGCTTGCCCATGGCGATCGGCAGGCGGCCGGCATTCACGGCTTCGATATACAGCTCGATGCTCGGTTCGTTGAAGTACCAGTAATCCTTCAAGTGCCCGGTGGCCGTGGGACCCATCGGGATGATCGGGAATTCCTCGGTCCAGGTGACGCTGCCGTAGGCCGGGCGCTGGCCCGGCAGGGCGAAGCAATCGCCGAAGTAGCCTTCATAGCCATTCTTGGTCAGGAATTCGGCGGCGTAGATGAACATCTCGTCGACCGTTTCGCGCGGCGGCACCGGCGGCAGCTTGCGGCGCTTGGTGCTGATCTGGGCGAACTCCATATAGGTATAGAAAGACACGCTCGACACGCCCAGGTCGACGGCGGTCTGCAGGCTTTGATGCCAGCTTTCCATGGTTTGCCCGTTCAGGCCATGCATCAGGTCGATATTGATGCGCGGCACGCCGATCCGTTGCAGCATCTTGATGGCGTCGATGATCATGGCCGCGTTGCCGGCCCTGCCGAGGTCTTCGAGCTCCTGGTCGATGAAGGTTTGCACGCCCAGGCTGATGCGGTTCACGCCATGTTCGAGCAGCGCGCTGGCCTTCTGTTCCGAGATATCGAGCGGGGTCGATTCGGTGGAAATTTCCAGGCCCGGCTTCATGTCGAACTCGGCCTTCATATGGGTCAGCAGGTCGACCAGTTGCTCGGTGCTGAGGGCGGTCGGGGTGCCGCCGCCGATGTAGCCGACCGTCAACTGATGCTCTTTCACATACGGGCGCGCGGCATAGTTCGACATTTCCTTTTTCAAGGCGTCGACATAGCGCTGGGTGACGCTCTTGTCGGTCTGGTGCTTGATGTAGGGGCAGCTGAAACAGAGCCGGTTGCAAAACGGGATATGGACATAGAAGCCCATCGGCTCTTTGCGAAACACATCCTCTTCGGAAACCGCAACGTGCTTGGTCGGATATTGCCGAACCCATTCGCTGTCCCGCTCTGGATATTCTTTCCAAAACGGCAAATCCCGGTTATTGCTGATCACAGGCCTCTCCTCGTTGTTTGCTACACGACCGTCCACTATTCCGACCGCACTGCTTGCTGCTAGCGGCCGCCCATGCCACGCCCCTGAATCAATTCCTTCATTCCGGGCTCGGCCCACTTGATGTTGCGAAGATGAATTTCGTGTTCGGCCAGCGCGCCGACCGTCCTCGACAGCAGCGCCGCGTCGCCGCTGCGGCAGCGCAGCGCCACCCGCTCGCCCTCGCGCGTCGCATCGAGCACGTAGGGCAGCGCCCGCAGCAGGCTGGCCAGGCGGGTCCACTGGCGTGCCACCAGCGTGCGGTCGGCGAAGTCGAGCGCCAGGGTGTCGCTCGCGGCGCCGTCCGCGCCGCGCTCCCGGTTGCGCCGTTCGAGCCGCACCAGGCGCCCGCCCTCCATCACCCCGACCAGGTCGGCCAGCGCCTCGACTTCGTCCAGCTGATGGGTGGCGATCACCATGCTCATGCCCAGTTGCTGTTTGAGCTCGTTCAGATAGTCCATCACCTCGCTCTGGAACTGCGCATCGAGGCCGGCGCAAGGCTCGTCGGCCAGCAGCAGGTCGGGACCGTGCGCCAGCGCGCACAGGATGTGCAGCTTGCGCCGGTTGCCGCCGGATAAGGCCTCGACATCGTGCTTCAGAAAATCGCTCAGGCCGGCCAGGGCCAGCAGGCGCGGGGCGCTGTCGCGGCGCGCGCGGCGCAGATCGATCTGCTGCAAGACATACTCGCCCACCGTGGTATGCGCCGGCATCTCCTTCGATTGCTGCACCAGCCCCAGATGGCGGGCGGTCTTGTTCCAGTCGGTGCTGGCATGGCCGGCGATGCGCACCGTTCCCGCATCCGGACTTGCCAAGCCGGACAATAGCCGAATCAGCGACGATTTTCCCGAACCGTTGCGGCCGATGATGGCCATGGTCTCGCCGCGGCCCAGGGTAAAGTCGACGCCCGCGATGGCGAAGCGCTGGTTGATCGCCGCGCGCAAGCCGCACACCTCCAGCACAGGCGCCGCGCCCGCTGTCGCAACGGTGCCTGGCGCGCTAGCGGCGCGTGACGCGGTGCTTGAAAACATACAGCGCCCCTCCCATCATGAGTACGGCATACACGAGCGACAGACCGGCGCTGTGCGCGAAACTGGTGGCGGCCGCCCCCGAAATGGCGGAGCGCAGCACATCGACCTGGGCCGAGAGCGGCAGCCACGAGATCAGCGATTGGGCCGAGCCGAAGTTTTCGAGCGGGAAGAACACGCCGCACATATAGGTCAGCGGTATCAGCACCAGGTTGACCACGCTGGCAAACGAGACTTCGTTGGTAAAGCAGGCCACGACGATGCCGAAGCCCCCGAAAAACAGGCAGGCGCTGACAAAGCCGAGCAGCAGGCGCCACGGCAAGCCGACATGGACGCCGAACATCCATGAGGCCAGCAGCAAGACCGCGATGAACTGCAAGGAGCACTTGAGCATCATCCCGATCAGGCGGCCCAGCAGAAAGCCGCCATAGGACAGCGGCGACAACACGATATCCTCCATCGCGCGGCGGTTGTGGTCGACGATGAAGGCGTAGCCGATGGTGTAGGTGCAGCTGAACATGATGCCGACCCCCACGATGCCAGGCAGGGCGAAGGCGAAGTAGCTCGATCCCCCCTGCCCCATGGCTTGCACGTGCGAGGTGCCGAAGCCGAAGGACAGGACCATTGAAACCGAGGTCAGCATGGTGGAAACGACGATCAGGCGATAGCGGAAGAACTGCACCATGTCCCAATAGATCTGGCGATACAGGTCGATCAGCCATAAACGGCACGACATGGCACGGCTTGGCGCGATATCGTTCATGCCTGCAATTCCCCGTGCGCGGGGCGCTGCCAATTGTCGAGATAGTCGGCTTTGTAGGGAAGCTCCTTGCCAATCTTGTTCTTGCGGCGGATCAAGAGGTCGGCATGCACGATTTCCTGCTTCCGGCCTGCGCGGGCGAGCAAATCGAGTTCGCGATTCTGGTCGACTTTCATGACCGTTCCATCCGCGATCAGACTGCCGCCCATATATTCCAGCATGGCGAAACCATTTTCACCGACACAGCTGGAAAATACGAAATAGCAGGCATTATCAGCGGCCCTGGCGCGGCATAGCGATTCAACGGCAAAGCCATAAATATTGAACAGGCTGGCGACACAGATAATGATATCGACATTCTCGGTGAAATACCCCCGCGATGCTTCGGGAAAACGCACATCATAACTGACCAGCAATCCGATCCTGCCATGTTTGCTATCGATCAGCGGGGCCGGCGCGCCGCGCGATATATAATCGCGCTCGCCGTCCCAGATACTATTTCTTCTATACCGTCCGGCAATTGCACCGGATTCATCTATATAGATGGCCGCATCGTAAATATCGTTGCCGTCGCGTTCGAGCAAGCCGAATACCAGAGCAATGCCGAGCGCTGCCGCCAGCGCCCGCAGGGTGGTGACGATAGTGCCGTCGATCGTCTGCGCATCGCGTTTCAAGGAAGGGAAGTTCAAGCCGGTGGCGAATGCGGCGGGCAGGCAGACGATATCGGGAGAGGCCAGTTTGGCTTCGTGGATCAGCTTGACGGCGGCGTCCAGATTCTTATCAGTCTGATTATGAAGTATGCATAGCTGGATCACCGCGACCTTGACGGCCGGCCCGGAAAATATTCCCCGAAGCTTATTCATCACTGCATCCTGGCACGACGTATACGAATACACAATGCATAAGATCCCCGGCAAATTGAATATGCGATCCAGCACATCCGCGACAGGTCTCTCCGTGGTAGCGGGCGCCTGTTTTTGAATGTCTCTTTGTAAATATTAGAACATAAAAATCTTGCCCATTCCAAAAATATTTCGATGGCCAAGTGTTGTAGTAGGGTTTCGAAAAATTCGGGGTGGCGGCACTACAATTTCTCCGGAAGATAATTGACGATTTTTTATGCGAAAAGGGCAATTCATCGTGCCGCCGCATTTGACACGGCGCGCAGCCGTTCCAGGCCAGCGTCTGCCGGGACGGCATGGGGAGTGTGGGTTGGGTGTACGCGCAGGTGTGCCTGCGCCGGCCCAGGGAGCTGTCATGGCGCAAACGGTAACGCTTGCACACCATGAAGCGGGGTTGGCCGGGAGGGACTTCAAGAGCGCCGCGACGGCAGCCACTCTTGAACCATTCACTCCAGCAAGCTGACAAATTCCTCGAATTTGCCGGATGCAGGCAACGGAATGCCGTCGGCGAAATAGTGAAAATGCAGCGTGAACGGATGGTCCAGCGCTTCGCGGATGACGGCACCGAGCCGCTCTTCTTCGGCCGGATGAGGCCGGCGCGAACACACCAGCCTGACGTCGATATCGTGCGCGCTGCGCTGCACCAGCTGGTACTGCACGACCGGCGCCACGTCGCGGAAGCGGTGAAAGCCCACCAGCGGCCAATGGCGCTTGCCATTGATGCTCACCATATTGCGCTCGCGTCCCACGATCCGGCGCAGCGTCGGCAGGCCGCGCCCGCATGGACATGCCGGTCCCGCCTGCGCATAGTCGCCGATATCGTAGCGGATCAGTGGCGTGGCGAAGTTATGGAGGTCGGTCACCACCAGACGTCCGACCATGCCGTCCGCGCACGGCTGTCCGGCGTCATCGAGCAGCTCGATGATGTAGCCTTCCGCCATAAGGTGATACAACTCGCTGTCGGGGCACTGGAGCGCGAGCACGCCCAGCTCCTGACTGCTGTAGCAATCGGCGATGCCGACACCGAGCAGCGCACGGGTGCGCTCGCGCAACGCCGGCGCCAGCGTTTCGCCGATGGTGCGAACCTGGCGCAAGGCGGGCAGCGCGCAGCCGCGCCGTTCGATCTCGTCAAGCAGTGCGCCCAGGTTGGTCGGATAGGTGAGGAAGTAGGCCGGCGCGGTAGCGAGCAGCCAGTCGAGTTGCTGGTCGACCGCGCGGTTGATGGGCATTGCATAGGCCGGGCCGGTACGAAAGAACGTCGATGCCGGCGGCCCCCAGTCGGGTAGCGCCACCGCTTGGCTACCCTGCAAATTGGCGCGCGTGACCGCCAGCGAGGCCGTGAAGTCGCGCCGCTGCCACAGGTGATCGCGCAGGGTGAAAGCCAGCCAGAACATCTGGTTGATCGCCGTGCGCGTGACAGTGACAGGTGTGCCGCTCGAACCCGAGGTGCTGGCCTGGCCGGTAGGCTCATGGTCGCCGGGAATACTGTCCGAGGCGATGCGCGCCAGTTCTCCTTGCAGCGCGCGGCGCGACAGCGGCGCCAGCGCCGCCATCCCCTCCGGCTCGCACAGGGCGTCGATGCTGCGGCCCGAGGCGCGCAGGCGTTCCTGGAAATGCGGCGAGTGGACGCCGGCCCATGCCAGCAACTCGCGTAACTGGCGCCGCTGGCGCACATCGAGTTGCGCCGGCGAGAGCCACTGTGTTTGGTCGAGCTGCTGCGCCAGCGCCAGCACCGATGCCGGTAAACCGGTCGACAGCGGCGGCCAGGCGACCATGCTCACGGCGCTGGCCAGTTCCGGCCAAGGATTCGCTGGGCCTCTCATTTGTGCAGCCGCAGCGCAATGATGGGACAGCACTGCGCCAGTTCGTAGGTTCCGTAAAACACACCAATCTCTTCGAATCCGGCGGGGATGGCGCAGCGCAGCTGGGCCAGCGTGGGAAAGCTGTAAACAGCAACCGAGCCGCGGTAGGCGTCGATGGTGTCGATGTCGGCGCGCGGCCAGCCAGCCCGTTGGGCGAGTGCGTCGCGCTCTGGTGCAAGGCGCCCGACTGCCTCGCCGATTGTGCCGACGGCGATGTCCGGGTCGCCCGCTTGCCCCGCAAGCGCCATCGCCAGGCGCCATTTGAAGGCGTGAAAACTGCCGATCGCGCCGCGCAGGGCGTCGTCGGCAACCTGTTGCGGCGTTTCCGGCCACTCAGGCGCGGCGAAGACACGCAGCGCCAGCGTCGCTTGATTACGCAGACAAGCGTACAACTGGCCGAACAGGCGCGCGTAGCCGCCAGCATAGCGCAACATGGTCAGGCTCCCGTCGCCACTGGCGAAATCGACGCTATCTGGCGCGAGTGGCAGTTCGAGCCAGTCGCCCTGGCGTACCGATTGACCGCTGCCGCGCGGCAGCCAGTGACGCTCGATCATGGCAGCATCGCGCTCGACCGATATGAGGCGCTCGCTGAGTACTGTCAGTTCGGGAGTCACGCCGAGCAGAAGGCCAAGGCCGGGTGCCGGCCCTAGAATAGCGCGCATGATGGCGACGTCCTGCGCGCAGGGCCGCAGCGGGCCGCCGATGCGCGACCACTGCCGGGCATGCGCTTGCCAATGATCCGCGCTTGCTGGTGCCGCCATCGTGTTCCTGTCACGTATCGAGATATGAAAAACGGGTGCCGCCACGAAGGACGGCACACGTCGGCACTTGCGCCAGGCCGGCTCAGAACTGCTTGCGCAGTTTTAGGGAGACGCTCTGGTTGCGGAACCCGCGATGCGCTTCGGCATCGTAACGGCCCGTGATCTCCATGCCGCTGGCCTGCAGCATGGTGATCCCGGCGCCGGCACGCACGAACAATGGTTTTGGATCGATGCCGCGCGTGACGAACGAGGCGCCGCCGCCCGCGAAGCTGGCCACCACCGCACTTTGCTCGGCAAGGAAATCATACCCTACCCCAAGGTTGCCCGAGAACGTCGCCGCCGCCGATGGCGAGTAATTCATCTTGGCGTCGGTGTAGAGGATGAACTGCTTGGCGCGCTGGCTTGCGACATTCAGGTTCAGGGCCCCTGCCCCGGTCTCGGTATAGGCTTTGTTCTTGACCGTGGTGTAGTCGACACGGACCGACGGCGTGACATTGGCCTGCTCGCTCAGGCGAACTACCCTGCCGATACCAGTGCCTGCGTGCAGGCTCACGCCGCGGTAATCACTGTCGGCCACGCGTGTCAGCCCGCCAAAACTGATAGCGCGGTAGCCGTCGGTCTCGTTGGCGCCGGCGTCGATCTGCCAGCTGATATCCGTGTTCGGATCGAGATTGTGGCTACCGTAGGCCATCAGTTGCCACATATCGATATCGGCACGCTGCGCCGTTACGCCCCTGCCCTCCAACTTCGTTTTGGCGTACGTGAAGGCCAGGCCAACGCGGTCGGTGGCGCTGACCGCACCATCGGCTCCGACGATGATGCCGCCGCTGTCGGCCTCATAACCGGCGGCGCCGTCACGGGCACTCTGGCGCGCCCACGACCCGAAAGGCTTGACCCAGGCGTTGCGATCGGTGGCATAGCGGTCGCCTGCGGACAGGCCGCGGTTCGATTCGATCCGGGCTTGCACCACGCGATCGGTCAGGTTCATGGTGCTGGCGACCGAGGCGGCCGTGCCGCCGGTGGCAAGCGGCAAAGTCTGGCTGACGGCGTCCGCCACTTCCTTGGCCGTCGACAGTTTGCCGAGCGCGGTGATCACCTGGCCCGTATCGCCGCCAACGCCGCTGGCGATCAGGGTATCGAGCACGCGCGCCGCGCCACCGCCGGACGCATTGCCGCTGGCAAGAACAGCACCGGTGGCAGTATTCGGTGGAACCGGGGTGGGCGTTGGCACCGGCGTTGGGGTGGGCGTTGGAACGGGGGGTGGTGTCGGCACCGGCGTCGGCGTTGGCACCGGCGTTGGTGTCGGCACCGGCGTCGGCGTTGGCACCGGCGTTGGTGTCGGCACCGGTGTTGGTGTTGGCACCGGTGTAGGAGTCGGAACCGGGGTCGGGGTAGGAACCGGTGTAGGAGTCGGAACCGGGGTAGGAACTGGCGTCGGTGTCGGAACCGGCGTCGGTGTTGGTACTGGCGTCGGCGTCGGCGTTGGAACCGGCGTCGGCGTCGGGGTAGGAACTGGCGTCGGGGTAGGCGTTGGCGTTGGCGTCGGTGTTGGCGTCGGTGTCGGTGTCGGTGTCGGTGTGGGTGTCGGTGTCGGTGTCGGTGTCGGTGTCGGT
>NZ_WHJH01000053.1 GCF_011682145.1 Massilia mucilaginosa
GGTGGCCCCCGCCCGCCCCCCCCCCCCGGGTCCATTGCCGGGGCCCCCGCCGGGCCCCCCCCGCGCTAAAAACCCCCCCCGGGCCCCCCGCCCCCCCCCCCCCCCCCCCCCCCCCCCCCCCACGGCGGTTTTCATTTGCGCGCGTGGTTTGGTCGCCGGCACACAGCAATATCCCGAGACAAAGTGTCTCAATCTGGACATTTTCATGTTTCGCGCAACAAATGTTCTATTTTAGTTTTCCACAGGCGCGCCGCGCTGCTCTTCGGCAATAAATCCACTTTTCCCTGCTAAGCCCGCCATCCTGGTATTGACGGTCGGCAATGCACGTGTTGCTTCACCTAACGAAACATCCTCTTCTTGAGAAACACATTTCCAAATGTAAATACTTTGTCACGGAAACGTCATGCATAGTTGCGAGAATTCAGTTGTCTGTACCTATTCATGTTAACGGGATTCCTATGCGCCACCTCACCACCTTCAAGCTGTTCCGCCCGCTCGCCATCGCCCTGGCGCTGTCCGCCAGCCACGCCGCCATGGCATCCGAAGCCGACCATCAGGAATTCGAAGCCACCCTGCATGTGCCGTATGCGGCCGCCAGCGCGGCGCGCACCTTCACGCTCGCCTTCGACTACCCGCATGCCGAGCGTGCGCAGGAAGTGAGCTGGAAACTGGAACTGGTCAGCCCGGGCGGCCAGGTGGTCCAGCAATGGACGGGCGTGCAGCGCATGTTCCAGAAGCCGGTCGATGTCAAAGTGCGCTGGGCGGGCAAGTCCGGCCTGGCCGACGGGGTCTACCAGGTGCGCATGCAGGCGGTTTCCAACGACGCAGCCGAGCGCGGCCGCGCCCCGGACCAGTCGCCGGAATCCGTGGAGCGGCTGCTGGCGGCCGGCGCCGACGAGATGGTGGAACAAAGCTGGGACCTGGCGATCGGCAAGACCGCCCAGGTCGCCATGCCGGCCTTCCGGGCTTTGCCCACCAACAAGGTGAACGGCAAGGCGGGCGAGCTGTCGTCCGTGCAAACGGCCGCGCCCGCGCCCGGTTCGCTGCCGTACACCGTGTATTTTGCCAACCTGCACAGCCAGACCAATCACAGCGACGGCGGCGGCGCCCTCGGCAGCTGCAGCGGCTCGCAAGCGCCGCAAAGCGCCCCCTTCGGTCCGGCCGATGCCTTCGCCTACGCCCGCAACAAGGGGCTCGATATCCTCGCCACGTCCGAGCACAACCACATGTTCGACGGCTCCGACGGCACCAACAGTTCCGCCAGCCCGGCCACGGCCAAGGCCCTGTTCAAGTCCGGCTTGAGCGCCGCGGCCGATTTCAATGCCGCCAATCCCGACTTCCTGGGCGTGTACGGCATCGAATGGGGCGTGATCAACAACGGCGGCCACCTGAACATCTTCAACACCCCGGAACTGTTGCAGTGGGAGCTCAATAGCAGCGGCCAGCTGATCGGCGACACGCTCACGCCCAAAGGCGACTACAGCGGCCTCTACACCCTGATGCGCCAGCGCGGCTGGGTGGGGCAATTCAACCATCCTTCATCGAGCGGACAATTTCTGGTCGGTGGCGTGCCGCTCGGCTACACGGCTGACGGCGACGAGGCCATGGTGCTGTGCGAAGTGCTCAACACCTCGGCGTTCTCGACCAATACCAGCGAAACCGAAACCGGGCGCAGCAGCTTTGAAAGCGCCTGCAACAAAGCGCTTGAGTCCGGATTTCACATCGCCTTTGCCACTAATCAAGATAATCACTGCGCCAACTGGGGCGCCTCCTACACCAACCGCACCGGCGTCTTGATTCCCAACGGCACGCCGCTGACGCAAGCGAGCTTCATCGAAGCGCTCAAGGCGCGGCGCGTGTTCGCCACCATGGACAAGACCTCGCAACTGGTGCTTACCGCCAACGGCAAGGTCATGGGCGCGCGCATGACCAACAGCGGCCCGCTCAACCTGATCGCCAACTTCGCCAGCACCAGCGGCAGAGTGGCGTCGACGGTATCGATCGTCGAAGGCGTGCCGGGGCGCAAGGGCACGGTCAGCCAGCTCGCCAGCAGCGCCAACACCACCATCACCCCATCGGTGGGCGAGCACTTTTACTATGCCAAGCTGACCCAGGATGACGGCAAGATTTTGTGGTCCGCGCCGATCTGGGTGACGCAGACGGCGGGCGGCGGCGGGGGCGACACCACGGCGCCGACGGTCAGCGCGAGCCAGAGCGGCAGCACGGGCAACATCACGCTGGCGGCGACGGCGAGCGATGCCGGCGGCATCAGCCGGGTCGAGTTCTATGTCGACAACGTGCTCAAAGGTGTCGACAGCACCGCGCCGTACGCGCTCAGCCTCGACTCCGCGACCCTGAGCAACGGCAGCCACCAACTGACCGCCAAGGCGTACGACGTGGCGCTCAACAGCGCGGTATCGGCGCCGATCGGTTTCAGCGTCAGCAACGGCGGCACGGCGCAGCAGCAACTGCTGATCAATAGCGGATTCGAATCGGGCGTGAGTGGATGGGTGGCGTCCGGCGGCGTGATCAACGCGACGGGCCAGGCGGCGCGTGGCGGCAGCTGGAAGGCCGCGCTCAACGGCGAAGGCGCCGCCAACACCGACACCGTGTACCAGCAGGTGGCGATTCCATCGACGGCGACCAGTGCCACCCTGGCATTCTGGATCAAGGTGGTATCGAGCGAAACGACGACGACCAGCTCCTACGACAAGCTGAAAGTGCAAGTGCGCAGCGGCAGCAACGCCGTGCTGGCCACCTTGGCGACCTACTCCAACCTCAACAAAGGCAGCAGCTACGTGCAAAAGACGTTCGACCTGACGGCCTACAAAGGGCAGACGGTGCGGATCTACTTCGAAGGCGTGGAAGGCTCGACGATCCCGACGGCATTCCTGATCGACGACGTCACCCTCACGACGCAATAAGCAACACCCACACCGGGGTCAGAGCTCTAACACCCACACCGGGGTCAGAGCTCTGACTCGAAACTTTTTTGTTGCCGCCACACCGGGGTCAGAGCTCTAAATTGCAATTTTTTTGATAAAAACGGGGATGCGTAGCATTATCACGACAGAACCTTGTCCACTTCGCAGTTATCGAACCAATCTTGCCACACGCTGCGCCACCGGCAACTTGTAAAATCGGTATGGGTCGCCAGTTTTGCAATGTTTCGAATTAGAGCTCTGACCCCGGTTGTAGGAGTCGGAGTCGGAAATTGGTAGGAATTCAGAAGCCGAAGCGGGCGCCGGCGCCGAGCAGGGTGAGAATGCCGAGCACGGCGAAAATGGCGGCGGCGATGCCGTGCACCAGTTTCAACGGTACTTTGTTGGCAATCCGCTCGCCGAAATACACCGCCGGCACGTTCGCCAGCATCATCCCGAACGTGGTGCCGGCCACCACCGCCAGCATCGATTCGTAACGCGCCGCGAGCGCCACCGTGGCGATCTGGGTCTTGTCGCCCATCTCGGCCAGGAAAAATGCGATCAGGGTCGTCAGGAAGACACCGTATCGCCCCAAGCCCGGCTGTTCGTCGTCATCGAGCTTGTCGGGCACCAGGGTCCACGCGGCCATCGCCAGGAACGACACGCCCAGCACCCAGCGCATCACGTTCGGTCCGAGCAGGGTACTGACCCACGCCCCCACCGCCGCCGCAAACGCATGGTTGGCCAGGGTCGCCACCAGGATCCCCAGCACGATCGGCACCGGGCGCCGGAATTTGGCCGCCAGCAGAAAGGCCAGCAGCTGCGTCTTGTCGCCAATTTCGGCGAGGGCGACGATGCCCGTTGATACAAGAAAGGCGTCCATACAATGTGATCCGAGGGGCAAGCGCGGATCATAACAGAGCCGCCAGCGTCGCTGCACGCCACACGGCGCCGTCAATACGCGCCTGCGCGCTTTCGTCCGGCCTGCGGAAGTGATATTCTGCCTGCGCCAATCCACATGCCACCGACCCGGAAAGACCATGAAGACTTCGACCCTCCTGCGCGCCACCGCCTGCGCCGTATTCTGCCAATTGAGCGCCCATGCGTATGCCCTCGATCCCCTGAGCTACGCGCGTTACGACCAGGTGAAAACCAGCGCCCTGCACATGGACCTGAAGGCCGATTTCGCAAAAAAGACGCTGTCCGGCCACGCCGAACTGACCTTGAACTGGATCGATAAATCCGCGCGTATTCTGGACCTCGACACGCGCGCGCTGACCGTCTCCAAAGTACAGGCGCTTGATGCCAGCGGCAAGTGGGTCGGCGTGCGTCATACGATCGATAAACTCGATGCCGAAAAAGGCCAGGCCATGCACATCGACCTGGCCGCGCTGCCCGCGCAGCCGGAGAAGGTGCGCATCTACTACCGCACGTCGCCGAGCGCCACCGCGCTGCAGTGGCTCGCGCCGGTGCAGACCATGTCGGGCAAGCAGCCGTTCATGTTCAGCCAGTCGCAGACGATCGACGCGCGTTCGTGGGTGCCGCTGCAGGATACCCCTGCCGTGCGCTTCACCTATAGCGCCCACATCGAGGCGCCCAAGGACCTGCGCGTGGTCATGAGCGCCGATAACGATCTCAATGCCACCGGCAAGGGCGGCTGGGACTTCAAGATGCCGCAGCCGATTCCATCCTACCTGCTGGCCATCGGCATCGGCGAGATCGACGTGCGCGCCCTCGGTTCGCGCACCGGCGTCTACGCCGAACCAAAACGCATCGGCGCCGCCGCGTATGAATTCATCGATACCGAAAAGATGGTCGCCGCCGCCGAATCGCTGTACGGCCCTTATCGCTGGGGGCGCTACGACATGCTGGTGCTGCCGCCGTCGTTCCCGATCGGCGGCATGGAAAACCCGCGCCTGACCTTCCTCACGCCGACCATGATCGCGGGCGACCGCAGCCTGGTCGACCTGATCGCGCACGAACTGGCGCACAGCTGGTCGGGCAACCTGGTCACCAACGCGTCGTGGAAGCACTGGTGGCTCAACGAAGGCTTCACCACCTACGTCACCACCCGCATCCTCGAATCCTTGTACGGTTCCGAAGTGGCCGACATGAACCTGCAGCTCGAGCAGGAAGAAGCCATCGCTTCGCTGGCCACCATCCCGGCCGCCAAGCAGGCCTTGCTGACCAAGGACCCGGACACCTCGTCGGCCAACTACACCGATGAAGGCCTGGCCTACCCGAAGGGCGCGTGGTTCCTGCGCACCCTGGAGCAGCGCGCCGGCCGCGCGGTGTTCGATCCCTTCCTGCGCGGCTGGTTCGACCAGCATGCATTCCAGAGCGTGACCACCGAGCAGTTCGTGGCTTACCTGCGCAAGAACCTGCTGGCGAAAAATCCCAAGCTGCTGACCGACGCCGAACTGGAAGAGTGGCTGCACGGCGCCGGCATTCCGGCCAGCGCCAAACGCGTCGCCTCGACCCGCCTGGCCGCCCTCGATGCGACCCGCGCCGGCTGGCTGTCGGGCGCCACGCCGACCGCCAGGCTCGATACCAAGAAATGGACGTCCACCGAGTGGATGAAGTTCCTGAACGATATCGACAACAAGGCGACCGCCGCGCAGCTCAAGGAACTCGACCAGGCTTTCCGCCTCGCCAAGAGCACCAATAATGAAATAGCCTTCCGCTTCTTCCGCGCGTCGATCAACGCCGGTTATGCCGACGTGCGCATGCCGCTGGAAGCTTTCCTCATGAGCGTGGGCCGCCAGAAGTTCGTGGTGCCGCTGTATGCCGCACTGCGCGCCAAGCCGGCCGACAAGGTCTTTGCGGAGTCGGTCTACAAAAAGGCGCGCGCGCGCTACCATCCGGCCACGCAGACCAGCGTCGACAAAAAAATGGCAGGCAAATAAGAGGATCGGCACCGTGCTCCATTTGAACCGTATCGCGGCGGCGACCCTGCTTGCCTTGAGTAGTTTTGCGGCCGTCGCGCAGGCGCCAGCCACGCCAGGCGCCCCGGTCGCGGCCGGCGCGCCGGCGCGCGCCTATGACCTCGACGCCGATGTCGCGCGCGTCATGCAGACCTTCGATGTTCCCGGCATGGCGATCGCCATCGTCAAGGATGGCAAGGTGGTGGCTACGCGCGGCTTCGGCGTGCGCAAGCTGGGCGAACCGGCGCCGGTCGACGGCAAGACCATCTTCGAGGTGGCGTCCAATTCCAAGGCCTTCACCGCCGCCGCGCTGGCCATGCTGGTCGACGATGGCAAGCTGGAATGGGACGACAAGGTCATCAAGCACCTGCCCGACTTCCAGATGTACGATGCCTACGTCACCCGCGAGATGACGGTGCGCGACCTGCTGGTGCACCGCAGCGGCCTGGGGCTGGGCGCCGGCGACCTGCTGTGGTGGCCGACCACCAGTTTCACGACCGACGAAATTATCCAGCAGCTGCGCTACGTGCGGCCCGCCACGAGTTTTCGCAACAGCTACGCCTACGATAACCTGCTGTATATCGTGGCCGGCAAGATCATCGCGCAAAAGGCCGGCAAGCCGTGGGGCGATGCGGTGCGCGAGCGCATCCTCACGCCGCTGGGGATGAACACGACTACCACCAGCCTGGCCGAGAATGCGGGCAACCCCAACGTGTCGGCTCCGCACAGCAAAATCAACGGCAAGATCGCCGCGGTGCGCGCGCTGCCGGTGCCGAACGCGGTCGGCGCTGTGGGCATCAACACCAGCGCCGAGGATATCGCGCGCTGGATGACGGTGCTGCTCGATGGCGGCGCCATCGCCGCCGCGCCCAAGGATGCGCAGGGCAATCCGGCGCGCCTGTTCAGCGAGGCGCAGAGCCGCGAAATGTGGACCGCGCAAACGCCGATGAAAATCAGCGAACCGAAACCGACGCTGGCGGCGACCAGGCCGAATTTCTTCGCCTATGGCCTGGGCTTCCAGCTGCGCGACTACAAGGGCCGCAAGCTGGCCTTGCACGGCGGCGCGCTGCAGGGTTTCTATTCGCGCGTGGTGATGGTGCCGGAGGCGAAGCTGGGCATCGCGATCCTGACCAATGCCGAAAGCGGCGGGGCCATGACGTCGCTGCAGTATCGCCTGCTCGATCATTATCTCGATGATTCCCTCAATCCTGCGCCGAGCGACTGGATCACCTTGATCGGCGATGTGGAAACTGACATGCGTAACAAGGATTTGGCCAGGCAGAAAACCGCCAGCGCCACCCGCGCCGCCGCCTCGCGCCCGTCGCTGCCGCTGGCAGCCTACGACGGCGAGTACCACGACGCCTGGTACGGCGCGGTGACCATCAAGCCGGCCGGGGGCAAGCGGGTCATGAGCTTTACCCGCACGCCCGACCTGACCGGGGAACTGGAGCACTTCCAGCACGATACCTTCATCGTGCGCTGGAAGGAGCGCAACTTCAACGCCGACGCCTACGTGACGTTTTCGCTGAACCCGGACGGCAGCATCGAGCGCGTGAAGATGGCGCCGGTGTCGTCCGAGACGGACTTCAGCTACGACTTCGCGGACCTGCTGTTCACGCCCGCGAAGAAGAAGGACACCAAGGACGCCAAATAGGGCTTAGCCCTTCGGCAGCGCGGCGGTCAGGTCGACCCAGCTTTTCGGCTGCGGTTGGCCGCGTTCGCGCACGCCGAAAAAGCTCACCACCTGCTCGCCCTCGTTGTCGTAGAACTCGACCGAGGTCACGCCCGCGCGCCGCACCACCCAGCCGCTCTTGAAGGCGCTGTCGCGCAGGTGCAGGTTAAAGGCCGGATCGAGCACGTTGTACCAGCCCGCGCTCGGCGCCGTTTTTGTGATCTTGCCGCTGAAGATCTGGATCACCGCGCCGTTGCCCAGGAAGGACATGAGCGGCAACTGCTGTTTGGCCGCTTCGTCGAGCAGGGTGCGTACCGCTTCGGGTTTCAGGCGCTGTACCATGCCGGCCGGCGCCAGGCGCATCGCCTGTTCGCGCGTGATCTTGAATTCGGTCAGCAGGCGGTTGAACTGGTGCACGTCGCTCATCTCGTTCCAGGCCTGCTGGAATTCCTTGACATCGACTTTGCTGTCGGCCAGTTCGGCGGCTTTCGGCGCGCGGGCGGCCACCTTGAGCGCCGCGTTCTGTTCGGGATGGCGGAAGTCGGCCACCAGCTTGTCGAACACCGCCACGCCAGCGGCGTCTTTCGGATAGATCTTGTGGATCGCGGCGCCGTTCTCGTCGAAGAATTGCAGGCTGCGTTTGACCACGCCGTCGGAGCCCGGCTGCGCCACCGCGAATGCGTGCTTCCATTTCGAGAAGGTGAAGCGCAGGTCGATCTCGCCACCGAGGTAGCCGCCGGCGATGTTGCGCTGGCGCGCTTCGCGCTCTTCATCCTTCACCACCTCTTTGTCGTCCTCCGGCTGCGCTTTGACCTTGGTCGCCACGCCGGTGCGTTCGATCACGCCATTCTCGTTGCGCGTCAGCGCCAGCACGGTGCCCAGGTCGAGCGCGCGGCGCATGATTTCGCGCGGGTCGTTGCCGTCGCTGCGCAGGCGCGTGACGGTGCTGCCGATGCCGGTCGCCAGCAGGTCGGCTTCCGATACGCCGAGCGTGCGCGCGGCGTCGCGGATCATCACCTTGGGCTGTTCGGCGCGGAGCTGGCTCCAGCGCTCGCTCAGGGTGGCGGCGCCGGCGTGGCCGGCCAGGACAAGCAGGGCGCCGGCAATGGCCAGCGGAAGGGTGCGTAAGCGTTTCATGGAAGTCTCCGGGTGGTGAAAAAGAGTGGTTAGTACTGGAACGTCAGCATGGCCGCGGCATTGCGGCCGGGGCGTGTCTGGCGTTCGATGTCGGCCAGCGTGGCGGCGTCGCCGCCTGCGGCCAGCGAGCGCGATGTCGCGTAGTCCCAATAGCGCTTGTCGCCCAGGTTGTAGATGCCGACGTTGAGTTTGACGTTCTTGCCGATGTTCCAGTAGGCGGCCAGGTCGGCCACGGTGGCGCCGGCGATCCGGAAGCGCGCCACGCTGGTGTTGCCGATGGTGTCCGAAGCCGGCCGCTTGCCGGCGGTGGCCACGGCGCTCAGCGAGACGCCCCAGGCATCGCCCGGCGCATCGTAGGCGAGGGTGGCGCTGGCCTTGCGCGGCAGGGTGGAGGCCAGTTCGCCTTCCTTGCCGGTGCCGCTGTCGCGCGCCTTGCCGTGCGAGACACCGGCGGCCGCCGCAACGCTGTAGCCGGCCAGCCCTGGCGCCCACGTACCCGGCTCCGCGCGCAGCGACGCTTCGCCGCCCCAGGTGCGCGCGCTGCCGTTGTTCTCCGGCCGGTACAGGCCGCGTGTGATGGTCGGGTAGTTCACCGGGTCCGGCGCTTGCGCCACGTAGTCGATGAAGTTCTTGTACTCGGTGCGGAACACCGATGCGCTGATCTGCATGCCTTTGGCCGGGCTGCTTTTCACGCCCGCCTCGAACGCCTGGCTGGTTTCCTTTTTCAGGTTCGGATTGCCCAGCACCGCGTAGCCGACACCCGATCCGGTGTAGCTGAACGAGTCGTAGGTGCCGGTGCGTTCGGCCGCCGTCGGCAGGCGCGCGCCGCGATTGAGGCGCGCATACACCGACAGGTCGTCGCTCAGTGCGACCGACAGATTCAGGCTCGGGGTGGCGTAGGCATCGCTCTCGGGCTTGATCTCGCCGGCCGCCGATGGCACGGCGACCACGTAGCCGCCCAGGTTCTTGGGCGTGAGCTTGCGGTATTCGGCGCGCAGGCCGGGCGTGAGCGTGGCCTTGTAGCCGCCCAGCGCGAAGCCGAATTCGCCGCGCAGGTAGGCGCTCGCCTTGTCGCTGTCCATGTCGGCCATGCGGTTCTTCATCGTGAACTGGTGCGCACCGCTGGCGATGACGGTACGGTCTTCCAGCCACGGACGGCGCGTCCCGGTTTGCTCCCAGGCGGCGCCGTAGGCCAGGCTGAGCGAGTCGTTCAGCCTCAGGGTGGCGTCCGCCGCCGCGCCGGCGCTCTTGTTGAAGTAGCCGGTGTCGATATTGCGCAGGTAGGGCTGGTTGCCGGTGATATAGCGCGCGCGGGTGCGGTCTTCCACGCTGGCGTCCTGCAGATACAGGCGGCTTTCGAGTGTGTCGAAGATGCCGTTGGCGGCGCCGCTCATGCGATGCTCAACACTCACGCGTGTCCGTTTGGTGTGCGAATCCTGCAGCACGCCGTTCGGATACAGGCCGCCGGTCTTGTTGACGTAGCTGCGCGCGTTGTCGCGTTCATAGCCGTCCAGGGTCAGGCCGATGCGTTGGCCCTGCACTGGCGTCCACTGGAACTTGGCCAGCACCGCGTTCGAATCCCAGTCGTCCGGATTTTCCGCCACGCTGCCCTTGTTTTCAAGCTCCTTGCCGCTGCGGTGCACGGCCACGGCCAGCGCATCGAGGGCGCCGATGCGCGCGGCGCCGGTCAGGCTGTGCGAGCGGCTCTTGTTGGCGGCGCCGTAGCCGAGCGCATAGGCCAGGTAGCTGCGCTTGTCGTCGCTCAGGTAGTCGGACGGCGACTTGGTGGCAAAGGCGACGCTGCCGGCCAGGCCGGGCGTGCCCGCCGCCGCCGGGCCGGTGCCGGAGCCGATGCGCACTTCGCGGAACATGGCCGGGTCAAAATAGTCGCGTCCGATGCCGAAGGTGTTCATGGCGGTGCCGTCCGGCTTGGGGGCGGCGTCGGGCAGGGCGATGCCGTCGATGTCGAGGCTGACGCGATTGCCTTCGACCCCGCGGATATTGAAGCCGGTGTTGCCGGCGCCATCCCACACGCTGCCGCTGCCGCTGAAGGCGGCCGGCACGGACACCAGGGGCTCGTAGCGCGCAATGGCGCTCATGTCGCCGGCGTTGCGGCGCGCCAGTTCCTCGGCGCTGATGACGGCCACGCTGCCTTGCAGCGCATCGGCCGCCTTCTCCTTCTCGCGTACGGGGGTGACGACGATATCGGACAACTGCTGCGGCGCGCGCGGGCCTTGCGCATGCGCGCTGCCTGCGCCGAGGATCGCCAGCATGGCGGCGTTAAGGGTGGTGTTGAGAAGGCGGCGCGCTGGTGCGGCGGCAGGCCGGCGTGCAATCGCGCGTGCCGGCAGCGGGGTCGGAGTGGTCATGGTGGTCCAGGTCGAAGAGTGTCAGGCTGGCTCTCGGACCTGGCGACGCGGGCGCGTCGCGCAGGAACACTTGCTGGCGGGTGTCAAATGATAACAAGAATCATTATCATTTGCAATGCATCTCCACCCGGCGCGTGGCTGACGCGTGGCTTACTTGCGGTTCCAGACGTCCATCATGTCCTGGGTGCCCTGCAGGCGGATGCCGTTATCGGACAAGATACTTTCGGTAGCGTCGACCATGTCCTTGCGGCGCAGGACGATGTTTTCGCCGCCGCGCTGGTCGAAATGGATCACGATCAGCTCGTCCTTCGAGTCGCGCAGCAGCTGCACCATATGCGCCAGGCTGCGCACCGGGACCTTGTTCACCGAGTAGATCACCGAGCCGAAACGGTTGGAGTAGCCGGCCACCGATTTATGCGGGAAGAAGGGCGAGCTGACCACCACCAGTTCCTGGCGTTCCGGCGTCGGCGGGTCGCCGCGGCGCGTCACCAGCGGGCTGGCGATGTAGCTGGCGGTCGCCATCACGTTGACGCTCGAATTGAGAAAGGCCAGGAAGTCGGTGCTGGCGCGCGAGAGCACGATCGGACCGTAGATGAAGTACGACGGATAGCCGTTGTTCAGGTCCGCAATGAGCAGCTTGCGCCCGCCCACGGCCGGTACCTTGACATTCATGCTTTTGCCGGCGCGGACAATCGTCAATGGTACCGCGCCATCTTTGGTCACCTGCTGCACACGGTACTGGAAGCGCACGCGCAGGTTGGTGCCCAGCTTGACCATGCCCTGGTTGTCGATCGGCGAATCGCCGATGTGGGTGATCACGTCCCACTCCTTGAGCGGATAGGCCGCGTCGTTCTGGTTGGGGCGCTGCACCACGGCCCCGGCGACCGACTTGTCGAGTTTGAGGAATTCGCGCAGGACCGGGTTTTCCAGCGTCTGCACTTCGTCGGTCAGCGATGGCTTGCCGTCGTATTTGCCATCGGCGACATCGCGCAGGAACAGGTCTACTTCTTCGTTCGGGATGATGTAGCCGATGTTCTGGGTGTTGGCGGCGCCGCCGAAGGCCAGGCCCACCATCTTGTCGTTGGCGATGGCCGGCCCGCCGCTGTTGCCGGGGTTGATGGCGGCGTCGATCTGGATGCGCAGGCCGGTGGTGCCCATGCTGTAGTTGGCGAATTCGATGCGCGAGACGATGCCCTTGGTGATCGAGAGCGAGGTGCCGCCGGTCGGGTAGCCGTAGGCGAAGACCTGGTCGCGCACGTCCGGCAGCACGCTGGCGCGCGCGACCGGCGCGTGCGTGTCGAAGAACGATTCGTCGTCGAGTTTCAGGATGGCCAGGTCGATCCCGCGCGCGACCGCCACCACCGTGGCCGAGACCTTGCCGCCGGCCTGGCTGGCCTGCACCTGGACCTGGCTGGCGTAGCCGACCACGTGGGCGTTGGTGAGAATGCGCTTGCCGTCGATGACCACGCCGGAGCCGGTTACCTCTTGCGGCGAGGCCTTGGTCCACGGCTTGTACGGGTCCGGGCGGCGCAGGGTGGCGAACACCTTGACGACCGAATTTTCCAGGTTGGCGGGAATGGCGGCCACCGGCGCTGCCGGAGTGGCAGGCGAAACTGCGCTCGTGACATCCTGTGCCCCGTGGGCCAGTGAAGCGTGGGCCAGCAGGCTTGCCGCGGCAAGGGCGGCGGCGGCGGCGATACGCGATATGTTCATTGGGTAATTTCTGGTTGGGAGAAGGAGCGGCGAGCGTTCATCATACACGCGCGCGGCGCGCCGTTCCAGCGCCTGGCCGGGTGGAATCGGCAGGCAAAAAAACGGCCCCTTGCGGAGCCGTTCTTGTCTGTTACTGCTTCACGAACTTGAGCGTCATGCGGTCGCTCTCGCCGATTGCCATGTACTTCTCGCGGTCGACATCCTTGTTGGCCAGCACCGGCGGCAGTGCCCACACGCCCTTGTTGTGGTCAGCCGTATCCTTTGGATTGGCGTTCACTTCCGATTTGCCGGCCAGCTTGAAGCCGGCGCTTTCAGCCATCTTGATCACGTACGCTTCCTGCACGTAGCCGCTGTCGGCTTTCGGCGCCTTGCCGGCCGGCGCGCGGTGCTCCACCACGCCGAACACGCCGCCCGGTTTCAGGCTCTCGTGGACCTTCTTGAAGACTTCCTTGACCTTGTCGTCGCCGTTGCCGGTCCAGTTATGGATGTTGCGGAAGGTGACCACCAGGTCGGCCGTACCCGGCTTGGCGAAGTCGTACGCGGTCGGCACTTCGAACACGCCGCGCTGGACCTTGTCGAACATGGCAGGTTTCGATTCGAGCTTCTTGGTCAGGTTGGCGGCGTACTTGCGCGCGCCTTCCTTGGCCGACGTCGGCGACTCGCCGGCGGCGATCAGCTTGCCCTTTTCGCGCAGGTAGGGCGCCAGGATTTCGGTGTACCAGCCGCCGCCCGGCGACAGCTCGACCACGGTCATGGTCGGCTTGATGCCGAAGAAGGTCAGCGTTTCGTAAGGATGACGGGCGCTGTCGCGCGCGGCGTTGGCAGGGGTGCGCTCGGTGTTGGCGATGGCCGCCTTGAGTGCGTCGTCGGCGTGGGCTGCGCCGGCCATGCCTGTGGCCAGCATCGCGGCCAGGATCAATCGTTTCATGTTGTCGTCTCCGGTATCGGTAAGTACTGCGGGGGCGATGCAATATCGCCAACTAGCGCGATGATCGAGGATGCACGCTTGAAGGTCAAGCCGAATTTCATATGTACATACTGTCCGCCAGAGCGAGCGGACACAGCTGCGGACACTGCGGACAGCGTCCGCCGGACACTCGCGGATTCGCGAATCAAGCACTTAGCTTGTGGCACAAGTTTTGCGTATTCTTTTCGCCATTTTGCTGGTAAGGTTTCTGTTGATTTTTTGGTTCAGGCCAGCGATCGGCATGGTGCCGATGAGCAGAAAAACAAAGAGCGCCCGCGCAGTGCGGCGGGACGCGTACCTTGGTGGTGATTGTCAGGAGATACTATGGAACGACGTGCTTTTCTCAATATCAGCGGGCTCGCACTGGGCACGATGCTGGTGCCGGTGTTCGGCAACGCCATCGCCGCTGAAGAATTACTCAATCCCCTAGCGGCAAAGTTCAAGAAGACCCTGGCCGACGTGGCCCTCAATGCCGCCACCGGCGCCGGCGCGACCTACTGCGACGTGCGCATCGGCCGCTACCTGAACCAGTTCATCACCACGCGCGACCTGAACGTCGAAAGCGTGACCAACACCGAATCGGCCGGCGTCGGCGTGCGGGTCATCTGCAACGGCGCCTACGGCTTTGCCGCCACCTCCGACATGTCGCCCGATGCGGTGGCCGGCGCCGCGCGCCAGGCGGTCGCCATCGCCAAGGCCAACGCCAAGCTGCAATCCGAACCGGTGCGCCTGGCGCCCGTCAAGGGCGTGGGCGAAGTGGCCTGGGCCACCCCGATCAAGAAGGACTGGCGCACGGTCCCCATCAAGGAAAAAGCCGAGCTGCTGATCGCCGCCAACAAGGCCGGCATGGACGGCGGCGCGAGCTTCATGCAGTCGCTGATGTTCCAGGTGAACCAGCAAAAATATTTCGCCTCGACCGACGGTTCCTATATCGACCAGGACGTGCACCGCATGTGGATGCCGGTGTTCGCCACCGCCGTCGACAAGGCCACCAACAAGTTCCGCTCGCGCCAGGGCTTGTCCACGCCGGTCGGCATGGGCTACGAATACCTCGACGCGCGCGCCGAAGACAAGATCAAGGCCGCCGGCGGCGTCTGCACCCTGTACAAGAATTCCTACGACCTGATCGAAGACGCGCGCGCCTGCGGGCGCCAGGCCAAGGAAAAGCTGACCGCCAAGTCGGTCGCGCCTGGAAAATACGACCTGGTGCTCTCGCCCGAACACCTGTTCCTGACCATCCACGAATCGGTCGGCCACCCGACCGAACTCGATCGCGTGCTGGGCTACGAAGCCAATTACGCCGGCACCAGCTTCGCCACGCTCGACAAGTGGGAAACCAGAAAATTCAAGTACGGCTCCGAGCGCGTGAATATCGTGGCCGACAAGACCGCGCCAGGTTCGCTGGGCGCGGTCGGCTACGACGACGAAGGCGTACCGGGCAAGCGCTGGGACATCATCAAGGACGGCATCCTGGTCAACTATCAGGCAACGCGCGACCAGGCCCACATCATCGGCGAAAAGGAGTCGCACGGCTGCTCCTACGCCGACAGCTGGAGCAGCGTGCAGTTCCAGCGCATGCCCAACATTTCGCTGGAGGCGGGCAAGGCGAAACTCACGCCGGACCAGATGGTCAAGGATGTCAAGAAGGGCATCTACATCGTCGGCGCGGGCTCGTTCTCGATCGACCAGCAGCGCTACAACTTCCAGTTCGGCGGCCAGCTGTTCTACGAAATCAACAACGGCAAGATCGGTGCGCCGCTCGAAGACGTGGCCTACCAGTCGAACACCCAGGAATTCTGGAACGCCTGCAGCGCCATCTGCGACGAGAGGGACTGGCGCATGGGCGGCTCCTTCTTCGACGGCAAAGGCCAGCCAAGCCAGGTCAGCACGGTGTCGCACGGGTCGAGCACGGCGCGCTTCAATGGCATCAACGTCATCAACACCGCACGCAAGATCGGCTAAGCCAGGGAACCGCACATGAAGATTCTGACTCAAGAAGAAAGCAAGCGTATCGCCGACCGCGTGATGGCATTGACCCGCGCCGACGAATGCACGGTGCGCGTTTCCGGCGGGCGCACCGGTAACATCCGCTACGCGCGCAATAACGTCTCCACCGCGGGCCTGGTCGACAACGCCGACCTGGTGGTGCAGGTCGCCTTCGGCAAACGCCAGGGCACCGCCACCATCAACGAATTCGACGACAAGTCGCTCGAAAAAGTCGTGCGCCGCGCCGAGGACCTGGCGCGCCTGGCACCGGAAAACCCGGAGTTCATGCCGGCCGTGTCGAAGCAGGCGTTCAAGGCCTCGCAGACATTCAGCCGCGCCACCGCCGCCGTCGACCCGGAGTTTCGCGCGCAAACGGCGGCCTACAGCATCGAAGCGAGCCGCAGGAACAAGCTGGTATGCGCCGGCTTTTTCACCGACAGCCATGCGTTCCAGACCATCGCCAATTCGAACGGCGTGTTCGGGCATCAGGAAGAAACCAACGTCGACTTCACCTGCACCGTGCGCACCGAAGACGGACGCGGATCGGGCTGGGTCAAGCGCTCGGCCACCGACGTGGCGCGTTTCGATGCGCGCGAAGCGTCCGACGTGGCGATCGAAAAGGCCCTGCGCTCGGTCGACGCCAAGGCGCTGGAACCGGGCCGCTACACGGTGATCCTGGAGCCGGCCGCCACCTCGGACCTGATCGGCTTCATGCTCGCCGGTTTCGACGCGCGCCAGGCCGACGAGGGCCGCAGCTTCCTGTCGAAGAAGGGCGGCGGCACGCGCCTGGGCGACAAGCTGTTCGATGCGCAGGTCAATATCTGGTCCGACCCGTGGGACAAGGATGTGCCGGTGCTGCCGTGGGATGCGGGCACCATGCTGGCGCGCGAGCGCATGAACCTGATCAAGGACGGCAAGGTCTCGGCGCTCGATTATTCCTTGTTCTGGGCGAACAAGAAAGGCGTGCGCGCCATTGGCTCGCCGGGGAATATGATCATGGGCGGGACCGACAAATCGACGGCGGAACTGATCGCCGGGACCAAGCGCGGCGTGCTGGTCACGCGCACCTGGTACATCCGCGAGGTGGACCCGCAGTCGGTGCTGCTGACCGG
The DNA here is from genome assembly GCF_011682145.1 of Massilia mucilaginosa. Classification (GTDB taxonomy): domain Bacteria; phylum Pseudomonadota; class Gammaproteobacteria; order Burkholderiales; family Burkholderiaceae_D; genus Telluria_A; species Telluria_A mucilaginosa. Next base: position 16,802 of record NZ_WHJH01000053.1, read on the forward strand.
TTTGACGCGCGACGGCACGTTTTACATCGAGAACGGCAAGATCAAGCACCCGATCAAGAACTTCCGGTTCAACGAAAGCCCGGTGACGATGTTGAACAATATCGAGGCGATCGGCAAGCCGCAGGTGATCGCGGGTGACGAGGTGCAGTATTCGATGCTCATTCCGCCGATGAAGGTCAGGGATTTCAACTTTACGTCCTTGTCGGACGCGGTTTAAGCGTTGCGCAGGGACGCGGCATCAATCATTCGATAGCCGTCGTCCCCGCGAAGGCGGGGATCCATAGCACATCGGCTAAACGACGGTGCTATGGGTTCCCGCCTTCGCGGGAACGACGGAGCCTTGCAAGCAGGAGCAAACAGTGGAACGACGTACCTTCCTGAAAATCAGCAGCGGCGCCGCCGGCGTCATGCTGGTTCCCGTGTTCGGCAACGCCATCGCGGCCGAAGAGTTAATGAACCCGGTCGCCATCGCGTTCAAAAAATCGCTGGCCGACGCCGCCATGAACGCCGCCACCAAGGCCGGCGCCACCTACTGCGACGTGCGCATCGGCCGCTACCTGAACCAGTTCATCACCACGCGCGACCTGAGCGTGGAAAACATCGTCAACACCGAATCGTCCGGGGTGGGCGTGCGCGTGATCGCCAACGGCGCCTACGGCTTCGCTTCGACCAACGACATGTCGCCGGACAGCATCGCCGCCGCCGCGCGCCAGGCCGTCGCCATCGCGCGCGCCAACAGCAAGCTGCAAAGCGAGCCGCTGCGAATGGCGCCGGTCAAGGGCGTCGGCGAAGTCGCATGGGCCACGCCATTCACCCGCGACTGGCGCACGGTGCCCATCAAGGACAAGGCCGAGATGCTCATCGCCGCCAACAAGGCGGGCCTGGACGCCGGCGCCAGCTTCATGACCTCGACCCTGTTCCAGGTGAATCAGCAAAAGTACTTTGCCTCGACCGACGGCTCCTACATCGACCAGGACATCCACCGCCTGTGGGCGCCTTTGAGCGCCACCGCCGTCGACAAGGCCAGCAACCGGTTTCGCACGCGCGACAGCCTGGCCGCACCGGCCGGCATGGGCTACGAATACTTCGACGCGCGCCCGGCCGACAAGATCAAGGCCGCCGGCGGCGTCGCCACGCTCTACACCAAGTCCTACGACATCGTGGAAGACGCGCGCGCGGCCGGCCGCCAGGCACGCGAAAAACTCTCCGCCAAGACGGTCGAACCGGGCAAGTACGACCTGGTGCTCTCGCCCGAACACCTGTTCCTGACCATCCACGAATCGGTCGGCCACCCGACGGAGCTGGACCGGGTACTCGGCTTTGAGGCCAATTACGCCGGCACCAGCTTCGCCACGCTCGATAAATGGCAGACCAAAAAATTCAAGTTCGGCGCCGACCGGGTCAACTTCATCGCCGACAAGAACGAACCCGGTTCGCTCGGCGCGGTCGCCTACGACGATGAAGGCGTGCCGGCCAAGCGCTGGGACATCATCAAGGACGGCGTGCTGGTGAACTACCAGGCCACGCGCGACCAGGCCCACATCATCGGCGAGAAGGAATCGCACGGCTGCTCGTACGCCGACAGCTGGAACAGCGTGCAATTCCAGCGCATGCCGAACGTGTCGCTTCAAGCAGGCAAGGAACGCCTGAGCCCCGACGAGATGATCAAGGACGTCAAGAAGGGCATCTACATCCTCGGGCGCGGTTCGTACTCGATCGACCAGCAGCGCTACAACTTCCAGTTCGGCGGCCAGCTGTACTTCGAAATCAAGAACGGCAAGATCGCCGGTCCCCTGGAAGACGTGGCCTACCAGTCCAACACCCAGGAGTTCTGGAATGCGTGCAGCGCCATCTGCGACGTGCGCGACTGGCGCATGGGCGGCTCGTTCTTCGACGGCAAAGGGCAGCCCAGCCAGGTCAGCGCGGTCTCGCACGGGTCCGCTACCACCCGTTTCAACGGCATCAACGTCATCAACACCGCCCGCAAGATCGGCTAAGGAGGCCACGCAATGAAACAGTTGAACCAGGAAGAAGCAAAACGCATCTGCGACCGCGTGCTCGGGTTTTCCAAGGCGGACGAATGCCGCGTGGCGATCAGCGGCACCCGCACCGGCAATATCCGCTACGCCCAGAACAGCGTGTCCACGGCGGGCCTGAACGAAAACATGCAGATGACCGTGAGCGTCGCCTTCGGCAAGCGCCAGGGCACCGCCTCGATCAATGAGTTCGACGACAAGTCGCTCGAAAAAGCTGTGCGCCGCGCCGAAGACGTGGCCCGCCTGGCGCCCGAGAATCCGGAATTCATGGCGGCCATCGGCAAGCAGGAATACAAGGCCTCAAACGCGTTTGCCCGCGAGACCGCCGCCATCGACCCGGAGTTCCGCGCCGAAGTGGCATCGCACAGCATTCTGGCGGGGCGCAAGAACAAGCTGGTGACGGCGGGCTTCTTTGTCGATAACACCGGTTTCGAAACCATCGCCAATTCGAACGGCGTGTTCGGCCACCACGAATTCACCAACGTCAGCTTCACCTGCACCGCGCGCACGGAAGACGGCCGCGGTTCCGGCTGGGTGACCCGTTCGGCCAACGATGTGCGCCGATTCGACGCGCGCGAAGCGTCCGCCGTGGCCATCGAAAAGGCGCTGCGTTCGGTCGACGCCAAGGCGCTGGAACCGGGCCGCTACACCGTGATCCTGGAGCCGGCCGCCACCTCCGACCTGGTGGGGCGCATGTTCGGCGCTTTCGACGCGCGCCGCGCCGACGAGGGCCGCAGCTTCCTGTCGAAAAAAGGCGGCGGCAATCGCCTGGGCGAAAAGCTGTTCGACGAACAGGTCAACGTGTGGGCCGACCCGTGGGACAAGGATGTGCCGGTGCGCCCCTGGGACACCGAATCGATGCTGCCGCGCGAACGCATCGACATCATCAAGAACGGCAAGATCGTCGCGCTCGATTACTCGCTGTTCTGGGCCAACAAGCAAAAGATGAAGGCGCGCGGCCGTCACGGCAACATGATCATGTCGGGCGGGTCCAAATCGCTCGATGAATTGATCGCCTCGACCAAGAAGGGCATCGTCGTCACGCGCACCTGGTACATCCGCGACGTCGATCCGCAATCGCTGCTGCTCACGGGCCTGACGCGCGACGGCACCTTCTACGTCGAAAACGGCAAGATCAAGCATCCGGTCAAGAACTTCCGCTTCAACGAAAGCCCGGTCTCGATGCTCAACAATCTCGATGAACTGGGCAAGCCGCAGATCCTGGGCGGCGACGGCATGAACTTCCAGATGATGATCCCGCCGATGAAAATCCGCGACTTCAACTTCACGTCGCTGTCGGACGCGGTGTAAGGCGGGCAGGGCGATGCGCAACTACGATTTCTACTTCACGCGCCTGATGTACGAGTCGGGCGACTGGGACGTGGACATCCGCATGCCCAGCAACGTGCTCAATTCGCTGGTGGAGTACACCACCCTGCGCGTCGATCCGGTCGAGCGGGTGATCGCGCTGGCGGACGCGAAGATGCTGGAGTCGCCCTTCTGCTACCTGGCCGGGCACAAGCTGGTGCAGTTCACGCCGGCCGAGCGCAAGAATTTCGAGCGCTACGTGCGCGGCGGCGGCTTTGTCTTCGTCGACGACTGCAACCACGATATCGACGGCCTGTTCGCCAAGTCCTTCGAGTCGGAAATGGCGCGCATCTTCGGCCCGAAGGCGCTCAGGAAGATCCCCAACAACCACCCGGTGTATTCGAGCTTCTTCCAGTTCGACGGCCCGCCCAACACCGGCAATGAGCTCAATGGCTGGGGCGACGACCTGGTGCACGACTACCTCAAGGCGATTGAGATCAACGGGCGCGTGCGGGTGCTGTATTCGAACAAGGACTACGGCTGCGAGTGGGATTACGACTTCCGCAACAAGCGCTGGCTGGTGGTCGACAATACCCGCTTTGCGGTCAATATCATTCAGTATGCTTTGGGAGCGTGACAGTGTCAGTAGCCTGGGAAGAAAAAGAAATCGCCGACCTGACGGCCAAGATCGGCGCGCTCAAGGCGAGCATGTCGAGCGTGATCATCGGGCAGGATGCAGTGATCGAATCGCTCGTCATCTGCCTGCTGGCGGGCGGCCATGCGCTGGTCGAGGGCGTACCGGGCCTGGGCAAGACCTTGCTGGTCAAGTCGCTGGCGCAAGCCACCGACCTCACATTCCAGCGCGTGCAGTTCACGCCCGACCTGATGCCGTCCGATATCATCGGTACCGAAATCCTCGAAGAAAATCAGACTACGCGCCAGCGCCTGTTCCGCTTCCAGCCCGGCCCCGTGTTCACGCAGGTGTTGCTGGCCGACGAAATCAACCGCGCGCCGCCCAAGACCCAGTCCGCGCTGCTCGAAGCGATGCAGGAACGGGCGGTGACCTTTGCCGGCGTGACCCACGCGCTGCCAGCACCATTCTTTGTACTGGCGACGCAAAATCCGATCGAGCAGGCCGGCACCTACCCGCTGCCAGAAGCGCAGCTCGACCGCTTTTTGCTGCGCATCGACGTCGGCTACCCGAGCGAAGATGAAGAAATGATGATGGTCTCGCGCACCACCCACGCGGGCCTGCTTGATGCGCCGCAGGTGATGGATGTGGACAGCCTGCTGCGCCTGCAAAAACTGGTGCGCGATATCGAAATCGGCGAACACCTGCTGCGCTACGCCACGCGCCTGGTGCGCGCCACGCGTCCGCAGGAGTCGCGCGTTGCCGCCGTCACCAAGCATGTCGGCTGGGGCGCCGGGCCGCGCGCCGGGCAGGCACTGGTGCTGGCCGCCAAGGCGCGCGCGCTGATGCACAAGCGCCTGGCGGTAACGCGCGACGACATCGGCGCCATGCTGCTGCCGGTGCTGGCGCACCGCGTGCTGCGCAATTTCGAGGCCGAAGCCGACGGCGTATCGATTGCCGACATCCTGCTCGCCCTGCGCGCCGAGATCCGCGCCGACAAGGATTAGCCATCGCATGCTGTCGACGTCCGCGCTGCTCGCGCACACCAATGACCTGAACCTGATCATCCGCCATGTGCTGGCGGGGCTCGGTCACGGCATTCATGCGGGCCGTGAGCGCGGCGCCGGCGTCGAATTTTCCGAGTACCGCGCTTATGCGCCCGGCGACGAATGGCGCCGCATCGACTGGAAGCTTCTGGCTCGCGCCGACCGTTACTATGTGCGCGAAGCGGAGCGCGACAGCCACGTGGCAGTCTGGCTTTGGCTGGACGCCACCGCATCGATGGCGGAGCCGAGCCGCAGCGGTGTGTCCGGCCTCGACAAACTGTGGTACGCGCGCACCATCCTGGCCTGCATCGCCGCCATCGCCCAGCGCCAGGGCGACGCCTTTGGCCTGGTCATCTGCAACGGCGAGCGCGTGCAGTTCACACCCGCCGCGCGCGGTCCGCGCCAGATGCAGCGCGTGCTGGCGCAATTGCAGCGCATCGAAGCGGGCGGCATGCTGCCCGATAGCGAGACCCTGCGCGCCAGCATGCCGTTCGTGCGCTCACCCAGCCTGGTGTTCGCCGCCAGCGATTTTCTCGACTGGCCTTCGAGCCAGGCCGAAGCCCTGCTGCGACTGCGCCGCATGCGCCACGACGTGCGCATGCTGTGCCTGCAAACGCGCGCCGAGTGCGACGCCAGTTTTCCTGCCGATTCAATCTGGCGCGATCCCGAAAACGCCGACGGCGTGTTCCGCTTCGCACCCGATACGGTCGGCGTGTACCGCAAGAACCGCGACGAACATGTCGAGCGCATGCTGGCGCAGTGCCGTCACAACGATATTGCGGTGCTGGCCACTTGCATCGAAGATCCCTTGCCCGCCGTGCTGCGCACCTGGTTGCGCCGGGGTGCGCGCGCATGACTGCGCTTTGGTGGCTGGGACTGGCCCTGCTGGCGTTGCCGGTGCTGTGGCACCGCCAGCGGCGCCAGCGCGTCCAGCAGGAGCCGCTGGCCACCGCGCGCTTCCTGCCGCGTACCGATCCGCAGCAACTACGCGTCTGGCGCTGGACCGAGCGCCTGCTGCTGCTGGTACGCTGCCTGCTGATCGTCGCCGTCCTGGCCTGGCTGGCCGACCTGGTGCTGCCGTGGCGGCGCGACGCGGTACTGATCCCCGCCGGTACCGATAGCGACTGGGCCGAGCGCCAGATCAGGCAGGCCGGCTTTTACGACGCCAGCTGGATCGCGGTGCCGGGCGACGATCCCTTTGCCTGGCTGGCGCGCCACGACCGCGAATGGCGCTCCGGTTCGCGCCTGCTGGTGCTAGGCAACGTGCCCATGCCCGCCGTGCCGCCACGCTCGCGCCACCAGATCGAGGTGCGCAGCAGGGCGCCGGCCTTTGCCAGGACCGAACAGCGCGTGGTCGTCGTCAGCAAGCGCGCGGCGCAGTGGCGCGCCCTGTTCGCCGCGCTCGACGGCCCGCGCCGCTACAAGGTCGACGAAACGCCTGAAGGCGCGGCTGAACTGGTGATCTGGGACGTGCCGCAAACGCCGCCCGCCGGCCTGCGCGCGCCGCTCTGGTGGGCCGCCGACGTCAAGGCGTTCCCGGAACTCGGCAAAGCGCCGCAGGTCGACGGCATTGCCTGTGCATCCAGCGTGCGTGGGCGCGTCTGGACGGCGGCGAGCTGGCCGCCGCTCGCCCCTGATGCCGCACGCGGCCTGTTCGAACACTGGCAGCGGCTGCACTATGCGCCGCTGCCCTACACCATGCCATCGCAAACGATCGCAGCCACAGCCACGGCTGCGCCGGCGCAGTCGAGCGGCGCCTTGCGCTACCTGCTGACGCTCGTGCTGCTCGGGCTCTTTGCCATGGAACGGATACTGGCCCATGCAAGCCGACGCTGACATCCTTGTCCGCTTGCGGCTCGCCGCCGTCCGCCGGCGAGCGCCGCTGTGGATCGCGGCCATCCTGCCTTGGGTGCTGCTGCAGTCGCTTCCTGGCGTCGTGGCGTGGGGTGTGTGGACGGCCTGGGATGGCCGGCGCCTGTTCTCCCGCGTAGATCGCGACTGGACCGGCTGGATCGATGCCACCGTGCCCGCGCTGGAAGACAGCACCGCGCTGCTGGCCGGCGCCACCAGCGCCATCGGCCAGCTCCAGCGCCGCCGCCTGCTGGCGCGCATCGCCACCACGCTCACCGACGACGTGCTGGCGGCCATCGCCAGGGAACGCGTGCGCTTCGATGCGCGCTGGGTCGCGTTAAGCGTGTGCGCGGCGCTGGCCTTGTTCGCATGGCGACTGGTGGAAGCCGTGCCGCCCACGCCGCACGAAGTGAAAGCCCTGATTGCAAAGCAGACCAGCGAGATTACCGTGCGCGTGACGCCGCCCAAATATACCGGTGTCGCCAAATCCGAGGGCGCGCCGCGTGAGTTGCAGGTGCCCGAGCACAGTGTCGTGGAATGGTGCCTGCGCGCGCCGCAGCCGGTCGATACGCCAATTGAGCTGAGCGACGGCCAGTCGCTCAAGATCGGCCGCGAGTGCGCGCGCTGGACCGCGACCGAATCGGTGTTCTGGCGCTGGCGCGGCGCGCGCTACAAGCTGCGCGTCATTGCCGACCAGGCGCCCGAAGTCACCTTGTCCGCGCCGCGCGAGATGATCCACACGCTCGCCCCGGATGCCGCCAGCGCCACCATCACGCTGGCGGTGCGCGACGATTACCAGGTACGGCGCGCCACCCTGCACCTGACCCTGGCGCGCGGCAGCGGCGAGAACATCCGCTTCAGCGACCGCGAACTGCCGCTGCCTGAGTCCAGCGACCCGCGCACGCGCAACTGGCACAAGCAGTGGACGCTGGCCGAACTGGGCATGGAGCCGGGCGACGAACTGTATTTCTTCGTGCGCGCGACCGACAACGCCGAACGGCCGCACACCACCGTCTCGCCGACCTACACCCTGCGCCTGCCCGGACCGGTGGAAGAGGGCGACGAGTCGTCGGCGCAGCCGATGCTGGTCAAGCCCGAGAACCTGCGCAGCCAGCGCCAGATCATCATCGACACCGAACAACTGCTGGCCGACCTGAAGGCCGCGCCAGGCATGAACCCGGCCACGGTGCGTGCGCGCAGCGAATCCATCGCCGACGACCAGGCCCAGCTGCGGCGCCGCTACGGCCAGTTCCTGGGCGAAGAGTCGACCCTGTTCGGCGGGGAAGAGCATCACGACGACGATGAAAAACACGACGTGGTCGCCGAATTCGGCCACACGCACGACCAGGCCGAAAACGCGACCCTGTTCGACGAGTCGACCAAGAAGATCCTGCGGCGCGCCCTGAGCGCGATGTGGGACGCCGAAAAGGCCCTGCGCGCCATCACGCCGAAAACCGCGCTTGCGCCCGAGCACAAGGCGCTTGAGGCGATCAAGCAGTTGCAGCAGGCCGACCGCATCTACCTGCACAAAACGGCCTTTGTGCCGCCGCCGCTCAAGGAAGAGATCCGCATGACCGGCGACGTTGCCGGCACCAAAAGCTACCGCCGCGAGCAGGGCACGGCGGCGGTGCCGATTCCCGACGAGCTGCGGCGCCTGATCGAAGCGCTCGATGGCGATGGCGCCTTGCCCGCCCTGTGGAGCCGCGGCGCGCACGAGTGGATTCGCGAACGCATCGCCAGCGACGAACAGCGCCTCGAAGCGCAGCGCGCCGTGCAGGATGTGGCGGACGGCTGCGCCACGTGCCGCCCGGTGCTGCGCGCCTGGCTGCGCGGCGCCATCACCCGGGCGCCGGTGCTGTTACAGGCCAAACCCGCCCCGCAAACCCCATTCACCCGCGCGCTGCGCAAGGAAGTCCCACGATGATTGCCGCAGGCCTGATTTTCCTGATCGGCGCCGGCAGCGCCGCCGTCTACCTGTGGCGGCGCCAGTGGGTCGACGCCTTGCTGATCCTGCTGGCCGCTGCGGCGCTGGGCGTGATCGTCGGCGACTTCAAGCTGCCGGCGGGGGTGGGTGGGACACTGTCGATCGACTCCGACGCCGAAGCGATCGACCTGAACGAGGCGGCGGCGGTGCGGCTTGCCGGCGACGGCCTGTCCGCCGCCCAGTGGCACGACCTGCCGGCGCGGCCCTTGCTCTGGGAGGCGCCCAGCAGCGAGGTGCTGCATCTGGATTTTCCGCGTGAGCTGACGCTGGGGCGCATGTTCGCGCTGACCGTGCGCCGCAGCCAGGCATCGAACTGGCGCCTGCAACTGCTGGCCGAGAACAAGCAGGTGCTTGCGGACGTTGCCGGCAACGGCGCGGTGCTGACGGTGCAGTGGCTGCCGCCGGTGGCCGAAACGCTGGTGCTCAGCGCGCGCATGCTCGACGCCAGCGGCAAGGTGCTGGCGCAGGGGCCTGTGCCGTTTTCGGTATCGGCGCAGGTGCCGCTGCAAGTGGTGGGGCGCTTCGGCGCACCATCGTTCGATGCGCGCACGCTCAATGAACTGCTGGTCAACAGCCATGCGGCGCTCGACTGGCAGGTCGTGCTGGGCAAAACCGTGACCCGCAACGAGTCGCCGCGTAGCGCGCTCACGCAGCCCAATTTGCTGGTGGCCGACGCCGCCCACGTGGAGCGCCTGGGCGACGGCGCGCGCGCGGCGCTGCTGGCGCAGGTGGCGGCAGGCACGCCGCTGGTGATCCTGGCGGCCAATGCGCAGGACAAGCAGCTGTGGTCGCGCGCCGTGCAGCTGGAACTGCGCGAGCAGGCCGAGGCCCGGCCTTCCGGCACGCCGCTGGCACTGGCATCAAGCCCGCTCAATCCGGCCGGGACGTTGGGCCAATGGCGTGCGGCGGGTGACCGCATCTGGACGCGGCCGTGGGAAAAGGGCCGCATCGTCTGGCTTGGCGTGGCCGACTGGCACCGCTACGCGATCAGCGAGCCGCAGGCGCTTGGCCTGTGGTGGCAGGGTGTGCTCGACCGCGCCGGCATCGAGCGCGCACAGGATGTGGCCTGGCTCGACCCGCAAGAGATGCCGCTGCCCGGCCGGCGCCTGGAAGTGTGCGCGCTCGGCGTGCAGGGCAACGTCACCTTCCCGCAACTGAAACAGACGCTCGCCTGGCAGCGCCGCCCGGACAAGGCCGACGCCTCCTGCGTGGCCGTGTGGCCGCGCAAGGCCGGCTGGCTGGCGATGGAAACGCGGGGCGAAAAGCCGGTCGCGGGCAAGCTGTACGTGTACGACAAGGCCGACTGGCCGCTGTGGCAGAAGGCGCAGCGGCGCGAGGCCACGGCGCGCTACGCCGCGCGCACGCCGGTTGCCGCGGCGGCGGGCATGGCGCCGCTGCCGGCGTGGCCGTTCGCGCTGCTGTTTGCGGCGGCGATGCTGCTGCTGTGGTGGCGCGAGCGGCGCTGACGGCTTGGCAAGTTCACGACTTCGGTTAAGATGCTGTTGCCAATCTGCCCGCCCCCCTTCACCCTGGAGTTTTGTCCGCATGGCCGCCCATATCCTGTCACGGCTGTTTTCCTTGCGCCCAAGCGCGCTCGATGCGCATCTGCTGGGGTTTCACGCGCGGCCCGGGCTCACCGGCATGACGCGCTTTGCGGTGGAGTTTCTCTACTTCGGCATCAAGGAAGCGCGCGCCTGCCTGTTCGCCGGGCTGTTCTTCGCGGCGGTGTTCCTGGTGCCGCGTACCGGCTTGTGGGGCGTGGCGCGCTACGACGTGCTGCTGATCGTGGCCCTCTCCATCCAGGGGGCGATGATCTGGTCGCGGCTGGAGACGCTCGATGAACTCAAGGCCATCACCCTGTTCCACCTGATCGGCTTTGCGCTGGAGGTGTTCAAGACCTCCGGCGCGATCCAGTCATGGTCGTATCCGGACTTTGCCTGGACAAAGGTCTTCGGCGTGCCGCTGTTCTCGGGATTCATGTACGCGGCCGTCGGCAGCTACATCATTCAGGCGTGGCGCTTGTTCGACCTGCGCGTCGAGCATCACCCGCCGTTCTGGATGGGGGTGGTGATCGCACTCCTCATCTACGTCAATTTCTTCACGCACCACTACATCGGCGACTATCGCTGGTATGTGGCGGCATGCGCGCTCGGGCTGTATGCGCGCTCGTGCGTCATCTTCCGCCCGCTCGACGTCGAACGCCGCATGCCCTTGCTGCTGGCGTTCGTGCTGATCGGTTTTTTCATCTGGCTGGCCGAAAACCTCAGCACCTTCTTCGGCATCTGGAAGTACCCCAACCAGCTTGGCGCGTGGTCGATGGTGCACGTCGGGAAGTGGAGTTCGTGGTCTTTGCTGGTGGTGATGACGTTTACGATCATCGTCAACCTCAAGCACATCAAGGCGCGGATTCACGTGCCGGCATAAAAAAGGCCACGCCGTCGCCGGCGTGGCCTGTTCATGCAACGTGAACCGGCTTAGAAAGCCCAGTCAACCTTCGCGTACATCTGACGGCCGTTGATGCCGATCGGGCAGGTTTCCCAGCAGCGGGTAAAGCCCAGTTGCGGGAACGGTGCGGCGCGGGTTTTGTCCCACTCGGTCGGGTAGGTGTCGAACAGGTTGTTCACGCCGAACGAGGCGCTGAGCTTCTTGGTGAACGAGTAGCGCAGCGACATGTCGACCAGCCATTTGGCTTCCCAGGTCTGGATGAACGGGGCGGTGAAGCCCTGGCCCTGCACTGCGCCGTAGTAGTTGGCGCGGGTGTTCACGTTCCATGCGCCGTTCGTGTAGTCGGCGGCGATCACGTGCTTCTTGCGCGGCTGGCCGCGTTCGATCAGGGTCACCTGGGCGTCGTCGAACAGCTGGGCGCCGGTCAGCACCGGCGACTGCGATTTGCGGTTCTTGACTTCGGTCTTGTTAAAGCCCATCTGGCCCGACAGCACCAGGGTCGAGCCGGGCCACTTGGTGGTGTGCTCGGCCACGATGTCCAGGCCGTCCGTGGTGGTGTCGATCGCGTTGGTGAAGAACTGGGCCTGGCCGACCTTGAGCGGATCGAGGATCGACTTGACCGGGCACTTGGAGGCCGGTACGCAGTTACCCGATTCCGGCGCGATGTTACTCGAGAAGACGATGCGGTCGTCGATGTCGATGCGGTACAAGTCGGCGGTGACCGAGAAGTTGGGCATCGGGCGCAGGATCATGCCGATGCTGGCGCTCTTCGAGGTCTCTTCCTTGAGCGGCGAGATGCCGAAGGCGCGCGTGACGGCGCTGCCTTCACGCGCGGTCAGCGTTTCGGTCAGCACGCCGGCCGAATTGAGGTTGGTCGAGACGGAGCTGTAGAACTTCTGCTGCACGCTCGGTGCGCGGAAACCGGTCGAAACGCTGCCGCGCAGGCCGAACTGGCGCGTCGGGTCGTAGCGCATGCTCAATTTGCCGGTCGTCGTGTTACCGAAGTCCGAGTATTTTTCGAAGCGCACCGCGGCCGCGACCAGCAGCTTTTCGGTGATGTTGTGTTCCGCATCGAGGTACATGGCGATGTTGTGGCGGCCCTGGTCCACTTCGGTGCCCGGCGTGTAGCCCGGGAAGCCTTGCGCACCCGATGCCGCGATGCCGCCGACCTGGTCGAAGATCTTGATGGCCGGGTTGTTGGTGCGGCCGTACTGGTACGAGACCGGGTCGCCCGCTTCGATCGCGTAGTTGTCGCTGCGGTACTCGAATCCGGTCGCCAGCTGCACGGTACGGTCGCCGAACTTGAGCGGGCCGCGGATGTCGGCATTGAAGGTGGTCTGGTTGAATTTGAGCTTGCCGGTGTCGGCTTCGAGCGGCGATTCGGCGTAGATGCCGCCACCCGGTTTCGGTTCGTACCAGTAGCTGACGTTGATCGAATTGCGTTCATGGAAACCGAGTTCGCTGCGGCCGTGGTTCACGCTCACGTCGAACTTCCATTCGTTGGCCAGGTCGCGCTTGTAGCCGACGGCGAACGAGGCGTCCTTCACAGTGGTCATGATGTTCGGCAGGTAGCCGTTCGGGTACACGGCCGGCACGGTGCGGCCGTCGCCAGGCGAGCGGAAAAAGCCCGCCGAGTCGCCGGTACGCTTGGAGATGCCGCCGAAGGCATAGAACTCGCTGCTGTCGTCGATCGGCAGGCCCGCATTCCACCACAGGTAGGCGTCCTTGGCCAGGCTGTCGCCGATGCGCTGGGTCACGCGTGGCGGATTGACGCGCTCGGAGTCGACGCCGGCGCGGTTGGTTTCGTTGCGGCGGCGGCCTTCGACCGACAGATTCAGGTAGCCGCTTTCGCCCAGCTTGAAGCCGGTGTTGGCGCTGCCGGAGATCAGGTCGCCGTCGCCTTCCGAGGTGGTGCCGATGCTGCTGCTCAATTGCGTCTCGTTGGTCTGCTTCTTGAGGACGATGTTGATCACGCCGGCGATGGCGTCCGAACCGTATTGGGCCGCCGCGCCGTCGCGCAGCACTTCGATGTGGTGAATGGCCGACAGCGGAATGGCGTTGATGTCGGTACCGGCCGAGCCGCGTCCGATGGTTTGCTGCACATTGACCAGTGCCTGCTGGTGGCGCCGCTTGCCGTTAACCAGCACCAGCAGCTGGTCGGGACCGAGGCCGCGCAGGGTCGCAGGGCGGATGATGTCGGTGCCGTCGCTGATAAACGTCGAGGTGAAGTTGAACGACGGGTCCAGGGTTTGCAGCAGCTTGCCCAGTTCCAGCGGGCCGGCGGTCTGCATGTCCTTGATGTTGATCAGGCCGACCGGCGCGGCGGTATCGAGCGAGGTCTTGGCGGTCGAGCGCGAGCCGAGGATTACGACGGAAGCGGGGCTGTCTTCGCCGCTGCGGGCGGCTGGAGCTGCGCCCTGCTGCGCGTAGGTGCTGTTAAGCGCGAGCAGGAGCGCCGATGCGAGCAAGGTGCGTTTGAGGTGCGGGCTGCCTGGGGTATTCGTCATGTAGATGTCTCGTTGTCGTTTTCATTTTTAGGGAATTCACTGGACACACCCTCGTGGGGCCAGCCAATGTGAAAACGATACTACCTGACGAGTTTTGCGACGTGCAACGAGTCATGTGAGAGTGTTGTAAATGCGTGCAATGGCAGCAATCCGCAGCAAAATGTAGTGCTTGTACCTACAAAAGGCTGTAATCTCGACTACGTACACCGCGCGCGCGCATCACTTATGCGCTCACGTTATATGCTTAGAACCTGCCTCGGTAGAACGGCGCCGGTTCTTATCCCTGCTGGTCCTGCATCCAGCCTTTCAAACCTGTCACCCAGTTCTTGGCCGGCAGGTTCATGCTCTTCTTGATGGCCCCCGCGCGCTCGTACAACACCGAAAAATCGATCGACGGCGCGCGCTTGAACGCCACCACGATGATGTTCGCGTCATGCACTTCGGGTAGCCACACCACCGCATCGAACACCAGTTCCATGTTCTGCAGGTTCTTGTCGTAGCTGGCAAAGTCGCCGAACACATTGGTGGTCATGATGCCGTCGTCGGACAGGCAGTCCATGCAGGCCTGGTAGAACTCGGGCGAATCGAGCACCGGGCCGCGCGCGTCTTCGTCGTACAGGTCCACCTGCAGCACGTCGACCTTGCCGTGATTGGCCGGATCGAGCACGAAATCCATCGCATCCATCTGGCGCACGTCCAGGCGCGCGTCGTTCGGCGGCAGGCCGAAATGCGCGTGGCAGACGTCGATCACGTTGGGATTGAGTTCGGCCACCGTCACCCGCGCCTGCGGGAAGCGCTGGTAACTGAACTTGGTCAGGGCCGCGCTGCCCAGTCCCAGCTGGACGATGTGTTTCGGATTGTCGAGGAAGAGCATCCACATCATCATCATCTGCACGTATTCGAGCTCGATGTTGTCCGGCTTGGCCAGGCGCATGGCGCCCTGCACCCACGAGGTGCCCAGGTGCAGGAAGCGCACGCCCTTGAATTCGGTGATGGTGGCCGGCGGGTGGCCGGGTGCGTCGAAACGGGTGGAAGTGGGTGTGTCGGACATCGCGCGCGGAGAAGAAGTGGAAGCGCGATCTTACCATTTGCCCGCCGCTGATTACGCGGGCAGGATCAGGGTCACCGTCAGGCCGCCGCCGTCGCGGTTGCCGAGCGTGATGCGTCCGCCGTGCGCTTCGGCGATTTCGCGCGCCAGCGCCAGGCCCAGGCCGGTGCCGCTGCGCTTGGTGGAGTAGAACGGCACCAGCGCATTGGTCAGCACCGCGTCATTCATGCCCTGGCCGCGGTCCATCACCTCGATGCGCAAGCTGCCGTGCGCCTGGCGCACCCGCAGCGCCACCTCGCCCGCCGGCGAGCCCGATTCGTGGGCGTTCTTGAGCAGGTTGAGCAAGGCCTGCTCCATCTGGGCCGGGTCGAAGCGGGCCGCTTCAAGCGGCAAGGCGCCGGCTACCGTCAGCGTCACCTGCGACGCCAGTTGCTCGACAAAAGCGGGCCATGGGCATCGTTCCATGCGCGGCGAGGGCAGCTTGGCGAAGCGCGCGTAGCCGAGGATGAAGCTCTCCAGGTGGCGCGTGCGCTCTTCGATGGTTTCCAGGATTTGCGGCAGGCGCTCGGTCTGGCCGCGCCGCACCAGCTCCGCGCCCGAGTGGGCCAGGGAGGTCAGGGGCGCGAGCGAATTATTCAATTCGTGGCTGATGACGCGGATGACCTTTTTCCAGGTCTGCACTTCCTGGCGTCGCAGTTCGTGGGTCAGCTGGCGCAGCAGCAGCAATTCATGCTTGCGGCCATTCAGGCTGAAGCTGCGGCGCGCCAGGTGGTAGACCTCTTCTTCCTCGCCGTCGCCGGCGGAAAACAAGCCGTCGCCACCGCGCGCCAGCGCGTCCACCAGCGCCGGCGAGGCCTGGCTGAGGATGTCGGACAGGCGGTGGCCTTCGAGCTTGCGGCCTTCGCCCAGCATCTGGCGCGCCGACAGGTTGGCGTAGACGATGGCGCCGGGACTGCCCGCCGCGTCGTCGACCAGCAGCATCGCCACCGGCGTGTTCTGGACCATGGTATCGAGCAGCAGTTCGCGCTGCACCAGCGCCAGGCGCTGTTCGCGCAGCACGTTGCCGAGCGCGTTGTGGGCCGCCACCAGGTCGGCCAGTTCGTCGTTGCGCGGCCAGTGCAGGCTGAAGGAAAAGTCGCCGTCCTTGTAGCTGGTCACCGTGCCTTCAAGCGCGCGGAACAAAGACAGGATCGGACGGATCTGGGCGCGCAGGGCGATCACCGCGACCGGCACCACGCAGGCCAGCGACAGGGCCAGCACCAGCGGCGCGCGCCCCGGCAGCAGGGAGTCCAGTCCCAGCGCGATGCTGATCCCGAGGGCCAGCAGGGCGCCGACCAGGATGGAGCAGCGCGTCATGAGCGAAAGGCGCAGCGACAAGCGCGGTGACATGCGCATCGGCTAGCGCGCGATCCCGAGCCGCTCCATGCGCCGGTACAGCGCCTGGCGCGACAGGCCCAGGTCGGCCGCAGCCTGCGCCACCACGCCGTTGGCGCGCGCCATGGACTGCACGATGGCGTCGCGATCCGGCTCCACTTCGACGCTTGCCGCAACCGTGACCGGCAGCCCCAGGTCGGCGGCCTTGATGATGTCGCCGGCGGCCAGCAGGCTGGCGCGCGCCATCACGTTTTTGAGTTCGCGCACATTGCCGGGCCAGGCGTGCGCCAGCAGCGCGGCCTGGGCGCAGTGGTGCAGGCTTTTGCCGCGCGCCAGAAAACTGCTAGCCAACGGCAAGATGTCGGCCGGGCGCGCCGCCAGCGCCGGCAGGCGCAGCTCGATCACGTTGAGGCGGTAGAACAGGTCTTCGCGAAAGGTGCCGGCGCGGATCATCGCGCCCAGGTCGGCGTTGGTAGCGCTGATCACGCGCACCTTGACCTGGCGTTCGCGGTTCGATCCAAGGCGCTCGAAGCGCCCGGTTTCGAGCACCCGCAAGAGCTTCATCTGGCCGGCCAGCGGCAGGTTGCCGATTTCATCCAAAAACAGGGTGCCGCCGTCGGCCGCTTCGAACTTGCCTTCGCGCGCGCGCGAGGCGCCGGTGTAGGCGCCCGCTTCGGCGCCGAACAGTTCGGCCTCGATCAGTTCGGCCGGCAGCGCGCCGCAATTGAGCACCACGAACGGGCCGCCGGCCACCAGCGAATTGGCCTGGATGATCTCGGCGATGCGTTCCTTGCCGGTGCCGTTGGGACCACTGATCAGCACCGGCACGTCGGCCCGCGCCACCTGGCAGGCCAGGTGCAGCACACGTTCGGTGGCGGCGTCCTGCCACACCATGCCGCGCAGGTCGAAGCCCTGTTCCAGGTCGCGCCGCACGCGCCGCTCCTGCTGCACGCGCTGGCGCAGCGAGCGGTTGGCCTGCCCCAGTTCGATCAGGTTGGTCACCGTGGCGATCAGGCGGTTGTCGTTCCAGGGCTTGGACAGATAATCGGCCGCGCCCGACTTGACCAGGTCGACCGCCGCGTCCAGGTGGGTCCAGGCGGTCAGCAGGATCACCGGCAGGTCGGGGTGGCGCCGGCGGATGTCGCGAAACAGCGCCGTGCCTTCCTCGCCCGAAGTGGTGTCGGCCGAAAAATTCATGTCCTGGATGACCAGGTCCACGCTGGTATGTTCCAGGATGGCCAGGCCTGCTTCGGGAGAGGTGGCGCTCAGCGCACCGATGTCGTGCAGCGAAAACAGGACATCGAGTGCGATGGCGACGGCGGCGTTGTCGTCGATGATCAGTACAGTAGGCATGGGCGCTAGCATACCATCGTAACCGTCAGACGCTGCGGGTGGCAGTGGCCGGCGAGATCGAGGCGGCGCGCCAGGCCGGCCCGTACACCGCCGCCATGCCGAGCACCCAGAACACGCCCGCGCCCACCACCAGGTAGGCCAGCGGCAGGCGCGCCATCTCGAGCTGGGTCACCAGCAGCTGGTTCAGCGCGGCCGACAGCGCCACCCCGCAGGCCACGCCCACGCTGGTGATCATGAAGTTCTCGGTGATGAAGTAGCGCAGGATGTCGACCCGGCGCGCCCCCAGCGCGCGCCGCACGCCAATCTGCTTGCGGCGCTGGGTGACCCACAGGCTGGCCATGCCGACGATGCCGCTGGCGGTAATGAGCAGCAGCAGCGCGCTGACCGCGATCAGCATCCACGACAGCGCCATGTCGGCCCGGTAGCGTTCCTTGCGGTGCTCGTCGACGGTTTTCATGGTGATGATGGCGCGGCCCTGGTTACTGGCGCGCATGGCCGCTTCCGCTTCCTTCATGACGCGCTCGCGCTGCCCGGCCTCGGCGCGCACCGCGAACATGGTGGCGCCGAATGACTTGCGCATCGGGACGATCAGCGCGTAGGCGCCGCGCGGCGCCACTTCCGCGCTCTGGGTTTGCAGCGTTTCGATCACGCCGATCACGGTGGCGGCGTTGGCCTCCGCCCCGGTGCCGAAATAGACGGTCTTGCCGACAGCCTGGGTCGAGCCCGGCCACAGCGCGGCGGCCAGCGCCTTGGTAACGAGCACGGACTTGGGAAACAGTTCGTCGGGCGAGGTATTGCCGTCGATGTCGACCACATCGGCCGGCATCAGGTCGCGTCCTTCCGCCAGGTTCAGCCCCCAGGTCTTGACCAGCGAATCGCTGGTGTAATACAGCGAGGCGGGAGCGCTGTCTTTGCGTGACGTGCGCGAGTTGGCCAGGCTGGTGGTCCAGCCGGACTGCGACATCGGCGCCTGGCTGGCAAACGCCATCGAGGTAACACCGCCGATGGCGCGCAAGGCCCTGGTTTCAAGCTCCTGGCGCGCCAGCTGCTCCTCGTGGCTGCCTTCGACCAGATGGCGGATGCGCAGGTAGAACACCTTACCCTCGTCGGCAATGCCGCTCGGGCGCGCCGCCACTTCCTGGCGCACGCTCACGATGTGCAGCGCGTTGGTGAGGATCGCCAGGCTGATGGCCACTTGCAGCGCCACCAGGATGGCGCCGGTTTTGCTGCGCATGAGCGCTGACAGGATGGGACGGATTTCCATGACGGGTCTTTCGTAAGTTACTGCGATTTGAGTTGAATGGCGGGCGTGACCTGGCAGGCGCGCCAGGTCGGCAGCAGGCCGGCCAGCATGGCGGCGCCGAGCGCCATCAGGAAGGTCATGCCCAGCATCCGCCAGTCCATGTTGGCGATGGCGTTGAGCTCCTTCGACTGCATGCGGATCAGGGCCAGCGCGCCGAAGGCCAGCACCAGTCCGAGCAGGCCGCCGGCCAGGCCGATGACGGCGGTCTCGGTCAGGAACTGGCGGAAGATCTCCTTGCGCGAGGCGCCCAGCGCGCGCCGGATGCCGACCTCGGAGGCGCGCACCGAGAATTTGGCCAGCAGCAGGCCGACGGTGTTGACCAGGCAAAGCAGCAGGAAGCCGAAGGCCAGCCAGGCCGCCAGGCGGCTGTCGTTGGCCACCACCTTGCGAAATTCGAGCCACTGCATGACGTCGTACAGGCGGTTTGGCTGCTTGCGCTTGAGGCGCCCCAGCTTGCGCTGTTCGGCGGCGTAGTTGTCGAGGTAATCCTGCAGCTCGGCGCGTCCTGCGGCGGTTTTGGTCTCGAAGAAGACCTGCAGCCAGGTGCATTCGGAATCGAGAAAGCCCTGCCATCCGGGCTCCGCGCGGCCACGGCAACTGACGCTGCCTTCCGGGCCCGTCTCGTGCCGGATCGCGGTGGCGAACGGCAGCATGATCTCGTCTTCGTCGCCGAAGGCGCCGCTGCCGATCAGGCGATAGAACTTGGGTACCGGCAGCCAGGGTTTGAGCACGCCCACCACCTGGAACTGCGTGTCCTTCAGGCGTATCCGTTTGCCGACCGGGTCGACCGCGCCGAACAGCTTCTCGGCCAGCGCCTGGCTGAGGATGACCACATCGGCCGCTGCCCGTTCGTCGGCGTCGGTCCAGGCCTGGCCGTGCAGGAAGGGCACGTCCATCATGGCGAAAAAGTCGCGCGTCACGGCGATGCCCTTGACCGACATCACGGCCAGGTCGCGGCGCTCGGTCTCGAGCGGCGTGGAGACGCCGTACAGCACAGTGCGCCGTTCGCCCTGGCCGCTCTTGAGGAAATTGGTGGCGTCGGTGTAGCTGGCCTGCGGGTCGCTGCGGTCTTCGTCCTCGGGATTGAAGCCTTCGCTCGGGCCGTTGTCGACCCGGGGCACGAACAGGCGTTCGCTTTTTTGCGGAATCGGATTGCCCGACATGACGTGCAGGATGGTCAGGGTCGAGACGCTGGCGGCCACGCCGATGGCCAGGGTGAGCACCATCAGCGCGGTCAGCGCGGGATTGCGGCGCAGGCTGCGGATGCCCAGCAGAAGATAGTACGAAAACATGGATGCTCCTTATGCGGCCTGGCCGGATGCTTTGGCGCCGGCCAGGGTGGACGGCGTGCGCACCAGGTCCGACACCTGGCCGTCGATGATGTGCACATTGCGCTGCGCGCGCACCGCCAGTTCGGGGTCGTGGGTGACCATCAGGATGGTGGTGCCCTGGGCGTTGATTTCTTCGAGCAGTTCCATCACCCCGCGCGCCATTTGCGTATCGAGGTTGCCGGTCGGTTCATCGGCCAGCAGCAGCTTGGGCGAGCCGGCCAGCGCGCGCGCGATCGCCACGCGCTGCTGCTGGCCGCCCGACAGTTCGGCCGGATAATGCTTCATGCGCGAGGCCAGGCCGACCTTGGAAAGCGCGTCTTCGATGCGCTCCTTGCGTTCGGCGGCGTTGAAGCCGCGGTAGCGCAGCGGCACGTCGACGTTGTCGAACAGGGACAGGTCGGGAATCAGGTTGAAGCCCTGGAAGATGAAACCCAGTTTTTCGTTGCGCAGGCGCGAGCGGGCGTTGTCGTCCATGCCCTTGACGTTGACGCCGTCGAGCACATACTCGCCGTCGGTGAATTCTTCGAGCAGGCCGGCGATGTTCAAAAAACTGGTCTTGCCCGAGCCGGACGGGCCGGTGACGGTGACGAATTCGCCCGGGGCGACGTGGATCTCGAAGCCGCGCAGCGCGTGGGTTTCGATCATGTGGGTGCGGTACACCTTGCTCAGGTTGGTCATGCGCAGCATGGGAAGTTCCTCTGGTTGAAGTTCAATTCGTGATGGAGACGCGGGCCGCGTTGGCGAAGGTGTCGGTGCCGGCGATGACGACCTTGTCGCCCGGTTTCAGGCCGCTCAGGATTTCAACCGACGACACGCTGGTCGCGCCCAGTCTGATCGGAGTGCGCACCGCCTCGCCGCCCTGCACGACATAGGCGAAGCGCCCGCCTTCGCTCTCGACGAAGGGGCCGCGCGGCAGCAGGATGACGTCGCGCTTTTCTTCGATCAGCAGGCGCGCGCTGACGCGCTGGCTCTGGCGCAGGCCCTTGGGCTGGGCGCCGTCGAAGCGCACCCGCGCCAGCACCTGGTTCTTGACCACTTCGGGCGAGAGGGCCGAGAGCTTGCCGCTGGCGGTGGCGTTGCCGAGCGCGATGTCGGCGCTCATGCCCAGGCCCATGTCGTCGACGTAGGTTTCCGGGACTTCGAGTTCGACTTCGAGGCGCGACAGGTCGACCAAGGTCATGAGGGCCGCATTGGCCGCCACCACGCTGCGGTTCTGCACCGACAAGGTGCCGATGAAGCCATCGACCGGCGCGCGCACCGACAGTTCATCGACGCGGCGCTGGGCGTTGGCCATCGACAGGCGCTGGCGATCGAGTTCGGCCAGCTTGGTTTGCAGCGCCAGGCCGACATCGTCGCCTTCCAGCGTGGCCGCCTGCGAGGCGTGGCGCGCGCGGATGCCGGCCGAGTTGAGCGCGTCCTTCGCTTTCTGGTAGTCGATCTTGGCGATGATGCCTTCCTGGACCACGCTGTCGTAGCGTTCCAGGGTGCGCTGGGCCGACAGGCGGTCGATTTCGGCGGTGTCGGCTTCGCGCTGGGCCAGCAGCTTCTGCTTTTTGGCCAGGATGCGCTGGCGCGCCACTTCCGCTTCGAGCTGCTGGTAGCTCGATTGCTCGCGTTTGAGCGCGTCCGACAGGTCGGGCGATTCGAGCAGCGCCAGGACCTGGCCCTTCTTGACCGTGTCGCCGGCGGCCACCTTGAGCGTGACCGTGGCCGGCGCGGTGGCGTACAGGGTGGGACTGACGGCGGCCACCACGCGGCCGTTGACCGAGGCGTCGCGCACCAGGGTGCCGCGCGTGACTTCGGCCACGCGCAGGCGCGCCGCGCTGACCGCATGCTCGCTGGCGCGCCAGGCCGACAGCAGCAGGGCCGCGCCGCCCAGCGCGCCCAGCACCAGTGCGGCGGCGAGGATGCGGCGCTTGGCCTTGTGCGCGGGCGGCGCGCTGATGGTGGCGTCCTGGGAAGAGGTATCTCGGATCATGGTGGTTGTCTGAACAGTAAATGACAACATTAATGCAGGAAGCGTGCCATGCCTTAAGTAACTGATTCATATGGTTTTTACGCCCGGCCAGAAGGCTGTCCGCGCTGTCCGGACAATGCGTATGGACAGGCGCCGGACAGTGGCGACTTGCATTTTGTTAATTAATCCACATCTTGCAGGCAGGCCGCGCGCTCCGTGCCGCCAGACCAGAAAGGCAGTATGTCCGCGTTCGTCTCGAAGTTGTCCGCCCTGTGGGTGCTGCTGGTAAGCCACTTGCGTGCTTTGCTGATGATTCCCGACAGGGAGCCGGTCGATTATGGTTTCGTCGCCAGCGACGTGGCGCAGCTGCACCGGCTCTGTTCCGACCCCGCGCGCGGGGCACTCGACGACGCCACCTGGAAAGACCTCCTGCTCGATGCCTACCGCGCGCAGTTATCGAAAGAGGTCAGCATCTTCGGCCAGCAGGTGCTGTACCGGCGCCTGCGTGCAGGGCTGGACGATGAGGCTTGCGCCGCGGTGGGCGAGCGGGTGCGCGCATTGATGCGCGACCCGGCGCGCCTGGCCGCGCTGCACCGCGACTGCACCTCGCTGCGCCATGCGGAACAGGAGATCGCCACCTTGCTGTTCGACGACGCCGCGCCGCCCGTGCCCTGGTGGGTGGGGAAGACCTGGCCGCTGCCGATCCTGCTGCTGGCGTCGATCGCCGCCGTCATCGTCACGCCGGCCGCGTGGCTGGCCACCGGCGTGGTGGCCTACCTGTTAATGAGCACCCAGATGCGCTACTACGAACGGGTGGACGAGTGGGACCGTTCGATGAACGCGCTGCAGATGCTGCTGCGCACCTCCAGCATCCTGGGCGCGCGCGACGATGCGCTGCTGCTGCCGTTCGCCGCACCGGCGGCGGCGGCGGGCAAGCTCAATCGCCAGCTTTCGCGCCCGCCCATGGTGATGATGACGCCCGGCGCGCGCACTTACCTGGACTGGTTCATGCTCGACAATGTGAACCATTACTACAAGGGCGTGCGGCTGGTGCATGGCCATCTGGATTTTTTGCGCGCGTGCTTTGCGCGGGTGGGCGAGCTGGAAGCCGATATCGCGCTGGCGCGCCATCTGCTTGAAGCACCGGCCCTGTGCTGGGCCGAACGGCATGCGCACGGCGCGCTGGCGCTGGAAGGGACCGTGCATCCGCTGCTGCCGCGGGCGCAGGCGCTGTCGGTCAGCCTGGCCGGCGGCGGCGCCTTCATTTCGGGCCAGAACGGCATCGGCAAGAGCACCTTGCTGCGCACCGTGGGAGTGAACCTGGTGACGGCGCGGGCGTTCGGCTTTTGCTATGCGCAAAAGGCCAGGGTGCCGGACCTGCCGGTCTACACCAGCATGCAGAGCGAGGATTCGCTGTTCGGCGGCGAGAGCCTGTACATGGCCGAACTGCGGCGCGCGCAGGAACTGCTGGCGGCGGCGGACGGGCCGCATCCGGGCATTTGCATCATCGACGAGATTTTCAGGGGCACCAATCACCTCGAATCGGTGTCGGCCGCCGCCGCGGTGCTCGATGTGCTGGCGGCCAGGGGGCTGGTGCTGGTGTCGTCGCACAACCTGGTGCTGGCGTCCCTGCTGGCGCAACGGCTCGCGCCCCTGTGCGTGCGGCTCGACGGCGCCGGGCGGCTGGTGCTGGAACCCGGCGTGCTGGCCCATACCAACGGCATCGCCCTGCTGGCGCAACGCGGTTTCGGCAGCGCCATCGAAGAACGCGCGGGCAGGGTGTTCGACTGGCTCGACGGCTATCTGGCGCATCCGGGCGATTGCGACGGGGTGCTGGCCGGCAGCCCCGTGTCAGGGTAGCGGCCCGGCAGGCTTGCGCAGGGTGCGCCATGCCGCCAGGGCGAAGGCGACCGAAAACAGGCCGAGCGACAGCACGCTGGCCATGACGCGCCGCCCGTCGAGCAGGTCGCCGATCCACAGCCACGGCATGATGGGAGCGCAGATCAGGGTGTAGGACAAGGGAAAAAACGCATTGGGGGGCGCGATCAGCAGCGACAGGCCGGTGGCGAGCGCGCTGACGGCGAGGTACCAGAACACGAGCCGCAGGCTGATGCCGATGAATTTCTTCATTTGTCGCGCTTGAGCGGCGTGCCCTTGTCGATCACTTCGCGGCAGTCGCCCTTGAAGGTGGCGTTGTCATAGTCGCTCCAGCCGTAGCTATCGACGTAGCGCTTGTGCTGCCGGAAGCCGGGATTGACGAAACTCCATTCCAGGCGTTCGCCCGGATAGCGGATGTCGGCCAGGTCGAGCAGGGTGTGGAACATGTTCTCGGTCGCCAGGCGCGCGCCCCGGTGGCGCCGCAGCTGTTCCACCTTGCCCGGATAGCGCGCCTGGTACTGGTCGGAATACCAGAGCAGCGCCGGCACGTGGAAGTCGTACTGGGTATTGTGGCCGTGGAAGGCCAGCTTGCAGCTGTTGTCGTACAGCGCCTGGCCATGGTCGGACACGTACAGCATGGCGCTGCGCTGCTGCGACGCCTTGAGCTGCCCAATCACGCTGGCCAGGAACCAGTCGGTATACAGAATCGTGCTGTCGTAGCTGTTATTGAGCTGCGTCTTGAGCGCCGGGTTGCTGTAGACCGGCTTGTCGATGCCGAACAGCGATGGCTGCCAGCGGTCGAACTGCTTGGGATAGCGCTGGCTGTAGTTCCAGTGGCTGCCCAGCGAGTGCAGCACGATCAGTTTTTTCGGGGCCGGGTCGGCGATGGCATTGCGCAGCGGGTCGAACAGGATCTCGTCGAAGTTCGAGCTGTTGGTAAAGCCGCCCAGGTTGAGGAACTGGATCACCTCGGCCTCTTTGGCGAACACCGACACCGGCGTGTCGAATTCGCCGAACGAGATCTGGTTCGACAGCCAGTAGGTCTTGAAGCCGGCTTCCTTGTAGGCGGTCAGGAAGGATTTTTCGGCGAAGCCGTCCTTGAGGCTCTGGGTGGCCGGTTTGCGCGAGATGATCACCGGTACCGACAGGCGCGTGGCAGAGACCGAGGTGACCACGTCGGGCAGGGTCACCAGCTTGGTTTCTTTTCCGAGCAGGGGATTGGTCTCGCGCGCGTAGCCGTTCAGGCTCCAGCGGTCGAAGCGCGACGATTCGCCGAGCACCATCACCACGATCTCGGGCTCGGTGTCGGGCGCGGCCTGGTGCGCGCCGAAGCGGAAATGGCTGTTGCGCTGGACCAGTGAGGCCAGGTGCTTGCGTTCTTTATAGAAGTCGACCCCGCGCGCGGTGATGCCGAAGGGCCAGGTTTGCGCGAAGGCGCCGAATTCGAGCGGTAGCACGGCCCAGTGCGGCAGGGGCGCGGACTTCCAGCCTGTCCAGGCGGCGCCGGCGCCGGCCTTGCTGGCGCTGGCGGGCGCCTTGCCGGCGGCGGGCGCCGCGCTGGTGGCGGGGGCGCGCGGGGCGACGCCGAATTCGTGGCCGTAGGCCCACAGGCCGGCGCCGATGGCCAGCAGGCCCAGGGTCAGCCAGCGCGAGCCGTCGTCCCAGTCGAGGTCGCGCGCGCGGCGGGCCGCCTGGAAGGAGGTGACCCACCAGGCGATGACGGCGGCCATGACGGCCAGCATCAGCCACACCGTCTTGCCGAGAAACTCCAGCGCTTCCTTGGGACTGGTCTCGGCAATGATGCCCAGGTGATGGGTGGAAATGCTTTGGCCGTAGAAACTGAACAGGTAGAGCTCGGTCGGTAGCGCCAGGAAGGCGGGAATCAGCAACCAGTGGAACCAGGCGGGACGCTTGAACAGCGCCCACACCGCCACCCACGCCACCGCTTCGATGCCGAGCACCTGCCACGGACGGTCGAGCCGTTTGCCCAGCAGCATGGGAAAGAAGGGGATGGCGGACAGCGCCGCGTAGGTCAGCAGCAGGTACAGCGGGGCGGGGCGCAGCAAGTGTCGCATCAGGGAAAGGTGGGGCCGGCGAAATTGGCCATTATCCGGGGTTTTTCATTCTCGCTGCCAAATATTCGAATTCGCACACGCGCAGGAGTGGCGGCCAGCGGCGCCTTGCGATCGGCGACGACGGGGGCGGCATTTTATAAATTGAATAAAGCTTTGTTATAATGATATTGTTCTGAAGTTCATTATGTGGGGCGACGAATCGTTTCTTTCGGGAGAATGTTAACTTTACATTCTTAATAGTGAAGTCGCACTGTCTCGCGTAAAAAATTGTGGGCGGCAATGGCGGAAACATGGCTGGCGCCCGGGATCTGGCAATCAACAACATCGCTTAAAGGCTGACTATGGCACTCGATTTGGAAAAATTTGTAAAACATTTGAAGGACAATGCGCTGCCGGGATTCGGAGAGGGAAAGTGCGCCACGCATGTACGCAAAGCGCTGCAGGCAGGCGGCGCCTTCGTGACGCCGAATGTCGCGTCCGCGAAAAATTATGGCCCGGTCCTGCTTCAAATCGGCTTCCGCGAAATTGAAGTCACGGACCCGGGCAGCTTCCGCTTTATCAAGGGCGACGTGATGGTCATGCAGCCATATACCAACGGTAATATCAATGGGCATGTGGCCGGGTATAGCGGAAGCAGATGGATTTCCGATTTCGTTCAAACCGATTTCTGGGCAGGCCCCGGATACCGCGCAGAAAAGCCGGCCTATGTCGTCTACCGTTATTAAGCGCCTGTGCGCGGCCGTGGTTTTTGCGGCATTGAGCGCCGTTGCGGGCGCCGCTGAGAGCAACCATCCGCCCAAATTCGTGCAGGACCCGATCCTGGGCCTGCGCCTGCCTGTGGCGAACCTGAAACTCGATCCGGTATCCGAAGAGATCCGTGCCCTGTGCGTCCAGATGGCCGACAACGAGAACTGGACCGCGCGCCAGTGGACCTTCGGCGAAGCAAAGTCTGCCGACGCCACGTATTACCTCGCGAGCGGCTACTTCAAGCGCTGGCATCCGCAACGCGGCCAGCGCCGCTATTTGCAGCCCGATGACGGCGGCGTGTATCAGGTCGCAGGCGGCAAGTGCAATGGCGACCCGGCCCGCGAAACCTTCGCTGTGCGCGATGCCAGGCAAATCCCGCACGAGGTGCTGCAGCAGCTCGCTGCCGATCTGGTCGCGCGGCTGGAGCGCGCCGCCGGCGGCCCGGAGCGCTTGCGTGCCGAAATCAAGAAGCAGCGTATCGACCTGCACAAGCTCTCGCCGGAACTGCGGGAAGCGTTCAAATCCTACGCCGCGCCCGTCAAGTAGTTTGCTTCATGGCCGATGACACGCAACGCCCCGGATAATCTATCCGGGGCGTTGCGCTTTTCGGAATGCGCATCGCGCAAGCTGCCAATGCGTTTGTCAATGACGTTATCGGCGAGATCAGTCGCGGTAGCTAGCGGAATGAAATGGATGACCATCAGGCTGTTATAATGGCAATGTTTTTATACTAATAACCTGATTGAGAGCAGATCCATGAAAACCACTATTCGTATTGCAGCGCTGACCATGTCGATCCTGGCTGCGGGCGCGGCCTCGGCGATCGACCTCGGCGGCATGCTGGGCGCGGGCAAGGACCTGGCCAAGGCCGCCACCGTCAGCGACAAGGACGTGATCGAAGGCTCGCGCCTGATGATGCGCCAGATGGACAAGGAAGAAAAAGTCGCGCCGGCCGGCAGCAAGTACGCCAAGCGCCTGGCGATGCTGACCAAGGGCCTGGAAAATGAAGACGGGCTGAAGCTGAACTTCGCGGTCTACCAGTCCGATGACATCAACGCCTTCGCCACGCCGGACGGCAGCATCCGTATTTACGCCGGCCTGATGGACCTGATGAACGACGACGAACTGCGCGGCGTGATCGGCCACGAAATCGGCCACACCAAGCTTGGCCACGCGGCCTCGCAGATGAAAAAGGCGCTGTTGCTGTCGGCCGGCACCAAGGCGGCGGGCGCGAGCGGCAACCAGATCGGCGGCATGGTCGCGGCCAACGAAGAAACCATCAAGGCCTTCGGCAATGCGCAGTTCTCGCAGTCCGATGAAACCTCGTCGGATGACTATGGCTTCAAGTTCATGCAGAAGCACAAGTACGATGTGCGCGCCATGGAATCGGCCTTCCGCAAGCTGGCCAAAGGCGAGGCCAGCGAAGGCAGCATGATGGCCAGCCATCCGGGCTCGAACGCGCGCGCCGACCGCATGAAGGCGGCCGCCGACAAGCTGTAACTGTCGGCCCGCCGGCGGGGAGACACCGGGGTCAGACCCCCAAAAGAAAAACCGGGGTCTGACCCCGGTGCCCGGTGTCTCACCCCCGTCACATCCCCCGTCCCGCATAGCATGATCGCCCCAGATTCGCATTGCCAAGCGTTAAACTGTTTGACTGCCTGCCACTTCGCGTCTATACTCGCGAGTTCTCGATTTTATTCTGCGCATTGTTTACGCATTCAGCGCCGCTCCTCGCAGGGCGGCTGTCGGTGCCTCCCCTGCGCAGTCCTCGGGACTCCGTTTCAGTCCCCGGACAGTTGGTCCGGGTTATTCATGTTGTAATTTTGTTGGATTTATAACGATGCCAACCATCAATCAACTGATTCGCAATCCACGCGTCGCTCTGACCGTGAAAAGCAAATCGCCGGCGCTGGAAAACAGCCCGCAAAAACGTGGTGTTTGCACCCGTGTGTACACGACGACCCCAAAGAAGCCAAACTCGGCTCTGCGTAAAGTCGCCAAAGTTCGCCTGACCAACGGTTTCGAAGTCATTTCGTACATCGGCGGTGAAGGCCACAACCTGCAAGAACACAGTGTCGTGCTGCTGCGCGGCGGTCGTGTAAAAGATTTGCCGGGTGTGCGTTACCACATGGTTCGCGGTGCACTGGATACCCAGGGCGTCAAAGACCGTAAGCAAGCTCGTTCGAAATACGGTACGAAGCGCGCTAAAGCAGGCAAGAAGTAATTTTTCGCCCCGCTTTCACTAGAAGTTTAACGAGTTGAACCGACCGTAACGGTCGAGTAAGTGGATGGCTATGATGGCCTCCGCGAGTGCGCACAGCGCGCTCAACTGAAGATAGGAAGGAATTGATATGCCACGTCGTCGTGAAGTACCCAAGCGCGAAATCTTGCCAGATCCAAAGTTCGGTAACCAAGATGTCGCCAAATTCGTCAACGTACTGATGCTGTCCGGTAAAAAATCGGTCGCAGAAAACATCATCTACGGTGCATTTGAGCACATCAAGCAAAAGTCCGGCAAAGACCCGCTCGAAGTGTTTGCAACCGCGATCAACAATGCCAAGCCGATGGTCGAGGTTAAGTCCCGCCGCGTCGGTGGTGCCAACTACCAGGTGCCAGTTGAAGTTCGTCCGGTTCGTCGTATGGCGCTGTCCATGCGTTGGTTGCGCGAAGCCGCAAACAAGCGCAGCGAAAAATCCATGCCGCAACGCCTCGGTGGCGAATTGATGGAAGCCGCTGAAATGCGCGGTGGTGCTATGAAGAAGCGGGACGAAGTTCACCGCATGGCAGAAGCGAACAAAGCGTTCTCGCATTTCCGCTTCTAATCAATTGGCCACATCCCGGTTTGCACGATTGTGCAAGCCCGGGTGCGGCCATGTATCTGTTGTTCGAGGCCGGGCTCATTTTGTTCACAAAATGCCGCTCGGTTTTGTCCATTAAAAGATTTAGGAATAATTATGGCACGCAAGACCCCCATTGAGCGCTACCGCAATATCGGTATCTCGGCTCACATCGATGCTGGCAAGACCACCACGACCGAGCGCGTCCTGTTCTACACGGGCGTGAACCACAAGATCGGCGAAGTGCATGATGGCGCGGCCACCATGGACTGGATGGAGCAAGAGCAGGAACGCGGTATCACGATTACCTCGGCTGCAACGACCTGCTTCTGGAAAGGGATGGCTAACAATTTCCCTGAGCACCACATCAACATCATCGACACCCCGGGCCACGTTGACTTCACGATTGAAGTTGAACGCTCGATGCGCGTACTCGACGGTGCTTGCATGGTTTACTGCGCAGTGGGCGGTGTTCAGCCACAGTCGGAAACCGTATGGCGCCAGGCGAACAAGTACAAGGTGCCACGTCTTGCTTTTGTCAACAAGATGGACCGTACCGGCGCCAACTTCTTCAAGGTCTACGAGCAGATGCGTGCTCGCCTGAAAGCGAACCCGATTCCGCTGCAGATTCCTATCGGTGCCGAAGACAACTTCAAAGGCGTCGTCGATCTGGTCAAGATGAAAGCCATCTACTGGGACGACGCGTCGCAGGGCATGAAGTTCGACTACCGCGATATTCCTGCTGAGTTGCAAGAGCAGGCTGCCGAGTGGCGTCTGAAGCTCGTCGAAACCGCTGCTGAAGCGAACGACGAACTGATGAACAAGTACCTGGAAGAAGGCGACCTGTCGGAAGCCGAGATCAAGGCTGCTCTGCGCCAGCGTACCATCGCCTCGGAAATCGTCCCGATGATGTGCGGCACCGCGTTCAAGAACAAGGGCGTGCAAGCCATGCTCGACGGCGTGATCGAATACCTGCCATCGCCAATCGACATCCCGCCAGTCAAGGGTATGGACGAAGACGACCAGCCGACCACCCGTAAAGCGGAAGACGACGAGAAATTCTCGGCGCTGGCATTCAAGATCATGACCGACCCATTCGTGGGCCAGCTGATCTTCTTCCGCGTCTACTCGGGCATGATCAAGTCGGGCGACACCGTCTACAATCCGATCAAGAACAAGAAAGAACGTCTTGGCCGTATTTTGCAGATGCACGCGAATCAGCGCGAAGAAATCAAGGAAGTCCACGCCGGCGACATCGCCGCCGCGGTCGGCCTGAAAGACGCGACCACGGGCGAAACCCTGTGCGATCCATCGTCGATCATCACGCTGGAAAAAATGGTCTTCCCTGAGCCGGTGATTCAGCAGGCTGTCGAGCCGAAAACCAAGGCTGACCAGGAAAAAATGGGCCTGGCGCTGAACCGCCTGGCACAGGAAGATCCTTCGTTCCGCGTGAAAACCGATGAAGAATCGGGCCAGACCATCATCGGTGGTATGGGCGAGTTGCACCTGGAAATTATCGTTGACCGCATGAAGCGCGAATTCGGCGTTGAAGCGACCGTCGGCAAGCCACAAGTGGCTTACCGCGAAACGATCCGCAAGGTGTGCGAAGAATCCGAAGGCAAGTTCGTCAAGCAGTCGGGCGGTCGTGGTCAGTACGGTCACGTTGTCCTGAAGATCGAGCCGCAAGAAGCCGGTAAAGGTTTCGAATTCGTCGACGCGATCAAGGGCGGTACCGTTCCACGCGAATACATCCCTGCGGTTGAAAAGGGTGTGCGCGGCACGCTGAACGCCGGCGTGATGGCTGGTTATCCAGTGGTCGACGTCAAGGTCACGCTGTTCTTCGGTTCGTACCACGATGTGGACTCGAACGAAAACGCGTTCCAGATGGCCGCTTCGATGGCATTCAAAGATGGCTGCCGTAAAGCATCGCCAGTCATCCTCGAGCCAATGATGGCCGTGGAAGTGGAAACGCCGGAAGACTACGCCGGTACCGTGATGGGCGATCTGTCGTCCCGCCGCGGTATGGTGCAGGGCATGGACGAGATCCCAGGCGGCGGCGGCAAGATCATCAAAGCCGAAGTGCCACTGTCCGAAATGTTCGGTTACTCGACCTCGCTGCGTTCCGCAACGCAAGGCCGTGCTACCTACACGATGGAATTCAAGCACTACTCGGAAGCGCCTAAGCACGTTACCGATGCAATCGTTACTGCTAAAGCCAAGTAATTAAGTTTCGTCCGTTGGGGACCAGGGCAGGGCTCATCGCCGCTGCCCTTTCCTCAACGTGATGAGACGATTGCGGGACAGAGCAGGGTTCATCGCCTTTGCTCTGTCCTCAACTGAATAAATTGAATTGCCGGGCGCGCCCATAAGCCGCGCTGGCAACAAACAAAAATTGTAAAAATAGTCTTTAAAGGAAGATCAAAATGGCAAAAGGTAAATTCGAACGGACCAAGCCGCACGTCAACGTGGGCACCATCGGTCACGTCGACCACGGTAAAACCACCCTGACGGCAGCGATCGCAACCGTTCTGTCGAAGAAATTCGGCGGCGAAGCAAAAGCATACGACCAGATCGATGCGGCACCGGAAGAAAAAGCACGCGGCATCACCATCAACACCGCGCACGTCGAGTACGAAACGGCTAACCGCCACTACGCTCACGTTGACTGCCCAGGCCACGCCGATTACATCAAGAACATGATCACCG
>NZ_WHJH01000054.1 GCF_011682145.1 Massilia mucilaginosa
TAGCTGCTCTGAGGTAGAATTCATGCCGGGCAAGGTGCGTTCGTGTTGAAATTGTGTTTTAGGGATAACTCACATTTTATCAATCACTTACGGCATTCTTGCTCTTTTTTATGCAAAATTCAGGCTAAGAGCCTGTCTCCGTAGATCGGAGTCGCTGCTGGCGCCCCTGGCAAGCGGGGCCTGCGTTGTTCGTCGTTGCATGGCTAGCCATGCGGCCTCCTCGCGCCTTGCCCGCGCTTGTCAGGCATCGCCACCAGCTTCCCCCGATCTACGGAGACAGGCTCTAAGCCGTCCCCGGCAGCCGTCGCCTGGCGACGGCCCCGCTTGCATTCGCTCTTACTTCAGTACCACCGCAATATCGAGCACGGCCGCGCTGCCCGAGCCGATCACCGAGTTCGCCGGATTGGCCGTGCCGTTGAACGGCACCGCCGCGCCCGTTGCAAGGTCAACCCGGTACAGCGTGGTCGGCCCCGTGCCCGCGCTGCGCAAGGCCGCCAGCACCAGGCCGTTGGCGCCGCCGGCGATATCCATGCTGCCATCACCCATCGCATCCACACCCAGCGCCCCGATATTGCTCAGCGTGCCATCGTTGGGCGGATTGACCAGCGCCAGGTTGTCGCTGGCGGTATCAAGCACGAACAGCATGGTCGCCGTGGTGCCGGCAAAACTGTTGGTATAGGCACCGGCCGTGACCACCGGTGCTGCCCCGGCGCGGTTGATGCCGCCGTCGGTCGTGGTCGCGCCCGTGTCGACATTGATGCGCAGGCTCTGGCCGCTGTTGCCGATCACGCGCAGGCGATCCGCCACCGGGTTGAAATCGACCGCGAATTGGCTGCCGGCGATCACGCTGAACGGCTGCGTGAGATCGGCCGCATCGGCGGTCAGGGTCGCCTTGGCCGTCGCCACGCCGGTGTTGGCATCGATGGTGACGATGCGCGCGCTCGATGTAATACCGTACAGCAAGCCATCCTTCGGCCGGATATCGAAGCCGAGCAGTTTTTCGCCGCTGTTCATGCCCGTGATGGCGACATCGGTATCGAACTTGGCCGGGGTTTGCGGCTTGAACGACACCAGATGGGCGCCGTCGGTCAGGCCCAGCACCACCGGCGTGGCTGGCGAGCGCACGGCCAGGCCCTTGACGGCGTCGGTCAGGTCGAGCGCGGCGACCAGGGTGGCCGGGTTGGCGCTGGCGCTCAGGTTGATCGCATACAGGCCGGCCTTGCCCCCCACGGTCAGGAGCGCCAGGCCGCGGTTGCTGCGGGCGTCGATGTCGAAGCCACCCACCGCGCTGGCCGTCACGCCCAGCGCAACCGGCATGCTCAGGGTGCCGTTGTTGGGCGGGTTCTGGGTGTACAGCGTGCTGCCGGCGGCGTCGATGGCGAACAGGGTGGTGCTGCCGGTGCCGGCCAACGCGTTGGTGTAGGCGGCCGAGGTGATTTTCGCCGCCGCCGGGCCGCCGTTGATATTGCCGTCGGTGGTGGTCGCCCCCGACTCGACGTTGATGCGCAGGTTCTGGCCGCTGTCGCTGACCACGCGCAGGCGGTCGGCGGCCGGGTTGAAGTCGACCGCATAGTCGCCGCCGGCCAGGGCCGTGAACGGCGCGCTGGTGTCGGCCGCGTCCGCCGCCAGGGTCGAACGCATGCTTGCCGCGCCCGTGCTCGGGTTGATCGTGTAAATGCGTCCGCTGCTGCCCACCCCGTACAACAGGCCGTCCAGCGGGCGGAAATCGATGCCGAGCAGGGTTTCGGAGGCTTGCAGGCCGGACAGCGCCACATTCGTGCGCACGGTATTGTCGGCGTTGAGCGAGACGATGCGGCCGCTCGCGGTCAGCATGACCGTGTCGCCCGCCTCGACCACGGGTTGCACCACCGGCGGCGGCGGCGGGGCGGGGGTGTGGTTGTCGTCGCTGCCGCAGGCGGCAAGGGTCATGGCGATGGCGGAAGCGAGCAGGAGTTTGGTGAAGGGGACGTTGTGCATGGTGGCCTCGTTTTTGTAAAAAATCACCCGGATTGCGGGAGCGCACCACCAGATACGCATCGACGTGCTGATCGGATTCAAATTTCTGCATGTGTTTAACCCCGCCTTCGCGCTTGCGCCGTTTCATTGTGCAGCCATGCCCCGCCTCCTTGTGTGAGCTTTAACTAACTGACAAGATATGGATTGCAACATGCCAAAATTCAACAACGACGCCAGGGTGATTGCCTTGCATCGCATCACGGTTGCCTCTCCCTGCACCGCTTCCTGGGACGCCATGCAGGGCGACGCACGCGTGCGCCACTGCGGCGACTGCGACAAGAAGGTGTTCAACCTGTCGGCCATGCCCGAAGCGGAAGCGGCGATGCTGGTGGCCGAGCACAGCGCGGGCGGCATGTGCGTGCGCTTTTACCGGCGTGCCGATGGCAGCGTGATGACCAGCGATTGCGGCGCGCCGTCCGCCGGCGCGCGTCCGCCATGGCGCGCGCTGCCGGGCCAGGCCACAGCGGCCGTGCTGGCCATGTCGCTGGCCGCCTGTGCCCAGCGCCCACCGGCGCCGGAGGATATGCTTGTTGGTGTGCTGTTTTTAGGCGATATGCCCGTCAGCCAGGGCGATACCAGGCCGGAAACGCCGCCGCCGGCCGTTATGGGCGAAATGCCGTCGCCGCCTGTGCCGCGGGCCGAGGCCGAAGCGGCGCCGGACGCGCGCGGCGCGCGGGAGTAAGCGGGCACGGCAGCGCGCCGTGCCCGCCCAGGCGGATCAGCCTGGCTTGCTGGCTTTGTTGCGGCGGCGCAAGGCGCGCCAGACCGGTGCGCCGCCCAGGACCGCAAGCAGCAGCAGCGGCCAGATGCCGGCCAGCGCCAGCAGCAGGTCGAGCGTGCTGTCCCAGCCGCCGCGCAACTGGTCTTTCAGGCGGCTGCCAAAATGCGGGCGCAGCTGGCGATAGATGCTGTCTGTATCGACCAGTTCGCTTTGCAGCACGCGCGATGGCTGGGCCAGCGTCAGCTCGATGGTGCTGAACGCCACCTGGTCTTCGAATTCCTTTTTGGCGAGCAGGGCGGCATCGCGCACGGCCCTGGCATCGCCGCGCATGGCGATCGCATCGGTTTTCTGCGTCAGCTTGCCGCCTTCCCGGACCGCCTCGCCCAGTTCGGACTGGGTTTCGTGGCTGCGCATCGCCTCGAGCTGCTGGCGCAGCAGGTCGAACTGCGCATCGTGCGCGGCGTACTTGCGCTCGTCCAGAAACACCACGTGGCCGGCAATCGCGCGCAGGAATTCCTGGGTTTTGGCGCTGGGCACGCGCACGACCAGGTGCCCCTGCACCGTATATTCCTTCAACTCGATCAATTTGCCGTCGCCGGCGGGCTGCCGCTCGACGCGCGTGGTGCCGGTGCTGATCGCGTTCTTGACCACGAAACCGCCGTGACTGGCAACCGTGTCTTCGATGCCGAGCGCGGCGACGTACACATCCTTGACGCGGAAGTTCGCGCTGGCGGTGCGGATGAACTTGCGCTCGCCGTCGTTGTAGGCGGTCGCGCCGCCGCCCATTTGCTGGGCCGCGCTGGCCGCCGTGAGGGCGTTGACGGGCGCCGCCGGCTTCTCTTCGCCGGCCGCGCTGCGCATCTCGGCCGGTGGCGCCGGCGCGTCGGCCATTGGCTGCGCGCTGACATTCTCGGTCGACTGAACGGGAGCGGGACTTGCCTGCATTGCCGATTCTTCTTTTTTGGAGCACGCCGCCATCAGGGCGAGCAGGGTAATGCAGCCGGCGACGCGCGTCGCGGGAGTCAGGTTCATCATGGCAATCCTTGTTTGATCGATGTAAACGGCGGCAGGGCGGCAGGGCGTGCACCGACGGGCAGGGACCGGTGCGGCGTCCTTGTCATGTAAACGATGCGGGAAGACAAACGGGGTTAAGCGCGGTGCGCCACCGCTGCGGCGCACCGCAAGGGGGCGCTTACGCGGCCTTGCGCGCGCCCGGCAGGCGTTGCAGCGCACGCGTTTGCAGCGTGCCGTCGTGCTGGTCGCAGCGCGCGCGCAGCACGGCCATTTCGACCAGGTGCGGCTGGCTGACGGCGTCATCGAGCGTGCGCTTGTACCAGGATGCGTCGAGCGCGTCGTTGCTGTGCGCACGGACCCGCTCTTCGATGTCGGCCTGCAAGCTGGAACGGCAGCGGTACGGATCGAGCGCCACCCCGAAATGGCGGTGCATCATTTCGCGCACCTGGGCGCTCTCCTTGCGGACGACTTTTTTGTCGTAAACGAAGGAGCCGATGGCGGCCACGGCGGTCAGCGCCATGACCAGTGCGCAGAGTACCTTGTTCAGGGTGCCATCGAGTATATCGAACACGACCAGGGCAATCGCCAGCATCAGCGGCATCCAGATGCGCAGGTAGCCGCACAGGACCGAGCGCCCATCCATGCGGGTCAGTTCGTACGAATTGCCGGTCTTGAAGTCGACGTAATGGCTGCTCATCGGGAACAGTGGCAGATAGTACAGATGCCCGAAAACGGTTTTGACCGACGTCGTGCCGACCTTGTCGACCGCGCCATAGGTGCGTTTGCCCCAGATGATAAACATGTTCACTCCGATGATTGATGCGCCGCGTGTGGGCGAGCAGAAAGTATGGCGGCGTTACGCGCATTAATCAATGTACAACTAGGGATGCAGTCGGGCAATGATCATTAAATATGCAAATTTAGTCATAAATACAACAGGCAGCGCGAGAAAACACCACCGCGGCAGTCGAAACGAATCGCATGCCGGCTTACCGTGTGCTGTTTGCAGTAATGTGTATCGGATAATTTTTTCCCAATGTTAGTATTGTGAGTATGCCAAGTGCTATTCTTGTATGGATGTCGCCAATTTGCATTTCAAAAAAGGACGGTTACAAGTTATGAGTTACGAGAAGTGGTTAGAAGGCATTAAAGCTTCCTCCGGCGATCCGGCCTGGAACGACTACGACTGCGACATTCAGGCAGCGGTCAGCGAATACAATCGTCACCTCGGCACGACGACGGGTTTTTCTCCCTTGGACTGGCGCTTCGTCAAAGCGATGTTGTGGACCGAAACAGGCGGCGCAAATCCTGAATGGAAGAAGAAACCGATGCAGATCGGCGTGCCCGGCGATGCCGGGATGATGGCCTTACTGGGGGATAAGGAGGGTGGCAAGCAGATCATGCCGCCGAATATCCGCGCAAGTCTGAGTAGCGACTCCATTCGCACCAATCCGGCTCACAACATTCGTGGTGGTATCGGTTATATGTTGATGCGCATGGCGAATTTCGCTTTCGTCAGCGTACGCGAGCCTGGTTCGCGCGTCCAGGAAGTCAAAGTGGGTCCCGGCGACAGTTTCGACAAGATTGCCTCGGCTAATTCAAGCACGCTCCAGGTCGTGCGCGAGCTGAACCCAGGACTCAACATCTTGCACAAGGGAGATGTCGTCAAAGTTCAAAAGGCGAGCATGCAAAAGGTCATCACGGGCTGGCGCCAGATTAACGCCACGGCGGTGATGGTGCGCTACAACGGCAGCCGTGATCCGCGCTATGCGGACAAAGTCAACGTTTGCCTGACCTACCTGAAGGGGAGGGATGCGGAATGCGCTTCCTGACGACGTGTTTTCTGATGGCGCTGGGCGTAGCGCCATTGTGCCAGGCGAGCCCAAAAACGGCTGCGCCGGTGCAGGCCAAAAATGCCATGGAAGCATGTGACCAATTCTCGCAAGCGGACATCCGCGACTGCCTCTTCAAGCAGGCGGCGGGCAGCGCGGCCTTACTCAAAAATGCGGAAGCCGAGACGGTCGCGGCGATCGGCAAATGGGACGAAGACGAGGGTTATGTCACGGCGGCGAGGGCCAAACTCAAGCAGGCCAATACGGTCTTTGCGCGTTACCGCGACGCGCAGTGCGGCTTTGCAACTTCGCTCGCCGGTGGCGCTGCCGGCAACTCGCACGAGATCAGCCGGCTTTCTTGTGTGGCCGACCTGAACACGCAGCGGGCGGAGCGATTGATGAGCGATGCCAAATCGCTGGTGCCGCGCTAAGCGTGGCTGCCGCGCCGCCCCAGGCGGGAACAGTGCGGCCAGTTTTCGCAGGCCGGCATCGCATGTGAGCAAACGACTACCCAAATAGTCCTTGTATGGTTGGGCCAGGCGCCTTGCGCGTGGCCGGCCAATGGTCCAAATGGAGAGCAGACAAGATGAATCGTGCCAGCGAGCGCCCGAACCGGCGCCAGGAAAAGAAGAAGCATGTCGGTCAGTTTCAGGAGTTCACCTTTGCCGTCCAGGCCCGCTTTCGCGGCGCGCCAGACCGGCCCGAGCTGTACGCACTCATGGACGACTTCATCGACATCGCGATCGAGGGCAATGGCCTGGTGTTCGGCGGCGGCTCGACCGACGCTTTCAGCGGCTGGGTGTCGGCGGGTGCGGGATCGGCGCCCTTGAGCGATGAACACCGCGCGCTGGTCGGCGCCTGGCTGACGCAGCAACCCTTGCTGGAAGACGTCGTCGTCGGCCCGCTGACCGATGCCTGGGCCGACCTCGACTGATCCGGGGCATCCCGCGGCAGCGCCCCGCGACAGGCGCGCTCAAAGATCGATGATCACCAGGCTGCCATGGCTGCCCGCGAGCACGGCATGGCCAGTGCCCGCCTCGACCAGGTACATGCTGCCGGCCTCGACCGTCACAGCCGCTCCCGCCACCTCCAGCAGCATGCGCCCTGAGACGACCAGCAGCGCCTCGTTATAGTCGTGCGTTTCCTCGCCGTAGGCCAGCTCGTCCATCCTGAGCAGTTTGACGCGGGCCGGGCCGACCTGGCCCAGCACCTGGGATTGCCAGGCGGCCGGCAGTGCGCCGGCAAGGCCGGGCAAATTGAATAAGGGCATCAGCCGCTCCATTGAGTGTTATTCCACGAACCACGGGGGATGGTCAGCGAAAGTGCCAAAAAGAATCTTGGCGTGTTTTCCGATCCGCACGCATTATAATATCGAATCTATAACATTTCTGTGGCCGGGCAATGGCGAAGGACATTTACTTTTTCGGTAAGGACGGTCGCTACGCGGCCTTGTCCAACTTCGCCGGCAGCGCGTTTTCCCTCGGCGGCCATCAGTGGCGCACGATGGAGCACTATTTCCAGGCCATGAAATTCGAAGGCAGTCCGCAGTTCGAGCGCATTCTTGCGTGCGGCTCGCCCAAGCAGGCCAAGGATCTCGGCCAGAGCCGCGCCACCCCGATCCGGCGCGACTGGGACGAGGTGAAAGAAGACATCATGCTGTGCGGCCTGCGCCAGAAATTCCAGGACCCGGACCTGCGCGCGCTACTGCTCGGCACCGGCAAGAAACGCCTGATCGAAGACTCGCCCTACGACAGTTACTGGGGAATCGGCCCGAACGGCAAAGGCAAGAACCGCCTGGGTGAGCTGCTGATGCGGCTGCGCCAGGAACTTGTCGCCGGCGCCTGACAATGCTCACCGGCACCCCACGCCGGCCAAACCAGCCAGGAACATATGCCAACCATAAGCCACTTCCTTCTGCTGACGCTGCTGGCAACGCCAATGACTGCGTTGCAGGCAAACGCGGCCGCCACGACGCCGATCATTGATGCGGCGGAGAAATGTAATCAGTTCTCCCAGGCAGACAGGCGCGATTGCCTCGACAAAATGGTGGTGGACAGCGCCGTCGCATTGAAGCAGGCAGAGGCCAGGGCCGCCGCTGCGATCGCTGGATGGGATGAAGACGATAAGTACATCATGGCGGCGAAGGCCAGGCTGAAGGCTTCCGTGGCGGCTTTTGCCAGGTTCCGGCAGGTTCAGTGCGCCTTTGCCACCTCGCTGCGGGGAGGGGCTGCCGGCGACGCCCATGAGATCAGCCGGCTGGCGTGCGTAGCAGACATAAATACGCAACGCTCCCTGCAACTTGCACGTGAGACCGCTGACTTGCCACGTAAATAGTTGTTCGCCCTGATGGCCTGCCCCGGCAATTTTGCGCGAGCGTCTGACAATGCCTCCCAGCACCTCGCGCCGGCTCTGTGCGGGCACAGGCCCCCGGCTGACACCGGCCAAACAAGCGCCCATCGGCTCCCGTACGCTGGGTTCAGGTCCAGGCGACGCCACTGCGCCTGCCTGCCTGTCCCCTTGAACGTGTATGAGGAGAACCAAAATGGCAAAGCAAGCAATGTGGGTCCCTGGCTACGTCGCCCAGGTCGAAATTCCCGGCAACACGCGTTTGCGCCTGGTCAATGGCGTTCCCTGGACCGATGTGACCGGCCTGCGGGTCGGCTCGGGCGCCTTTTTCCGTGGCGCAGCTAACCAAAGCAACTGGTTTCACTTCGCCATTCCCACACCGGTGATCACCGACGATAGGCGGGTGCGCCTCGACCGCGTCTTTGTGCTGTACAACGCCGACGCTGGCGCATGCGTGGACGCAGCCCATATCTGGGACGGGCCGAACCAGATCCGGCGTTATGATGGCATATGCCATACCGGCAACCACGGCGGCGCCATTGACGGCGCCAATAACTGGGCTGGTGGCGGCGGACCGGTATTCTGGGGCATCGGCGTCTCCATCCTGGTGCGCTTCACCAGCGAGGCCAACATCCATTTCACCACCGCCGGCGGCGACTTTACCTCGTAAGCGATCCGGCCGGACCAGGGCTCAATAGAAATATTTGGTCGCCTTGGTCCATTTACTCGCCGGATAGTACTTGTGCACCACGTCATACGCCTCGCGCGAATAGCGTGCGCGCAACTGCTCCGCCTCTGGCACCGCGGCGCCGTACGGGCACTCCATGCGCGTGGACGCCACCAGGAAGTGCAGCGCTTTCGGCGCTTCTTCATCGGCCGGCTTGGTGCGCGCCCACGCCAGCAGGGTGGGCGCGAGGAACTCGCTGCGCAGGGGCAGGCGCAACAGCGCTTCCTGCTCCCTGGCCGCAGCGAGGGTTTGCTGCGCGCTCAAAAAGCGCGGGGCCGGCGCGCCCGTGCGCACCACCACCGGCGAATCGCCCCATTCCCTCCTGCAACCCCAGTAGCGCTTTTTCTCGTCCTTGTCGAACATGGCCGGGTGCAATTCCGGCGTGTTGACCAGGATCAGCACGCCCGCCAGCTTGCGCTCCGCGCCGCTGGCCGCCTTGCGGTAGCGCTGGTACAAATGCGCGGTGCTCTTGCGCGTCCTGGCAACCGCGTCGAGCAGGCTCAGCGCAGTGGCCTCGTCGCCGGCGATCAGGGCGCGCGCCAGCATGCTTTCTTCCAGCTGCGCTTTCCTGGCCGGCGGCAACAGCGGATGCGCGCGCAGCACGTTCAGTTCGGCCATCGGCAGGTGGCGCCAGACGGCGACATCGAAATCGTCGTCGGTCGCGGTGGCGCCCGCCTGGTCCGGCGCGGCATCGATGGGTTCGCCATGTTCGATCGGATCGGTACGGCGCGGCGCCGCTTTCAGGAAGCCGTCGAGCGTCACGGCCGAGAGCATCTTGAGCGCCAGGAAACGGTTGCTGGTGGCCACCGACATCTGCTTGCCCTGGGTGGCCAGCAAGCGGTCGAGGTCCTGGTCGGCGCGCGCGCCATCGCGTTCGGCCAGCGCCAGGCGCGCCAGGTGGTATTGCACGCTCTGGTACAGCGGATGGGCGGCCGGGACGGCGGACGCGGCCTTGCGCTCGGCCGCGCTCAGCTCGTTCGCACGCGCCAGGGTCAGCAGCGGCGCCAGCCAGATCGGATCGGCCTGCTTGAGCCAGCTTTTGCGCAGGGTGTCGAGCGCGCCTTTGCGTTGCGCCTCCAGCAGCGGGCTGCGTTCGGAGGCCCATTGTTCGAGCACCGTGTCGGCCTGCATGCTGGCGATCCACGCCGTCATCGGTTCCTTCGCGGCCATGGTGACGCTGCGCGGCAGCTTGTCCATCAGCACCAGATAGTCGCTCAGCATGCGCGCCGTCTCCGCTCCGACCGGTTCCTTGTCGAGCGCGCGCGCCAGCACCGCCAGGCGCGCGGCCGGATCGAGGCGCGCTTCCACCAGGGTCGTCATGTGCCGGGCCGGT
Source organism: Massilia mucilaginosa (assembly GCF_011682145.1). Taxonomy (GTDB): domain Bacteria; phylum Pseudomonadota; class Gammaproteobacteria; order Burkholderiales; family Burkholderiaceae_D; genus Telluria_A; species Telluria_A mucilaginosa. The sequence continues at coordinate 9,990 of NZ_WHJH01000054.1, forward strand.
GCCGACGTTTGCGCCAGCGCATCGAGCTCCTTCTTCGCTTGCGCCAGGGCCTCGACCCTTTCGCGCGCCGCTGGCTGCTCGCCCAGCGGAAAGTCGAGCGTGGCCTTGCGGATCAGGGTGCGCGCGGCAAGGTAGGGCGCCAGCCCGTGCCACGGCGACGCGGACTCGCGCGCGATCTGCTGGAACTGGCTGCGCGCCTGGTCGAAATGGCGGGCATAGAAATTGGCGGCGGCGCTCTGGTAGGCGTGGTCGTGGCGCAGCCAGGCGGGCGCATCGGCCGGCAGCGGCGGCGGCAGCTTGACCACCCGTTTCGGCACCGGCTTGTCCCACTCGTGGCGCGGCTCGGCGCAGTTGGCGAACACGGCATCCTGGCCTTGCAGCCACAGCTTGAACCAGGCGTCCGGCTTGCCGCCCGCAGCCAGTCCGGCGCGCGCGGCCATGGTCAGGCCGGCCTGCTTGAACGCATCCGGATGGCAGTTCAGATACGGGTCTCCGCGCGCGGCGACGGCGCTCACGTCGATCTCCATCCCGGCCGGCAGCGCCAGTTGCGCCGCCAGCGGCGCGCGCGCGGCCAGCCAGGTCGACGGGCCGGGACTGTCCATGCCGGCCTGGTTCCACTCGCTGGCCGGGCTCACATGCCAGGTGTCGATGTTGAGCGCCGCCACCTGCTGTTCGGAGAGCGGCCGTCCGCGCGCCGCCTGGTAAGCCAGGTAGTGGTAGACGCGCCAGTAACTGCCCGGCAGCACGCCCAGCTTGCCGGCGGCGAACAGTGCGGCATTGGCGGGCTGGAATTCGGAGGCGAAGCGGCTGGTCTGGTACATGTCGCCACCGCTGGCCGAAGCCGGCGCGGCGCACGTCCACAACAGGGCGGAAGCGAGCAGGGAACAGGTGCGGGAAAAACGCATGATTAAAGTCTCGATGGAATGGTTGAACGGGGAGCGCGGCGCAATGCCTGCCAGCGCGCGGCGCTCCAGGCTTGCGGTGAGAAATAGTAGCGGCGGCCTTCGCGCACCGCCATCATCGGTTCGTCGCTTGAGAAACCGATCGCCGCGCCGCAGCGCGCGCGGGTAAAGCCGCCCTGTTGCAGCAGGCGCGCGCGCAGGGCGTGCTGCGCCGGACCCATGCGAAAGGCCATCGGCACCACTTCGTCGGCGGCGATCTGGTGCAGCCAGTAGTCGTCCAGGCACCACGAAGCCAGTGCCGTGACCGACAGCGCGATGGACGGATCGAGGCGTGCGCGGATGGCGCCGATGGTGCGCGCCAGAAAAGGGCGCTGCGAGCGCCGCACTTCGAAGTCGAGCTGCACCACCTTGCGGTTGGCCTGGGCGGCCAGGCGCAGCAATTCGTCGGCCACGCGCCGGCTCTGTGCCTCGCTCAGCGCGGGCGGGCGGCGCCACGACATATCCACATGCAGCACCGGCACGCGCGGCGCGCCGGGCGCCAGCAGCAGCGCGCTGGCGCGGCGGTAGACCTGGGCATCCTCGCCCTGCAGCAGCACGGAGGACGCCACGTAGGCCACGCCGACGTTGGCCGGCAGCCAGCGCAAGTCTTCCGGGCGCTCCCACGCCCATACCAGCTCGACGGGCAGGCCGGCCAGCGCCGGATGAACAGGGGGAGGGCGGCCGGCGCCGCTGTCCATCCTGAGCGTCAGCAGCGCAAGGGAAGTCAACAGAAACACGAAGAGGCGTTGCATGAGCGGTCGTGGCGGCGTGAGGTGGGCAACATCTTACTCCGAGTTATCGAACATCGTGCAAAGCGCGCGGCCCGCTTTGCGTGCGTCATCGAACGGAGCCTGGCGCGGCGCGGTGGCAAGCTGTGGAACACGGGCGCACACCGCGCCGCACTGGAGAAAACCACCATGTCAGACAATCCGCTTGAACCGAATCCGCAGGACTACGATCGCATCAACGTCAACGTCGAGGCCGAACTCGTTTACTGGACCGACCAATTCGGCGTGCCGCGTGCGCGCCTGGCCGAAGCCATCGAACAGGTCGGCCCGCGCGTGGTCGACCTGCAAAAATACCTGGGTATATCGGTCGTCGGCACCGACTGAACGAGCACCTGCGTTTGCGGGCAGCCTTCTCAGGCGCGGCGCGCCGCCAGCAGGGCGGCGCCGGCACCGGCCAGCAGCAGCGCGCAGCCGCGGTTGAAGATACGCTGGCCGCGCGGGCGGGCGAACCAGCGGCGCAGATGCACGCCCATGTACGCGTAAGCGGCAATCGCGATCAGTTCGAGCAGCAGGAACAAGGCGCCCAGCACCGCGAACTGCGGCGCCGACGCTTCGGTGGGGCTGACGAATTGCGGCAGGAAGGCGGTAAAGATCAGGATCGCCTTGGGATTGCCGGCGGCGACCAGGAACTCCTGGCGCGCGAGGCCGAACAGGCCGGCCGCCGGGGTGTGCGTGTCTTCCTGCGCGCTTGCGGGCGCGCGCCACAATTGCACGGCGAGGTAGAACAGATAGGCGGCGCCGACGATCTTGATCGCGTAGAACAGCAGTTCGGACGTGTGCAGGATGAGCGCAAGGCCGGCCGAGGCGAGCAGCAGCATGCCGGCGAAGGCCAGCAGGCGGCCCAGTCCCGCCGCGCACGACTGGCGAAAGCCGTAGCGCGTCGCATTGCTCAGCGAAAGCAGGTTGTTCGGGCCGGGCGCCATGTTCAGCGCAAAGCAGGCCGGAACGAACAGGGTCAGGGTGGTGGCGTCCATCGTCTATTCCTTGTCATTTCAGTTCGTTGCCGGTCCTGGGCTCAGGTGCCGCGACGCTGCTTTTCTCGCCGTCGCAATACCAGTTTGGCTTGGTCTGTTGCAGTGTCAGGGCAAAAGCGCGCAACTCTTGCTCGAAATCGAGACCGGTAACGACGCCGGTTGCGTCGTTATAAAGGCCGCGCGCGCCTTCGTCCTTGAACGAATTGGCGAGAATGAGTTTCGATACCGCGCCGTTATCCTGGTAGAGATAGATACCGATGCGCGCGTTCAGGATTCTCGGCGGCTTGTCCGCCACGACCTTGGCGCGGTCGAGAATATCCATCAGCTTCCATAAGTCATTGGGCGTGGTCAGGACGTATTGGCACGAGATGGAGGGAAGATCCTCTTCTTCGCGCGCTGTGTTGAACGACCAGGTTGTCGGGCCGATGTAGAGCACCGCTTCCGTAATATGATTGCGCACCCTCTTTCAATTGCACCGCCACCATCGGCTGGGCCGCATGCGCGGATCCGGTCCATAGCGCGGCGACCAGCACCGGCCATAGGCGCATGCCGGAAACGTTCAATGGAAACCAGCGTTGTAAAGGCAAAGCGCGGCGTAGCTTCATGCGGTACTGACTCCTGGTGGCGACGTTGAATAGTTGTCCCTTGCATTCTACACAACATGCGCGCCTTGCCGATACCGAAAAAGTATCACCAATATGGTATTGGACCGTCGCGGCGCCCGGCTTTACAGTCGCTCCATCAACCACAACAAGGAGAGCACGATGGACAACGACCGATACACGCGCGGCTGGGACAAACTGCGGGAAATCGATGGCGAACAGGGAGAAAAAGTGATCGCCAGCCTGACCGGCATCGCGCCCGATTTTGGGCGCCTGCTGATCGAGTTCGGATTTGGCGACATCTACTCCCGTCCGGGGCTGGACTTGCGCTCGCGCGAGATTGCGACCATCGCCGCCCTGTGCGCACTCGGCACGGCGGCGCCGCAACTGCGGGTGCACATCCACGGCGCCCTGAATGTCGGCTGCACGCGCGACGAGGTGGTGGAGGTGATGATGCAGATGGCCTTGTACGCGGGCTTTCCTGCGGCGCTCAACGGCCTGTTCGCGGCAAAGGAAGTCTTCGCAGAGCGCGCGTCCCGACGTTGACCTGCTAAGCGGTCTACACGACGTGCAGCGGATGCTCCGCCTTGTCGCGGACACGCGCTTCAGGTACCAGTTTTTCCGTCATGCGGCCGAGTCTTATTGCCGAGAGGCGCCTCTCGTTTGGCGCGCTGAAGGGCAAAGGCCTATGAATTGCCTGCTGCACCACATTCATCCGCAGTACGTGTGCGGTCCGGCGAGCGGTAGCGGCGGCATGGCCGCTGTCGGCCGGCTTGCTAGAGGTGAATCGAGCCATCGGGCATGGTCGCACGGGTGAGATCGGCACCGGTAAGGTCCGCATCCGTGAGGTTGGCGTTCAAGAGATTCGCTTCAAAAAGGTCTGCATTCGTCAGATTCGTACCGGTAAGGTTTGCCCCGCTCAGATTTGCACGCGTCAGGCTCGCATTGGTCAGCTTAGCCCCCGTAAGGTCAGCGTTCGAAAAAACAGCATGCTGACAAGAAGATTTTCTGAGGTCGGCGTTGGTCAGCTTTGCTCCAGAAAAACTCGCGTAGGCCATCATGGCGCGAGCGAGTCGGGCGCCGTTGAGACTTGCCCCGCTCAAGATTGCTCCCTGCATATTTGCGTCATCAAACGTTGCGTCGTCGAGATGCGTGCTAATGAGGTGGGCGCCTTGGAGTTGCACCCGACTCAAATTGACCCGAGCGAGATCCAGCGTGTTCAGGTTGAGCCCAGCCAGGTCCAGTCCCGAGAGTCGAGGATGATCTCCCGCACTGATCATTGCCAAGACAAATTCCTTGCGCGTCATTTCGGCCATGCTGCGTCCCTCCATTTTTCCAAAGTGAAAATCGTTTGCATGACACTTTCCGCCGCTCTCTAACTTTCCGTGTAGGTGTCGACGCCAGCCATTCTGCACGGAGCGCTATCGCGCCGCTAATTATCCTAACCGCTTGACGCGGTTGAACAAGCAGACGCAAAGTACGTGCCGTGCCCGCCTGTGGCACTGGAAACTCAAGCAACAACCCCCTGATGCGTGCGATTCCTGTGCTGACATCATCGACTTTTCAACGACTGTTGGTATTGATTTTTAACGCCCGGCACGCGCCCGTGCGGCGTTAGCCGAAGATGGAAAAGCCCGAGGGCGTCAGCCGAATCCGATCCGGCCGCAGCGCATATTTTGAGGCAATGAGGAAGAGCGAGTTAGCCGGTAGGGTGGATCCATATTTGGGACAGTGAAACAAAATGCCTGCGAGCGTGCATCGCAACGGCATCGGTGGCCGCCGCGCTGATGATCGACAAGCACAGCACCGCCGAAAGGGGCAGACTGAAAGGGATTAAGCAAGGAAGCCTTGCGATTCTGTCTCAGGCCCGCTTTACGAGCGGCTTACCGGAAAATACGAACTCGAGGAGTTTGAACATGGCAGATGTGTCACAGATACGGGGACCGCGATTCGAGCGGCTGCCGCCACTGCGCGTCTCGCGGCTCTTTTTCTATGGCCTCCACGGCGGTCCAGATGGTCGGATCCGCAGTGCGGCCGCCATCGGACTGCTCAACGCTGATGGCTTGAACTTTGCGCACGTCTACTCGCCTGGCACGTTCGGGCACTGGAGCGGTGTGCATCGTGCCACCCAGGATGGATGGCTGCTGTTTCTTGACGAGGACGGCCGAGCAGCAACGGGGAGGATCGCCCCTGACTTCCGCTTCGTACAGGCAAAGACTTACCCAGCCGGGGCGCACCCGGGCTGGACGCGCGTGGCTGTCGATGGCAACGGTGAGCTGCTTCTGACCAGCGCTCTGTCCGGCGGACGCAGCACGGTCGGTTTCGGCCAGCTAGAGTCTGATGGAACGCTTATCGTGTGGTGGCGGTCGCACGTCGCGCTCGCGCACCCGGACAAGCTGCTGGGATTGCCGCGCGCACATGCCTGGCTGACGACGACGCCCGGCCCGCAGCCGACCAGTACGGTGTCATTGCTGCGTCGCGGCACAGTCGTCGGAAGCCGTATCTGGAACGAGAGTTGGACCGGCATGGCTGCGCATGACGATCTGCTCGTGCTCTACCGCGGGGTGCGCCAGTTCCCCGTGCCGGGGGGCATGCACACGTTACCGCCGCACTACGAAGTTTGCAGGGTCAGTCCCGATCATCGAATCACCACTGTGTGGAACTATGAGGACTTCCCGGCGACCGTCGACAACGTCAAAGGTGACGACATCGATACCCCCGTGGGTATTCTGTTCTACCAATTCGCTACCGGGTCGAACGTGGCAGAGATCCGGTCGCTGACCGAGCGCAGCTTCGTCCGAACGGCTGCGCTCGGGCAACTTCGCCAAATCGTCCCCGACCTGCCGGACTCCGGCTTGGGCTGGTTCAGCATCGCACCGTGCTGAAAGCATCGGTGTCGGCGGTCGCGGCCTGGCGATGTCATCGGCCTGGGCGCGTGTTCCCGTGTCTTCGGACGATCTTCCTGGGTTCCGTAAATTTTGGAAAAGGAAAAGAGTACTGTTTCAGCGACGGTGTCGCCCCCAGTTCGAACTGGAACGAAAGCGGGGGCTGATCTTGCGCGCCTGGCGCTACATCTGCTTGAACTGCTCGGCGTAATTGCGGCTGACGGTGAGCTGTTCGCGCCGCTCCTTGAGCTTGACCACGAGGCGGCCGCGGAAGTCGGTGTGGGTGCCCGCCACCGACTTGGCGGCGACGATCACGCTGCGGTGAATCTGCCAGAAGCGCGCTTCGTCGAGCTGCTCGCGCAGTTTGCTGAGCGGCGTGCGGATCAGGCATTCGCCTTCCTGCAAAAACACGCTGGTGTATTTGTCGTTGCTCTGGAAGTAAATCACTTCGTCGATGGCGATCAGGCGCGTTTCGTCGCCATGCGCGGCGCGGATCCATTGCAGGGGCGCGGGCGCCGGCGCGGCCGCGAGCGGCATGGGCGCGGCCAGTTGCTGCAGCAGCGCCCGCAGGGCGTCCGGCGCCACCGCCGGCGCCGGCGCGCGCAGCGCCAGTGTGAGCTTGGCGACGGTCTTGGCCAGGCGCTCCACCGTGGTCGGTTTGAGCAGGTAGTCGAGCGCCGCGTGCTCGAAGGCGTCCACCGCGTATTCGTGATGGGCGGTGACAAAAACGATGTGCGGCGCGTTGCCGTCGCTGGTCAGGCGCTGTGCCAGATCAAGGCCGGTCAGGCCGGGCATCTGGATGTCCAGGAAGACCACGTCGGGCGCCAGTTCGTCGATCAGGCGCAGCGCTTCGATGCCGTTGCCGGCCTTGCCGACGATGCGCAGCTGCGGCCAGGCCGTGGCCAGTTGCGTTTGCAGGTAGTCGAGCAGGTGCGGTTCGTCGTCCGCTATCAGGGCGCGTGGATGGTCGATGGCAGCGTCTCTTTCAGTGGCAGCAGCAGGCGCACGGTAATCCCGCAGGGTTCATTTTCGAGCAATTGTACCTGAGCCGAAGGGCCGTACACACTGCGCAGGCGCGAGCGCAGGTTGGATAGTCCGACCCCGCCGCCCGGCTTGGGCGGGGCATTGCCCAGCCCCGCGCCGGTGTCGCTCACTTCGATGCATAGAAGCTCGTCGCGGCAGGTGGCGCGGATGACGATCCGGCCGCCGTCGACCTTCGGTTCAAGCCCGTGCGCGACGGCGTTTTCGATGAGCGGTTGCAGCAGCATGGGCGGCATGGCGATGTCGCGGCAGCCGTCCGCTTCGATCCGGTACGACAGACGCGCGCCCATGCGCACCGCCAGTACGTCGAGGTAGGCGGCCGCCAGGTCGAGTTCCGCGCCCAGGGTGGCCTGGTCGGCGCGGCTGGCGGCGAGGCTGGCGCGCAGGTAGTCGATGAAGCGTTCGAGCATGTGGCGCGCCTGGACGGGATGCGTCTCGATCAGACCGACCACGGTGGCCAGGGTGTTGTACAAAAAATGCGGCTCGATCTGCGCTTGCAGGGCGCGCAGGCGGGCTTCGGCCAGCAGCTGGGCGGCGCTGGCAATCTGTTCGCCATGGCGCGCGGCCAGCGTTTCGGTGGCGATGCGGCGTTCGCCGCTGACCAGGACAACGACCATGATCAGCGCCGCGAACAGGGCGAACGGCAGCAGCGGCGCCAGGTTCGCGCCGCCGCTCAGGAAGCGCAGCGGATTGACCCCCTGCAGCAGTCCCGAACCGATGACGATGCCCGCGACCACGCACAGGCCGACAGTGGTGAAGAAATACGCCACGCGCGCCGGTCCGGCCAGGCGCGACGGCCAGCCGCGCAGCACATAATCGCCGCCGCTCAGCACCGCGTGAATCAGGTAGCCGACCACGTTCGAGATCACCAGCGTCGGCCCGAAAAAGTCGAGGAAGCCGTGGTGCTGGCCCTTGAACAGCATGTTGGCCGCCGTCAGGAACAGGGCGATCATGAAGTTCCAGATGCCTGTATAGAGCACGTCGCGCCACGGCGAACAAGGCCAGCGCCGGAACAGCGGGATCGCGTCGAGCGGGTGTGACGACGTATGCGCGGGAGGTTTGTTTGCGTTCATCAAGCCGCCAGAAAATTACCGTGGAAGCAGTGCGGCGCGCGGTAGGGCAGGCGTGCCAGCGCCAGCGGGCCGGCTGTGACGCGGGCGGCGTCGAACACGGTCATCACGGTCTGTCCGCGCCGGGTGTCCTGCGCCACGCCGACCAGGTAGCCGTCGGTTTCCGAACGGGCGTTGGCGCGCGGGACCAGCACGTGTTCTTCCACCTGCCAGCCGGCGTCGAAACGGTAGCTGTCGGCCTTGCCGGTGTCGGTGCCGACCAGGTTGACGGTGTCGAGAACGATCTCGGCGTTGCGCGGCGAGCTGCTGATGAGCGCTAGCTGGCGGTGTCGGCTCGACACGACGTGCGGCATCACGCGCGGGAACTCGCTGGCCCCGAACAAGCGCGCCGTGCTGGCCCGGCCGCTCGCGTAGTCGAGCGTGACCTGGGCCGCAAAGCTGCGCGTGGCGGTGTTTTTCTGCCGTTCGCCGCTCATCACCCGGCCGACGTCGCGCAGCGCGTCGCCCTCGTGCAGCACCACGTCGAAGCGGGTGGTGGCGCCGTCGTCGAACGCATTCCCGAAGTGGAAAACCATGTGCGGCGGCAGCTCGAACACCTGGCGCACTTCCATCGTCGCTTTCGATACCACCACCACCCGCAGCGGGCGCGCGCTGGCGCCGCTGCCGGCCCAGTGATGCTGTTCGGCGAAGCTCTGGTCGTCGGCACGCACCATGTCGTACGGGGGAATGAGGAAGATCAGGTGATTGGCGCTGACCACGAAGTCGTGCACCATCGCCAGTTGCGGCACCTTGACCATGGCGGTCTTGAGCACTTGGCCGCCGGCGCCGATGCGGTACAGGGCCAGGCGCTCGCCGCCGGGCAGGGCGCCGAAATTCCACATGCCGCCATCCGGGTCGATCTTGGGATGGGCCGAAAACGGCATCGACTTCATGTCCTCGTTCCAGGTCTTGATGCCGACCGTGGCCAGAGTAGCCGCATCGACCTCGATGGCCGAGCCGCCTTCCCACAGAGCGTACAAGCGGCCATTGAACGGCAGCAGGTTGGTGTTGGCCGCGTTCATGGTGTCGTTGGTTTTCACGCCGCGCCGCCCGACATGCGTGCCGAAGGAGGGGTAGAGAAACTGGCCGGCGGCATTTTCTTCGCCGAAGCGTTCGGTCTCGACGAATTTGCCGATGTGGCTTACCTTGCCGTCGGCGATCTGCCAGCGCTGGGCGAAGCCGTCGCCGTCGAACCAGTGGTGATGGCGCTCGCCGCCCAGTTCAAAACGCCCCGGGCCGTTGCGGAAGAAGACGCCGTTCAGGTCTTGCGGGATGCGGCCCACGACCCGCGCCGCGCCGGACTGCCGGCCGACGGTGTCGGCGTACACCGCGAGGCTGGGGTCGCGCTTGAGCGCCGCGTGGAAGCGCTCGTAGGTGGCGGCATCGGCCAGGGCGCTGCCGGGAACGAGGCCGAGGGCGGCCAGGCTGGCGGCGGAAGTGAGGAAGGTGCGGCGTTGCATGGCGTTCTCCGGCTTAGTGTTTCAGGCTGACGGTGGCGTCCAGGCCGGCCGCTGGCAGGGTAAATTTGGCATCGTCGAACTTGGGCGGCCCCATTTTACCGAAGGCGTTGTTACTGAATGCATAGTCCTCGGTCGGGATGCCCATCATGTTGGCATCCATTTTGCCATTGCCGTTGGCATCGTGGAAAATGGCGTAGGCGTAGTCGCCCGCTGGCAGGTCCTTGACGATGATGGTGGTACTGCCCTTGACGGCTTTTTCGCCGGCCGCGCTGACGGATTTTTTGAGGAAGGTGCCGGCCGAGTCGTACAGGGCGACCTGCAGGGTGCCGTCGGCGCTGCGCACGTCGTCGATGCGGATGGTGAGGCTGGCGGCGCTGGCCAGGGAGGCGGTCAGCAGGGCGCAGGCGCAGAAGGCGGTGGCGGGCAGGTGGCGCATGGTGTTCTCCGGTGAGTTCGTGGTTGCGATGAAGTGACTTTATCGACAACGCAGGCGGGTCGGGGAGGCATGCGACGAAATGCGGGAAAACGGCGCGAAATGCAGCGGGATGGCGCGAAATGCGGCGCGGCGCCGTGCAAGGCGCCGCCGGTGGTCTTTTCAGCGCATGGTGTCGAGCGAATATTCGGCCGAGCGCAGGGCGTCGCGCGTGCCTTGCAGGTTGCGGTCGATATCGCGCAGCTCATTGCGCACGTCGCGCCGGCGTTCGTCGAACTCCCTGCGAATGCGCTTGCGCTCGTCGTCCTTGTCGCTGGCGGCCAGCTGCTTCGCTTCGTCCTTGTCGGCCTCGCGCAGGCGGCGCTGCAAACGCTCGCCGCGGCTGTCCAAGCCGTCGACCTGGCTGCGCAAGGTGTACACGGCGTAGCCGGCCTGATGGCGGCGGCGAAATTCGAAGTCGAGCGGCGCGGGGCAGACACCGGCGTACGCGCTGCCGTTCAGGCCAAGCGGCGCGGCGTTCTCGAGCCGGCAAAAGGTCCGCAAGCCGCGTTCGCGGCCTGCGATGTAGTTGGCGGAATCGACAGCCGTTCCGGCCTTGGAGCAGGACTTGGCATGGTCGTTCAGCACCGACATGGTCTTTCCGGCCAGGCCATCGCGCATGCCGATGTCGTTCCAGTTGGCCGACTTGCATTCGTCGGGCGTCATCGTGTCGCAGCCGGACAGCAGCGTCGCCACCAACAGTGCAGCCACCGTTCCAATCAGCCTGTTTGCCATCATCGCCTCCGCAGTTATTATCGCCCGCGATGCTACCATGACAACGCGCCTGCAAGTGGGAGCGACCGAAAAAACAGCGCCGCGTGTGGACGCAAACGCACGACCGGCGCAGCGGCGGCCCCGGTCCCGCTCAGTGCAGCCTGACCGATGGCGAGAGCTTCTCGCGAATCCAGTCGGCCACCGTCTGGGCCGACATGCGCACCACCCCGTGCAGTGCCACCTGGTGCTTGCGGTACATGAGGCTATACAGGAGCCGCGCCAGCGCGCCGCCGACCGCGTATTTTCGTCCCGACGCGTGCGTGAGCACGCCCACCGCCGCCAGTGGTCCGAGCGACACCAGCGAGCCGTAATCGCGGTAGGCGAACGGCGCGCTCAAAGGCGAGGCCTGGCCCAGCACCTGCGCCAGGTACACGGCTTGCTGGTGCGCGGCCTGCGCGCGCGGCGGCACCTTGCCGAGGATCGGGCAGACAAAATTGGCGCAGTCGCCGATCGCATACACGCTGGCATCGTCCAGCGCCTGGAGCGACGGCGCCACCGCGATCTGGCGCAGGCGGTTGGTGCTCAATCCGAGCGTGGCGCACAGCGGCGGCGCCTCCACGCCGGCGGCCCACAAGGTGATCGCCGACGGATAGACGCAGCCCTCGGTGTCGACCACCGCGCCGGCGTCGACCCGCGCCACGGCGGTATCGAGCAGGACCTTGATCCCGAGCGCGCGCAGGTGGCGCGCGGCGCGCTTGGACTGGCGCTGGTGCAGATGCGGCAGCAGCAGCGAGCCGCGTTCCAGGATGCGGATGCGCACATGGCGCACCGGGTCCATCGCGTGCACGTTGTACCTGGCCAGCGTGCGGGCGCTGTGGCTCAATTCGGCCGCCAGTTCCACTCCGGTGGCGCCGCCGCCGACGATCACGATGTCGATGCCGGGGTTTTGCGCACCGGCCGCCTGGCGCGCGCTGGCCTGGATGCAGCCGTCGATGAAGCGCCGGCGGAACGTTTCGGCCTGCGCCACGTCGTCCAGCGTCAGCACGTGCTGCTCGGCGCCGGGCACGCCGAAGAAGTTGGTTACCGATCCCAGGGCCAGCACCAGTTTGTCGTAGCCGATCGAGCGCGCCGGCAGCACTTCGGCGCCATCGTCGGCGATCCACGGCGCCAGCAGCACCCGGCGCGCCTCGCGGTCCACGCCCAGCACTTCGCCGCGCGCGAATTCGAAGCCATGTTCGGCCGCCTGGGCCGCGTAGTCGATCGCCATCACCTGCGGATCGTGCTTGCCCGAGGCGACCGTGTGCAGCAGGGGCTTCCAGAAATGGGCCGGCCAGCGGTCGACCAGCACGACGCGCGCGCGCCCGCTCCTGCCTGCGCTGTTGCCGAGCCGGGTCGCCAGCTCCAGTCCTCCGGCGCCGCCGCCGACGATGACGATGGTTTCCATGGTGTCTCCTCCTGTAGGTGTCGCGATGTGAATGGGCGTTAACCAGCTGTCAATATAGAGCGCTTGAACACAAAAGAAAAATCAGAGATTTATCCATATCCATAAGCTTTGACTAATACATATGCATGGGGCCGCGCGCCGCCGGTATCGCCTGCCGTGGCCGAAAGTATCCTTTGACGCTACGTTTCAGGCCGGTTTCCGGTACGCGGGAGGATTCGATGGTGCTGTTGCGGAATCGTTGCGACACTCCGGCCCGTCGTTTCAACATTCCGAGCAAACGGCACTCATTTTCACTCTCAAGGACCATCACATGCCACGTTTATCCGCCGCCGCCATCCTCCTGCTCAGCGCTCTCGCACCTGCCGTTCACGCCCAAAAACTGGTGGCCGACACCCCGCCTGACCAGTCGACCATGACCGTGGGGCTGGGCGTGGCCTTGGTGCCCGAATACCTGGGCGGCGACAAGCGCCGGGCGGTGCCGGTCATCGTGGCCGACTATCAGCATGCCAGCGGCTTTTTCGCCAGCACCTCAAGCGGCATCGGTTACAAGACCATGGTCGGCAAGGTCTCCCTGAGCGGCGCCCTGGGAGTGGCCGGCAGCCGCAGCGATCGCGATCATGGGCTGTCCAAAGGCTCCGATGCGCTCAAGGGCATGGGCGAAATCAAGTCGTCGGCGATCGGCGCGTTCGGCGTGGGCTATGAATTCGACGGCGGCATCGGGGTCGGCTTGCGCGCCATGGTGGCCTTGAGCCACCGCGAGCGCGGCAACAGCTATGAACTCGGCGCGCAGGCACCGTTGTTCAAGAACGACAACTACCAGTTGGGCGTGTTCGCGTCGGCCACCTACAGCGACAGGAAGAACATGCAGGCGTTCTACGGCGTGACCGCGGCCCAGAGCGCCGCTTCCGGCTACAAGCGCTACGACACCAAGGCCGGTTTTTCGCATGTGAACGTGGGCGTGAACGCGCAGCGCAAGTTGAACAAGAACTGGTCGGTGAATTCGATGGTCGGCGTGGTCAGCCTGGTCGGCGACGCCGCCGACAGCCCGCTGGCCAAGCGCAAGACGGCGCCGCTGCTGGCCGTGACGGTGAACTACGCGTTCTGAACCCGGCCGCGCCAACTGGTCTATCATGGCGTGGCTTCAGGGTTTGTCGCGTAACTTACCAATCGATAGGGAATAGCTTATGTATCACGCCAGCTTTCGCCAGCTCCAGTCCCTGGTCCTCGTGGCCCGCCACGAGAGCGTGTCGAAGGCGGCGGAGGCCATGCACGTGACGCAGCCGGCGGTATCGCTGCAACTGCGCACGCTGGAAAACATCACCGGCGTCGCGCTCACGCGCAAGGACGGGCGCGGCATTCAACTGACGGCGGCGGGCGAGGTGATGGTGGATTTCGCCGAGCGCATCCTGCGCCTGTGGGAGCATGCGGGCGACGAGCTGGCGGCGCTGCACGGCGTCACCAGCGGTACGCTGCGCATCGGCGCGGTCACCACGGCCGAACATTTGCTGCCGCCGCTGCTGGTGCCGTTCACGCTCGAGCGGCCCGACGTGCGCCTCAAGCTCCAGGTGGGCAACCGGGTCGAAATCGTCAACATGCTGGCGCGCCAGGAGATCGACGTGGCCATCATGGGCACGCCGCCGCGCGAACTGCGCACCAATGCGGCGCGCTTTGCGCGTCATCCGATGGGTTTCGTGGCCAGCGCCGATCATCCGCTGATGAAGAAAAGGAAGCTGACCCTGGCCGACGTGGTGGGCGCCAACCTGCTGGTGCGCGAACGCGGTTCGGGTACCCGCACCGCCGTCGAGCGCCTGTTCAAGGAGGGCGGGCACGCGCTCAATTTCGGTTCCGAAGTCTCGTCCAACGAGGCGATCAAGCGCATGGTGTCGGCCGGGCTGGGCGTGGGTTTCCTGTCGGTGCACGCGTGCGCGCTCGAATTCAAATCGGGCCTGCTGCGCATGTTGCCGCTCAAGGGCAATCCGGTGGACGCCGACTGGCAGGTGATGCACCTGGCCGGCCAGCCGATTCCGAAGGTCGCGGCGGCCTTCCAGGACTACGTGATCGAGCATGGGCAGGCGCTGGTCAGCAGCGAGCTGGAAGGGTTTTACCAGCGTAGAGCGGCTTAGGCTACAGGCCCGCCTCGGTGAGTGCCGCCTCGATGCGGAGCAAAGCCTGGCCCTGGTACGAAGCGTCGCCGGATGAATGGTTCTCGTCCAGCTTGTTCATCATCACCGTGTAGCTGATGCCGGACGGGAGTTGGCGCAGTAAGGTTGCCACGCCGGGATCGGCGCCGCTGAACCCACCACTTTTCCTGGTGCCGGCCAGCGGCGCGCCGCCCGGAACGCTGTAGTGCGCCGCGAATATCGTCATCGCCTTCGCCGTTGCGATCACCTGGCCGGCCGCAGCCCAGTTTTCGGCCCGGATTGCGCCGTCGAGCGCCAGGACGGTGGTGCCGGGTACGAAGACGCTGGGGGCGGTCAGCGTCGTGATGTAGTCCGGTTCGCGCGGGTGACGATCGCGCATCAGCGAGCGCATGCCCTCGAAGTCGGTCTTCGGAATGCCGATCGGCCCCATGATCTTGTCTTGAAGGTACTGTATATAGGCCGATCCGGATGCCTTTTCGATGATCTGTCCAAGTAGCAGATAGCCAAAATTCGCGTAGGCCGTCTTTGTGCCGGGAGTGAAATCGAGCTGGCGCCGCATGACAAAGCGAATGACGTCGTCCTTGTACGGTGGCGCCGGCAAGCCGAGCGATTCCCGGATCTCGGGTTCCGACATGCTCGGATCGCCGCTGATGTCGGCATCCCAGCCACCTTGATGCTCCAGCAGTTGCTCGATAGTGATCGCGGCGATCCGCGCATCCGGCGCGGCGGGCAGCAGCTCGCGCGCCAGCCAGCACGGGGCGTTCGAGCCGGTACAAAACACGTGGTCGGTGAGAGCTAGTTTGCCCTCGCGCGCCAGGGTCCGGATCGCGGCGGCGGTGACCGGCTTGACGATACTGGCGGTGATGAACATGGCATCGGCCGGCAGGGGAACCTGGCGCGCGCTGTCGCGATGGCCGTAGCCACGCTCGGCGATCATGACGCCATCCCTGGCCACTGCCACCGTGGCTGCGGTGATCCCGTTCGCCGCCATGAAGGGCACCATGGCGGCGTCGATTCTGCGATTCAGCTCTCCGCTGCAGGCGAGCAATTCGGCCAGCGGTGCACCGGGCTTCTGTGCCACGCAACTGAGCGGTTTGCCGGCGTTCGACGCCGCCTGGCCGCCACTGCCGCCGCCGCATCCGGCCAACAGGGCGGTGACGGCGACGCCGGATGCGAAACGCGCCGGGTGGGGTAAGTACGATAAGAATGTCATGCGATTCCTTGGTCAGTTCAAAGTGAAAAGCCATTATCGCAATCCCAATCTTTTGCAAATCTTAAGACAGGCACACCTGGCATGCGCGATGCACATACTGATTATTGAAGACGATCTCGACCTCGGTCGGGCACTGCAAAAAGCGCTCAAGCTGGAAGGCTTCAGCAGCGAATGGCTGCGCCAGGCCGTCGACGCGCCGCGCTCGTTCGAGGGCCTCCATTACGCCTGCATCCTGCTCGACCTGTCGCTGCCGGACGGCGATGGGCGAGCACTGCTGGCCCGCTGGCGCGGCGCCGGGGTGGCAATCCCCATCATTATCATGACGGCACGCGCCGCATTGGAGGAGCGCCTGGCGGGGCTCGACGGCGGTGCCGATGATTTCATCGTCAAGCCGTTCGCCACGCTGGAACTGGCATCGCGCATGCGCGCCGTGCTGCGGCGTTACGCGCAGCAGTCCTGGCAAGTGTGGACCATCGGCGACCTGGAACTGGAACCGAAGTCCTATCTGGCGCGGCTGGCGGGCAGTCCCGTCGAGCTGTCGCGCCGCGAATTCCAGCTGATGCTCGAACTGGCGCGCGAACCGGGCGTGGTGGTGTCGAAAAGCGCGCTGTCCGAGCGTCTCGAACCGCTCGGCGAGCCGGTAAACTTCGGCGCGATCGATGTGCACGTCTTCAACTTGCGCAGCAAGATCGGCGGCCATCGGATCCGCACCGTGCGCGGGGTCGGCTACATGCTGGTCCGATGCTGAAGATCCTGCGCCCTACGCTGGTCGGGCGCGTGGTTCTGGCGCTGATGATGGCGTTCTTCATCGCCTGGATGTTGTTGTCGGCGGTGATGTACATGGGCGCGACAGATCCGGCCATCAGCGACAAGAGCATCCAGGACGTCGGACTGGGACTGTCCGCATCGCTGGCGCGGCTCGACAATGCGGGAGAAGCACGCGCCGTCGCCGCTGCCACGTCGGAGCAGATCGAGCAGTTGTACCGCGCCTACGACATTCCGGCAATCATGCTGATCCAGCTGAACGCTCAGGATGGAACCCGCTTGTATTCATCCCCCGCGGGCGGCTCCGCACTGCTGGGCGGCGACGCGGGCGCGATGAGCACGGTGCGCGTGGGTGGCAGGTCGTTCCGGGTTTTCAAGGGCACGGCCGGGCGCTGGTCGGTCACGGTGGCCGGGTCGAGGGTGGCGGATAGCTTTTTGCTGCTCTCGATCGCGCGCGACCTGGTCTATTACCTGCTGATCGCCTTTCCCTGCATTCTGCTGCCGGTCTGGATTGCCGTCTCGCGCGGCATGCGCCCGCTGCGGCAAATGAGCAAACGGATCGCCGCGCGCGGCACCGACGACATGTCGCCCACCGGCGTCGATCCGAAGTATGCCGAGCTTAGGCCGCTGGCGGGCGCGCTGGACCGCCTGCTTGCGCAACTGCGCGAAAAGATCGCGCGCGAACATGGCTTCGTCCAGGACGCCGCGCATGAACTGCGCACGCCGATGGCGGTCATTTCGGTTCAGGCGCACGTACTGGCCATCGAGCCCGAAGCGCAGGGGCGGCGCGAGGCGCAGCGCCATCTCGATCATGCGATTGCGCGCGCATCGCACCTGATTGCGCAGTTGCTGCAACTGGCTCGGGTGGAGGGTACGCGCATTGGCGACACCAGCGTCATCGACGTCGCCCATCTGGTGCGCCACGAACTGGCGCGGGCGGCGCAGACAGCAATGGACAATGATATCGAACTGGCGTTGGAGGCGCCCGAGCGCTTGCCGTTCTCACTGGAGGTGCATGCGTTTCAATCGATCCTGGCCAACCTGCTCGATAACGCGCTGCGCTATGCCAGGGCCGGCGCCAATATTGTCGTCGAACTGGCTAAGGACGACGGTTACCTGACGCTCGTCGTCACCGATGACGGACCGGGTATTGCGGCGGCGGACCTGGCGCATGTGTTCGAGCGCTTTTACCGCGCCAGGTCGCAGGACACGACCGGCACGGGCCTCGGCTTGGCGATCGTCAGACAGGCCGCGTTGCGCATGAACGGCACGGTCACGCTGGCGCCTGGCCCGGACGGGCATGGTTGCCGCTTCGTGGTGCGGATTGCGGCGCCTGGATGAGTTCGTGTCCGAATGTCAGACCTGACACCAAAGATGTTGCTTGAGGAATTGAACCGGCATTGAACATCTCGCTACATCTTAAGAGATCACTAACGGAACAAAAGCCGCTGGGAGGTGTCGAACACTCAGTACGTTGTGAACTCGTCCACCTGCATGATCTCTTGGGGAATCAATGACATGAGAGAACCAACTCTATTTTCACGGGCGGAACCCGATCTCCCAGGATTGTTATCCGAACTTGGCGAACTGATCCGCCAAGCACGTCAGCGCTCGCTGCGAACCGTCGATACGATTCAGGTGCAAACCTGCTGGGAGATGGGACGGCATATCGTCGAATTCGAGCAAGCCGGTGCGGCGCGAGCCACCTATGGACAGCGCCTCTTGCCGGAATTGGCCAAGGCGTTGACCGCCGAGTTTGGCAAAGGATTCGACGTTAGCAATTTGCGTCACATGCGCGGCTTTTTCTTGGCATTTCCGATTCGGGACGCAGTGCGTCGCGAATTGAGCTGGACACATTACCGTACGCTGTTGCGCGTCGACAGCGAGTCTGCCAGAACATGGTACATGCACGAGGCTGCCGAGCAGAACTGGAGTTCGCGCGCGCTCGAGCGGCAGATCGGCACGCTGTACTATGAGCGTCTGCTGGCAAGCCAGGATCGCGCAGCCGTCAAGCACGAGGCCAGCGAGAAGGTGGCCGCCCTCAAAGGCGGAGCGCGCGAATTTCTGCGCGATCCGGTGTTACTGGAGTTTCTTGGGTTCCCCGCAAGTACCGTGGTGGAGAGCGAGCTGGAACATGCATTAATGGATCAGCTTCAAAGCTTCTTGCTCGAATTGGGCAAGGGCTTTGCGTTTGTCGCACGCCAGCAGCGCATCAGCACCGAGAGCCGCGATTTCTACGTCGACCTGGTGTTCTATAACTATTTGCTCAAGTGCTTTGTCATTTTTGATCTCAAGCGGGGCGAATTGAGCCACCAGGATATCGGTCAGACGGATATGCATGTCCGCATGTACGATGAACTAAGACGCGGCCCGGACGATAATCCCACGGTCGGCATCATCCTCTGCACCCACAAGGACGCGTCGATCGTGCGCTACTCTGTTTTGCACGGCAACGAACATTTGTTCGCCAGCAAATACAAACTGGTTTTGCCCACCGAGGAAGAATTGCGGGCCGAACTCGACCGGGAGCGCACGTAGTATCATCAGTCGCCATGTTCGCCGCGCGTCAGCAGCACGCGGTCGATCAGGCCGTATTGCGCCCCCTGGTCGGCCGACATGTAATTGTCGCGGTCCGAATCTTTTTCTATTTGCGCCAGTGTGCGCCCGGTGCGTTCGGCATAGATCGTGTTGAGGCGGTGGCGCAGGTACAGCACTTCGCGCGCCTGGATCTCGATATCGGCGGCCACGCCTTGCGATCCGCCGTGCGGCTGGTGCATCATCAGTCGGGCATTGGGCAGCGCGTAGCGCTTGCCGATCGCGCCGGCCGCCAGCAGGAACGAGCCCATGCTGGCCGCAAAGCCCGTGCACAGGGTCGAGACGTCCGGTTTGATGAACTGCATCGTGTCGTAGACCGCCATGCCGGCATATACCGAGCCTCCCGGCGAATTGATGTAGAGCGAAATATCCTTGTCGGGATTGTCCGATTCCAGGAACAGCAATTGGGCGACGATCAGGTTGGCGGATTGCTCGGTGACTTCGCCCACCAAAAAAATCACGCGCTCCTTGAGCAGGCGCGAATAGATGTCGAAGGCGCGCTCGCCCCGACCTGTTTGTTCTATGACGGTGGGCACCAGGCCGAGCGCGTGTGGAAAAGTGGAAGTCATCTTGGTCCTTTTGCGGTAGAGTTGAATCACGGAGTCGATTGCGCTTGCTTGACGCCTGCGGCCAGGTGCGGTGTGACACGAAAAATAGATAGTGCGGGCGTGTCACATCCGGGCAGTGCCGAGCGTCATGTGGCACCAGCACCAACAAAGGAGATTCCCGATGACGTACACGAGCGATGCCGACGGGGCCCTGTTCGAACAGTTACGGCCGCGCCTGAAAGCGATCAGTTGCCGCATCGTCGGCAGCGCGGCGGAAGCCGAGGATATCGTGCAGGACTGCTTTCTCAAGTGGCGCGATGCCGAACAGGAAGCGGTGGCAACGCCGGCGGCGTGGCTGACCACGGTCGTGCGGCATCAGTCAATCGACCGCCTGCGCAAGCGTGCCCGCGAGTCTGTGGCGGCAAGCGCCGCCATGGAACTGGCGCCCGCTGTGCCACCCGCAACACCGGAGGATGGCTTGCTGAGGCGCGCCGAACTGGGCGAGGCGCTGGCCCGCATGCTGTCGCGCCTGTCGCCGTCCGAGCGCCTGGCCCTGGTCCTGCATGAGGTGTTTGAGTGCGAGCATGCCGACATCGCCGCCGCGCTCGGCACCAATGCCGTGAATGCGCGCCAGTACCTGGCTCGTGCGCGGCGGCGCTTGCGTGAGGATGATCGGGAAACGCCGGCAAGCGAGAAACTCTGCCGCGAACTGATCCGCCGCTTTCAGGCCGCGATCAATGGCATCGACGTGCCGGCGATGGTGAGCCTGCTCGGTGATGAGCAGCCTGTGTCGGTGCACGAATCGCCACGCCTGCGTATCGACGCGGGGGCCTGTGCCAACGATGCCGTGTACTGGCGCGTGGCGGCGGCCTAGGAGGCCCGGGAGGGCGTTGACGGACGCGCCGGCCTGTATTGCGTGCGCTATCGCTATGCGATCCGCCTTGTCGGTTCACCTGCTATTTTTTCGGAATATCGTCGAGCACCTTGAGAATTTCTTGCACCAAGCCGTGCTGAAAATGCTCGATTGATCGACCGGTATCAACTTCGACACAGACCTTTTTCGCCTCTGTCAGCGTCAAGCCGTAGACTTGTCTCAACATCCGAATTGCGGCAATCTGGTCTGCTCCATCCGATCTCATTGCGGCATACACTGGTGCGGCGCCAACTCCCTCTGGACGCATCAAGTCGTATTTGTCACATGGACCGTTTGCGGCAAGATGCTCGCTGTGGGGACGGGCTGTCATGGGTGTCCGAGTCAGTGGGCAAGTTGCCGGTCGATTGGGGAAACGCTGACCGGCGCCGATGCGTCGTGCGCAACTGCTCGCGCGCCGGCACGATCAACAGGACCGTGCCGACGGGCGACCTCAACATCCCATCAAAACCGCACGTTCAAGGACATATTGTACATGCGTCCCAACTGGCTGAAATGCGAGCCATCGTAGGTCACGATCGGATAGCGCCCGTTGAACGTGATCAGGTTGACCTGGGTTTCGCGCGGGGTCATCCCGGTCTTCGGATCCCGGGCCGTGCTGTTCAAAATGTCGTTCCCCTTGGCCGTATCGTTGACAGGCTTCAATTCCCACTTCGGCAACACATCGAACATATTGTTGACGTTGAACGTCAACGTCATGCTGTCGCTCAGCTGGTAGTTGAGCGCGAAGTCGGTCAGGTTGCGGGTCTTGAACTTGAGCTCGAGGTTCTGGTCCAGGCCCGCATTGCGGAACTGGGTCGGGCCGTACAAGGTGTTGTTGAGCGAGAAGTTGAACTTGCTGTAATCCAGATCGAGGCCAAGCACGGTCTTGTGCTTCGGACGCGAGGTGAACATCAGCGCTTCCTGGGTCGCGTCGAGCACCGACTGGCGCGCGGCGGCGATCGCCGGCGGGTTGTTGATGCCGCCGTCACGCTCGTTTTTCAGCGTGTAGTTACCCGACAGGTTCACCGCCAGCTTGCCGTTCATGGCCGGGATATTTCTGCGGCTGAGCACATAGTCGATCCCCGAGGTCTGGCTGTCGAGCGCATTGGCGAAGAAACTGAGCGAGACCACGCCGCCGGCGGCGAGGATCTTGTCCAGTTCCTGGGTCGCATCGCCCGTCGGCGCGATTTCCTTGCCCAGGATGATGCGGTCTTTCAGCGCGATGTGATAGTAGTCGAGCGTGATGCTGGTGTTGGCGTCCGGCGTCAGGCCCAGGCCCAGGGTCAGGTTCTTCGACTTTTCCGCTTTCAGTTGCGGCACCTTGAGCGCGCGCGCTTCGTCCGACTGGTTGTTGGTCAGGCCCGATACCTGGATGCCCGAACCGGCCACGAAGGAGTACTGCTTCTTCTGGGTGTAGATCTGGTGCAGCGACGGTGCCCGGAAGCCGCTCGAGAACGAACCGCGCAGGGTAACCAGGTCGCTGACCTTGTAGCGGGTACTCAGCTTGCCGACGGTGGCGTTGCCGAAGTCGCTGTATTTTTCGTAGCGGCCGGTCAGGTCGACCAGCCACTGCTTGGTGATGTCGAACATGCTGCCGCCGTACACACCGTAGTTCTTGCGGTCGGCCGAGAGGGCGTTTTCCGGCAGGTTGCCGGCGTACGAATCGGCGCCGCCCGCCGTGTAGGATGCGAATTCGCCGGCGATGACATCATACTTTTCCCTGCGCAGTTCGGTGCCGGCATACACGTTGATGGCATCGCTGACCTGCCTGGAGACGTCGGCATTGACCACCGTGTGGCGAAACCGCGTGCCGCCGGCTTCGAAACTGGTGGGTGAACGCGGGCCGGGTGTCTTGCCCGCGGCGATGTCGTCGACGCGCGCGTTTTCGATGCCGCGGTTGAGCGAGTTGTGCACTTCATAGGCTTGCTTGTTGCCGCCGATGGTCACGCTGACGTCGCCGTTCCAGTCGCCCACGGTAAACTTGGCGCCCAGGGTAGCGTTGTAGTCGTCCAGTTTGCCGATGAACTGGGGGCCGTAGCCGACGTACGGCGTGCCCGGCGCATGCAGCAGGCCGAAGTCGGTCGGACGCCAGTACGGCGTGCGGTAGTTGGCGAAGCTGTCGACCTGTTTCTTGACGTAGGCCGCGTTGCCGTAGATGTTGAAGTCGTCGGTGATGTCGAGCCGGCTGTTGACCAGGAACTTGTTGGCGCGGGTCTTGGGCGAGCCGTTGATGTTGCCGGCGGTAGGGTACTGGGCCAGGAACGGCAGCACGTCCTTTTGCAGGTTGGCGCCGAAGTCGGCGGCGTCGCCGCGCCCGTCGACCAGTCCTGAGCGTTCGGCCAGGCCCACCTTCGAGATGTCGATGGTGTAGTTGACGAAGCCCTTGTCGGACAGGCGGATGCCGTGGTTCAGGCTCAGGGCGCCCATCTTGCCGTCGCCTTCGCCGGTCACGCCGGCGCGCGCGGTCAGCGAGCCGCCTTCGGGATTGTCTTTCAGGATGATGTTGACCACGCCCGAAATCGCGTCCGAGCCGTATTGGGCCGAGGCGCCGTCGCGCAGCACTTCGATGCGCTTGATGGCGTCTTGCGGAATGGCGGAAATGTCGGACCCGCTTTCGCCGCGCCCTGGCGAGGTCTGGGTGTAGATCAGCGCGCTCGAGTTCTTGCGTTTGCCGTTGATCAGGATCAGCGAACGGCTCGGTCCCATGTTGCGGATCTCGTAGGGGTCGAGCAGGGAAGTGGCGTCGTTGACCGGGGTCTGCACCGTGTTGAACGACGGCACCCGCATGCCGAGGGCCTTGTCGAGCGAGATCTGGCCGGTCTTGTTCAGGTCCTTGGTGTTGATGATGTCGACCGGGACCGGCGCGTCGACGACGGTGCGCTGCGAACCCCGGCTGCCGGTGGAGACAATCACGACTTTCTGGATTTCGTCCGGTTTGCTTGTGGCTGGGGCGGAAGAGTCCGGGGCAGTTGCTTGCGGCGCAGGTTCTTGCGCGACAGCGGCACCGGTGGACAGCAGCATGACTGCAATGGGAAAAGTCTTCTTCATTAAAATCTCTCTTTGCGAATGCAGTTCGAACGAGATAAGCCCAGGCTGGCGCCCGACCCCGAATTGGGAAAGCAGATGAAAAATACGACCTTCACAGCCGTCATGCAGCGTATTGCCGAGCGACGAGTGCCGACCTAATTTATAGGCAGACTATGAAAATGTCTATGAGATTGACAAATTGCTCAGGAGGAGTGAACGGAATACAACGACGTGCATTCAGGAAATTCGGCGTCGCCAAGCTTAAACCGTATAAACAGTTTGCCTGAAAAACAATGATGAATCGCCGCCGGATCAGGCGGCGGCGGCCCTGGCTTTGCGCTTTTTAGGGCGGTGCAGTTTGATCCAGATCACCAGCCCGGTCACGAAGAACATCAGCGGGACGATGCCGAACAGGCTGATGAAGGTGCGTCCGGCCACGCCGAAGGCTTCGCCGGTATGCAGCGGGAACATCCAGCTCAACAACCTGTCGCCGGCCGGCGCGCGCAGCGGGTCGACCGTGCGCAGCACCTTGCCGTCGCCGGCGTCGACCGAGACGCGGGTGGCACCGTCGCCGGCGCGCACTTCATCCGGCTGGCGCAGGCGGATTTCGTAGGGCTGGCCGGGCTTGGCCGGCATGGCCACGCGCGAGACGCGCGCCTGCGGAAACTGCGCCTGGGCGGCCGCCATCGCATCATGCGGCGCGATCGGCGCCGCATCCGGCGCGCTGCGGTTGACCGCCTTGCCGTTCGGGGCCAGCGTGGCGACCGCACCGACCACCGGCAGCACCCACTGCGGCATATTGAAGTACACGCCCGATACCGCCAGCACCAGCAGCACCGGCGCGGCAAAAAAGCCGCCGGCGCGGTGCAGCTGGAAGTTAAAGCGCGGCCAGTTGCCGCCATGGCGCACCGTCAGCGCGCCCCTGATGGCGGACGCCGTCATGCGCGGCCACCACAGTACGATGCCGGTCAGGGAGAGCAGCAGCAGCGCCACGCCGGTCACGCCGATCACGGTCTTGCCGGTGTCGCCGGCCACCAGGTAGCGGTGAATGTGGAACAGGGTCGACATCAGCTGCGGGCGCGAGAGGCCGAAGCCGCCCCAGGTGCGCTCGCCGGTGACAAGCAGGGTGGCCGGGTCCAGCATCACCTGGCGCGACACGGCCACGTTCCAGGTCGAGGCCTGCTGTTTGGGATCGCGGTACCACGCCACGAACACGTCGCCGGCGCGCTCGGGCAGCATCAGCTGGCTGGGGCGCCCGTACAGCGGATCGGCCAGCAGGCGCTCGATGGCCGCCTGCACGGTGGCGGGCGCCACGCGAATCGGGCTGCCTTGCGCCAGGCCGGGCGGCGGCGCCACTTGCAGCAGGGTGGGATTGAGCAGCACATCGAGTTCGTGCATCCACGCCAGCGCGCTGCCGGTCAGCCCCAGCACGACCAGGATGGTCCCGAAAATCAGTCCGGCCCACAGATGGATAAAGCGGATGAGGGGTTTCATGGTGCGGAGCAATCGAAGGCGGGGCGGATCATTTTAATGCGTCTTGAATAATTGAATGGGAATAGTTATCATTCACATTGTACCGCGAACGTCAACATCTCTGTCCCACCATCAAGGATTCCCCTGTATGCCCCACCTTTCGCCCCTTTCCCGCGCGGTTGCGCTCGCTTGCCTGTCCGTGTCCACGGTCCACGCACAGACCCCCGACGAGGCGGCGCAGCCTTCCAGCACGGTGGTGGTGACCGCCACCCGCGGCGCCAAGTCGGTGGACAAGATCCCGGGCGCGATTTCCGTCATCAGCCAGCAGGAGCTGGCCTCGCAATACCTGATCGCCGACGACCCGTCGCAGGCGCTGGCGACCTACGTGCCGGGCTACGCGCCGAGCCGCCAGAAAATGACCTCGGCCGGCGAATCGCTGCGCGGGCGCCAGCCCTTGATCCTGCTCGACGGCATACCGCAATCGAACCCGCTGCGCGCCGGCTCGCGCGAAGGCTACTTTGCCGACAGCGCCATCATCGAGCGCATCGAAGTCATCAACGGCGCCTCCGCCATGCAGGGCATGGGCGCGACCGGCGGCATTATCAACTACATCACCAAAAGCGCGCGCGCCGACGGCACCACGCATGGTTTGAATGTGCGCGCATCAAGCCAGCTGCGCTCCGATAACCTGGACTGGAAGAGCGGCTACCACGTCACCCACAAGGACGGCGGCTTCGACCTGCTGGCCTACGTCGGCATGCAGCGGCGCGGCATGGGCTACGACGGCGATGGCCGGCGCCTCGGCATCGACAACGTCCAGGGCGACACCCTCGACAGCCGTGGCGACGACCTGTTCTTCAAGATCGGTCAGCGCTTCGGCGCGCAGCGCATCCAATTGAGCCTGAACCGCTTCAAGCTGCGCGGCGAGGGCGACTACAAGAACGCGCCGGGCGTGGTGGCGGCCGGGGTGCCGACGACATCGCAGCCGGGGCGCTCGCCGGGCGCGCCGCCGAAGAACAAGGTGCGCAGCGCCAGTCTCGATTACCGCCACGACGAGCTGTTCGGCGGCGCCTTCAGCGCGCAGCTGTTCAGCCACGATTTCGAAGCGCTGTACGGCGCCACGCCGGCATCGACCTTCCAGGACGTGCGCCTGGCGCCCATCGGCGCGCTGTACGACCAGTCGCAGATCGTGGCCGACAAGCGCGGCGCGCGCATGACCTGGGTGCGTCCCGACCTGCTGCTCAAGGGCCTGGAAATGACGGTCGGTCTCGATCTTTTGCGCGACAACACCCTGCAGCGCCTGGCCACGACCGGCCGCACCTGGGTCCCGCAGCTGCAGTTCGCGTCAAACGCGCCGTTCGCGCAGCTCGAATACGACATTGGCCCGCTCACTGTGCGCGGCGGCGTGCGCCACGAGCAGGCCAAATTGACGGTCGACACCTACACCACCCTGGCGGCCTACGGTAACAGGCAGGTGCGGGGCGGCGAGACCGAGTTTTCCAAATCAGTCAAGAACATCGGCGCGGTGTGGCGCTTTGCGCCGCAGTGGTCGGCGTTCGTCGGCAGCTCCGAAGGCTTCGGCCTGCCCGACGTCGGCCTGGTGCTGCGCGGCGTGAACACGGCGGGCAAATCGGTGGCGACCCTGATCGACCTGAAGCCGATCGTCACCCGCAACAACGAAGTGGGCGTCAACTGGCGCGGCGCGAGCGGGCAGGTGGGCGTGTCGCGCTACGACTCGCGCTCGAAGCTGGGCAGCGTACTGCGCGTGAGCGCGGCCGGTATCGGCTCGGTCGAACGGGTGCCGACGGTGGTCAAGGGCTGGGAAGTGTCGGGCGACTGGCGCCCGGTGAAAACGCTGTCGGTATTCGGCAGCTACGCCGTCACCGACGGCAAGACGGCGGCCACCCAGGGCGCGCCGCTCGACCTGTCGCTGCCGGCGCGTGCGCAGGGCCCGGACAAGGGCGTCATCGGCGCCAACTGGCAGTGGGCACCCAAGGCCCGGTTGCGCGTGCAGGCGGCGCATTTGCGCGACCGCGACATCAACCTCGGGCGCAAGGCCGGCACCAGCAATCTGGAAGAGCACTTCAGGGGTTATACGCTGGCCGACATGGCCGTCACGTTCGACAGCGCCTACGGGCGTTTTGGGGTGAGCCTGGAGAATGTGTTCGACAAACAGTACGTGGGCTACTACTCGCAGTCGACGGCGGCGCTGGACGCGGCCGGGACCTATGCGGGCCGGGGGCGCACCCTGGCGCTGAGCTGGAACCGCACCTGGTAAAGCTTGGCGCCGCGAGGCCGTGCCGCCGGTAGCGGCACGGCCTCGCGGCGCGGCCTCGCATGTTTACTTCTTGAACTGATCCACCGCGGCGCGGCCGACAGCCGGATCGTCGGTGAAGAAGCCGTCGATGCCGGCCTTGAGGAAGGCCGTGATTTCGGCCGCGCCGTTACCGCGCTGGCTCGGCGAGGTCACGTCGCCGCGGCGCATGCTCGTCGGCAGGAACGGGTTTTCCGGACGCAGCGTCCAGGTGTGCACTTTCAGGCCGGCGGCGCGCGCATCGGCGACAAAGCTGGTCGGCGTGCCCAGTTCATTGGCGGCCGTGCGCGCAATGATCACGTCCTTGTACGGCGAGACCGCGTCGGCGTAGGTGGCGATTTCTTTCAGGCCGGCCGGGGTGATCATGTCCTTGTAGGTGCTCTTGCTGCCGGCGGCGACAAAATCGTAAGGCGTATTGCGCGGCGCGCCGTTCGGCGCCGGCGGGTTGGCCGGATTGTCGATCAGCTGCACGATGCGCATGTCGGTCAGCTTGCGCAGTTCCTTCAGGTTGGCCACTTCGAACGATTGCAGGAACACCGCCGCTTGCTTGCCGCGGTAGCCGTTGGCCACCAGCAAATCGACCAGGCGCTTTTCGAGCGGCAGGCCGATCTTCTGGAAGTAGGTCGGGTGCTTGGTCTCGGGGTAGATGCCGATGGTCTTGTTGCGGGCGCTGCTTTCCTTTTTCACGAGGTCGACCACTTCCTGCAGGGTCGGCACCTCGAACTGGCCGTCGTAGGCGGCGTTGAGCGGGCGGTTGGCCGGAATGCGTTCCTTGGCGCGCAGGGTTTTCAGTTCGGCCAGGGTGAAGTCTTCCGTGAACCAGCCGGTGACGGGAATGCCGTCGATGGTCTTGGTCACCTTGCGGGGCGCGAATTGCGGCAGGGCGGAGACGTTGGTCGTGCCCGAGATTTCATTCTCGTGGCGCGCCACCAGCACGCCATCCTTGGTGGCGACCAGGTCCGGCTCGACGATGTCGGCGCCATCTTCGATCGCTTTCTGGTACGCGGCCAGGGTGTGTTCCGGACGCAGGGCCGAGGCGCCGCGGTGCGCGGTGACGGTCGGCTGCGGCGGCCAGCTGGTGCCCGGATTTTGCAGGTCGGGGGCATCAGCGCCGCCGCAAGCGGTCATCAGGACCGCAACGCTGGCGGCGCACATCAGGGACAGGGTGGTACGGGACGCGTGGTACATCGCAACAGACTCCGATTGGGTTGGGAAAAACGTTAGCACTGCCAAAACGCAGAGAGTAGCAAGCTTGCATGACCGTACGATGACTGGGCGTGCAACAAATTCCGGCCTGTCTTTGCGTTTGAGCAAATTCTTCATGGTGTTCTGCTGTGACAATCGATGTCGCCCGCGCCGTTTCTGGTGCAAGACCTTGAACCTGGAGATGCCTGATGACAATTCGCCCGACCTTGCTGGCTGTCGCGATCAGCGCCTTTCACCTGGCGGGCGCCTGCGCGCCGCCGCTGATGAACGGTCCGCTGGCGCCGAACGCGGCCGCGCTGACGGCGCAACTGCTGCCCCAGTTAAGCGCCCAGCGGGCGCGCCAGGGGCTCGCTGGCGACCATCATTTCCTGGTCGCCAGCCAGCATCCTGGCGTACAGGGTAGCACGGTGGTACGCGCCCACCATACCTACAAAGGCGTGCGCGTGTTCGGTTCGGAATCGGTGCTGCTGCTCGACGCCGCCAGCAGGATCGTGCGCGAATCGGTCGCGGAGCGGCGCCTGCAGCTGGGGCGTGAAAACGCCGGTCAGCCCGGTGCGGCCAAGACCGGATTTTCCGTGCTGCCGGCACTGTCGGCGGCGCACGCCATCACCCTGGCGCTGCGCTCGGTGCGCGCCGGCGCCGTGGCCGAGATCCCGCCCACGGCCGAACTGATCATCTATCCGCTGGTCTGGAGCGAGCGCCTGCCGGCTGCGCTGGGCAAGCCCGACGATGCCCTCAACGCGCTCGACATGACGGACGTGGTGGTCGGCTACGAGCTGGCCTGGCTGGTCGCCACGCGCCTGCGCGCCGGGCCGCAGCCGGTGTATCACGACACCGTGGTCAGCGCCCGCAGCGGACGCGTGCTGGCGCAGTGGAGCATGCTGCAAAGCGCCACCGGCAAGGGCAAGAGCCAGTACAACGGCGAGGTGCCGCTGAGCACCAGCGATGACGGCGCCGGCTTTCGGATGGTCGATCCGCTGCGCGCCAAAGGCGGCAGGTTCGGCGGGCTGGCGGTCACCAATGCCGATCACGGCACCAGGGCCGGCGACCTGTTCACCAACAGCAGCAACAACTGGGGCGATGGCAAGCAATACCTGGCCGGCGGCAGCACCACCGACGCCAACGGCCAGACCGCGGCGGTGAACGCCATGTGGGGCCTGGCCAACACCTACGACATGCTGAAAAACGTGCTGGGCTGGCATGCGCTGGACGGGCAGGACACGGCCACCTACATCGCCGCCCACGTCAACACCGCCTACGACAACGCCTACTACAGCGATACCTGCAAGTGCATGTTCATCGGCGACGGCTCGACCTTCAACAGCCTGGGCGCGCTCGACGTGGTCGGCCACGAAATGGGGCACGGCGTGACCGACGCCACCTCGCGCCTGGTGTACGCCGGCGAGTCGGGCGCTCTGAACGAATCGTCGTCCGACATCACCGGCGAAGTGGTGGAAGCGTATGCGCGCGCCGGCAAGGGCGGCGCGCTGATTCCGGCCGAGGGCAACGACTGGATGATCGGCAAGGAAATCAGCAAAACCGGCACGCCTCTGCGCTACATGATTCGCCCGAGCAAGGACGGCACCAGTCCGGATGCCTGGTCGGCCAGGCTGCGGCGGCTGGACGTGCACTACAGCAGCGGCCCGAACAACCGCATGTTCTATTTCCTGGCGCAGGGATCGAACGCGGACCCGGCCAGCGAGGCCCACAGCACCTTCCTGACCGGCACGCCGCGCGCGATGAGCGGCATCGGCCTCGACAAGGCGTACCGGATCTGGTTCAACGCCGCCACCACGCGCTTCACGTCGAGCACCGACTACAAGGATGCGCGCGCCAAGGTGCTGGCCGCGGCCGAGGAATTGTATGGCAAGGACAGCAAGGAGGCGGTGGCGGTGCAGCGCGCCTACGCGGCCGTGAATGTGGGCGCGGACCGGAACGAGTAATGGCATTCAGCTAATGATTCTTGCTGGAAAAGTGTGTGCGTTCGGAACTATTTTACAGGCAGCATAAAGTGCGTGCGGAAATCCGGTTTAGAATCGACGGGCACGCCGGATGACTCCGGTTTGCCCGTTTTCTTGTTCTGTTTCCCGGAGTCCCCCATGTCTGCCATACCGCGTCTGTTTCAGCTCAGTCTGCTATCAAGTCTCCTCGCCACTTTCCTGATCCCGAGCGCCGCCCAGGCCGCGCCTGCTTACTCTGTCCAGACGCTCGGCACGCTTGGCGGCACCAGCGGCGACGTGCGCGCCATCAACAACAGCGGTTCGGTGGTGGGTTACTCGCTCAACAGCGACAATATCAGCAGCGCCTACCTGTCGCGCGGCGGAACCATGCAGAGCCTCAGTCCCGACCGCGCGACGCGCAGCTTTGCCAGCGGTATCAACGATGCCGGCGTGGCGGCGGGGCAGGTGCTCAATGGCAGCGGCGAGTCGCGCGCAGTCACCTTTGACGGCGGCAGGATCGCGTCGCTCGGCACCCTCGGCGGACGCAACAGCTTCGCCACGGGCATCAACAGTGCCGGCCAGGTGAGCGGCAGCGCCGACCGCGCCGATGGTACCCAGGCCGCTTTCCGCTTCATGCCGGACGGCCGCATGCAGGACCTCGGCAGCCTGGGCGGCGCCGGCAGCATGGGCACCGACATCAACGCCAGCGGCATGGTGGTGGGACGGGCCGACCTGGCCAGCGGCTATCACGCCTTCCTCGATGACGGCAAAGGGATGACCGACCTGGGCACCCTGGGCGGCAATTACAGCGAGGCCCACCGGATCAACGACAGCGGCGCGGTGGTAGGATCCTCGTACCTGGCGGGCGACGCCAGCGTGCATGCGTTTGTATTCGAGAATGGGGTGATGAACGACCTGAGCACCTTGGGCGGCGTCAACAGCTACAGCTACGGCATCAATAATGCCGGGCAGGCGGTGGGAAGTTCCGAGATCGCCGGCGGCAAGGCGCTGCATGCGTTCTTGTATTCGGATGGCCAGATGTTCGACCTTAACGCGCTGGTCGGACCCGGCTTCGGCTGGACCCTGAACTACGCGGCCGACATCAACGACCTGGGCCAGATCACCGCGCACGGCTGCAACAGCCTGGGTGCGTGCCGCGGATTCCTGCTGACCCTGGACGATGGTTCGGTGGCGGTGCCGGAGCCGGGCACGCCGGCCCTGATGCTGCTTGGCGCCGGCCTGATGCTGCTAGGCGCGCGGCGCGGACGGCGCCTGCGCGCCATCGGCCGCAACTAATCAGTACGGGGATTATTCGCCGATCAAGGGGAATGGGTTGATTGGCGTGCCTTTCCACCATTTCTTTTCGGCAGTCAGTTCAACCACGGCAAAGTGCAGGTGGGGGGCGTTCGGGTCCGAATTGCCGGTCACGCCGACGTAGCCGACCAGATCGCCGCGCTTGAGGTCCATGCCTTCTTTCACGCCATCGGCGTAGCGGTCCAGGTGCGCGTAGTAGTACGCGTACTTTTCGCTTGGATCGAACTGGTACACCGTCAGGCCGCCCGGCTTGCTGTTAAACAACTTCACCAGCTTGCCATCGGCCACCGCCAGCACCTTGGTGCCCTTCGGCGCCATGATGTCGAGCGCTTCGTGGTGGCGGTCGGCGCCGCGCGGCTGGTCGAAATTGTCGCGCAGGTCGGCCAGCTTGATGCCTTCCACCGGCAGCAACAGCTTGGCGCCGGCCGCAGCCCCGCTGGCGCCCGCCGTGGCGACCGCGCCATTCACGGCCGGCAGGGCCACCTCGCTCATGCCGGGACGCAGCGGCAGGTCGAGTTCGGTCAGATCGGTGCTGACCACCGGGGCGCCCGGCAGGTCCGCGCTCGGCAGCGACACCCCGGTCGCGGCCGGTACGGCGGCGGCGACGACCGGGGCGGCAGGCGCCACCACGACCACATCGGCCGGCTTGGGCACGGCGCGCAGGTAGACGAACAGGGAGCCGGCGCCGAGCACCAGGCCGGCCAGGAAAGTCAGAAGCCATTTCATAAGATTATCCTTTTTCGTTGTGAGGGTGATTCTTCATTATTCCTGCAGCAGCACTTCGGTGCCGTAGCCGACCGAGCCGGTCAGGGTGGCCACGTCCCAGTTGGTCAGGCGGATGCAGCCGTGCGACTGGGTTTTGCCGATCGAGGCCGGTAGCGGCGTACCGTGGATGCCGTAATGGTCTTTCGACAGATCGACCCAGGCCACGCCCACCGGATTGTTGGGGCCGGCCGGCAGCTTGGCTTTCTTGTCGCCGGGGCTGGCATCCCAGAACAGTTTCGGGTTGTAGTGATACACCGGGTTGCGCGCGATGCCGTTGACTTTCCAGCTGCCGATTGGCAGCGGATCGTGCGAACTGCCGGTGGACGACGGGAACTGGGCCAGGATGGTGCCGGCGGCGTCGAGCAGGGTCAGCGAGCGGTCGGAGCGGTCCACCACGATTTTCGCGGCCTTGGGCAGCGGCTCGGTGTCGAGCACGTTCGGCACCAGGATCGCTTCGCCGGCGCGGCTCAGGTCCTTGCCGGGGTTCAGGCGCGCCAGCAGGGCCGGGCTGACGTGGAACTTTTCGCCCAGGGCTTCGGCCACGCTGCTGTAACCGAGCGCGCTCAGTTTGGCTTTCTCGGCCATGCTCGCGGGGATTGCGTCGAACGGACCAGCCACATCGGTGTCGAGCAGGGTGTACGTGACCAGGGCGTCGGCGGTATCGGCGTTCAGGGCGGCCCAGGTCGCTTCATCGAGCGTGCCGGACGGTTCCAGGCCGGATCTTTTCTGGAAACCAGCCAGCGCCAGGCGCATGTTCGATCCCGCTGCGGCATCGATCTCGCCGGCCGAGAAGTGCGCGCGGTCGAGCAGGACCTGGGCGCGCAGCAGGGTGGCGGCCGACGGCTTGGCTGCTTTGGCGGCCTTGGTCGCCTTGCCGGGCTTGGCGCCGGTCGCGGGCGGCTCGGGCGTCTTGCCCGCATTATTGACCGCCTCGGCTGTCAGGGCGGTCGGCGCGCTGGCGGCCATGGCGGCAGGAACGGTGGCCGCGCCGGCGAACAGGGCGGCGATCAGGCAAAGCGAAGTTGGTTTCAATTCAAGCCCCTTGGTAATCGGATAGCGAAGAATAGTTCCGGTCGGATATAACGTCTGTGCGGCAGCGTACTCATGGCGAGAAGCTGGCGGCGGGTAAAATGCGCGCATGGACAGTTATCTGATTACCGTGCGGCCGGGCGGCTGGCGCTTCGAGGCGGAAGCGGGACAAACCTTGCTGGCGGCGGCCGAGGCGGCCGGCGTGAATCTGCCAAGTTCCTGCCGCAATGGGACTTGCCGCACCTGCCTGTGCCGGCTGGTGCAAGGGGAGGTGGGCTACCTGATCGCGTGGCCGGGGCTGAGCCTGGATGAAAAGCGCGCCGGCGACACGCTGCCGTGCGTGGCGCTGGCGCGCTCGGATGTGGTGCTGCTGGCGCCGTCAGCGCGGCGGGTGGACGCCATTTGAGCATTGCATGCTGGAATGGCAGCGCCGGCATCGCTCCAGCCTGTTCACCCCGCGCCCGCTGCGCCGGCCATCTACTTGCGCATGCCGAGCGCGTTTTCGATCACCGGCAGGATCAGTTTCCACGACGGCGAACTGGCCGCGATTTCGTCGTAGTGGCTGGCGCCCGGCAGGATCAGCACTTCGGCATGGTCGCCGGCGGCGATGGCGCGCGCCGCGTAGTCGTGGGCCACGCGCGGCGGCGATATGGTGTCGAGTTCGCCCGTGACCAGCACCGTGCGGCTGCCGTTGGGCATCAGGTCGGCGGCGTTGGTGTCGGCGTAGATGTCGGGGCGGCTGGCGCTGGGCGTGCCGGCCAGTTGCACCATGTCGCGCTCGCAGCTGGTCTTGATCAGCGCCTGTTCGCGGCGCAGGTCGGCCAGGCCGCCCAGGCTGATCACGGTGCGCACCGGCAGCGCTCCGGGCTGGAACAGCGGGCTGCTGGCGGGAATGCGGCTGCGGCCGGCGATCCACTGCACCAGCTGTCCGCCGGCCGAATGGCCCATCGCGAGCATGCGGCTGGTGTCGAGCTGGTGCGCCGGGGCCTCGGCGGCCAGCTTGTCGAGCGCGGCGTTCATGTCGAGGTAGGTGCCGGGATAGCCGCCGCCTTCCTCGTCGACGCGGCGGTACTCCACATTCCACACCGCGATGCCGCGCGCGGCCAAAGCACCGGCCACATTGCGCATCTGGCCGATGCCGCCGTACTCCACCGTCCAGCAGCCGCCGTGCACCAGCACCACCACCGGGAACGGGCCGGGGCCGGCCGGGCGGAACAGTTCGGCGAACTGCGACGGCGCGCTGCCGTAGGCGATTTTCGCGGTCGGCGCAGGTCCCGACAAGGCCAGGTAATCGGCCAGGGTCATCGGCGCGGCCACGGCGGCGTTCGAGGCGAGCAGGGCGGGCACCAGCAGGGCGGGGACCAGGAAAGCGGGCAGGGCGGTCTTCATTGCGGGCAGGTGGAAGCGAAGGGAATTGCCACTATACCCAAGTCGCCGCTCCTGGTGGGCAATGGCGCCGGCGCGCGCACGATTGGCATGGTCCGGGCAATGTTCGGCCCTTCCATGCTAGGCTGCGAACAACAGTGAGGATGATATGCAAATTACAACGGAAGAGTACAAGGGTTTCACCATCGTGGTCACGCCGATGAAGGATTGCGGCGACCTGTGGGACTTCGAATACCGCATCACCAAGACCGGGCAGGGCGGGCAGGATACCGATCCGGCGCCGGCGATCACGCGCAGCCAGACCGCGGGCGGCCATGCCACGCCGGAAGTGGCTTGCCTGGCCGGCGTGCAGGTCGCGCGGACCGAGGTCGACAATCTGCTGGCGCTGGCGCTGGCGCAGACGCCGGCCGGCTGATCCGGCGCAGGTCCCGCAAATTGTCGCGGCGCGGCCCGGGCTCAGCCCAGCAGGTCGAGCTGGGCGGCCAGGTGAGCGCCTTCGTTGCCGGCGCGGCCGACATCCCTGGCGACCGGATGCCAGTCGAAGGCATCCGGGCCGAGCGCGACCGAGCGGGCCAGTTGCTCGGCCTGCTGCGCGGACAGGTCCGGATCGAGCCACAGGGCGGCATCCTCGGCGCTGAAGACGATCGGACGGCGGTCGTGCACATCGACCATGCCGCCCTCGGCATCGGCGGTGACGATCACGAAGCCCGACTCGGCCGGCTGCTCGCGTTCCTTTCCGCAAGCGCCGATGGCCGCGATGAACAAGGGTTCGCGCGTTTTGAGGTGGATGTGCCAGGGCTGCTTCTTGCCTTTTTCGCCGGTCCATTCGTACCAGCCGTCGGCCGGGACGATGGCGCGGCCGCTCTTGAGCAGGCGCGCCCAGTAATTGTTGCTGATTTTTTCGAGGCGCGCGTTGATCGACACCGGCAGCCTGGCGGCGGCCCAGGAGGCGCGGTAGCCCCAGAAGGCATCCTCGACGACGAGCTGGTCGTCGACCACGCGCATCAGGGGGCGCCAGGTCCCCGGCGGCGCGTTGTAGCTGGGGGCGGCCTGGGTGTCGACGCGGGGCGCGCCGCCGCGCCAGTGCATCGCACCGACATATTCAATGGCAGTATGGTTTTGATCGAGACGTCCGCACATGCGTTGTCACCTTTTACGCGTTGTCATGAGGCCGGGCGAGGCGCCCGGAAGGATCAACGATACCGTAAAAGGCCCGCAAGCTGCACGCGCGCGCCAGCCGTGCGCCGGACCGGGCACCACTTTTGATAACACCTGAGGAAAGGCAATCCATGTCATACAACGACACTTCGAGCACAGCGCCGCAGCGCGCACATTCCACCCCCGACCCGGACGGCGCGCCGCCGACCGATCCGAAGCCGAGCCCGGTACCGGACGACGTGCCGCCGCCGGTCAATGCGCCGGTTGAAGAACCGGTGATGCCGGTGCCGCCGATCAAGGCTTGCTCAAGTCGCCGGCTGGCGTGACGGCGTTGCCGTTGGCATGATGGCGTCGCCGCCGGCGTGATGGCGTTGCCGCTGTCCGGGTGAGACCGCCGCTGGCCCGCGCTGCGTCGCGTCGACGCCGGCTGGCCTGACGTGCCTGTTCGCGTACGAATCCGGCTTGAGCGTTGCGCGCCTGTTTGCATGCCGGGCCGGAACGCATTGCTGCGCGCCGGCCGCTTGATGGGCGCTTACTGGCCCTTGGGCGGTACCGGATCGAGCTGGTCGAGTTGTTCGCTCGGCTCGTCACGTTCGAGCGAGGCGTCGTGTTCGCGCTTGCCGCGGTTCTCGCCGCCGTCGAATTGTCCGGCGGCCGATGTGTCGGTGTCGCTGTCGTTGTCGGCATCGTTCTGGTCCGACGGCGGCAGGGCCGGGATCTGGCGGATCATCTCCTCGGTGTCGAGCTGGGACGGCGGTTTTTCGCCGCTGCCGATATCGGCCTCGTCGACGAGGGACTTGGCCTGGGCCGGATCCGGGAAGGATGAGGTGGCGTGCATGGGATTCTCCTTTGTATGGGGAGTGCCGCACTGGCGCGGCGCTCTCGCAATGATGCTAACAGTGCAAGGGATTCGCTGGCGCGCAATAGGCATGGCGCGGTGGCAGTCGGCTGATGTGTTGCTATCCATCTACATTTGTTATATTTTGTGCTCCTCATCACACCGCGAAGGACGGCGGCTTTCTATAATCGATCCATCAAGCGCTTTTTTGTTCCGGGAGAACGTGATGGGCAATTCCTTACACAACAAGATCTACCTTGGCCGTGGCTCGGTGCTGCGTTCGCGTGGCGTGCAAGTGGCGCTGCTGCTGTGTGCGATGGTCAGCATTGGCGCGGTCTGGTTCCTGTTCCGCACACTAAAATAAGTGTTGTCAGCGAATGCAGGTTGCCCCGGGCAGCCTGCGCGGTTACCATGGGGGCCGAAAATTGGCCACATGGAAATCAGCAATGAAGAACGAGAAATTGACGACAGACGAATACGACGCGCTCGGACATATTCTGGGCGGGGCGAGGCATGACCGCTTCAACGCCTGCGTCGGGCGCAACGCCAAGCGTCTGGCGGGCCTGAAAATGATCCAGTACAGCAAAGACGGCAAGCTTGCGCTGACGGACAAAGGGCAGCAAGTGCTGTTCTTGCGCCGCTGCATCGCCGGCTTGCGCGCGCTGCTGGCCGATCCGGCGGCGCTGGTTGACGCCGACGTGCTGGTCTTCCTCGGCAAAAAATCCCACATCGTCGCGCTCGAAGCGGGCGGCCACAACGTTACCGACAAAGGCCGCGAATCGCTGGCCGACATCGACGCCCAGGACAAATAAGCCTCCGGCTATTTCCTGCCCCGCCAACCGGGGTCAGAGCTCTGACTCGAAACATTTAACATTCTTGCTTAACCGAGGTCAGACCCTAATGCCGTTAAGTTAAGCTCTTGACTGTCGCTTCTTGTAAACAAATCCCAGAAGTGTTAACTTCTGGAACTATGTTCTCAGATGCCCTTTCTCTTGCCATTGACCTCCCACGATCCCCTCCA
>NZ_WHJH01000055.1 GCF_011682145.1 Massilia mucilaginosa
GCTGCTCTGAGGTAGAATTCATGTCGGGCAAGGTGGCGTTTTTGTTGATAGCTGTGTTTCTCGATAACTCACATTTTATCAATCACTTACGGCATTCTTGCCCTTTTTTATGCAAAATTCAGGCTAGCAGGCGTAAACGGCAAAAAACCCGCAGAATCGTGATTCTCCGGGTTTTTTTGTGAGGTGCGTAGCTGCACCTCAGCAATACCGCGCCAAATTAACGCTTGGCGGTGGTACGTGCAGCAACGTTCTGTGCAGCCTGGGTGAACTGCGATACCGCTGCGTTCACATTGGTTTCCAGGGCTTCTTTCGCCTGCTTGGCGGTCTTGCTCATCTGCTCGTAGCCGGCGTTGGCGTTGCCGATCGATGCCTTGATCGCGGCAACCACGTTTTCCGAACCGGCAGGAGCATTCTTGCTCACTTCGTCAACCAGCGAAATGACTTTGCGGTTGGTTTCGGCGATCTGGAACTCGGCAGCTTTACTGAATTCAGCCTGGGTGCCGGTGGCGATTGCGGCCAGCTGGCGGCTGTACGACATCGCTTTTTCAGCGGTCGGCTGAGCCTGGGCGGCGGTCAGCGAGAAAAATTCTTGTGGATCCTTGCACGACAGCAGCTGCTTGGTAGCGATCGAGGACTCTTCCAGCGTTGCCTTGGCAGCGGTGATGTTCAGCTCGACCAGCTTTTCAATGCTTTCGAAGGCCTTGGTCGTCAGCGACGAGTACAGCGCAAACTGCGATTCAAAGTTGGCTTTGGTGGCGTTCGAAAACTGCTCAGGGATTGCAAACATATATATTCTCCAAATATTGATTAATAGTATTGTTGATAAATGCTGCGTTGAACCGGTGAGGCAGAAAAATCTGTCAAGCCAAGGCTGAACAATAGGATTGTGCAGCGCAACAAAGTCTATTTTAATGATTTCCTGATCAGAGTCAAGCGAATTTTGTGCAGTGCACAAATCACTCGCGATCAATCCAAATTGATGTGCTTGACAATATTGCGCAAGTCGATTCCAGAGCGACATGCGCCTCGTCTGTCATAGACAAAACCGGCCTTGGTAACATGGCAACGCGGCCCATGCTAGACTCGCTATTCGCGCTGTCCCACCTGTTGATGCGGCGTATTGACGTTTCGGCGTC
Source organism: Massilia mucilaginosa (assembly GCF_011682145.1). GTDB lineage: Bacteria > Pseudomonadota > Gammaproteobacteria > Burkholderiales > Burkholderiaceae_D > Telluria_A > Telluria_A mucilaginosa. The sequence goes on from NZ_WHJH01000055.1 coordinate 1,137, forward strand.
GAGCGCGACCCTTGATATATGTCAAACGAAACGTCTAAAAATGTTGCGCCGCGCCACAGTGCGCCCTGGCTGTCGCCGATGCCGGTGTTTTTCGTGCTGTTGTGGAGTACCGGTTTCATCGTGGCCAAGTTCGGCCTGCCGTACGCGCCGCCGCTGACCTTTCTGCTGCTGCGCTGCGCGGCGGTGCTGGCGGTGCTGCTGCCCATCGTCCTGATCTGGAAGGCACCGTGGCCGAAGGGCTGCATCGGCCATATCGCCGTGGCCGGCTTGCTGCTGCAGGCGGGTTACCTGGGTGGGGTCTGGTGCGCTATCAAGCTCGGCATGCCGGCCGGGGTCACCGCCCTGATCGTCGGCATGCAACCGATCCTGACCGCCGCCTGCGCGCCCCTGATCGGCGAAACCGTGCGTCCGCGCCAGTGGCTGGGCTTGCTGTTCGGCCTGACCGGCGTGGCGCTGGTGGTGTATGCCAAGATCACCCTGGTCGGCCTGTCGCCGCTGGCGATCGGCTTCAGCGTCCTGGCGCTGCTGTCGATCACCGCTGGTACGATGTACCAGAAGCACTTTTGTCCGCGCTTCGATTTGCGCACCGGCACCGTGATCCAGTTCGCCTCCACTGTGGCGGTGCTGCTGCCGGTCGCGCTGCTGTTCGAAGGACTCGACTGGTCGCTCAGCAGCATCACATGGACGCCGCGTTTCATCGGCGCGTGGATGTGGTCGGTGTTTGCGCTGTCGATCGGCGCCATCTTCCTGCTGTTCCAGTTAATCCGCCGCAGCGATGCGACCCAGGTGACCAGCCTGCTGTACCTGACGCCGCCGACCACGGCGGTCATGGCCTGGCTGATGTTCGGCGAGGCCTTCAGCTGGCTCGGCGTGGCCGGCATGCTGGTGGCGGTGATCGGTGTGGTGTGTGTCGTCAAAAAATAGGAGAAACAATGTTGGCTAGTAATGAACAAGCAATCGTCGACGCCGCCATCGGCTCGCGCCGTTCGATCCGTGCCTTCCTGCCGACCCCGGTCGCGCGCGAAGATATCGAGCAGATCCTGGCCGTGAGCGCGCGCGCCCCGTCCGGCACCAATATCCAGCCGTGGAAGGTCACCGTGCTGACCGGCCAGGCCAAGGAGAGCCTGTCGCAGGCCATCCTGGCGGTCCACAACGATCCCGAGCAGGCCAGGCTGCACACGGAGGAGTATCCGTACTATCCGCGCGAATGGACCTCGCCCTACATCGAGCGGCGCCGCAAGGTGGGCCTGGACTTGTATTCGCTGCTGGGCCTGGAGCGCGACAACAAGGCCGGCATGCACGCCCAGTTCGGCCGCAACTACCGCTTCTTCGATGCGCCCGTGGGGCTCATTTTCACCATCGACCGGGTGCTGGAGCAGGGTTCGTGGCTCGATTACGGCATGTTCCTGGAAAACATCATGGTCGCTGCGCGCGGGCGCGGGCTCGATACCTGTCCGCAGGCGGCGTTTACCCCGTATCACAAGGTCATTGCCGCGTATCTTCAGCTGCCCCCCACTGAGATGCTGGTATGCGGCATGGCGCTCGGCTTCGCCGATCCGGACAAGATCGAGAACAGCCTGGTGACCGCGCGCGAAGCTGTGGCAAGCTTTGTTCGCTTTATGGAATAAACGCGTACACTGTGACGGATGCAAGGAGCGTGCTGGCTACCGACGTTGTAGCCCAGCACAAGACTTCCTCCGAATGTCAAATTCGTTTGCGATTGCTGAGTACTTTGCTAGACTTCAGCGATATAAAGGTCAGCTCGCTTCAAAGGAATTCAGATGTATAAGTTTGTCTTGGGCGCTATCGCTTCCCTGCTGTTAGTCTTCACGCCGCCGGTCGAAGCCAAGGTCAAGGCCAAAGCCAAGGCCGGCGTCAGTGCGGGCAAGGTCAAGAAGCAGTCCGTCGGCAAAGCGCGCTTCAAACGGCGCGAGATCGCGCCGCGCGTGGTGGCCGAAAGCCGCAACACGATGGTGCGCCGCACCGTCATGGTGCGCGGCAAACGCAAGGCCGTGTACCAGCGCGTGATCGTTGCCGCCTCGCTGCCCGAACGGGTACGCCAGAGTGCTGGCGACCGTGCCGGCCTGAACCAGACGTCCGACCCGCTCGATCTCAAATCCAACGTCGCTTTCGTGCTCGACCAGAACAATGCCGAGGTATTGTTCGAGAAGAACGCGAATATCGCCTTGCCGATCGCCTCGATCACCAAGCTGATGACCGGCCTGATCGTGGTGGAAGCGCAGCAGGACATGGGCGAAGTGCTCACCATCACCGACGATGACGTCGATCACGAAAAATTCACCAGTTCGCGCCTGCGCATCGGTTCCAGGATGACGCGCGCCGACCTGCTGCATATCGCGCTGATGAGTTCGGAGAACCGGGCGGCGTCTGCGCTGGCGCGCAATTATCCGGGCGGCGTGGCGGGCTTTGTCGAGGCCATGAATGCCAAGGCGCACCAGCTGGGCATGAACGATACGCGCTATGTCGATTCGAGCGGGCTGTCCAGCCGCAACGTCGCCAGTGCGCGCGACCTGGCCAAGCTGGCCATGTTCGCCTACAACCAGCCGCTGCTGCGCCAGTATTCGACCGATCCGAAATCGACGGTCGATGCGGGCGACCGGATGATGCATTACAACAATACCAACTATCTGGTCGCGATGCCGGATTGGGATATCGGTTTGCAAAAGACCGGGTTCATCAATGAAGCGGGGCGTTGCCTGCTGATGCAGACCGTGATCCAGGGGCGCGCGGTGATCATGGTGTTTTTGGATTCGAAGGGCAAGCAATCGCGCACCGCCGATGCGGGACGCATGCGGCGCTGGCTGGAGGCCTTGCGGCCGCCGGGCTTGTCTTGAAGTAGCGATTGAACCGTCGTTACCGCCTTCGGCGGCATCGACGGTTCAGGCCGGTCCTGTATATCCCAGGGTCGCCGAAATCTGGCTCGCCGTCGTCACCAGATCTTCCAGCCATTCCTCCTGAAGGCGATCGGCCGGCGCCGAAATCGACAAGCCCGCAATCAGCTTGCCCGAATCGTCATGGATGCCCGCCGCCATGCAGCGCACGCCCAGTTCCAGTTCTTCGTTATCGCGCGCATAACCGCGCGTCCTGACCACGCTCAGCTCGCGTTCCAGCTTGCCCAGATCGGTGATCGAATTCTTGTTATGCCCGGCCAGCCCGGTCCGCGTGGCATAGGCCCGGATCGCCTTCGGTTCATCGACCGACAAAAACAGCTTCCCGGTCGAGGTCAGGTGCAGTGGACCGCGTCCGCCGATCGCGCGCACCACCTGCATCCCGGAGCGCTCCGAAAACGCGCGGTCGATGTAGACAATCTCATCGCCCTGGCGCACCGACAGATTGATGGTCTGCTGGGTCTTCTTGTGCAGCGAGCGCATGAAGTCGAGCGCCGCTTCGCGCACCGACAGCCGGCTTTTCACCACGTTGCCCAGCTCCAGCAAACGCATGCCGAGACGGTAGGTGCCCGGCTCGACCCGGTCCACGAAGCGCGTGATGACCATGTCGTTCAGAATCCGGTGCGCTGTCGAGGGATGCAGTCCGGATACCTTGGACAATTCCTTCAGGCTCACCGGATCGGTATAGTTGGCCAGCGCGTCGAGCAGGGCCACCATGCGCTCGATCACCTGGATCGAGGTTTTGGGTGCTTCAACGGTGTCGATTTTCATGATGTGGTTGGTGCAGTGCAGTATATGTCCGTTCTTTATACCACAATGTGAAAAGGATTGGCAATTTCCCTGCGCCGCGCGGCAAAGGTGGCGCGCTAGCGGCGGGGCGGGGCATAATGCGTTTTACCTGTTATTTTGAAGAGACTCCATGACCGAGCCTGTCAGTGAATTCAAGAGCAAAAGCGGCCTCAAACGCATCGTGGCGGCCACCGGCTATTCGATCGATGGCTTCAAATCGGCCTGGGCAAGCGAGCATGCCTTCCGCCAGGAACTGTTCACGGTGGTTATCGGCGCCATCATCGCGCTGGTGCTGCCAATCTCTTCCTTCCAGAAACTGTTCCTGATCGCCGTGCTGGTGCTGGTGCTGATCGTCGAACTGATCAACTCGGCCATCGAAGCCGTGGTCGACCGGATCTCGCTGGAGCGCCATCCGCTGTCGAAGAACGCCAAGGATTTCGGCAGCGCCGCCGTGATGCTGGCGGTCATGATTGCCGTGGCATCGTGGGCGGTGGTGCTGTTCAACCGTTTCTACTAAGTCCGATTGGTATTGCCGGCCGAGCCGGCTACCAGGCCCTGACCCTGAGCGACGGCTGGGTCAGGTCGGTCGTCAGTACCTCGAGACGCAATCCGCTCGGCGTGCCGTCAGGCCAGTTGACCGTCACGATGCCATCGCTTTGTTTGAAGAGCTCTTGGGAAAACCCGTAGCGCCGGTCGCGCGGATAGATATACACCGCCCGGTCTATCTCTCCAGGCAAGGTCGCGCCCGATCCATCGCGGGCGGGCACAATCAATGGAATGCCGTCGGCGCCGATCTTCACGTACCAGATCGCCAGCCCGGCATCCGGGATCCCATGCAAGTTCGTGAACGCCGCGCCGTCGTAATTGAAGTAAGCGCCTTGCTCGAGATAGCCTTCCAGCCGAATGCAGGTGTAGTCGGGGGCGCGCGTCGATACGGTGGGCGTGCCGGTCCAGCCTTTGTCCGTGGTCATGAAGTTGTCTTGTCGCGAGGGACTGAACCATGAATACAAGGGCAAGGTATTCGGTGGTTGCGGCCGGGCCGGGTCATGCACATAGCCGCTGATCGCCTGCATCACGTAACCGCCCCTGGTCTCAAAAGGCGTGCCTGCCCACACCGGGTTGGTGGTGGAGAAGTGGTCGCCGTTGCTGGCGTTGTACCAGGAGTACAAGGGGATCGTTCCCACGGGGCGGGGCAGCGACGCCTTGAAGATGAATCCGTCCGTCCTCGCGTACTTCGCTGCCGGATTGCGGGCGTCGAACAGCGCGCCGCCGATCCGGCTCGTGGTGTTCCAGTTGTCGGCGGTGGCGGCGTTCCAGAGGCCGTACAGCGGCTCGATGTCGGTTCTTGCGCTGAGCTGGGCTTTGTAGCGGTACTCGAGGAGGAAGAATTCCTTGTTGCCGCGCGTGGGGTGGTAGAAGACGACCGCCTTCTGCTCGTTTTTCGATATCGCGCTCGCGAGGATGTCGAAGGTCCCGCTCGTTCCTATCGTTCGCACCGTTGGCTTCACCCAGCCGGCAATGATCTTGTTCATCGGGTCGGGGTGCGACACCCGCCGGCCAGCCTGCAGCGCCCCCATGAGCGAATAGCGGAAGTTCTTCGCGAAGCCCGCACCGTACACGTCGACGCCTCCGGCGTAGTGGGTCATCTCGTGCGCCAGCCCGCTCAGGTTGTGGATCACGTCCTGCGCGATGCTGACCGACTGCGAGCGGACCCGCAGGCCGCTGGCCAGGGTAAAGTCGATTCCCCGGTTCTGGCCTCCGCCGATCATTCCCTGGCCTTCCCACAAGTAGAGCGCGACGGTTCCCGGAGGCTGCGCCCGCGCCGGGTCGAAAATGAAGCCGTCTTGCCGGATGAACACGTAGCCCTTGGCCTGTAGCGCGGTAGCTTCAGCGCCAGTCGGGCTGGTCGTCGTCAAGAGGTAGTCCTTGCGCAGGTTGTTGCGCCAGATGTAGACCGCGACGGTGTTCAGGGGAGCGAGCGCCGCCGGGTTGAACATGCGGCCCAGCGCGCCGACCAGGCCGTATCCGGCGGGAATCGTTGCGCTGGTCCCGGTTGAGTAATTGTCGCCGGTGGCGCCGTTGAACCACAAGTTCAAGGGGCGCGTGGTCGTGGGCGAGGTGCTTGAATCGGCGCGGTAGACGTATCCCAGCAGCCTGGTGAAGGCGTAACCGAGTTCGTTGAACACGGGGCCGACGACCGGTGTCGGCGGCGGAATCCATGCGGGATGGGTGGTCGCGATGAATTCGTGGCTCTGGCGCGCGGAATGGATGGTGTTGATGACCAGTTCGTCGCGGGTGAGGGTCCCGTCTCCGTTCCTGTCGAATGCGCGGAAATTGAAACCCGCAGCTTCCGCGGCGCGACTGATGGTCGTGAAGTAGGTGGCGGGGTCGGCCGAGGCCAGCTTGCTTTCGTCGAGCGCGGTTCCGGGAATGTCGCGCGCGTAGAGCGGCCCGACGATGCCGGCGTTGGCGAAGTTGAAGCTGCCATTGCTGGCCTGGTCGAAGAAGCCCAGCTCTCCCGCCAGGCTGGGCTTGAGCGTCGCCGTGCCGCCAAACACCAGCTGGGAGTAGGTCGTCCTGTAGTCGGAGGGAAACGGTTCGGTATCCGAGAATTGCCATAAAATGGTCAGGACGGGAATCTGGCCCCAGATGGGCGTGGCGCGGTAGCCGAAGTTGTCCCCCGGCGCTTGCGCGAACGAGGGTGCACAGACGCCGAGTGCCGTGGCCAGGATCAGACAGAGCAAGGCCAGGCGCCGCATGCCCGCCCCGGACGCGCGCTGTTCAGGCGCGCTGCGGCTCTCATCGTCGAAGCCTCTTTCATTGCTGGTAATCATGATTAGCTCCATCCCACATCGTTTCAGTGGTCATCGGATCAAGCAGGCCTGGCTTGCCGCGCCACGGCGGCCGGGGATGGGAAGCGCGATGGCGCGCGTGATCCGTCGCGCGCATCGCTGTCCGGCAGGGTCGAGTGCACTGGACTGGCAAGGCACCGGCCCGGGCGGATAGTCGGATAGTCGGGTAGTTCAGCCGATGCGGTGTTGATCAGGCTCAGCAGCGATTCCCGCCCTATCGGCCCGCCTTATGCGCACACCGCATATCGAACCGCGAAACGATTCCTTCGTTTTCTTCCCGTCGCGCCGTACTCTGGCGGTCCAGGAGGTGGCGCCATGACGGAACTCTTTCCCCATTTTCAAGTAATCGTGGTCAGCGGGCTGCATGACAGCGGACCGGGCCATTGGCAGTCGCGCTGGCAGCGCCTGCACCCGGAATTCGTGCGCGTGCGCCAGGATGACTTCGACCAGCCCGACCTGGCCGCCTGGGCCGCGCGCCTGGACCAGGTGCGGCGCGCCGATCCGCGTCCCGCGCTGCTGGTGGCGCACAGCTTCGGCTGCCTGACCGCGGTGCACAGCATCGCCCGCCGCAGCGAGGGCGTGGCCGGCGCGCTGCTGGTCGCGCCGGCCGATCCCGACAAGTTCGGCGTGTCCGACCGCCTGCCCGCGCTGTCGCTCGACTGCCCTAGCAAAGTGGTCAGTAGCGCCAACGATCCGTGGATGAGCGCATCGCACGCGGCCCTGTGGGCGCGCCGCTGGGGAAGCGAGCTGATCGAGCTGGGCCGGCTGGGCCACATCAATGCCGATTCCGGCCTGGGCGACTGGCCGTCCGGTTACAACTATTTGCAGCGTTTGGCCGAATTGGCGCACAATAGGGTGCTGGCCTTTTCGGCATGATTGACATCCGCGTATACATTTCGAACAAGGTTCGAACAACTTTCGATGAACGATTGGAGATCACAATGAGTTTACGTCTGGGCGATACCGCTCCCGATTTCGAGCAGGATTCTTCGCTGGGAACAATCAAGTTTCACCAATGGGCGGGCGACTCGTGGGTGGTGCTGTTTTCGCATCCGGCCGACTTCACGCCCGTCTGCACCACCGAGCTGGGCCTGACCGCCAAGCTCAAGCCTGAATTCGACAAGCGCAATGTGAAAGCCATTGCCCTCTCGGTCGATCCGGCCGAGCTGCATAAAACCTGGATCAAGGACATTGAAGAGACGCAAAAGACCGTGGTCGGCTTTCCCATCATCGCCGATGCCGACAAGAAGGTCGCCGCCCTGTACGACATGATCCACCCGGAACAGTCGGCCACGGCCACGGTGCGCTCGCTGTTCGTGATCGATCCGAAGAAGAAGATCCGCCTGTCGATCACCTATCCGATGAGCACCGGGCGCAACTTCGACGAAGTGCTGCGCGTCCTCGACGCCCTGCAGCTGAGCGATGCCTACACCGTGGCCACGCCCGGCAACTGGCGCGATGGCGACGATGTCATCATCCCGCTGAGCGTGCAGGATCCGGAACTGATCAAGCAAAAGTATCCCAAGGGCTACACCGCCGAGCGCGCCTATCTGCGCCTGACGCCGCAGCCGAACAAGTAAGGACCCCCTGCGCGGGAGGCCGATTGCGCCAGGGGCGGCGTCGGCATCCCGGCATTACCATTTTCACCACGCTGGTTCGAAACGCATAAGCAAATAAGCTTTCCGTTGTTTGAATCACGGCTGAGTCCCTATACCCTGAATGTATTCTAGGGACTCATTCATGCAACTTACGTATATCGTTTCAGGTTTCGCCGTCGGCCTGCTGGTCGGCATGACCGGCGTCGGCGGCGGTTCCCTCATGACGCCGCTGCTCACGCTGCTGTTCGGCGTGCCGCCCTCGGTCGCCGTCGGCACCGACCTCGCGTTCGCTTCCATCACCAAATCGGCCGGTACCTTCACCCACCGCCTGCGCGGCACGGTGCGCTGGGATATCGTGCGCCATCTCTGCTTCGGCGCCTTGCCGGCCGCCGTGGCCGCCACCCTGGCGCTCAAGCAATTCGGCGCGCTCGACAAGGAAATCGGCCAGCTCATCCGTTACTCGATCGCCGGTTCGGTCATGCTGACCGTGATTGCGCTGCTGTTCAGAGGCAAGATGATGGCGTGGATTAACGCCAAGCCCGAGCGTCAGTTGCAGGGCAGGCCGCTGATGGTCGCCACCATTGTTTCCGGCGCGGTGCTGGGGGTGCTGGTCACGGTCTCCTCGATCGGCGCCGGCGCCATCGGCGCGACCCTGCTGGTCATGCTGTATCCGCGCATGAGCCCGGCCGAAGTGGCCGGCACCGACATCGCCTACGCCGTACCGCTGACCGCGATCGCCGCCTTCGGCCATTGGTGGCTCGGGTCGATCGACTGGACCTTGCTCGCCATGCTGCTGATCGGCTCGCTGCCTGGCATTACCATCGGCTCCTGGGTGGCCAAATCTGTGCCGGAAGGCTTCTTGCGCGGCTTGCTGGCGACCACGCTCACGCTGGTGGCGGTCAAGCTGGTGTATTGATCGCGCTCTGACGAGCGCCACTCACGGCGGGCAGGGCCAGGCCAGCGCCACCTGCGCGCGCAGAAGCGGGTCGGCGGCGACGATCGGCGCCAGCCAGCGCAGCACCGTCGCCGCTTCATGGCGCAGTTCGGTCCACAGCGCAAATTCGCAGTTGAGCGCCGCATTCACGTACACCCGCACCAGCAGTTCGCGTTCGACCGGCGCCGCGCCGGCCGCCGCGCCCAGGCGCACGTAGGCCGCCACCAGCGCCCGCATGTCGCCGCCGCGCGGCAGCATCGGCGCCGGATCGCACTCCTGCGACCAGACCTGGAAGATGGCGCGCAGCCCGGGCGGCACGCTGACGCTGAGCACGGTTTCCTTTTGCGCTGCCCGGCAACTGTCCGGCGCGCCGCCACTACCTTGCAAACCTTCATGCTTGTCCATGGTTCCTCCTGATCGCTGCATGTCAGACAGCGCCGGGACGAGCCGGGTTCAGCCGTTCAAGTGGGCCTTTGCGCCCGCTCAAGCCGACCGCATCCGGGGCGGTCGGCGCAATCCTAATAGCCTATCCATCTATGCAAATAAGAAATGCTTCGTTTGCGTTATGAGGTTCTAGTGCGATTATTGCCGCCTATTAGACGAATTTGTAATAAGAGGCCCCATGTCCCCTTCACCTCCCGGCGAAAAGCTGCCTCGGATCGTTCCCGGCCTCGACTGGCTTTTCCGCTGGCTGTATGTCAAAACCCCGCGCCGGGTGTTGCCCGGCTTCGGCCTGACGCTCGGCTTCACGGTCTTCTACCTGTGCCTGATCGTCCTGATCCCGCTCTCGTCGGTGTTCCTCAAGACCTTCAGCATGACCTGGCCGGCGTTCTGGGAAGTGGTGGCGTCGGAGCAGGCGATCGCTTCCTACCGCCTCAGTTTCGGCGCCTCCTTCATTGCGGCGCTGATTAACACCTTCTTCGGCGGCATCGTCGCGTGGGTGCTGGTGCGGTATGAATTCCCGGCCAAGCGCTTCATGGATGCGCTGGTCGACCTGCCGTTCGCGCTGCCCACCGCGGTGGCCGGCATCACGCTCACCGCGCTGTACTCGTCCAACGGCTGGATCGGCAAGTACTTCACCGAGCTTGGCATCAAGGTCTCGTACACGCCGCTCGGCGTGGTGGTCGCGCTGACCTTCATCGGCCTGCCCTTCGTGGTGCGCACGGTGCAGCCGGTGCTGGAAGACCTGGAAAAGGAACTCGAAGAAGCCGCCGCCAGCCTGGGCGCCAACGCCTGGCAGACGTTTACCCGCGTGGTGTTCCCGGCTGTGATGCCGGCCCTGGTGACCGGCTTTGCGCTCTCGTTCGCGCGCGCCACCGGTGAATTCGGCTCGGTCATTTTCATCGCCGGCAACCAGCCGATGATCTCCGAAATCACGCCGCTCCTCATCTACATCAAGCTCGAAGCGTACAACTACGCCGGCGCCACCGCGATTGCCGTGGTGATGCTGGTGGCCTCGTTCGCGCTGCTGTTGGCCATCAATTTGCTACAGGCGTGGACCCGCGCCAGGACCGGTAAAAAATGAGCACCGTGATCAGCCAGGCCACGTCGCCTCAAGAGCGCCGCCCGCGCCGTTCGTTCTGGGAGCTGTTCCTGCGCCGCTCGCACCCGCTCGAACCGGTCTGGGTCAGCGCGCTGTTGAAACTCATCGCCCTGATTTTCCTGACCCTGTTCCTGTTCATTCCGCTGGCGGCCGTGTTCGCGGAAGCCTTCAAGAAGGGCATCGACACCTACATCGCGGCGATCACCGATCCGGACGCCGTCTCGGCCATCAAGCTGACCGTCATCGCCGCCCTCATCTCGGTGCCGTTCAACCTGGTGTTCGGCGTGTGCGCCGCGTGGTGCATCGCCAAGTTCGAATTCAAGGGAAAATCGATCCTGCTCACCTTGATCGACCTGCCGTTCTCGGTCTCGCCGGTGATCGCCGGTTTGATCTATGTGCTCATGTTCGGCGCCCAGGGCTGGTTCGGCGAATGGCTGGCCAAGAACGACATCAAGATCCTGTTCGCGGTGCCGGGCATCGTGCTGGCGACGGTGTTCATCACCTTCCCGTTCGTGGCGCGCGAACTGATTCCGCTGATGCAGTCGCAGGGCAACGAGGAAGAAGAAGCCGCGCTGGTGCTGGGCGCCTCGGGCTGGGCCACGTTCTGGCGCGTGACCCTGCCGAACATCAAATGGGGCCTGCTGTACGGCGTGATCCTGTGTAACGCGCGGGCCATGGGCGAATTCGGCGCGGTGTCGGTGGTGTCGGGCCACATCCGCGGAGAGACCACCACCATGCCGCTGCACGTCGAAATCCTCTACAACGAATACAACTTCGCGGCCGCCTTTGCCGTCGCCTCGCTGCTGGCATTGCTGGCGCTGGTGACCCTGGCGATCAAAACCTTTGTCGAATGGCGGCTGCGCGAAACGCACGCGCTGCATGCCGCAGACCGCAACATGGAGCACGGATCATGACGATCGAAGTCAAGAATATCAACAAGCGGTTCGGCGATTTCGTCGCCCTCGACAACGTCACGCTGCAGTTCCCTTCGGGCGAACTGACCGCGCTGCTGGGGCCTTCGGGCTGCGGCAAGACCACCCTGCTGCGCATCATCGCGGGGCTGGAGCATCCGGACCGGGGCAGCGTGCTGCTCGATGGCGAGGATGCGTCCGACCGCCATGTGCGCGAGCGCCAGGTCGGCTTCGTGTTCCAGCACTACGCGCTGTTCAAGCACATGACGGTGTTCGAGAACGTGGCCTTTGGGCTGCGCGTCAAGCCGCGCAAGGAGCGTCCGAGCGAACAGCAGATCCGCCACAAGGTGCAGCAGCTGCTCGAACTGGTGCAGCTCGACTGGCTGGCCGACCGCCATCCGCCGCAACTGTCGGGCGGGCAGCGCCAGCGCATCGCCCTGGCGCGCGCACTGGCGGTCGAACCGCGCGTGCTGCTGCTCGACGAGCCGTTCGGCGCGCTCGACGCCAAGGTGCGCAAGGAATTGCGGCGCTGGCTGCGCCGCTTGCACGACGACCTGCATGTGACCAGCATTTTTGTGACCCACGACCAGGAAGAAGCGCTGGAAGTGTCGGACCAGGTGGTCCTGATGAACAAGGGCCGGGTCGAGCAGTTGGGCTCTCCGGAGCAGGTGTATAACAATCCGGCCTCGCCCTTCGTGTACGGCTTTTTGGGCAACGTGAACCTGTTCCACGGGCGCGTCAACGACGGCGTCATGGCCAGCGGCGACGCCAGCTTCCTGGTGCCGGAGCATGCCTCGGCCAGCAACGGGCAGGGCACCGCCTACGTGCGGCCGCACGACCTTGATATCGACCGCTACACGCCGGGCGCGGAGGGCATCGTCGTCAAGCTGCGCCGCGCGCATGCGATCGGCCCGCTGGCGCAGCTCGATCTGGAGCGCGCCGACAATGCCGAATTGATCGAAGCGGTCATTCCCAACGAGCGCTATCGCCAGCTCGGCTTGAAGGAAGGCGAAACGCTGGTGGTGCGTCCGCGCCGGATGCAGGTGTTTGTCGACCAGGGAGCGGCGATATGAATTTTCAACAACTGCGGTCCATCCGCGAAGCGGCCCGGCGCGGCTACAACCTGACCGAGGTGGCCAATGCCCTGTTCACGTCGCAGCCGGGCGTGAGCCGCCAGATCCGCGAGCTCGAAGACGAACTTGGGGTGGTGATCTTCGAGCGCAACGGCAAGCGCCTGACCGGCCTGACCGATCCGGGCAAGGGCATCCTGAAGATCATCGACCGCCTGCTGGTGGAGGCCGAGAACCTGCAGCAGGCCAGCATGGAATACGCGGGCAAGAACAGCGGCACCCTGACCATCGCGGCGACCCACACGCAGGCGCGCTACGCGCTGCCGAAAGTGGTGCAGTCGTTCCGCAACGATTTTCCGGAAGTGCGCATCGCGCTGCAGCAGAGCGCACCCGATCACATCGCCGAATGGGTTTTGTCGGGCAAGGCCGATATCGGCATCGCCACCGAGGGCCTGTCGCAGTTCCCCGACCTGGTGTCGTTCCCGTGCTACCGCTGGAGCCACCTGATCGTGGTGCCGGACGCTCATCCGCTGCTCAATTGCTCGCCGATCCGGCTGGAAGACCTGGCCGGCTATCCGCTCATTACCTACGACGTCGGCTTCACGGGGCGCGGGCATATCGACGCGGCGTTCGCCAAGGCCGGGGTGCGCCCCGACATCGTGCTCACCGCGATGGATTCGGACGTGATCAAGCAGTATGTGAGCCTGGGCATGGGCGTGGGGATCGTGGCCTCGATGGCCTTCGATCATGGCCGCGACATGGGCTTGCGCGCGGTGGAGGCGTCGCACCTGTTCGCGCCCAACGTGACGCGCCTGGCGGTGCGGCGCGGCGCGTATCTGCGCGCGTATGCGTATCACTTCATCGAACAGTTCGCGCCGGATGTCTCGCGCGCCGATATCGAACGCGCGCTCGACGCCGACGCGCCGCGTGAAAGTTAGCCTGGGCGAGTGATTGCTTGCAAATGCGAATGATTCTCGTTTATACTTAGAGCCTGTTTCGGTGGGCCGGGGGAAGCAGGGGGCGATGCCTGGCGGGCGCGGGCAAGGCGCGAGGAGGCCGCATGGCTAGCCATGCAACGACGAGCAACGCCGCCCCCGCCTGCCAGGCGCGCCAACTGCGACTCCGGCCTACCGAAACAGGCTCTAAGTTCAGCAAGCCATCCACCCACGCATAGCCCGCCGCCGTCGCCAGCCACTGCACACCGTCAAGGAAGCATCGTGTCGAGCAAACATCCACAGAATCCAAGCGAGCCTTGCCAGCATGTGACGATCGCCGACAGCACCATCGGCCACGTCAGCATCTGCCCCGAATGCAGTGTGCTGCACCTGTCGCTGAACCACGTCTCGGTGCGCTTCACGCCGGAAGCGTTCCGCGCGCTCTCGGGCATGGTCGGCGACGCCCAGGCGCGCCTCGACCACGTGGCCCAGTCGAATGCCGCCGCCGCTGCCGCCGCCGTCATCGACGAAGCGCGCCACGGCCCCAAGCTGCATTAAGGAGAAGCGTATGTGCGACCACGATGCCAAAAAGCCGCTCGCGCGGTTCTTCCCTCCCGACGGCGAAGCGGCTTCGCGCACTTCGTCGTCGCGCCGCCAGCGCCTGTGGGAGCTGCCGGCCAATACCCACTGCCCGGTGATCGGCGTGTGCCTGCCCCTCGGCGTGCTGCGCAAACTGGTGAACAAGGGCGTGCGCGGCCAGGCCCTGGCCGACGACTACGAAATCCACGTCGGCGCGGTGGCCGAATGCGCCAACCGCAACCGCATCTCGAACCTGCTGCAGGACGCGCTCGACCAGCGTTACGCGCTGGTGCTGCTGCGCTTCAAGGATGCGCGCAGCGGCGATGCCGTCATGCAGCTGTGGCGCCAGGCGATCGCGCAGGGCGACGTGGCGGGCGCCTTCTGGGCCGCGCTGACGCACCCGCGCAGCGACTTCCTGGTGCAGGACACGGTGCTGCGCGAAATGCACATGATCCAGCACCAGGCCGGGGCGACGACCCGCATCGACCATGCGCGCTACCTGGAACTGCAGGAAGAGAATGCGGCGCTGGCGGCCGAACTGGCGCAGTCGCAGCAGCGCCATGTGCGCACCCTGGCCGACAAGGCGCGCGAGCTGGAACAGGTGCAGGCGCAGTTGATGACTGCGCGCGCCGAGCTGGTGGCGCGCGAGAGCAAGGTCGCGTTCCTGCAGGCCGACATGGCGGAGCTGAGCGCCTCGGTGCCGGACCTGGAAGCGCGCACGCGGCTCAAGCAAAAACTCGATGAAGCGGCGCAGCGCCTGGGCGCGCGCGATGCGCAGCTGGCGCAGCTGCGCCAGCAACTGGCGGCGTCCACGCGCCAGCTGGACGCCTTGCAGGCGGCGCGGCCGGTGGACGCGCTGGTGTGCGAGGAAGACGCGGCCGAGGCCATCGCCGCCGCGCAGCTGGTCGACAAGACCTTGCTGTGCGTGGGCGGCAGGAGCGCCAGCGTGGCCAGTTACCGCTGCATGACGGAGGAGGCGGGCGCCAGGTTCGCGCACCATGACGGTGGACAGGAGCACGGCGCCGATCTGCTGGACGCCAACCTGGCGGCGGCCGACCTGGTGATTTGCCAGACCGGCTGCATCAGCCACAATGCGTACTGGCGCGTGAAGGAGCACTGCAAGCGCACCGGCAAGCAGTGCGTGTTCGTGGAAAATCCGAGCAGCACCAGTTTTTCGCGCGGGCTGCGCCAGATCGCCATTCTGGCCGCGTAGGGTCCCGCCGTCTTGCAGCCGGTTCGCGGACACGGCGCCTATTTGCGGTGCTTGGCCAGGAATTCCCAGATCACGGCATTGGCGTCGATATCGCGGCTGGTCCTGCCGAGCGGCAGGCCGACGTTGAAGGCGTCGGCGCCGGGCCAGGTATGGCCGCCGTTCCTGACAGTGACCAGCGCCGCGCTCACGCCGTCGCGGCTTTGTTCCAGGTGCGTCACCTCGGTGTCGTCACGCTTGTCGCTATCGGCCGTGCGCTCGCTCGCGGGCGCGCCATCGAGTCCGCTATTTTTGAGCCAGTAGCGGTGCGACTCGGCGGCGGATAGATAATGACCCGCCTTGCCGTCGAATGCGACGATCGTGTCGGCCGTGCCGGCGATGTGCATGACCCCGATTTTGCCCGGTTTGGCCTGCTGGTCGATGACCGTTTGCGGCGTCTGCGCGCCCACCACCGCCACCGCCGCAAAAAGATGGGGCAGTTCGGTGGCCACGCGCAAGCTGAAGAAGCCGCCGCGCGACAGGCCGGTGGCGTACACGCGGCGCTGGTCGATGCGGTAGTCCGCTTTCAGCTTGGCCAGCATCGCTTCGGTGAAACCGATATCGTCGCTGCTCTCCTTGCTGTCGCGCGCCAGGTTGACGTTCCAGTCTTGCTTGATGCCCTGCGGGTACACCACGATGAAATTTTCGCGCTCGGCGCTCTGGTTCATGCGCGTGTAGAGCATCTGCTCGCGCATGGTCATGCCGCCGCCGTGGTAGTTGATCACGACCGGGAACTGCTGTTGCGGATTGGCGGCGTACGAGGCGGGCGTGTAGACGATGAATTTGCGCTTCACGTCCTGATGGACCAGCCGCTGTTCCTGCGCCGTGGCGGGAATCGAGGCGCAGAACAGAACGATGAGCGGGAACAGCGATTTCATGGGGCATCCTTGCGGAAGTGGAAAGACCCCAAGGTACGATATCGGATGTGAAAACCGTGTGAAGCCGCTGGCCGCCGCCAGCGGCTGGTTTATGCGCGTCGCTTATGCGCCCGGGTTGGTGATGCGCGCGTGGATCGCGTCGATCTCCGCCACCACTTCCGGCGCCAGGGTCACCGCCATGGCGTCGATATTTTCCTTTAACTGCGCCAGGCTGGTCGCGCCGATGATGGTCGAGGCCACGAACCAGCGCGAGTAGCACCACGCCAGCGCCATTTGGGTCGGCGTCATGCCGTTGGCGCGTGCCAGCGCCGCGTATTCCTTGACCGCCGCCAGCACCGGCGCGCGCAGATAGCGCGGGCTCCACGACGCCGGGAAAATCGTCAGCCGTCCACTGGCCTTGGGATCGTCCAGGTACTTCGCGCTCAACTGGCCGAACGCCAGCGGGCTGTAAGCGAGCAAGCCCACATCTTCGCGAAAGCAGGTTTCGTCCATCAGGCTGGTCTCGAAGGTGCGCGCGGTCAGGTTGTACAGGTTCTGGACGCTGGCGATGCGCGGCAGCCCTTTCATCTCGGCCTGCTTGACGAATTCGCTCACGCCCCACGCACTCTCGTTCGACAGGCCGATATGGCCTATCTTGCCGGCGTCGATCAGTTCCTGCAATCCGGCCAGGGTCTCTTCGATGGGAATGGCCGCGCGTTCCTTGGCCGGGTCGAACGCGGTGGCGCCAAAGATCGGCACATTGCGGCTCGGCCAGTGCAACTGGTACAAATCGATATGATCGGTCTGCAGGCGCCGCAGGCTATCTTCGACCGCCGCGCGCAGGCTGGCGCCATCGAGGTTCTGCTTTCCTTCGCGGACCCAGTGCAGGTTCGGATTCGGGCCGGCGGCCTTGGTCGCCAGCACGATCTCGCCGCGCCGGCCGGTCTTTTTCAGCCAGCTGCCGATAAAGCGCTCGGTGTCGCCCTGCGTCTGCGGACGCGGCATGACCGGGTACATTTCTGCCGTGTCGACAAAATTGATGCCGCGTTCGAGCGCGTAATCGAGCTGGCTGTGGGCGTCGGCTTCGCTATTCTGCTCGCCGAAGGTCATGCTGCCGAGGCAGATCTTCGATACCTCGAGCGGCGTGCGTCCGAGCCTGGTCTTGATCATGGTGCGTTCCTTATGGTCGAAGGGCCTGCGCGCATTCGCGGATCAGGCCCGGTCCCTGGTAAATCAGGCCGGTGTACAACTGTACCAGCGAGGCGCCGAGATGGATCTTTTCTTTGGCGTCGGCGCCGCGCATGATGCCGCCCACGCCGATAATCGGCACGGCGTCGCCCAGTTCCTGGCGCAGCGCGCGGATCACGATGTTCGACAGCTCGAATACCGGATCGCCCGAGACGCCGCCGGTTTCCTGGCCGTGCTTCATGCGCTCGACCTCGCGGTGGCTGAGGGTGGTGTTGGTGGCGATGACGCCGTCTATCTTGTGGCGCAGCAGGGCGCCGGCGATATCCTTGATCTGGTCGCCGTCGACATCCGGCGCGATCTTGAGCGCCAGCGGCACGTAGCGCTTGTGCTGGTCGGCCAGGCGCAGTTGCGCGTCTTTCAGGCGGGAGAGCAGCGCGTCCAGTTCCGACGCGCCCTGCAGCTGGCGCAGGTTGGCGGTATTCGGCGAGGAGATGTTGACCGTCACGTAGCTGGCGTACGGGTAGACTTTTTCGAGGCAGTGCAGATAGTCGTCGACCGCGTTTTCGATCGGGGTGCTGGCGTTCTTGCCGATGTTCAGGCCAAGCACGCCCTGTTTGTCCTGGTAAAACTTCGAGGCCTGCACATTGGCGACGAAGGCATCGACGCCGCCATTGTTAAAGCCCATGCGGTTGATCACGGCGCGCTTGGCCGGGATGCGGAAAATGCGCGGCTTGGGATTGCCCGGCTGCGGTTTGGGCGTGACCGTGCCCACTTCGATGAAGCCGAAACCGAGGCTTGAGAGGCCGTCGATGTAGGCGCCATCCTTGTCCAGCCCCGCGGCCAGGCCGACCGGGTTGGGGAAGGTGATGCCCATGACGGTGCGCGGATCGGGCGCGGGTTTGCTTAACAGGCCGGTCAGGCCCAGCGCGGCCGCGCTACGCAGGAAGGGCAGGGTGACGTTGTGCGCCGTTTCCGGCTTGACGGTGAACAGCAGGGGACGGCCTAAGGCATACAGCAGTTTCTGGGACATGGAGTGCTCGGGTTGGTGCGGGTCCCGGCATTTTACCGTGAGCCGGGGCTGCCCGCTCGCTATCGGCTAGCGATCGAGCACGCTCCAGATGCCGTCGATGCGCGCTTCGAGCGGCCGGAAGTTGATCTTGTAGGCCATCTTGGGACTTTGTTCGATCCAGTATCCGAGGTACACGAACGGCAGTTTCAGTTCGCTGGCCTGGGCGATCTGCCACAGCACGTTGTAGGTGCCGAAGGAGGCGCCGGCGACGTCGGGGTCGAAGAAGGTGTACACCGACGACAGGCCGTCCGACAGCACGTCGATGATCGAGACCATGCGCAGCACGCCGTCGCCGTCGCGGAACTCCACCAGGCGCGTGTTGACGCGGCTTTGCAGCAGGAACTGGGCGTACTGGTCGCGGCTGTCCTGGTCCATGCCGCCGCCGACGTGGCGCGTGGTCTGGTAGCGCAGGTAGAGCGCGTAGTGTTCGTCCGAAAAACTCAGGTTGGCGACCGTGGCCACCAGCGCCGCGTGGCGACTCCAGGCGCGCCGCTGGCCGCGGCTGGGGGCGAATTCGGCGGCGCGCACGCGCACCGGGATGCAGGCGTTGCAGCCGTCGCAGTAAGGGCGATAGGTGAAGATGCCGCTGCGCCGGAAGCCGTTTTTCACCAGCTCGGAGTAGACGTCGGCGTTGATCAGGTGCGAAGGGGTGGCCACTTGCGAGCGCGCTTGCCGTGCGTCGAGATAGCTGCACGGGTAGGGCGCTGTGGTGTAGAACTGCAGCGTCGAGAAAGGCAGGTCGTTTAAGTGCGTCATGCAGTCGCTTTCGATACGGCGTGGTTGCGAACGGTGGCCCTGGTTGCTTCCTTCGGTTCTATTGTAGCCAAACTTTACGCTGTTTACGCCATCTGTGTAAATGGCGATCCCGGTTTCCATTGCGCGATGCCGGGTTTGGCGATCGCGTCGCGCAAATGCGCCAGGAAGGCGCTGCGCGGGATCGGCGCCGCGCCCAGTGAGGCCAGGTGGCCGGTCTCCTGCTGGCAGTCGATCATGGCCACGCCCTGGCCGCGCAAAAAGGCGACCAGGAAGGCCAGCGCGATCTTGGAGCCGTCGGTCACGCGCGCGAACATCGATTCGCCATAGAACATGCGGCCGATGCACACGCCATAGGCGCCGCCAACCAGTTCGCCATCGAGCCACAGTTCCGACGAGTGGGCGTAACCCATCGCGTGCAGGCCGCTGTAGCCGTCGACGATGTCGTCCGAAATCCAGGTGCCCGGGCCATCCTTGCGCGGGGCGGCGCAGGCGCGCATCACGTCTTCGAAAGCGCTGTCGAAGCGCACCTGCCAGCGTCCGCCTTCTTGCATGCTGCGTTCGACCCGGCGCAGGGCCTTGCGCAGGCTGTTGCTGATGCGAAAATCTTCAGTCATCAGCACCATGCGCGGGTCGGTGCTCCACCAGAGAATGGGCTGGCCTTCGGAAAACCAGGGGAAGATGCCGTGCCGGTAGGCGCTCAGCAGGCGCTGGGGCGACAGGTCGGCCCCGGCCGCCAGCAGGCCCGGCGCGTCCGAGGTGAGCGCTGAGGAAACGTCGGGAAACGGCGAGTCGGTCTCAAGCCAGGGAATCATGGCTTAGTCGGGATCGCTGGAAATACGCATCGCCCGCACCACGTCGTGCGTGTGGAAACCGAAGCCGCCGCCGTCGCGCATGCGGGCGCAGTCGGCGAAAAACAGTTCCAGGGTGGTGCGGATGGTGGGGAAGGCCAGGTCGTCCCACGGAATCTCGTGCTCGGCGAACATGCGCGCGTCCAGGCTTTCGATGCCGGGCGCAAAGTCCAGGCTGCGCAGGCGGGCCAGGTAGAACAGGTGGACCTGGTGCACCTGGGCGACATTAAGCAGGCTGAACAGGTTACCGATCTCGATGTCGGCGCCGGCTTCCTCTTCGGTTTCGCGAACGGCGGCCTCGGCGGTGGTTTCATCGTTTTCCATGAAGCCGGCCGGCAAGGTCCAGTAGCCGTGGCGCGGTTCGATCGCGCGCTTGCACAGCAGCACGCGCACTTCCTCGCGTTCTGGTTGCCACACAGGAATGGAACCGACGACGAGTTTGGGATTCTGGTAGTGGATCGCCGCGCATTGCTTGCAGACATAGCGTGGGCGGTTGTCGCCCTCGGGGATGAGCAGGTCGACGGGATGGGCGCACTCGGAACAAAATTTCATAGAAGGTGGAAAGAGTGTGGGAAGAATGATGTTCGCTTACTGTACACCGATTGCAGGCCAAATGCGGTGTGCGCGGGGCGTAAAAGCGCGCTGACGCCCCTGCGCCCGCGTTTGCCTTACCGCTATCGCGCATCTTGATTGGATTAATATTGCCTAATTCTGAAAAGGCCCCTATAATAGCTACATACAGACGCGGGGTGGAGCAGTCTGGCAGCTCGTCGGGCTCATAACCCGAAGGTCACAGGTTCAAATCCTGTCCCCGCAACCAAATTCGAAAAGCCCTTGATTCTGCAAAGAGTCGAGGGCTTTTTCCGTTGTTGCGTCAGGGCTGGCGATCAGCCTCGCCGGCCGCTTCTTCCACCAGTGCGGCATTTTGCTGCGTCACTTCACCCATTTGCGTCACAGCATCGTTAACCTGGTTGATGCCGGCACTCTGCTCGCGCGGGGCCGAGCCTTGCCGATCGAGACATCGACCAATTCCTTGATGTCCTTGGCCGATGTGAAAATCGGCCATCTCTTTCGAACGGATGAATCTACCTGTGTTCTGCGTGGAGATCCACCGTGCCAGCGACTGTGGCGGGCACGGAGGATTCCCTTGTCCGTTGAGGGCGGACGAGGTTGACGCTATTTTCCTGGCTGGTTCACAGGCTGGCGCATGGCCGCCATGGCCTGCCCGATGTATGCCTTCATCTCATCGGTGATCCAGCTGCCGATCATCAGCAGCGGTTCCTTTTCGTAAGCGATGCGCATTTTCTCGTGGGTGGCGGGATCGGTACCGATGGACGATTCCGACAAGTCGATCCATTCGCGCATCAACTGGCGCACCTGCGGATCGTGCGGTGCCGCGCCGTCGGCGATCGCCTTGCGCACCCGCGCGATCAGCGCCGGCCACTCGTCCATGCGCAGGCGGTAGTGCGCGTTCATGTACGCGAACTCCGCAGGCGAGACGTATTTCTTGAACATCGCCAGGCGCGACTGCGCAAAGGCTTCCTTCAAGAACGCCTCGACTTCCGGCGTGACGCCGTTCTGCTCGCGCATGGCGGGCTCGCGCGCCTGCATGGCCAGGATGCGGACCATTACGTCCGGGTCGCCGTTGGTATCGCGCTCCAGCTTGAGCATCCATTCCTGCGACAGCAATTGCGCCGCAGGTGCCGACGGTGGCGTGCCGGCGGCGATCATCTGCTTGAAGCGCGCCACCAGCGCGTCCCACTCGGCGATGCAAGCGGCGTCGCCGGCGAAAAATGGCAGCTGTTTCAGTTCTTCTTTTGAAAAATAGGTATCGTACATGGTCATTAACTCCAAAGTGGTCAGCCACGCGGCCAGGTCCGGCTCCACCCCGGCATCGAGTTCGCTGTGCAGCGTTGTCAGCTGCGCGCGCAAGATGCCGGCCTGGTCGATCTGGCGGGTCAGCGCGGCGATCTGCTGCTCCACGATGTTCGACAGGCTGGAGGCCGGATTGGCCAGGAAGGTTCCGATGTCGGCCAGCGACACGCCAAAGCGGCGCAGTGCCTGCACCTGGTGCAGGCGGGCGATGTCGTCGCGGTTGTACTGGCGGTAGCCGGCCTCGGAACGCGCCGAAGGACAGAGCAGGCCGATGGCATCGTAATGATGGAGCGCGCGCACCGTCAGTCCCGACCGTTTCGCCAGCTCGCCTATTTTTAACTTCATCGAATCGCTCCTTGTCTTCATGCGTGAACACAGTCTGGAGTCTGACGTGGCGTCAGGGTCAAGCGGTTTAATCGCTCGGGCGCGGATGCAGGCTCGCCCACAAATGGGCAGCCGCCATGGTCCGGTGCGGCGCGTAGTTGGCCAGCAGCGCTTCGGTGCGCGCCATGTCCGGTTTGGCGTCTTCGCCCAGCAGGTGCTGGAAGGCCGTGCGGATGGCGACGTCGCCATGCAGCGAACAGTCGGGGTAGCCGTAGCCGCGCAGCAGGGCGTAGTTGACGGTCCATGGGCCGATGCCTTTGACGGCCAGCAGCGATGCCGCGACGTGTCCCGCGTCATGCTGGCGATCGAGCACCAGTGCGCCGCTGTCGACCAGTTGCGCAAGGCGCAGCAAGGTGTCGGCCTTGGAGCGCGAGAATTTGCGGGTGGTGAGCGCGTTCGCATCGAGGCGCGCCACATCGCCCGCTTCGGGGTAGCACCACAAGCCGCTGCTGTGCTGGCGGCCGGCCTGCAAGATGAACGTGCGGCGCAGCGCGATGGCGAACGTCAGGTTGATTTGCTGGCCGATGATGGCCCAGGTCAGCGCCTCGAAAATCGTGGCCGACTGCACGATGCGCAAGCCGGGCTGGCGCCGCACCACGGGTCCGAGCAGCGGGTCGCCCGCCACCGCCGCCAGAAACGGCGCCGGGTCGAT
Source organism: Massilia mucilaginosa (assembly GCF_011682145.1). Taxonomy (GTDB): domain Bacteria; phylum Pseudomonadota; class Gammaproteobacteria; order Burkholderiales; family Burkholderiaceae_D; genus Telluria_A; species Telluria_A mucilaginosa. Next base: position 24,135 of record NZ_WHJH01000055.1, read on the forward strand.
CCGCAGCGCCAGGATGTTGAGCAGGGCATCGTCGGCCTGGCGCACGTAGGCGGGCGTGAGCGCGCCGTCGGCATCGACCGTGCACAGTGCCGCGTCCGGGCCGAGGGCGATGTCGAGCAGCACCGGCACGGCGCCGATCATCACGCCCTTGCGGATGCGCGCCGGTGCCACCTGTTCGGCCATGCCTTCAAGATCGCGGCTGTGGAAGGCGAGGACGTCGGCGCTGCGGTAACCCGCCGGAAGAGGAATCGACTTCTGCAAGTTGCGGACCTATTTGCTGTGGGGAGAGGGCGCAACGATAGCACGCGGCCCGAACGGCGTGAACCCGGTCACCAGCGCCGTGCCGGCGATGACGACGGCGGCGCCGGCAACCGTATGCCAGCCCACATGTTCGGACAGGAACAGCACGCCCCACAAGATGCCGAACAGGGGACTGAGGAAGGTGACGGTCAGCGCCGAAGTGGGGCCGACTTGCTGTATCAGCTTGAAATACATGATGTAGGCAATCCCGCTGCACAGCACCCGAGCGCCAGTGCCGCCGCCATGATGCCAGGCGTGGCCACGGCGGGCGCGGGGAAGAACGGCAGAGCGGGAATCACCAGCAAGGTTGCGGCCCACATGCTGCCGTGCGCGTTGGCGAAAGGTTCGACCGCTTTGGCCGACTTGGCGTAGGTGCTGGCCACGCTGTAGCAAAAGGCGGCCAGCAGCGCGGCGGCGATGGCGAGCGGCGCCCCGGGCCGCGCTGTGACATCGTCCAAACCGACCAGCAGGGCAATGCCGCAGGTGCCGAGCGCCAGGCCGAGTATCTGTTTGCCGGCGATGGCCTGGCGCGACCAGAACGCGCCGGCATGAAAAGGAAGGAACTGCCCCAGATGGCGGCGAGGACGATCAGGCGAAGCAGGTTGGCTGTGTTCATGGGGCGTATTCCAGATACGAAGCGGTATTGTCCACCGCCGGCCGCATGCGGGAAAGCCGCTTGTTGCTATTCAACCAGCTAGAACGCGCACACCTCGGTGCCGGCCGGCTCCAGCGCCGCCGCATGGCGCACCTGCAGTTCGGCCGGCACGCCGTTCTTGATGGCGGTGAGTTCCGCGAGAATCGAAATCGCGATCTCGGACGGCGTCTTGCTGCCGATGTACAGGCCAATCGGGCCGTGCAGGCGCGCCAGCTGCTGGTCCGACAGGTCGAATTGCTTGAGCCGCTCGCGCCGTTTGGCGTTGTTCAGGCGCGAGCCGATCGCGCCCACATAAAACGCCTTGGACTTGAGCGCCTCCATCAGCGCCAGGTCGTCCAGCTTGGGGTCGTGCGTGAGCGCCACCACGGCGCTGCGGTGATCCAGGTGCGATTCGAGCACCAGGTCGTCCGGCATCGTGTGCACCAGCTGCACCCCAGGCAGGTTCCAGCCGGCGCGGTATTCTTCGCGCGGGTCGCACACGGTCACGTAGTAGTCCATCGCCGTGGCGATCTGCGCCAGGAAGCGCGAGAGCTGGCCGGCCCCGATGATGAACAGGCGCCAGCGCGGGCCGTGAATCGTGGTCAGCACGCCGTTGGCCAGCAACTGCGCATCGCCCGACTGCGCTGGCGTCAGGCTGACCGTACCGGTAGCCAGGTCGAGCCGGCGCGCCAGCAGTTCGTGCGCTTCCAGGCGCGCGAGCAGTTCGTCGATGGCGCTGGCGTTCGACAGCGGTTCGATCGCCAGTTCGATGGTGCCGCCGCAGGGCAGGCCGAAACGGTGCGCTTCGTCGGCGCTGATGCCGTAGCTGACCACCTCGGGAATGGCGCGCGTGATGCCGTGCCGGCGCACGCGTTCGATCAGGTCATCTTCGATGCACCCGCCCGAGACCGAGCCGACCACGCGGCCGTCGTCGCAGATGGCGAGCGTGGCGCCGATCGGGCGCGGGCTCGAGCCCCAGGTCTTGATCACGGTGATCAACTCGCAGCGGTGACCGGCGGCGATCCACGCCGAGGCGGTCTTTAATACTTCCAGGTCTATGCTGTCCATTGAATCGAATATACTGGCGCTCCTGAATCGAGCACATGGTGGGTGGGAAGATGAGCAATGATACAAAAAATGACGACGGTTCGCCGAAGTTCGGCCGTTTGCTGATCGTCCTCGTGGCGGTGGTGGTGTTTTGCGGCGTGCTGACGTGGATCATGGGGACGTACTTCCCGGATTTCCCGAGCTAGCAGTCCGCCGTTCTATTTTCTGCGCTTGCAGATCACCTGCAGCGCGCCGTCCGACACGCTGTCGGGCACGACGTCTTCGGGTGCGAATTTTTCGTACTTGAAGCTTTGCGATACCGGCCCCTTGCCCATCGCCTCGGCGTAGTACACCTGGCTGAGCAAGGTGGTGGTGCGCTCCGCGCACGAATACAGGTGCAGCGCCTTCATCGACAGGTAGGGCGTGCCTTCGGGCGTAGCCTGCTCTTTTGCGTACGATACCAGCGACCACACCTTGTAGCTCTTGTCGCTCCTGATGATGCTGCTCCTGTCGATGTACGACTGGCTGCCCGCGCTCGACCCGACCGGGACCTTGACCCATTGCGCCGCCTGCGCGAGCAATGGGGTCATCAGGCAGGCGAGCAGCAGCTTTTTCATGGCGCGATGGTCTTCTTGGCCGCCTGCTTGGCCTTGATGTCGGCCGTGGCCTTGTCGATCGCCGCCAGGCGCGCGCTGGTACCCGGGTGGTTGGCGACGTAGCCGTTCAACACCGTGGCCGGATAGGTCGCGGCCAGGCGCTTCCAGAACGGGGCCGCGCCATCGATGCTCACGCCGGCGCGCGCCAGCAGGTACATGCTCAGATGATCGGCGGCGGCGTCGAGTTCGGGCGGCATGGCCTTGATCCCGCCGCTGCCGATCAGCATCGAGGTATCGGGACGCACGTTGGTCAGGTTGTCGATGATGCTGCCGATGGTGCCGACGTGGCGCTGCGAGGTGGCGTGTCCGAGGATGTTGTGCGCCATGCCCTTGGCCAGCAGGTAGGCGACTTCGTCGTCGTTTCTCGCGAACTGCAGCATGCCGCGGGTGACCATCACGCGCGAGCCGTCGGCGTAGGAATTGATGTTGTCGGCGTTTCCGAGTTCGATCACGAAACCGCAGGCGCGCGTGACCGGCACGGTCAGTTCGCGGGTCTTGTCGTCGCGCTCGATCTGCAGCGCCAGGCTGGCCTGTTTGGCGACCAGCGGGCCGAATACCGAACCGACTGTGCTCGACGCGCTGGGGCCGACCGGCAGCGCCTTGCCGCTGGCCGAGATGAGGTTGTCGCCGCGGCGCAGGCCCGCGCGCGCCGCGCCGCTGCCGGCCAGTACGCCGGTGACCTGCAGGCGCTCGCCCATGTCGAACGCGATTTGGGCCGCTTCGTTGTACTCGCCCGGATACCAGTAGCGGTTGCGCGCGGTGAAACCGAGCAGGTTGCGCGTGGACGACTTGCACAGGTCCGCGTTGTTGATCAGGAGCGGGGCGGCGATGCGGTACAGGCGTTCCTGCAGGGACGCCATTCTGGTCAGCGCCTCGGCGGCGGCGGCCATGCGCGGCGTGACCACGCGCGCGGGCGGCTCGGCCGGTTGCTGCGGCATGGGTACCGTGGGGGTGGCATCAGGGGCTGGCCCGGTCGTCTCGCAAGCCGACAGCATCAGTGCCAGGCAGATTACCGGCACAGCCGGAAGCAGACCAGTGAAACGGGCCATAGAAGTCTCCAATTAGTGTTTTCCGGTGCTGCCGAAACCGCCGGCACCGCGTTCGCTTGTGTCGAAATCATCGACGATGTTGAATCCAACCTGCACGACAGGCACCACGATCATTTGCGCCAGGCGCTCCATGGGGTTGAGCGTGAAGGCGTTCTGGCCACGGTTCCAGGTCGATACCATCAGTTGACCCTGATAGTCGGAGTCGATCAAGCCTACCAGATTCCCCAGCACGATGCCGTTCTTGTGGCCCATGCCGCTGCGCGGCAGGATCATGGCGGCGTAACCGGGGTCGCTCACGTGAATCGCCAGCCCGGTGGGAATGAGCACGGTGGCGCCGGCTTCGATGGTGATCGGCTCGTCGATGCAGGCGCGCAGATCGAGGCCGGCGCTGCCCGGCGTGGCGTAGGCCGGCAGCTGGTCCTTCATGCGCGGGTCGAGGATTTTGACGTCAATGGTTTTCATGGTGCGGATACTTTTTACTTGAGCAGGGAGCGCTGTTCGATGCGCCTTGCGATTTCTGAAATGAGCTGGCGCGCCAGGGTGAGCTTGTCGGCGCGCGGCAGTACGGTGTGGCCGGAGTCGTCGAACAGCATGATGCTGTTCTCGTCCTGGCCGAAAGTCTGGTGGCCGATATTGCCGACCAACAGAGGAATGCCCTTTTTCTCGCGCTTGACAGCGCCGTATTCGGCCAAACGTTCCGATTCGGCGGCGAAGCCCACGCAGTAGGGCCAGCCCGATACCGAAGTGGTGGCGGCGACCGACGCCAGGATGTCGGGATTCTGCTCGAACTCCAGGGTCGGCGTGGCGCCGTCGTCCTGTTTTTTCATTTTCTGGGTGCTGGCGTTGGCAACGCGCCAGTCGGCCACGGCGGCCACGCTGATGAACACGTGCTGGCCGCCGACGGCGTTCATCACGGCGTCGTGCATCTGGCGCGCGCTTTGCACGTCGGTGCGGCGCACCCCGTGCGGTGTGGCCAGCGCGGTCGGGCCGGAGATCAGGGTGACCTCGGCGCCGGCCTCGCGCGCGGCGCGGGCAATCGCGTAGCCCATTTTGCCGGACGACAGATTGGTAATCCCGCGCACCGGGTCGATCGCCTCAAAAGTAGGCCCGGCGGTGATCAAGACGCGTTTGCCGGCCAACACCTTGAGCTGGAACGAGGCGATGACTTCGTCGAGCAGTTCGGCCGGTTCCAGCATGCGGCCCAGGCCCGTTTCGCCGCAGGCTTGTTCGCCGGCGGCCGGGCCGAAGATCCTGACGCCGTCGGCGCGCAGCTGGGCGGCGTTGCGGCGGGTGGCGGGGTTTTCCCACATCTCGACATTCATGGCCGGGGCCACCAGCAGCGGCACGCGCTGCGGGCGCGCCAGGCATAAGGTCGAGAGCAGGTCGTCGCACACTCCGTGCGCCAGCTTGCGCATGAAGTCGGCCGAGCAGGGTGCGATCAGGATCGCATCGGCCCCGCGCGTCAAGTCGATGTGGGCCATGTTGTTGGCCACGCGCGGATCCCACTGGTCGGTGTGGACCGGATGGCCGGACAAGGCCTGCATCGTCACGGCGGTGATGAAGTGGGTGGCGGCGTCGGTCATGACCACCTGCACCGAGGCACCCTGCTTGATCAGCGCGCGGCACAGGTCCGCCGCCTTGTAGCAGGCCACCCCGCCGGACAGGCCGAGGACGATCTTCTTACCTTGCAGGTCCATCGTCATGCGCGCTCTCCTTATTGCCGGTTCACGCGCCGCAGCTCGTCGAAGACGAACAGCGCGGCGCCGATGCAGATGGCGCTGTCGGCGACGTTAAAGGCCGGGAAGTGGCCCAGGGCGGCGATGTGGAAGTCGAGGAAGTCGACCACATGGCCGTAGGCCAGGCGGTCGATGGCGTTGCCGATGGCGCCGCCCATGATCAGCGCGAGCGCCCAGCAGAACAGGCGCTGGCCGGCATGGCGTTTCAACATGTACAAGATAAAGCCGACCGCGATGACCGCCACGCCGGTGAAGAAGTAGCGCTGCCATCCGGGCTGGCTGTTCAGGAAGCCGAAGGCGGCCCCCTTGTTATAGGCCAGCACCAGGTTGAAGAAGGACGTGATGACCTTCTCTTCGCCGAACACGAAGGTTTTCTGGATCGCGATCTTGGTGAGCTGGTCGAGCAGGATCACGATGGCGGCGATGCCCAGCCAGGGCATCATGCCGGAACCGCCTTGCGGCGTGGACGAGAACAGCTGTTTCTTTTTGGTGGCCATGGGTCGGTATCTTGTTTTGGTCTTGTTTTTGTCTATGCGAATTTATGCAAAAGCGCGCTTCTCGCCGCCGCCGAACAAATTGCTGAAGCAGCGGCCGCACAGGCCCGCGTGCTCGGCGTGGGTGCCGACGTCGGCGCGATAATGCCAGCAACGCTCGCATTTCGGCGCACCGGAGGCGGCCACCTCGATCGCTTCATTCGCTTCCCCGGGCACTTCGCTCACTTGCGCCTGCGAGGTGATGAAGAGGAATTTGAGGTCGTCGTCCAGGCTCGCCAGCAAGCGGTATTTGTCGCCGCTGGCCTTGATGGTCAGCTCGGCCTGCAGCGACGAACCGATGGCGCCGGACACGCGCAATTCTTCGAGCTGCTTGGTGACGTCGGTGCGCACCGCGCGCAAGGTGGTGTACTTGTCCAGCAGGGCGGCGCCGTCGGCGACGTCCGGCATGGTCCAGAAGGTTTGCGTGAAGATGGTTTCGTCGCTGGCGGCAAAGGCGTCGGCGTCGGCGAACACGGCCCACGCTTCCTCGGCGGTGAAGCTGAGCATCGGCGCCATCACGCGCAGCAGGCTTTGGGTGATGTGCCACAGCGCGGTCTGGGCCGAACGGCGCGCCGGCGAATCGACGGCGGACGTGTACAGGCGGTCCTTGAGGATGTCCAGGTAAAAGCCGCCCAGGTCTTCCGAGCAGTAGTTCTGCAGCTTGGAGACGACCGGGTGGAATTCGTAGCGCTCGTAGTGGCTGGCGATGTCGTTTTGCAGCGCGCCCATGGCGGCAATCGCATAGCGGTCGATTTCGAGCAGGTCGGCGGTCGGCAGCGCGTGTTTGGCGTGATCGAAGTCGGAGGTGTTCGCCAGCAGGAAGCGCAGGGTGTTGCGGATGCGGCGATACGATTCGGTCACGCGCTTGAGAATCTCTTCGGAGATCGACAGCTCGCCCGTGTAGTCGGTCGAGGCGACCCACAGGCGCAGGATGTCGGCGCCGAGGGTGTCGGAGATTTTTTGCGGCGCCATCGTGTTACCGAGCGACTTGGACATCTTCTTGCCCTCGGCGTCGACCGTGAAGCCGTGCGTGAGCAGGGCTTTGTACGGCGGGCAGCCATTGAGCATCGAGGACGTCAGCAGCGACGAGTGGAACCAGCCGCGGTGCTGGTCCGAGCCTTCCAGGTACAGGTCGGCCGGGAAGTGCGATTGGGCCGCGTGCGAGCCGCGCAGCACGGTCTGGTGGGTGCAGCCGGAATCGAACCAGACGTCCAGCGTGTCCTTGTTCTTGACGTACATGTCGGCATCGTCGCCGAGCAGGTCCTTCGGTTCGATGTCGAGCCAGGCGTCGATGCCGCGCTCTTCGAACAGCTTGGCGATTCTCTCCAGCAGTTCGGGTGTGCGCGGATGCAGCTGGCCGGTTTCCTTATGCAGGAAGAAGGCCATCGGCACACCCCACTGGCGCTGGCGCGACAGGGTCCAGTCCGGGCGGTTTTCGATCATGCCGTGCAGGCGCGCCTGGCCCCAGTCCGGGAAGAAGCGCGTTTCGGTGATGCCCTTCAGGGCCGTTTCGCGCAGGGTCGGGCCGCCGTCTTTTGGCGTCACGTCCATGCCGGCGAACCACTGCGAGGTGGCGCGGTAGACGATCGGCGTTTTATGGCGCCAGCAATGCATGTAGCTGTGATCGAACATCTTCACTTCGAACAGGGCACCGGCGGCGGTCAGCGCCGCGCAGATCGGCTTCGAGGCTTCCCAGATGGTCATGCCGCCGAACAGCGGCAGGGTCGACGCAAAGCGGCCGTCGCCCATCACCGGGGTGAGGATCTCGTCATCCTTCAGGCCGTGCGCCTTGCACGAAATGAAGTCGTCCAGGCCGTAGGCTGGCGCCGAGTGCACCACGCCGGTGCCGCTTTCGGTGGTGACGTAATCGGCCATGTAGACCGGCGAGAGGCGGTCGAAAAACGCGTCGGACGCGTGCAGCGGGTGCTTGAAGGCGATGCCCTCGAAAGCGGCGCCGAGGCAGGTGGCGATGACTTTGCCTTCGAGCTTGTAGCGCGCCAGGCACAATTCGGCCAGGTCGGCGGCCAGGATCAGCAGCAGCGGCTTGCCGTCGCGCGTGGTCTCGACCAGCGCGTAGGTGACTTCCGGATTGACGTTGAGCGCCTGGTTGGACGGAATGGTCCACGGGGTGGTGGTCCAGATGACGATGAAGCCATCGCCGGCCGGCAGCGCAGGCAGCCCAAACGCGGCGGCCAGTTTGTCGTGCTGGGTGAAGGCGAAGCCGACGTCGATGGCCGGATCGCGCTTGTCCTGGTATTCGACTTCCGCTTCGGCCAGGGCCGAGCCGCAATCGAAGCACCAGTTCACCGGTTTCAGGCCGCGATACACATAGCCTTTGTCGAGCAGGGTGCCGAGCGAGCGCAGTTCGTCGGCCTCGTTACGGAAGGCCATGGTCAGGTACGGGTTGTCCCATTCGCCGAGCACACCGAGGCGAATGAAGCCGGCGCGCTGGCGGTCGACCTGTTCGAGCGCGTAGGCGCGTGCCTTGGTGAGCACGTCGGCGGTCGGCAGGTTTTTGCCGTGCAGTTTTTCGATCTGGATTTCGATCGGCATGCCGTGGCAATCCCAGCCCGGCACATACGGCGCGTCGAAGCCGGCGATGCCGCGCGATTTGACCACCATGTCCTTGAGGATCTTGTTGACGGCGTGGCCGAGGTGGATGTCGCCGTTGGCGTACGGCGGGCCGTCGTGCAGCACGAACATCGGACGGCCCTTGGCCGCCTTGCGTACGCGCTCGTAGATTTTCTTGTCCTGCCATTGCTTGACCCAGCCCGGCTCGCGCTTGGCCAGGTCGCCGCGCATCGGGAACGGGGTGTCGGTCATGTTGACCGGGTATTTGCTCACTGGCTTGGCGTCTTTTTTGCCGCCCTTGGGGGCTTGCTGGTTTTGCTGCTGCTCTGGTTTGCTGGTTTGGCTATTGTCGGACATATTTTTCTTCAAAGAGGTGTATCTGGGTGTCTTGGGTCGTGACGCGCTCTGCGGCGTTTACAGGGGCGGCGTCAAATTCGGTCCAGGGCGGTCAGGGCAGCGGCGCGCCGGGCGAACCAGGCGCGCGCCTGCTCGCTGTCGCGCGTGATCGCGGCGGTCAGGGTGGCCAGGCCGGTGTATTTTTCTTCATCGCGGATCTTTTCGAGGAATTCGACGCGCACCATCTTGCCATAGCAGGACTGGGCGAAGTCGAACACGTGCACCTCGAGCAGCACGCGGCCGCTGTCGTCGACGGTGGGGCGCACGCCCAGGCTGGCCACGGCGGGCAGCGGCTCGGGCCCGAGGCCATGCACCTGGACGATGAAAATGCCCGACAGGGCGGGGCGGTGGGCCACGCGCAAGTTCAAGGTCGGAAAACCGAGCGTGCGGCCTAGCTTCGCGCCGTGGATCACATGGCCCGACATGGCGTACGGGTGGCCGAGCAGCTGGCCGGCCTGCTCGAAGTCGCCCGCGGCCAGCGCCGTGCGCACGGCCGACGAGGAGATGCGCTGGGCGCCGTGCATCACGGTGGGCAGCGTCTCGACATGAAAGCCGTGCTGCTTGCCCGCTTCGATCAGCATGGCGACGGTGCCGGCGCGCCGCGCGCCGTAGCAGAAGTCGTCGCCGACCATCAGCCATTTGACGTGCAGGCCTTCGACCAGCACGCGCTCGACGAAATCCTGGGGCGAGATGGCGGCGAAGTGTTCGTTGAAGTGTTCGACGATGACGCGGTCGATGCCGGCGTTCGAGAGCGACTGCAGTTTGTCGCGCAGGTTGGCGATGCGGTTGGGGGCGCGCGACAGGTCGCCGGCGCGGCGCGCGAAAAATTCGCGCGGATGCGGCTCGAACGTCATCACGGCCGCTTCCAGTCCCAGGTCGGAGGCGGCCGCGCACACGCGCGCCAACAATGCCTGGTGACCGCGATGGACACCGTCAAAGTTACCGATCGTGAGTGCGCAGGGCGCGCGCGCCCGGTCGTTGGGAAGACCGCGAAAAACCTTCATAGGGTGCTCTTGGGATGTCTGTGCATGAGGGAACCTCGAAAAACCTACTGCGCGGCGCAATTTTAGTCCGGGACACGAAAGTCCTGCGATGCTCACCGTACCTTCGTACGGTTGCGCTTCTCGAACGAAACTTGCGCCGCTCGCTACGGTTTTCGAGGTCCCCATGAATAATCGAAGTAGCGATTATACGTTCAAAGCTAAAAAGCGCTGCCTGCAAGATGCAGACAGCGCTTTCGGGGGACTACCGTATCGCGGTGACGATCAAGCCATTGGATGGTTGATGGCCATGATCCAGTAGCGTGCCAGTTCGGCCGTGCCGTCCTTGCCGCCGACCGATTTGAGGGCGGTGATGGCTTTGGCTTTCTGGCCGGCCGCGGCGTAAGCCTGACCCAGGCGCAGCTTGGCGTCGTCAGGACGCTTCAGGCTACCGGCGGCGATGGCTTTTTCCATCATCGCCAGGCCTTTTTCGGCCTGGCCGGCTTGCACCAGGGCGTAGCCGAGGCTGACCAGGCCGTCGTTATCGGCGACCTTTTGCAGCGCAGCTTCGCTGGTGGCGATGTTCTTGTTGAACTCGGCCAGGGTCTTGTCGGCCAGGTCTTTCAGGCGCTGGTGACGCGGCGCATCGGCGCCCACACCCAGAATGCCCGCCTTGTAGCCTTTGTCGACGATCTTGACCGCTTCGGCGGCGGCGCCATCGCGCAGGACCAGCTGGGCCAGCTCCATGTACTCGCTCGGCTTTTTCAGCAGGTTGTTGGCCAGTTGCAGGCGCGAGACGTCCACGCGCAGGCGGTCGGCGAAGCCAGGCTTGCTGGTGATGCGGTTGAGCAGGTCGGCCCAGTAGCTTGCCTTCGGATAGTGGGCAGCCAGTTTTTCGATGGTCGCCACATAGCCGACTTTGTCGCCACTCTTGTTCTGCAGATTGGCCATCATTTGCAGCGGTTCTTCCGGCGGCGTGCGGCCGGATTTGTCGTAGGCGCGCAGATCCGATTCAAGCAGCCTGGTGGCTTCTGCGGTGTTGCCCATCGACATGTAATTCTGGATCAGGTAGGCGCGCAGCTTCGGATCGTCGCGCTCTTTCAGCGATTTCTGGATGGCGGCGTTGGCCTTGCCGAATTCCTTGGCGCGCATGTAGATGCCGATCAGGCCTTCGGAGAAATTGGCGCGTTCGCTGGCGGACAGTTTGCCCGAGTCGATCAGTTTTTCGAACGAGCGGGCGGCCGTATCGTAGTCGCCGGCGGTCGAGGCGGCGGCAGCGCGCACCCTTTCGATCAGGTATTGCTCATTCGCGGTCGGGTTTTTGCTGTCGAGCTTGCGCAGTTCGTTCAGCGCGTCCTTCGCGCGTCCGGCTTGCATCATTTTCTGGGCAGCCTGCAAAGGACCACCAATTTCCGCGCGCACCGCTTCTGCTGCATAGGCAGTGGACAGTCCGACGACGGGCGTTGCTGCGGTAAAGCCAAGAGCGGCCATGGCGAGGCCGAGATGTGCGAGACGAAACTTGATCATTGGAACTCTTTCAATCAAAAGCGAAACGGCAGGATTACCCTGCCGTATCGTCAATTAGCAATAGCGCTTATTGGAACTGTTCGTTACCAACCATACCAATCTTTTTCACGCCAAGACGCTGGGCAGTTGCCATCACGCCGGCAACATACTTGTACTCAACCAGCTTGTTAGGGCGCATGTGCACTTCAGGCTGGTCCGCATCCGGCATTGCCGCAACGGCGTTCATCTTCGCTTCCAGGGCAGCGCGGTCAGCGATGACCTCGTTGTTCCACAGAATCGTGCCGTCGAAGTCGACGTCAATCGTGATGACCACAGGCGGCTTCGGCGGTACCGAGGCAGGACCGACAGGCATGTTCAGATTGACTGCATGGTTTTGTTTCGGAATCGTGATGATCAACATGATAATCAAGACCAACATCACGTCGATCAAGGGAGTCATGTTCATTTCCATCATTGGTTCCGGATCCGCGCCTGCGGCGGGAGAACCGACACTCATACTCATGATGTTTCCTTTTCTAATGTTGGAACCCGCAGGGCGCGGGACCGGTGCCGCTGGTCCCGCGCCCTGCTGAAGGAGGGCTTAGCGGGTGTTACCAGTTTTATCTGGTGGTTCCGTAATGAAGCCGACCTTCTGAATCCCAGCACGCTGTGCCGTGAACATCACCTTGCCGATGAACTCGTAACGCGTTTGCTGGTCGCCGCGTACGTGTACTTCAGGCTGAGGCATCTTGACGGATTCCTTTTTCAGGAACTCGAACAGCTCGTTCGTATCGTTCAAACGGGTCTGGTTCCAGTACATGTCGCCTTCTTTATTGACGACGATGTTCACCGTGGTTGGCTTAGGTTTCAATGCCTGGTTGGTTTCTGAAGGTAACGCGATCGTTTGCAGCTTCAGAACCACCGGGCTCGTAATCAAGAAGATAATCAGCAGAACCAACATGATGTCGACAAGCGGCGTCGTGTTGATTTCTGACATGACTGCATCTTCTTCTCCGCTATCGGAGCCGACGCTCATGGACATGGTGAATTATCCGATCTTTTTAGCGCCGGCAGCACGGCCAGCTTCGCTGGTCGACATCGCACCCGAAATCAGGACCGAGTGAACGTCAGCGCTGAACGAGCGGACATCTTCCATGGCCGACTTGTTACGGCGAACCAGCCAGTTGTAACCCAGAACCGCAGGAACCGCAACGAACAGACCGAACGCGGTCATGATCAGCGCTTCACCGACTGGACCTGCAACTTTATCGATCGATGCGTTACCCGACATACCGATGGCGGTCAGTGCATTGTAGATACCCCACACCGTACCGAACAGACCGATAAACGGTGCGGTCGAACCAACGGTTGCCAAGAACGACAGGCCGTCTTGCAGACGCGATTGAACTTTGTCAACAGCGCGCTGGATCGACATCGTCACCCAGGTCGACAGGTCGATCTGCTCAAGCAGGGCGCCGTCGTGGTGATTGGTTGCCTTGGTACCGGTTTCAGCGATGAAGCGGAATGGGCTGCCTTCTTTCAGGGTAGCCGAACCAGCTGCGATCGACGATGCTTTCCAGAACTTGGCCTGGGCTTCTTTCGATTGCTTGAAAATTTTAGCCTGGTCGATCAGCTTGGTGATCAGGATGTACCACGAACCCATGGACATCAGCGACAGGATGATCAGCGTGCCTTTGGAAACGAAGTCGCCTTCGGCCCACAGTGCTTCGATACCGTACGGGTTGTGCACCGCTTCTTTTTCGCCTTCTTTGACTGCTGGCGCTGCCGGAGCCTCAGCTGCCGGCGCTGCTGGAGCAGCCGCTTCCGGTGCTGGCGCCGCAGCTGGAGCCGCTGCGTCTGCCGCAGGGGCTGCCGCTGGAGCAGGAGCGTCAGCGAAAGCTGGTGCGGAGACCAGCGCCGAAGCTGCTGTAACCGAGAACAGGACAGCCGCCAGTGCAGCGGACAAACGGGTATTCTTAAACATGCTTCCTCCAAATTTATAAAATAATCAGTTCGCTGAACATAATGACAACGAAAATCACAGTAGTGAGACTAAACTGCCGCCTCGGTTCTTAATCCAGCGTCCAGACGTATTGCATTTGCATCCATGCTTGTTCCGGCTTGCCATCAACCATGGTTGGCTTGAACTTGCACTTTCCGATGCCTTCTTTCGCTGCCTTGTCCAGGGCGCTGAAGCCGCTCGACTTGACAATTTTCGAATCGGCGACGCGACCGTCGGTACCGATCAGGAAAGACAGGGTGACCGTGCCGGTTTCTTCGTTACGCAAGGAAGCTTTTGGGAACTCCGGTTTTGCGCAAGTGTTGAAATCGGCGACCGCAGCGATGCGGACTGGATTCGGGTTGGCCGGCGCCGGTGGCGCTGGTGGCGCAGGAGGCGCTGGACGTGGCAGTTCCGTCGTGGCCGGCTTGACATTGGTCGCCGCGGCGATCGTGTTCTGGACCGGTGGCGGCTGCTGTACGTTGACTTCGACCGGCGGAATGAACGGAGGCGGAGGCGCCTTCATTTCAGGCGGCGGCGGCGGTGGCGGAACATCCGGCGGAGGAGGCGGTTTGACCTCTTCGACAATCTTGGTTTCCACTGCTTCAGCCATTTTAGTGACCATGCGGGTACCCAGACCGCTTACGATCCCCCAAGCCACCAACGCGTGAATAGCAATTACGACCGCAATGCCAGTGAAATTCTTCCCGGGGTTCTTATCATGCGAAAAATTCATGCCTGCTTTCTCCAATACCAACTCTTTTTGTTGCTACTAAACCCACAAAACACGACAAGACCTTGAGCCGCATCCGGGACGTCGGCGAATTATACCTACGAATCCTTTTTTTACCATACATTTTTACGGCGCCAAACCGGGTCGATTCAGAGCGTGAAAACGATTGTCAAAGGCCTCGCTAGAGCCATGACCTGCATCTTCCGGTAAAAAAAGCAATACTAAAATGCTACGTCATGTGAAGGGCATGCTAAAACGTAGAAAATGCATGGAACAATCGATTGAACCCGTTGTTTCTTACACTTTGCTGACACTCCGCCAAATAACATTCGACCCCGCCGTGGCGATTATGCTAACTATAGCTAGTTTCAGTCATGGGGGGCGTACTGTTGAAAGCCACGGTTGCGCATCCGGGAACTTGCTGTCGAAAGGCTGGCTGCGCAGCGCCGGAATGGTCGTCATCGCGGGGATGCCGGACCAGTCTGGCGCGCCAAGCTATGCGCCTGGCTAATGACTGTCATCACGTCAGCAATATAGCATATTGATGCGCGCGTACCAGTCTTTTTTGCGCGGACATGGACGATTCTGTTGCGCTCATCTGGTAGGGCCGGGTGGAGCGCCCGGCAGCCGGCCTTGCGCCGGCCCGCTCGCTAAGGACGATTGCGCTTTTCGCGCTTGCATTCGAGGCTGCTGAGGATGTTCCCGGAAGGGTCGACCGTGTCCAGATGGACGTCGAAGCCCCACAGGCGCGCGACGTGCTTGAGCACTTCCTGGGCGTGCTGGTTGAGCGGACGGCGCTGGAACTGGGTGTGGCGCAAGGTCAGGGCCCGGTCGTCGCGCGTGTTCACTTGCCAGACCTGGATGTTGGGTTCGCGGTTGCCCAGGTTGTACTGTTCGGCCAGCTGCTGGCGCACGTAGCGGTAGCCGCGCTCGTCGTGGATGGCCGAGATGGTCAGCTTCTCGTTCTTGTCGTCGTCGAGCACGGCGAAGAAGTGGAAGTCGCGGATCAGTTTCGGTGAGAGGTATTGGGCAATGAAACTTTCGTCTTTGAAATTTCGCATCGCAAAGTCGAGCGCCACCCGCCAGTCGGTGCCGGCGATCGCGGGAAACCAGTCGCGGTCTTCCTGGGTCGGGTTCTCGCAGATGCGGCGGATATCGCTCATCATGGCGAAGCCCAGCGCGTACGGATTGATGCCGCTGTAGTACTGGCTGGTGGCGGGCGGCTGATAGACGACGTTGGTGTGGCTCTGCAAGAACTCCATCATGAAGCCGTCGCCGACGATGCCCTCCTTATATAGTTCCTGCAAGATCGTGTAGTGCCAGAAGGTGGCCCAGCCTTCGTTCATCACCTGGGTCTGGCGCTGCGGATAAAAATACTGGGAAATCTTGCGCGTGATGCGGACCATTTCGCGCTGCCATGGTTCGAGCAGCGGCGCATATTTTTCGATGAAGTACAGCAGGTTTTCCTCGGGCTCGGGCGGGAAGCGCGGGATCGCCACGTCGGCCGCTTCTTCGTCGCGCCGCGGCACGGTGCGCCACAGGGCGTTGACCTGCGACTGGGCATATTCTTCGCGTTCTTTTTGGCGCGCATTTTCTTGCGCCAAGGACAGCTTGGCCGGACGCTTGTAGCGGTCCACGCCGTAGTTCTGCAGCGCATGGCAGGAGTCGAGCAGCAGCTCGACCGCGTCGATACCGTGGCGCTGTTCGCACTCGGCAATGTAGTTCTTGGCGAACACCATATAGTCGACAATCGCGTCGGCATCGGTCCAGGTGCGGAACAGGTAATTGCCTTTGAAAAATGAATTGTGCCCGTAGGCAGCATGGGCGATCACCAGCGCCTGCATGGTCAGGCTGTTCTCTTCCATCAGGTAGGCGATGCAGGGATTCGAGTTGATGACGATCTCGTACGCCAGGCCCATCTGGCCGCGCTTGTAGCTCTTTTCGGTGGACAGGAAATGCTTGCCGAAAGACCAGTGGTTGTACGAAACCGGCATGCCGACCGAGGTGTAGGCATCCATCATCTGCTCGGCGGTGATGATCTCGAGCTGGTTGGGGTAGGTGTCGAGGCCGAAGTTCCTGGCGACACGGCGGATTTCTTCGTGCGCGTGCTCGATCAGGTCGAAAGTCCATTCCGACTGTTCGGGCAGGGCGCGCGGGTGTTTGGGGTCTCTTGGCATGGCTGTGCTCTCCTGGTGCCGGCGAGTTGCTTATTTCGGTTGCTTCTTGAATAGTTCACGGAAGACCGGATAGATATCGGCCGGCGTGACGATTTTTTGCATCGCAAAGTTCGGATGGTGGTCCGATACTTCGGCGTACTGCTCCCACAGGTTCTGCGGCGGGCCGTCGGTGATTTCCACATACGTGTAGTACTGGACCGCCGGCATGATGGTATTGATCAGCAACTGCTTGCACAGCACCGAGTCGTTGTCCCAGTTGTCGCCGTCCGAGGCTTGCGCGACGTAGCTGTTCCACTCGCCGCTGCCGTAGCGCTCGCCGATGACCTTGGTCAACAGGTGCAGCGCCGACGACACCACGGTGCCGCCCGATTCGCGCGAATGGAAAAATTCTTCCTCGTCCACTTCGGACGCGGCCGTGTGGTGGCGGATGAACACCACCTCGATCTTGTCGTAGGCGCGTTTCAGGAACAGGTACAGCAGGATGAAAAAGCGCTTGGCGGTATCTTTGCGGCTCTCGTCCATCGAGCCCGACACGTCCATGATGCAGAACATCACGGCCTGGGTCATCGGCTTGGGCACCTTGATGCGGTTGCTGTAGCGCAGGTCGAACGGATCGATGAAGGGAATCGCCAGCAGCTTGGTGTGCAGGTGATGGATCAGGCGCTTGAGCTCGACCACGCGAGGATCGTCGAGCGGCGTGCCTTCTTCGAGCAGCGCGATCAGTTCGTTCTCGGCCTCCAGCACCGCCTTGCGCGAGCTGCCGCCGACCGCGATGCGCCGTCCCAGCGCTCCGCGCAGCGAGCGCAGCACGTGAATGTTGGACGGCGTGCCCGACATATTGTAGCCGGCGCGCTGGTTCTTGAATTCGGTGGTGGCGGTCAGCTGGGTCTTGACCATGTTGGGCAATTCCAGGTCTTCGAAGAAGTAATTCATGAATTCTTCGCGCGAGAGCTCGAAGATGAAATCGTCTTCCGATTGCTGGTCGCTGTTGCCCGCCTTGCCGCGCCCGGCGCCGCCGCCGCCCTTGGGCCGGTTGAATTGATCGCCTTTTTGATATTCCTTGTTGCCGGGGTTGATGGTTTCCCACACGCCACCGTGGGCGTGGCCGAAATTCGGCTCGTTCACATCCTTGACGGGAATCGATACCTTCTCGCCATTCTCGATATCGGTGATCGAGCGGCCCTTGATGGCCCGCCCGACAGCGTCCTTGATCTGGCTTTTGTATCGCCGCAAGAAGCGCTCTCGGTTGATCGCAGACTTGTTCTTGCCTTGCAAGCGTCGGTCGATGAGGTAAGTCAAAACGGGCCTCCTGCTTCAAATCCTGTTTGCGCCCGGGCAAGCGCCGTAGCGTGCCGGGCGGACCGCGACGGCCCGCTATCCGGCCGCCTTACGACGACTTGCGCACGCGCAGATACCATTCGCACAGCAGGCGCACCTGCTTGGCGGTGTAACCCTTATCCACCATGCGCGCCACGAAGTCGGCGTGCTTGTTCGCATCCTCGGCACTGGCCTTGGCATTGAACGAAATGACCGGCAGCAGTTCCTCGGTATTCGAGAACATCTTCTTCTCGATCACGGTGCGGAACTTTTCATAACTGGTCCAGGCCGGATTCTTGCCGCCGTTGGTGGCGCGGGCGCGCAAGCCGAAGTTGACGATCTCGTTGCGGAAATCCTTCGGGTTGCTGATCCCGGCCGGCTTCTCGATCTTTTCCAGCTCGTTGTTGAGCGAATCGCGGTCGAAACTCTCGCCGGTGTCGGGATCGCGGAATTCCTGGTCCTGGATCCAGAAGTCGGCGAAGGTCACATAGCGGTCGAAAATGTTCTGGCCGTATTCGGAATAGCTTTCCAGGTAGGCGGTCTGGATTTCCTTGCCGATGAATTCGACATAGCGCTGCGCCAGGTGCTCCTTGATATACGAGAAGTAGCGCTGCTCGGTTTCGGGCGGGAACTGCTCGCGCTCGATCTGCTGTTCCAGCACATACAGCAGGTGCACCGGATTGGCCGCCACTTCGGTATTGTCGAAGTTGAAGACCTTGGACAGGATCTTGAAGGCGAAGCGGGTCGAGAGCCCGTTCATGCCTTCGTCCACCCCGGCGTAATCGACATACTCGTGCATCGACTTGGCCTTGGGATCGGTGTCCTTCAGGTTTTCGCCATCGTAGACCAGCATTTTGGAGAAGACGCTCGAGTTTTCCGGGTCCTTCAGGCGCGACAGGATCGCGAACTGCGCCATCATCTTCATGGTGCCGGGCGCGCACGGCGCCTGCTCCAGCGAGGAATTGCGGATCAGCTTGTCGTAGATCTTGATCTCGTCGGACACGCGCAGGCAGTACGGCACCTTGACGATGTAAATCCGGTCGAGGAAGGCTTCGTTGTTGCGGTTGTTGCGGAAGGTTTTCCACTCCGACTCGTTCGAGTGCGCCAGGATGATGCCGTCGAAAGGAATCGCGCCGAAGCCCTCGGTCCCCTTGTAATTGCCTTCCTGGGTGGCGGTCAGCAGCGGATGGAGCACCTTGATCGGCGCCTTGAACATCTCGACGAATTCCATCAGCCCCTGGTTGGCCAGGCACAGGCCGCCCGAATAGCTGTAGGCGTCCGGATCGTCCTGGGCATAATCTTCGAGCTTGCGGATATCGACCTTGCCTACCAGCGAAGAAATATCCTGGTTATTCTCGTCGCCCGGTTCGGTCTTGGAAATGGCGATCTGCTTGAGCACCGAGGGATAGCGCTTGACCACGCGGAACTGGTTGATATCGCCATTGAATTCGTGCAGGCGCTTGACCGCCCACGGGCTCGGGATGGTGCGCAGGTAGCGCCGCGGAATGCCGTAATCTTCTTCGAGGATGACGCCGTCTTCTTCCTCGTTGAACAGGCCGAGCGGCGATTCGTTCACCGGCGAACCTTTCAGCGCATAGAAGGGCACCTGTTCCATCAGTACCTTGAGCTTTTCGGCGATCGACGACTTGCCGCCCCCGACCGGGCCGAGCAGATACAGGATCTGCTTGCGTTCTTCCAGCCCCTGCGCCGCATGGCGGAAGTACGACACCACCTGCTCGATGACTTCTTCGGTGCCGTAGAAATCGCGGAAGGCCGGATAAATCTTGATGACCTTATTGGCGAAGATGCGCGACAGGCGCGTGTCGTTGCGCGTGTCCACCAGGGTCGGCTCGCCGATCGCCGCCAGCATGCGTTCGGGCGCGCTGGCGTACGTCAGCTTGTCCTTTTTGCACAGTGCCAGATACTCAGAGAGGGAATACTCCTCTTCGCGGGTACGCTCGTAGCGAGCTGCGTAGTTGTCAAAAATGGTCATTTGAATGTCCTTTAATGTGCTACTTCACTGTCACTGGCAGTCTTACCGCAGGCGTGCTGTCAGCCCTGGTTGTTGGGTGCTCCTTGCGAGCCGCCGCCGGCTTTCCTGTTCCAGCAATTCCGAAACAAAAAACGGCTAACGATATTTATTGTTTTTACCGGTGTTGCCCGGTGATTTGCGCGTATCGACAAGCTCTTCTTACGCCTGTGAAATTTATTATGTGCCTAATAGTTGCGGAAGTCAAAGTAATGTAGAGCAAGCTGATGTAACGGTTCCAAGTGGTTGATTTAAAAAGAAAAAACAGTATGTTTACGGTCCATTTTGTTGTCTCATTTTTGCCTTGGAGGTTTGTTATGCATGCCGTCTTGATCAAGGTTTCCTGCACCAATGAAAGAACGCCAGCGCCACCATCGCGGGTGATTGGATAGTGCACGAACTCTGCGACCGATGGCGCACGAAAATCACGCTTCGTGACACACATTTTCCGCCCCGCACTTAGGGGACCCTTAGCGGTGGCGCGCTTGCGGCCTGCGCTTGCGGCGTGCGCTTGCGCTACACTGCGGTCTGACGACACACCCATTACCGACGGAGAAACCCATGCTGAACGACCAGATGAGAAATATTGTGCAACAGATGCCAAAGGCTGAATTGCACATCCACATCGAAGGGTCGCTCGAACCGGAGCTGATCTTTGCGCTGGCGCAAAGAAATGGTGTTTCCCTGGCCTATGCCTCGGTGGACGAGCTGCGCGCGGCCTACGCCTTCAGCGACCTGCAATCCTTCCTCGACATTTACTACGCCGGCGCCAGCGTCTTGCTCAAGGAGCAGGACTTCTATGATATGACCATGGCTTACCTGGTGCGTTCCCACGCCGACAACGTGCGCCATGCCGAAATCTTTTTCGACCCGCAAACCCATACCGCGCGCGGCGTGCCTTTCGACACCATGATCAACGGCATCTGGCGCGCCTGCCAGGACGGTCCGATCAGCGCGACCCTGATCATGTGTTTCCTGCGCCACCTGAGCGAAGACGACGCCATTGCCACCCTGGAAGAAGCGCTGCCGTTCCGCGACAAGTTCATCGGCGTCGGCCTCGACTCGTCCGAGCGCGGCCATCCGCCCGAAAAATTCGCGCGCGTGTTCGAGCGCTGCCGCCAGCTCGGCCTGCGCCTGGTGGCCCACGCCGGCGAGGAAGGCCCGCCGGCCTACATCGAAACCGCGCTCGACGTATTGAATGTCGAACGCATCGACCACGGCGTGCGCTGCCTGGAAGACCCGGAGCTGAGCGCGCGCCTGGCCAGGGAGCGGATCGCGCTGACCGTCTGCCCGCTGTCGAACGTCAAGCTGCGCGTGTTCGGCGAGATGGAACAACACAATCTCCTGACCCTGCTCGAGGCCGGCCTGGTCGCCACCGTCAACTCGGACGACCCGGCTTACTTCGGCGGCTACATGAATGATAACTTCGTGGCCGTGTTCGAGGCGCTGCCCCTCACCGCCGTCCACGCGCGCCAGCTGGCCCGCAACAGCTTCACGGCGGCCTTTTTGGAACCGGAAGCCAAGCGCGCTTTCCTTGCGGAGGTCGACCAGTTTTTCGCCAACGCCAGCGCCAACGCCAACGTCTCCCTCTAACAGACTGCCCACCCCGCCATGCTGATTCAATCGCTTCGAATGACCGCGCGCGACTGGCGCGCCGGTGAACTGCGTTTTTTGCTGATCTCCCTGATCATCGCCGTCTCGGCGCTGTCGGCGGTGGGTTTTTTCATCGACCGCATGCGCAACGGCCTCAATCGCGATGCGCACCAGCTGCTCGGCGCCGACCTGCTGGTCAATGCCGACCAGCCGCTCGATCCGGCCTGGCGCGCCGAAGCCGTCAAGCGCGGCCTGGTGCTGGCCGATACGGTGACGTTTCCCAGCATGGCGCAGGCGGGCGAGGGCGAGCAGTCGGTCTCGCAGCTGGCGGCCATCAAGGCCGTCTCGCCCGGCTACCCGCTGCGCGGCCAGCTGCGCATCACCACCAGCCTGGAGCAGGCCAGCGCCGCCCTGGGCGAGAAAACCGACGCCACGCCCGCGGCGGGCACGGTATGGGTCGATCCCAATATCCTGAGCGCCTTGAAAGTGACCGTCGGCAGCCGCATTCGCGTCGGCGACAAGGAATTCACGATCGCCCAGCTGATCGCCTCGGAGCCCGACCGCGGCCCCTCGTTCGCCAATTTTTCGCCGCGCGTGATGCTGCCGCTGGCCGATCTCGATGCCACCGGCCTGGTCGACAACGGCTCGCGCGTGACCTACCGCCTGCAGGTGAGCGCCCCCTCGAACAAGGACACCAGGGCGGTCAAGGACTACGAAGCATGGATCGGCGAGCGCATCGAGGCTGAAAAGGTGCGCGGCGTGCGCGTCGAATCGCTCGAAAACGGCCGTCCCGAAATGCGCTCCACGCTCGACCGCGCCGACCGCTTCCTGTCGCTGGTCGGGCTGCTCTCGGCCATGCTGGCGGCGGTCGCCGTGGCCATGGCCGCGCGCCGCTTCATGCTGCGCCACCTGGACGCCTGCGCCATGCTGCGCTGCCTCGGCCTGACCCAGAACCAGGTCACCCTGCTGTACCTGATCGAATTCGCGCTCATCGGCCTGGTCGGCAGCGCGCTCGGGGTGCTGGTCGGATTCGGCGGCCACTATGTCTTGATGCAGCTGATCGGCGCCATGCTCAGCACCGACCTGCCGCCGGTGTCCTTCCTGCCGGCCGTGCAGGGCATCGCCACCGGCATGCTGCTGCTGGTCGGCTTTGCGCTGCCGCCGGTCTTGCAGTTGCGCAACGTGCCGCACAACCGCGTGATCCGGCGCGAACAGGCCGCGCCGAAACCGATGGCGCTGGCCACCTACGGCCTGGGCCTGGTGGTATTCGTCGGCCTGCTGCTGTGGCAAGCGGGCGACGTCAAGCTGGCGCTGTCCACCGCGGCCGGTTTCCTGGGCGGCTTCGCCGTCTTCGCGCTGGTGGCGTGGGGCGGCCTGGCCGCCCTCAAGACGCTGCGCGGCGCCATCGACAACCAGAGCTGGCGCTTCGCCGTCACCTCGCTGCAGCGCCGTCCGGGCGCGACCATCGTGCAGGTGGTGTCGCTGGCGCTCGGCCTCATGGCCCTGCTGCTGCTGACCGTGGTGCGCGGCGACCTGATGACCGCCTGGCGCAGCGCCACCCCGCCGGACGCGCCGAACCGCTTCATCATCAACATCCTGCCCGAGCAGAAGGATGACGTGGCCAGGCGCATCGCCGCCGCCAGGGTCGACGACGCGCAGCTGTTCCCGATGATCCGCGGCCGCCTGGCCGCCATCAACGGCAAGCCGATCACCGCCGCCACCTACGACGACGACAATGCGCGCCGCCTGTCCGACCGCGAATTCAACCTCTCGACCACCAGCGACATGCCGGCCTCGAACGAGATCGTGGCGGGCCAGTGGTACAAGGATGGACCGGACGTGGCCGAAGCCTCGGTCGAACAGGGCATCGCCAAGACGCTGCGCCTGAAACTGGGCGACACCTTGCGCTTCGATGTCGGCGGCACCCTGGTCGACGCCAAAGTGACCAGCCTGCGCAAGCTCGAATGGGGCTCGATGCGCGCCAACTTTTTTGTCATCATCAACCCGGCCGCGATGGAGAAGACCTCGCAAACCTTCATGACCGCCTTCCACCTGCCGCCGGCCCAGAGCACCTTCACCAACGGCCTGACGCGCGATTTTCCGAACCTGACCGTGATCGACGTCAGCGGCATCATCCGCCAGTTGCAGGAAGTGCTGGACCAGGTGGTGACCGCGGTCGAATTCCTGTTCATGTTCACCCTGGCCTCGGGCGTGCTGGTGCTGTACGCGGCGCTGATGGGGTCGCAGGACGAGCGCACCCGCGAGTCGGGCCTGCTGCGGGCGCTGGGCGCCACGCGCAAGCAGCTCGCGCGCGCGCAGTGGATCGAATTTTCGCTGGTGGGCGGCCTGGCGGGCCTGCTGGCGGCGTCGGGCGCGGCGGCGCTGGGCTGGGCACTGGCGACTTACCAGTTCAAGTTCCCGTGGACCTTCAGCCCGATGGTGTGGCTGGCCGGCCTGGTGGTGGGCGCGCTGTGCGCGATCATCGGCGGCTGGCTCGGACTGCGCAACGTGCTGCGCCAGCCGCCGCTGCAGACCCTGCGCGGCACTTAGCCTGAATTTTGCATAAAAAAGGGCAAGAATGCCGTAAGTGATTGATAAAATGTGAGTTATCGAGAAACACAGCTATCAACAAAAACGCCACCTTGCCCGACATGAATTCTACCTCAGAGCAGCT
>NZ_WHJH01000056.1 GCF_011682145.1 Massilia mucilaginosa
TCTTGTCGGACTCGGAAAGCTTGGAAAGGTCGGGACGCGGGAGCTTGTTTGCCATGCCGCTATGATGAACGAAGCGTCCGGCGTTTACAACATGTATATTTCATCGTCACTCAGGCTGAACAGTTACAATCTAAAGAGGGTAAGCCATTCGGCGACATGGGGGTTATTCTTAAGCGCGTCGACACGCCATGAGAATAAACTGAATATAGCTTATTAACAGCCGCATTTTTACTTGTACATCATGGTACGACCTCGTTTGCGCAAGACTGCCCGCTAACAAAACACTCAATATTCCCAAACGTCACCTCCGCAATCTCGCGCATCGCCTCCACAGTAAAGAAGCCCTGGTGCCCGGTCACCAGCACATTCGGAAACGTCAGCAAGCGCTGAAACACATCATCCTCGATGATATCGCCCGAGCGGTCGTGGAAAAACAGCGATCCTTCCTGCTCATACACATCGATCGCCAGAAACCCCAGCTGGCGCGATTTGAGCGCCTCGATCACGGCCGGCGTATCGATCAGCGCCCCGCGCGAGGTATTGACCAGCATCGCCCCGCGCTTCATGCCGGCCAGGCTGTCGCGGTTGATCATGTGCCGGGTCGCGTCCAGCAGCGGGCAGTGCAGCGAGACGATGTCCGACTCGGCCAGCAAGGTCGGCAGGTCCACCGCCGTTCCCAGCGCGGCAAACTCGGGCGCCGGAAAAGGATCGTGCCCCAGCACGCGGCAGCCGAACCCCTTGAGAATGCGCGCCGTGGCGAGCCCGATCTTGCCGGTGCCGACCACACCCGCCGTCTTTCCGTGCAAATTGCTGCCCAGCAGCCCGTCGAGCGCGAAGTTTCCTTCGCGGACACGCGCATACGCCCGGTGCGTGTTGCGGTTGAGCGTCAGGATCAACGCCAGCGTGTGCTCGGCGACCGCCTCCGGCGAGTAGGCCGGCACGCGCGCGACGAAAAATCCCAGCCGGTGCGCGGCCTCGATATCGACATTGTTAAACCCCGCGCAACGCATCAGCACCGCGCGCACGCCCAGCTGGTGCAATGCCTCCAGCACCGGTGCATCGAGCCGGTCGTTGACGAATGCGCACACCGCATCGCAGCCCTGCGCCAGGGCCACCGTATGCAGCGCCAGCGCCGCTTCCTGATATGCGAGCGCGATATGGCGGCGCTCGTCGCGCGCCGCCAGCGCTTCGTCCAGAAAACGCCGGTCGTAGGCCTGGGTGCTGAAAATGGCAATTTTCATGGTGATCGGTTCCCGCTTGATGAAGATGGACCATCATAGCCCGGCCAGGCCGGCATCTCCACTGCGCGCGCGGATAAATAGAATGCTGCATGGCATGCGCTGTGCGCGCATCAGCACGCGTATGATTGGCTGGCTCCCAACTCATCTTCCGCGCCGCCCATGCTGAAAATCGATCCGGAATTACTGAATAATGCCAGCCTGTCGCCGCACCGGCGCGCCCTGGAGCAGGGATATCGCTGGCTGCGTTTCGAAGACGGGTTGGAACAGCAATTCCAGGCATTTTATCTGGAGAGCCAAGCCGCGCGCGTGCGCATGGCCGCGTATGTGTGCATTGTCCTGTTTATCATGTTCGTGATTCTCGACCTGACCACCTTGCCGGCCTTCGTGTCGATCCGCACGGCCAGCATCCGGATCGCGCTGATTATCCCGAGCTTTATCGTGGTGCTGCTGGCCAGCTATCGCGCCGCCTGGCGGCCGTATCTTGGAACGGCAGTGTTTTCGGCAGCGCTGGTCACGGGACTGAGCACCGTGGCGGTCATCGGCAGCGCACTCGATGCCGGCTACCAGATCCCGTACGAAGGCATCTTGCTGGTGGCCTTGTTCATCTACCTGATCGCCTGCCTCGCATGGCGCCGCGCGCTGCTGGCCAATATGGTGACCCTGTGCGCCTTCGTGATCATGGAATTCTGGCTGCAAAAGGATGCCCAGGCGCGCTTGTACCAGATCGTCTTCATGTGCGCGGCCAATGGGGTGGGCGCGTACGGCGCCTACTTCCTCGAACACAGCATCCGCACCACCTTCCTGGTCAATACGCTGCTGCACGAACTGGCCGCGCTCGATGGCCTGACCGGATTATCCAACCGGCGCACCCTGAATATCCATCTGGAGCGCGTCTGGCGCCAGGCCCTGCGCGACCGCCAGGCGGTGGCGATCGCGATGATCGATATCGATCATTTCAAGCGCTACAACGACCGTTATGGACACGCGCGTGGCGACGCGGCCCTGAAAGCGGTGGCCGACGTCATCGCCGCCCAGGCGCGCCGCCCGCTCGACCTGACCGCGCGCTACGGCGGCGAAGAATTCGCCGTGATCTGGCACAACCCGGTTCCCGGCGAATTGCAGGCCATGGGCGAAGTGCTCACGGCGGCGGTGGCGGCGCTGCGGATCGAGCATCCCGACAGCGACTCGGGCAGCCTGAGCGTCAGCGTCGGCGTGACGATCGGCCTGCCGTGCGCCGGCGACGATGCCGCGGCCCTGCTGCGCCTGGCCGATCATGCGCTGTACCAGGCCAAGCACCAGGGCCGCAACCGGGTCGTGGTCAGCGAGCCGGTGGCGGCATTGGTGTAGCGAAGAAAAGACACAATCCATCCGGCAACTGCCTGTTTAAGCGACCCTTGAGCGGATATGTTTACCGCAATTACTTTTTGTTATAGTGTCGGCATTATTTAATCAGCGGAGATTTGCACATGAATGGAGCAGGCGGAACCAGCGGCGGCACGGGGCAGTTTTTTCTCGGCCTGATCATGATGTGCGGCGGCTTCTATTTACTGCTTAACGGGATCGTGGTCAGTTCGAGTTTCGGATTCAGTTCGCGCCTGTTCGGCTTCGGTTCCGGATTCGGTATCAGCGGCGGCATGATCATGATCCCGATGATGATCGGGATCGGGATGGTTTTCTATAATTCGAAGAATTACCTTGGCTGGCTGATTGCCTTATGTTCGTTCGCGGCGCTGATTTTCGGCGTGATTTCGTCGGTCAGCATGAGCCTGCGCACGATGTCGGCCTTCGAATTGATCTGCATCCTGGTGCTGGCGATCGGCGGACTCGGTTTGTTCCTGCGCTCGCTCAAGCCGGCGCAGCCTGCACCGCCGCGCGGCCAATAACGCGGCGGCCATGCGCATCATGGCGCATGGCTCCCCGCATCAGCCCGCGCCGGTACGCATGCGCAAGCGCGCGCGCCAGGCCCCCAGGGCCGATAAGGCAGAATGAAATTCGCGCTCGATCAGGTCCGCTTCTGCGCTGGTGACGACGCCATCCATCAGCGCCTCCGACACGGCTTCGGCCACGGCTCCGACTTCGCTCATGACCCGGCACACCGTCTGCGACAGGTCGTCGCGGCCTACCTGTTCCGGTTGCGGCACGATGAAGGCGGCCATGCCGTGCCGGTTCAGCAAGGCATGCAGCGGCATCATCGCTTCCTGCACGCCGGCCTTGTGGCAATGCTCGACGATGATGGAAACTTCCTCGAACGAGGGGTAATGTGATGAAATGGTGGGCGAGAGCTTGTTGCGCAGCACATTGGCGGAAATGCCGATGTCCTTGGCCAGCATCTCCAGGCCGCCGGGATAGCGGCGCGCCACGCTGTACAGCGCATCGTGCTGGTTCATGTCCAGATATTTACGAGTCATGGTAAATCTTGCCTTTTTTTACCGGTGCATGCGCAGCCGATGTGCTGTTATGCTTCTTTCAACCTTCAATCCGGCCAAATAAAAATGAAGTCAACTCAGATTATGTTGCTGCTGGCTCTGCTGCTACCCGCCGCAACCACGGTCACGGCCGCAGCGAAGCCGTCGTCAAGTTCGAGTTCGCGCTCGAGCTCCAGCTCGAGCTCGTTCAAGAGTGGATTTTCCTCCCAAAAATCCAGTCCTACAAGTAGCAATCGGTCAACATCGTCGAGGAACTCGTCGTTTGGCTCGTTCGGCAGCCGTTCGTCGTCGGCGTCTTCGCCGCCGCCGGCGCCACCCCAGCGCTCCGGGTCGTCGTGGTCGCAGCGCTCGCAAGAGAGCGCGCCGCCACCGCAAAGATCGGGTTCGTCGTGGTCGCAGCGCTCGCAAGAGAGTGCGCCGCCGCAAAGGTCGGGTTCGGCATGGTCGCAGGGCAGCACGGCCGAGTCGGGCGCTGCGGAGAAGAAGAGTTCGTACGGTGGTTTCGGTTCCTTCGGCGGGGCGCCTGCGCGGCAGGACGGCGGCGCCCAGCCAGTGCAGCAGAAGCCGGGTTCGGTGCTGTCGCAACGCTTGAACAAGGGTAACGCCGAAGCGAATGCCTTGCGCACGCTGGAGGCGCGCCGGGCGGCGGAGCAGGCGGCGAATGCGCCGCGCGATATGCGGCCGGTGCCGCCGATCCAGCCAGGCGGGCAGTACGGATCGGGTAATGCGGGCCAGTATGGGAATACGAACAGCGGGCAGAATGCGGGGCAATACGGCGGCCAGTACAACGGCAACCGGAATGGCCAATATAACGGCAACTCGATGCCGGCGCCGATTATCGTGCCGCAGAATGGCAATAGCGGCATGGGCAGTGCGATCCTGGGGTTTTTACTGGGCCGCGCGACGTCCAATTCGCATGCGCATACCGGTTATCCGGGCAATACGAACAATAGCGGCATGGTCGGCGCCACGCCGGGCGGCAGCGCCAGTATTCCCGCTCCGGCGGGAACGGTCGAGGCGCCGCCGGAACGCTCGCTCGGTAAATCGCTGTTGCGCACGTTTGTGTGGCTGGTGATTCTCTCGGTACTCGGCTGGATCGCTTATCTGGGATGGAAGTTTTTAAGGCGCGGCAAAGCGCCGAGCACCGCAAACTATTCTTTTGATCGGAATTGAGATGGGCTGGAAGAACGCATTCGATTATATGCGCGGCATTGCCGGCAACCATGGCGCCGATGGCAAAGCGCGGCGCGAAGACGATGGCTTGCCGATGGGCGCGCGCATCGGCGGCATGCTCAAGCTGCAGATGTCGCCCCTGATCCGGGCCCAGGCCAACGGCTCGCTGATCGCCATGCCGCGCGACGCCGATACCCTGATCCAGGCGGTATCGCAGATCAAGCTCAATCTGGCGGGCGGGCTGTATCGGTATTACCTGGCCAAGGGCGACGATGACGCCAAGGAAAAGTTTTTACAGCTGTACGCCGATGAAAAAGGCCAGGTCGCCGAGATCATGTACTGCACCCAGCTGGCCCGGGTGATTCCGGAAACGGAGGAAGACCAGGACGCCTATACCGGGCGCGCCGGTTTCGGCCTGGGCGACCAGACTTATACCTTGTGGCGCGAGCAGCTCGATGATGTCGGCCTGTCCGACGACGAACTGGCCACGGTCTTCGGCGACAGCGACCGCCTCGATTATGTGCGCGATGCGGGCGACCGCAACGCCAGTTTTGTCAGTCCGTTCACGGGCACCGAAACCCGGATCGACGACGCCGGCGGCGCCAACGGGCTCAAGCAGGAAATGTATTTCATGCCGTACGTGCGCGAATTGCCGGGCGGCGGCAGCGAATTTTTGCTGATCACCACGGAGATTCTCTCCAGCGTGAATGGCGATCACTCGAAACGCGGTATCCATGTCGATTTCGTCATTGGCTTACCGGTGGAGCAAGAACGGGTCGTTATCCAGTAACGGTTCGGTAAAGGCAGTTTTACTTAACAACGAAAGGGATTCAAGATGAGCAATGCAAGTGGATGGGGACTGACGGCGCGTTTGATTTCGAAGCACTTCGGCGTGCTGGGCGACCGTATATCGTCAGCGATCGCCAATTTTGACCCTGAAACGGCGACCGAAGCCGACCGCGACCGCCTGGCGGACACCCTGCGCGCCACCGCGCAAGTGCTGGCATCGGCGCGTTCCTCTTTCGAGAAGGAACACAAGGACGTGGTCAGCCTGCGCGAACTGATCGCCAACGACGAAAAAGCCACGGCAACCTTGGCTGAGCGTCTGGCCGCCGGCAAGATTTCGGAAGCCACCGTCACCATGTTCTGCGACGAACTCGAAGCGAACAAGAGCCGCCTGCCGCAAGAAATCCAGGAAGAAGCCGACGCCAAGGCGTACATGGACGAGCTGCAAAAGATCATCGACGCGCTGTCCAAGCAGCTCGCCGAGTTCGACGCCCAGGCCAAGAAAGCGCTGCAGCAGCTGGCAGCGGCCCAGGCGCAGAAGGATCTGCAATCGATGCGCGCCGAGCGCCAGAGCCAATTGGCTGGCCTGACCGGCATGAAAGGCAATTCGACCGCCTTGAATGCCCTGACGCGCCGCGCCCAGGAAGTGAGCAACGAAGCCGAAGGCATGCGCATCGTCGCCGACATCGGCCAGAAGCCGCTCGACCAGGCTGCGGAAATCGATGCGATCCGCAAATCGGTGCAGAACGATACCAGTGGCGAAACGGCCCTGCAACGCCTGCAGCGCCTGTCGGGTAAACCCGCCGCCGCATAAGCGTCGGGCCAGCCGGCTGCCATGCGCATGGAGCTTGCGGCAGACATGAAAACGGCCTCTTTCGAGGCCGTTTTTTATACTGCTACCAAAGCGCGCATCAGAAATCGACGGTAAAACCGGCGCCGACCGAGCGCTGCGAATAGTTATAGTCGACCAGGCTTTGTCCGTAGCCCGAAAACACCTGCACATAGCCCTTCAGATTGGTCGCCAGCGGATACGCCACGGCAGCCTGGATCGCGCCATGATCGGTCGACATATTCCGGCGCGCCATGATCGAATACTCGTAGCCATCCTTGCGATAACTGGCGCGCACGTCGCCGCGCGCCAGGTAATCGGTGATGTCCGGATTGTCGTTGTTCGACTTGGCGTTATCCAGGCGGCGCCACAGGCGCGCGGTCAGCGCGAAATTGCCGTTATCGACACCGACTTCGGTATACAGCCGGTTCCAGCTGCGCGACAGCGTCGAGGTTTGCCCGTTCGACTGGTGAATCAGGCCAAAATTGACGAAACGCAGATTCATGCCGCCGAACGATTTATTGATCGGCACCACCGCCATGATTTCAGGCTGGTAGTTGGTTTCGCGGAACGGGCTCGAGGCTGCGCGGTTGTACGCCTGCCAGAAACTCTGCTGGGTGTAGCCGAGCCAGATATCGACCGGCAAGCCGGCGACTTTCTCGGCTGCCTTCATTTTCAGGCTGAGCTGATAGGTCAGCTCGACGCGCTTGGTTTTCAGGCCGGACGGGGTGAATTCGCGGTACGGCGCGTCGTTCGAGGAGCTGCTGTAATTGGCCACCAGCAGGTAGTTTTCGCGGTGCGGACGCACGGCAAAGGTACCGCGGCGCGACGCATCGCTCAGTTCCCACAACTGCTCCAGGCGCGAAATCGGCGTTTCCGGCGGCGCCGGGGTGTTGGATGCCACCGCCGGGATCGGCTTGGCTGGCTCGGCGGCGGTCGCTGCCGCTGCCGCCCTCTTGACCGGGTCGACGGCGACGGTGGCGTCCGGCGTTGGATTGCCGGCAACGGTCTCGGCCGTGGCGGCCTTGGTCAGCGTGTCGAAACATCCCAGTCGCGCGCTCGGGTCGCCAAGCACGGAGCAGCGCAGCATTTGCTGTTCGAGCTCGCCGGCCTGGGCGACGCCGGCGGAAATGAAGAGGGTGGTCAGGAGGAGGGGCAGTCGGGCGGCGTGCATGTAGTGATGTTTCTAAAATGACAAAAAGGTGGTTACTGTAGCGCAAGATGAGAAAAGATGTCGCGCTGCATGTATTGATGCGTGTAAAACGGACTCAACTGTTGTTTGACGGGTCGATATACACGGCGTATTCATTCAGAACGCTGTCGGGCACTTCGAGCACAAGGCGGTCGAGTTTTTCGTACAGCGCCAGGCGGAATTCGTCGCGGTCCAGCGACAGGTGGCAGCGCCGGTGGCAATTCGGGCACAGCGCGGCGCAGTTCGAGGTGGTATCCGAGCCGTGGCTGGCCAGCGGCATGATGTGGTGCACTTCCAGGTACGGAAAGCCGTCGGTGCCCGTGAATGGTGCCGCCATGTCGCAGCCTTCGCAGATGCCGTCGGCGACCTTGAGCACCCATGCCTTGACCGCCGGATCGCGCACGTAGCGCAGGCTGTGCGTCATCACCTGGGCGGGCGCGGCCGATCCGGCGGGCACGCCGCCGTTGCCGGGCTGGCGCAGTAGTGCCGTCACCTTGCGCGCCAGTTCGCGCTCGTCGGCGGTGCGCTGGTACATCGTCAGCGTTTCCAGGCCGTTCGCTTCCAGCATCTGACCGATGCGCAGCTTGACGCTGCTGCCGACATTGCGGGCGGGACGATAACCGATGATGTGCGGCAGGCGCAGGTCGAACAAAGTCGACGAAATATTCTGCATGCGCAATTCGACAGCGGACTCGGTACGTGCGGCCAGGGCCGTTTCGCGCAACTGCCGGTTGACTTCCGCCTTATTGATTGGCTCGCCAGCCAGCTCGCTGCGCAGCATCGCCACGTAGGCGCGCACCGACGCCGCCAGTTCCTCATCGGTCCAGTTTTTACTTGCGGTCGATGCCTCGGGCGGGGAAGAAACAGGCATCTGGACGAGTGGGCGCGATCGATAAGGGAACGCGACCAGTGTACCAGGTGTTCAATTTCTTTTGTATACGACTAGCGGCGACCTCGACCGAGCCCGAGCGTTTTTCAGGCGATCAGCTTCAGTCCCGGCGGCAGCGATTCGCCCAGGATCCAGCGTTCGGTCGCCTGGTCCAGCTGCACCACCTGCTGCACCATGGTGATGGTGGCCGGCGGCGCATTGATCGCCAGCAAGCGCTGGACGATGCGTTCGCGCAAGGCCAGCGGCAAGTCGCGCGAACGGTCGTCAGTCATGCGCGCCAGATGCACGGCGGCAAAGGCGGCCGACTCGACCTTTTTCCAGTCGAGCGCCAGGATGGCTTCAAGCCAGCCTTCGACCACCTCGGTCGGCACCACGTCGTGCGTGCTGCCGTGGAAGGGCTGGCGCGCGCCGATGCGGCCCAGCGCCCACAGGTAGCGGCTGGCGCTGGTGTTGTCCCTGGCGGGTACGGCTGGCGCTGGCTGCTCGATGCGCTCCAGCAGCCAGCCGCCGATTTCGGCCTTGTACGCGACCGGAATGCGTTCGAGCGAGGCGCCCAGGCGCAACATGTCCTCGTCGCTGCCGGCCACCACCGTGGGGCTGGCCTCGCCGCCTTCCTTATTGGTTTGCAGATTGAAGGCGAAGTCGTCGAGCAGGCGCAACTGTTCGGTGGCGCCCAGCCCGCCCGCGACACGGCGCCACAGAGTCCACCATTCGGCGCGCGCTTGTTTATCGTCGGCATGGCGCACGCCGGCTTCGAACAGGGTCCACAATTGTTCCAGCCGCCAGTCGTCGAGCGCATGGCCGAAACCCGGCCGCAGGCAATAGCCGGTCAGGTTCAGCCACACGCGCTCATGCTCGGCGGACCGGCGCCGTCCGCGCGCGCGTTGCCACAGGGCGTCGAACAGCTGGCGCAGCAGGGAGGTTGTCCATTGCTCGCGCTCGCCCAGCAGTTGCTCCAGTTGCGCGCGCAGTTGCTTGACTTCCTTGGCCGTCACCTGTTGCGGACTCTTGCCGAAGATGCGGTCGATCTTGTCGATCGCGGCCGTCAGTTGCGGCGATGGCGCGCCCTCCGGCTGGTCGCTCGCGCCGGCGGCGTTGTATTGGCGCAGGTCGAATTCCAGCAGCCAGCGCTGGCTGGCGTCGCTCAGGTTGACGCAGTGCATTTCCAAGGTGCCGACCTCGGTCAGCGCGGTGGCCAGCTGGACGGCGGTTTCCTGCTTGCTGCCTGCGGATTTGGCGCCTTGCAACACCGTCGCAATCGGCGGCAGGCGCACGTATTTCGGATCGTCGAGGTCGACCAGCTCGCCTGGCGCGGCATCGGCGCCGTCGGCGTTCGACGTCATCACATGGAAGCGCACCGGTTGCCCCAGGCGCAGGGCGAAGGTGCGGTCGGCGAGCAGGATTTCACGGCCGCTTTCGCTGCCGCGCGGCAAGATGCAGATGCCGCGCTTCGGCCCTTTCGCCTCGTCCAGCACCAGGAAATAGCTGCGCGCCGCACCGGCGTCGATGCGCGGCGCCTGGCCTTGCAGCGCCAGCGCATACGCCACCGCGCCACGGGCCACGGCCACGTCCGGATTGTCGTTGTGCAGCAGGCGCAGCGGTGCGCCGCGCCAGTTGCCCAGGGTGTGCTGCAAGCGTTCCACCAGCGCGGCGGCGCGGAATACGCCGCCGTTGAGCAGCAGGGTGTCGGGCATGGCCGTGCCGTCTTCCTGCGCCGCTTGCAGGGCAGTGGCGTGCTGCTGCAAGAAGTCGGCGAT
The DNA here is from genome assembly GCF_011682145.1 of Massilia mucilaginosa. Taxonomy (GTDB): domain Bacteria; phylum Pseudomonadota; class Gammaproteobacteria; order Burkholderiales; family Burkholderiaceae_D; genus Telluria_A; species Telluria_A mucilaginosa. Next base: position 10,294 of record NZ_WHJH01000056.1, read on the forward strand.
GTGGCGGGTGACGGCGGCGTCGCGCGCGTACGGTAAGCCGAATTCGACGATGCCGGCGCGCGCCTGCTGCACCCGCTCCGCAGCTGCCACCAGCGGGAAAAAGCCATCGACGATGATGCTGCCGACTTCCTCTTTCGTCAGCGCCACCGAGCGCATGCCGCCGATCATGCGCGAGCCGGACCCGAGCAAGGTCACCTGCGCCTGCCCGGGCGCGTCGGCCGCCAGCAATTGTTCCTTGGCGGCGCGGCAGCGTTCCATCAGTTGCGACAGGGCGCCCGAGGACAGGCGCGGCTGCTCCGTGCCGGCCATGTGCGCCATTTTCGCTTCCGTCACATGGGCCAGCGCCAGGTCCATATTGTCGCCGCCGAGCATCACGTGGTTGCCCACGCCGATGCGCGTTAGTTGCGGCTGCCCATCTTGCAGGTCGACCTTGATGAGGCTCAGGTCGGTGGTGCCGCCGCCGACGTCGCACACCAGCACCATGCGCGTGTGCGCCAGTTCCCCAGTCAACTCGCCGCGATGGCGGAACAGCCAGTCGTAGAACACGGCCTGCGGTTCTTCCAGCAGGCGCAGCTGATGCAGTCCGGCCTGGCGCGCCGCGGCGAGGGTGAGGGCGCGCGCGCCTTCGTCGAAGGAGGCCGGCACGGTCAGCACCAGTTCCTGCTGCTCCAGGGGATGATCGGGAAACTTGCTGTTCCAGGCCGAACGCAGGTAAGCCAGGTAGCTGGCGCTGGCCGCCACCGGCGACACCTTGGGCACATCGGGCGCGGCGCCCCACGGCAGGATCGGCGCCAGGCGGTCGACCGCGGTGTGCGACAGCCAGCTCTTGGCGCTGGCCACCATGCGCCCCGGCACTTGCGCACCGAGCCGGCGCGCCAGCTGGCCGAACACGACCGGCTGGGTCTCGGCGGCATCTTGCGGCCACGGCAGCCGCAGATCGGCCGCCGGCAATTCGCCGTCAAGCGGGTGATAACGTACCGACGGCAGCAGCGGCAGGGCGGCGACTTGCCCCGGCGCTACTAGTTGCTCGATTTCAAACAGGGTAATGGCGGCGCGCCCCTCGGGTGCATCGACAGGCGCATACGCGACCACCGTATTGGTGGTCCCGAGGTCGATACCGACGATGTACTGGCGCGCCACGCCGTGCCCTAGTTGTTGCCGCGCACGTCGAACTCCACCTTCCAGCGCTCCTCGCCCTGGACGGCTTGCGCCACCAGTTCCAGGGTGCCGGTATCGGTGGCGACGGCGGCCAGGGTCACGGCGACCACGTCACCGGCCTGGCGCCCTTCGGCAGGCAGGGTGGCCTGGATTTCGCCGACTTCCTGCATCTCGTCCGGATGCCAGAAGTCGAGCAGCTCGCCCAGGCGGTCCTGGCGCCGTACCGACGAGCCGAAGAAGCGCAGGGTGATGGCGTGCCCGACCACCAGGCCGAACTGCTGGGTCTTGAGCTGGGCTTCGATGCCTTCTTCCATGCCGAACGGCGCCACGCACAGCAGCTGGATCGGTGGTTCGAAACCGGGCACGGCCGGCATCGACGATTCGATCGCGACGTAATAGGCGCGCGCGGTGCCGCCGCGGATGCGGATGCCCTTGCCGCGACGCACGTAACCGTAGTACGCGGCGCCGCGCGCCACGGCCAGGTCGAGGTCGGCCCCGGTGAGCATGCGCGCAGCTTCCGCGCCTTCGCCGGCCAGCCAGTCGTTGAGGGTGCTGAGGGTGCGTTCGGCCAATACATCCGACTTGAACACGCCGCCGTTGAACAGCACGGCGGTCGGGTGCAGGAAGCTGGCGGTCTCGCTGACCTTGCCGGCGAAGCCTTCCAGCTCGGCCGTGGCGCCGGCCTGGCGGCCCAGCAGGGCGGCCAGGTGACGGGTCACGCCGGCATCCTGCGCATACGGCAGGCCCAGCTGCACCAGGCCGCCGCGTGGACGGCTGACCGGGCGCGCGGCCGCTTCCACCTGCGGGAAGAAACCGTCGAGGATGGTGGCGCGCACTTCTTCCTGGGTCAGCTCGGTGCGGATCGAACCGCCGATCAGCTTGGAGCCACGGCTCGGCACAACGATCGGCTGGGTGGCCAGGTTGGCATCGCTGAGCAGGTTTTCCTTGGCCGCGCGGCAAGCATAGGCCAGTGCGCGCATTTGCCAGGCGTCCAGCTGGGTGCCGGTGGCGGCGACCTTGCGCGCCACCAGGTGCGCCAGCGCCAGGTCCATATTGTCGCCGCCCAGCAAAATGTGGTCGCCCACGGCGATGCGGTGCAGTTCCAGGTTGCCGTCGCGCTCGAGCACGGTGACCAGCGAAAAGTCGCTGGTGCCGCCGCCGACGTCGATGACGAGGATGATGTCGCCCGGCTTGGCATCCTTGCGCCAGCGCCCGCCGCTGTTCTGGATCCAGTTGTAGAGTGCCGCTTGCGGCTCTTCCAGCAGGGTCAGGTTGACGTAGCCGGCCGCCTTGGCCGCTTCCACGGTCAGCTCGCGCGCGGCCGGGTCGAACGAGGCCGGGATGGTGACGGTGATGTCCTGCTCGTCGAACGGCGCTTCCGGATGGGCCGCGTTCCAGGCGTTGCGCAGGTGCGCCAGATAGCGGGTGGAGGCTTCCAGCGGCGACAGTTTGCTCACTTCCGGCGGCGCGTCGCTCGGCAGGATGGGCGCGCGGCGGTCCACGCCCGGGTGGCACAGCCAGCTCTTGGCGCTCGACACCAGGCGGATCGGGGTCTGGGCGCCGCGCGCGCGCGCGAATTCGCCGACGGCGTAGTCCTGGGTGCTGGTCCATGGCAGGTTCAGCGCGCCGGGCGGCAATTCGTCGCCGTGCGGCATGTACAGGAAGGATGGCAACAGGTGGCCGTTGCCGACTGCGCCGGCGTCGACCAGTTGCGGAATCTCAAGGACGCCGTGGGACGTTTTTTCGCCATCGCTGGCGGTCAGGTCCACATAGGCCAGGGCGCAATGGGTGGTGCCGAGATCGATGCCGATCGAAAAGTAGGCGTTGCTCACAGTTCCACCTCCGCCTGGGCCAGCACGGTGGCGTCGTGGCCGGCGGCCAGGGTTGGCAGGCGTACCTCGGCCGCGCGCCAGCCGCGATGGCTGATGCTGCCGTTGAACGGGGCCTTGCCGACCACGTTGCCGGTCAGGCGCACGGCGCGGGCGTCGAAGCCCTCGTTCAGGGTGACGCGGCTGCCTTCGGCTTCGTCGCGCACGGGGACGATGGTGAAGTGTTCGCGCAGCACCTTGGCGCAGCCTTCGTGCACCACGCGCGCGGCGGCGCCGATGTCGGCGTCCGAGAAGCCGCTCAGGTTTTCCTGGGTAAAGTCGATCAGGCGCGCATCGCGCTGGAGCAGGGACAGCAGCTGCAGGGCGGTGTCGGGCGTGGGAGCGGGCGGTTTTGGCGCTGGCGCTGGAGCGGCGGCGACCGGGACGACTGCTGCTGGAGCCGGCGTTGGCACGGGCATGCCATCACGCACCCGCTCGATGCGGCTGGCGAAACCGGCATCCGACAGCGCGCCAAAGAAAGCGCCGAACGCGATCGGAATACGGCGCAGGAAAGAAGGCGGGTTGTTGTCGTGGGACGGGTGATTCGAATTCGGCGACGAGTCGATCATCAATTACTCCTGAGTATGCCGGCTGTATGTCGGACTGATGTGGTTGGCCGGGCTAGTGAGCCGCAGGGCCGGAACCGGGATTGTATGCTGTATAAGGCCTGAATCTGTGCAAGGCCTGAATTTATGCTGCGCGGCAGTATAAATCATTTGGTGGCGCCACTGCGTGAAGCGGCTGTTTGCCGTGAATGCAAAAACCAGGCGCGCGGCCTGGTTTTTGGTGCTGCCGATGCGCGGCTCAGCGCGCCGGGGGGCTTATCGGGCGTCCTTGACGGTTTTGACGCATGCCTTGAATTCATTGATGCACGACGAATATTCCGATTTTTCCGGTTTCACGCCCGGATTGATGGCGCGGGCATTGTCGAGGATGGTTTTTTTGCAGCCCGCGTAGGTGGCCTTGCATGCGCCTAAGGGCGTGCTGTCGACCAGCGGTTGCACATCTTCGCTGACGCACTGTTTGTATTCCACTTTGCATTCGATTTTGGCGGCTTTGGGATCGGCCGTGGTATCGGCTTCCGCAACGCACAGATTCATCTCGGTCTGGCAATTGAGTTTGGCCGATTTGATTTTTGTGCTCGTATCGATGCCCAAAAATCCCGGCATCTCGGACGACAGGAAATTCACGCACGATTGGGTCGCCACCTTTTGTTCGGCGGCGACGGCGTCGTAGTCATTGGCTTTCCATGCGCTCAGCGTGAGCGGCTTGGAGACATAATGGCATTCCCGGACGGTGTCTTGTACTTTGCGGAAAAAGCTGTCGGTCGCCCCTTCGGGACGCTTGTTGAAACGGGCGGCGAGACGCAGCACGTACTCGTCTTCATGCCCTTTATCGGCCATGAGCTCGTTGTACAGCAGATGCCGGCCGAGCGGCGTGATGGTCATGGTGTTCTTGCGTTTCGGGGCGCCGCTGCCTTCGCTCTCGGCCAGCACGGCGATCAATTTTTCGTCGAGGGCTTTGGGCAGCTCGGTCTGGAACGGGCTGGCCAGGTTGCTGCGTTTCCGGTAGTCGGTGATGTGATCTCCCAGATACGCTTCCTTGCCGTGCGCGCCTGCGATCCGGGCAGCAGGAGGCGTGCGATATTGCCAGCTAACACATTCGAGCGATGCACGATGCGCAGGTAGGTCAGGTCGTCGCCCAAGGTGTCGACGTACAGGGAGACGGGACCTTTTTCGATGTAACGCAGTCCGGGAACCGCCGCGGGACTTGCCACAGGCTGCGCGGTGACGGCAGGGGCGCTCGTTGCAGCGTTGCCTTGTGCGAAGGCGGTGCTGGCGCTGGCGGCGACGGAAAGGGCAAGAAGGAGCTGACGGAGCATGAGGTTCATTGTTGGCAGTGATTGTTCGACGCGTCGCCGTCGTGCAGTACAGCGGATCGGGGAAATGGCGCTTGTCTGATGCGCTGAGAAAAGCAGGGCGCATGGAATCAGAGTGTACTTACATTATAGAACAAAGACTTAACCAAAGGTAATTGCTGGCCGCCCGCACGTTGCTTCTGTTGTGAACGCGACACCGGCAAGCCTGGGTCGGTCACAGCGCCAGGAACCGCAGTTTGCACACTGCGGTGCACGGATGCCTGCGCCATGATGTCTTCATTCCAGTAAAGATCGCTCATGTTGTGGCGTGCATGACAAGCTTCAGGAAATCGCTGGCTCTTTTTCGGAATGCTGCGGATGGCATTTGATCGGCCAGAGAGACTGCCATGATCCCTTCGAAAGAAGCAAAGATCAGCTCTGCGAGAGCGTGCTCGCTGACGCCGGCCGCCAGCCGCAATGGACCTTTGCTCTTGCGCAGAATGCGCTCCAGCCAGTCGACATTTTGTTTGACAAAGAGCCGCAACTCGTCAACGCCCGCTTGCTGCTGAAATGACGGTTCTCGTACCAGCATCAGGTACATGCAAGGGCGACTGCCATCGTCCAGCATCCCGGCAAACAGCTCGGCGTACATCCGAAGCTGCTCGTTGACGTCGCCTGTTGCCTCAATTGCGAGCAAGCGGGCGGCCTGGCTCTCCCGATACAGCTGCAGCGCCTGGCGGGCCAGGTCTTCTTTCGAGGTGAAATGGTGGTACAGGCTGGGGGCTTTTATTTGCAGGCAATCGGCGATCTGGCGCATGCCAAGCCCGCTGAATCCACGTTCCTGAAACAGGCCGATCGCGGCGCCGAGAATGGTTTCTCGGTTTAGGGGCGGATGATTCTTTTTCGCAGACGTCATCGCTTACTCCAGCATATCGATGCCGCCATGGTGGGCGACGAACAGCAGCGTTTCCTCCAGAGCGCAGGCTTCATGTATATCGCTTCCCTCAACCTGCAGCACATCCCCTGCGCGCATCTCGACGTCGTTAAAGCGAATCGCGCCAGCGACCACGAAGATTTGCTCCCATCCATGATGCGCATGGGTGGGAAAGCGTGCACCAGCCTGAAATTTGGCCAGGTAGCCGCCATCGCCGTCCTTGCCGGTCCAGGTCGAACAGGTCTGCAATCCAGCAATGCCTGAATCGCCCCAAATGCGTCCTTCTAGTCGAGCCAAAATCATGGGATAACTCCTTAGATAATCAGAAGATCGAACTCTAACTAACGTTCGTTAGTCTGTCAATCGTTATCGCATATGGGTCGGCAAGCAGGGGCGCGTCAGTTATTGCGCGTCAGTCTCGTGGACCAGCTTGCGATTGAGCGCCATCCAGAATTTGTCATGTTCGCTCTCGCTCTGGAAAGCGCGTTTTGGAATCACAATCGCAGTAAGCGAAGTCGTGTAAATGACCATATATCCGTGCCTGCGGGCCGCTTTTTGAATTCCGGGCCAGAAGTGATAGGACCTGGCAAACCTGGATTCTTCATACAGCGCATCGTGGTGGAGTTCGACCACTTTATGCGTGAGCATCGTCCGATTGTTTCCTACCCGAAGATAGGCTGCCAGGAAGATCAATTGTATGAGCCAGGACGCCAGATAGGCAAACACGGCCGTCAGAGAAGTAACGAGGATGTCTTCTTCGTCATCGGCGAAGAGGAATATCAGGAGCAGGCCGAACGCATAAAACAGATGCAACATCACCGAGCGGAGCTGGTGTGCTATGTTGAATATCAAGTGGTCCCTGAACTTTAACTCGAACTCGACACGCAAGCGGGCTCCTGATTGTGAACTGCAACGGTGTTCATCAGGCCAGCCTCAGACTGGTCTGATGAACACGATCATGATGGTTGCAGCCAGGATATGGACCTGCTTACTGCGAGTTTATGCGTCGATATTGCCGGCACGCAGCGCATTCGATTCAATGAAGTTCCTGCGCGGCTCGACCTCATCCCCCATCAAGGTGGTGAAAATCTGATCCGCCGCAATCGCGTCATCGATCTGCACCTTCAGCAAACGGCGCACGGTCGGGTCCATTGTGGTTTCCCACAGCTGCTCCGGATTCATCTCGCCCAGCCCTTTGTAGCGCTGCTTGGTCACGGTGCGCTCGGCTTCGTCGCGCAGCCATTGCATCGCGTGGTGGAAGTCGTCAACCGCCGATTCCTTCATGCGCTCGCCTTCGCCGCGGCGGATGAACGCGCCTTCGCCAATCAAACCCTGGAACGTCGCCGCCGCACTGGCCAGGGTCGAATAATCGGCCCCCTGCACAAAATCGGCATCGATCGAACTCACCTGGATATTGCCGTGGTGCATGCGCTCGATGCGCAGCGCGTGTTTTTCGCTCAGGTCGTCCGAACGCACGCTCACCTTGACGGCTTTGTCGTCGATCATCTTCTCCATCGCGGCAGCCGAGACGCCGGCGTTGTCCAGCGTGCTCAGGTCCAGGGTCACGCCGGTCATGATGGCGGTCAGCGCGGCGCGGTCGATCACGCGCGTCAAACGCATCATGATCGCGTTCGACAGGTTGAACTGGCGTACCAGTTCAGCCAGCGGTTCGCCCGAAATCGCGTCGCCGCCTTCACGCGGCATCAACACGGCGCTGTTTAAGGCCACCGTCATCATGTAGCTCGCTTCTTCCACGTCATCCTTCAGATAGCGCTCGTCGCGGCCAGCCTTGACTTTATACAGCGGCGGTTGCGCGATATAGATATGGCCGCGTTCCACCAGTTGCGGCATCTGGCGATAGAACAGGGTCAGGAGCAAGGTGCGGATGTGGGCGCCGTCGACGTCCGCATCGGTCATGATAATGATGCGGTGATAACGCAGCTTGTCGACGTTGAATTCGTCCGGTCCGATCGAGGTACCCAGGGTCGCGATCAGGGTCGTGATCTGTTCCGACGACAGCATCTTTTCGAAACGCGCTTTTTCCACGTTCAGCACCTTACCGCGCAGCGGCAAAATGGCCTGGAATTTACGGTCGCGCCCTTGTTTTGCCGAGCCACCCGCCGAATCACCCTCGACGATGTACAGTTCGCACAGCGCCGGGTCTTTTTCCTGGCAATCGGCCAGTTTGGCCGACAGGCCCAGACCGTCCATGATGCCTTTGCGGCGGGTCAGGTCGCGTGCCTTGCGGGCCGCTTCGCGCGCGCGCGCCGCTTCCACGATTTTGCCGCAGATGATCTTGGCGTCGTTCGGCTTTTCCATCAGGTAGTCGGTCAAGGTCTTGGCGACGATTTCTTCGACCGGGCCGCGCACTTCGCTCGATACCAGCTTGTCTTTGGTCTGCGAGCTGAATTTCGGTTCCGGTACTTTGACCGACAGCACGCAGGTGAGGCCTTCGCGCATATCGTCGCCGCTGATTTCAACCTTGGCTTTCTTGGCGAAATCGTGCTCGTCGATATATTTGTTGATCACGCGCGTCATCGCGGCGCGCAGGCCGGTCAGGTGGGTGCCGCCGTCGCGCTGCGGGATGTTATTGGTGAAGCACAGGACTTGTTCGTTGTAGGCGTCGTTCCATTGCATGGAGACGTCGACGCTGATATTGGTGCCCTGGTCCGACAGGCGCTCGCCGGTGGCCTGGAACACGGTCGGGTGCAGCACCGTCTTGGCTTTGTTGATGTATTCGACGAAGCCGCGCGTGCCGCCTTCGAAGGCGAAGATTTCTTCCTTGCCGGTGCGCTGGTCGGTCAGTTTGATATTGACGCCGTTATTCAGGAACGACAGCTCGCGGATCCGCTTGGCCAGGATTTCGTAGTGGAATTCGACGTGCGTGAAAATCTCTTCGTCGGCCCAGAAGTGGACGTCGGTGCCGCGCTTGTCGGTTTCGCCGATGACCTTGATCGGGGAAACAGCCACGCCGTCGATCATGTCGATTTCGCGGTTTTGCGGCACGCCGCGCACGAATTCCATGTAATGGACCTTGCCGTCGCGGCGGATGGTCAGTTTCAGCAGTTTCGACAGGCCGTTAACGCAGGAAACGCCGACGCCGTGCAGACCGCCCGAGACTTTGTACGAGTTCTGGTCGAACTTGCCGCCGGCGTGCAGTTCGGTCATGACGATTTCGGCCGCGCTGCGCTTTGGCTCGTGCTTGTCGTCGAATTTGAGGCCGGTCGGTACGCCGCGGCCGTTATCGGTGATCGAAATCGAATTGTCCGAGTGGATCGTGACGTGGATTTCGGTGCAGTGGCCGGCCAGCGATTCGTCGATTGAGTTGTCCAGTACTTCGAACACCAGATGGTGCAGGCCGGTGCCGTCCGAGGTGTCGCCAATGTACATGCCGGGGCGCTTGCGCACCGCTTCCAGACCTTCGAGGATCTGGATTGAGGAGGCTCCGTATTCTTCGATCTTGGCGGGGATTGCTGGTGTGTTCTCGGACATGGACTGCTTTCTCAAAAAACGATGTATCGGGTGCTAAATGTGGAAACTCCCCGCCGCTGCCGCCACTGGCGGAATCGACGGGGAACAGGTTTCCGGGTATTGCTTGTCTTAAATCCGCATCGGCATGACGACGTACTTGAAGTCCGCGTTGTCCGGAATCGAAATCAGTGCCGACGAATTCGAGTCGCCCAGCGCGATGTTGATCTGGTCGCACTTCAAGTTGTTCAACACGTCCAGCAGATACGTCACGTTGAAACCGATGTCGACGCTGTCGCCGCCGTAGTCGATTTCGAGTTCTTCAACCGCTTCTTCCTGGTCCGCATTGGTCGAGCTGATTTTCATGCTGCCCGGGCTGATGATGCAGCGCACGCCTTTGAACTTGTCGCTGGTCATGATCGCCGCGCGTTGCAGCGAACGCAGCAGTTCGTCGCGGCCGATCGTGAAGTCGTTCTTGTAGCCCTTCGGAATCACACGCGTGTAATCCGGGAACTTGCCTTCCACCAGCTTCGAGACCAGCTCGATGTCGGCGAAGGTCAGCTTGACTTGCGAAGTCGAAATGTCCAGCTGGACCGTCTCGTCGCTTTCTTCCAGCAAACGCTGCAGTTCGATAATCGTCTTGCGCGGAATGATGACTTCCTGGCGCGTGAATTCGTGCTCGGTCTCGACCTGGCAAAACGCCAGGCGGTGGCCGTCGGTGGCCACGGCGATGACGTTGCGGCCGTCGAGCACCAGCAGCAGGCCGTTCAGGTAGTAACGGATATCCTGTTGCGCCATCGAAAAGTGCACCATGTTGAACAGGTGCTTGAGCGTCTTTTGCGGCAGGGTGACGGTGGCGTTGTAGGTGTCCGCGACCGAGACGGTCGGAAACTCTTCCGCCGCCAGGGTTTGCAGCGCGAAGCGCGACTTGCCGGTTTGTACCGTCAGGCGCTTGTTGACCAGGGTCATCGTGACGTCGCCCGATTCGGGCAGGGCGCGCAAAATGTCGAGCAGCTTGCGCGCGGCCACGGTGGTACCGGCCACATCGGCACCCGAGCCGATGCTGGCGTGCGTGGTGATCTGCACTTCGGTGTCCGTCGACAGGAACGAGACATTTTCGCCGTCCTTGCGGATGAGGATATTGGCCAGAATCGGCATAGTGTGCCGACGCTCGACAATACCGCTCACGATCTGCAGTGGCCGGAGAAGGGTATCTCGGGTGGTTTTGACCAATTGCATAGTAATCCTCGATAGAGTTGTCAGAAATGTACTGTATGGCCCGCTAAGCAGTGCCGCCACGCCCGCCGCCCCCGGCAAGCAGGCTTGCTCCGGGGCTGACAACGCAACAACAGGGCCACGGTAACCTTGCTGCTAATGCTATATTTTGCCAGAAATTGCCGTTCGCACATTAATTTGAACTTTAGCCCTTTAAAGTCTGTTCCAGGACATGCAGCTCGTGGTTGCATTCGGCGTTCTTGGTGCGGTCGAGGGCGATCTTGCGCACCGCGTGCAGTACCGTGGTGTGGTCGCGTCCGCCGAACAGTTCGCCGATCTCCGGCAAGCTCTTCTGGGTCAGTTCCTTGGCCAGGTACATCGCGATCTGGCGCGGCCGCGCAATATTCGCGGGGCGGCGCTTGGAATACATGTCGGCCACCTTGATGCTGAAGAAGTCGGCCACCGTTTTCTGGATATTTTCCACCGAGATCTGGCGGTTCTGTACCGACAGCAAATCCTTGAGCGCTTCTTTCACCACATCGATGGTGATGTCCTTGCCGTGGAAGCGCGAGTACGCCAGGATCTTGCGCAGCGCGCCTTCGAGCTCGCGCACGTTCGAGCGCAGGTGCTTGGCCACGAAGAAGGCCACGTCGTCCGAAAACGTCACGCCTTCGGACTGGGCTTTTTTCAGCAGGATCGCCACCCGCATTTCCAGCTCCGGCGGCTCGATCGCCACCGTCAGGCCGGAATCGAAACGCGAGATCAGGCGGTCGTCCATGCCGGTGATTTCTTTTGGATACGTATCGCTGGTGATGATGATCTGTTTCTTCGCGGCGATCAGGGCCTCGAACGCATAGAAAAACTCTTCCTGCGTGCGGCTCTTGCCGCCGAAAAACTGAATATCATCGATCAGGAGCATGTCCAGCGAATGGTAGTAATGCTTGAAGTCGTCGAAGCCCTTGCGCTGATAGGCGGTGACGACGTCGCGTACATACTGCTCCGCGTGGATGTAGCGAATCTTGGCGCCCGGCTGGTCGGCCATTACCTGGTTGCCGATCGCGTGGATCAGGTGGGTCTTGCCCAGGCCCACGCCGCCGTAGAAGAACAGCGGGTTGTAGCTCACGCCCGGATTGTTGGCCACCTGGATCGCGGCGGCGCGCGCCAGCTGGTTGGCCTTGCCGGTCACGAAGCTGTCGAAGGTCAGGTCGGTGTTGACGCGGCTCTGCTCGCGGCGCGGTGAATTGCCGATGTTGAACATCTCGGGCGCGGCCGGATTGTCCGCAGGACCGTTGCCATTGCCGGGACCGTTGTTGATGGTGCCCGGCAGCGGGCCGTCGTTCGGGGCCGGGTGCGGCGCCACCGGTTTTTTCGGCAGGGCATTACGCGGGTCGAGCACGAACTGCACTTCGGTCGGCGCTTCCCAGTATTGGGAGGCCAGGGCCGTGATGCGGTTGGCGAACTGCGACTTCACCCAGTCCAGCTTGAAGCGGTTCGGTGCTGCGATGCGCAACTTGCCGTCCTCGTAGTCGAGGGCAACCAGCGGTTTGATCCACGCACTGAATTGTTGCGGCGTCAGCTCCAGTTCCAATTGCGCGGAACAGGTCTGCCAAAAATTTTCCATGAATCTTCTGTCTGAATAAGGTGTGGAGGGGCGGTTCGATGATGCTTCGCTAGCGGGGGCCTCGAAAACCCTACTGCGCGGCGCAATTTTCGCCCGGGACACGAAAGTCCGGCGATGCTCACCGTACCTTCGTACGGCTGCGCTTCTCGGACTGCGCGTCCCGGACGAAACTTGCGCTGCTCGTTACGGTTTTTCGAGGCCCCCTGACGCATGCGTCGCCAGCGGTTCGCCACACGTAACACGCTATTCTACCCGCGAAGGCCCGAGTTATCCACAGGCACGCCGCTTATTTTACGTGCAGGGGCGACCTGGCAGAGCGGAAATGGGTGGAAAGTAAGTTGTCGTAAAGCTACGTTGTTCTGCCGCCGCTTCTGCTCGTGCATTACGTCAAGGCTGACCGCGTCACCAAATCCGTCGTTCCCGCGCAGGCGGGAACCCAGTTCCGTACCAAAGCCGCTAGCTGCGCAACAAACCGGGGTTCCCGCCGGTGCGGGAAGTCGGGTCTGGCAATGTCAGAGACGACGAGGTATGGGGTGGCGGGCGCGGCGGTGCTGTGCTTTCCACCCCACATTTGCCGCCTGAAAACACGCCGATCCGGCCGCCAAACCACAGCCTTCCTTGACAAAGGCCAGTAAAATGCGTTCTAATCCAAGGTTCCCCGCCCGTACTCCGTGCAAATGAGTCATGTAAGAGTGACTGATAGCTGTGGCTTAGCGGGTAAATATGAGTATTTTTGCTGTGGCGTGACGCTGGCTTAACATCTGCGAAATGTCATTGGCGCCGAAAACTGACGGGACGTCAGACCCGATTTTGCATTTTATTTTGCTTTAAGCGAGACCACCATGAAACGTACTTACCAACCTTCCGTCGTTCGTCGCAAGCGTACGCACGGCTTCCGCGCACGTATGGCAACCCGTGGCGGTCGCGATGTGCTCAATGCACGCCGCGCCAAGGGTCGCAAACGCCTGGCTGTATAAGTCTGGCACTTACTGCCCGATCGCGGTTGGCTATGACTAGCGAAGGTTCACACGACTTCGCGCGCGTTCGGCGTATCGTTAAAACGGATGAATTTTCATCCGTTTTTCGTTTGCGCCCCGCCCAAAAAACGGCCCATTTCGTGCTCTACACCCGCTCGAACGACTTGCCGCATGCGCGGCTCGGCGTGGTCGTGGCCAAGCGCTTTGCGCCCCGTGCCGTGACCCGCAATACGATCAAGCGCGTGACGCGCGAGCTGTTCCGCATGGCGCCGCTGCCTGCCGTCGACTGCATCGTGCGCCTCGCGCGCCCGGTCAATACCAAGCAAGGCCCGGCCACCACCGCCGCGCTCAAGGCGATCCTGCGCGCTGAAATTGCGCGTCTGTTCTCGTCTCAGGCGTCACATAGTGCGCCACGTAGTGCGCCGGATGGTGCGTCACCTGGTGCGCCGCCCGATGGCACGCCCGCAGCGACGCCCGATGGGACGCCCGATGGGGCGCGAGAGCCGAAAGCATCACCATGAATACCCTGCTCGTCTGGTTATTGCGTGCTTACCAGCTGATGTTATCCCCGATGCTGGGACAGCGCTGCCGCTTTTACCCGACCTGCTCCAATTATGCGATCGAAGCGATCCGCACCCACGGCGCCGCCCGCGGCAGCCTGCTGGCCGCGCGCCGCCTGTGCCGCTGCCATCCGTGGGATGATGGCGGATTCGATCCGGTGCCGCCTGCGCACCCGAAGAATTCTTCTACAGCCGCTTGCGGTTGCAACCACTCCTGACCAATACCTCAATGGAAATCAATAAACGTACTATCCTGTGGATCGTGTTTTCCGTATCGCTGGTGGTTCTCTGGAACGACTGGATGGTATCGAACGGCAAACAGTCGATCTACCCATGGGCGCCGCCGGTGAAGACGGCCACGGTCGCCAACACCGCACCAGCGACCGGCCTGCCGACCGCTGCCGCCGGCAGCGCCGCCGTGCCTGGCGCGCCTGGTGCCGCCGGTTCCACCGCGCCAGCTTTCAAGAACGAAATCATCACCATCACCACCGATGTCATGAAAGTCGACATCGATACCATGGGTGGCGTGATCAAGCGGCTTGAATTGCTCAAGTTCAAAGATGCCCACGACAAGACCCGCAACCAGGTCCTGTTCGATGTCACCCCGAAGGGCGCGTATGTGGCCCAGACCGGCCTGGTGCGCAATGCGCCGGGCGAGCCGGTGCCGACCCAGTTCACCGGTTTCGTCGCCAAGTCGGGCCCGCGCGCGCTCGACAGCGCCAACGAAGTGCAACTCGTGCTCGAAGCCGAGCAGGGTGGCATGAAGCTGACCAAGACCTACGTCTTCAAGCGCGGCGACTACCTGATCGACATGCGTCACGACATCGCCAATACCGGCGCCACCCCGGTCGCGCCGTCGCTGTTCGTCGAACTGCTGCATCATGGTAACAAGCCGGAGGGCGAGTCCTACTTCAACTCCAGCTACACCGGTCCGACCATGTATACCCCGACCGATCACTATCAGAAGCTGCAGTTCGAAACCATCGAGAAAAAAGGTACGGCCGAGCACGCCAAGCAGGCCAACGACGGCTGGGTCGCCATTTCGCAGCACTATTTCGTCTCGGCTTTCCTGCCGCCGGCGAACATGCCGCGCGAGATCTACACCAAGAAAGTGGCGTCCAATCTGTACGCCATCGGTACCCTGATGCCGGTGGGCGCCATCGCACCGGGCGCGAGCGTATCGAACCAGATCAGGCTGTATTCCGGTCCGCAGGACGAGAACAAGCTGGAAAAGATCGCCCCCGGCCTGGAACTGGTCAAGGATTACGGTTTCCTGACGATTATCGCCAAGCCGATTTTCTGGGTCATGGACCAGATCCACAAGGTCCTGGGCAACTGGGGCTGGACCATCATCGCCTTTACCATCCTGATCAAGCTGCTGTTCTTCCCGCTCTCGGCCGCCGGCTACAAGAGCATGGCGCGCATCAAGGTGGTCACGCCGAAGATGCAGGCGATCCGCGAAAAGTACAAAGGCGACCCGGCCAAGATGAACCAGGCCACCATGGAACTGTACAAGACCGAAAAGATCAATCCGATCGGCGGCTGCCTGCCGATCCTGGTCCAGATGCCGGTCTTTATCGCCCTGTACTGGGTGCTGCAGGCGTCCGCCGAAATGCGCGGCGCCCCGTGGATCGGCTGGATCACCGACCTGACCGCACCGGACCCGTACTTCATCCTGCCGGTGCTGTACGCGATCTCGATGTTCATCACGACCAAGCTGAACCCGGCGCCAGCCGATCCGATGCAGGCCAAGATGATGTTGTTCATGCCGCTGGCGTTCTCGGTCATGTTCATCTTCTTCCCGGCCGGCCTGGTGCTGTACTGGGTAGTGAACAACATCTTGTCGATCGCGCAGCAATGGGTGATCACCAAGAAATTCGAAGACGCGGCAGCCAAGAAGTAAGCGTTCGCCGCGACCTGAAAAAGCCCGTGTTCCGCACGGGCTTTTTTATATCCGCGCGTGGCAACAGATGCCGCCAGCCTGTTGCGGCAATTAAATTACAATCACACCTATGAAACTCGATACTTCCCCCATTGCCGCGATCGCCACCGCCCCGGGCCGCGGCGGCATCGGCGTCGTGCGCGCCTCCGGCAAGTCGCTCGCGCCCTTGCTGGCCGCGCTGTTCCCGGATGTCGCCCTGAGCCCGCGCCGCGCCACCTATATTCCCTTCAGGCAGGCCGATGGCGCCGTGATCGACCAGGGCATCGCCCTGTATTTCAAGGGACCGAACTCGTACACCGGCGAAGACGTGCTCGAGTTGCAGGGCCACGGCGGGCCGATCGTGCTGCAGATGCTGCTCGCGCGCGTGCTCGAAGCGGGCGCCGAATCGGGCCTGCGCCTGGCCGAGCCCGGCGAATTCACCCGCCGCGCCTATCTGAACGACAAGCTCGACCTGGCCCAGGCCGAAGCGGTCGCCGACCTGATCGACGCCTCCACCGAAGCGGCCGCCAAATCGGCCACGCAGTCGCTGTCGGGCGCATTTTCCAAGACCATCAATACCCTGGTGGAACAAACCATCGGCCTGCGCATGCTGGTCGAAGCGACTCTCGATTTCCCGGAAGAAGAAATCGACTTCCTCGAAAAATCCGACGCGCGCGGCCAGCTGGCCGTGATCGTGGCCTCGCTCGAACGCGTGTTCCAGCAGGCGGCCCAGGGCGCGCTGTTGCGCGAGGGGCTGAACGTGGTGCTGGTCGGCCAGCCCAACGTGGGTAAGTCTTCACTCCTGAACGCCCTGGCCGGGGCCGACGTGGCCATCGTCACCCCCATCGCCGGCACCACGCGCGACAAGGTCAGCGAAACCATCCAGATCGAAGGCATTCCGCTCAACATCATCGACACCGCTGGCATCCGCACCATCGACGACGCCGTCGATGTCGTCGAGCGCATCGGCATCGAGCGCACCTGGGGCGAAGTGGCCAGGGCCGACGTCATCCTGCACCTGCTCGATGCCGACCAGGGACCGACCCGGGCCGACGACGGCATCGTCGCCGCATTCCCGGCCGGGGTACCGGTGCTGCGCGTGTGGAACAAGATCGACCTGTCGGGCCACAAGCCCTCGGTCGACCCGACCGGGGAAGCGACCAATATCTATCTGTCGGCGCATGAGCACATCGGCATGGACTTGCTGCGCGCCGAATTGCTGCGTATCGCCGGCTGGCAGCAAACCGGCGAATCGCTGTTTCTGGCGCGCGAACGGCATTTGATCGCCCTGCGCTCGGCCCAGAAACACCTGGCGCTGGCGGGCGAGCATGCCGCGCAAAACGACCAGTCGCTCGACCTGTTCGCCGAGGAATTGCGGCTGGCGCAGGCGCAACTGTCGAGCATCACCGGCCAGTTTTCCTCGGATGACTTGCTGGGCGTGATCTTCAGCCGCTTTTGCATCGGCAAATGAGCCCCCGCGCGCCCTGTCAACTTATTGTCATCGTTTGATCACATGGAAAGTCGTTAACATGGCCTTGCCCAACACACTGGAAGAATTGCGCGGCCGTTTCAACGCCGGCGAAGCGTTCTCGTTCTTGCATTTCTGGGGCCACACCCCGCCCAAGGATGGCCTGATCACGCGCAGTTGCTTCAGCCAGTGGTACCAGGCGCCGTTCGAACTCGACGGCGACCGCTATCCCACCGCCGAGCATTTCATGATGGCCGAAAAGGCGCGCCTGTTCAAGGACGAGGCCAACCGCGCCAAGGTACTGGCCGCGCCCACGCCGGGCGCCGCCAAGGCGCTCGGCCGCAGCGTCGCCAATTTTGTCGAGGCCGACTGGCTGGCGCATCGTTTCGACATCGTCTGCCGCGCCAATGTCGCCAAATTCGGACAAAACCCGGCCCTGCGCGATTTCCTCACCGGCACCGGCAAGCATGTGCTGGTGGAAGCCAGTCCGCTCGACCGCATCTGGGGCACCGGCCTGGCGGCGGACGATCCCAGGTCGAACGACCCCAACTTGTGGGAAGGCCCGAACCTGCTCGGCTTCGCCCTGATGGCGGCGCGCAGCCAATTGCAACTGGCATAAACAAGCGGCCCGCGCCGGGTCGCACAGTGCGCGCATGAGCCCGCTGATTTGATATAGTGGCTATTCGCCGCACTTTCAGAACTGGCCGCCTCATGATCCCCATTTGCCCCGCCGACGATGCCCACGTCAAGCCGGTTCCGGCCTGCGTCCAATGCAGGAACAACGACGAACTCGGTTTCGATTTCGACTACGCCTACCAGCCGATCATTCATTTGCGCCAGCGCGCCATTTATGCGCACGAGGCGCTGGTGCGCGGTCCGCATGGCGAATCGGCGTATTCGGTGCTGTCCAAGGTGAACGACAGCAACCGCTACATGTTCGACCAGGCCTGCCGCGTGCGCGCCATTCGCGGCGCGGCCGACTTGGGCATCAAGGAACTGCTGTCGATTAACTTCCTGCCGAATGCCGTGTACCGGCCCGAAGCCTGCATCCGCAGCACCTTCAATGCCGCGCGCGAATATGGCTTTCCGATCGAGCGGATTATCTTCGAGGTCACCGAAAGCGAACAGGTGATGGACCGGCCGCACCTGGTCAATATTTTCGAACAATACCGCCGCTTCGGTTTCCGCACCGCGATCGACGATTTCGGCGCCGGGTATGCCGGTTTGAACCTGCTGTCCGAATTCCAGCCCGATATCATCAAGATCGATATGCAACTGGTGCGCGATATCGATACCAGCCCGGCCAAGCAAGCCATCGTGGCCGGCATCGTCGGCATCTGCGCCAGCCTGGAGATCGCGGTATTGGCCGAAGGCATTGAAACCCCGGGCGAGCGCAACTTCTTGCGCGATGCCGGCGTCGACCTGATGCAGGGCTACCTGTTCTGCAAGCCCGCTTTCCGCGCGATCGGCGTCATCGATCCCACGTCCTGGTAACAAGCCGGCCGGTCAACTAAAAAATAGTTCAACAAGCTGTCGATTTCACGCCAGCTGCAACGTCGTCGTAATAGCAACCCACTCTTCAAGGAGAAGCGCTATGCCCGGCACGCCGTTCATCACCCGCACCGACCTTCCGGCGCACGGAACTTCCGCAGCCCTTGACTGACTAACCCTTAACGCCAAGGAGACATCACCATGAGCACACCCGCTGTCGAACGTATTCCTTCGGACATGCACACCGTCACGCCGCATCTCGTCTGCGCCGACGCCGTGTCCGCCATCGATTTCTACATCAAGGCCTTCGGCGCCACCGATACCGGCAAGTTGCTGGCGCCCAATGGCAAGCTCATCCACGGCATGATCCGCATCGGCGACTCCGCCATCATGCTGGGCGAGGAAACCCCGGAATGGGGCGCCATCGGGCCCTTGACCCTCAAGGGCACGCCGGTCACCCTGCACCTGTACGTGCAGGATGCCGACGCCGCCTTCCAGCGCGCCGTGGATGCCGGCGCCACTGCCGTCATGCCGCCGGCCGACATGTTCTGGGGCGACCGTTACTGCATGGTCAAGGACCCGTACGGCCACAGCTGGTCGATCGCCCATCATGTGCGCGACATGAGCACGGAAGAAATGCAGGCCGCCGCGATTGCGGCCGAGAGCTGCGGCAACCCCGGCGCCTGACAGGAGACCACACCATGAAATTCATGATTATCGTCAAGGCCACGCCCGAGTCCGAAGCTGGAAAAATGCCCAGCGAACAGTTATTGACCGAGATGGGCAAATTCAACGAAGAGCTGGTCAAGGCCGGCGTGATGCTCGCGGGCGAAGGCCTGCACCCGAGTTCGCGTGGCGCGCGCGTGCAATTCTCGGGCAACAAGCGCACCGTGATGGACGGGCCGTTTGCCGAAACCAAGGAGTTGATTGCCGGCTTCTGGCTGATTCAGGTAAAGTCGAAGGAAGAGGCGATCGAATGGGTCAAGCGCTGTCCGAATCCGATGGAATCGGACAGCGAGATCGAAATCCGGCAAGTGTTTGATGCCGATGACTTCGGCGCCGAATTCACGCCGGCGTTGCGCGAGCAAGAAAAGCGCTTGCGCGAGCAGATGTAAATCGACGCCGTTCCCGTCCCGTCCGGTGCGGGAACGGCGTTGCAAAGGCACCATCCGGCCACTGCGCCAACCTGGAGAACACCATGCGCTACATGCTCTTGCGACGATCCGACCCGGTCCACGAAGCCGGCCAGCCGCCATCGACCGCCGCGCGCGAGGCACTGGCCGCGTACACCCGCCAGATGGCCGACGCCGGCATCCTGCGCGGATGCGAACATTTTCTTCCCAGCGCCGGCGGCGTGCGCCTGTCCCTGGCCGACGGCCGTGCCACGGTGGCCGACGGCCCCTTTCCCGACACGCAAGAATTGATCGCCGGCTTTGCCGTCATCGATGTCGCATCGAAAAACGAGGCCCTGGACTGGGCGGCGCGCTGGCCGTCCGGCGCCGCAGGCGCGGCCGAGGTCGAGGTACGGCTGAGCGGCTGCCCTGGCGGCTGTGCCGAGGTGGCCGCCGCCGGCGAGGCAGATGCCGGGGGAGCGCGTTTCGCCATCCTGCTGCGTTCCACCCGCGCGCTGGAAGACGAAGCCGCGGTCGCCCGCGAACGTCTCGATGCGCTCGACGCCCATAACGCGGCCGAGGCGCGCGCCGGTGTGCTGCTCGGCGCCGACGGACTGCGTTCGAGCGCCTTCGGTGCGCGCGTCAAGCTGGCGTCCGGCAAGCTGACGGTGGTCGACGGCCCTTTCACCGAAATCAAGGAGATGATTGCCGGCTACTGGCTGATTTGCGCCCCGACCTTGCGCGACGCCATTGCCTGGGCCACGCGCAACCCCTATCCCGACGGCCCGCCGGTCGAGGTGGAAATCCGCCAGCTGGCCGAACGGCCCGACGCCGGCGCCTTCGCGCCCGCCGCGCGCACCGACGGACAAGCCCTGCGCGCCCAGCCGGCGAGCGGCGTGCCGGTGCCGCGCGCCGCGACGCGCTAGCCGCCCACCAGGCGACGCGCCAGCCAATGCCGGGACAGGAATCAAAGGACGCCAGGCAGGCCGCCGCGCGCGTCATCGAAGGTGTCTGGCGCATCGAGTCGGCGCGCATCATCGGGGCGCTGGCGCGCATGCTGCGCAATGTCGGCCTGGCCGAGGAACTGGCGCAAGATGCCCTGGTCAGCGCGCTCGAACGCTGGCCCGAGGCCGGCATTCCCGACAATCCCGCCGCCTGGCTGATGACGGTCGCCAAACACCGCGCGCTCGACCACTTGCGCCACGCCACCTTGCAGCGCAACAAGGAACCCGAGCTGACCTACGAGATCGAAACCCTGCTGCGGGATGCCGCGCCCGATCTCGAGGCCGCCCTGGAAGACGATATCGGCGACGATCTGCTGCGGCTGATGTTCATTTCCTGCCATCCGGTACTGTCGACCGAGGCGCGCGTGGCGCTCACCCTGCGCCTGCTGGGCGGGCTCAGCACCGATGAAATCGCTCATGCGTTCCTGGTGTCCGAAGCGACGGTGGCGCAGCGCATCGTGCGCGCCAAGCGCGCACTGGCCGAAGCGAAGGTGCCGTTCGAGGTGCCGCGTGCCGGCCAGCTGGTGGCGCGCCTGGCGTCGGTGCTGCAGGTCATCTACCTGATCTACAACGAGGGCTATTCGGCCAGCGCCGGCGGCGACTGGATGCGGCCCAAGCTGTGCGACGAAGCCTTGCGGCTGGGGCGCATCCTGGCGGGCCTGTTGCCCGATGAACCGGAAGTCCATGGGCTGGTGGCCTTGATGGAAATCCAGTCCTCGCGCGCGCGTGCCCGGCTCGGAGCGCAGGGCGAGCCGGTGTTGCTGCTCGACCAGGACCGCAGTCGCTGGGACCAGTTGCTGATCCGGCGCGGTCTGGCGGCGCTTGAGCGGGCCGGGCAGTTGGGCGAGTACGGTCCGTACGCGCTGCAGGCGGCGATTGCCGCTTGTCACGCGCGCGCCTTGACGCCGGAGCAGACCGACTGGCAGCGCATCGCCGCGCTGTACGATGCACTGGCTCAACTGATGCCCTCGCCGGTGGTCGAGCTCAACCGCGCGGTGGTGCTGGGGATGGCGTACGGGCCGGCGCTGGGGCTGGAACTGGTCGACGCCCTGATCGCCAGCGACGCGCTGCGCAACTATCACCTGCTGCCGAGCGTGCGCGGGGATTTGCTGGCGCGTCTGGGGCGCATGGAGGAGGCGCGCGCCGAGTTCGAGCAGGCCGCGGCGCTGACCAACAACCTGCGCGAACGGGCGTTGCTGCTGGCAAGGGCGCAAGGATGCGGCGAGAAGGCGGGGCAGGGGGATGACGGTCTTTAGCGTGGTGGCCGACGCTGCGGATAGCGATCCGGACTCTCAAGGACCATCGTCGAGGCGCTCCATCGCCTGGCCCTCCACCCCGGCGTCCACCGCGCCCGAATTATGCTAGCCTTCCCCCCATGAAAAACCTCCTCCGCACCTGCGCGCTGCTGGCGCTGGCCGGCAGCCTGCTGGTCTCCTGCGCCAGCGTGATCGGCCCGCGCCAGATCGAATTGCCGCTAACTAAACTGCAAGCCGGCATGGACCGGCGCTTCCCGATCAGCAACCGGGCGCTGGAAGTGATCGACATCCAGCTCAACCGACCGCAACTGTCGCTGGCAGCCGGCAACGGCCGCGTCGGCGTCACCCTCGACGCGGCGCTGTCGTCTCCCTTCACGCGCCAGTCCTGGCGCGGCAGTCTGGCCATGTCCGGGCGCCCCTATGTCGACGCGGCGCGCAATGCCGTGCTGATGGCCGAGCCGCGCGTGGACCGCTTCGCCATCGACGGCATCGACGACGCGCGCCAGCGCCAGCTCGCCGCCGCCGCCAATGTGCTGATGAACAAGGTCGTCGCCGATGTGGCCGTCTACAGCTTCCGGCCCGAGGATCTGCGTTATGCCGGCGTGCAATTCGTGCCGACCCGCATACAAACCACGGCAACTTCCCTGATCGTCACGGTCGAGCCGGCCAAGTAAATCCGGCGCCGCGCCGTCCTCCTCCCATCCCTTCCCGCCAGCGCGGCCGGTTTGCGCCTCGCTGCCTCGTTCTTACGCACTGTCGGGTATCTCCGTGGTTGTTGCGTCGCAACGAAAGCGTGTTTTCCCTTGATTGCGGCAGCCGCATATTGCGTGCAAACTTGGGATTGATCGCGGCCGTTTCACCGAATGCCCCAGGACTTGCGAATTCTCATGTCCGAAGTATTCCGCTAAAGTAATCTTGCTTTGAGAATTCGCTGTGCTGCCATTTTGGGGGTGACTTGTGGGAACGATAGAGGATGATTTTCCGGAAAAGGACGCGCGGGCCGAGCATCCGTCCGATGCGCAGTCGGCCCCGGTGCGGCCGCGCCAGGCCTTGCCGCCGAAGGGCTCGTGCTGGTACTGCGAAAAGCCGCTTGACAGCGTCAAGCGCTTCTGCGGCAAGCCGTGCGCCGACGCCTTCGACGAAGAAGCCGAATACACGCGCTGAAGCGCCCTGACGGCTTAGTCCGCCGCTTGCCTCAGGGCGCGCAGGGCGCCGTCGAAATCGAAGTCATTCACCGCCTTTGTCACTTGCGCCAGTCTGGCCTCGCCCAGGATTACGCGCAGGCTCGCTCCCGACTCTTCCAGCAGGTCGACCGCCGCGCCGTCGGCCGCGACCAGTAGTTGCACCAGCCGCGCCAGCAGGACCGGGTCCTGCATCAGGGAGCGCTGCGGCATGTCCAGCACAAAGCCGTCCGGCGCGCCGCCCGCCAGCACCTGGTCGAGCAGGCGCAGGACCTGGTCGAAGTGAGCGGCCAGCGCCGCCAGTGCCGCCTCCTGCGCCGCCGGATCGGTGCGGATCGCCAGTTCCAGCGTGCTGGCATGCTGGTGCAGGCGGTGCGCGCCGATCAGGCCGGCGGTGCCTTTGAGGGTATGGGCCAGGCGATGCGCCAGGATGGTGTCGCCATCGGCCAGCGCCGCACCGATCGGCACCGTCCCGTGCGCATAGTCGCTGCGAAAACGCTTGAGCATGCGCGCATACAGCGCGCGGTTGCCCATGATGCGGTCGATGCCGTCGGCCATGTCGAGCACCTCGCGCGTGGCGGCGTCGGCGCGCAATGCGACGGGGACGGGAGGCTTCTCTCTCGCTGGCATGGATGGGCTTGCGTTCCTTGTCTAAGAAATCACACGATAGCAGACTTGCGCGGGCAAACCGCGGCGATCACGTTCTATTTGCTGGTAAAAGTCCAGGTTTTTGTGAGCGGCACGTTGTCGATGGTGCCGGAAAAATTCACCTCGTATACCGTGCGCGCGGCCAGCACGGTGAGCGGAATGATGGCCGCCGCCGACTTGGGCGTGTGGCTGTCCACCCCCAGCTTGAGCAGCTTGACGTCGAGCAGCGCTCCGCCGCGCGGACGCACCGTGAAACTGTGCACCGTCAGGGTGGCGTCGAGGTCGGCGTGCACGCTGATCGGGTAGCCCACTTCGTTCAGGTTCTCGACCGGGTCCGGCTCTTCGTAGTTGCTGAAGAAATTCGGCGTGACGCCGGTCTGGCCATCGCCCGGCCAGGTGGCGATATTGCCGCGTCCCATACCTTGGCCGAAGCCATTGTTAGCGGTGAAGTTGCTGGTGAAGTAGATGTAGCCGCTCGCGTTGGCTGCCGCGCCGGTGCCGATTTCCTTGAACTTGGGTTCGAACATCACGAAACGGTGATAGATCGCCGTGATCAATTCTTCCGCCATGTAAAAGCCGGACGCGTTCGAGGTCGCCGAGATCACCTCGCCATAGGCGCGCTCGGCGGGCGCGAACAGATAGCCGGCGCCGGTCAGGCGGTCGCTCAGTTGCGCGCCGGTGAAGCCGGCGGCGCCGCTGGCCTGGTCGTGCGTCACCTTGTTGTTGATCTTCTGATAGTCGGAATGGCCCTGGGCGGCGCGGTCGATACTCGGGTTGCGCGCCAGCGTCGGCATGCCGATCTGGGTGCGGCGGAAATTGATCCAGTTCAGGCCGTCGATGGCGGTATTGTTGGTGGCGAGCGGCGCGCCCGGCACCTGGGCCAGCGCGGCCGAGGCAGTGCTCTGGGTCGGCGTCGGCTGGTTGCCGCCGTTGTCGCCATCGCCGCCGCAGGCGGACAGCAACAGCGCGCATGACAGCGCCGCAGCCATGTTCGAGCGTTGAAATCCGTTCATCCCGAGTTCTCCGTGCAGAAAAATGCGCTAAAAATTGATTCTAGGGGAATTTGAAAATCGGTGAGGTTTGTTTGCCCTGGATTGATCTGGCGCAGACAGGATGACGCTGTAAAATACCAACACTATTCCTGATGCGATTGCGAAACCACTTGAAACCCACACGCCAGCAGCGCCTCGCGCGCGCCAAGTTTGCCCTGCCGAGCTTTGTCACGCTGCTATCGATCGCGTGCGGCTTCGGCAGCATCGTCATGTCGGTCGACAACGCCCACGTCGGCCTGGCCGCCGACTACCGCATGTCGGCCATTCTGCTGGTGCTGGCCGGCGTGTTCGACGCGCTTGACGGCTTTGTCGCGCGCGCCACCAATACCTCGTCCGAATTCGGCATGCAGCTCGACTCGATCGCCGACGTCATGAACTTCGGCTGCGCCCCGGCCATGCTGCTGTACTGCTACGGTTTCGTGCAACTGGGCGTCGATCATCCGACCCTGCTGCGTGCCGGCGGCCTGGCCTGCTTCGTGTTCGTCGCCTGCGGCGCGCTGCGCCTGGCGCGTTTCAACGTGAACGTGGGGCGCACCGACCCGCGCTACTTCGTCGGCATGCCGATCACCGCCGGCGCGGCCTGCGTGGCCGCCGTCGTGGTGGCCTGGCCGGCGCCGTTGACCACCGTCGTGCAGGGCTACCTGGTGATGGCCCTGATGGTGGGCGTGGGCACGCTGATGGTCTCGACGGTGCGTTTTCCGAGTTCCAAGCAGCCGAAAAGCGTGGGGCTGTTGGTCGTCATCGGCGTCGGGCTGGGCTTGCTGGCCTGGCTGCAAACGCGCTTCTTCGTGCTGTTTTTCGTGTTGTACATCAGCTTTACCCTGCTGCTCAATATCGCATGGCAGCTGGGCTGGCGCGGCGTGCCGGCGCCGGCTGTCTACGAGGACTGATTAAGTAAGTGCGCATAAATTCTTGTAATTTCTAGCTTCCATAAGCGGCGCCTTGCTGCGTTGCCCACCGCTAGCAGTGCTCGCACTGCGTCGCGGCGCGCGCCTTGCCAGGCATCCGCTTCTGTTCGCTATAAATGACAATAATTTCTGCACACTTA
The DNA here is from genome assembly GCF_011682145.1 of Massilia mucilaginosa. GTDB lineage: Bacteria > Pseudomonadota > Gammaproteobacteria > Burkholderiales > Burkholderiaceae_D > Telluria_A > Telluria_A mucilaginosa. Next base: position 36,134 of record NZ_WHJH01000056.1, read on the forward strand.
CTTAGGCGAACTTATCGAGCATGGCGGCCAGCTTGCTGGCGCTGGCCTGCGCCTCGGCCAGGCTGGTGGCGTTGGCGCTCTGGGTCTGCATGGTATTGGTGAGCAACTGGACGAACGAGCGGTCGAGCGCCTTGCGCGCCGCCGCCATCTGCTGGGCCACGGCATCGAAATCGGCCGGCGTGGCCGCCAGCGCGACCAACTTCTGCACCCCGCGCAACTGGCCCTCGATGCGCGCCAGGCGGTGCAGCAACTCCTTCTTTTGCAAGGCGCTCAGGGCGCTGCTTTCGACCATCTCCGACATACGCTGCTCCCGGCGCCGGCCTATGCCACTTCGTGGCCGCGCGCGGCGCGCAGGATGGTGAACCAGTCGTCGCGGCTGAGCGTGAAGCCGGTTCCGGCCACGGCCACCGCGACCGCTTCGATGCGGCCGGTGCCGGTCAGCGGCAGCGGGCGGCATGGCAACTGCATGATCCACGCGAACACCACGCTGGCGAACGGTTGATTGAGCGCGTCGGCGATGCCCTTGATCACCAGGCGCAGGCGGTCGGCATTGTCGTCGCTGCTGGCGAACAGGCGCCCGCCGGCCAGCGGCGACCAGATCATCGGCGCCACGCCCAGGTCTTGCAGGCCGTCGAAAGTCTGGTCGAACATCGGCGTGGTGTGCAGGGGCGAGAACTCGACCTGGTTGGTGGCCAGCTCGATGCGGCGGTTGAGCGACTCGAACTGGTGGCGCGAAAAATTCGACACGCCGAAGTGCAAGACCTTGCCAGCCTGGCGCAGGCGGTTGAAGGCGGCGGCGATCTCGTCGAACTCCATCAAGGGGTCGGGACGGTGGATCAGCAGCAGGTCGAGGCGGTCGGTGTGCAGCTGGCGCAGCGATTCCTCGACCGAGGCCACGATGTGGGCGGCGCTGGTGTCGTAATGCTGGATAGTATGCTGGGGGCGTTGCGGGGAGAGCAGCTTGATCCCGCACTTGCTGATCAGCTCGATGCGGTCGCGCAGCGAAGGTTGCAGGCGCAGGGCCTCGCCGAACAAGCCTTCGACGCCGTAGTTGCCGTAGATATCGGCATGGTCGAAGCTGGTGACGCCGAGCGCGACGCACTGCTCGATGAAGGCGACGCGCTGCTCGGCCGACATGCCCCACTCCCCCATGCGCCACATCCCGGCCACGATGCGCGACAGCGCGGGGCCATGGAGACGGGTGTTCACGCGCGGGCAAAACAGGTCGGCGGGCAGGGCTGCGGTCATGGTTTTCTTTCTTTATATGGAGTATTAAGTAGCCAGGCTAGAACGCTGACCTCCATGCCGTCGCCCCCGCGCAGGCGGGGGTCCATAGCACGTATGATCAAAGGTGCTATGGACCCCCGCCTGCGCGGGGGCGACGGATCGTAAGTTAACGCATTGGGGGCTGTCCCCGGTTTTGCAACTTTTACAGCTTATTTAAGCCAGAGGCGCATCGAGTCCCAGGCGCGGCCGAAGATCGAGGCTTGCGGCACTTCTTCCAGGGCCACCACCGGCAGTTCCAGCACCGGCTTGCCATCGACCATCATCTTCAGGGTGCCGACTTTGCTGTTGAGCGGCAGCGGGGCCACCAGCGGGTCGTTGCGCTCCAGGACCGGCTTCATCTTGCCCGCCACGCCTTTCGGCACCGTCACCAGCACGTCGCTGTTAAAGCCGATCTTGACCGAATTGGCCGAGCCTTTCCAGACTTCCGGGGTCTGGATCGCCTGGCCCTTGGCGTACAGCTTGACCGTGTCGAAATTCTGGAAGCCCCAGTTGAGCAGCTTCTGGCTTTCCTGGGTCCGGGCCTGGTCGGAGTTGGTGCCGAGCACGACCGAAATCAGGCGGCGCTGGCCGCTGCCGTTGGGACGGCGCGCCGAGGCGATCATGCAGAAACCGGCCGCTTCGGTGTGGCCGGTCTTCATGCCGTCGACCGTCGGGTCGAGCCACAGCAGGCGGTTGCGGTTCGGCTGGGTGATCTTGTTGTAGGTGAAGCTTTTGACCGAGTCGATCTTGTAGAACTCGGGGTAGTCGGCGATCACGCGCGCGGCCAGTACCGACAGGTCGTGCGCAGTGGAGAAATTGTCGGGATGCGGCAAGCCGTGCGGGTTGGCGAAGCGCGTGTTTTTCAGGCCCATGCGCTGGGCTTCGCGGTTCATCAGGAACACGAACGCGCTTTCGTCGCCGGCCACCGCTTCGGCCAGGGCCACGGCGGCGTCGTTACCGGACTGCACCATCAAGCCGTGCAGCAGGTCGTCGACCGACACCGGCGTGGCCGGGTCGATGAACATCTTGGAACTGCTGGCGTCGACTTTCCAGGCCTTGACCGAGACGTTGATCATCTGGTTCAGGGTCAGCTTCTTTTCCCTGAGCGCGGCAAAGGTCAGGTAGGCCGTCATGATCTTGGTCAGCGAGGCCGGTTCGATGCGGGCATTGGGGTCTTGCGAGGCGATGACTTGCCCGCTGGTGGCGTCGAGCAGCAGCCAGGAGCGCGCGGCGACGGTCGGCGGCGGCATGGTTTGCGCAACGGCGGTCGATAGCGCCAGGACACTGGCAGCCAGTGCGGCAATAAGTTTTCTCATGGGAATCAGTACTCAAAAAAGGTGGTGCAAAAAAAGGGCGTCCAATTATAGTGGCTATAGTGGAGTTGCACCCTCACGCCGCCACAGTTGGACCACCAGTGTCTTGATGTGGGCCAGCTTGCGGTGGAAGAAATGGTCGGCGCCGGGAATGACGATGACCGGAATGTCTTGCGGCCGCGCCCAGTCCAGCACCTGCGTTAATGTAATGGTGTCGTCGACTTCGCCGTGGATCAGGATGGTGTCGGCCGGTACCTCGGGCATCGGCCATTTGCCGGCGGCGGTGCCGACCAGCACCAGGCGCTCGGCCGGACGGCCTTCGCCAATCAGGCGCTGCTGCAATTGGGCTTGCACAAAGGTGCCGAACGAGAAGCCCGACAGCGCCACCGGCAGTCCCGGATACTGCGCTTGCATGTGCGCCAGCATCAGCGCCATGTCGTCGGTTTCGCCGACGCCGTCGTCGTGCACGCCGCCCGAGGCGCCGACGCCGCGGAAGTTAAAGCGCGCCACCGCGTAGCCGAGCGCGACAAACGTGCGCGCCAGGGTCTGGGCCACCTTGTTGTCCATGGTGCCGCCGTACAGCGGATGCGGATGGGCGACCAGGGCCACGCCGCGCGGTGCGCCCGCGGGCAGGTCGAGCAGGCATTCCATCGGTCCGGCGCCGCCGGCCAGGGTGAATTTTTCGGCGTTCTTGTTCAGCAAATTATGGGTGGCAGTAGTCATGGAACCAGGTAATCAAGAAGAAGGCGGTCAGATTTTGAGGCGGTCGACGACTTTGCCGCCAACCAGGTGGGAGTCGATGATCTCATCGATGTCGCTGGTGTCGACATAGGTGTACCAGGTGCCTTGCGGATAGACCACCAGCACCGGGCCTTCGTCGCACCGGTCGAGGCAGCCGGCCTGGTTGATGCGCACTTTGCCGTGCCCGTTCAGGCCGAGTTCTTTCATGCGGCGCTTGGCGTGCTTCTGCGCCACTTCGGCGCCGAGCTTGCCGCAGCACTGGCGTCCATCCTCGCGCACGTTCATGCAGATAAAGACGTGCTGTTCGAAGTAGGGGGTATCGCTCATGGTGGTTCCCGTTTCTGTTATGGCTGGCGCAATGATACGCGTTCTTCGCGCCGATTGAGTTTATGCGACGGCAGCAGCAGGAACCAGATCGCAAAAAACGGCCACAGCAAGGAGAGGAATTGCGCCGCGCCATTGAAGTTAAGAAACTTTCCTTGGACCCAGCCTTGCAGCGTGGCACTAAAGTAGGGGTTGACCGGGATCGTGTTCACCACCAGCAGGCTCAGCACGAGGGTCAGGACCGCCAGCCGCCGCTGCGCCTTTTCGGGAGCGAACGCCAGGCCCGCCAGCATGATCAGGCCGATCAGGAAGCCGCCCTGGGCGCCGGGCGTGATCCAGGCCAGCGCATTGTCGGGCTTGAACAGCAGGGAGCTGGCCAGGGTCTTGGTCAGCAGGGCCGCGCCGAGCATGGCGCCGATCAGCAGCAGGCGCGGGGCGCCGCGCCGCAGCAGGCACAGCATGGTCAGGACGGCGCCGGTCATGCCGCAGGCGGTGATGATGGTTTCCGACAGCCAGTATTGTTCCACGCTCATGGCGGCGCCGGGACGCAGCATGGTCACCAGGTCGATGTCGGTATCGAGCCAGGCCGACAGCCATTCCGAAAAAATCGGCAGCAGCTGGCCGTGGCCGAACATGTAGCCGAGCGGGTAGATCTGCGCCAGCGGCCACAGGGCCAGCAGTACCAGGCCCTGGCTGGCGTGCGCCGCGAACCAGCGCTGGCGCAGCTTGTACAGGCGGCTCTGGTCGAGGAAGGAGCGCGCGCCCAGGGCGCCGATGATGGCGCCCGCCAGCGCGCCGGCCGAATTGGTGATGAAGTCCAGGCTCGATGGCACGCGGCTGGGCAGGTAGGTTTGCACCGCTTCCATGGTGCCCGAGACCAGCACCCCGCACACGGCGGCCAGCAAGACCGCCCACACGCCGCGCACGCGCGGGTACATGGCCAGCACCAGCAGGGTGCCGAGCGGGATGTAGCCGATGATGTTGACCATCACGTCGAAGCCGGTCCAGTACTGCGGCATCGACAGGGTCAGGAAAATGAAGGGCGACAGGCCGCTGCCGCGCCAGCCCGAAAACGGAAACCAGCTGGCGTACACGATCAGCAGCATGTAGGCCAGCAGCGAGGCGCGCGCGACGGGCGAGCCGCGCACGGCGGCCGTCAGCGGCGCTGCTGCGGGAACTGGCCCTGGCGCGTCCGGCGCGGTCATTCTTTTTTGAGCGGCAGCGTGGCGAGCCAGGCGATGAGGTCGGAGGCGACCGTGTCGGTGGCGCCGGCCAGCGCGCGCGCGCCGCCGCCGGCATCTGGACTGGTGGCGACGGTCTTGCGGTCGAAGGTTTTCTGGTCGATCAGTTTATGGCCCTGGAACAGCGAGGCGCGCAGCACCAGCTGGCCGTGGCTGTCGGCCTGGCTGTCGAAGTGGTGGCTGAAGTCGTCGATTTCCAGGCGCAGGATCGGCACGCCGTCGGAGGCGTCGCTCACGCTCAATACCTTGGCGCCCGACTGCGCGATGCGCGATTTCAGGCGCTGGGTCACCATCTGCAGCGGCGTGGCGGCCCAGCGGCTGTTGGCGTAGGCGCGCGCCTGCAGCGGATCGCTGTAGTTCAGGCGGTAGAACATGCGTTCGCTGTCGAGGGCCGCCGAGCCGGTCACGTCGCCCACCACGATGGCGGCGATCGGCGCGCGCGCGGCGGCGGCTGCGGTAGTGGCGGCCGGGCCGAAGTCGAAGGTGGTGTTCTGGGCCGGTTTTTCGCTGGCGCAGCCGGCCAGCAGCAGGGCGGCGCCGGTGCCGGCCGCCAGCAGCAGGCGGCGTACGGTGGCAGGCAGGGTCGGGGTGTGGGTCGGGGTGTGATGCACGGTGGTCCTCATTTGGTCGGTGCGGTAAAACCTGGTTCGCCCGGCCCCGGGGTCGGGGGCGCGGCGCCGAACAGCAGGCTTTGCGGACGGTCGTTGAGCGAATTCATGGTGCGCCGCACGGCCCGCAGCGAGGTGCGCGCTTCGTCGGTCATGGCCACGAAGTGCGGCAGGGTCTGCATTTCGAGATCGGTGGTGACCGCTTCGAGCGAGCCGCCGACCCGGTCCACGGTGCTGTTCAGGCGCGCAATGGCGCCGTTGGGCGACTGCAGGTCGTCGGCCAACTTGGTATAGCTGCGCGTCATGCTGGTGGCGCTGGCGGTGAAGGTGTCGAACGAGGCCAGGCTCTGGTCGGCCCTGGCCGTCAGCTGCGGCAGGCGCGCCAGGGTCGGTTCGAGCTTGGCCGGGATCGCGGCGTAGGCATTGGCCGCCTTGCTCACATCGGCGAAGGCGTCGAGGATGATCTTCTGGTTTTCCGGCGAGGCCATGGCGTCCAGGCGGGTGGCCAGTTCTTCGGCCTTGTCGAGGATGACCAGTCCGCGTTTTTCGAGCTGGTCGAGCAGGCCCGGACGCAGCGGGATGCGCGCCAGTTTCTCTTCGGTGCTGGCCATCAGGGGCGAGCCGGTCTTGTCGTCGTCGAGCTGGATGAAGGCGATCCCGGTCACGCCCTGGTAGCCGAGGGTGGCGAAGGTGGTGCTGGTGACCGGCGCTTCGGCGTCGACCGCCAGGTGGATCAGGATCTGGCCGGGAATCTTTGCATCGAAGTTGATGGCGTCGACCTTGCCCACTTCCAGCCCGCGGTAGCGCACCGCCGCCTGCGGGTTCAGGCCCGGGATCGACTGGATGGTGGCGATCTGGTAGGGCACGCGCTCGACCCGGTCGCGGTTGAACCAGATGCCCGCCAGGACCGTGGCCACCAGCAGTGCAATCGTGAAGAGTCCTGTCATCAGGGCGTGCGATCTGTTTTCCATATGCTAGTGCTCCGGTGCGTGCTCGGCGTCGTATTCGTCGAGCACTTCGAGGGCGCGCTGGCCGCGCGCACCCAGGAAGAATTGTTTGATGAAGGGGTGGTCCACTGCCAGCACGTCGCGCGTCGGTCCGATCGCGATCACGTGTTTTTCGGCCAGCACCGCGATCCGGGTCGAGAGCGCGAACAGGGTGTCCAGGTCGTGCGTGACCATGACCACGGTCAGGCCCAGTTCGCGGTGCAGCGATTGAATCAGGGCGACGAAGGCGTCCGACAGGTCGGGGTCGAGGCCGGCGGTGGGCTCGTCGAGGAACAGCAGTTGCGGTTCGAGCGCCAGCGCGCGCGCCAGCGAAGCGCGCTTGATCATGCCGCCCGAGAGATCCGACGGCATTTTCTTGGCGTGCTCGATGCCCAGTCCGACCATGTTCATTTTGAGGAGCACGGCGTCGTGGATCACGTCTTCGGGCAGGGCGCGCAGTTCGCGCAGGGGCTGGGCGATGTTGTCGAACACGGTCAGCGCCGAGTACAGCGCGCCCTGCTGGAACAGCATGCCCCAGTGGTTGCGCATGCGCTGCAGCTGGTCGGCGTCGGCCTCGCTGATGTCTTCGCCGAACACGCGCACGCAGCCTTTGGCGGGCGTCTCGAGGCCGAGCATCTGGCGCAGCAGCACCGTCTTGCCGGTGCCGGAGCCGCCCACGATCGACAGGATCTCGCCCTGGTAAATATCCAGGCTCAGGTCCTGGTGCACCACGGTGCGCCCGAACTTGGTCCACAGCTTGGTGATCTGGACCACCGGCGGGCCGACATCTTCGTCGGGCCGCATGTTCAGTTGCTGGCGTTTGGGTTCCGTCTTTTGCTCGTCCATCAGAAACCGACTCCGCTGAAAATAATGGCAAACACCGCGTCGGCCAGGATCACCACCGTGATCGCGGTCACGACCGAGGTGGTGGTGCCGCGCCCGAGGCTTTCGGTATTCGGTTTGATGCGCAGGCCGAAGTGGCAGGATACCAGCGCGATCAGCATGCCGAACGTGGTCCCCTTGAGCAGGCCGATGATGTAGTTCGACAGCGGCACCGCGTCCGGCAGTTTTTGCAGGAAGTAGCGCGCCGACAGGTTCAGTTCGACCTTGGCCGAGACCATGCCGCCGATCAGGGCCATGGCGTCGGTCCACACCACCAGGAGCGGCATCGAGATCGCCAGCGCCACCACCTTCGGCATGATCAGGCGGTAGCCGTGCGAGATGCCCATGACCAGCATGGCGTCGAGTTCCTCGGTCACCCGCATCACCCCGAGCTGCGCGGTGATCGAGGAGCCGGAGCGGCCGGCCACCAGGATCGCGGCCAGCAGCGGCCCCAGTTCGCGGATCACGCTCATGCCGAGGATGTTGACCAGGTACATATCGCCGCCGAACATGCGCAGCTGCTGGGCCGACAGGTAGGACAGCACCACCCCGATCAGGAAGCCCACCAGCGCGGTGATGCCGAGCGCCTGGAAGCCGGAGTGGAAGATATTGGCCGACACTTCGCGCCACGGCCCGGTCATCGGATGGCGGATGAAGCGCCCGATATCCTGCACCACCTGGCCGATCAGGCGAATGAAGCCCTGCACGTGCTCGAAGAAGTTGAGCATGCCCGCGCCCAGCGTCATGACCCAGTTGAAGCGGCTGGCGCGTGTGCGCGGCAGCTGCAGCTTGCCCGCTTCTTCGATGCGGTTGAACAGTTCTTCCTGTTTTTCGGCCAGTTGCAGCTGGCCGGGGCGCTGCTTGCCCCAGGCGTTCCAGAACATCTGGGCGCCGATGTGGTCGAGGCGGACGATCTGGCTCAGGTCCCAGCTCAGGTCCGGTTTGTCCTTGAGCGAGGCGAGGGTGGCGTTGATGGTCTTGATCGCGCCGCACTGGGCCAGCGCGTGGACCTGCCAGGTCCCGTTGGCGACGACCGATTGGGGCGAGCCTGCATCAGGCGGTTTTAGGGTTAAAGTTGGCGCATTTTCAATCTGCATTGCGCCAGTGTAAAAGAGAATCGCCGCGGCCGCTATAGGAGTTCGTGCGCGGATCGGCGCGGCGCGCGTAATCGTTTGTTTACATGGTCGTTGTATGCACGCCGCATCGGTTCGCCGCGCATGCCGTCCGCTTACGCCGCCAGATGGCGCGCCTGGCGCTGCGGCACGCTCGCCGCCGGCCTGGTTTTCTCGGCCGGCGCGTCGACGCGGCCGGCGTAATCGCTGCCGACCAGCGCTTCGGCGTCGCTGCGTGGCATGCCGCGCGTCTCGAGCCACTGCGTGACCAGTTTGGCCAGGCGCTCGAGCGCGATGCGGTGGGTGGCATCGGTCTTGGCGTAGATCCAGTCCGAGAAGGCCATGAAATTGGCGAACGGCGACTCGCCCAGGATGTGCGCAAGCGTATGCGCGAAGCGTCCCGAGTTGGCCACCAGGTCCCAGTAGCGGGCAAAGCGCACCAGGCGCTGCATGGTCTGGAAGTCGATCAGTTTGGTGGCCAGGATGGTGTACGGCGGGTAGGGATCGAATACCAGGGCGTGTTCTTCGGTGTGGCGGATGATCGGGGTGCCGCGCAGGCGTTTCAGGATGCCGAACTGGATCTCGTGCGGTTTGAGCGCGACCAGCTGGTCGAAGCCGCGCGCGAAGCTGTCCATGTCTTCGCCCGGCAGGCCGGCGATCAGGTCGACGTGCAGGTGGGCGTGCGACTCTTCGCACAGCCAGCGGATGTTTTCGGCGGCCTTGGCGTTGTCCTGGCGCCGGCTCACCAGCGCCTGGACCGCCGGGTTGAAGCTCTGGATGCCGATCTCGAACTGCAGCGCGCCGGGCGGGAACTTGCGGATGCCTTCTTTCAAGGCGTCGGGCAGGTGGTCGGGCACCAGCTCGAAGTGGGCGTAGACCGGGTCGTCCGGATTCGCTTCGAGTTTGTCGAGGAAGAAATGCATGATCTTCAGGCTGGTCTTGATATTCAGGTTGAAGGTGCGGTCGACAAACTTGAACAGGCGCGCGCCGCGCGCGTGCAGGGTTTCGAGCTCGCCCAAAAAGGTGTCCAGGCCGAAGGGCCAGGCGGTCTTGTCCAGCGCCGACAGACAGAACTCGCATTTGAAGGGGCAGCCGCGCGAGGCTTCCACATAGAGAGTGCGGTTGGCGATGTCGTTATCTGTATACAAGGAGTAGGGCATCGCGATCTCGGCCATGGGCGGCTGCACGCCGGCGTGGATCTTCATCAGCGGCTTGGGACCGTGCAGGATCTCGCCGCACAGCTTGGGAAAGGTGACGTCGCCCCAGCCGGTCACCAGGTAGTCGGCCATCCGCACGATCTCCTGCTCGCCCGGCTCGTGCGACACTTCCGGTCCGCCCAGCACGATGGTGACCTGGGGCGCCACGCGCTTGAGCATGGCGACGACCTTGGTGGTTTCTTCCACGTTCCATATATAGATACCGAAACCGACGATGCGCGGCGACTGCGCCAGCAAGCGTTCGACGATTTCGGTGGTCTTGGCGCCGATCACGAATTCGTGCAGGCTGGTCTGCTCCTGCAGCGGTCCCATGTTTGCCAGCAGATAGCGCAGCCCCAGCGATGCGTGGGCGTAGCGGGCGTTCAGGGTCGAGAGCAGGATGGTCATGGCGGGCGCGGGTTCGGCAAAAGCTGACATTCTACCTGCGCGCGCGGCGCATGCCCGGCATGTGCCAGATGGCGTTGCTCTCACGTAACATATTCAGGCATAAAACTTGCATTCAAATGCTATTGAGAATCAAGTTGTTGTGTTTTAGTTTAGAAAGGTGCGTTTAGGAAATATGTTTACGCATCTCGCCCCCATGCTACGTTAGTATATGAATCGGTTGCCATCGCGTGAAGTGTTACGCCATTTTTTGTCACATGAATAAATTACAGCCCATTTTTGTCATCGCCGCTACGCTGATCTGCTGCGCCGCGTCTGCGCAGCAGTTGTACAAGACCGTCGGTCCGGATGGGAAAGTCACGTTTTCGGACCGCCCGCAAAATGGCGAGAAGCTCAAGGTCAGCGTGATGAAGGGATCCGTGCTGCGTCCGGTGGAAGGCCCGGTGCCGCCCGTGCCCAAGATTGGGCCGCCGTCGAAAGGCACTGGCGCCCACGGGGCGGGCAATGGCATCTCGGCCGCCGGCGTCCCATCGCCCGAACTCCAGCATGCGGTGCTGGTGGTGTCGCTGATGTCCGAAGTGGCCGCTAAGTTCGAGCCGGTGTGCTCGCGGGCGGCGCCCCAGAACAAGAAATTCGTCACCGCGGCCAATGGCTGGACGCAGCGCAACAGCAGCTTTATCGAGAAGCAGCGGCGCGCGCTGGCCGACATGGCGCCCTCCCGGCGCACCGCATTGCAGGGTGAGGTGGCGGCCAAGATTCACGAAGCCATGACCGACGTCCTGGCGCAGGGCGCCGCGGGCCAGGTGCGCTGGTGCGAAAAGGCGACCATCGACATGTCGGGTGGCGCCAATGACGTCGTCAATAATGCGGAGGTCGCCATGCCGCTGATCACCTACAAGCCGAAGTAATTTGGCGAAGGTGGCTTGTGGAAAATCCGCCGCTTTGCTATAGTTCGCCTCCCCGCTGAAACGCTAGCGAAATCAAGTAGTTGGCAGGACAGTCCAGGGGCGTTTCGAAAGAAACGAAGTAACAAAAAGAGGTTGACGAAAAACGCGAAACGCTGCATAATCTCACCTCTCTGCTGCAACGAACACAACGCTTCGTACCATGCGGCAAGATTGAAATACCGAACAAGTTCTTTAACAATTAACAGTCGATAAGTGTGGGCGTTTGATGAAGGTGCCAACAGAGCGCAAGCGATGTTGAATACTTAAATTATCAAATGTTCACAAAAAAGAAATATAGGCGCTTCGCAAGAAGTGGCCTGTCAGTATTTTGAGTGAGCGATCTGTCCGCAAGGACATTAAACAGAGATTGAACTGAAGAGTTTGATCCTGGCTCAGATTGAACGCTGGCGGCATGCCTTACACATGCAAGTCGAACGGCAGCGCG
>NZ_WHJH01000057.1 GCF_011682145.1 Massilia mucilaginosa
TCGCCAATTGCATGCGCTTGTTGCTGCACGCGGCGGCCTACATTCTGCATCAGCAACTGCGTACCGAAGGGCTACGGTATACCGCGCTGTCGCAGGCGCAGCCATCAACGGTCATTGCCAAACTGTTCAAAATCGCCGTGCAGGTCAGGCAGTACAAGAACAAGATCGTTTTACATTTACCAAGTGCTTGTCCACTCAAAGATTCGCTGTGGACGTTGACCGAACGACTGCGTTTGGCAACGCCGGCCAGGTCCTTAAACTCGTCCTGAGTAATGCACGTCCGGTCAGCCGAGAATTGACCACTCCGTCGCCAACATCAACCCCATACCGCAACATTTGATATCCCGATCGATCGGGTAGGGCGACTATTGCCCGCGACACCGTGATTGTCACCAAGGAGCTCATACATCGCCGGACCAGGACTGCGGTAGCAGTTTATGAAACATTCAGGCTAGCTTAAAAGGGCCGCAGGGAAGGGGCGTGATCCAGATCAAAGCGCTCCGGGGAACCTCTTAGTTGTTCTAGTCTCGTCGCGGGCGAGCGCCAACAATGTTTGCGCCGATCATGATTTATCTGGCAAGATGCTTTGCGAAATCAATTCGGGGAACGTTATGCCTACGCGTGGAATCAAAGTCTGGTCGTTGCGGCTGCTGTCCGGCCTTGTTGTCCTGCTGGTGCTGGCCGCGCTCGCCGTGTGGCTGTACCTGCGCGCCAGCCTGGCCCGGCTCGATGGCGAGGTCCGGGCGCCCGGCCTGTCGGCCCCGGTGACGGTGGCGCGCGATGCGCGTGGGGTGCCGCTGATCAGCGGCCAGCGCCGCGCCGATGTGGCCTACGCCACCGGCTTCGTGCATGCGCAGGAACGCTTCTTCCAGATGGATTTGCTGCGCCGCGTGGGCGCGGGCGAGCTGTCCGAACTGTTCGGCGCGCGCGCCTTGCCGCGCGACCGCGCCAACCGCCTGCACCGCTTCCGCGCGCGCGTGGCCGCCTCGCTCAAGCTGCTCAATCCCGCCGACCGCCTGCTGCTCGAGCGCTACGTGGCCGGCGTCAATGCCGGCCTCGATTCGCTCGGCGCCAACCCGTTCGAATACGCCCTGATGGGCGTCAAGCCGCGTCCCTGGACCGTCGACGATTCGCTGCTGGTGGTCTGTGCGATGTACTTCGACCTGCAAGGCACGGTCGAACCGCGCGAACTGACGCGCGGCTGGATCCGCGACCACAGCGACGCCGCCCAACTCGCCTTCCTGCTGCCCGACGCCAGCAAGTGGGACGCACCGCTCGATGCCGCCGCCGTCGTTTTCGAGCAGGCGCCGATCCCGCCCGCACCGCCGGCGTGGTGGGGCAAGCCGCGCAAGGCGGATGCGACCAGGCTGGCCTCGGCCGACTTCATCGATTCGGTCGGCAGCAACAACTGGGCCGTGGCCGGCAGCCGCAGCAAGGATGGCGTGGCCATCGTCTCCGACGACATGCATCTGGGCCTGTCGCTGCCCAACACCTGGTACCGCCTGGCGATCCAGTATCCCGACGCCACAGGCGCGCCACGGCGCATCGTCGGCGTCACCCTGCCGGGCGCGCCGCCGGTCATCATCGCCGGCAGCAACGGGCGCGTGGCCTGGGGCTATACCAACAGCTACGCCGACCTGCTCGACCTGGTGATGCTGGGCCAGGACGCGCAGCGCCCGGGCGAGGTGCGCACCCCGGCCGGCTGGGAAAAGCCGGTCGCCGTGGTCGAAACCATCCTGGTCAAGGGCGCGCCCGCCGAACGGATGACGGTGTACGAAACCTCGCTCGGGCCGCTGCGCGAAACCGGCGGCAAGCCGTACGCCATCCACTGGCTGGCGCATGCACCGGCCTCGCTCAACCTGCATCCGATCCGGCTCGAAACGGTCGATACGCTCGATCAAGCGCTGGCGGTTGCGGCCACCATCGGCATCCCGTCGCAGAATTTCGTGGGCGGCGACGACAAGGGCAATATCGGCTGGACCATCTCCGGTGCGCTGCCGCGCCGCGGCCAGCCGGGCAGCGGCGCGACCTTTCCGCTGCCTGTGGACGGCGGCCAGGCAACGTTCGACGGCGCGCTGGCGCCGAGCGATTATCCGCGCGTGGTGAACCCGCCCGGCGGCCAGCTGTCGACCGCGAATGCGCGCCAGCTGAATGGCCCGGGTGCGCAGATCCTCGGCGACGGCGGTTTCGATATCGGCGCGCGCAACCGCCAGATACGCGATGCGCTGGCCGCGCTGGGACCGGCGACCGACGTGGCGGGCGTGTATGGCGTGGCGCTCGACGACCGCGCGCTGTTCGTGGCGCCGTGGCGCGAGCGCGCGATCAAGGTGCTCGATGCGCAGGCGCTGCAAGGCAAGCCGCAGCGCGCGCAGTTCCTGGATCTGTTGAACAAGAGCTGGAGCGGGCGCGCCAGCGTGGACTCAGTCGGCTACCGGCTCGCGCGCCATTTTCTGTGGGCGCTCGGCGATGTGCTGTTCGGGGGCGTCAACGGCGACCTGGCGGAACTTCATCCCAAGTCGAGCATGGCGCTGGCGACATCGCGCTGGCCGGAGGTGGTCGCGCGCTTGCTCGACGAGCAGCCTGCGGCCTGGCTGCCGCCGGGGCATGCGACCTGGCAGTCGGTGCAGCTGGCGGCCATCGACCGGGTGATGGCCGAACTGGCGGCCGATGGCCTGCCGTTGGAAAAGGCGACCTGGGGCGAGCGCAACACGGCCGCGATTTCGCATCCGATCGCGGCGGCGGTGCCGCTGCTGGCGCGGTCGCTGAGCGCAGCGCCGGACATGCTGCCGGGAGACGCCAACATGCCGCGCGTGTCGGGCAAAAATTTCGGCCAGTCGCAGCGCTTGACGGTCTCGCCGGGGAAGGAAGAGCAGGGCGTGTTCAACATGCCGGGTGGGCAGAGCGGGCATCCGCTGTCGCCGTACTTTTTGGATGGGCACGCCGAGTGGGTGGCGGGGACGCCGACGCCGCTGCTGCCGGGGGCGGCGCGGCATACCTTGACGTTTAAGTAGACCCGTCGTCCCCGCGCAGGCGGGGACCCAAGTTCGTCGATGAGCCTCCTACTGCGGCACGAAATTGGGTCCCCGCCTGCGCGGGGACGACGGCTCTGAAGGTAGCGACTTAAAGATGCAGTGCCCTCGCTCTACTTCATCGCCAGCGCCAGCACCCCGGCCTTGTTGAGCATCAGCGTAATCGACTCGTGCGGCGAGGGGTGTCCCAGATAGAACCCCTGCACCAGATCGCAGCCGTACTCCTCCAGCAGCACCAGCTGTTCATCGGTCTCCACGCCCTCGGCCACCACCACCATCTTCAAGCCGTGCGCCATGGCGATGATGGCGCGCGTGATGGCGGCGTTCTCCGAATCCTGCGGCAGCCCGCAGATAAAGCTCTTGTCGATCTTGAGCGCCCGCACATCGAAGCGCTTGAGGTAGTTCATCGACGAATACCCGGTCCCGAAATCGTCGATCGACAGGTACACGCCGATCCCGCGCAGTTGTTCGAGCGTCGCCATGGTCGCCTTGGCGTCGTCCATCAGCGTGCCTTCGGTCAGTTCCAGCTCCAGCATCTTCGGATCGAGCCCCGAGTCGTGCAGCGCCGAGAGCACGATCTGGGTCAGGTTTTCATCCTTGAACTGCTTGGCCGATAGATTGACCGCCATGCGGATCGACTGCCCGGTCGCCTTTTGCCAGGCCTTGGTCTGGTTGCAGGCGGTGCGCAGCACCCATTCGCCGATCGGCACGATCAAACCGGTTTCCTCGGCCAGCGGAATGAACTCGGTGGGCGAAATGATGCCGCGTTCCGGATGGCGCCAGCGCACCAGCGCTTCGACGCCGACAATCCCGGACGAAGCCACGTCGATCTGCGGCTGGTACAGCAGGTACAGCTCTTCGTTGCGCAGCGCCTTGCGCAGGCCGACTTCCAGCTTCACGTGGCTCATGATCTGCATCGTCAGCGACGAACTGTATAACTTGGCGTTGTTCTTGCCGCAGTTCTTGGCGTGGTACATGGCGGTGTCGGCGAACTTGAGCAGCGAATCGCAGTCGTCGCCGTCTTCCGGGAACAGCGAGATGCCGATGCTGGCCGTGACAAAAATCTCGTGCCCTTCGATCAGGAAGGGCCGCCGCATCGCTTCCTTGACCCGGTGCGCCACATTGAGCGCGTTCTCGACCCGTTCCAGGTCGGGAATCAGGATCGTGAATTCGTCGCCGCCCAGGCGCGCCAGGTTATGCGACTGGTCCCCGCGCGAGACCAGGTCGCTCGGGCGGATGGTTTCGCGCAGCCGCTCCGAGACGATCTTGAGCAGATGGTCGCCCACGTTGTGGCCCAGGGTGTCGTTGATGCGCTTGAAAGCGTCCAGGTCCATGAACAGCACCGCGAATTTCTTCTTGCCGACCTTGGAGCGGTGCAGTTCGCGCTCGAGCGTCTCCAGGAACGCCTGGCGGTTGGGAATGCCGGTCAGGCTGTCGCAGTAGGCCAGGCGGCGGATCTGTTCTTCGGTGCGGCGCCGTTCGCTGATGTCGCGCACCAGGCCAAGCACTTCGTCGGGACCGGTGGCGACCAGGCGCGCTTCGAAGTGCTGCACCATGCCGAAGCTGGCCAGTTCATATTCGACCGAGCGCACATGCTGGGTATCGAGCACGCAGTGCATCTGTTCGAGCAGGCGTTCGGCGATGTCGCGCGGGAGTACTTCGGTGATGTGCTTGCCCACGCACAGCTCCGCCGGAATGGCGGCCGAGGCGTCGTGGCCCTGTTCGTAATCGAGATACACGCCATCTTTGCCGAGCCGGAAAAAGGTGTCCGGAATGGCGGCCAGCACCGCGCGGTTGTGGGCGTCGGCGATGCGCAGCCGCACGATGGCATCGCTGGCGCGCAGCACGTACAGCACGCGGTGCCCCAGGATCGGCCAGTTGATCGGCTTCGACACGAAATCGGTGGCGCCGGCCTCGTAGGCATTGGTGACCGCTTCGATGTCGTCGCCGCCGGTGACCATGATGATCGGCACCGGCGCGCCGGTCTCGATGCGGCGGATCTCGCGGCAGGCCGAAAAGCCGTCCATGTTCGGCATGTCGACGTCGAGCAGGATCAGGTCCGGCGCCATGCTCTGGTAGAGGGCCAGTGCCTGCAGCCCGTCCTCCGCTTCGATCGCGTCCAGTCCGACCTGGCCCAGCATTTCGAGCATCAGCAGGCGCATGACCGGATCGTCGTCCGCCACCAGGACAACGCCGCGTTTGATTGGGGTAGCAGCCATTTTCAGTGTTCCTTCTCTAGGAGGGCATGCAGCGAGTGGCACACGGCCTGGAATTCCCGCTCCATGTCGGTAAGGATGCCGGACGCGCCTTCGGTGGTATCGGTGCGGCCCAGCGTTTCCATGTCTTTGCACATCTGCGCCAGCGTCTCGGCGCCGACGTTGGCGCTGCTC
Organism: Massilia mucilaginosa; assembly: GCF_011682145.1. GTDB lineage: Bacteria > Pseudomonadota > Gammaproteobacteria > Burkholderiales > Burkholderiaceae_D > Telluria_A > Telluria_A mucilaginosa. The sequence continues at coordinate 5,420 of NZ_WHJH01000057.1, forward strand.
GACTTGAGACTGTGCGCGATCTTGCGCAGGTTGCCGGGATCGACTCCGGCAATGGCCTGGCGCAGCGTCTTGAGGTGCTGCGGCGTGTCGTCGACGTAGGCGGCGACCACGCGCTGCACCAGCGCGTCGCCGCGCTCCTTGCTCAACGCCCGGATGTTCTCCAGCGCGTGACGGTTGATGACGTCGCGCTGCGGCGCGCCTTCGCGCAGCACGGCGCCGTGCGCGGGCGAGGCCAGCGCGGCCGGCGCTGGCCGCGGTGCGGGCGGTGGCGGCACGGACGGCGCGGACGGCGCGGACGGCGCGGGCGGCGCTGGCGGTGGCGGTGCGCGACGCTCGTCGTGATGGGCGCTGGCCGGCAGCGGCAGGGTGATCCAGCGGCCGATCACGGTGGCCAGTTCCTGCTGCGTGAACGGTTTGCTCAGGTAGTCGTCCATCCCGGCCGCCAGGCACGCTTCCTGGTCGCCCTGCAGCGCGTTGGCGGTGATCGCGATGATCGGCAGGGTGCGCGCGCGTCCGCATTCGCGCTCGTGGCGGCGGATTTCGGCGGTGGCCGCAAAGCCGTCCATCACCGGCATCTGGCAATCCATCAGCACCACGTCGTAGCCGTCGGTGCGGGCGGCGGCCAGCGCTTCGGCGCCGTTGCGGGCGCAGTACACGCCCAGGCCGAGCGAGTCGAGCATGGCGGTCGCCACCTCGACGTTGACCGGATTGTCTTCGGCCAGCAGCACGCGCTGGCGGCGCAGCTTGCGCCCGGCCGGCGTGAGCGGCGCGCGTGCCGGCGCCAGCGAAGAGGGCGCCAGTGCGCTCGCCGGTTTGCCGCGCGGGCGCGTCATGATGCATTCGAACAGATCGGCCGCGCGCGCCGGTTTGATCAGCTGGTAGGCCACGCCGGCTTCGCGCCGCTGCACCGGATCGGCCGCCAGCCGGTTGTCGCTGATGAGCATGATGCGGGTGGCGCTGGTGGCCGGGTCGCCCTTGATGCCGGCCGCCAGCGACAGGCCGCTGGTGCGCTCCAGGTCCATGTCGATGATCGCCACTTCGTACGGGCGTCCGGCGCGCGCCGCCTCCAGCAGGCGGTCGACCGCGTCCGCCGCCGACACGGCGCTGTCGCTGGCCACCTGCCACTCGGCCAGCTGGCGTTCGAGACTGGCGCGGCTGCCGGCCTGCTGGTCGACGATCAGCACGCGCATGCCTTCGGTCATGCGCAGGCTGGCATCGAGCATGTTCGGGTCGACCCGGCGCTTGTCGAAGCTGACCGTGAACCAGAAAATCGAGCCCTGGGGCGAGGCGTTGTCGACGCCGATCTTGCCGCCCATGAGTTCGACGAGCTGGCGCGAGATGGCCAGGCCCAGGCCGGTGCCGCCGTACTTGCGCGTGGTCGAGCTGTCGGCCTGCGAAAAGGCGTCGAAGATCCGGCTGCGCGCCTCGCGCGAGACGCCGATGCCGGTGTCGTGCACCTCGAAGCGCAGGCCGACGCTGGCGCCGTCTTCGGTTTCGACGACCACCTTGGCCAGGATCTGGCCGCGGTCGGTGAACTTGAGCGCGTTGCCGATCAGGTTGGCCATGATCTGGCGCAGGCGGTTGGGGTCGCCGCAGATGGCGATCGGGATATCGTTGGCGATCGCAAAGTCGAGCGCGATGCCCTTGGTCTGCGCTTGCGGGGTGTAGATGGTGTTGATGTCGTCGAGCAAGTCCCACAGATTGAAATTGATGTACTCGATCGACAGCTTGCCGGCCTCGATCTTGGAAAAATCGAGGATGTCGTTGATGATCACCAACAGGTGCTCGCCGGAACGCTTGACCAGCTTGGTGTAGTTGCGCTGGGTATCGTTCAGCGAGGTGCTGAGCAGCATTTCGGTCATGCCCAGCACGCCATTCATGGGAGTGCGGATTTCGTGGCTCATGGTGGCCAGGAAGGCGCTCTTGGCGCGGCTGGCGGCCTCGGCGGCGTTCTTGGCCTTTTCCAGCTGCTCGGTGCGCACGCTGACCTGGCGTTCGAGTTCGTCGCGGTGGTGGGTGAGGGCGGCGCCGCGTCCTTCGATCTGGGCCAGCATGGCGTTGAAGCTGTCGATCAGCGAGCCCATCTCGTCGGTGCGCTCGTGCGCGATGCGCAAGTTGTAGTTCTGGCTGGCCGACACCTTTTGCGCCGCGTTGATGAGTTTGGCGACCGGGTCGGCGATGCTGGCCTTGAAGCGGCTCGCCAGCATCAGCGACATCAGCAGCGAGCCACCCATGGCGCAGGCGATGATGCCCAGGCTTTTCAGGATGTCGAGCCACATCAGGGTCAGGTCGGCTTCGATCATCACGATGCCGACCTGGTAGTTGGCGTTGATGACGGGGCGGTACAGGCGCATGCGGCTGGACCAGAAGCGGCTGCCCTGGCGGCTCGCTTCGGCCAGCACGTCTTCGTCCAGGTTCATTTCGGGCGCGCTCGGTTCCGGTTCGGCCTGGCCGCTGCGGACATAGCGGGCAAACAGTTTGCCTTTGCGGTCGAACAAGACCGCGCTCGATATTTCGACCTTGGCCTTGAGCGCGGACAAGGTGGCGGTGGCTTGGTCGCGGTCGTTGAACATCAGCGCGTCGACGCTGTTGGTGCCGATCACGCCGGCGAACGAGGACAGCTGCATGCCTTCGTCCTTGCGGTGGCTGAGCACGGAGGTGACGGCGAATGCGATGAAGACGAAGAACAGGGCGGTGCCGGTCGACAGGAACGAAATGATCGTCAGTTTTTTGTTCAGGCTCGAGCGTTCAAAGTTCAGCATGATGGGACGACCCGGCAAAAGAAGTTCAATGTCCGGGAAATATGTCCCGCAGGAAAAATATACGGGGATTGATTCGGGGCGACTTTGATAAGGAACAAACGTGCCGGGACGCTGTCAAAAAAAGCGACAGAACGTGTGCGGTGTTTTTTACGGGAAATGCCGGAAGCGCCGGGGTGGCGGGTGCACCCCGGGTAAGCGAGAAACGTCTATTTCAGCAGGGCCAGGAGTTGGGATAATTCGAGTTTGGCGCCCATCTTGTGTCCGGCAGCGCTCACTGTGGCGAAAGCGTCCCGCACTTCGCGTTCGCTCGGTGCCAGCGGACGCAGGCCCCTGGCGATGGCCGGCACCACCTCGCGCGTCACACGGCGGGTTTTTGCCGCCAGGATCTGCCAGAGCGACAGCGAATAGCCGATCACGAAAATGCCGAGCGCAAGCTTGTAACCGGAGCCTGGAAACAGTGCGCCGGCGACGGCCCATCCGGCCAGGGTGGCAAGCACGGCGCCAAGGATGGTATATCCGGCTTGCTTGTCCATGACGGCCGAGTTGTAGCATCGTTCCACCTTTGGCACCAGCAGCAGGAAGGGGCTCAGGATCAGCTCGCGCCTTTCTTCGGCGGAAAGCAACAAGGGGGCGTTGCTGACACGCGCCTCCAGTGCCAGGCGCTCTTGCCAGACCTCCTCAAGGTTCGGAAAAGTACTTGCCCGCAGTTCGGCCAGGGGAGCGGGGTTCTTCAAGATCTGCGTGTATTTTTTCGATTCCGTCGGAAACGGCGTCAGGCAAGACTGGCAGATGCGATCGAAACCGGCCAGGTCGCCCTTGCCGAGCGAGATGAAATACAGATGGCTGGCCCGGCCGATCCGCCTGACCAGGAACGCTTGCACCGATCTGCAGATGGGACAGAAGTCGGCAACATAGCCGAGCTTCCGATAGACATTTTTTCGACCCGAGATAACGATCATTCGTGCATTCCAAATTCGTTTTGTATTAGCTGTGTTGTATTTTACACAATTCGATATGGAAATTTCGGTTAAAGGAGATGGGCCACGGAAACGACATGCAAAAGCGGAAAGCTTACCTGTGCCGTTGTGGCATGCAAGCAGGGGTTTGCGCGCCGCGCTGGCCGACGCAAGCGAGGGGTGGGATGCGGGTATATTGACGCTGCGGCATTGACCTGGAGGCGCCCGAGATGACAACCATATTTATCGCGGGCTCAATCAAGATCAAGCATCTGCACGATGAGGTGCAGGCGCGCATCATGAATATCCTGGCGATGCAGTACGACGTCGTCGTCGGCGATGCGGGCGGCGCCGACAGTGCCATCCAGCAGTTTCTGTCCGATCAGGGCGCTGCCAGGGTCATGGTGTACTGCAGCGGTGAGCACCCGCGCAACAACATCGGCCGCTGGCCGGTGCATCAGGTCGCCACGTACCACGCCAAACGCTCGCGCGCCTGGTTCACCGCGAAGGACGTGGCGATGGCGCAAGCGGCCGACCTTGGACTGATGGTGTGGGATGGCATCAGTACCGGAACGCTGAGCAACGTCGTCGAACTGCTGGCGCGCAAGCGTAATTCGCTGGTCTTCACCAACACGGACCGGCAGTTCCATCGCATTCTGTCGGTCGACGACTTGCAGGCGCTGGTCGCCCGCATGGCCGTGGCGGCGCGCGCCAAAGCCGACACCAGCATCGACCTCTCCGCGCGCATCCAGAGCCTGCAATCGCGCCTCATGCAGGACCGCATCCTGGCGCAGCGCGCCGTGCAAGCGGGCTCGTCGACGCCCATGCCGGCCGAATGCGATTCCGCAATCCCTTCATAGCGACTGCCTGTCTGTCGGGCTGCAATCAAAAAGGGACGCCGCAGCGTCCCCTTTCCTGTGCTTTGCGCGCGCGCTCAGCAACACCCGCCGCGCTTGCCCGCGCCGCCGTAGCGCGCTTCCTGGCGCTCCCGAAAGAACGCTTCGTAGCTCATCATCGGCTGGCCCGGATGGGTCGCCTCCATATGCGCCACGTAGGTGTCGTACTCGGGCAAGCCCACCATCAGGCGCATGCTTTGCCCGAGATAGCGGCCGGCCTGGGCCAGCCCGCGCCCGGCGTCGAGCAGGTTGCCGAACATGCTCATGCGGGCTTGGCCGCGTTGGCGACGAACGGGGTTTCCATCGAACTTGGCGCAGCAATGGCGCGCGCCTTGAGCACCGTGCGCGCGCCGAACACCAGCACCGACAGCACCACGAACATGAAAAAGCCCGCCAGCGACGCGTCCAGGTAATCGTTGAAGACGATCTGGTGCATCTGCGCCATCGACTTGGCCGGCGCCAGCACCACGCCCTGGTCGATCGCGGCCTGGAACTTTTGCGCGTGCGCCACGAAACCGATGCGCACGTTGTCGTGGAAAATCTTTTGCCAGCCGGCGGTCAGGGTGCAGGCCAGCAGCCAGGCGGTCGGCACCATGGTCACCCACGCGTATTTGGCGCGCTTCATCTTGAACAGCACGCAGGTGGCGAGGATCAGGGCAATTCCGGCCAGCATCTGGTTGGCGATGCCGAACAGCGGCCACAAGGTGTTGATGCCGCCCAGCGGATCGACCACGCCCTGGTACAGGAAGTAGCCCCAGGCCGCCACGCACAGCGAGGTGGCGATCAGATTGGCCGGAATCGATTCGGTGCGCTTGAGCGATGGCGCGAAGGTGCCCAGCAAGTCTTGCAGCATGAAGCGCCCGGCGCGGGTGCCGGCGTCCACCGCCGTGAGGATGAACAGGGCTTCGAACAGGATCGCGAAGTGGTACCAGAAGGCCATCATGGTCTTGCCGCCGATGACGTTCGACAGAATGTTCGCCATCCCCACCGCCAGGGTCGGCGCGCCGCCGGCGCGCGAGATGATGGTGCTTTCGCCGACATCCCTGGCGGTCTCGGTCAGCATCTCGGGCGTGATGTAGAAGCCCATCTGGGTGACCGCCGCGGCGGCCGATTCGGCCGTGGTGCCGAGGATCGCGGCCGGGCTGTTCATGGCGAAGTAGATGCCCGGCTCGATGGTCGAGGCGGCCACCAGCGCCATGATCGCGACGAACGATTCCATCAGCATCGCGCCGTAGCCGATGAAGCGCGCGTGCTGTTCGTTTTCGATCATCTTCGGCGTGGTGCCGGACGAAATGAGCGCGTGGAAACCGGATACCGCGCCGCAGGCGATGGTAATGAACAGGAAGGGGAACAGGCTGCCCGACCAGACCGGGCCGCTGCCGTCGATGAACTTGGTCACGGCCGGCATTTTGAGGTCGGGCGCGACGATCAGGATGCCGATCGCCAGGCCGACGATGGTGCCGATCTTCAGGAAGGTCGACAGGTAGTCGCGCGGCGCCAGCAGCAGCCAGACGGGAATCACCGAGGCCACGAAGCCGTAGCCGATCAGCATCCAGGTCAGTTCGGTGCCGGTGAAGGTGAACATCGGTCCCAGCACGGCGTGTTCCTGCACGTACTGGCCGCCGATAATGGCCAGCATCAGCAGCACGAAGCCGATCAGCGACACTTCGCCGATACGGCCCACGCGCACGAAGCGCGAGTACACGCCCATGAACAGGGCGATGGGAATGGTGGCCATGACGGTGAAGCTGCCCCACGGCGAGCCGGTCAGGGCCTTGACCACGATCAGCGCCAGCACGGCCAGAATGATGACCATGATCATGAAGGTGCCGAGCAGGGCGATCACGCCCGGAATGTCGCCCAGTTCCGACTTGATCAGGTCGCCCAGCGAGCGCCCGTCGCGGCGCGTGGAAATGAACAGGATGATGAAATCCTGCACCGCGCCGGCCAGCACCACGCCGGCCAGGATCCACATCATGCCGGGCAGGTAGCCCATCTGCGCGGCCAGCACCGGGCCGACCAGCGGGCCGGCGCCGGCAATCGCCGCGAAATGGTGGCCGAACAGCACATACTTATTGGTGGGAACATAGTCGAGGCCATCGTTGAACTTGTCGGCCGGGGTCTGGCGCCGGGGATCGAGTCCGAGCACCTTGTCGGCCAGAAAAGAGCTATAAAAGCGGTAAGCGATCAGGTACACGCAGACGGCGGCGGCAATGATCCAGATGGCATTGATGGCTTCGCCGCGCTTGAGCGCGATGTAGCCCAGCGCGCAGGCGCCGAAAATCGATAGCGCAGCCCAGCCGAGCTGGCTTGACAGACGTTTCATGGTGACTCCTCCAAGGTTTTTTTATCTTCCGTGCTGGCTGGACCGGTCAAGGCCGGTGCAATTCCGCACAGCGTGAATCAGTATCGAACGGGCCGGATCGCGCAGCAAGCGCAGCACTACGCAGCGCCTTACGTGTTACTACGCAGGCGGGACGGGCGCCGGCGTCGTAGAATCGTGGCTTGTTCACAAAGCCGTACGCGGCAGGCCGGGCGCGGTATGAAGTTAAGGCAAAAGGTCATCTTTCTCGCGATCACGCCGCTGATCCTGGCGCTGTGCACGATCGCCCTGTTCGTGCGCCACCAGGCCATCACCCTGGCCCAGCAGCAGCGCGATACCATCCAGCAAGCCTATTTGGCCAGCAAGGAAGCCGAACTGAAACACTACGTGGACCTGGCCACGCGCGCGGTCGCGCACCTGGCCGATTCCGGCAAGCGCGACCAGGCCACCCTGGACGAAGCCAAGCGCATCCTGTCGACCCTGAGCTACGGCGACGATGGCTATTTCTTCGTCTACGATTTCCAGGGCAACAGCCTGATGCATCCGCGCCAGCCGGAACTGGTGGGGCGCAACCTGTGGGAGATGCGCGACGTCAACGGCGAGCCGACCATCCAGCGCCTGCTCGCACGCGCCAGAGCCGGCGGCGGGCTGCAGCGCTACATCTGGGCCAAGCCGTCCATCAGCAAGCCGGCGCCGAAACTCGGCTATGTGGTGCCGCTGGAGAACTGGGGCTGGATGCTGGGCACCGGGATTTACCTCGACGATGTCGACGCCGCGCTGGCCAAGATCGACGCCCAGCAATCGCGCAATATCCAGGGCACCTTGCTGTGGATTGCGGTGCTGGCGATCGTCAGCGCGCTGGTGGTGGCCATCTCCGGGCTGGCGCTCAATATCAGCGAGCTGCGCGTGGCCGACGCCAAGCTCAAGGTGCTGGCCCAGCGCGTGGTCGAATCGCAGGAGCAGGAGCGGGCGCGCCTGTCGCGCGACCTGCACGACGGCATCAGCCAGTGGCTGGTGTCGATCAAGCTGCAGATCGAAGCGGGCGTGATCCGCCTCGGCGGCGACGCGGCCCAGCAGCACAAGGCGCGCGCCAGTTTCGAGCACACCGCCGCCCAGCTCAACGATGTGCTGGGCGAGGTGCGGCGCATTTCGCACAATCTGCGCCCGGCCATCCTCGACGACCTCGGCCTGGCCGCCGCGCTCGACCACCTGGCGCACGAAGCGACCCAGAACAGCGCGCTGCCGGTGCGTTTCATGGCGCGCGGGGTCACCGATGGCTTGCCGGACGTGGCCAACACGGTGCTGTTTCGGATCGCCCAGGAAGCGCTGACCAATATCGAGCGCCATGCGGGCGCGCGCCAGGTCGAGATCACGCTGGCGCGCACCGACGACGAGCGCAGCGTCACCCTGACCATTGCCGACGACGGCGCCGGTTTCGACGCCGCCAGCGTGGCGATCCACCCCAAGCGCGGCATCGGCCTGCGCAACATGATGGAACGGATGGACGCCATCGGCGGCCAACTGGCCATCACCTCGTCCGCGGCCGGCACCTCGGTGCAGGCCTCGGCCCCGCTTCCCCCCACAACCACGCGCTCATGACCGACAAACTCATTCACATCCTGCTGGTCGACGACCACCCCCTGGTGCGCGACGGCTTGCGCGCGCGCCTCGAAGCGGTGCCGCATTTTCGCGTGGTGGCCGAGGCCGACGGCGCCGACGACGCGCTGCGCCAGGCCGGCGAGCATGCCATCGACCTGGTGCTGATGGACATCAACATGCGCGGCATCAGCGGCATCGAGGCCAGCGCCCGTTTCCGCCAGCAGTTCCCGGCCATCGCGGTGCTGATCCTGTCCATGCACGACAAGGTCGAGTACGTCAGCCAGGCGATGCAGGCCGGCGCGCGCGGCTATGTGTTGAAAGATGCGCCGGGCAAGGATATCGTGCTCGCCATCGAGACCGTGATGGCCGGCGGTATTTACTACAGCGCCGCGCTGGCGCGCCAGCTGGCCCGCCCCAGCGTGCAAGAGAACCAGTTGTCGGCGCGCGAACAGGAAGTATTGCAGCAGCTGGCCGGCGGTCATTCCAACAAACAAATTGCGCGCACGCTCGACCTGTCGGTACGCACGGTGGAAACGCACCGCCTCAATATCAAGCGCAAACTCGGCATCGAAGGGCAGGCTGAACTGATCAGATATGCCGTGCAGCACGCACGTTTTGAAGGAAGCTAGTATCCTTCTGCTTTCCTTGCGAATAATGATGACGAACTGCTATCGCGCTACCCACGAAGTGGTTGCTTACGATCATTATCTCAACTAAGATTACCGAACCCACTAATTCAAAGATGCCGATGGCTGCCTTCGATACAACACCGTTCCCGTTGGTAGAGATGCAAGCGGTCGCCAATGCGCAAAACGAGTGGCTGGCGCTGATCGTGCGCGTCGGCGGCCATGCATCCGGCGCCGCCCATGGCGCTGCCCTGCAACAGGTTTTCGGCGCGCCCGACCTGCTCACCGCCGTCGCGCCGCTCGACTGCATCGTGCCGCTCGCTTCGCCCGCGCTATTGACGCCGGCGCTGCTGGCCTTGATGCCGCCCAACCGCGTGATCTTCGCCATCGGTGCCGGCGTGCTGGCCGACCAGGCCCTGCTCAAGCAAACGCTGGCGCTGCACGACCAAGGCTACCGCGTGCTGCTCGACGGCCAGGCCGACGAGGGCCTCAAGCTGCCGCCCGCCTTGCGCGCGGTCGCGCTCGATTGCTGGGCCGGCTTGCCGCTGGTGCGCGGCGGTAAATACCAGGTGCTGTCGCTGTTCGGCCCGCACCTGGCGTACGGGGTCGACAGCGAGGCGCGCTTCGCCGACTGCACCGAGGCCGGTTTCGAATGGCTGGCCGGCGACTGGCCGCTGCATCCCTCGCCGAGCGCCAAGCCGCACGACGGCACCTCGCGCAAGCGCCTGCTCGCCTTGCTGGGCCTGCTAGCGCGCGACGCCGAATCGCGCGAGCTCGAACAATTGCTCAAGCAAGACCCGGCGCTGTCCTACCATTTGCTCAAGCTGGTCAACTCGGCCGCGTTCGCCCTCAGCACCCAGATCACCAGCTTCGGCCAGGCCATCAACCTGCTCGGCCGGCGCCAGTTGCAGCGCTGGCTGCAACTGCTGCTGTATGCGCGCCAGCAGCCCGACGGCATGGCCAATCCGCTGCTGCCGCTGGCCGCCTTGCGCGCAGCCCAGCTCGAATGCCTGTGCAAGTTGCAGGGCGGCGAGCGCGAAGACCAGGATCTCGCCTTCATGACCGGTGTGTTCTCGCTGCTCGACGTGCTGTTCGGGATGTCGATGGAAGACATCGTCGGCGCGCTCGGCCTGGCGCCGGCCGCGGCCGAAGCGCTGCTGCTGCGCGAAGGGCGCCTCGGTCAACAGCTGCGTCTGGTTGAAAACGGCCTGGCGGAGCCGCAACAACTGGCCGCGCTCGGCATCGACAGCACACAATGGTGGCAAAGCCAGCTGCACGCCTATCACTGGGCGATCCAGGTCGGCAGGAACCTGTAGGATGCATGTCAGCCCCGCGACGGATTTCCTGACCAGTAGTGCCGCCCTGTGCGCCGCCGTGCTCAACCTGCGCGGGGAGCAGCTTGCGGCCGAACTCGGGCGCATCGCGCGCGCGCTGCTGGCCAGCCCGCACGGCAGCTTTGTCGCGTCCGGACAGGCGGCCGGCCAGGCGGGCGCACTGGTGCCCGGGCCGGCCGTTGCCGGTGCGGCCGCCCAGCTCGCGTGCCAGGTCGCCAGCGGCACCATCGACTACGGCCGCCTGGTGGTGAGCGGGCGCGCCGCCTACGACGAGGACGACGCGCGCCTGCTGGCCGCGCTGGCCGGGCTGGCCGCCAGCCTGCTCAAGGTCAACGACTTCGCGCTGCGCTCGACCCAGGCCTACCTCGACCTCGAAGCGGAGCTGTCGCACCAGGCCCAGATCCTCGACCAGATCCACGAGTCGGTCCTGACGATGGACCAGACCGGCTACATCACCAGCTGGAACAAGGGCGCCGAGCGCCTGTTCGGCTACAGCGCCCAGGAAGCGGTCGGGCGCAACATCCTGTTCCTGTACGCCGATGAAGACACGGCCTTTCACGATGCCTTCGTGGAGCAGGGCGGGCGCATGATGGAAGTGCGGCGCCGTAAAAAATCGGGCGAGGTATTCTGGGCCAGCCTGTCGCTCTCGCCGCTGCGCGACCGCGAGCAGCGCCCGGTCGGCCTGATCGCCTACCTGACCGATATCACCGAGCGCAAGCACGCCGAAGAACGCCTGCACCACCTGGCCTACTACGACGCCCTGACCGGCCTGCCGAACCGCAGCCTGATGGCCAAGCTGGTCGACCAGGCCTTGAGCTCGGCCCAGCGCAAGGGCGCCACCGCCTGCATCCTGTTCGTCGACCTGAACCGCTTCAAGATGTTCAACGACACCCTCGGGCGCGCCACCGGCGACGAACTGCTCAGGCAGGTGGCGCAGCGCTTCAAGCAAGTGCTGCGCGAGCAGGACGTGGTGGCGCGCCTGTCGGGCGACGAATTCGCGGTCGGCCTGTTCGACATCCGCGAGCATTTCGAAGCGACCACGGTGGCGCACAAGCTGCAGGCGGCGCTGGTCGAACCGTTCCTGATCGAAGGGCACGACCTGCGCGTGGGCGCCAGCGTCGGCATCAGCGTCTATCCGCAGGACGGGGCCGACGCCGAAGCCCTGCTGCGCGTGGCCGACATCGCCATGGCGCGCGCCAAGCTGGGCAGTGACGGCGACAGCGTCACCTTCTACAGCCGCGACATGAACCAGGGCATGCAGGAACGCATGCGCCTCGAATCGGGCCTGCGCCAGGCGCTGGCCAACGGCGAACTGCTGCTGCACTACCAGCCCAAGTTCGAGATCGGCACGCGTGCCATGGTGGGCGCCGAAGCGCTGGTGCGCTGGATCCATCCGCAGCGCGGGCTGGTGCCGCCGGCCGACTTCATTCCGCTGGCCGAAGCGACCGGCCTGATCGTCCAGCTGGGCGAATGGGTGTTAGAGGCGGCCTGCGCCCAGGCGGCGCGCTGGCAGGCGGCCGGACTGCCGCCGTTCCGCCTGGCGGTGAACGTCTCGGCGCGCGAGTTTTCGGCCGCCTTGCCGGCGCGCGTGAGCGAGACCCTGGCGCGCTACCAGCTCGATCCGTCCTGGCTGGAACTCGAAATCACCGAAAGCACCCTGATGCACGACATCGAGCGCGTGATCGCCATCATGGACCGCATCACCGCGCTCGGCGTGAGCCTGTCGCTGGACGACTTCGGCACGGGTTACTCGAGCCTGTCGTACCTGAAGCGCTTTCCGATCGACACCCTGAAGATCGACCGCTCGTTCACCACCGGCCTGCCGTTCGACAGCAACGACTGCGCCATTGCCAGCACCATCATCAGCATCGGCCGCCAGCTGCGCCACAAGGTCATCGCCGAAGGCGTGGAAACGCGCCAGCAGCTGGAGTTTTTGCGCGACGCCGGCTGCGACGAAGTGCAGGGCTATCTGTTCTCGCGTCCGCTGCCGGCGGCCGATTTCGAGGCAGCGCTGCGCGCCGGCTGGGTCTAGTGCGACCGGATTAGTCCAGGCTACTGCTTAATGCAAACGCAAGATTTCTTTCTGGACATGATTATCCGATAAAGGCATGATGTCATATCAGGCATATTGCCGGGAATGCCTTTTCGGTGTTTCAGCGTCGAATACTCAAGGATGTCCATGACGAATTTCAGTTTTTCCGCATTGCCCCGTAAGGCTCTCGCCTCCCTCCAACGCCCGGCTACCGCCGATATCGCCGCGAATGGCCTGGCGCCCGGCTTGACGATCACCGGCACCGATGACGCCGACGTGCTGCACGGAACTGCGTTGGACGACGTCATGAACGGCCTTGGCGGCAACGATACGCTCGATGGCAGCGCCGGTAGCGACAGGCTCGACGGAGGTGATGGAGATGATTATCTCTCCGGCAGCCACAACGGCAGCGTCGCCGAGGCTGGCATCGACACCTTATTCGGTGGCAATGGCAATGACGTTCTCCATAGCAGGGGTAATAGTTTTCTCTACGGCGGCGCCGGTGAGGACCGCCTGACCGCAAGCGGCGGTGGCAATCTTCTCGACGGTGGGGATGGCAACGACTTCTTTTCCGCCGGGGGGGGCAGCGATACCCTCATCGGCGGCACCGGTGACGACCTGATCATTGTGAATGCGACCGCATCGACCGCACCGGTCCACGTCGTCATCGACGCAGGCGCGGGCGACGATGAAATCTTACTCCATACCAGTGCGGCGTCGAAAAGTATCGAGATCACCGGTGGAAGTGGCCGCGACCATTACTTTTTCTGGCCCGACACGCACACCGAAACCACACTCATCACCGATTTCCAGACCGGGATCGGCGGCGACCAGCTGGACCTCTATTCGGTGCCGCAATACGACGCCAATCCCTTCGGTCCGGTCGGCTACCTGCGCCTTGTCCAGAGCGGTAGCGACACCCTGTTTCAGGTGGATGAAGATGGTGCTGCCGGCACGGCATCGCAGTTCCACACGCTGGTCACCTTGCGCGGCGTCCTCGCCAGCGATTTTCATGCCGCCAACTTCGGCGGGGGCAGCCATCCCGGCGGATCGGAAGTCGGCCGCTATATTGTCGGATTCAGTGCCGATGACGTTCTGGTTGGTAACTTTCTCGACGATACCATGTTCGGCGGGGGCGGCAATGACAACTTGCGCGGCGGGCAAGGCAACGACGCGCTGTACGGCGGCGCGGGCAACGACAACCTTGATGGCGAAAACGGCAACGATACGATCGATGGCGGCGCGGGAAACAATCACATGCTGGGTAGAGACGGCGACGATCATCTTACCGGCGGCACTGGAAAGGACACGATCGATGGCGGTTGGGACAACGATCAACTGTACGGTGGAGACGGCGACGATGAACTCATGGGGGGGTATGGCGACGACACGCTGATGGGCGGCAATGGCAATGACCTGCTCGAAGGCGATGGTGGCGACGACGTTCTCGATGGTGGCGCCGGCGACGATATTCTCAATGGCTGGTCGGGCAGTGTCATGCTCAATGGCGGTAGCGGTAACGATACCTTGAACGTGGATGCGTATGGCGACAACGGCTTGTTTGGCGGCGCCGGCAACGACGTGCTCAATATTTATAGCGCAACCGGGCGCGTGGTTGCCATGGGCGGGGCGGGCGACGATACCATCATCTTGCACCGCACCGAGCTGGCCACCAGCGGCGTTACCGCCAGCGGCGGAGTGGGCGTCGACACTTACCAATTTGTTGACAAGGAGCGCTCGGGAAGCTTGACGGTCAAGGATTTCGTGGCGGGTAGCGGCGGCGACCGCATCGATGTCAGGATGTTGCTCAAAACGCCATCGCAGGTGGATGAACTGCTGCTGTCCGGCGTACTGCGCGTCGAACAGAGCGGCACCTCGACGCTGGTACGGATGGATCCGGACGGAAGCGCGGGCGCAGGAAGCGCTTATACCCTCATGACACTGCAAAATGTCGTGGCCAGTACCCTCAGCGCCGACAATTTCCTCACTGGTACGACAGCGGTGGAACTGATCGGCATGGCGGTCGAGCCGGTCCACGCCGGCTAAGCTTGGGTGCGCGGCACCGGCGCGCCAAGGGCCTGCTACCTGCCTGAGCGCGTGCCGGGCGGCGCACGCGTGCACATTTTTAGTCGTATGTAAGATTTCCTCCTGGACACGATTATCCCGTGAAGGCATGATGGCAAGCTGTAAATATTGCCGCGTTTTACACGCCGGCGCTTCAGCTTTTTATCACTTTCAAGGACGAGCGTGACGATTTCTACTTTTGCAAACCCTGTTCCAGGGCTGACCTTGACCGGCACCGCCGGCAACGACAACCTCTCCGACGGCAGCGGCGACGACCTGCTCAGCGGCCTCGATGGCGACGACACCCTGTCTACATATAGCGGCAACGACTCGCTCGACGGCGGCGCGGGCAACGACGTGATCTACGCGTCCAGCGGATTTTCCGATGCGCCGCGCAAGCTCACCTTGCTCGGCGGGGCGGGCGACGATACGATCATCACCGCCCCGCAGGCGGCAGGTTCGCGTGTGGACATCTGGGGCGGCAGCGGCACCGATGACTTCGTCTTCCTGCGCAATCAACATCGCCAGACCACGGTGATCCGCGATTTCCAGCCGGGCGTCGGTGGCGACCAGTTGCAGTACGATGCGCTGTTCCCGCTCTCGCCCAATCCGTTCGGCAGCGCCGGCTACCTGCGCCTGGTCCAGAGCGGCAACAATACCTTGTTCCAGATCGATGAGGATGGCGCCGCCGGCACCGCTGCCGGCTTCCTGACCCTGGCCACCCTCGCCAATGTGCAGGTGTCGAGCTTGCATGCAGCCAATTTTGGGACCGGAAATCGTCCCGATGGCACGGAGGGCGGCCGCTACTTCCTCGGCACCACGGGCGACGACAACCTCTCCGGCGGCAGCGGCGGCGATACCCTGGTCGGCGGCGTCGGCGTTGATCATCTGGACGGCGGCGCCGATGACGATGCCCTGTATGGCGGCGAGGGCGACGATCACCTGTACGGGCAGGACGGCAACGATCTGGTCGAGGCCGGTGACGGGGCCGACCTGCTCGAGGGCCACGCCGGCAACGACACGCTCAACGGCGGCGCCGGCAACGACACGATGGAAGGCGGCAACGGCGACGACCTGCTCACCGGTGGCGACGGCAACGATCTCCTGATGAGCGGCCAGGGCGTCGATACGCTGTTTGGCGGCAATGGCGACGACGAGCTCGTGCTGTTCCAAGGCCTGGGCGTGCTCGATGGCGGCGCTGGCAACGACAGCCTCGATGGCGGGTGGGGCGGGGTGCAGCTGAACGGTGGAAGCGGAAACGATTATCTGAAAGTGGGAGGGAAGGGCGACAGCGGCCTGTTCGGCGGCAGCGGCAGCGATGTGTTCGACATCAAGCTCAATAATGAGGGAAGGGTGGTGGTCGGGGGCGGTGCGGGCGACGATACCGTCATCGTGCACCCCGATTATTTCTCCATCGGCAGCGTGACGGCGATCGGTGGACTGGGTGTCGATACCTACAAGATGGACAACTTCCCCAGACAGTCGAGCTTCAGCATCAAGGACTTCAGCGTCGGCGCCGGTGGCGACCGTCTCGATGTATCGCACGCGGTACTTCCGTGGATCAATCCGGGCAATCCCTTGTTGACGGGCACGGTGCGCCTCGTACAAAGCGGCACCTCGACCCTGGTGCAGCTCGACCTTGATGGCGAAGGCGGCAGCAACTACGTCGAGACCTTCTTCACGCTGCAAAACGTCGACGCCCGCACCCTGACCATCGACAACTTCTTGTATACCCCTGCGGCAAGCGGCAGCGCAATGGCCCCGGTGGAGCTGGTCGGCGTGCCTGCCGGCGCGCAGCTGATCGGCTAACCCGGCGGGGGCGGCAAGGTGCGGGACGCCATGCCGCCCTTGTCGCAAACTGTTACATTTTCTTTAATTTTAACTTCTGTACATTCCAATCGGGTATGGGCATGATTGATGTTGAACGCCTTCAACCAACATCATTCCCGGGACCCACATGAGCACTTCCGACGCCGTCACCGAGCAGCACGCCAATCTCGCCAGCAACGCTGTGCTCCAGGCCAGCCCCGGCACCACCCTGGCCGCCCCCGGCAAAAATATGCAGGGCTGGAGTGGCGATGACATTCTGTATGGCTCGGAACTGAACGACACGATTTCGGGCAATGGCGGCTCGGACCGGATGTGGGGCTATGCCGGCGACGACTACATCATCAGCAACGACCCGGACGACGACTCGCGCGCCGGGTCCGACGACCTGGTCGGCTTCGACGGCAACGACACCCTCCTGGGCGGCCGGGGCAGCGACAGCCTGAACGGCAACTTCGGCAATGACTTCGCCGATGGCGGCGCCGGCAACGACCGGCTCGTGGGCGAACTGGGCAACGACACCTTGCACGGCGGCGCGGGTCACGACACGCTCAACGATTACGAAGGACGCGATTGGCTAGCGGGCGGCGCCGGCGTCGATCTGCTGTACTCGGAGCGCGGCGGCAGCGCCCTGCTCGATGGCGGTGACGGCAACGACATCTTGCTGGGCGACGGCCAGGACACCTTTATCGGCGGCGGCGGCAACGACCGCATCAGCATCCGCACCCGCGCCAATGAAGCGCTTGCTACCACCCTGGCCGACGGCGGCGATGGCAACGACCTGTTCAGCGTGGCCTTCCTCAACCAGGGCACGGCGCGCGTGAGCGGCGGCGCCGGCCGCGACGTCTTCCTGCTGGAGCGCGAGAACGGCGCCAACGGCTACGTGGTGACCGATTTCGCCAGCGGCCCCGAGGGCGACCGGATCGACGTCAGCAAGTTGCTGGCCGGCGTCGACCTGTCGCTGGGCGACCCGTTTTCCAGCGCGCGCGGCTACCTGAAACTGGTGCAGGACGGCGCCGACACGGTGCTGCAGTTCGACGCCGACGGCGCCCAGGGCACGGCGTCCGCCTTCAAGACCGTGCTGCGGCTCGAAGGCGTGGCGGCGGCATCGGCCGCACCGAACATCTCGGCCAGCGTGCTCACGCCAGACGGCATCAACGATGGCGAGACCCTCATCGGCGGCGGGCGCAACGACGACATTCGCGGCTCCGAACTGAACGACCGCTACGAAGGCAACGGCGGCGCCGACACCGTGAATGCGGGTGCGGGCAACGATACCCTGCTGGGAGGCGACGGCGCCGACTGGCTGTTCGGCGAAAGCGGCGACGACCGCATCGAGGGTGGCGAGGGCGACGACATCCTGGGCGGCGGCGCAGGTTCGAACACCGTGCTCGGCGGCGCAGGCAACGACAGTCTGGATGTGGACTACGCCGGCGACAGCCTGCTCGATGGCGGCGATGGCAACGACGACATGACAGCGGGCAATTACATCAGTCTCAAGACCGGCACAGTGACACTGTTCGCCGGCGCGGGCGACGACCGCATCGAGATCACCGATGCGCCATCGACGGTGACGGTGACGGCGAGCGGCGGCAGCGGGCGCGATACCTTCAAAATGTGGATGTACGGCACGCCGGATAGCACCCCGAACGCCACCCTGACCGATTTTTCGACAGGCGCCGAGAGCGACCTGCTCGACCTGTATCTGTTTGGCTCGCCGTCGGATTCCGCAGCCAATCCGTTCGGTTCCGAGGGCTACCTGCGCCTGGAGCAGCGCGGCGCCGACACGGTACTGCGCTACGACCGCGACGGCGCGGCCGGCAACGACTACACCATGATCGACGCGCTGACTTTGCGCAACGTGGTCGCCACCAGCCTCACCAGCGCCCATTTCAAGCAGGGCTACGATCCGGCGGCCGGCTTCTTCGGCCGGGTACTGACCGGCACCGCCGGGGCCGACAGCCTGCAAGGTGACGCGCGCGCCGAACACCTGATCGGACTGGCGGGCAGCGATACCCTGCTTGGCGGCGGCGGGGACGACCTGGTCGAAGGCGGGCTGGACGCCGACCTGCTGCAAGGCGGCAGCGGCAACGACAGTATCTTCGGCGGCACGGGCGACGACACGCTGGCCGGCGAAGCGGGCAACGACAGCCTGGTGGGCGGGGACGGCAACGATATCCTGGGCGGCGGCGCCGGCGACGACATCCTTCACGGCGACGACGACGACGACATCCTTACCGATGTGGAAGGTAACAACGTGCTGGCCGGCGGTCGGGGCAACGACGTGATCGTCACGACCGGCAGCGGCAGCGACAAGGTCGACGGCGGTGACGGCGACGACACCCTCACCGGCGGCGCTGGCGATACGCTCGACGGCGGCTACGGCCACAACCATCTGGTGGCCGATTTCACGGGCGGCGCCCCAGGTTCCGTGCGCATGGTGAGCGCGGGCGGGAACGTGCTCACCTTCGGCCCTTCGCTGGCGTTCCAGGACGTGCTCACCAGCAGCGAGTTCGGCAACAATCTCTACGCGTTCGCGCCTGGCGCGCACGCCGGGCAGGTCACGATCACCAACTTCGATCTCGACTATCCCAATGACCGGATCGACCTGGACGCCCTGATTCCGCAGGTCGTGGCCAATTACACCGGCAACCCGTTCGGCGCGCTCGGCTACCTGCGCGTGCTCGCCAGCGGCAACAACACACTGCTCCAGTTCGACGAAGACGGCGCCGCCGGCAGCGTGGCGAGCTTTCGCACCATTCTCACCATCAACGGCGTCGCGCCGTCCCAACTGAGCGCCGATCACATCGCCGGCGGCATGCATCCGAACGGTTCGGAAGATGGCATCAGCGTGTGGGGAAGCGGCACCATCAACGGCGCGCGCGGCAACGATACGCTTGACGGCGGGCTGGACAACGACAAGCTGTCCGGTTTCCAGGGCAACGATCGGCTCAACGGAAAAGGCGGCGACGATTCGCTGTTCGGCGGGGCGGGCAACGACAGCCTCGACGGCGCGCTCGGAAGCGACGCGCTGTTCGGTGAACAGGGCAACGACAGCCTGCTGGGCGGCGAGGGCGACGACAAGCTCGACGGCGGCGCCGGCGACGACGTGCTCGACGGCGGCATCGGCAACGACACGCTCGGCGGCGGCGAGGGCGCCGACATCCTTAAGGCCGGCGATGGCGACGACAGCTTCGACGGCGGCGCCGGCAACGACGAACTGAACGGTGGCGAGGGCAACGACATGCTGCACGGCGGCGCCGGCGACGACACGGTCAATGGCGGCAACGGCGACGATGCGCTGTTCGCCGACACCGGCAACGACGTGCTCCAGGGTGGCGCCGGCAACGACACGCTGGACGGCGGCAGCGGCAGCGTGCAGCTGAACGGCGGCAACGGCAACGATGTGCTCAAGCTCACCGGCAGCGGCAACAGCGGCCTGTTCGGCGGGCGCGGCGCCGACCTGATCGAGATCGCCGCGACGCAGCAGGCCGTGGCCGGGCGCGTGGTGGCCTCCGGCGGCGAGGACGCCGACACCATCGTCGTCACGCGCGGCGCGCTGGATAACACGGCCGTCAACGCCAGCGGCGGCGCCGGCATCGACACCTACGTGCTGCGCGGCGAAGGGCGGCTGGGCAGCCTGACGGTGAAGGATTTCACAGCCGGCGCCGGCGGCGACCGCATCGACCTCGCCGGCCTGGCAGCGCCTGCCGGCTTGCTGGAATTCGTGCAGAGCGGCAGCGCCACCCTGGTGCGCTTCGACGCCGACGGCGCCGCCGGCCCGCTGGCGGCGGCCACTCTGATGACCTTGCAAAACGTGCTCGCCACGAGCATGACCAGCGACAACGTGGTCGATATCGGTGTCGGCGGCGCGCCGGTGGAACTGGTCGGCGTGCCCGGCAACGCGCCGCTGATCGGCTAAACCGGCGGGCGGCGGCAAGGTGCACAACGCCTTGCCGCCCTTGTCGCAAATTGTTACACATTCTTCAATCTTAACTTCTGTACATTCCAATCGGGCACCGGCATGATGACGTTGAACGCCTTCAACGAACATCATTCCCGGGACCCACATGAGCACTTCCAGCGCCGTCACCAATCATCACGCCGACCTCAGCGGCAACGCTGCCCTCCAGGCCAGCCCCGGCACCACCCTGGCCGGCGTCGGCCAGAATCTGCAGGGCGGGCGCGGCAGCGACTCGCTGTATGCCTCCGATCTCAACGACACGATTTCGGGCAATGGCGGCTCGGACCGCATGTGGGGCTATGGCGGCGACGACTACATCACCAGCAACGATCCGGACGACGACTCGCGCGCCGGCTACGACGACCTGTTCGGCTTCGACGGCAACGACACCCTCCTGGGCGGGCGCGGCAGCGACAACCTGAACGGCCAACTCGGCAATGACTTCGCCGATGGCGGCGCCGGCAACGACCGGATCGTGGGCGAACTGGGCAACGACACCTTGCACGGCGGCGCGGGTCACGACACGCTCAACGACTACGAAGGACGCGACTTGCTGACGGGCGGCGCCGGCGTCGACCTGCTGTACTCGGAACGGGGCGGCAGTGCCCTGCTCGACGGCGGCCTTGACAACGACGTGTTGCTGGGCGACGGCCAGGATACATTTATCGGCGGCGGCGGCAACGACCGCATCACGATCCGCACGCGCGCCAATGAAGCGCTTGCTACCACCCTGGCCGACGGCGGCGATGGCAACGACCTGTTCAGCGTGGGCTTCCTCAACCAGGGCACGGCGCGCGTGACCGGCGGCGGCGGGCGCGACGTGTACCTGCTGGAACGCGAGAGCGGCGCCAACGGCTACGTGGTGACCGATTTCGCCAGCGGCCCCGAGGGCGACCGGATCGACGTCAGCACGCTGCTGGCCGGCGTCGACCTGTCCTTGGGCGACCCGTTTTCCAGCGCGCGCGGCTACCTGAAACTGGTGCAGGACGGCGCCGACACGGTGCTGCAATTCGACGCCGACGGCGCGCAGGGCACGGCGTCCGCCTTCAAGACCGTGCTGCGGCTCGAAGGCGCGGCGGCGCAGGCGGTGGCGGCGAACATCTCGGCCAGCGCGCTCACTCCAGCCGGCATCAACGATGGCGAGACCCTCATCGCCGGCGGCCGCAACGACGACATTCTCGGCTCCCATCTGAACGACCGCTACGACGGCAACGGCGGCGCCGACACCGTGCAGGCGGGTGCGGGCAGCGACACCCTGTTTGGCGGCGACGGCGCCGATTGGCTGTTCGGAGAAAGCGGCGACGACCGCATCGAAGGTGGCGAAGGCGATGACATCGTGGACGGCGGCGCAGGCGCGAACATCCTGCTCGGCGGCGCAGGCAACGACAGGCTGTCGGCGGATTACGCCGGCGACAGCGTGCTCGACGCCGGTGACGGCAACGATTTTCTGGAGGTGGGTGGTTGGGCGAGCATCAAGTTCGGCACGGTGCAGCTGTCCGGCGGCGCTGGCGACGACAAGTTCGATATCGCCCAGGCGCCACCGGAGGTGACGGTGAGCGCGAGCGGCGGCAGCGGACTCGACACCTTCCGCCTGTCGCTGTACGGCCGGCCTGAAAACATCGCCAACGTGACCTTGACCGATTTTTCGGCGGGCGCCGGCGGCGACGTGCTTAACCTGTCCCTGGCGGGCCCGGCGTGGAACTACACCGGTAACCCGTTTGGCGCCGATGGCTACCTGCGCCTGGAACAGCGCGGCGCCGACACGGTGCTGCGCTACGACAACGATGGCGCGGCCGGCAGTGCCGCCACCCTGATCGACATGCTGACCCTGCGCAACGTCAGCGCGACCAGCTTGACCAGCGCCAACTTCAAGCAGGGCGACGATCCCGCGGCCGGCTTCTTCAGCCGGGTGCTGACCGGCACGGCCGGCGCCGACAACATCCAGGGCGACGCGCGCGCCGAACAACTCATCGGCCTGGGCGGCAGCGACACCCTTGTCGGCGGCGGCGGCGACGACCTGCTTGAGGGCGGCATTGATGCCGACCTGCTGCAAGGCGGCAGCGGCAACGACAGCCTCTTCGGCGGCACGGGCGACGACACGCTGGCCGGCGAAGCGGGCAACGACAGCTTGGTGGGCGGGGCCGGCAAGGATGTGCTGACCGGCGGCGCGGGCGACGACATCCTCAGCGGCGACTTCGACGACGACATCCTCACCGATGCCGAAGGCAACAACGTGCTGATGGGCGGCGACGGCAATGACGTGATCGTCACGACCGGCAGCGGCAGCGACAAGGTCGACGGCGGCCACGGCGACGACACCCTCACCGGCGGCGCCGGCGATACGCTCGACGGTGGCTCGGGCTGGAACCGCCTGTTCGCCGATTTCACGGGCGGCGCCACAGGCACCGTGCGCATGCTGGGCAGTGCGGGCGACGACGTATTCACCTTCGGCCCCTCGCTGGCATTCCAGGACGTGATCACCAACGACGACGGGTACGGCGGCAATACCTACGTGTTCGCGCCCGGCAGCCACCGGGGGCAGGTCACCATCAACGATTTCGACCTGGACAACACCAGCGAGGTGATCGACCTGGACGCCCTGGTGCCGCAGGTCGCGGCCAATTACGTCAGCAACCCGTTCGGCGCGCTCGGCTACCTGCGCCTGCTAGCCAATGGCAACAGTACCCTGGTCCAGGCCGACGACGACGGTGCGGCCGGCAGCGCGGCGACCTTTCGCACCATTCTCACTATCAACGCCGTGCTGCCCGCGCAGCTCAATGCCAGCCACATCGCCGGCGGCATGAATCCGAACGGGTCGGAAGACGGCATCAACATGTGGGGTTCGCACTACAGCGAGACCATCAACGGCGGACGCAGCAACGACACGCTCGACGGCGCCCAGGGCGATGACAAGGTATACGGTTTCCAGGGTAGCGATGTGCTCAAGGGAGGTACCGAGAACGACACCTTGTACGGCGGCGTGGGCAATGACCTGCTCGAAGGCCAGCAGGATAACGACACCTTGTTCGGCGAGGATGGCGCCGACAGCCTGCTGGGCGGCGAGGGTGACGACAAGCTCGACGGCGGCGTCGGCAACGATCTGCTCGATGGCGGCATCGGCAACGACACGCTCGGCGGCGGCGACGGCGCCGACATCCTCAAGGCCGGCGATGGCGACGACAGCTTCGACGGCGGCGCCGGCAACGACGAGATCAACGGTGGCGAGGGCAACGACGTGCTGCACGGCGGCGCCGGGACCGACACCGTCAACGGCGGCAACGGCGACGATGCGCTGTTCGCCGACCAGGGCGACGACGTGCTCGAGGGCGGCGCCGGCAACGACACCCTGGACGGCGGCAGCGGCAGTGTGCAGCTCAATGGCGGCAACGGCAACGACACGCTCAAGGTCACGGGTAGCGGCAACAGCGGCCTGTTCGGCGGACGCGGCGCCGACCTCATCGAGATCGCGGCAACGCAGCAGGCACTTGCGGGGCGCGTGGTGGCCGCCGGCGGCGACGACGCCGACACCATCGTCGTCACGCGCGGCGCGCTGGATAACACGGCCGTCAACGCCAGCGGCGGGACCGGCATCGACACGTACGTGCTGCGCGGAGAAGGGCGGCTGGGCAGCCTGACGGTGAAGGATTTCGCGGCCGGCGCCGGCGGCGACCGCATCGACCTCGCCGGACTGGCGACGCCAGGCGGTTTGCTCGAGTTCGTGCAGAGCGGCAGCGCGACCCTGGTGCGCTTCGACGCCGATGGCGCCGCCGGCCCGCTGGCCGCGGCCACCCTGATGACCTTGCAAAACGTCGTCGCCAGCAGCATGAGCAGCGACAACGTGGTCGACCTTGGCGTCGGCGGCGCGCCGGTGGAACTGGTCGGCGTGCCTGTCGCCGCGCAGCTGATCGGCTAAACCGGCGGGCGGCGGCAAGGTGCGATGCGCCTTGCCGTCCCTGTCGCAGATTGTTACATATTCTTCAATCTTAACTTCTGTACATTCCAATCGGGCACGGGCATGATTGACGTTGAACGCCTTCAACCGATCACCATTCCCAGGACCCACATGACCATTTCCAACGCCGTCACCGAGCAGCCCGCCGACCTTGCCAGCAACGCTGTCCTCCAGGCCAGCCCCGTCACCACCCTGGCCGCCCCCGGCGACAATCTGCAGGGTTCGAGCGGCGACGACATTCTGTATGGCTCGCAATTGAACGACACGATTTCGGGCAACGGCGGCTCGGATCGCATGTGGGGCTATGCCGGTGACGACTACATTACCAGCAACGATCCGGACGACGTGTCCGCCGGCTATGACGTTCTGTACGGCTTCGACGGCAACGACACCCTTCTCGGCGGTCGCGGCAGCGACGAGCTGAACGGCCACTTGGGCAACGACTTCGCCGATGGCGGTGCCGGCAACGACCAGCTCAAGGGCGAACTGGGCAACGACACCTTGCACGGCGGCGCGGGCCACGACACGCTCAACGATTACGAAGGGCGCGATTTGCTGACGGGCGGCGCCGGCGTCGACCTTCTGTACTCGGAGCGCGGCGGCAGCGCCGTGCTCGATGGCGGTGACGGCAACGACGCCTTGCTCGGCGATGGGCAGGACACCTTCAGCGGCGGCGCCGGCAACGACCGCATCACGCTCCGTACCCGTGCCAATGAAGCGCTCGCCACCACCGTGGCCGACGGCGGCGATGGCAACGACCTGTTCAGCGTATCCTTCCTCAACCAGGGCACGGCGCGCGTGAGCGGCGGCGCCGGGCGCGATGTGTACCAGCTGGAACGCGCAAGCGGCCCGGCCGGCTACGTGGTCACCGATTTCGTCGCCGGCCCCGAAGGCGACCGGATCGACGTCAGCCGTCTGCTAGCCGGGATCGACCTGTCGCTGGGCGACCCGTTTTCCAGCGCACGCGGCTATCTGAAACTGGTGCAGTCCGGCGCCGACACGCTGCTGCAATTCGACGCCGACGGCGCCAAGGGCAGCGCGTCCGGCTTCAAGACCGTGCTGCGGCTCGAAGGCGTGGCCGCCGAGGCGGTCGCGGCCAGCATCTCGACCAGCCAGATCACTGCGGACGGGATTGACGATGGCGAGACTTTCATCGGCGACGAGCGCAATGACGGCATCATCGGCTCCCACCTGAACGACCGCTACGAAGGCAACGGCGGCGGCGACAGCTTCTACGCGGGCGCGGGCAACGATACCGTGCTGGGCGGTGACGGCAGCGATGGGATCTCCGGCGGCGAGGGCAACGACCAGCTCGACGGCGGTGAGGGCGACGACACCGTCGATGGCGGCGACGGCTCGGATACCGTGCTCGGCGGCGCAGGCAACGACAAGCTGTCGGCGGATTACGCCGGCCACAGTCTGCTCGACGGCGGGGACGGCAACGACACCTTGACTGCGGGCAGCGGTTACCAGCCCTCCAAGCTCGGCTCGGTGCAATTGTCCGGCGGCGCCGGCGACGACCGCCTCGAGATCTGGGACGGGGCGCCCGGGGTGACGCTCACCGCGAGCGGCGGCAGCGGGCGCGATACCTTCTACCTGTGGACCACCGGCTACGCGGACAGCACCCCGACCGTGATCGTGAACGATTTTTCGGTGGGTGCGGAAAACGATGTGATCGACCTGTACATGTTGAGCGTGGGCAGCGGCTATCCCGGCAATCCGTTCGGCGCCGATGGATACCTGCGCCTGGAACAGCGTGGGGCCGATACGGTTCTGCGCCACGACGGTGACGGCGCGGCCGATCCCCAGAACCCTCTGAGGGACATCATGGTTCTGCGCAACGTGAACGCCGCCAGCCTCACCAGCGCCCATTTCAAGCAGGGCTACGATCCCCTGATCGGCTTCGCCGGCGGGGTGTTGACCGGTACGGAAGGCGCCGACAGCATCCAGGGCGCCGAGCGCGCCGAACACCTGATCGGCCTGGGCGGCAACGACACCCTGCTCGGCGGCGCCGGCAACGATCTGCTCGAGGGCGGCGCGGATGACGACCTGCTGCAAGGCGGCAACGGCAACGACAGCCTGTTCGGCGGCAGCGGCAACAACACCCTGGCCGGCGAAGCCGGCAACGACAGCATCGTGGGCGGATTCGGCAAGGATGTCATCACCGGCGGCGCGGGCGACGATATCCTCGCCGGCGAATACGACGACGACACGCTCACCGATGTCGAAGGCAACAATGTGCTGGCGGGCGGTTACGGGAACGACGTGATCGTCACCACCGGCGCCGGCAGCGACACGGTCGACGGCGGCGTGGGCAACGACACCCTCACCGGCGGCGTCGGCGATACGCTCGACGGCGGCTACGGCGAGAACCACCTGTTCGCCGATTTCACGGGCGGCGCCAAAGGCACGGTGCGCCTGCTGGCCTCGGGCGGCGACGTGATGACCTTCGGCCCCTCGCTGGCATTCCAGGACGTCCTGGTCAGCGGGCGGGAGTACGGCGGCAACACCTACGTGTTCGCGCCGGGTAGCCGCGCCGGGCAGGTGACCATTACCGACTTCCATCGCGGCTACCGCCTCGACGTGATCGACCTGGACGCCCTGATTCCGCAGGTTGCCGCCAACTACGTCAGCAATCCCTTCGGCGCGCTCGGCTACCTGCGCGTGGAGCAGCGCGGCAACAGCACCGTGTTTCAGCTCGACGACGACGGCGCTGCGGGCAGCGCTGCAAGCTTTCGCACCATCCTGACACTCGACGGTGTCACGCCCGCCCAGCTGGACGCCAGGTTCATCGCCGGCGGCATGAATCCGAACGGCTCCGAGGACGGCATCCACCTGTCCGGCACGCGCGAAGACCAGGATGATTTCAAGGGCGGGCGCAGCAACGATGTGCTCGACGGCCAGGGAGGCGTTGACGTGCTGGTCGGTTTCCAGGGCAACGACACCCTGCTCGGCGGCAGCCACAATGACACCCTGCACGGTGGCGAAGGCGACGATCTGCTGCAAGGCGGCAACGACAACGACACGCTGCTCGGTGACGCCGGCACCGACAGCCTGAACGGCGGCGACGGCAACGACAAGCTCGACGGCGGCGCCGGCGCCGATGTGCTGGAAGGCGGGCAGGGCACCGACCTGCTGCAAGGCGGGGACGGCGCCGACCTGCTCGACGGCGGCATCGGCAACGACACGCTCGACGGTGGAGAAGGCGCCGACATCCTGCGCGCCGGCGATGGCGACGACAGCCTCGATGGTGGCGCCGGCAATGACGAGCTGGGCGGCTTCGAAGGCAACGACGTGCTGCACGGCGGCGCCGGGACCGACACCATCAACGGCGGCAACGGCGACGATGCGCTGTTCGCCGACCAGGGCGACGACGTGCTCGACGGCGGCGCCGGCAACGATACCCTCGACGGCGGCAGCGGCAGCGTGCAACTGAACGGCGGCAACGGCAACGATGTGCTCAAGCTGACCGGCAGCGGCAACAGCGGCCTGTTGGGCGGGCGCGGCGCCGACGTCATCGAGATCGCCGCAACGCAGCAGGCTGTGGCCGGGAGGGTGGTGGCCTCCGGCGGCGACGACGCCGACACCATCGTCGTCACGCGCGGCGCGCTCGACAACACGGCCGTCAACGCCAGCGGCGGCGCCGGCATCGACACCTACGTGCTGCGCGGAGAAGGACGGCTGGGCAGCCTGACCGTGAAGGATTTCGCAGCCGGCGCCGGGGGCGACCGCATCGACCTGACTGGCCTGGCATCGCCTGCCGGCTTGCTCGAGTTCGTGCAGAGCGGCAGCGCCACCCTGGTGCGCTTCGACGCCGACGGCGGCGCCGGTCCGCAGCTTGCGGCTACGCTGATGAGCTTGCAAAACGTGCTCGCTACCAGCATCACCAGCGACAATGTGATCGGGACCGCCGGCGCACCGGTGCAACTGGTGGGCGTGGCCGATGCCCCCGCAGCCGCGTTCCTGCTCGGCTGACCGGCGCAAGCCAGGCGCGCTGCCACGCCCTTGCTCCGCGCAAGGGCGCGGCAGCGCGCGTCTCGACACTGGCGAGGGAACGGCGCATCATAGCTGTCCGCGCAGTGCGGAACGCTTTTCTTGGCTCGACTCAACCTTCTGTTAGGAGTTGCCATGTCCACATTTTTCATGCTGTCCACAGCCGACGACGAACTGTTGCGTCCGGCGAATTTTCTGGTGACCGGCCTGACCCTGACCGGCACCGCCAACAATGACATCCTGCGCGGCGGCGCGCTCGACGACCGCATCTTCGGCCTGGCTGGCGCCGACCTGATTCGCGGTGAGGGCGGCAACGACACCATCGACGGTGGCGACGAGGACGGCTCGGGCGACCGCTTGTACGGCGGCGACGGCGCCGACAGCGTGTTCGGCGGCGCAGGCGACGACGTCATGTTCGGCGACGCCGGCAACGACGCACTTGACGGCGAAAGCGGCACCGACCAGATCGACGGCGGGGCCGGGGACGACCTGGTGCGCGGCGGCGATGGACGCGACTTCCTGACCGACAATCTCGGCAGCAACGTTCTCCTCGGCGACGCAGGCGACGACAGCCTGAGCGCCACCGGCGCCGGGGCCGACCGCCTCGACGGCGGCACCGGCAACGACGGACTTGAAGGCGGCAACGGCAACGACAGCCTGTATGGCGGCGCCGGCCACGACTCGCTCACGGTCAGGGCGGCGGCGGGCAGCACTGCGCCCGGCGAGTGGCTGCTGTCCGGCGGCGACGGCAACGACACGCTCGGCTTTCATGCAACGGCGGCGCCGATTATGGTGCACGCCAGCGGCGGCGCCGGCAGCGACGCGTTTGCGTTTTCCCAGGGCGTGCACGGCGAAACCATCATCATCGACGATTTCGTGGCGGGCCCCGGTGGCGACAAGCTCGCCATTGGCTCCCTGCAGCCGTTCTACAACAGCAATCCCTTCGGCGCTCCCGGCTACGCGCGCCTGCTGCAGCAAGGCAACGATACCCTGGTGCAGAGCGACGCCGATGGCGCCGCCGGCAGCGCCGCCACTTTCCGCACCGTCGCCACCCTGCTCGGCGTGCGCGCGCAGGACGTTTTGCCAAACAATTTTGTCGAAGGCTATAACCAGGATGGCTCGCTCAACGGCATGCTGGTGTACGCCGGCGGCGGCAACGATTTTATCCTCGGCGGCGTGCTCAACGACACCATCCATGGCGGGGCCGGCGCCGATCGCCTGCTCGGCAATGTTGGCGACGACGTGTTGCGCGGCGACGATGGCGTCGACGACCTGGACGGCTCTTACGGGAACGACCTGCTCGACGGCGGCGCTGGCGGCGATTACCTGACTGGCGCAGAAGGAAACGACACCTTGTACGGCGGCGCTGGCGATGACCTGCTGTCGGGCAAGGAGGGCAACGACCTGCTGTATGGCGGCGATGGCGACGACCAGCTGTTCGCCGAGGGCAGCAACGATACGCTCAACGGCGGCAACGGCAACGATAGCGTGTCCGCCTACTACGGCAGCTACGTGATCGATGGCGGGGCGGGGGACGACCGGATCAGCACTGCCGCCATCGATGGCCTGCTTAATGGCGGTGGCGGCAACGACACCATCCGCGTGCAGACCGACGCCGACGTGGGCGCCTTCGGGGGTGCCGGCAACGACCGGATCGAGATCAACGCCAACGATTACCTGGCGCAAGGGCGCGTCGTGGCTAACGGCGGCGCGGGCGACGACACCATCATCCTGACGCGCCAGACGCAGAATTCGAACCAGGTGACGGCCATCGGCGGGGACGGCAGCGACCGCTTCGGCGTGGTGGGGAGCGTGGGGACCAGCATATTCAGCGTGCGCGATTTTGCGGTGGGGGCGGGCGGCGACCGGATCGATGTGTCGGCGCTCTTGAGCGGCGCGGTGCCGCCGGGCGACCCGTTCGCCAGTGGCGTGCTGCGTTACGTGCAAAGCGCCAACGACACGCTGGTGCAATTCGATGCCGACGGCGCGGCCGGCTCGCAGGCCGGTCCCGTCACGATGATGAAGTTGCTGGGGGTGCTGGCGACGACCTTGACCCCTGAGAACCTGATTACCGCCGTGCAACCGGCGCTGCTTGGGACTGCGGCCGCGGAATGGGCGATGGGCTGAGTTGCTGCCGGCCGCGCCTTGCGCACCGCACCTTTTGTCGCGCTTCAACCTTTTCCAAGGAATTGCCATGCCCACATTTTTCATGCTGTCCGACGCCGACGACGAGTTGATCCGTCCGGAAAATTTCCTGGTAACCGGGCTGAACCTGACCGGCACCGCCGACAATGACATCCTGCGCGGCGGCGCGCTGGACGCCCGGCTGTTCGGCCTGGGCGGCGCCGACCTGATCTTCGGCAGCGGCGGCAACGACTATATCGACGGCGGCGACGAGGATGGCCCGGGCGACCGCCTGTACGGCGGCGGCGGCGCCGACAGCGTGTATGGCGGTGGCGGCGACGACTATATGTTCGGCGACGCCGGCAACGATCTGGTCGACGGCGAGGGTGGGATGGACCAGATCGACGGGGGCGCCGGCGACGACGTGCTGCGCGGCGGCGACGGCGCCGACTACCTGCACGATGACATCGGCAGCAACATCATGGTCGGCGGTGCGGGCAATGACCACCTGCTCGCCATGGGGCCTGGCGCCGACCGCCTGGAAGGCGGCGCCGACAACGACATGCTGGAAGGCGGCACCGGCCACGACAGCCTGTACGGCGGCGCGGGCATGGATGCTTTCAACATCGGCGCGGCAGCCGGCAGCATGATTCCCAGCAATGTGCTGGTGTCCGGCGGCGATGGCGATGACCGCATCGCCATCTTTCCCGGTACCACGGCAACAAAGGTGCATGCCAGCGGCGGCGCGGGCAGCGACCTGTTTGTTTTCGCCTACGGCACGCACGACGAAGCCATCTTCATCGACGACTTCAGCGCCGGTGCCGGCGGCGACCGGCTGGCCTTCGGGGGCATGCTGCCATTCCCCCATCTCAATCCCTTCGGCGCGCCTGGCTATGCGCGCCTGCTGCAACAGGGCAGCGACACGCTGGTGCAGATCGATGTCGATGGTGCGGCAGACACTGCCGGCAGCTTCCGCACAGTGGGAATCCTGACTGGCGTGCAGGCGCAGGACCTCATCCCCAACAATTTCGCAGAGGGTTACAACCAGGATGGCTCGCAGCACGGCAAGACAATCGAGGCGGGCAGCGGCAACGACAAGCTCTACGGCGGCGTGCTCGACGACACCATCGACGGCGGCGCCGGTAACGACCAGGTGTGGGCCAACGATGGCAACGATGTCGTGCACGGTGGCGATGGCAACGACGACCTGAGCGGGTCTAGCGGCAACGATTTGCTCGGCGGCGGCGCGGGCGACGATTACCTGCACGGCCAGGATGGCAACGACACGCTCAACGGCGGGGGCGGCGACGATATGCTCGATGGCCACATTGGCGACGACGTGGTCAATGGCGGCGACGGTAACGACCAGCTGTACGGCAGCGGTGGCGGCAACGATGTGTTCAACGGCGGCAACGGCAACGACAGGATCGGCGCCTACGGTGGACAGGTCGTGGCTGACGGCGGGGCGGGGGACGACACGATCAGCAGCGAAGGCACTGCGGGCCTGCTCAATGGCGGCAGCGGCAACGACATCATCAAGGTACAGACCGACGCCGATGTCGGCGCGTTCGGTGGCGCTGGCCGCGACCGGATCGAGATCTACGCCAATGATTACCTGGCGCAAGGGCGGGTGGTCGCCAATGGCGGCGAGGGCGACGACGCCATCATCCTGATCCGCGAGACGCAGAATTCGAACCTGGTGACCGCCATCGGCGGGGACGGCAGCGACCGCTTCGGCGTGGTGGGAAGCGTCGGGACGAGCATCTTCAGCGTGCGCGATTTTGCGGTGGGGGCGGGCGGCGACCGGATCGATGTGTCGGCGCTCTTGAGCGTCGCGGTGCCGCCGGGCGACCCGTTCGTCAGCGGAGCGCTGCGTTACCTGCAGAGCGGGAACGATACGCTGGTGCAGTTCGATGCGGATGGCGCGGCGGGTCCGCAGGCGAATTTTGTCACGATGATGAAATTGCAGGGGGTGCTGGCGACGACCTTGACGACGGAGAACCTGATCACGGTGGTGGAACCGGCGGTGGTGGGCGTTGTAGCTGCGGAGTGGGCGATGGGCTGAGGGCAAATTGCCCAAGGGCGGGGGTTTTCTGTATAATCGCGTTCTGCAGGAAGCGTGGCCGAGCGGTTGAAGGCACCAGTCTTGAAAACTGGCGACGGTGTGAGCCGTTCGTGAGTTCGAATCTCACCGCTTCCGCCACCGTATTCTGAAAGCCCCTGACGGGGCTTTTTCTATTTTCGCCGCTGACAGTTGTACCCCACCTTGCAGTTACGCGAGCGACACTGTCGGATTCTTCCCCAGCACTTCTGCTGCACCTGGTCGCCGCTGACCCTCTCCTGGTCGTAGCTGAACTAGTGGCCACTTAACACTTTGATCCTCATCATGAAAAACTTGTTGCAAGAGATGTTGTACTGTGAATTTTTACTCAAATGTGAGACCAGCAATTGCCGTGAATTTTTCGAGTGCGATGAAGTGGCTACTGAGCCGCTGGAGGACTGGTCTGCACGGGCTGTGGTCTTGGCGGAAGAATGCGGCTGGACTGTCGGCCATACCGGGCTTGTGAAATGTCCCAAGTGCACGGCAAATAGTCACGGCGCCGGTCGCGGATGAACTGGCGCTTACCCTTTTCGTCGATGGCACAAGTCAGATTGACTATCGCGGCACGGCATAATCGAGCGTCGGCACGCGGCAGTGTCCGTTGCGCCGCTTGCGCGCTGTAAGGCCGCTCGGCGGTTCTGCCGCTGTTGACCATCTGCCGGCGCCGCCCCCTTGCCCGCTTGTTTCCGTCACGACCGCATCGCCCCCCGTCCCAGTTCAGAGCCACCTGCTCTGGCATCGCCGTCTGGCGGGGGAAGGGTTTCGCAATGTCGTCAGCACCACCGATCCACGCCACACGCTCGATCTGGTGTCGGCTTTCGATCCCGACCTGGTGCTGCTCGACCTGATGATGCCGGACCTGGACGGCTATGCGGTGCTGGAGCAACTGGCGCGCCGCACCCCGCCGACGAGTTTCGTCCGGTCATGGTGCTCAGCGCCGACGTGACCCAGGAAGCCAGGCGCCGCGCGCTGTCGCTGGGCGCCAAGGATTTCTTGACCAAGCCGTTCGACCTGATCGAGACCATGCTGCGCATCTGTAATCTGCTGGAAACGAGCTTGCTGTACAAGCGCCTGCAAGCGCTCACCGCCTCAGAGCCGCCCTTGCAGCGCTGGCATCCCAGGGCGGACGGCTGAGGCGCGCGGCGACGGCCTGTGCGGAGATTAATCGTGCTGACCGGGTTGACGCCGCTTTGATGATCCTGTCTTCTTCCCCGGAGCGGGTTCTGTTTTGATAGCTGCGGGCAGTGAAGATCGCGATGCCCCTGTCGCGCGAGCTTCCTCCAGACTCATGCCGAGCTGTACATAGCGTCGCATCAGGTCGTTTTTGCTGGTGCGACTGTCGAACGCTTCGACGCGCAGTTTGTCGTCCAGCTTGGGATCCATATGGATGGTGCGCAGCACCAACGCCTGGGTGTTTTTCGGGTTCAGCGTGCGCAAATCAGGGTGTGACTTCGCCGCTTTGATTCCGGTTACTAAATACTTGCGAAACAAGTCCGCCTTGCTAAGCTGTTTGTGGAGCGCTTCGTCACGCAGCTGGTCGTCAACGTCCGCATCGACGTAAACCGTGCGCAGCACCAGATTTTCAGTGGACATGGCAAACTCCAAGGCGAATTGCAAACGTATACACGTATATATCTCCCCAGACTTCAAGTCAAGCCGGCGGTTTTACCTGTAGGCCCGCAGAATGCGGTCGGACATACCGCCCAGCACCATTAAGCTGGCGAACCCTGGCCCCACGCGCTTTGACAACATGGGGGCATGCAGCAATGGCAAGTTCCAGTATGGCGCCATATACTGAAGCTCATCGCCAAGAGACGTTTCAAGGTCGTCATCGCGCACCCCGGCGGGCCACTGCGGGAGCAGCGCTTTGAACCAGCGCGCGTCGAAACCGGTGGCATCGATCAGGATATGCGGCTTGATCACAACTTCCGTGCCATTGCCTTGGGTCATTGTTACGGACAGCTGCTCGCGCCCGTTGAACGTGCCGATCTCGATACACTTCACCTTGCCATCCCGGACGGTGAGGCTGTCGGCTGCTGACACCTTGTCGATGACCGTAGCCCAAACCACCCCGCGATTGAGA
Source organism: Massilia mucilaginosa (assembly GCF_011682145.1). Lineage (GTDB taxonomy): Bacteria > Pseudomonadota > Gammaproteobacteria > Burkholderiales > Burkholderiaceae_D > Telluria_A > Telluria_A mucilaginosa. The sequence goes on from NZ_WHJH01000057.1 coordinate 40,056, forward strand.
CGGTTGAACACCTCGTCCTGGCTGTCCGCCGATAATGTCTTCCACGTCTCCTCCTCGCTGAAAAGCCTGTTTTCGAACAGGCTGTCCACCCGGGTGTGCAAGACCGCGCGGGTAGCCACCACTTCAATGGCGTGGCTCATGCAGCCATTGGACAGTCGCCAGGCCAGCGTTGCCGCAGCGGTGCCGCCGCCACCGACGATGAGAATGTCTGTATCGAACTCGGCCGAGGCGGGAGTGCCGAGCCTTGCGATAAGCGCCTTTACTTCACTGAGGCGCAGCCAGAAATCTTCGCCGTTGAAGATGCGTGAACATGTCGCCGGCTGCCCCGCACCACGCTGTACCTGCAATGGCCTGGCGGGGCCGGGGCCAGTCATCACCACGCCGTCGAACGGGTCTTCATACTTCACGCTGGCACCTTTGGAATTTTCGTACTCGACGACCCACTGCGTACCCGATTGATGAACTTGCGTGACCTTGCCAGACACCGGAATGTTATGTGCCCGTTTCAATGCCCAGCGCAAGTAGAGCGTGAACATCTTGTGCTTAGGAGGTTTGCGCCCGGCATCGACCCAATTACTGTAAGCGTGCGCGCGACTTAACAGGAATCGCTGCCGCGAGTAGTTCAGCATATGTTCGTCGGCTCGCGCCCCATACATGGACTTGTACGGGAATCCAAGGTCGCGTTCCGCCAGGGTGCACAGCTGTTGCTCGCCATCCGAGAACCCGTGGTTGCCCTCCCATGCGGCCCCGATGGAATTCTTTTCGAAGATAACAACTTCCGTGTCCTGCTGTTTGAGTGACTTCAAGACCCTGGCCTTGACCGCCAAGGCGACCGCTTTCGGACCTCCTCCCACAACGGCAAGGCGCCTGTGAGACAAATCGCGATCAGTCATGGTGCTTTCTCTTTCAGGTCTGTAGGTCAGACTGTCGGATACCCCGGTCGCGCGTCGCTTTTCACATTCGGAAACAGCGTCAATCCGTATGAAACTCGCTGGCCGACGCAAACAAATCCCACGACGCAATGAACAGCGCCGCGACCACCGGCCCGATCACGAACCCATTCAAGCCGAACAGCGCCATGCCGCCCACCGTGGAGAGCAGCACCACATAATCCGGCATCTTGGTGTCCTTGCCCACCAGAATCGGGCGCAGGATGTTGTCGACCAGGCCGATCACGATCACGCCGAAGGCGATCAGGGTAATGCCTTCCCAGACCGAACCAGTGACCAGGAAATACACCGCCACCGGCGCCCACACCAGCGCCGCGCCAATGGCCGGCAGCAGCGACAGGAAGGCCATCACCACGCCCCACAGCACCGGCGCCTGCACGTCCAGGAACCAGAATATCATGCCGCCCAGCGCGCCTTGCGCAATCGCCACCAGGATGTTGCCCTTGACGGTGGCGCGGGTCACGGCCGTGAAATTGTTGAACAGGCGCTGCTTGTACTTGCGGCTCAGCGGTACGGCGCCGCGGATGCGCGCCGCCAGCGACTGGCCGTCACGCAGCAGGAAATACAGCAGGTACAGCATGATGCACATGCTGACCATCAGGTCGAAGGTGTAGCTGCCCACATTGATGGCCTGGCGCGCCACGGTCTGGCTGACCTGCGAGGCGGCTTCCGTCATTTTCTGCTGTAACTTCGACAGCGTGCTCAGGTCGAAGCGTTCCAGCAGGTTGACGGCCCACTGCGGCAGCGCGCTCATGATTTTCTTGAAGTAGTTGCCCACGCTCATGTCGCCGGAGCGGACCATCTCGTACACGCTGGCCGCCTGGTCGACCAGCGACACGGCGATCAGCGCCAGCGGCAAAATCACCATTATCACGATCGACAGCAAGGTCAGCAAGGCCGCCAGGTTCGGCTTGTTATTGGTCTTCTTGAGCAGCCAGCGGTTCAGGGGCGCGAACAGGATCGCCAGCACCACGCCCCAGAACACGGCGCCCGCATAGGGCGCCAGGATCCAGCCGAAGCCGATGGTGACCACGGCGAGAAGAAGCAGAAACGATTTTTGCTGGAGCGTGAACTGTTGCATAGGAAGTTGGCGATATGAATTCGATAATTGCAGTAGGCCCATCATAATCTATCCCACGGCCCGGGTGCGTGCGTTGGGATACGCAAGCGCATCAGCCGCGGGCCGGCGTTGGCATCACTGATAGAATACGGCGACCTTCTGGGCCCGCACATGACCAATATCGACATCAAAAAACTCACCACCGCGATCCTGTTCGCCCCGCTGCTGGCGTTTGCGGCGGCGCCCGCCCCCGGTATCGACGCGCGCCATGGCAGGGTGGATGTCGCGGCGGGCGCGCAAGGCGCCGATCTCTTCGTCGCCGGCAAGAAAATCGCCAGCATCGGCGCAGCCGGCGCTTCCCTGTTTCCCCTTGCCTCCATGGGCGAGCGCGACTATATCGTCGTGCAGGCGCAGCGCGCCGCGACGACCTGCAAGAACGCCTATCTGCTGCTGGAACTGTCGGACGCCGCGCCCAAGCTGTCGAAGGAATTCGGAAGCTGCCGCGACTTTGGCGGCGGCGGCATGTCCGGAGCCGAGCCGGTAGTGCATCTGAACGACCGTGCGGAGCCGCAAGCCGGCGTGGAAAGTTATCAATGGAAGGATGGTGACGTGATCATGGCGTTCGAATCGCCCAGCCTGTGCAGTGCGAACGGGTTCCTGGCCCAGAAAAACGCGCAGCCACTGAGCGCGCCGCTGTCGAGCCGTGTTGCGGGCAGCGGCCGCCTGCAGTTCCTGAGCGCGCCCGATACCAACTGCGCCATGCCCGGCGTGTTCGTGGTGCCGGGCGACAGCGTCAGCACCAGCCTAGCCTATGGCGGCTATGTCTATGCCAACTACACCAATCCCAGGAGCGGACGCAAAGTCCAGGGCTGGGTACCGCGCGCCCGCCTGGCGGAGCGCTGACACCCGCCATGGAAAGCGGCTTCCACCGTCACCCCGAGCGCTTCTCCGGGAATGCGCAGGGGCCTTTCCATACCACCGAACGAACTAAGCAAGTGCGCAGAAATCACAGGAATTCAGGCGCACTTACCGCACTTACTTAAGTTGCTTCGGGTCCGCGCGACCACATCATGTAGTTGCAGTGTCCGATGGATATGGCATAGCCGAGGCAGAAAAGAGCGAGGCGTAAAGGTGACACGATGGTTTCCCGGTAAGTCAATTCAAATAGGTCGGGTCCAGCGCCCGCCGGGTCTGCTGCCGGTCCGCAGGCGCGGCCGGCGCCGGCGGTGGCATGCGTTTCGGTTCCCATGGCAGCAAGCCCTGGTCCTTTGCCAGGCGAATCCGGTGCACCTTCATCGCATCGATAATGTCCGACGCTTGCGCGCTGCCGCTCAGCATGGGCAAGCTTTGCCCCGCTTCGAGAAAGAAACGCTTGCTGGCATCGTCATCGGCGGACAGAAACGCGTCGCTCCACCAGGTCGTGATGCAGTCGCTGGCGCGCTCCAGCGCGCCCTGCGTTACCAGGCGGTTGGATTTCTCGTTATTGATTTTTTTGGATGCGGGCATCAGGTTCCAGGCGTCGCCGCAAGGCCAGGCGGCGAAGGGAAAGCAGTGGTCGACATCATAATCGTTGCGCAGGCGCTGGCCGGACCAGACGCAATACACGGGTTTTCCGGCTTCCCGCATGCGCGCGACGGCGGCGCGCGCAATACGCGTGTCGCGTTCCGGATCGGCCCAGGCCAGCAGGGCATGCGTACGCTGGCGAATATCGGGCAGGCGCCTGGCCGCATACGCCTCGATCAGCCGTACCCATTCCGATACCAGCACCGGCTCGACCCAGACGTTGTAACGGGTGAGCGCTTGCCAGATCTGGAGCGGTACGCGCAACTCGCCGAAGCTCCACAGGAATGGCTCGTCGATCACCAGCGTCGACGGCGCCGCCGTCTGGCGCAGCGCATGAATAGCGAAGATTGATTCGCTGCCGGCGGGCCAGCACAAATACTTTGCCGGCATCAGGCGAATGGTGCGGGCAATCTCCCACAGGCTGCGGTGCAGGTGTTTGGCCGTATCGCCCCCGAACACCGCGCCCACGCGTAATTCGGCAGGCATGGATCATGCGCAGGGCATTGAAACTGTCCGTCACAAAACCGGGTTTGGTGCCGGCGCGCGATGCCGGCATTTGCGGCAGGCCGCTTTCGATCAGCGGCTTGTACATGCGCATCCAGAACAGCGCGGCCAATCCCATCGGCACGGCCACATAATCGGCTTCATGGCGCGCGGCGCCGCCCGCCGCATCGGCCATGCGCGCCACGATGCGCAGCAGCGCGATCTTGTAGGTCGACGATTTTTCGTCGATCAGCACCAGGTGGCGCAGCAGGGGCAGGGCGCCGAGGCCATCGTCCGGAAGGCCGAAGACGGCGCTGGTCCATGCGATGCCGGGCCGTCCGAGGCGGTCGGCGCTGTCGGTCGCGCGCAGCAGGCGCAGGCCGAATTGCTGGGCGTGGGCAGACAATTCGTGCAGCGTGACCTGGTGCATGGCGCGCGCGGTATCCGGTTCGCCCAGGCGCAGGCTGATGGCAATGCGCCCGCTCGGCGCGAGCATGGTGGCCAGTTTGCGCAGGGCGCGGGCGCGTGCCGCGGGTGGTACATGCATCCATACCGCCGACAGCAGGATCAGGTCGAACGTCAGTCCCAGCCGCCTGACCTGGGACAGGTCGGGCAGCGAGTCGGATAGCCAGTGAATGTTCTGTGACCCGTGCAGCGCGCGCGCCTGGGTGCGCATGGCGTCCGACGGTTCGACGGCGACGACATCGTATCCGTGCCGGGACAGCCAGGCGGCATCGCGCCCGGAGCCCGCGCCGACGTCGAGAATCGTCGCACCGGGGGCCGGCAGCAGATCGATCAGCCCCGCATGAACTTCTTCGAACGACAGCGATTCGTATTGCGTGACCAGTTCCTTGGCGTTTTGCTCGTAATGCGTGAACTCGGTCATTGGGCTTGCTGCTTATTGTCGTGGTTTGACCGATAATACCACCTCAGCCAAGTGGCAATGAAAGGGCCGGCTCAGCGAGAAGTTAATGCATTTTTCATGGGTCGGCTGATGACATCGGCCGGGTTCAAGCGACGAATACGTACTGTAAAATATGGCACCATCAATCTTCCGAATAGAAATTTCTGCCATCCTGGCGGTTCGCGTGTTCCTTGTTTAGTTATTGGTAATCTCTGATGAGTCCATTTTCCCGCGCACTTGCATCACTGGACGGCCTGTCGGCCGGCGATGCATTCGGCCAGTGCTTTTTCCAGCTGGTCGATCCCGACGCCGATGTGGCGGAACGCCGCTTGCCGCCGGCGCCCTGGCATTACACCGACGACACCGAAATGTCGCTGTCGATCCTGGCCGTGCTCGCGCAGCGTGGCCGGATCGACCAGGACCTGCTGGCCGGCAGCATGGCCGCGCGCTACGATTACGACCGCGCCTACGGCCCGTCGATGCACCGGGTGATGGCCCGCATCAGCAAGGGCGAGGATTGGCGCGACGTTGCCGCCAGCACCTTCGAGGGGCAGGGCTCGTGGGGCAATGGCGCGGCCATGCGCGCCGCGCCCCTGGGCGCGTTTTTTGCCGACGACCTGGCGCTGGCGGCTGCGCAGGCGGCGCTGTCGGCCGAAGTAACGCACGCGCACGCGGAAGGCGTGGCCGTGGCGCTGGCCGCCGCGCAGGCGAGCCGTCTGCGCGCATGCGCGACGTTGCCGGCCTCCCGCGATTTTCTCGAGAGCGTGCTGGCGCTGCTGCCCCCAAGCGAAGTGCGTTCGCGCATCGTGCGCGCGCAGTCGATCGGCAGCGTGAATTCGCTGCAGTTTGCGGTCTCGATTCTCGGCAACGGCATCGGCATGGCGGCGCAGGATACCGTGCCGTTTGCGCTGTGGTGTTGCAGCCACCATCTCGGTAATTATGAAGAGGCGCTGTGGCTTGCCGTCAGCGCCGGCGGCGACCGCGATACCATCTGCGCCATCGTGGGCGGAATCGTGGCCTGTAGCGCCGGTGCGGCAGCCATTCCGCACGAGTGGAAAGGCCGCCGTGAGACGCTGCCGGCCTGGCATCTGCCAACCGGGACGGAGCACGACGTGCGCTGAGCGTAACAGTAGCTGGCGAAGATGCTTACGGAGCACCGCCGGCATCTGGTGGCGGATCGGACAGCATCACCATCACGCCCCCATCGTCCTGCTGAAAAACACGGTCGGCTGCCCGCTGCGAATGCGGTACAGCTGCGCCGGACGATTGCTGCCATGGCGCTGCTTGCCGGTGATTTCTTCCAGAAAGTCGCCTTCTTTCACGCGCTTGCGAAAGGCGCTTTTGTCGATTGGCCGCCCGAGCACGATTTCATACACGCGCTGCAAATCGGACAGGGTGAATTCCGGCGCCAGCAGGTGCGCCGGCAGCGAGGTGTATTCGACCTTGTTGCGCAGCCGCTGGATTGCCGTTGCCAGGATCACGCCGTGATCGAACGCCAGTGCCATGTCCACCCCGGCCGCGCCGACCGGATGCCAGGAAGCGGCATCGGCTCCCGCTCCGTGCTGCAGTTCGATATGGCTTGATCCGATCAGCGCAAAATAGGCGAACGTGGCCGACCAGCCGCGCGGATCGCGCGTGCTGCTGCCGAAACCCTGCAATTGCTCGAGATAGGGCGCCGTCACGCCGGTCTTTTCGCGCAGCTTGCGCAAGGCCGTTCCGTCCAGGTCGGGGTCGTTGCGGATGTCGATAAACCCGCCGGGCAGCGCCCATTGCCCCTTGGCCGGATGGGCGCCACGGCGCACCAGCAGCACGTGCAAGGCCTGCTCCCGGACCGTGAAAATGACCAGGTCGACGCTGGTCAATGGCACATCGAATGCGTGGACGTTGTAGCTGGCGAGATATTCCTGTTCAGTGAGATCGGCATTACCCATCGTTGTCCCCGTTGTCGCAAACGCGGATTCTATCACTTTCGCGTCGTTAGTTAAAAAGCACAACTAAGTTAGTTGTAATTTACTACTAAGTGATTTATGCTAGCCTGAATTTTGCATAAAAAAGGGCAAGAATGCCGTAAGTGATTGATAAAATGTGAGTTATCTAGAAACACAGCTATCAACAAAAACGCCACCTTGCCCGACATGAATTCTACCTCAGAGCA
>NZ_WHJH01000058.1 GCF_011682145.1 Massilia mucilaginosa
CCGCTTTACCCTGCCCCGTTCAATTGGGTAGGGCGCCTATTGCCCACAATAGGATAATTCGAACCGAGCGGCGTCGAGAGCGACAATTCGGAATTGCGGATGACGTTTATGAAACATCCAGGTTAGAGCTCTGACCCCGGTTGTGGGAGTTTGGCGCGGTTTGGGGAGTGAAGTTTCCTACCCCCGCTTGGCTGGAATATTGTATTTACGTATGGTTTACTAATTGTGCACGGGGTGTTGTTGAGTATCTATATAATGTCAGGGGTATCGCCGTGACCGGGACCGGTCCGCCTATGCCTTTCCCCATCTCAGCCGAACTATCCCTAAGGATCCAATGAGCACCGACAAAAGCACCCAGTTAGCCCTGATTATCACCAAGTTCGAACATGAACTGCTGGAAGTGTGGCTGTCGGGATTGATGACGCGCATGATCCGCCGCGACAAGAACGCCGAGGCCGAACTGCGCCAGCAAGCCACCCGTTTCCTGCCCCTGCTGGTGCGCGCCCTCGAACGCGGCGCCACCACCGACATCGAAGGCGCGGCCTGGGACGATACCCGCCACATGCTGACCGAGCTGTCGCAGGCGCGCGTGCGCCAGGGCTTCTCGTCGATCGAGACGGCCAGCTTCATCTTCGCCCTGAAAGAGCCGCTGTTCGCCTACCTGCGCACCGCGCTGGCCGACAACCCGATCGAGCTGGTCGAGGAAACCGCCACCACCAGCGCGCTGTTCGACCGCCTCGGCCTGTTTACCATCGAGGTCTACCAGAAGGCGCGCGAGCAGGTCATCCTGCGCCAGCAGCAGGAACTGCTGGAGCTGTCCACCCCCGTGGTGCAGTTGTGGGAAGGCGTACTGGCCCTGCCGCTGATCGGTACCCTCGACAGCGCCCGCACCCAGGTGGTGATGGAGAACCTGCTGCAGAAAATCGTCGACACCGGCGCCTCGATCGCGATCATCGACATCACCGGCGTACCGACCGTGGATACGCTGGTGGCCCAGCATCTGCTCAAGACCATCGCCGCCGCGCGCCTGATGGGCGCCGACTGCATCATCAGCGGCATCCGCCCGCAGATCGCGCAGACCATCGTGCACCTCGGCGTGAACCTGGAAGACGTGGTCACCAAGGCCACCCTGGCGGACGCCTTCGTGGTGGCGCTCAAGCGCACCGGTTCGACCATCACCCATCCGCAAAACGCGCGCTAAGCCATGGAACGCATACCGATTCTGAAAATGGGCCGTCTGCTGCTGGTGACCATCCAGGTCGACATGCACGACCGCCTGGCCATGACCCTGCAGGACGACCTGACCGCGCGCATCGTCAAGGACCGCGCCACCGGCGTGTTGATCGATATTTCGGCGCTCGACATCGTCGACTCCTTCATCGGCCGCATGATCAGCCACACGGCGGCCATGGCCCGCATTCTCGACGCCCGCACGGTGCTGGTGGGGATGCAGCCGGCCGTGGCGATCACGCTGGTGGAGCTGGGGCTGACGCTCGACGGCGTCAGCACGGCGCTCAATGTGGAGCGCGGCCTGGCCCTGCTGCAGCAGGAACGGGAATGACTGCCGTGGTACAGCGGCGGGGATTGCCGTGAGCGCCGCCGGCCAGGGCCTGGTCCACGCACCCTTGATCACCGATGAAGATGTGGTCCGCCTGCGCAAGCTGGTGCGCGATGAAATGGTCGCGCTCAAATTCTCATTGATCGAACAAACCAAGATGGTCACCGCCGCCAGCGAGCTGGCGCGCAATACGCTGCGCTACGGCGGCGGCGGACGCGCCGAACTCGAACTGGTCGAGCGCGGGGGCAAGCGCGGGGTCCAAGTCAGCTTCATCGACGAAGGTCCCGGCATCGCCGACATCGACCTGGCCCTGACCGACGGCTATACCAGCGGCGGCGGGATGGGCCTGGGGCTGTCCGGCGCACGCCGCCTGGCCGACGATTTCATCCTCGACAGCGCGCCAGGCAAGGGCACCACCGTCACCATCGCGAAATGGAAGTTGTTTTGAACAGATTAGGCAGGCAGGCGACGTTTCATGTAGGCGAATCGAGCGAGATCGCGGCGGCCCGGCGCGGCGGCAACACCCTGGCGCGCCAGCTGGGTTTCGACGAAACGCGCGCCGGCCAGCTGGCCATCGTCATTACCGAGGCGGCCACCAACATCGTCAAGCATGCAGGCGAAGGCGAGATTTTGCTGCGCGCACTGTACGCGGGCGAGCGCGCCGGCGTCGAAGTGATCGCGCTCGACCGCGGTCCCGGCATGGCCAACGTGGCGCTGCGCATGGAAGACGGTAACTCCACCGCCGGCACTTACGGCGTGGGCCTGGGCGCAATCGGCCGCCTGGCGCCGGAATTCGATATCTATTCTGCCGAAGGCCAGGGCACGGTGCTGTTCATGACCATCTGGAGCGGCGCCGCCGGCGCACCAATGTCGGACTGGGAAGTGGGCGCGGTGTGCCTGCCGCTTCCCAGCGAGGAAGTCTGCGGCGACGCCTGGGACGTCGGTGTCGCGAACTGGGGCCTGACGGTCGGCATGGCCGATGGCCTGGGCCACGGTCCCGAGGCGGCGGTCGCCTCCGAAGCGGCGGTCGCGCTGGTGGTGGAGCGGCCGGCGGTGGGTGTGTCGGAACTGATGCAGCTGGCGCACGGCGCGCTGCGCGGCACCCGTGGCGCCGCGGTGGCGATTGCGGCCATCGACTGCGATGCCGGCGAACTGACGTTTGCCGGCATCGGCAACATCGCCGGCTGCATTGTCGATGGTCGCTCGCGCCGCCACCTGATGTCGCACAACGGCATCGTCGGCAGCAACCTGCGCAAGGTGCAGACGTTTTCCCATCCGTGGGCGCCCGGCGCCATGCTGATCATGCATTCCGACGGCCTGGGAACGCGCTGGGACCTGGATGCCTATCCGGGCCTGGCGTTCCGCCATCCTGCCCTGATCGCGGCGGTGCTGTACCGCGACTTTGCGCGTCAGCGCGACGACGCCAGCGTGCTGGTGATCCGCGAGCGGGGGCTTGCGTAATGTCGCTGCGGATCCTCAAGATCGCCATCGGCACCGAGCTCGATGTGGTCGGCGCCCGCCAGCGCGCGCGCGAGATCGCGGTGCTGTGCGGATTCGCCATGCAGGATCAGGTACGCATCGCCACCTCGGTGTCGGAGTTCGTCCGTAACGTTTTCAATTATGCGCACGGCGGCAGGGTCGAGTTTTCGATCGAGGAAAGCGCCGGCGTGCAGTCGCTCCAGATCCGCATCGAGGACCAGGGTCCCGGCATCGCCGACCTGGACCTGGTGCTGTCCGGGCGCTACCAGTCGACTACCGGCATGGGCCTGGGTATTCTGGGCGCGCGGCGCCTGATGGACCTGTGCGATATCCGCTCGGCGCCCGGCAGCGGGACCCGGATCGTGCTGCAAAAACGCTTTGCCGGCGACGCCCCGCGCATGACGGCGCGCATGGTGGGCGACATGTGCGCCCATCTCAGCGCGCAGGCGCCCGACTCGATGCTGGGCGAAGTGCAGCAGCAGAACCAGGAACTGCTCGGCACCCTCGATGAGCTCAAGGCGCGCCAGGAAGAGCTGCTGGCCCTCACCCGCGAACTCGAAGAGAACAACCGCGCCGTCAAGGTGCTGTATGCGGAGCTCGACGAAAAAGCCGAGCACCTGCGCCGCTCCGACCAGGCCAAGACGCGCTTCCTGTCGAACATGAGCCACGAATTCCGCACGCCGCTCAGTTCGATCCGGGCGCTGGCCAAGCTGCTGCTGGCGCGCTCGGACGGCGAGCTGTCGGAAGAGCAGGAGAAGCAGGTCAGGTACATCCTGCAGGGAACCGTCGCCCTCAACGAGATGGTCGACGACCTGCTCGACCTGGCCAAGATCGAAGCGGGCAAGGTCGATGTGCGCGCCGAGCGCTTCCTGGTGGCCGACATGTTCAGCACCTTGCGCGGCCTGCTGCGGCCTTTGCTGGGCAGTTCCGCCGTCGCGCTGACCTTCCATGAGCCGGACGCCGGGCTGGCGCTGCTCAGCGACCAGGGCAAGCTGTCGCAGATCCTGCGCAACTTCATTTCGAATGCGATCAAGTACACCGAGCAGGGCGAGATCGCGGTACGCGCCGCCCTGGTTCCCGGGAAGGGTATGATGCAGATCAGCGTCGCCGATACCGGACTGGGGATCGCCGCCTCCGACCATGCGTTCATTTTCGAAGAATTCAGCCAGATCGAAAACCGCTTGCAGACGCGCGTCAAGGGCACCGGCCTCGGTTTGCCGCTGTGCCGCAAGCTGGCCGACCTGCTGGGCGGATCGGTCGGCGTGGACAGCGTGCCGGGCGCCGGTTCCGTGTTCTGGGTGTCGGTTCCGCTCAACTATGCCGCGCAGGGAGGCGACGCCCTCGCGCCGCCACATTCACACTTACCGGATTGAGGTCCACCATGCAGTCCATGCCATTTGCCGATTCCCTGATCCTTAACGTCGACGACAGCGAAGGGGCGCGCTACGCCAAGTCGCGCATCCTCACGCGTGCCGGCTTCACGGTGATCGAGGCTGCCGACGGCAACTCGGCCCTGTTGCGCGCGCGCGAAGACAAGCCGGACCTGGTCCTGCTCGACGTCAAGCTGCCCGACATCAATGGCTTCGAAGTGTGCCGCCTGCTCAAGGCCGACCCGGAAACGCGCGCCGTGCTGGTGCTCCAAACGTCGGCGTCGTACATCGGCGTGGCCGACAAGATCAGGGCCCTCGAAGGCGGCGCCGACAACTATCTGTTCGAGCCGATCGAACCGGAAGAACTGGTCGCCAATGTCAAGGCGCTGCTGCGCCTGGGGAAGGTCGAACGCGAGCTGCGCGACGTGGACCGGCGCAAGGACGAATTTTTGGCCACGCTGGCGCACGAGCTGCGCAATCCGCTCGGGCCGATCCGCAACGCGGTCGAGCTCTTGTGCCGGCTCGACCCGAACGTGCCGGAGCGCCAGGACAAGGCGCGCCAGACCATCCTGCGCCACACCGGCCACCTGGTGCGGCTGGTCGAAGACCTGCTCGACGTGGCGCGTATTTCGAAGGGCAAGATCACCCTGCACGAAGAGCAGGTCGAACTGCAGTCCTTCATTGGCAGCGCGCGCGAGTCGGTGGCGCACATCGCCGAAAGCCGCAACCAGCGCCTGGAAGTGACGCTGCCGGCGCACGAAGTCTGGCTCAGCGGCGACCATGTGCGGCTGGCGCAAATCGTCGGCAACCTGCTGCATAACGCGTTCAAGTTCACGCCGCCGGGCGGGATCGTCAAGCTCAGCGCCGAGGTGACCGGGCAAGAGATCCTGATCCGCGTGTCGGACAACGGCATCGGCATCGATGCCAGCAAGCTCGATGTGATTTTCGACCTGTTCGCGCAAGACGGCTTTACGCCCGACCGGGTGCAGGATGGCCTGGGCATCGGCCTGTCGCTGGTGCGCACTCTGGTCACCTTGCACCATGGGACCGTCAGCGCCGCGAGCGCCGGAGTAGGCCAGGGCAGCGTGTTCGAACTGCGCCTGCCGATCGATTCCGTCGGCAGCAGCGACGATGTTGCGCAGGTGCCCGCCGCCGGCGATAGCGCCGCCACGCGCATCCTCGTGGTCGACGACAACGTCGATGCGGCCGACATGCTGGCCGAGCTGCTCGGCATCGGCGGCCACGATGTGAAGGTGGCCTACACCGGGCAGCAGGCGCTCGACCGCGCGGCGGAGTTCAAGCCCACGTATGTGTTCCTCGATATCGGCCTGCCCGACATGAGCGGCTACCAGGTGGCGGCGAAGATGCGCGAGCTGCCTACCATGGACGATGCGGTGCTCGTTGCGCTGACCGGCTACGGCCAGGCGCGCGACCGCGAGCAGGCCATGGAAGCGGGCTTCGACGACCATATCGTCAAGCCGATCGACTTTGCCAAGGTCACCTCGCTCGACCTGCAGCGCCGCAAGCGCTGATACTGGTTCACTGCCAGGAGAATAACCACCTCAAAGGTTTGTCGACGCGCGCGGCCCACGATTTTTCGTTGTGGGTGGCGCCGTCGGCGGCGTGGTAAAACAGGTCGGCATCCTGCCGGTAGCCCTGCTTGAGCATGGCGTCGCGCATCTTGATGGTCTCTTCCAGGCCATCCTTCACCGTTCCTGCATCCAGGTAAAACTTCACCGGCAGGCGCGGCGGCAGTGCCGTCACCAGTTCCTGCCTGTTCCACCAGAACGAGCCCGATACCGACGCCGCCTTCGAAAAGACCGCCGCATTTTTCTGCGCGATCCAGACCGAGGCGATGCCGCCCAGCGATGATCCCATGATGGCGGTCGATTCCTTGCCGGGCAGGGTGCGCAGCGCGCCGTCGACATACGGCTTGACCGTATCGACCACGAAGCGCTGGTAGGTGTCGAGCTGGCCGCCGCCGTACTGCGGATCGCAGCAGGGCGTGTATTCGTCGATGCGCGCGGGCGTGTTGTCGATGCCGACCACGATGATCTCTTCCATCACGCCGGTGGCCACCAGCCGGTTGACCGTTTCGTCGATGCCCCATTCGACGCCGAAGGCCGCCGTCCGGGCGTCGAACAGGTTCTGGCCGTCGTGCATGTACAGCACCGGATAACGCTTGGCGCGGTTCTCGTCGTAGCTAGGCGGCAGGTAAATGCGCAGCTTGCGGCTGTTCTTGAGCTGGGGCGAGGCGAAGTCGGGGATGATCTTCACTTTGCCGAAGGGCGCGCCGAAGAAGGGATAGATGTCGCGCGTGCTGCCGGCAGCGAGCCGGTAGGTGCCGCCGATGGACACCTTGTCGTCGCCGAGGGCCGGTTTCATGACCACCTCGCCCAGTTCGTCGGGCCAGGTGTAGGTCCAGACCTTGCCGTCGTCGCTGCTGGCCGGCGCGCCTTTGGACCACGACATCGGCCCCTTGTCGCCGCGGATGGCGACGCCGCCTTTGGGGCTGTCGTAATGGACGCGCACCGTGGTGGCGTCGGCGGCCAGGGGCAGCAGGCTTGCCGCGCCAAGCGCCAGTCGTGCCAGTGTCATTGCATATTCCTTTTTACTTCAGGCGCAGCAGGCGCGCGCCATGCACATCGAACTTGTTGGATGGCCCTCCGGCGCCGCCGGCCGCGCTGAAGGTGCTGTTGCTTTGCAGGTAGCTCATATTATAGAAGTCGCTCATCTCCAGCCGGTAGCGGCCGGGTTTCAGGCGCGCGACCAGCGGCGTCGACATCACCGGCGGCGCGCCGGTCGTGTCGATGCGCGCGTGCGGCAGCTGCACCACGCCCTGCGCCGCGATGCGGCCGGAAGCCTCTTTCAGGACCAGCCATTTTACGCCGCCGCTGATCCCCAGGTTAATCTGGTTGGCGCTGTTATGGTAGCGCACCTGAAGGCCGTATTCGCCGGCCTGGGTGATGTTCACCGTGCCGAAGCGCAGGCGCGCGCCCGGCTGGCCCCAGTCCTTGATGTGCGCCTGCGCCACGCCGTCGACCGTCACCGGGACCTCGATCGCCGTGCCTGTGCAACGCGGCACGCTGTGGTGGCTGCGGTTGCCCGACGCGGCAAACTGCGCTTCGACGGCATAGCACGCGGCAGTGGGCGCGCCGCGGTCGGTCCAGGCGCCGGCGCCGACCTTCGCTGCAATCAGCTTGCCATCGCGGTAGATGTTGTACACGGTGCCGGCGCCATTGCCGTTGGCATCGATGTGCAGCGTGGCTGGTGCCGTGATACCGGCAATGGCCGGTTCACGCGGGCCGAATACGTCCGGCCCCTGGGCATACGGCGCGGCGTGAACACGGTGGATTTGCTGTTCGCCTTTTTGCAGTGCGCCAAGCGTGACATCGATGCTTGCGTTGTCGGGCAACTGCTGCCAGCGGATCGACTGCGCCACGCTGGCGCCGCCAATGGCGATGGCGTCGACAGGGAACCAGCCTGTATCGCTGGTCGCATCGGGCAGCGTGATGCGCACATTGATGCGTTTTCCGCGCACGGTCAGGTTATCGAGGCTGATGACCCTGGCCGCGCCGAACATTTCGCGCCGCAGTTTGCTGGTGATGAACGGGCGCACGTCGATGCCGCTGTCGGTCACGCTCACCCCGAACACGTTCCCGATCACCATGCCGAGGTAGCCGCCGACCGACCACAGTTGGCGCTTCGAGTTGATCACGGGGCCGATCAGCGCCGGCTGCTGTTCGTCGAGCAGGAGCGGCTGGCCGGAAATCCACTCCAGGTTCTCCATGTTCGACAGGTTCAGCGCGGCGCCGCGTGTCAGGGTGTCGTACGCGGCGTCGGCCACGCTGACATTGGCGTGCATGGCGGCGGCCTTGAGGCCGTAAGCGGTCACGAACGGCCAGATGGCGCGGTTGTGATACACCGGCATGCCTTGCTGCTGCGGGTAGATCACCGGCGCGCCCATCGGGCCATGCGGATAGCTGGCCAGGATGCGGCGCGCGCGCCTGGCGTCGGCCACGCCGGTGACCACCGCCAGCGCTTGTCCGAGCCAGTCGAATTTATGCAGCGGTGCGCCGTCGAAGTGGGGCGCGCTCAGGCTGCTGTACATGCCCGCATCCTCGAGCCAGAAGCGGTCGTTGATGCTGCGCTTGAGTGAAGCGGCCCAGCCGGCATATCTGGCCGAGCGCACGGCGTCCCCGCTGTCATGCGCGAGCGAGGCGGCCAGGGTCAGTGCCTTGTAGTGCAGGACGTTGGTGGACAGCGCTTTGGAGCTGGCCAGCGAAGCGAGATCATTGACGATCCATGCGGCGTAGCTTTGGTCGCGCCAGTCCAGAAAGGACTGCTCGCCCATGTACAGGCCGGAGGCCGCGTCGAAGGCGGCCAGGCGGTCGTTGTCGAGCGTGTTGGCCAGCGCCGCCAGTGCCCGCGCCGCGAACGGCGCGCGCTGCTCCGGCGCCAGGCTGGCCAGCGCAGCTTCGGCGCCGAGTACCCACGCCACCCGGTCGGTGCTGACCGGCCAGCTGCCGCCGGTCCCGGTATCCTGGATGATCTGCAGGCCGTCGGCGCTGCCCGCCACATTCGGCGCGCGCTCGATGCCGGCGCGGTAGCCGGAGAGCTTGAAGTCGAGCGAATTGCGCACGCGCTCCGGGTCGAGCATCGCCAGCCCAAGGTCGGCCGCGTACGACAGGTCGCGGGTCCAGACGTAATGCCACTTCTCGCCGGTTTCGAAACAGGCGCAGTCGATGGCGGCGCCGCCGTTGTAGTTGCCGTCCTTGATCTGCGCGACCGCATTCTGCTTCATTTCATCGAGCGCCAGCGCAAACAGGGCGTCGAACGCGAGGCTGCCGCTGCGCACGGTCGGTGCGTCTGCGCTCTCCTGGTAGGTCGTCGATTGCGGGCCGGGATCGCGCAGCGGCATCGTGGTCGATTGGGTGTAGCTGCGCAGCGCCGCCGCGGGGTCGGGCGTCGACCAGCGCACGGTGTTGCCGCCGTACTCGCTGGCGACGCTGAGCGCATGGCCCTTGTGCGGGTCTTCCGTGCTGGCGGGCGCCATGCCGGTCTGCGTTACGCGCAGCAGCGGCGCCGCCGGGTCGGATGCGTCGACAGAAAAGCGCCAGGTCGAGGTCTTCTTGACGAACAGGTAGTCCTCGGGGCCGGACCGGGTTTGCATTTTGTAGCTGGCGCCGGCGGCCACGGTGACGCTGGCGGTCGGGTCGATCACCCATTCGGCCGACCAGTCCTTGCTGCCGACCTTGAAGCCGTGGTAGCCGGGGCTGACCACAATGTCGGCTTCATACAGGCCCTTGCCCTTGTAGGCCAGCGGGTGGTCGATGCCCCAGCCATTGAAGCCGCCGCGCAGGTACATGGGCGCGGCCAGCGTGCCGCTGTCGGCGATGCAGGCGGCGCTGGCCGAGAACAGGGCGGCTGCGGCCAGCAGGTGGGAGGTGGTGATCATCAGCGGTATTCCTTGCGTTCGACGATGCCTTTCAAGACATCCTTCGATTCGAGCATGGGGAAGTCGCCGGCGCGGTAGCGCTTCGGCGTCTGGAAAACCAGTTCGCCGATGTCGCCGGCGTAGCTGGCCTGTTGCGCACGCAGCGCCAGCGGCTTGCCGTTGACCGTGGCCTTGCCGCCGCCCGTTACCAGCGTGGCAGGTTTGCCGGGAGCGAGTTCGAACGCGAGCCGCGAGCGGCTCTTGTCGTCGTTCAGGATGCTGAAGGCGACCTTGCGTTTTGTGGCGCCGTGCAGGCGCAGCCGCCACTGCTGCCGCTTGCCCACGCGCTGGAAATCGACCTCGATGCTGTCGCCCGCGCCGAATGGCAGGGCCGCATGAAACCCGCTCCATGCGGCGGGAATGGCCGGTGTGAAGGCCAGCGTGTTGTCGAGCAGGCGAGGGCGGAAGCCGACGTAGTCCTGGAAGCCGTTGCGCGCATATTCGGCCACGCTCCACGACTGCGCGTAAGTGCCCGATGCTTTGAGTTTGCCGTCGTCGCCGGGCAGGGCGTCGAGCAGTTCGCTCATGTTGCCCAGCGTTCCCAGGCCGAGGATTTGCCGGCCCAGGTTCTGGCTCAGCTTCCATGCCAGGTCCTGGTAGCCGAACTTGTTCAGGGCCGTGACGGTAAAGCCGGCATTCCAGCCCCAGACGGTGCCCTGGTGGTAGGCGGCGTCCTTGTGGTGGAAGTCGGGGTTTTCATGGCGCGGATGGAAGTAGGGATCGTTCTGGCTTAGCGAGGCGATACCGTAGGGGTAGAGCAGTTCGGACACCGCGTTGCGCGTTACCCGCGCCTGCACCTTGGGCGGAACAAAATCGGCGAACGGAATCGACACCAGCATCAGCTGGTTGGGGCGGACCTTGGTGTCGCGGCTGGCGTCGTCGCGCAAGCGGTCGGCCATGACCTTGCCGTCCCAGTACAGCCTGAGGAAGCTGCGCTGCGCCTTGCCGGCCAGCGCGTTCCACTGGCGCGCTTTGGCATGGTCGCCGGCCTGCGTTGCCAGGTAGGCGCCGGTCTTGAGAGCGGTGTGCCACAGGGCCTGGATTTCGACGGCGCGCGGGCCGCGTGCGGACCACGGGTCCTGGTTGTCGATGCGCGCGTCCATCCAGGTGTCGGCCGAATCGTGCGCCAGCAGGCCGTCCTTGTCGGCGTAGTTGGCGATGGCGCCGTCGAAGTAGGGCAGGGCGAGCTGGTACATCTGGCGCGCAAAGGCTTTGTCGCCGGTGTACTGGATATATTCGAAGGCTTCGCGCAGCATCCATGGCGTGCCGTCGACGGTGTTGTAGATGGTCTTGTCGCTGGCGGAAACGCGGTTGGGAATGCGCCCGTATTCCTTGTCGCGCGGTTCGCGCAGGTTCTGGTAGCGCGCAAAGTTCGACAGCACGGCCCTGGCCTCGTCGAACTGGCCCGATACCAGCAGGGTGCCGGGCAGCGCGATGAAGGTGTCGCGGCCCCAGTTGTCGCGGAACCATGGCAAGCCGGCCCAGATGCCGGTGCCGAATTCCTCCACCACGAACATGCGGCTGGCGGCCTTGGCCCAGTTCAGCGCCTTGTTGTAGTCGGTGTCGCTGGTGGCGAGGTAGCTTTTGGTGAGCGCGTCGTACAGCGCTTTGCGTTCGGCGCCGATGGGGTCGGCCTTTGCCAGCGCCTGCGCGCGCTCGCTGGCCTGGGCGGCGCTGTCGCCAAAGGCCACCACCACGGTGATGCCGCGCACGGCGTGCGTGCTGCGCAGCTTGAGCGCGTCGTCCACCACGAAGGGACGGTCGGCGGCGATGGCGGTGAACTGGCCGCTGCCGCCGGCGGGCGCGATCAGCACCACGTCGCCGTCGCGCGCGATGGCGCCGGGGGCCTTGAACAGGGTTTGCACAGTCAGTATGGCATCGTCCGGATTGCTCAGGCGGATCGCGAGCGCGTGCTGTTTCGACAGCAGCGCCATTTCCTCAAGGGCGCCGCCGGCGTGGCGCACGTGGTGGCCGTAGGGCAGGACCTGCTCGCTTGACCGGGTGCGGTCGTTGGCCACGCCGTTCACGAAGGTGGCGTAGCCGTCGAATACGGACGCATTCTTGATGGTGTAGCCGGCGCCCCTGTCATGGCTTTGCGTGTAGCCCTCGAAGTAGCCGGCCAGGTTGTCGCCGACCACGAACTGCGATTGCTGGCCCGGCGGCACGCTGATCGCCATGGCGTCGAAAAACGCGTCCACGCCGGGTTTGGCGGCGACGGCGGCGAGCGGCATGGCAATGGCAGCCGCCAGGGTAATGAGGTACTTCATTCAATCTCCAGGATCAGTGCCGAGCGGGCCGGCAAGTTCAAGGTCGTTGCGAGTGCGTGGGTGGCGCCGGTGATGGCGTCCACGCCGCTTCTGGCTCCCTTGAGCATTTCGTGAAAGCGATCGAGCGGCAGCACGGCGTCCTTGTCGCCCTTGTTCAGCGCCACCATGACCTTGTGTTTGCCGTCGTAGCGAAAATACACGTAGGTGCCGTTTTCGGCGCCGTAGTGCATGGTCTTCCCGTGGTGGATGACGCTGTGCGACTTGCGCCAGTTGACCAGCTTTTTGACGAACGCCTGGGCCTCGCGCTGCTGCGCTGTCAAACCCTGGCCGGTGAAGGCGCTGGCCGTGTCGGCACGCCAGCCGCCGGGAAAGTCGCGCCGGTAGCTGGCATCGTCGCGCGTTCCGGTTTCGCTGGTCATGAGGACCTCGGTGCCGTAGTAGAACTGCGGTATGCGCGGCAAGGTCATGAGCATGGCGAGGCTGATCTTGTACAGATTGATGTCTTCGCCGACCACGCTGAAGGTGCGCGCGATGTCGTGGTTCCCTTCGAACAGCACCAGCTTGCCCGCGTCCGGATACAGATAGTCTTGCGAGAGCATTTCGTAGACGTCGGTGAAGCCCGCCGCGGCGTCGGTCGCGGCAAGCGTGGAACGAATCGTCTCGGACATCGGAAAGTCCATCAGGCTGGGAAGATGGCTGACGTAGCCGTCGAAGTTGACTTTGCCGCGCTGCCAGTGCGACACCACCGCCGGCGACTTGTGCCACTCCTCGCCCACCAGGTTCAGCTTCGGGTATTCGGCCATCAGGCGCCGCGTGTAGTCGGTGAGGAAGGCGCTGTCGGAGTAGCCGTAGGTGTCGATGCGCAGGCCGGACAAGCCGGCGTACTCGATCCACCAGATATTGTTTTGAATGAGGTAGTTGGCCACCAGCGGGTTGACCTGGTTCAGGTCCGGCATGCTGCTGGCGAACCAGCCCCTGGTGAAGTTGTCGCGGTCCTGCTGCGATCCGTACGGGTCCTGCACCGATACGCGGTGGTGCTGCGTGGGCGTGAACTTGCCGCCATTGGTGGTCCAGTCGGGGCCGGGCAGGTCCTTCATCCACCAGTGATGGCTGCCGATATGCGACAGCACCACGTCCTGGATGATGCCGATGCCTTTTGCGCGCGCCGCTGCCGACAGGGCGCGGTAGTCCTCGTTGCTGCCGTAGCGGCGGTCGACGCGGTAATGGTCGGTGGCCGCGTAGCCGTGGTACGAATAGGCCGGCATGTCGTTTTCGACCAGCGGCGTGGGCCAGATCTGGGTGAAGCCCATGGCGGCGATGTAATCGAGATGGCCGGCCAGGCCGCGCAGGTCGCCGCCGTGGCGCCCCTTGCCGTCGGCGCGGTCGGCCTTGTCGGCCATGCCGGCGATGTTGTCGTTGGCCGGGTCGCCGTTGGCAAAGCGGTCGGGCATGATCTGGTAGATCGCGTCGTGACTGGCGAACCCCGGGCGCTGCGCCGATCCGGCTTCGCGCGCCTGCAATTGGTAGGCGTGCCGGATCGTGCGCGCGCCGTGTTTGAAGACGATGTCGAATGTGCCGGCCTTGGCGTCGGGCGCGATCAGCAGGTCGATGAAGAGGTAATTGCGGTTCGGGACATGGGTGACCGCTTCGATGCGCACGCCGGCATGGTCGATGGCGGGCGTGCTGTCGGCGATCCGCTCGCCGTGGACCATCAGCTGGAGCTTGTTGTGCCGCATGCCGACCCACCATGAGGGCGGTTCCAGATGGGTGATGCGGCCCGGCGGGGCGGGGGCTGCGCCGGCAAGCGCGGCGGCGCTTCCCAGGGCAACGGCGGCGATCAGTCCGAGGACGGGTGTGCGGCGGCCTGTTGGGGTCATGCGGTCTCCGATGGTCAAGGATGGCTGCGGTCGCAGTCTCGTAGTATGGCTACATGGTCTTGTTATCGATAAAGGATACTACAGATGAGGATACCGATCAAAGCGCTCGCTGCGGCACTGCCGGGTATGCATTTCGACTGCTAGTTTTGCTACATTGATCGTCAATACGCACACAATGTGCCCCGCTGCGGCCGCCGCCGCCTTGCATCCGCGCTATTTTCCACACAGGGCAATGAGGAGGCGGTTCACATCTGTTGGTTTTACTACGAAACTCCTACAAAAATGTAGTAAGGATAAATTTCTGAAATGCAAAATCGCACTGCGCTGGTGCAAAATTGGTCTGCTGCAGTGAAAATTACGGCATATGTAGTCGGACTACAGCTAGCGATACAGTGTTCTGTAGCCGAAATACAACGAGCTAGCCCCTCATACTGGGCATTGAATGTAAAAACCGCACTTTTCCGTAGTCGTACGCAACTCCCGTTGACAGTGCATCTAGTTTTAGTACAGAATCGGGCTCAGACGTCCTTAGAACGTTGCCTTTGGAACCCGTGCAGTCGCCGCCATACTGAAGATACGGGAATTGTGTAGTAATGATGAGATGAGGGGACAGAATGAAATTTTTCGCCAATACCCGTACCAGGAGTGCCGCATTTCCACTGAGCCCGGTCGCCGCCGGCTGCGCCTTGTTCGTTTCGGCCATGTCGGGCAATGTGTACGCGCAAGCGAGCGCGGCCCCGCAAGCGAGCGAGCAAGCGATTGCCACCGTCAGGGTGTCGGGCATTCGCCGCGGTATCGAGGACGCGATTTCGGTGAAAAAGGATTCTTCTTCCATCGTCGAGGCGATCTCCGCGGAAGATATCGGCAAGTTGCCTGACGTGAGTATCGCCGAGTCGATCGCCCGTCTGCCAGGGCTGGCGGCGCAGCGCGTCGGCGGCCGTGCCCAGGTGATCAGCGTGCGCGGCCTGTCGCCGGATTTCTCCACCACCTTGCTCAACGGCCGCGAACAGGTCAGCACGGGCGATAACCGCAGCGTCGAGTTCGACCAGTATCCGTCCGAGTTGCTCAGCGGCGTTACCATTTACAAGACCCCGGACGCCGGCCTGGTCGGCCAGGGCCTGTCGGGCACGATCGACATGCAGACCGTGCGTCCGCTGTCGTTCGGCAAGCGCACAATCGCCATGAACGTGCGCGGCGAGAAAAACTCGCTCGGCGGCATCGCCAATGCGAAAGACACGGGCAAGCGCTTCAGCGTCAGCTATATCGACCAGTTCGCCGACCGCACGATCGGTATCGCAATCGGCTACGCGCACCTGGACTCGCCGGTGCTGTCGAACGAAACCGGCTTGTACGAGCCGTGGAAAACCGTCGCGCGTCCTGGCGTGCCGGGCGGCACCTATTTGATGGATGGCTTGAAGTCGGTGGCGCGCAGCGGCACCAACAAGCGCGACGGCGTCATGGGCGTGCTGCAATATCGCCCGAACAAGAGCTGGACCAGCATGATCGATGTGTACGCATCGAAATTCAAGCGTGAAGAAACCGCCAACCAGTTCGAAGTGGCCCTGAACGACTACAACGGCGGCTACCAGCCGGGCTTGCTGTATTCGCCGGCCACCACGGCCAACGGCGTGCTGACGGGCGGTTCGGCCAGCGGCGTGTATCCATTGGTGCGCGGCATGTACAACGACCGCAAGGATGAGATCAAGGCGATTGGCTGGAGCAATACCTTGCGCTTCGATGGCGGCTGGTCGGTGTTTGCCGACGCCAGTTTCTCGAAGGCCACGCGCGATGAAGTCAGTCTGGAAAACAACCTGCAACTGAGCAACGCTGCCGCCGATCCTTTCCTCGACACTGTCGACCTGAAGTTCGCTACCGGCACCTTTTCGCACATCGCCGGCCGCCTGAACTACACCGATGCGAAGAATTTGTATCTGCGCAACACGATCTACGGTTCGGGCTACGGTAAGACGCCGCAGATCGAAGACGAACTCAAGGGTTTCAAGCTGGTCGTCTCGATGCCGATGCCGACTGTGCTCGAAAGCTATTTCTCGGGCGTGGACGTGGGGGTGAATTACGCCGACCGCAGCAAGAACAAGGTGCAGCCGGAAGGCGCGATCACCCTGCGCGGCGCGCCGGGGCCGATTCCGAGCGAGTTTCTGTACGGCCAGGTCGACCTCGGCTTTGCCGGCACCGGCATGATTCCTTCATGGAATGTGCCAGGCGTGGTCGGCCAGCACATGAACTTCAAGCCGAGCTCGACCGAGTCCTTCCTGATTTCGAAGGCCTGGGAAGTGAACGAGAAGATCACGACCAGCTTCATCAAGGCCAATATCGACAGCGAAATCGGTTCGGTCACGGTCAAAGGCAATGTGGGCGTGCAGGTGCAGCGCACCGAGCAGTCGTCGCAAGCCAACTATTTTGATGGCACTGCGCCGGTCGGCAGCCAGGTCAAACCCGTCCATGACGGCATGACGTATACCGATTACCTGCCGAGCCTGAATCTGTCGTTTGGCTTGAGCAAGCAGCAAACCATCCGTTTTGCCGCCGCCAAGCAACTGGCCCGTCCGCGCATCGACCAGCTGCGCTCGGCGCTCGACTTCAACGTGGGCACCACCGACTTCAAGCCAAGCGCCAACGGCGGCAACGCGCGCCTCGATCCATGGCGCGCCAAGGCACTTGACTTGTCTTACGAGAAATATTTCGGTAACAAGGCGTATTTTGCGGTCGCGGCTTTCCACAAAAAGCTCGATACCTACATCTTCACGCAGACCCTGGACTACGATTTCTCCAAATACATTCCTGGAACCAATGCGATTACTGCGATTGGTAACTACAAGGCGCCTTACAACGGCAATGGCGGCAAGCTGAAGGGCCTGGAACTGTCGGCATCGCTGCCACTGTCCCTGATCACGCCGGTCCTCGATGGGTTCGGCGTATCGGCCAGCGCCACGCACAGCAAGAGCACGATTGCGATCGAAGATCCGGACAGCAGCATCGGCAAGAATATTCCGCTGCCGGGCTTGTCGAAGCGCGTGACCAACCTGACCTTGTACTATGAAAAGAATGGTTTCGAGACCCGTGTCAGCCAGCGCAAGCGCTCTGATTTCGTTGGTGAAATCGGCAACTTTGCCAATGACCGCACCTTGCGCTATGTGGTCGGTGAAGATGTGGTCGACTTCCAGATTGGTTACAACTTCACCGAAGGCAGCTTGAAGGGCCTGGGCGTGGTGTTGCAGGTCAATAACGTTGGCGACACCGCGTACGAAACCTACGGCGGCGACCGCAACAAGCCGCTGGAATACCAGAAGTATGGCCGCACCTTCCTGATGGGCGCCAACTACAAGTTCTGATGCCCAGGCTGCCGGGGCGATCCCGGCGCTGAAAACAACCCCGTTGCACGCGAGTGTGGCGGGGTTGTGTCGTTTTGGGGGATGAGCGGCGACGGGCGCCAACAACGCCAGATTGCACGAATAGCCTCAATTACGCCCCACTTGCACGCAACTCCGTTACAAAAAATCGCATTCTGGACTACAAGAGAGTAAACTGCAGGATGCTTTCCCGTCGGGCTAGCTAGTCAAATTGTGAGTGTCCTATGTCTGAAACCCCTGTATTACTGTTTTCCGAACTCAACCTGAGCGCCCAAGTGCTGAAGGTCATGAAAGAGGTCGGTTACGAAACGCCGTCGCCGATCCAGGCTGCCACCATCCCGCTGCTCCTGGCCAATCGCGACGTGCTGGGGCAGGCCCAGACCGGAACCGGCAAGACCGCGGCCTTCGCGCTGCCGATTTTGTCGCGCATCGACATCAAGCAGCAGTCGCCGCAGGCGCTGGTGTTAGCTCCAACCCGCGAACTGGCGATCCAGGTCGCCGAAGCGTTCCAGAAGTACGCAACCCACATCAAGGATTTCCACGTCCTGCCGATCTACGGCGGCCAGAGTTACGGTCCCCAGCTGCAGGCGCTGCGCCGCGGCGTGCACGTGATCGTCGGCACCCCGGGCCGCGTCATCGACCACCTCGAAAAAGGTTCGCTCGACCTGTCCAAGCTCAAGACGCTGGTACTCGACGAAGCCGACGAGATGCTGCGCATGGGCTTTATCGACGACGTCGAACAGATTCTGCAAAAAACTCCTGAATCGCGCCAGACCGCGCTGTTCTCGGCCACCATGCCGTCCGCGATCAAACGCATCGCCAAGACCTACCTGCGCGATCCGGCTGAAGTGACGGTCGCCGCAAAAACCGGCACCGCCGATAACATCCGCCAGCGTTACTGGATGGTGAGCGGCATGCAAAAGCTCGAAGCGCTGACCCGCATCCTCGAAGCCGAACCGTTCGACGGCATGATCATTTTCGCCCGCACCAAGCTCGGTACCGAAGAACTGGCGACCAAGCTGCAGGCACGCGGCTTCGCGGCCACCGCCATCAACGGCGACATGCAGCAAACGCAGCGCGAGCGCACCATCGAGCAGCTCAAGAACGGCAAGATCGACATCCTGGTCGCCACCGACGTCGCCGCGCGCGGCCTGGACGTGGAACGCATCAGCCACGTGATCAACTACGACGTGCCGTCGGACCCTGAAAGCTACACCCACCGTATCGGCCGTACCGGCCGCGCGGGCCGCAGCGGCGAAGCGATTTTGTTTATCACCCCGCGCGAGCAGGGTTTGCTCAAAGCGATCGAACGCGCCACGCGCCAGCCGGTGGCGCCACTGACCTTGCCAACCGTGAAAGCCGTCAACGACGTGCGGATCGCCAAATTCAAGGACCAGATCACCGAAATGCTGGCCGCCGGCGGACTCGATGTATTCCGTTCGCTGATCGAAGAGTATGAGCGCGAGCAGAACGTGCCCGCCGTCGAAATCGCAGCGGCGCTGGCCAAGCTGGCGCGCGGCGACATTCCGCTGCTGCTGGAAAAACCGAACCGCGACGCCAAGAACGCGCCTTCGTGGCAAGAAAACGCGCCTGCCGCGCGCGCACCGCGTTCCGACGCGCCAATGCGCAGCGAGCGCGGCGACCGTGGCGATGCGCCGGCGTTCAAGCGCGAACGCGTTTCGCGTCCGTCGGAAGAAGGCATGGGTACCTTCCGCATCGAAGTCGGTCATGCGCATGGCGTCAAGCCGGGCAACATCGTCGGCGCGATTGCCAACGAAGCGAACATCGAGTCCAAGTTCATCGGCCGCATCGAGATCTACGACGACTACAGCACGCTCGACCTGCCGGTCGACATGCCGGCCGACCTGATCGACCACCTCAAGGGTGTGTGGGTCGCTGGCCAGCAGCTCAACATTACCCGTGATGGCGAAGCGCCGGCGGTCAAGAAGGCGGCTCCGAAAAAAGCGGGCGACCGTCGTTTTGAAGAGAAAAAGCTCGGACCTAAAAAGCCGTACGACGCGGCCACCAAGGCCAAGAAGGAAGCACGCAAGCTGGCCAAGCCGGAGTAAAGCGGCAGGCGGGTAAAACAATGGGCAGCTTCGGCTGCCCATTTTGTTTGGGTGTTACCTCGCAGCGAACCCGGTGACTGGCGCGCAAGCGCATTGCCAGCGACGGCTTGCCGCGCAGCCGCCATCGAATGGGGCTCCTATTTGCTCCATTTGATTGTGCTGAGGACTGCTTCCAGATCCCGGCGTGCCTGTTGCGCGGAACCCGTGTCCAGTTGCGCTGCATAGATGAACGCGGCAGGCGCGCATAGCAGGCGAACGGATGTGTAAACTGTTCCTTCGGAGGTCGTCGCCTGGTTCGATGCCTCATACTCGAGGTAAGCACCCTGGCGCTGGACCGGTGTCAACGCGAGCGGTGGATCGGCCGCGATTCCCGACCGTTCGATCTCTGCAAAGTCGCACTTCGACGGACAGGAATCTCCGCTTCCCACTTTGCATGTCTCAAGGATCAGCATCGGGAGCTGCGCCAGCTTTGTCTTGATCGAAAAGAGGCGCCGTCCTTTATCCGACTCGGTATGCCACCCAGGCAGTGGCGCTATCGAAAAGCTGCCCATATCCACCCTGTCGGCCGCGTGCGCACCGGAGAGTGAAGCGAGCGTCATGGCGATCAAGGCCGCCCAGGCTTTCAGGTTTCTCGCGATGGATTTCATGCGTATGCGTTTTCCTGTGCGTGACTTCGGCCGGCCAGCCATGCCGCCATCAAGCGTCGTTGGCATAAGCGAATTCTTCAAATGGCAGCGCAATCGGAGAGAGCAGGTAGGAGATACCATCCTCGTGCTGCTTGACGTGCCAGACCGCGACGCCAACCGGCGCAACCCGCGAGGCGTACGGAAACGCGAATGGTGGAATCCAGAGTAGTTCGACCTCGCCATCGCCTGGCCAGTCCATCTCGCGAAAGAGACGTTTCGCTTCCTCGATATAGGGTAACGCCTTCTCGCTGCTTCCCAGCACGGCTTCGGGCGTGAGTGCGAACTGGCGATTATCGATGTACTCATAGCCGTACGCATGGAACTCGCGTAATTTGGCCGGTGGATAATCGATGATTTCTTCAAGCTCAATTGTATAGCCCATATTGATCTGTATATCTTTCGGTGAAGCGCTTTCGGTGAAGCGGCGGGACGACAAGGCGAAGTGCGGACAATGTTGAGGATCAGTGTGCGGGAGCGGGCATCGCAGCGTGCGTAGCCGGCGCCTCGTCCTTCACCAGGCACCACAAGGCTGCCGATATCGCCAGCGAGACGCCGCAAATGGTAAACAAGGTACTCTGGTCGGGCGCCTTTTTCAGCACAAAGCCCACACCGGTCGACATCAGCTGCGGCAGTACCACCGACAGGTTGAACACACCCATGAAAAACCCCATGCGGCTCTTGTCCACCTTGTCGCTCATGATCGCAAACGGCAGGCTGACGACCGCGCTCCAGCCGATGCCCACCACCGCCATCAGCGCGTACAGCATCATCGGCGTGCGCGCCATGTTAGCGATCAAAAAGTACCCGACCGCCATGATGGCGATGCAGCCTGCCTGCGTGTGTACGCGTCCGATCTTGCGCGCCAGCGGCGCGAGCACCAGCGCCGGCAACAGGAAGCCTACCGTATTCATGACCGCGAAGGCGTAGCCGATAATCTGCCCGCTCATCTCGTTGGCCGCCTTGGTGGCCAACCCCGCCGGCACCAGCTGCTGCTGGATAAAGCCATAGGTGTAGACGAACATCGACTGCACGCCAAGCCACGCGAAGCCGTGTGCAATGTAGATGCGCCACAGCTGGCCCCAGTCGGCCTTGGTGGCGGCTGCGGTCTCGCTCTGTTTGACCATCTCGCGTTCTTCCTTGATGAAGAACATCGGCACCACCGAGAACACGAACACAATGCCCGCGCCGACCGAAATGAGCACGTCGTTGCCCACGGTCGCGCCGATCAGGTAGGCCATCACGCCGAAGAAGCCCGAGATGGTCTGCATCCAGGTGTAGCCGAGCGTGCGCGCTTCGCCTTCCGGCGTCACGTCGGCGATAATCGAGCGGGTCGGGTTGAAGCTGATGTTGATCGACAGGTCCAGCGTCAGCGCGACGATGACCGCCACGATGAGAATATTCTTGATGCCCAAAAAATCGCCAACTATGTCGATGCGCGGCAGCAGGAACACCATCAGCGCGGCCAGGGTGCCGCCGATCAGGATGAAAGGCCGGCGCCGTCCACCCCAGAACCAGGCATCGTCGCTGATCAAGCCGATGATCACCTGGCCAAAAATGCCGGCCACCGGCCCGGCCGCCCAAACGATGCCGATTTCATGGATCTGAAGGTTGAAGCGCGTGCTCAAAATCCAGCTCAGCGCCGAAATCTGGATACTCAGCGCGAATCCCATGGCCGTCGACGGCAAACTCAGGGTCGCGTAAAAAAGCTTGTTCAGGCGCTTCTGCATGTCCAGCATCATGTCCCCATCTTGTTCTGTTATTTGACTACAAAATCATGAATTTGTTGTGTGATTCAACCGGCTTCCTGCGGGGATTCTACTATGGAACTGTTTAGATTGACACTTAGAAATCGCCATGTTATTTTCCTACAAATAGAATGCGTAGCCAAACGCCTGGAGACTCCCGATGCAGATGCAATTCCCGCCGATCAAACCACGCCTGAGCTTCTGGCAGTTGTGGAACATGAGCTTCGGCTTCTTTGGCATCCAGTTCGGGTTTGCCCTGCAAAACGCCAACACCAGCCGCATTTTCTCGACCCTGGGCGCGAACGCCGACGACCTGCCGCTGTTCTGGCTCGCCGCGCCGGTCACCGGCCTCCTGGTGCAACCGGTCATCGGCTACCTGAGCGACAACACCTGGCATCCGTTCTGGGGACGCCGCCGTCCGTTCTTCTTCCTCGGCGCGATATTGGCCACCGTCGCCATGTTCATGATGCCCAATTCCTCGTCGCTGTGGATGGCGGTGTTCGTGCTGTGGATGATGGACGCGTCGATCAACGTGTCGATGGAGCCGTTCCGCGCTTTCGTGGGCGACAAGCTGCATCCGGCCCAGCAGACCTCGGGCTTCGCGATGCAGACCTTCTTCATCGGCTGCGGCTCGGTGATCGCCTCGCTGCTGCCGACCATCTTCACCGAGTGGTTCAACGTCAGCAATATCCCCGTGAATGGCGGCATTCCGGACACGGTGCGCTATTCGTTCTATGCCGGCGGCCTGGCCTTTATCGGCGCGGTGTCGTGGACCGTGATCACCACGCGCGAAACGGCGCCGCAAGACATGAAGGCCTTCCGCGCCGAGGTGGAGCAGCGCAAGGGCACCCTGACGGCGCTGCGCGAAATCTTCAAAGGCTTCACCACCATGCCGCGCACCATGGTGCAGCTGGCGAGCGTGAGCTTTTTCTCGTGGCTGGCGCTGTTTACAATGTGGGTCAACACCACCCCGGCCGTGGCCGAAAACGTCTTCGGCACGGTCGACGCGCAGTCGGCCGCATTCCAGAGCGCCGGCAACTGGGTCGGCGTGATGTTCGCCGTGTATAACGGCGTGTCGGCCATTGCCGCCTTTATCCTGCCGGTGATCGCGCGCCGCACCAACCGCAAGATGACGCACCTGGCTTGCCTGGTCATCGGCGGCATCAGCCTGGCCAGCATTTTCTTCATCACGCAAAAAGAGATGCTGCTCATTCCAATGGTCGGCGTGGGCATCGCGTGGGCCAGCATTCTCACCGTGCCGTATGCAATCCTGGCCGGCGCGCTGCCGGCGGAGCGCATGGGTTTCTACATGGGCGTCTTCAATTTCTTCGTCGTGATCCCGCAGATCATCGGCGGCCTGATTCTTGGTCCGATCAGCGCGGCCCTGCTGGGCGGGCGTCCGGTGGCGACCCTGCTGCTGGCCGGTGCCTGCATGGCCATCGGCGGCTTGCTGACCGTCTTCGTGACCGATAAAGGCGAGCAGACCGCCTAAGGTGGCGTCGAAATTTTTCCACCTGTCGTATCGTATTGTTAACAGACAGGAGTAAAAATGACCATCCATACAGTGAACACCACGGCTTTTGCCGGACAACGCCCCGGCACCTCCGGCTTGCGCAAGAAGGTCAGCGAGTTCCAGCAACCCGCTTACCTCGAAAACTTCGTGCAGTCGATTTTCAATTCGCTCGGCGACTGCGCCGGCCAGACGCTGGTTTTAGGCGGCGACGGGCGCTATTTCAACCGCCACGCGGTCCAGGTCATCCTGCGCATGGCGGCGGCCCACGGCTTTGCCAGGGTGCTGGTCGGGCAGGGCGGCATTCTGTCCACGCCGGCCCTGAGTTGCGTGGTGCGTAAGCGTGGCGCGTCGGGCGGCATCGTGCTCTCGGCCAGCCATAATCCCGGCGGACCCGATGGCGACTTCGGCATCAAGTACAACATCGCCAACGGTGGACCGGCGCCGGAAAAAATCACCGACGCCATCTACGAGCAGACCCGTGTTCTCACCGAATACCGCACCAGCGACGCCGGCGACCTCGATCTCGATGCCATCGGCAGCGCGCGCATCGAGCAGATGGACGTGGAAGTGATCGACCCGGTGGCCGACTATGCGGACTTGATGGGCGAGCTGTTCGATTTTGCCGCCATCAAGGCCCTGTTCGCGGGCGGCTTCACCATGCGTTTCGACGGCATGCACGCCGTCTCCGGTCCGTACGCGCATGCGATTCTCGAAGGCTTGCTCGGCGCACCAGCCGGCACCGTCATCAACGGCACCCCGCTCGAAGACTTCGGCGGCCATCATCCCGATCCGAACCCGGTCAACGCGGCCGAACTGGTAGCGCTGATGTCGGGGCCGGACGCGCCGGACTTCGGGGCGGCGTCGGACGGCGACGCCGACCGCAACATGATCGTCGGGCGCGGCATCGCCGTCACCCCATCCGACAGCCTGGCCATCATCGCCGCCAATGCGGGCGTGGCACCGGGCTACCGCGGCGGCATCAAGGGCATCGCGCGCTCCATGCCCACCTCCACCGCGCCCGACCGCGTGGCGCAAGCGCTCAAGGTGCCGTGCCACGAAACGCCGACCGGCTGGAAATACTTCGGCAACCTGATGGACGCCGGCATGGTGACCCTGTGCGGCGAAGAGAGCTACGGCACGGGGTCAAGCCATATCCGCGAAAAGGATGGCTTGTGGGCGGTGCTGTTCTGGCTTAACCTGCTGGCCGCAGGCGGCAAACCGGTCGAGACGCTGGTGCGCGAGCACTGGGCACGTTTCGGCCGCAATTACTACTCGCGCCACGACTACGAAGCAGTCGAGTCCAAGGCGGCGGAAGGACTGATGGCGCACCTGCGCGAACAGCTGTCCGCACTGGCCGGCCAGGTCATCGACGGCTACACTGTCGATTTCGCCGACGATTTTGTTTACAAGGACCCGGTCGACGGCAGCATCGCCAGCAAGCAGGGCGTGCGCATCGTGATGACAGATGGTTCGCGCATCGTGTTCCGCCTGTCCGGCACCGGGACCGAAGGCGCCACCATCCGTCTTTACCTCGAACGTTACGAGGCCGACCTGGCCATGCACGGCATGCCGGCGCAGGAAGTGCTGGCTGGCCTGGCTGCGATTGCCGACCGGCTGGCCGGCCTGCATCAGCGTACGGGGCGCGACCGGCCGACGGTTACAACCTGATTCACCACAACCCACAGGGAATACATGAAATTTTCCGCACTTGCAGTCTCACTGGCGCTGACCTTCGGCGCCGCCCACGTCAGCGCCGCCCCGCCGGCGGCGCGCACCCCGTTTGTGTGGGAAAACGCGACTGTGTATTTCCTGTTGACGGACCGCTTCAACAACGGCAACAAGGCCAACGACCTGGCCTACGGGCGCAAGGCCGATGCGGCGCCGCTGCGCGGTTACATGGGCGGCGACCTGGCCGGGGTGACGGCCAAGATCAAGGAAGGCTACTTCAAGGAGCTGGGCGTCGATGCGATCTGGATCACGCCGCCGGTCGAGCAGATTCATGCCGGCACCGATGAAGGCACCGGCAAATCCTACGGCTTTCACGGCTACTGGGCGCGCGACTTCACCAAGGTCGACGCCAACCTCGGCACCGAAGCGGACCTGCAGGAACTGGTCGATACGGCCCACGCCAACGGCATCCGCGTGCTTCTCGACGTGGTGATGAACCATACCGGCCCGGTGACGGCACTCGATCCTGTATGGCCGAAGGACTGGGTACGCACCGCACCGGTGTGCGCTTTCAAGGATGCGCGCACCACCATCGACTGCACGCTGGTGAAGAACCTGCCGGACTTCCGTACCGACACCGACCGCCCGGCCGCCCTGCCGCCGGCGCTGGTGGCCAAGTGGAAGGAAGAAGGGCGCTATGAACGCGAAGTGGCGAGCCTGGACGCCTTTTTCAAGGAGACCGGTTACCCGCGCGCGCCGCGCTACTACCTGATGAAATGGCACGCGGACTGGGTGCGCAAGTACGGCTTCGACGGCTTCAGGGCCGACACGGCCAAGCATGTCGAACCGCGCGTGTGGAAGGACCTGAAAAAGGTCGCCAGCAAGGCGTTCGAAGACTGGAAGCGCGAGAATCCGTCCAAGCGCCTTGGCGACGGCAAGTTCTACATGACGGCCGAAGTCTATAACTACTCGCTGCGCCACGCGCACCAGTTCGACATGGGTGGCGAAACCTTCGTCGACTTTTACGACAATGGCTTCGACAGCGTGATCAATTTCAGCATGACGTCCGACGCCAAGGGCGGCTACGACGCCATGTTCGGCCGCTACGCCGCGCTGCTGGCGGGACCACTGCGCGGCTATTCGGTGATCAACTATCTGAGCTCGCACGACGACGCGGCACCGTTCGATCCGGCGCGCACGCGTCCTTTCGATTCTGCGGTGAAGCTGCTGCTCTCGCCCGGCGTGGCGCAGATTTATTACGGCGACGAGACTGCGCGCCTGCTCACGCACGCGGGTGCGAAGGGCGACGCGGTGCTGCGCTCATTCATGAACTGGGAAGAACTGGCCAGTAATGCGCAGCGCGACGGCTATCGTATTGCGGATGTGCGCAAGCACTGGGGCATCATCGGCCGCTTCCGCCAGATGCATCCGGCGGTGGGTGCGGGCGAGCACCGCAAGCTGCAAGCGGTGCCGTATGTTTTTGCGCGCACGTACGAGAAGGATCGGGTGGTGGTGGGGCTTGATCTGCCGACCGACAAGTCGGCGCCGATCGTGGTGGCGCCGATTTTCCGTGATGGCGAGTCGGTGACCGATTACTACTCGGGCAAGAAGGCCGTGGTGGCGGGCGGGAAGGTCGATTTCCACACCAGGAACGGCATTGTGCTGATCGCCAACTGATGCGCGCGCCCCTGCCTGGGCAGGGGCATTTCATACATTTCACGCAATAGGGTATGCTACGCGCGATTGCCCGAACTGTCCGAAGCGACCGCGATGACCAAAGAAAACGAATCAGAACAAAAGTACAGCCGTACCGCCTACGCCGACGGTCCCCGTCTGCTGGCCGATATCGGCGCGACCCACGCGCGCTTTGCCCTTGAAACCGCCCCCGGCGTCCTGCGCTCGGTGCGCGTGCTCAAATGCGACGACTTCCCCGGCATCGTCCCGCTGCTCCATACCTATCTGGCCGACCACGCCGGCATTCGCATCAATCACGCCGCCTTCGCCCTCGCCAATCCGATCAGCGGCGACTTGATCCGCATGACCAACCGCGACTGGCAATTCTCCACCGATGAAGTGCGCCGCGAACTGGGACTGAACACGCTGCTGATCGTGAACGACTTCACCGCCCTGGCGATGTCGCTGCCCGGCCTGTCCGGCGCCGACTTGATGCAGGTCGGCGGCGGCGCCCCGGCGGCAAACGCCGTCATCGGCGTGGTGGGGCCGGGCACCGGCCTTGGCGTCTCGGGCATGATCCCGACCGTCGACGGCTTCGTCACCCTCGGCAGCGAAGGTGGCCACGTCAATTTCGCCCCGGCCGACGAGCGCGAATTCGCGATCCTGCAGTACGCATGGAAGGAGTGGCCGCACGTATCGAACGAGCGCCTCATCTCCGGCCCCGGCATGGAACTGATCTACCGCGCGCTGGCCCAGCGCAACGGCGTGCAGGCCGCGCCACGCACCTCGCCCGAGATCATCGCCGGCGCGCTCGACGACAAGGACGCGCTCTGCCTCGAAGTGCTCGAGTGCTTTTGCGGCATGCTCGGCGGCGCCGCCGCCAACCTGGCGGTCACGCTCGGCGCATTCGGCGGCATTTTCATCGGCGGCGGCATCGTGCCGCGCATGGGCGAGTGGTTCGTCACATCGCCGTTTCGCGCACGCTTCGAAGCCAAGGGGCGCTTTTCCTCCTATCTGGGCCAGATCCCGACCTACGTGATCATGATTCCCAACCCGGCCTTCATCGGCGTGGCGACGATCCTGTCGGAACACCTGCGCGGACGCAGCGGCGCCAACACGCTGATGGAGCGCGTGCAGCATTTGCAGCACGAACTGTCGCCCGCCGAACAGCGCGTGGCCACGCTGGTGCTGGAACACCCGCGCAAGGTGCTGGGCGAACCGATCGCGGAAATCGCGCGCCTGGCCGATGTGAGCCAGCCGACCGTGATCCGCTTCTGCCGCTCGCTGGGCTTTTTGGGCCTGGCCGACTTCAAGCTCAAGTTCGCGAGCAGCCTGACCGGCACCATTCCCGTGCGCCACAGCCAGGTGCGCGTGTCCGACAGTACGCACGACCTGTCGGCCAAGGTGATCGACAACACCGTCTCGGCGATCCTGAAATTCCGCGACCAGCTCGACGTGGTCTCGATCGACCGTGCCATCGCGCTGCTGCGCAAGGCCAACCGCGTCGAGTTCTACGCGATGGGCAATGCGCGCGTGGTGGCGCTGGACGGCCAGCACAAGTTCTTCCGCTTCCGCATTCCCACGTCGTCGTATGGCGACTCGCACCTTTTCAGCCTGGCGGCCGAACTACTCAAGCCGGGCGATGTGGTGATCGCCATTTCCACCTCGGGCCAGTTGCCGGAACTGCTGGCGGCGGTGGATGCGGCGCGCGCCACCGGGGCCGACGTCATCGCCATCACCAGCAGCAAATCGGCGCTGGCCAAGCGCGCCACCATTTGCCTGGCGGTCGATCACAGCGAGGACAGCACCAGCTTCCTGTCGATGATCTCGCGCGTGCTGCAGCTGCTGCTGATCGACATTCTGTCGGTGGGCATTTCGCTCGGCGCGCAGGGTGACGATGCGTCCGATCACGATAAAAAGCGCTCGCTGATCTCGCACCTGGACATCTAAGCCAGGTTCACTCCACGAACACCACGGCGCTGCGTGCCGGGATGGTAAACCGCCCCGTCGCGCTGTCGTAGGTACTGGCAGCGGCGCGCTGGTCTGCCGCTGTGGGCGCCGCATGCACCGGATGCAGGCGCAGGCGCTTGCCGCGCAGTTCCGCCACATCCAGGGTGTGCGCCATCTTGTCCACATTGATGAAGTACGCCACGCCCGCGAAACCGGCGCCGGCGTAGCCCGTGCCGTCGATGTGCGCCGCAATCACGGTGGGCACCTGTTTCGACCCGGTGTTGTGGAAGCGCAGGCGCTTGCCAACATCGTGCGCGCTGCGCATGCGGAACAGGGTGGAGCTGGCGCGGATTGTCAACAGGTCCCGAAACGCATCGCGCGTAAAGGCGATATCGGCCGGCGCGGGCTTGAGCGCGGCATTGGCCAGCAGGGGTTTGATCAGCGCGTAGTCTTTGGCGTTGTCGCCGGCCGGCGGAGCGCCGGTGCCGAAGTAGTTGTCCTGGTAGGTCCAGTCGATGCGGTTGAACCAGTCGCCGGAATTGAAGCTGTTGCGGTCCATCGACTTCGAACGCAAGGTATCGATCCCGGCATGGAAGTAGGCCACGCCCTGGCTGAACGCATTGATCGCCGCCCCCAGCACCTGCACGCGCGCGCGCTCCGCGCTGCTTGTCGCCAGCGGCAGCTTGAACACATTCATGTCGTACAGGGTCTGGTTGTCGTGATTCTCGACGTAGTTGACCGCCTCGCCGGGTTCGCTGGCATACCCCGCCGGCTGGCCGTTGTAGTCGATGGCGGCCAGTGGCAGCGTGCTGTCCTTGTACGTTTGCATGGCGTAGCTGCGCAGCGAACCGGCCAGTCCCACCCGCACCATGTCGGCCGCCTGCATCAGGTCCGCCAGCGGACGCTCCCCGGCCAGCGCATTCGGGTCGTACACCAGGCCGTTGATGAAACCCTGGCGCCCGATCATGTCCGCTCCGGCATCGGCCGCCGAGCCGCCGCGCACATGGTCGCGTGCGCGGTCGCTGAAGGTGCCGATGCCGCTGCCGTTGAGCGACAGTTGCGACGCTTGCACGAAGCGCGCGCCGTCGGCCACTTCGCCGAAGTTCCAGCCTTCGCCGATCAATTGCACGTGGCGTCCGGCGGCCGCGTTAACACGCGCCTGCAGCCGCTCCATCGCCGCGCGCGGCTGGTGCCCCATCAGGTCGAAGCGGAAGGAGTCGATCTTGTACTCGCGCGCCCACAAGGCGGCCGAGTCGATCATGAGTTTGCCCATCATGCGGTTTTCGGTGGCGGTGTTGTCGCAGCAGGTCGATTGCTCGACGCCGCCGGCCGCGTTCAAGCGCTGGTAGTAGCCGGGCACGATACGGTCGAGGAGCGATTTTTCTTTCTGGCCGGAGGCGAAGGTGTGGTTGTAGACCACGTCCATGCCGACCCGCAGGCCGGCCCGGTGCAGGTTCATGACCATGCCGCGCAGTTCGACGATGCGCGTGGCGGCGTCGAACGCATCGCTGGCGTAGCTGCCCTCCGGCGCGTTGTAGTGATACGGATCGTAGCCCCAGTTGAAGCAGTCGGTCGCCGCCGTCTGCATGACCAGCGCCTGCTGCGCTTCGCCATCGGCCGCGCCCGTGGGAACGGGCTGCGCGCAGCCGCGCTCCGGGATGCTGGCGATGTCGTACACCGGCAGCAGGTGGATGTCGGTCATGCCGGCGCTAGCCAGGGCGGCAAGGTGCTTCATGCCGTTCGAGCCGGCTTGGGAAAAGGCGGCGTACTTGCCGCGCTGCGCTGCCGGCACGGTGGCGTCGTTGATCGAAAAATCGCGCACATGCAGCTCGTAGACCGCCATGTCGGTCTGCGCCTTCACGCTCGCGGGCGGCGCCGAGGTGTCCCAGCCGGCCGGCTTGAGCCGCGCCGACGACAGGTCGGCGATATAGCTGCGCTTCGAGTCGGTCGTCAGGCTGACCGAATACGGGTCGGTTACCCTGTTGCGGACCAGGCCCGTGCCGTCGGCCACCACGTCGACGGCATAGGTATAGTATTTGCCGGACAGGTCGCCTTTTCGCGTGGCGCTCCAGATGCCGGTGGCGTGGTCGAACCGCATCGCATCAAGCGCCTGTGCGCGTCCGCTGCCGCTGTCGTAGGTGCACAGGGATACGCGTTGCGCAGTCGGCGCCCACAGCCTGAAGGTGGTGCCGCGGCGCGCCGGCACGGCGCCAAGATCGCCCGCCGATTCGGCAGCGGCATACAGATCGTCGAGCGCGCCGGCCGCTTGCAGCCTTGTCGCCGCGCGCACTTTTCCGTCTGCGTCTTCCTGCACCAGTACCAGCTGCTGGCGGTGCAGGCCGGGCAGGCGCGCCAGGTCGGATGCCGCCACGGCGAGCAGCACGCCTTTGCCCACATACTTGAAGCGCTGCGCCAGCTCGGGCGCCAGGGCGTCGCTGAGCGCGGCGAGCGAGAGTGCGCCGGAAGCGCCGCCGACCGTGCCGCCGGCCGGCGCGACGATGCGCCCATGGGGCGAGTGATACAGCTTGAAGCGCCCCGTGTTCTCCATGCCGGGCCATTGCGCCAGCCGCCGGTCCAGCCAGACGGCGCGCGCCTCGATGCTGCCGTGTGACGGCTGCAAGACGGTTTGAAAAGCGTCGCTGTCGCAGACCGCCGCCACGCCGGCGTTTGAGGCCGTGGCGTTTGCGCCGGCGAGAATCGCGGCCCCGAAAAGTGCAAAATTCATCTGGCGTCCGGTATCGTCGTGAGAGAAGTGCCCGGGCAAGAGGTATCTTTGCTACACCATCTTTTTGCCCAAGCCACCGATTTTCACACATTTCCGGCGACTTTGTAGTGAAATTACATCTTTCGTCCGGGCGCCAGCTGATATTTTTTCAGCTTGTCGTACAGGGTTTTGCGTGGCACGCCGAGTTGGTCGGCGGCGGTGGAGACGTTGCCGTCGACCGCGTCGAGCGCTCTGGCGATCAGATCACGCTCATACGCGTCGAGCTGCTGCGGCAGGGTCAAGGCGGCGCCAGGAACGGGGGTGGCGGCCGGCGCCGGCGCTGGCGTGGCGACGATGCCGAGCACCAGCCGCTCGGCGAAGTTGCGCAGCTCGCGCACATTGCCCGGCCACTCGGCCGCCTGCCACTGACGCATTTGCTCGCTGCTCCACTGCGGCGCCGCGCGCCCGTAGCGCTGCGCCGCATCCTGCGTAAAATGCGCCATCAGCAGCGCAATGTCGTCACGCCGTTCGTTCAGGCGCGGCAAATCGATGGTGGCCACGCCGATCCGGTAGTACAGATCTTCGCGAAAGCGCCCTTCGTTACTCAGTTCCAGCAGGTCGGCCTTGCTGGCTGCGATAATGCGAAAGTTCACGGCGATCGCCTCGTTCCCGCCCAGGCGCTCAAGCTGGCGTTCCTGCAGCACGCGCAGCAGCTTGACCTGCAGCGCCATCGGCATGCTCTCGATCTCGTCGAGGAACAGGGTGCCGCCGTTGGCGTATTCGAGCTTGCCGATGCGGCGTTTGTGCGCGCCCGTAAACGCCCCCACCTCGTGCCCGAACATCTCGCTCTCGAACACCGACTCGGGCAGGGCGCCGCAATTGATGGCGACAAAATTCCCCTTGCGCGCGCTGGCCGCATGAATCAGGCGGGCGACGACTTCCTTGCCGGTGCCGGTCTGGCCGTTGATCAGGATGTCGACGCCGGCCGGCGCGATATTGCGCACCAATACCTTGAGCCGTTCGATGGCGTCGGAACGTCCCACCAGTTGCGGCGTATCGGGATGCAGCGCCCACGCGGTCTTGAGGCGCCGGTTTTCGAGCACCAGCGAACGCCGTTCCTGGGCGCGCCGGACCGCATCGAGCAGGCGCTCGGCGCCGAACGGCTTTTCGATGAAGTCGTAGGCGCCGGCGCGCATGGCGCCGACCGCCATCGCCACATCGCCATGGCCGGTCACCATAATCATGGGCAGTTCCGCGTCCAGCGCCACCACTTGCGCCAGCAGGTCCAGGCCCGAGCGCCCGGGCAGGCGCACGTCGCTGACGATCACGCCATCGAACGCCGCATCGAGCGCGCCTTGCGCTTCCTCGGCGCTGGCGTAGGCGTTCACGGAAAAGCCTCCCAGTTCCAGCGTCTGGGTCGTGGCCAGGCGCAGCGGGGCTTCGTCTTCCACCAGGATGGCTTGCATGGTCTTCATTCGTTTCCCTCGTTGGTTTCTCCGCCCGGCAGCGGCAGGCGCACTTCGAACTGGGCACCGCCGCCGGGGCGGTTGCTGCCTTCGAGCTGTCCGTTCATGGCTTGCACGATCGATGATGATATCGCGAGCCCGAGCCCGAGGCCCTTGCCCGACGGCTTGGTGGTAAAGAACGGTTCGAACAGGTGCGCGGCCACGCTGTCGGACAAGCCCGGGCCGCTGTCGGCAATGCGCACCACGGCGTAACCATCGATCTGCGCGAGCGTGACCGACACTTCGCGCACGTCGGCCTCGTCGACGGCGTCGAGCGCATTGCGCAGCAGGTTGATGAGCACCTGTTCGATGCGCACGGCGTCGCCGGTGATCAGCAGCTGGTTCGGCGACGACAGCGGCGGCGGCAGCGCCAGCGCAACGCCGAGCCGCTTGAATTCGCCCTGCAGCAAAAACGCCGAGGCGGCCAGCGACTGGGCGATGTCGACCGTCGCCACGGCGTCGCTGCGCCGCGCAAAACCCTTCAACTGGCCGATGATGGCGCCCATGCGCGCGCTGGCGTCGCTGATGTGGGTCAGGTTGGCGCTGGCCTGCGCTTGCTGGCCACGTTCGAGAAAGGTGCGGGCGTTGTCGGCAAACGCGCGGATCGCCGCCAGCGGCTGGTTCAGTTCATGCGTGACGCCGGCCGCCATCTGGCCCAGCATCGCCAGCTTGCCCGCCTGGACCAGCTGGTCCTGGGTCGAGCGCAGTACGTGCTCGGTTTCTTTCAGCGTGGCGTAGCGCGCCTCCAGGTCGTCGTTGGCCTGGCGCAGCAGCGCGGTGCGCTCGGCCAGCCGCAGATCGAGTTCGCCGGCGGCGCGCTGCAATGCTGCGTTGGCGGCCTGGCGCTCTTCCAGCCGCCGACGGCGCTGGTACAAGGCCCATGCGGCGACGACGGCGCTGGCCGCCACCAGCGCGGCGGCCAGCGCCCACAAGGCCGCCATGCGCCGCACCCGGTCCGGCGCCGGGAACAGCATCAGCTGCCAGCCCAGGGGGCCGGTCCGGCGCGCCGCATGCGGCGGCACCTGGCCGTCGATGGGCGCGATCGGACGGCGCGCGTATTGATCTGTGCTGGCCAGTTCGCGCTGGGTGGTGGCGGAGAGCGCGCGCAGGCTGCGGTACGTCCATTGCGGCCGGTTGGACAGGAACACCACGTCGGCGCTGTCGGCCAGCACGATCGTGTCTTCGCTGCCGGCCCAGTTCCGGGCGAATTCGTCGAGGCTGATCTTGACCGCGACCACGCCCAGCACGCGCGCGCCCCGCATCACCGGCTGGGCGATGAAGTAACCTGGTTCGCTGGTGGTGCTGCCGATGCCGTAGAAGCGGCCGGCGCGCCCGGCCAGCGCTTCGCGAAAATACGGACGGTAGCCGAAGTTGCGGCCCATGAAGGTGAGCGGCAGGTCCCAGTTGCTGGCGGCGAGCGTGTTGCCGTCGCGGTCCATCAGATAGATCGCGCCGACCCGCGACTGGCGCGCGATCGCCTGCAAGCTGCGGTTGACCTGGTCGATGCGCGCGCGCTCGCCCGGTTGCGTCAAGAGCGCGGCCACGTTCTCCTGCAGGCCGACGACGTAGGGCAGGGTCTCGAACTTGTCGAGCGCCGACTCCAGTTCGGGCGCCATCAGCTGCAACTGGCGCGCGCCGCGTTCGAGTTCGTCGGCTCCGCCCTGGCGCATCGCTACCTGGTAGGCGGCCGCAATCAGCCCCGCGCTGGCGAGCAGCGCGAGGAGCCAGGCGAGTTGTCGTTTTACGTGCATGAGCGGTCCACGGTGAGTGGCGTCGATTCTACTGCACAGGCTCTTAATCGACAGCCGCCATCCGGATTTCGTCGTTGTGGTGGCGCTGCTGCTCTTCCATGACCAGCGCCCCGAGCTCGCGCTTGAGCTCATTGAAGGCGGCCGACGAGGGATCGCGCATGCGCGGCAGTTCGACGATGATGTCGCGCTTGACGGTGCCGGGCCGGTAGGTCATCACGATGATGCGGTCGGCCAGGTAGATCGCCTCTTCGATGCTGTGGGTGACGAACACGATGGTCTTTTTCAGCTCGGCCCAGATGCGC
Source organism: Massilia mucilaginosa (assembly GCF_011682145.1). Taxonomy (GTDB): domain Bacteria; phylum Pseudomonadota; class Gammaproteobacteria; order Burkholderiales; family Burkholderiaceae_D; genus Telluria_A; species Telluria_A mucilaginosa. Next base: position 34,984 of record NZ_WHJH01000058.1, read on the forward strand.
AGCAGCTCGTCCTGCAGGTTGCGCCGGGTGAGCGCGTCGAGTGCGCCGAACGGTTCGTCCATCAGCATGATGGGCGAGTCGAGCGCCAGCACGCGCGCGATCGCCACGCGCTGGCGCATGCCGCCCGACAGATCCTTCGGAAACCGTTGGCGGAAGTCCGACAGCGACAGCATCTCGAGCAGGGCGCCGACGCGCTTGTCGATCTCCGCCGCCTGCATGCCCTTGATGCCGAGGCCGAAGCCGATGTTTTTCTCGACCGTCATCCAGGGGAACAGCGCGTACTCCTGGAACACCATGCCGCGATCCGGTCCGGGACTGGTCACCAGCTTGCCATTGGCTTCGATGGTCCCGGTCGATGGCAGCGAGAAGCCGGCAATCGCATTGAGCAGGGTCGACTTGCCGCAGCCCGAGGGCCCCAGCAGGCAGACGAACTGGCCGTCGGGGATGTGCAGGTTGATGTCGCGCAGGGCGGTCACTTCGCGCTCGCCCGCGTTGAAGATTTTGCTGACGTTCGCAACGTCGATGTGGGAGGAAGTCATCTCAGGTCTCCAGGCCGCGGTGCCAGCGCAGCAAATGGTTGTTCAGTTTATTCATGCCGATGTCGATGGCCAGGCCGAGCAGGCCAATGCTGATCATGCCGGCGACGATTTTGTCGGACCAGAAGTATTCGCGCGCCTCCAGGATGCGGAAACCGAGCCCGTTGTTCACGGCGATCATTTCGGAGACGATGACGACGATGAAGGCGGTACCGATCCCGATCCGCACGCCGGACAGGATGTACGGCACGGCGGCCGGCAGCATCACGCGCAGGAACATGGTGCTCTGGCTGGCGCCCAGGTTGCGCGCGGCGCGGATGTAGATGCTGTCGACCTGGCGCACGCCGGCGATGGTATTCATCAGCACCGGGAAGAACGCGCCGATGGCGATCAGGAACACGGCCGGCGCATTGCCAAGCCCGAACCACAGGATCGCCAGCGGAATGTAGGCGATCGGCGGAATCGGGCGCAGCACCTGCATCAGGGGGTTGAGCCAGTTGTACATGGTGCGGCTCGATCCCATGGCCAGCCCGAGCGGCAGGGCCAGTCCGGCGCCGATGACAAAGCCGACCACCACGCGGTACATGCTGCCGGCAGTGTCGATCAGCAGTTCGCCGGAAAACATCCATGCCAGGCGCGAACCGGCGGCCGGGTCGAACGCGGTGAGCGGCAGGGCGTATTCGATCCACTTGAGCAGCACCGCCCAGGGCGATGGCAGTACCTGCGGATTGATCAATCCGAGCATGGCGCCAGCCTGCCACAGGGCGATGATGACGACCGGCGCGACGAATCCAACGGCGCTTTCGCGCCACTTAGCTTGAGTCATGAAGGCCCTCCGCTTATTGAACCGACAGGGACTTCTTGGCCTGCTCCAGCAGGTCGGTCTTGACCCAGTCCTTGGCCACCGGCGGCACGCGCATCTTGCCGGTGCCGGTCTTGGCCATCACGTCGGTGGTGGTCTGGATATGCTCGATGGTCACGTCGTAGGTGTAGGGCGAGTTGGCGATCGCGTCCTCGAAGTCGTCCTTGGTGATCTGGTTCTTGAACATCGACTCGCGCACGTATTTTTCGCCGGCGGCCTTGTTATCGATGAACAGCTTGGTGGCCTGCACGAAGCAGTTCATGAACTTGGCGGCGGTGGCGCGGTTCTCCTTGTAGAATTTTTCGCTCATGACCAGGGTGCGTACCGGCTCGCCGATCGGGGTGTCGTAGGGCTTCATCACTTCCATCCCGAAGCCCTTGTTGATCGCCTGCGACGATTGCGGCTCGCTTTGCATGATCGCGTCCAGGTTCTTGCCGAGCAGCGCCTGGTTCAGGTCCGCAAAGGCGAGGTAGATGACATGCACGTCCTTGCCGGCGGAATCGGACCAGGAGAGGCCATGCCTGGCCAGCTGCGCGTACAGCAGAACTTCATGGATGCCGCCGCGCGTCACGCCGACCTTCTTGCCCTTGAGGTCCTTGACCGACTTGATGCCGCCGTCGGGGCGCGCGACCAGGCGCGCGCCACCCTTGGCGAAACCGGCCACGATGTAGATCGGCGCACCGTTGGCGCGGCCGGAGATGGCCGCTTCCGATGCGGTGGCGCCGACATCGAGGTCGCCCGACAGGATCGCCTGCATCACGTCCGGGCCTTTGGCGAACATGTTTTCTTCGACCTTGATGCCGCACTTGGGCGCGATCTCCTTGATGTACGAAACGGCGCCGTAGTGGGCGAATTTGAGGTTGCCGAGCCTGACGACATTGTCGGCCGCCTGGGCGGACGCGGACAGGGCGGCAGCCGCCAGGACGAGGTGGTGGATGGTTTTCATGCGACGGTCTCCGTTATGGTTTAACTACACCATGCTCATTGCATCTTTCGTGCCAGCGCCGCTGGCGCCGCGCGCAGGGGCAAAGGGGCTGGCAGGAGGATGAAAAATGGCGGAAAACCGGAATAGAGCCGTTGCGGCGTGCGGAAAACCGCGCGAAGAGGAGGGGAACAGGCGCCGCGCTTGCGGCGCCCGGATGGCGTACTTACTTGTAGATGCCGCAGTTGATGACCAGGTCTTCGTATTTTTCGAAGTACATCGACTTCGGTTCGATCTGCTTGGTGACCGGGTTGACGAATTTGTAGTCCTGCCATCCGTTGTTTTTGGTCTTGAGCAGGGCGAGGCGTTCGCGCATGAACGGTTTGCCGTCGGCGTCCTTCAGGTCAATCAGCTCCTTGCCCTGCATTTTGGCGTTGGCGCCATGGGCCAGGTTCCTCATGGTCATGTCGTTGATGGTCACGTACAGGTCGCGGTCGCGAAAGCGCGTGCTTTGCATGTCGTTGATTTCGGCGATGGTTTTCTCGCGCCCATTCGCTTTCATGTAGGCGATCACCTTCTGCACCAGCGCCTTGGCTTCCTCGGCGCTGCCATGGTCGCTGGCGGCGAAACTGCTGGTGCAAAATACGGCGGCGCAGCACATTAACGCTATCTGGAACAATTTACGCATGATGATCCCCTTATCGTTGTGGGGGCGGGAAAGCTGGCTGCTTCCCCGCCTTTGGTGCGGCCGGTTTTACGCCTTGGCCGGTGCGGCGTCGGAACGGTAGTTATCCATCATCTTGTAGCGCGTCGCATACCAGCCGAAGACGGCGGCGGCCACGAACGCAAAGCCGGCGAAGAAGTACATCTGGAACGCGATGACGCTAAAGCCGCTGGTGGCGATATTCGAGATCACCGCATCGTTCTTGATGCTGGCGTTGACGATCAGGACCCACAGGCTGCCCACGGTGATGGACAGGAACCAGAAGGCCATGATCACGCCCTTCATCGACGGCGGCGACTGGCTGTAGGCAAATTCGAGCCCGGTGGCCGCGACCAGCACTTCGCCGAAGGTCAGCAGCGCATACGGCAGGACCTGCCACAGCATCGAGGTCGGGGTGCCGCCATCCATCTGCACTTGCAGGGTGCCGATCACGATCCACGACAGCGCCGAGAACACGATCCCGGTCGTCATGCGGCGCAGCGGCGTCGGCTCCACGCCTATTTTGCGCAGGGCCGGGTACAGCACCAGGTTGTTAAACGGGATCAGGATCATCACCAGCAGCGGGTTGAGGGCCTGCATCTGCGCCGCCACGAAGGAGAATTCGTTGCCGAAGATATTGAGGGTCGGCGGGACCATCGAATTGGCCTGCACGATCCAGGTCGACGCCTTCTGGTCGAACAGCGAGTGGAACGGCGTCACCAGCGCGAACACGATCAGGATGCGCAGCACGGCGCGCACGCCGTCGACCGCCACATCGGAATGCACGCCGCGCGCGCGTTCGAGCTGCATCGAGGTGCCGATGCCCCCAAAAGCGAGCAGCAGGACCAGCGCCGTGCAGGCGGCGATCACGAAGCCCCACTGCAGCGACATGGCCAGCGAAGCGACCGCGCCGGCCACGCCGAACAGGGCGACCGCCAGACCGGTGCGGGCCTGGCCCGGTTTGTGCGCCAGCAGGGCGCTGCGCGCCACGCGCGTAAACGAGTCCGGGTCCGGCGGGGCTGGCGGTACATGGATGTACTTTTTGCGCCCGAGCCAGAACACGACGGTCGCCACGAACATCAGGATGCCCGGAATGCCGAAGGCGATCGCCGGTCCGTGCTTGGCCAGGAAGTAAGGCATCAGCAGCGAGGCGAAGAAGGACCCGAAGTTGATCATCCAGTAGAACACGTCGTAGACGACTTTGGCCTTGTTCTTGTTGGTCTGGTCGAACTGGTCGCCCACGAACGACGAGATCAAGGGCTTGATGCCGCCCGAGCCGAGCGCGATCAGGAACAGGCCGAAGTAAAAGCCCTTGAGGCTATCTTCGAAGATCGCCAGGCAGGCGTGGCCCGCGCAGTACACGAGACTGAGCCAGAAGATGGTGTCGTATTTGCCGAAGAAGCGGTCGGCCAGCCAGCCGCCCAGCAGCGGGAAAAAGTACACCCCGATGACGAAGGTGTGGAATATGTGCTTGGCTTCGCCGGCGCGGTCGGCGACCGGCATGAACAGCAGCAGGGTGCTGATCAAAAAAGGGGTGAGGATGTTGCGCATCCCGTAAAAACTGAATCGCTCGCATCCTTCGGTGCCCACGATGTACGGAATCTGTCGGGGCATTGGCCCGTTTCCGCTTTCTTTATCCAACTGCGACATGGGTACTCCTGCTATTTAAACAGATGGGATGCTAAGCCCAAGGCCCGGGGCTGGCAATAGGTATATTCAGGATGGACGGTACAACCCGCGCCGGCACGGCGGCCGCGGCGCCGGCGTGTATGGACAGGCAGGCGTGTTTGCGATTATGTCTGTAGTTTGACTACCGAGATAGTGGGAAGCATATTCTCGTTTGGTATGTAAGTTATTGAAAAATAGACGATTTTAGCCTGTTCGCGGGGCTTTGCGCCAAATTGTAAAATCGATTAAATTGATGTATATTATGTACAAAATCTAACCTGGACGCCCATCATGAACAACGATATTTCGCTGCACTCCGAACAAAATACGCCATGGTGGCGCGAGGCCATCATTTATCAGGTTTATCCGCGCAGTTTCCGTGATACGAACGGCGACGGAATCGGCGACCTGCCGGGTATCACCGAAAAACTCGACTACATCGCGCAACTCGGCGCCGACATCGTCTGGATCTCGCCGTTCTTCACGTCGCCGATGAAGGACTTCGGCTACGACGTGGCCGATTACTGCGGCGTCGATCCCATGTTCGGCACCCTGGACGACTTCGACGCGCTGGTCGCCAAAGCCCACAGCCTTGGCCTGAAGATCATGATCGACCAGGTGCTCTCGCACACGGCCGACATCCATCCCTGGTTCGTCGAGAGCCGCAAGAGCCGCGACAATCCCAAGGCCGACTGGTACGTGTGGGCCGATCCGCTGGCGGACGGCAATCCGCCGAATAACTGGCTGTCGGTCTTCGGCGGCTCGTCGTGGCAGTGGGACAGCCGGCGCAAGCAGTACTACCTGCACAACTTCCTGGTCAGCCAGCCGGACATGAACTTCCACCATCCGGACGTGCAGCAGGCGCACCTGGACAACCTGCGTTTCTGGCTGGCGCGCGGCGTCGACGGCGTGCGCATGGACGCCTGCAATTTCCACTTCCACGATCCCGAACTGCGCAGCAATCCGGCCGCCACCAGCCGCGACACCTCCACCGTCACCGATGTGAACCCGTACGGCATGCAGGCGCACGTGTACGACAAGACGCGTCCCGAGAACATCGCCTTCCTGCAGAAGATCCGCGTGCTGCTCGACGAATTCGGCGCGGTCGCCATCGGCGAAGTGGGCGCGGACGATGCGCTCGGCGTCATGGCCGACTACACCGCCGACGGCGACAAGCTGCACATGGCGTACAGCTTCAACCTGCTCACGCCCGAATTTTCGGCGGGCCACGTGCGCCGCCAGGTCGAACAATTCGAAGCGCGCGTCAAGGGCGGCTGGGCTTCCTGGTCGGTCGGTAATCACGACAGCATCCGCGTCATGACGCGCTGGGGCGGCGCCGCGCCGACCCATGCGCTGGCCAAGCTGGTGCTGGCGATGCAGCTCTCGCTCAAGGGCACGCCGTGCCTGTACCAGGGCGACGAACTGGCGCTGACCGAGGCAAACGTGCCGTTCGAACTGCTGCAGGACCCGTACGGCATCACCTTCTGGCCCGAGTTCAAGGGCCGCGACGGCTGCCGCACGCCGATTCCCTGGACCGCCGAACTGCCCAACGCCGGTTTTACCACCGGCACCCCATGGCTGCCGGTGGCCGAAGAGCACATCGCCTCGGCCGCCAGCGCGCAGGAAACCGACACCGACTCCCCGCTCAATTTTGCGCGCCGCATCCTTGCCTGGCGCCGCCAGCAGCCGCAGCTCACGCGCGGCGACATCGTCTTCTTCGATGCGCCCGAACCGGTGCTGGCGCTGCGGCGCGACCTGGCCGGCCACCCCAGCGTGCTGGCCGTATTCAACCTTGGCCCCGAGCCGGTGACGTACGCATTCGCCGACGCGGTCGATGCGGTACCGATGATCGGCCACGGCCTGCATGGCAACGCCGAAGAAGGCACAGTCACCCTGCCGGCCTACGGCGCCTGGTTCGGCACCAAGCGCGGATGAACGACCAGCCCGACGCCGAAAAATCCGGCCGCACGGCCTTTGCCGACGGCCCGCGCCTGCTGGCCGACATCGGCGCCACGCATGCGCGCTTCGCGCTGCAGACCGCGCCGGGCGTGTTCCGTTCGGTGCGGGTGCTCAAGTGCGACGACTTCGAAGGCATCGTTCCGCTGCTGCGTTTCTACCTGGCAGACCACGCCGGCATGACCCTCAACCACGCCGCGCTGGCGGTGGCCAATCCGGTCAACGGCGACCAGGTGCGCATGACCAACCGCGACTGGGAGTTTTCCACCGATGCGGTGCGGCGCGAACTGGGGCTGCACACGCTCCTGATCGTCAACGACTTCACCGCACTGGCGATGGCGCTGCCGGGCCTCAAGCCCGACGACCTGATGCAGGTCGGCCCCGGCAAGGCCGCCGCCAACGCGGTGATCGGCGTGCTCGGTCCCGGCACCGGCCTGGGTGTGTCGGGCGTGATTCCCACGCTCGATGGTTTTGTCACGCTCGGCAGCGAAGGAGGGCACGTCAATTTCGCGCCGGCCGACGAGCGCGAATTTGCGATCCTGCGGTTCGCCTGGACGGAGTGGCCGCACGTCTCGAACGAACGCCTGATCTCAGGGCCCGGCATGGAAATCATCTACCGCGCGCTGGCGCTGCGCAACGGCGTCGCCGGCGCGCCACGCAGCTCGCCCGACATCATCGCCGGCGCGCTCGACGACAAGGATGCGCTGTGCCTGGAGGTGATCGAGTGCTTCTGCGGCATGCTGGGCGGGGCCGCGGCCAACCTGGCGGTGACCCTGGGCGCGTTCGGCGGCATCTTTATCGGCGGCGGCATCGTGCCGCGCATCGGCGAGCTGTTTGCCGCATCGCCCTTTCGCAGCCGCTTCGAAGCCAAGGGGCGCTTCTCGACCTACCTGGCCGACATTCCCACCTACGTCATCACCACGCCCAATCCAGCCTTTCACGGCGTGGCGACGATCTTGTCGGAGCACCTGCGCGGACGCAGCGGCGCCAATACCCTGATGGAGCGGGTCCAGCACCTGCAGCATGAACTCACGCCCGCCGAGCAGCGCGTGGCCAGCCTGGTGCTGGAGCAGCCGCGCCTCGTGCTGGGCGAACCGATTGCCGACATCGCGCGCCTGGCCGAAGTGAGCCAGCCGACCGTGATCCGCTTCTGCCGCTCGCTCGGGTTTTTGGGCCTGGCCGACTTCAAGCTGCGCTTTGCCAGCAGCCTGACCGGCGCCATCCCCGTGCGCCACAGCCAGGTGCGCGGCGGCGACAGCACGCACGATGTCTCGGCCAAGGTGATCGACAATACCGTGTCGGCGATCCTCAAATTCCGCGACCAGCTCGACGTGCGCGCGCTCGACCGCGCCATCGAGCTGCTGACCCGCGCGCACCGGGTCGAGTTTTACGCGATGGGCAATTCGCGGGTGGTGGCGCTGGATGGCCAGCACAAGTTTTTCCGCTTCCGCATTCCGACCGCGTCGTACGGCGACTCGCACCTGTTCACCCTGGCCGCCGAACTGCTCAAGCCGGGCGATGTGGTCATTGCGATTTCCAATTCCGGGCGCTTGCCCGAACTGCTGGCGGCGGTGGACGCGGCGCGCGCGGCCGGGGCGGACGTGATTGCGATGACCGGCAGCGGCACGCCCCTGGCCAAGAAGGCCACGGTGTGCCTGGCGGTCGACCATGCCGAGGACAGCACCAGCTTCCTGTCGATGATCTCGCGGATCATGCAGCTGCTGCTGATCGATATTCTGTCGGTCGGGATTTCGCTGGGCGCCGATGGCCAGCCCGATGGGGCCAGCGCGCACACGCAGATTTCGCATCTGGGCGGGTAGGTACGCCCGTACGGGACGCCCTTACGGAACGCCCTTACGGGACGCCCGTCCCGTATCGTTATGGCGGCGGGGCGGCTGCGGCCGGCGCGCTGTCGGCTTGTTTGACGATGCGTTCGAGCGGGCGCTTTTCGGCGCGCCATTGGGCCAGGGTCAGTTGCCGGTCGTCGTTGGTGTCGTCGACCAGGATCTCGTCGCCGCTGGTGGCGACCAGGAAGGTCTCCCAGCGGTGCGCGGCCTCGTCGCCGTTTTCGACGAAGGACAGGCTCCAGTAGTTTTTGCCGCCGATGAGCTTCGTGCCATCCTCCTCATCGTCGAGCACCGCGCCGTGGGCTTTGCCGCCCGAGGCCTTGTCGATGTGCGCTGACCAGGCTTTCAGCTCCGGCAGCGCCATCAGGGCGTCGATTGCCTGTGCTTTGGTGCGCGCCGCCTGCGCCGCCTTGGGCGTGCCCGCAGTCCTGGACGCGGCTGGCGCCAGGTTCTCTTCGTGATGGTTGTGGTACAGCGCGGCCCCGGCGGCGACAAAGGCGACCATGGCAAGCAACAGCACGAGTTTTTTCGACGATCCGGTCATGGTTGTAGGCGGCAAAGCAAGTGGATGATGCGGCCATACTACGCCAAATCTATACGTGCGGCAACACGGCCAGCGGCCCAGGCCACGGCATCCTCCAGCCGGTCATTTCCCCAGAACATGTCGTCGCCGGCGAAGAACATCGGCGCCCCGAAAATGCCGCGCCGCAGGGCTTGCTCACCCTGGGCGCGCATGGCCAGTTTGTTCTGTTCGGTGTTGGCGGCGGCCAGCAGGGCGCTTGCATCGAGGCCGAGCGCGGTGAGGACGTCGCCGACCAGGAGCGGGTCGTCGATTTCGCGGTCGAGGGCGAAATTGCAATGCATGATGCGCTGGCAGAAGGCGCCGATCCATGGTTCGGCGGCGCCGAGCAGGGCCACCCGCAGCGGCAGCAGCGCGCGCCGGGGAAACGCGCTCGGCTGTGTCCAAGGCAAGGCGTATTTATCGCACTGTCGCTGCATGTCGCGCCACACGTAGGCGCCTTTTTCCTTTTGCAGCACGAAGGGCGACGAGCTCCAGCCGAAGGCCTTGAAGATCGGTCCCAGCAAAAACGGCTTCCACAGCACGCGCACGCCGTGTGCGGCGGCCAGCGCCTCGATGCGCATGGTGCTCAGGTAGCTGTAATTGCTGCCGAAATCGAACCAGAATTCGATCTGCGGAACATTGCTCGTCATGGACGTCTCCTTGTCTTGTCGTCGCCGGTGCCCCAGCGTGTCGCGCCGGTGTCCCGCCGGTGTCAGGTCTGACATTCGGACACGGCCTCTGCTATGCACATGCGCAGTCGCCTGCTTCCCGCCGGTGTCAGGTCTGACATTCGGACACGGCCTCTGCTATGCACATGCGCCCGCGCCGGCGGCGGCCGCGCGCGGGGGCGGGTGGCAGCCCGGACCACGGGGGGGGGGGGAGGAGGGCGCGTGG
>NZ_WHJH01000059.1 GCF_011682145.1 Massilia mucilaginosa
ACCGTTTGTAGTACCGCAGGCCGACCTTCCGTCTTGCCAGGCAAACTCAAGAACATCCTCGAAAAATCAATTGAAAAACACCTTGAATTTGTTGGGAAGCCCTTGTAGTCAGACCTGACACCGGCGGCTGACACCGGGGGTGTGGTTATGGATGAGGCCGTGTCCGAATGTCAGACCTGACACCGGGGTGGGGGAGTGCATATGCAATCCGGTTGCATTTGAGCCCGGCTTGGGCTATGATTGTGTTTTGCAACACAGTTGCACCAAGCGGCAGCGATAGTCTGGTCAGGTCGATGATAAAACGAGTAATTGGAGTGGCGGACTACGCCGGGATGACGGCGGCCGCTTTGTGCCTGCTGCACTGCCTCGGGCCGCCGCTGTTGCTGGCCGCTTTTCCGCTGGTTAACTGGTTCCCGCATGACGATGGACTGCACGCGTGGCTGCTGATCCTCGTCGCGCTGCCGGCGCTGGTGGCTCTGGTGGCAGGCTTCCGCCAGCACCGGCGCTCGCTGGTCCTGGCCCTCGGTGCCTGCGGATTCGCCTGTTGCTGCGCGGCGGTGCTGGTCGCCGGTCCGCGGTACGGCCATGGCGCCGAAGCCGTCCTGACCAGCATCGGCGGTTTGTTCATCTTTGCCGCCCACCTCAAGAACCGCTCGTTCTGCAGCAGCTGCGTGATGGCCAAGAAGCCGGGCTGCTGCTGACCGCAGTCTAGCGAGCCTTCAACACGTCGCGCGGCGGGCGCCAGGATCGTTTGCCTGAAACCCCGGGAAGAATCTCAAACTCCAGCGCACCGCCCGCCGCAGGGCGTTCGGTACATCGTTGCCGGCACGGGGATAAGCGTGCCTCCGCGCGAACGAAACGCGCCGCGAAACGCCAGTATCCGACGACCGAGGCTGCCAGCCGTGCGATGTTCTTGTATGATAAGCGGCCTTGTTTTGCGGCCTGCACCGGTGGAGTATGCGGCGCCGTCACCTGACAATCTTTACAAGAAGAGGAAGCCTCGGATGGTGCGTGACCGACGTTGGATCGCCGCGGGATGTGTGATCGTGATTGCGTGCGGCATGGCCACGCGCAGATATCCCTCGGTGCTGTCGCACTACTTCGGCAACTACCCGGGCGATGCGCTGTGGGCTTTGCTGGTGTTTTTGCTGTGGGCGTTCTGCCTGCCGCGCGCTAAAACCGGCACCCTGGTCGTGCTCGCTCTGGGCACCGCCTTCGCGGTCGAGTTCTTGCAGCTGTACCAGGCCCCGTGGATCAGGCAGCTGCGTGCCACCAAGGTGGGCTACCTCGTGCTCGGCAGCGGCTTCGACTGGCGCGACCTGGTCGCCTACACGGTGGGGGTGGGCATCGGCGGCTTGCTGGACCGGGTGCGCGGGATGCTGCGCTAAGTAAGTGCGCAGAAATTCTTGTCATTTCCAGCTTCCATAAGCGGCGCCTTGCTGCGTTGCCCACCGCTAGCAGTGCTCGCACCGCGTCGCGGCGTGCGCCTTGCCAGGCATCCGCTTCTGTTCGCTATAAATCAGAATATATTCTGCACACTTACTTAGCCAGCCGCCTTGCCCTTGGCGGGCGGCTCCTGCAAACGCTGCTGCAAGAACGCCACCACGGCCGCTTCTTCGGGCTGCAAGTCGTGCAAATCCTCCACCAGCTCGCGCCGCGTGCTCTCGCGCATGGCGTCGAGCACGGTGCCATCGAGATACGCCTCCAGGATGGCCGGGTGCACATAGCACTTGCGGCAGATCGACGGCGTGTTGCCCAGCTTTTCGGCCACCGATTCAATCGCCCGCACGATATTTTTCTTGGCCTGCGCCTCGGAATCGAACTTTTCGAATTCCTGCAGCGCCAGCGCTGCCAGCACCGTGCCCGACCAGGTGCGGAAATCCTTGGCGGTGTACTCTTCGCCAGTGATCTCGCGCAGGTAATCGTTCACGTCGGACGAATCGACCGTGTGCGCATTGCCGTCGTCCTCGTAATGAAACAGCTCCTGCCCCGGCAGGTCGCGGATGCGGCGGATGATGCGCGCCAGGCGCTTGTCTTCGACCTTGACGTTATGGAACACGCCGCTCTTGCCCCGGAAACGGAACTCGACCGCCTTGCCGTCGATGCGCACATGGCGGTCGCGCAGGGTGGTCAGGCCGAAGGATTTGTTGGTGCGCGCATATTCCTCATTACCGATCCGCATCATGGTCGCTTCCAGCAGATACACGATGGTGGCGAGCACCTTTTCGCGCGGCAGGCCGGGGCGCTTGAGGTCGGCGTCAACGGTGCGGCGAATGGCGGGCAGGGCCTTGCCGAAGCTGATCATGCGTTCGTATTTGACTTCGTCGCGCAGGTTGCGCCACTTGGCGTGGTAGCGGTATTGCTTGCGCTGCTTGGCGTCGCGCCCGGTCGCTTGCAGGTGGCCGTTGGGCGACTTGCAGATCCATACGTCGTTCCAGGCCGGCGGAATGGCGAGCGAACGGATCCGCGCCAAGGTGTCTTCATCGGTCACCGGCTCGCCGGCGGCATCGAAGTAGACCACATTCTTGCCGCGCGCCTTGCGCGTGATGCCGGGCGCGCTGTCGCTGACATAGCGCAATCCGGCGGATTTGGCGGCGGCGAGCACATCGCCGGACGGGGCCGCACTCGCGGCGCTGGGTTCGTCTCTTTTCATCGTTGACTCGGTCGTGGTGGAAACATGCCGAATGGCCGTCGGCAGCAAGCCAAATACTACACGCGGCTGCCATGGACAAGCGCTTCGCTTGGCAGCAGTGCGCGGGGCGCCATGGCGGCGCCAGTCTCCACGGTGTGCTACATTGCTTCCCCGCCTTTTTGTGAAGTGTGCGCATGCGCGTAGGCGACCTTGACCTGAACGTCCGCTCGGCCGGCAGCGGTGCGCCTTTCCTTTGGGCGCACGGCATGCTGTCCTCCATGCAGGCGGAAGACGCGCTCGATCTTCTCCGGTGGCGCGCGTTTCCCGCCGCGCTGCGGCTGGTGCGCTACGACGCGCGCGGCCACGGCGCCAGTGCGGCGGGCGCGCCGCCGACCTGGCACGATCTCGGGCACGACATGCTGGCGCTGGCCGACGCCATCGGCGAGAACCGCTTCATCGGCGGCGGCTGGTCGATGGGCTGCGCCAGCGCGCTGCACGCCGCCCTGCAACAACCGGACCGCGTCGACGGCCTGGTGCTGGTCCTGCCACCCACCTTGTGGGAGGCCCGCGTCGCCCAGGCCGCGCTGTACCGGCGCGCCATCGCCCTGGCGCACGCGGCTGGCCCGGCGCGCTTCGCCAGGATGGTCGCCAGCCAAGGCGCCGGACTGCCGCCCTGGCTGCTCCACGCCGCGCCGCAGCTGGCCGCGGCCGGCGTGCGCTACCCGGAACCGTCAGCCATGCTGGCCCTGTACCAAGGCGCGGCATGGTCCGACCTGCCGCCGCGCGCGGCCCTGGCCGCGCTGTCCGCCACCCCGGCGCTGATCGTCGGATGGGCGGGCGACGCGGCCCACCCGCTGGCCTCGGCCCACGAACTGCACCGGCTGCTACCCATGTCAAGCTTGTTCATTGCGCATGATTATCAGGACGTGCTGAGCATTCCGGCGCGCCTGCGCCGGTTCGTCGAGGCCGTCGCCGCCCTTCGCTGATGATCCAGGATTGCGATTGGGCAATACCCATCCATGAAATTGTTGTTGTTCCGTCCCGTGGTGATATTTTCCATAGGAAATAATGTACACTTCAAAGCATGAGTACTTCGGCGCCACACTCCCGCGCCGGCAGTGCACGGGGCGTGCGCAGACGCGGCGGCTACCCGATTTCCCCCGGCCCAGCCCCGCCGATTCGTCGTCCATACCAACTCGTCCGACAATCGCCAAGCCCATGTTCAACCGTCGCCGCTGGATTCCTGGCCCTGTCTCGCTGAAAGCGCGTTTTTCGCTCGCGGTGGGCATGCTGATCGTCCTGACCGCCACCGTGCTGACCGTGGCGGCGGTGCTGATCGTGCAGCGCGGCATCGAAACGGTGGTCGGCGAGCGCGAAGTCTCGCTGATCAGCCAGGTCGCACGCGGCCTCGACAACAAATTCATGATCCGCCAGCAAGCCCTGGTGCGCCTCGCGCGCGACCTGGAGCGGCGCCGCCATCCGTCCTCGGCCTTCCAGGACAAGCTGGAGGAGCACCACAGCATGGATGGCTTTTTCAGCAACCTGTCGGTGCTCGACGCCCAGGGCGAGCATGTGGCCGACATGGACTATCCGGAGACGCGCGGCCAGGCTAACTTTTCCACGCGCGACTACTTTGTCGATACCATCCGCAGCGACGGCCCGATCATTTCGCGTCCCCTGCGCAGCCAGCTCAGCGGCCGCCCGGTGGTGATCATGACCGCGCCCATCCACGACCAGGAGGGCCGCATCAGCCACATCCTGATCGGCACCATCGACCTGGCCAAGGACAGCTTCATCAAGGAACTGTCGATCGGGCAGGTCGGCAAGACCGGCTACTTCTATATCCTGAGCCGCGACGGCGAGTTCGTCTCGCACCCCGACGAGCGGCGCATCCTGCAGCACATCGGCCAGGGCGGCAAGCGCGCGCCCTCGGTCGACCAGGCCATGGCCGGCTTCGAAGGCACCTTGCGCTCGACCGCCGAGGACGGCGCCGACGCGCTGGTCTCGTACAAGCGCCTGGCCAGCACCGGCTGGCTGCTGTGCGGCGTGTATCCGACCGCCGAAGCGTTCGCCTTTGCCAACCAGATCCGCTGGAACGCGGCCATCATCGCCGCCTTGCTGCTGCTGGTGATCGGGCCGGTGGCCTGGCTGCTGATCGATCGCCAGTTGCGGCCGCTCAAACGCCTGGGCCAGCAAATGGCGGCCGGGCGCGGCGCGGTGGGACCCGCCGGACCCTACGCGGACGATGAAATCGGCGAGCTGCGGCGCGCCTTCGACACCCTGATGGCCGAGCGCGACCGGGCCGAACGCGCCGTCGCCGACAGCGAACGCAACCTGCGCCTGGTGGCCGACAACGTGCCGGCCCTGGTCGGCTATGTCGACAAGCACGAGCGCTTCGTCTTCGGCAACGAGCGCTACAGCGCCTATTTCGGCATCTCCGCCGCCCAGATTCCCGGCAAGAGCGTGCGCGAGGTGATCGGCGAGGCGATCTACAAGGTCAGCAAACCCTACCTGGACGCGGCCCTGAGCGGACGCGCGGTGCGCTTCGAGCGCCAGGTGCAGCGCCACGGCGCGACCCAGTGGGACCGGGTCGCCTACAATCCCGACATCGACGCGCACGGCGTGGTGCAGGGCTACTTCGTGCTGGTCGACGACATCACCGAGCTGAAAGCGACCCAGCAGGTGCTGGCGCTCAGCGAAAAGCGCATCCGCACCATCGCCGACAACATGCCGGCCCTGATCGGCTATGTCGACACTGACTATCGCTACGCCTTCTGCAACCGCGCGTACGGCACCATCACCGGGATCGCGCCGGAGACGATCGTCGGGCGCAGCGTCAGCGAGGTGTTCGGGCCGAAGGTGTTCGCGGCGGTGGCGGCGCAGATGGCGGCGGCGCTGGCCGGACGGCGCATCTCGTTCGAGCGGCCCGCCGTCGAGCTCAAGGGCAACCGCTACCTGCAAACCGAGTACATCCCCGACATCGGCCTGGACGGCAAGGTGGCCGGCTTCTATACGATGGTGATGGACATCACCGAGCGCAAGGCGGCCGAGCTGGCCCTGGCCGCGCAGCAGCGCCTGCTGCACACGGTGACCGACAACCTGCCGGCGCTGGTCAACTTCATGGACCGGGACGGGCGCTTCGGCTTTGTGAACCGCCACCACGAAAGCTGGTTCGGCGTGCCGCTGGCGCGCATCCACGGCAGCCTGGTGAGCAGCCTGTTCAGTGAAGCGGAAGCCGAAGTCCACCAGCGCGCCTTCGACGAAGCGATGACCGGGCATACCGTCAAGTTCGATTTCGCGCGCATGCAGGGCGGCGACAAGCGCCACTACCACGCCACCTACATCCCGCAGGTCGATTGCTCCGGCCACGCGGTCGGCGTCACCGGCCTGGTCAACGACGTGACCGACGCCAAATTGCTCGAAGAACAACTGAGCGCGCTGGCCCGGTTCGACGCGCTCACGGGTTTGCCGAACCGCACCCATCTGACCGAGCGCATCGGCCGCGCCCAGACCCGCAGCGCCCGCAACGGCAGCGTGATGGC
This sequence comes from Massilia mucilaginosa, assembly GCF_011682145.1. Classification (GTDB taxonomy): domain Bacteria; phylum Pseudomonadota; class Gammaproteobacteria; order Burkholderiales; family Burkholderiaceae_D; genus Telluria_A; species Telluria_A mucilaginosa. The sequence continues at coordinate 6,175 of NZ_WHJH01000059.1, forward strand.
GGTCATGTACCTCGACCTCGACAAGTTCAAGTCGATCAACGACAGCTTCGGCCACAGCGGCGGCGACACCGTGCTGATCGAGTTTGGCCGCCGCCTGAGCGCCTGCGTGCGCCAGAGCGACACGGTGGGCCGCCTGGCCGGCGACGAATTCGTGATCCTGCTCGAAGGCTTGCAGAATGTGGCCGAATGCGCGGTGGTGGCGCGCAAAATCATCAAGGTCATGGAAAAACCGTTCGATATCGACGGCGTGGCGCGCATCGTCAGCACCAGCATTGGCGTGGCCACCGCCGAAAACGGCCTGGCCGGGGTCGACACCTTGCTCAAGCATGCCGACGACGCCCTGTACCGCGCCAAGGATTCCGGGCGCAACCGCTATGCGATAACGTCGGTGAAGTAAATGCAGCGGGTTTGCGATTATCCAGCCGGAATGATTTCTGATGTTTTCTGCAAGAAATTGGATATTCAGGCATGCTGCCATCCTGATCACCGGTTTGCAGGCTCCCCATGAATTACCTTGCCCATATTTACCTGGCCCGCTACAGCGACGAGGCCATGCTCGGCGCCTTGCTGGGCGACTTCGTCAAACCGAGCGCGGACGGCCAGTTCAGCGCCGTCACGCAAGCCGAAATTTTGATTCACCGCAAGGTCGATACCTTTACCGACAGTCACCCTGTGGTGTTGGCCGCCAAAAGCCTGTTCGATGGACCGGGGCGGCGCTATTCCGGCATTTTGCTCGATGTGTTTTACGACCATGTGCTGGCGCAGCAATGGGCGCGCTATTCCGAGGTGCCGCTGGCCGATTTTATCGCCGGCTTTTACGGCACCCTGAGGCGGCAAGCCGCCGTGCTGCCGCCCAAACTGGCCGAACTGGCGCCCCATATGATCGAACAGGACTGGCTCGGTTCGTATCAAAGCTATGCCGGCGTGGATCGGGCGGTGCGGCGCATATCGACCCGGCTGTCGAAAAACGGCGACCTGATGCGCGCTGCGCTGGACGACCTGGAACGGCATGCCGCGGCGATTGCCGGCGGCTTCGACGTGTTCTTCCCCGAATTATTCACTTTTGTAGAAAGCCAGCGCCATGAAAGACAATAAACACTACGCGGCGATTTGCCAGTTTTATGGGGATAAGCGCGCCGAGCGCTCGGGCGTCTTGCTGATCGCGCATATCGACGAAGGCCTGGCGCTGCTCGACGCCATCGGCGCGCCGCAACGGGCCAAGGAAGCGTTCTGCCTGCATCCGCTGCTGCAGGACGACGCAGCCTTACTGGGTGCGCTGGCGCCCGATTCGATGTTCGCCGAATCCCGGCCCGACCCGGTGGTGGTGTTGCTGGCGATGGAATACCGGCGCGTGGCCAACGACTATCTGTCGCACCATTGCGAAGGCGAGGGCGATCCGATCGCACTGAGCTGCGTGGACGAGGTGAACCAGATGCTGATCGCCGACAAAATCCAGAACCGCAAGGATTTCGAGCGTTTTCACCTCGGCACGCATGCGCGCAGCGATCTCCTGGCGCTGTATTTCGCCAACTGGCTGCGCCGGCTCGGCGTGTCGGAGCAGCGCTACGCGCAATTATGCGAGCGCGTGTCGCACGCCGCGCCGCAAGCGCTCATGTCGGACGTGGCGGCGGCACAGGGTTGAATTCCATCGACCGATCACCGAATTGATTTTCCACAATCCGGTGTCAGGTCTGACAATCGGACACGAACTCATGCATGGATTTCTCATGCATGTCGTCGAGCCCGTGTCCGAATGTCAGACCTGACACCGAAATGCCGACACCGAAATGCCTCAATGACACCGAAATAGGTGCCTATTTCGGACGTGGCGGCGGCAGCACAGGGTTGAATTCCATCGACCAGATCACCGAATTGATTTTCCAGCCCTCGTCGGTGCGCACCATGTGCCAGGCTTCCTGGCCCCAGTTCTGCTTGTAGCCGTCGCGCACGTAGCTGTAGTCGAACCAGATCTGGGCGACATCGCCGTTGGAATCGATGCGCACGTTGTCGACCGTTTCTTCGATCGCCTGCTCGCTCTCGACAATATGATCGATGAACTCGGTGGCGCTGCCGGTGCCCGACACCTTCCTGATACCGGGGAGGGACTTTGCCTTGCGCCGCTCGTTGGCCATCTTGACGCTGCTGTCGGTCGCCACGCCGATCCACGGAATCGTGGGCGAATACAGCAGGCCCATGAAGGCCGGTTTGTCCTTTTTGATGATGGCCACGCGAAAGGTGTCGACCACTTTTTCGAGCGCCGCGATATCGGCTTTGGGCGTGGTGCCGGTGGCCGTGGCCGGGGCGGCGAATGCCGGCGCGGACGAGAAAACCAGTGAGGCGAAAATCCAGTGTTTCATGACATCCTTTGCGTTCGAATCGCGATGGCGGATGCGCAATGTAGCATGAAGCTTGCCGGCAAGATTGACTTTCTGATATGCATATCTGGGCCGCTCATCGCCTCCGCACGCGGCGCGAAAAATTCAGCGCCACGGCCAGCAGCCCGAGCGCGCCGCCGGCCAGCAGCGCCGCCGTCCCCGCGTGCGCCAGCAGCAGCCCGGCCAGGCCCACGCCCATGGCCTGGCCCATGAAAAAACACGATGCAAAGGCCGACACCGCCGCGCCGCGCCGTTCGGGCGCCATCTGGGTCGCATTTGTCTGCAAGGTGTTGTGCAGCATGTAAAAGCCCAGGCCGGCGCAAAAACTGGCGGGCATGGCCAGCCACCACACGGGCGCCAGGCCGACGGCGGCCAGCGACACGGCCAGCAGCACGCCGCCCGAGCGCGCCAGGCCGCCTTCGCCGAGGCGGGCCAGCATCGCTTTCGAGCCCATGGCAAAGGCAAAGCCACCGAAACCGAACAGCATGATCACCGCCCCGGCCACGGCCAGCGAGATGCCGTGCCGCTGGTGCAGGTGGCTGGCGATGAAGGCAAACGGCCCGTACAGCAAGCCGCCTTCCAGGAAAGCCGTCAGCAGCACCAGCCTGGCCCAGGGCAGGGCGGCGATGTGGCGGAATTCGGCCAGCATGTGGCGCACGGCGCCGCCGGCGATCGGACGCACGCTGTTGGCATGCGGCGGCAGGCGCCGGTTGAGCGCCAGCAAACCCAGGCCAACCAGCAGGAAGATCGCCGCGACCAGCAGGAAAGGCAGGCGCCACTGATGGGCGTCGGCCGCGAAGCCGCCCACCAGCACGCCGGCCGAGACGCCCAGGATTTGTCCGATCAAGAAGCGCGCCAGCACCGGCTGGCGCTGTTCGTAGTCGATCACGTCGCCGATCCAGGCCATCGACAGCGGGATGATGGCGGCGGCGGTGGCGCCCGCCAGCAGGCGCACCGCCAGCAGCGCCGGCAGGCTGGTGGCGGCGGCGCACAGCAGGGCGGTGGCCGAACTGGCCAGCGCCGCCAGCGCGATCACCAGGTATTTACCGTAGCGGTCGCCCAGCGGGCCGAAGCCCAGCTGCGCGACGCCATAGGCGATCGAGAACACCGTGATCACCAGCGAAGCGTCGCCCAGCGGCACTCCGAACTCGCGCGACAGCAAGGGCAGCAGCGGGTCGGCGGCGCGCATCGAAATGCCGCTGCCGAAGGCGGCCAGCGACAGCAGCGGCACGGCGCTGGCGGGAATGGGGGAGGGCTGCGTCATCGGCTCGGCGTGCTACGGCTGTTTCAAACGTGCAATTATCCACCCAATCGGGCGCGCTTGCATCGGACCGCGGGCTGGCGCTAGACTGCTGCGTACGAGGACTGTGGCGGTGGAGGAGACGATGAACTTGCAGGGTGGATGTTGCTGCGGCGCGGTGCGCTACGAAACGTCGGGGCCGGTGTTCCATGAAACCATTTGCCACTGCCCGACCTGCCGGCGCGCCAGCGGGGCGCCGCGCGTGGCCTGGTTCAGCGTGGCGCGCGCCGCTTACCGCATCACGGCCGGCACCCCGGCCCAATTCGCGTCCAGTCCGGGCGTGACGCGCGGCTTTTGCCGCGCCTGCGGCACCCAGCTGACTTACGCGCGCAGCGACAGTCCGGACGAGATCGACATCACCACGTGCAGCCTGGACGATCCGGAAACGGTGGTCCCGCGCGACCACACCTTCAGCATGTATCGCTTGCGCTGGGACCGTGGCGACGACGGCAGGCCGCACTATGCGCGCCTGCGCGATCAGAACGAATAGACCAGCGTCAGCGAGGTCTGGGTATCGGTGTTTTTCTTGTCGGATGGCACGTTGGTATCGTTACGGGCGCTGAAGGCCGCCTTCATCTGCATGGTGCCGTTGATCTTGGTGCTCAGGGACGACTCGGCGATCGAGTGGACGTTCGAGGTACCGCGCTCGACGCTGACCACTTGCGAAAACTGGGCGCTCGGGCTGACCTGCCAGCGCATGGCGGCCGCGCCGCGCACGGTAAATCCGCTTTCCGGCTCGCCCGTGGCGCGTTCGCCGCTGAAATAGCCCGGGCCGATTTCGACATCGACACTGGCCGCCGGCGACTGGTACCAGCGCGTGCTGCGCCCGACCGCCATGGTGGTGTAGGTGGTGTAGGCCCCGAATTTGTCGCCCACGTGGGCCGCCAGCACGAACAGTTTTTCGTGGTCCTTGACCAGTTTGTAGGCCGCCTTGGCCGACAGCGAATAGCGTTCGGCCGAGCGGGCCGAGCTGCGCTTGCCCTCGCTGTCGTTGACTTCGTCTTCCTTGAAGTGGCCGGCCACGATGTACTGGTTGCTCCAGTCGTCGAGTTCCTGGCGCGCATCGATCTTGCCGGAGACGGAGGTGCCGGCGGTGTTGCCGGAGGTACTGATGGCGCCCAGTTCGGCGGAGGTGTGCCAGCTGTCGTCGATGCGGTCGCTGGCAAGGGCGGGGGCGCAGGCCACGGCCAGTGCGATGAGCGGTAAGAGTTTCATGAGCTTGATGCGGGTGAAAGATTGCCCACATTGTAACCGAGCCCGCTTTTGTCCGCCCGCCCGGCTACCGGTCCGGGCCGGGCCGAGCGGCAAAACCCCTTGGGTTATTGCAAGCTGGCCAGGCGCTGCGAACGGGCGGCCTGCGCCGCGCTGTCTTGCAGCATCAGGCTGTGGCGGGCCGCCTTGAGCGTGGCCACGTCGCGCGCCAGCGTGCCGCTCGCATGCTTGCGCACACCCGGCAAGTCGCGCTTGGTCCACACCGCCGCGCTGCTGTAGCGCTCGATCTTGGGCGCGCTCACGACGACCGCTGGCTCCGGCTCCGAAGCGTCGCCGCCGCTGAGCGCCAGCGCGTAGTCTTCCTCCGCCCCGGAGCCCGGTGCGTCGTCGGCCGTGGCCGGCTGCGCGCCGCCGGCCACCACCGCCACCACCATCTGCGCCGAGGCCGGGCAGCGGGCGTCGGTCAGGGTTACTTTGCCCTCGGCGTCGATGCATTTGACGATCTCGGCGTCGGCGAAGACGCTTGAGGACAACATCAGGCCGGCGAAGAAGATGCTGCGGGAAAGGGCTCGGTGAATCATGGTCATGCTCCTGTTTGCGAATGAATCCATTGTGCGCAGTTCGTCGTCCCTTATCTGTTCGTTACCACACGCTGTTGTTTTTGCATTGAACTTTCACCGATGAAATTATTATTCTGTCGCAAAAAGTCGCGCACGGTTGGGCGTGGCGACAAGGAGCCTGATAAGGAAAGTACAATGTTTACACAAGCGGACTCAGCTACCGCATTCATTACAGGCGGCAATTCGCATGCACATTCGCGCTTACCTGTTCCTGATGGCCGCCGGCATTCTGGTGCCGGTGATCGTGTTCGCCGGGCTGGCCCTGGGCATGCTGCAAAACGCCGAGCGCGACGCGGCCCTGCGCGGTCTCAAGGAAACCACGAACAGCATCGCCCTGCTGGTCGACCGCGAGCTCTACAGTGCTGAAGCGGGCTTGCGCGTGCTGGGCGGCTCGCCCTCGCTGGCCGAGGGCGACCTGAAAGCCTTCTATGCCCAGGCGCGGCGCGCCAACCGCGGCAGCACCGGCTGGACCGTCCTGTTCGATGCGCAGGGCCAGCAACTGATCAATACCTATCTTCCCTACGGCAGCGAACTGCCCAAGCCGCACGCCGCCGACCTGGTGCGGCAAGTCATCGCCACCCAGAAGACCTATGTGTCGGATGTGATTCCCGGCCCGGTTGCCAAGGGACTGGTGACCACGGTGACGGTGCCGGTGCCGCTCGACGATGGCAAGCGCTACGTGCTGACGGTGGCCTTTGCGACCGACCATTTCACGCGCCTGATCGCCAGCGTCGACGTGCCGCCCGGCTGGGTGGTGGGCATCATCGACAGCGAGGGGCGTTTCATCGCGCGCAGCCAGAATCCGGGGGCGCTGATCGGCAAGCAGGCGCGCCCGGAACTGGTGGCGGCGGCGGCCAGGGCGCACACCGGGCAGATCCGTCACAACACGCTGGAGGGCACCGAAGCCTACGACGTCTTCACCCATTCCGGCCTGTCCGGCTGGACCCTGGCCGTGGCCGCGCCGGTCGAGCTGATCGAGCGCTCGGCGCGGCACGCCTCGTTTGTGGCCGCCATGGGGCTGCTGGCGGCCATGCTGTGCGCGGCGGCGCTGGCCCTGTATTTCGGGCGCCAGCACGTGCGCTCGATCGCGCGCGCGGTCAAGGCCGCCACCGACCTCGGCGCCGGCCTGTCGCCGCAGCCGGTCCGTTCGCGGGTGGTGGAAATGAACGAATTGCACACGGCCCTGCACGCGGCCGGCGAGCAGATGCTGCAGGCGCAGGCCTACCGGCGCCATGCCGAGGCCGACCGCCAGGCCTTGCTGGAAGGCGAAAAGAAGGCGCGCCAGATGGCCGAGCAGCAAAACAGCGCCAAGGACCAGTTCCTGGCCATGCTCGGCCACGAGCTGCGCAATCCGCTGGCGCCGATCAGCACCGCCGCCCAGCTGCTGCGCCTGCAACCGGGCGACGCGCGCCGGGTGCGCTACGCCAGCGTGGTGATTTCGCGCCAGGTCGAGCACATGAACCGCTTGCTGGGCGACATGCTCGACGTCTCGCGCGTCACGCGCGGACTGGTCACCCTGAACCTGGAAGATATCGAACTCGACGCCGTCATCGAGCGCGCCCTGGAACAGACCCACAGCCTGGTCGAGTCGGCGCAGCACCGGGTCGAGCTCAACTTGCCGCCGACGCCGATTCGCATGCGCGGCGACAAGACGCGGCTGGTGCAGATCTTCGCCAACCTGCTGGGCAACGCCGCCAAGTACACCCCGCCCAACGGCCGCATCGGGATCGAGGCGCGCCTTGAGGGCGAGCACGTGGTGGTGGTGGTCAGCGACACCGGGGAAGGGCTGGCGCCGGAACTGGCGCCGCGCGTGTTCGAGCTGTTTTCGCAGGGCGAGCGCAAGCCGGACCGGGCCCAGGGCGGACTCGGCCTGGGGCTGGCCCTGGTGCGCAGCCTGGTCGAGCTGCACGGCGGCACGGTTGCGGCGGCCAGTCCGGGGCCGGGGCAGGGCAGCAGCTTCACCGTCACCCTGCCGTGCGAGCCGGCGGCGCTCGGACCGGTGATCCCCAAGCGCCGCCGCGGCGACGCGCGCGGCCCGTCGCTGCGCGTGATGATCGTGGACGACAATGTCGACGGCGCCATCAGCCTGTCGCTGTTCCTCGATGCGGCCGGCGGGCACAATGTGTGCACCTATTACGACGCCGGCGCCGCGCTGGCCTGGGCCGAATCGGAAGCGCCGGACGCCTTCATCCTCGACATCGGCCTGCCCGACATCACCGGCTACGAACTGGCGCGGCGCCTGCGCGCCATGCCGCGCTTCCGCACCTCCCTGTTCATCGCCCTGACCGGCTACGGCCAGCCGCAGGACCAGCAGCTGGCGCGCGACGCCGGTTTCGACCATCACCTGGCCAAGCCGGCCGATCCGCAGTACGTGCTGGAACTGCTGCGCCTGCCGCGCAAGGGGGGCACCCGCCGCGCCGCCGGCAAAAGGGCTTAGCAACGGCGCTGCCAATTTGTTACCATGTGCCCTCATTAGCCACCGATTCGTCTCCCCATGCCCAAAAACAAGCGCCCCGTCCCCCGCAAATCCGCCGTTCCGCCGCAGGAGGATGACGATGTGCTGGCCCAGCAACTGGCCAACGCCGCGCTGGCCCTTGCCAATGAAGAAGGCGATGCCGCCGCCATTGCCCTGCGCGACCTCGAGTTCGGCCGCCTGATACGCAATTCCTTGCGCAAGAAGAACGACGACGTCCTGTACGGCGCCATCGAGCGCGCGCGCTACACCGACCCGGTGGCCTACCAGTTGCTGCGCGAGCGGGTCGAAGAAGCGGCCGGCACCGTCGCCTTGCGGCGCGAAAACGGCCCGGAGATGGAAATCAACGCCTTCGCCCTGCCGGTCTTCGTGCACAGCACGGGCGGGCTGAAGGAAGCGGAAGGCTTCAGCGACGGCGACGCCTTCGAGCAACTGGTCGAGAGCATCAAGCAGGGCGGCCTCGAAAGTCCGCAGGCCACGGTGGTGATGATCAGCCACGCCTACGACCTGGACGAAGTCGACGCCATCACCTACAGCCACCTGAACGACATGGTGCGCGACGCGGCCGGCTCGATGACCGAGAAAAAACTGGTGGCGCGCCCGGCGCTCGAACGCAGCATGACCGGCTGGGCCGAGACCCATTTCGGTGCGGCCGACACGGCGGTCGAACTGCGCTTCCTGCTCGGCTTTGCGATGAAGCGCGCCGACGACCCGTTTTACGCCGCGCCGCAGGGCGAGGCGGCCGACGCCTGGTTCGAGGCGCGCATGGAACGCTACCGCGCCTGGACCGTGGCGGCGGGGCCGCTGGTCAAGCGCTGCCTGGCGCTTGACCCGGCCTCGGTCGCGCTGCACTTCCTGTACCAGGACCTGTTCTACGGCGCCAAGGAACAGGGCGTGGCCGAACTGGCGATGCTGCAAATGATCAGCGACGTCAATGCCGCGCTGGAAGAGAGCGGGGTGCCCGCCGCCGGGGTGCGCGCCGTGGTCGGTCCGGCCGCCGTGGAAGACGAAATGGTGATGCGGGTCAACCTGAGCGATGCGGTCGGCGTGTTGCTGGCGTCGCTGGAAAAGCCGCTCGACGTGGCCGCCGACCTGCGGGGCGAGGTGGACGATGTGTGCGATGCGCTGGCCTCGCTCGGGATCACCTCGGCCTGGGTCGCGCTGCGCTTCGGGGAAGACGGCCAGCCGATGGAAGCGACAGTCTGGGAAGCGTAAGCTTATTGCATCCTTGCATTGGCCAGGAAAGCCCAGGCGACCAGCATGACCACCATGCCGGTCGTGGTGAGGCAGGCGCAGGTGAAAAACCAGGCCGGCCACAGGCTGGCCTGCATCGACCGTTCGAACAGGCAACCCATGCCGAACCCAAACAGGGTCAGCACCGACCAGCGCCGCAGGTAGGTCGGGAAAAAGCGGCACATGGCGCGGTTGTGCTGGAGCGCCGCGTGCCGCTCGTAGACATTGCGCGCCGCGCCCAGGTCGGCGAACAGCCAGTCGAAGAACAGGAAGCGATACCAGAGCGTCAGGAAGGGGAGCTCGCCGTCGGCGCCATGCTCGGAGGTGGGCGTAGTTGCCATGGTGGGGCCTTTGCTGGACGGTCGACGCGGCGGATCGGGGTTTCCCGACTATATACCGATCCGCGCCGGCCCGGTGCGCGCCAGCTCAGGGCGTCAGCGGGCGCGGCTTGCCGACCCAGTAACCTTGCGCGAAATCGACTCCGATCGCTTTCAGGCTCGCCAGGATGGCCGAGTCGGTCACGTATTCGGCAATCGTCTTGCGCCCCATCATGTGGCTGATGTCGTTGGTAAAGCGCACCATTTCAAAATCGACCTGGCTGGACGACATCATCTGGATGAACGAGCCGTCGATCTTGATGTAGTTGACCGGCAATTGCTTCAAATACGAAAAGGACGTCATCCCGGTGCCGAAATCGTCCAGCGAAAAGCGGCAGCCGCGCGCCGACAGCGCTTCGATGAAGGAAATCGTCTTTTGCATATCTGCAATCGCACCGTTTTCCGTGATCTCGAAACACAGCTTGCCGGCCGGTACCTCGGATGCATCGATCAGCTCGGCCGCGAATTTGTGGAAACTGGGGTCGCCCAGCGACCGGCGCGACAGGTTGATGCTGCACATTTCCAGCGCCTCCGTATGGTCCGGGTTGCTGGACAGCCACTCCAGGGTGCGGGTCAGCACCCAGCGGTCGATCTTGACGATCACATCGTAGCGCTCGGCGGCCGGCAGGAAGATGCCCGGCCCGATCGGCCCGTTGCGGCCGTTGCGCATGCGCAGCAGGATTTCGTAGTGGAGTGGGCCGTCGCCGTCGTCGAGCGGCAGGATCGGCTGGTAGTACAGCTGCAACTGCTCATTCTGGAAGGCGTGCGTCAGGCGCGTGACCCAGTGCATGTCGCTGCGCCGCTGGGCAAAGTCGAGGTCGCCCTTGTAGTGCACGTAAATGCGGTTGCGCCCGCGGTCCTTGGCGATATAGCAGGCGTGGTCGGCGCGCCGCATGGCTTCCTCGACGCTGATGGTGCCGCCGTCGATCGGCGTGAGCCCGATCGACACGCCGAGCTGGAACACGCGCCCCTTGCACACGTAGCGAAAGGTGCGCGTGGCGTCGAGGATTTTTTGCGCCACCGCCATCGCTTCGTCGACGCCGCAGTGCTCGATGATGAGCGCGAACTCGTCGCCGCCGATGCGCGCCAGGGTATCGCGCTCGCGCACGTGCTCGCTGTAGGTGCCGGCCAGGCGCTTGAGCAGGTCGTCGCCGGCCTGGTGCCCGCAGGTATCGTTGACTACCTTGAACTGGTCCAGGTCCATGTACAGCAAGGCCGCGCAGGCCCCGCCCGGATGCTGGGCCCGCTCGATGGCGCGCTGCAGGCGCAGTTCGAACTCGCGCCGGTTGACCAGGCCGGTGAGGGCGTCGTGGCTGGCTTCGAAGCCGAGGCGGCGCAGCAGGCGTTTCGATTCGGTCACGTCGTGCATGATCAGTACCGCGCCGATCAGCTCGCCGTTATCGAGGATCACCGGGGCCACCGCGTTCTCGACCGCGAAACGGGTGCCGTCCTGGGACACCAGGGTGGCGTGCGGCAAGCCGTCGGTGGTCTGGTGCTGGCCCAGGCAGCGCTCGATGGCGCCGAACGTGGCCTCGGCCGCGGCCGGCTCCTCGATATGCAGCAGCTCGCGAAAGCGCAGCCCGCGCGCGGCGTCCCCGGGCACGCCGAGCATGCGCTCGGCGGCCGGATTGACGGTCATGATGGCGCCGCCGCGGTCGGCCGTGATCACGCCGTCGGTGAGCGCCGCCAGGGTGACCAGGGCGCGTTCCTTTTCGGCGGCGGCGGCCATTTCGGTGTGTTTCAGCTGGCTGACATCGTGCAGCACGGCAATGGCGACCCGCGCCACGCCATCGCTGTCGACGATCGCGGCGGTGGTGACATCGATATGCAGGCGTTCGCCGTCGGCGCGTTCGTAGATCAGTCCTTCGGTGCGCGGCCCGTCATGGCCGCGCACGGTACGCGCGAGCGGCAAGTCTTCCGATGCGATGCGCACGCCCTGGGCGTTGACGAACACATAGTCGCGGTAGTCGTGATAGCTGTCGACCCCGGAAAAATCGCGTCCCATCATGCTGGCGGCGGCCCGGTTCTGGTAGGTCAGGCGGCCGGACGGCACGTCGGCCAGCACCACGCCCGAGGGCATCTGCTCGAGAATGTCGGAAAAGCGCGAGCGTTCCTGGCGCAACTGCGACAGCAGGCGCTCCTTTTCTTCCTCGGCCGACTTGAGGCTGTCGATGCCGACGCAGGCGCCGAGGAACTGCATCGGCCCGTCCTCGATGCTGCGATGCCAGTTGGCACGCAGGAAAAACCACTGGCTGCGGCCGTCGTTGCGCAGCAGGCGCAGTTCGGTTTCGATGGGCGCCGTCAGTGGATCGCGGCAAGTCGCTTCGAGCAAGCCGCGAAAGCGCGCGCGATCGTCGCCGTGCACGATATCGAGCCAGGCGTCGAAGCCGAGCTGGCGCGGCTCGCCATCGTAGCCGAGCAGCACGCGCAGGTGGGGCGAGAGCTCGACCTGGCCGCTGTCGACATGCCACTTCCAGGTGCCGGCCTGGGCCGCGCGCAGGATCAGGTCGATTTCCTGTTTTTCTTTTTCGCACGCTTCGAGCAGCTTGTGATGGGTCAGGTCCATGGTGATCTTGGAAAACCCCAGCAGTTGCCGGTCGTCGCCGCGCAGGGCGGTGAGGGCGATGTGCGCCCAGAACAGGCTGCCGTCCTTGCGCTGGCGCCAGGTTTCCTCGCTGTAGAAGCCGTTCTCGGCGGCCTTGGCGAGGTTGTGCTGCGGCCAGTCGCGTTCGCGGTCCCGGTCTGTATACAAGAGCGACAGATGGCTGCCGATCGCCTCGTCGGCGGTATAGCCCTTCATGTCCTGCGCTCCCCGGTTCCACACGGTGATAAACCCGTTCGTATCCATCAGGAAGACGGCCACCTCGCGGATGCCAACCACCATCAACCGGTACAGCTCGGCGGCTTCATGCTGCGCTAATGCGGACGCCAGGAATCGTTCGGACATGCCTATCCCCCACCTTGCGAAGCTGCAAACAGCGTTGGAGAGAGGTCGATTGTGGTAAGTTCCCGGACTTCATAAATATTTTTTTGTTGTTGCACAATTGACTTTTATTCATCCTCGGCCTACATTGCGCTCTTGACCTGGGCGATCGCCACGAGGCACATCGGACACCCCATGCTCAACCAGAACAGCACGCCCCAGGCCCAGATCGAAGGCAGAATCAATATCCTGCTGGTGGACGACCAGAGCGCCAACCTGCAAGTGCTCGAAGCGGTACTCGCCGAACTCGACGAGGTGCTGGTCAGTGTATCCTCCGGCGAGCAGGCGCTGCGCGAGCTGCTGGTGCGCGAGTTCGCGGTGGTGCTGATGGACGTGCATATGCCGACCATGAGCGGCTTCGAAGCGGCCGCGCTGATCCGCAGCCACCCGCGTTCGCGCACCGTGCCGATCATCTTCCTGACCGCCGCCGGCGACGACCGCGCCCACATCGAGCAAGCCTATGCGCTGGGCGCGGTCGATTACCTGACCAAGCCGATCAGCCCGGTGATCCTGCGCGCCAAGGTGGCCGTGTTCATCGACCTGTACCGCAAAACCGCCGAGATCGCCCTGCATGCGCAAGCGACCCACCTGGCGGCGCTGCGCACGCGCGACGAGCGGATTCGCCTGATTCTCGACAACACCCGCGATTACGCCTTCATCGGCACCGATACCGACGGCATCGTCACCGAATGGGAAGGCGGCGCCGAAACCATCACGGGCTGGTTCGCGGCCAAGGCCTGCGGCGAGCCGAGCGCGATCATCTTCACGCCGGAAGACCGCGCCGCCGGCGTGCCGCAGCACGAAATGCGCATGGCGCGCGAGACCGGGCGCGCCGACGACAAGCGCTGGCACGTGCGGCGCGACGGCACCCGCTTTTTCGCCGACGGCGTGATGGTGCCGCTGTGGGACGATACCGGCAAGCTGCGCGGCTACGCCAAGATTTTCCGCGACGCCACGGCCGAGCGCCTGGCCGCCGAGCAGCTGGAAATGTCTGAGCTGCAACTGGGCGAATCGCGCCAGCGCTCCCAGCGCGCCGAGGAAGGCATGCGGCGCCTGGCGGCGGTGGCGGCGCAATCGTCCGACTTCATCGGCATCGCCAGTTCGGAAGCGCGCACCAGCTACGTCAACCCGGCCGGGCGCCGCCTGGCGGGGCTGGCCCCGGACGCGGCGCTAGGCGACGCGCTAGGCGGCGCCGTGGACGCCTACCGCATTGGCGACTTTTTCGCGCCCGACTGCCAGGCGTTTGTCGAGGCCGTGGTGTTGCCGGCCGTGCGCGGCCCGCAGGCGCGCTGGGAAGGTGAACTGCGCATGCGCAATTTTCAGAGCGGCGCGATCCTGCCCGTCTATTACAAGGGCTTTGCCGTGTTCGACGATGAAGGCCAGAACATCGGCCTGGCCTCGATCATGCGCGACATCACCGCCCAAAAGCAGGCCGAAAACGACCTGCGCCGGGTGGCGGCCGACCTGGCCGAGGCCGACCGGCGCAAGTCCGAGTTCCTGGCCACCCTGGCGCACGAGTTGCGCAACCCGCTGGCGCCCATCCGCACCGGGCTCGACCTGATTCGCATGGCGCTGCCCGGCGCCCGGAACATGGCCAAGGTGCACGAGATGATGGACCGCCAGCTCGGCCATCTGATTCACCTGGTCAACGACTTGCTGGACGTGGCGCGCATCACGCGCGGCAAGATCGAGCTCAAGCGCGAAGCGAGCGACGTCGCCACCCTGGCCGCGATGGCGATCGAAACGAGCATGGCCGCGCTCAACGCCGGCGGCCATACGCTGAGCGTCGAGGTGGCGCCTGAAGCGCTGCCGCTCGACGTCGACGTGACCCGCATCGTGCAGGTGCTCAGCAACCTGCTCAACAACGCCGCCAAGTACACCCGGGCCGGCGGGCGCATCGTGCTGCGCGCGGTGCGCGACGGCGACGACGCGCTGCTGTCGGTAAGCGACAACGGGGTCGGCATTTCGCAGGAAGACATGGCCACCCTGTTCGACATGTTTACCCAGGTCGGACGCAACCTCGACCGTTCGCAGGGCGGGCTCGGGATCGGGCTGTCGCTGGTGCGCCGCCTGGTCGAGCTGCACGGCGGCAGCGTCAGCGCCGCCAGCGCCGGCCGCGACCAGGGCAGCACCTTCACCGTGCGCCTGCCGCTGTACCTGGGTAACGCGACAGCGCTGGCGCCGCTGGTGTCCGGCGCCAGCGCCGGCGGCGCGCTGCGGGTGCTGGTGGTGGACGATAACGTCGATGCCGGCGAAACCCTCTCGACCCTGCTCGAAGCGCTCGGCCACAGCACCCGGGTGGCGCTCGACGGCGAACAAGGCCTGCTGCTGGCCTGCGCGTTCCGCCCGCACCTGGCGTTTCTCGATATCGGCCTGCCCGGCATGAGCGGACACCAGCTGGCGCGCGCGATCCGCGCCAACGGCGAGCTCGACGGCATGCTGCTGGTGGCCCTGACCGGCTGGGGTGCGCGCGCCGACGTGGTGATGTCGCAGCAGGCCGGCTTCGACCGCCACCTGACCAAGCCGGTCGACATCGCCGCCCTGACCAGCGTGCTGGCGGCCGCCGCGCATCCCGATCCATCCCTTGCCAAGGAGCAGCCATGAACAGCGGCATTCCCGTGATGGTCCCCGCGCGCGCGGCGCTGTCGGCCGTGTTCGGTCCCATCGACGACCTCAACGAGGCGCTGGGCGCCCATGCCATGAAGGAGGAGGAAATGCTGGCCCTGTTTGTGGAGGGCGACTGGTCCTGCACCGGGGCGGGGCCGATGCACATGGAAGAGCTTTTCGCCGAGCTGGTGGCGCAGGCGCCCGCCGACAAGATCGTCTGCGCGGTCGTCATCACGGGCAACCTGGATGCGCCCGCCGCCATCCTGGTCGACCGCGACACCGACTGGGCGCCCGCCCTGATTGTCGGCGGCAAGCTGGTCGCGCACAGCCTGTGCCTGGGCGGCGGCGCGACCCAGATCGTGGGCGACCTGGCGGTGCACGCCACCGTCTATGGCAAATACAACCACGGCTCGCTGGAGGTGGGAGGCGACACCCGTGCCGACACCATTTTCAGCTGCGATTTCGACATGACCTTTCACGGCGAGGTGGCGTGCCCGCACGTGATCAGCGCCCTCGGCCACATGAACATCCCGGCCCACTTCAGCGGCGCGGCGATCGGGCGCATTCTCGCGCCGCGCTTCGTCGACGACGACGGCGATCCCATCGACGAGCGGATCCTGGACGCGGTCAACGACGGCTTGTCCCTGCTGCGCTGATCCGATGAGTACGCCAAAGAAAATACAAACGGTGTCGTGCGGCACCCTGGTGGTGAATCCGTCCGGTCAATTGCTGCTGTGCCACGTGACCAACACGCCGAGCTGGGACATTCCGAAAGGCATGCAGGACCCGGGCGAAACCACCCTGGAATCGGCCATGCGCGAACTGCGCGAAGAAGCCGGCATTGCGTTTGCGCCGGAGCGTTTCGACGACCTGGGCGGGTTTGCCTACCGCAGCGACAAGCGCCTGCACCTGTACCGGGTGCGCGCCGGCGCCGAGTTGAGCAGCCTGGCGCACCTGGTGTGCACCAGTTTCTTTCCGCATCCAGTGACCGGCGAACCGACCCCCGAAACCGATGCGTTCCGCTGGGCCGCGCGCAGCGAACTGAGGCGCCTGTGCTGGCCGCGCATGGGCAAGTTGCTGGTCACGCTGGACTGGTAGCGGTTTGGCGCGCCGGACGCTTCAGCCGTTCGATGCCTCCGTCATCAGCGATCGCGGCCAGGATCGACGCCGGCGCGACCATATCGAAGCGAGGCGGGGATGTGCTGGCTGCGTTCCGGTTCGCGGCGCTGCTCGTCGTCATTGTTCATGGTGTCGCCAGCGCAGCGGCGCCGGCATGCTGCGCGTGTTCGGCCAGCAAATCGGCCAGGGAGGACAGGTCGACCGGCTTGGTCAGGTGCACATCGAAGCCGGCCGCGCGGGTGCGCTCGCGGTCCTCGCCGCTGCCCCAGCCGGTCAGCGCCACCAGCAGCACGCCGGCGTGGCGCCCGTCCTGGCGCAGCGCCTGCGCCAGCGCGTAGCCATCCATGCCGGGCATGCCGATGTCGAGGAACATGACGTGCGGGCGCAGCCGGGCCGCCATGGCCAGCGCGGCCGGGCCGTCGTTGGCCACGTCGACCTCGTGGCCGACCAGCATCAGCAGCTCCGCCAGGGTGGCGGCGGCGTCCAGATTGTCATCGACGACGATCACGCGCAGAGCCGTGCCGGCCGGCGCGGCGCTGCCGGCCGTGGCGGGCGCGTGTGTGGCGGCCGGCGCGCCGGGGGGAGCGAGCGGCAGGCGCACGCTGAACACGCTGCCCTTGCCCAGTCCGGCGCTGGCGGCGCCGACCTTGCCGCCGTGCTGTTCAGCCAGGCTGCGCACCAGCGACAGGCCGATGCCCAGCCCGCCCGACTGATGCGCGCTGCGCCCGACCTGGGTAAACATGTCGAATACGGCCGCGAGCTGGTCGGCGGCGATGCCGATGCCGTTGTCGCTCACCGAGATCAGCACGTCGGCGCCGTCCTGGCGCGCCGACAGGATGATGCGGCCGCCATGCGGGGTGTACCTGGCGGCATTGTTGAGCAGGTTGTTGACGATCTGGCGCACCCGGGTCGGGTCGGCATACAGCGCCAGCGGCTGCGCCGGCAGGTCGATGCGCAGCTGGTGCCCGGCGCCATCGATCAGCGGGCGGCTGGTGTCGACGGCGTCGGCGACGATCCGCTGCACGCTGGTCCACTCGGGCTTGAGCGCGATCTGGCCGCGCGTGATGCGCGCCACGTCGAGCAGGTCGTCCACCAGCGCCACCAGGTGGTCGAGCTGGCGGTCCATGATGTCCTGCACGCGCGCGGCCACCCTGGCGTCGCCCGCGTTCAGGCGCATCACTTGCAGGCCGCTGCGGATCGGCGCCAGCGGATTGCGCAGTTCGTGCGCCAGGGTCGCCAGGAATTCGGTCTTGCGGCGGTCGGCCTCGGACAGGTCGGCCGCCAGGCGGCGCAGTTCGGTGTCGGCCGCAACGCGCTCGCTGATGTCGGTAAACAGCACCGCCACCAGGCGGCTGCCGGGACCGCCGGCGCGGGTGGCGTACACATCGAACCAGCGCCCCATGGCGCGCGCTTCCTCGACCATGCGCACCGGCACGCCGCTGGTGGCGACCTGGCCGTAGGTGGCGAACCAGTGGCTGTCGTGGCCGGGGACCATCTCGAGCACGGTCTTGCCGGCCGCGTCGACCAGCCCGGTGTGCTTCACGAACGCCGGGTTGAGCTCGATGAAGCGGTAGTCGTATGCGGTCTCGCCCTCGAACAGGATTTCGATGATGCACACGCCGGTATCGATCGAATCGAACAGGGTGCGGTAGCGTTCCTCGCTGGCGCCGAGCCTGGCCTCGGCCTGCTTCTGGCGCGTGATGTCGATCACCACGCCGCGCAAGTGCCGGCCCGGCGTGGCGGCGTCGCCCACGACCTGGCCGCGCGCGATCACATTGTGGTACAGCCGGTCGCTGCCGCGCACCCGGTATTCGACATCGTACGGTTCGCCGCTGGCCAGCGCGTCGTCGATCCGGGCCGTGGCGTGGGCCAGGTCGTCCGGGTGGATCGCGTCCAGGTAATGCTGCACCGGGCCGCCGGCGGCAATCTCGGGCGGGACGTTGAACAGGCGCGCCATGGCGGCGTCGGCGGTGACGCGGTTGGCCGCGACATCCCAGGTCCAGGTGGCCAGTTCGGCCGCCGCCACGGTGATTTCGAGGCGGGCGCGGGTGTCGCGCAGGTCGCTGTCGCTGCGGCGCTGGCGCGTGGCGGTCTGGTGCGCGTCGATCAGGAAGGCCAGCTTGGCCTTGAGCGCCACCGCCAGCACCGGGCTGGGCAGCACATCGATGGCGCCGGCCGCGTACGCTTGCGCGAGCGGGAAGGATGGGTCGCCTTCCGGCGCGATGACGATCAGGGCCAGGCCGGCCAGGCCGGGCGCGGCGCGCAGACGGCCGATGAGCGCGACGACCTCGGCGGCATGGGCACTGGCGGCGCCGGCACCGGCAGGCGTCGCGCCGGCATCGAGGACGATCACGGCAAGGTCGGGACTGGCGGCATGGGCGGTGGCCGCGTGCGCATCGAGCCGCAAGGGCGCATGGCCGAGCTCGCTTAGGAGATGCGCCAATGCCTCGCTGGCGGCGTCTTGCTGGTTGACCAGCAAGACGCTCGCGGAGTTGCTTGCCCTCATCGTGCGATCCGCTCCGTGGCGATGGTCGTGTCGGGAGCGAATGGTATCGGCATTGCGTGCTTTTCGGTGGTGGAAGACAGTTTGTCAATGTTGGGGCGTCACTCTCCGAAAGTCAATCGAACACAGCCCGGTGTGGCGGGGCGACAGCAGACCGGCAGGCCGCAGGATGGCCATCGCCGCTCCGGCAGCCGGCCCGCATGCCCCATGCCGGCTGTGGGCACAGCGGCAGATTCACATCGGACTTGCGCGGCGGCGCCGTGTGGGCAGGCGCGCGTTTCGGGCGCGCGAAATCCGGCGTCAGGACAGTACGCTCTGGCTGCGGGGCGGGATCAGGGCGTGGCGTCCTTGGGGGGGACGGGCTGGGAACGGGCGCTCCCGTCGGAGCGCACCTCCGCCGCCTCGGGCTTTGCGCCCGTCGGCGCGTGCGCTTCGGTGCCGTGGTTGTCGCTGTGACTGGCTGGCATGATGGCTCCTTCCGCTTGCGATGATCTCGGTTAGAGACTGTGCCAGGCCGGAAGTTCAGGCCATTGCGCCCTATTCGACGGCCTTTTTGCGTGGCCAGTTCTTGCAAGCAATCGCCCACAGGATCAGGCAGTACGACAGCAGGCGCAGCAGGAAGTGGAAGGGCGAATCCTCGCTCATGCCGGGCTCCAGGCTGGCATAGATGCGATGCCCGCCTTCGATCAGGAAAGAGAGCGCGAAATACAGGAAGAAACGGTCGCCCGAAGTGCGCCAGAAGCGCAGGAAAAACAGCCCGATGACCATCGAACCCATGGCGCCGGCGCCGGCCAGCATCAGATCCATTGTTTACTCCTTCTCGTAGACCAGTCCGTACAACAGCAGGGCAACCGAGATCAGCGCCGTCACCAGGCGCAGGGTCAGCAGGTCCACCTTTGGGAACACCAGCTTGTCGAGGATCAGGATCAGATTATTCAGGGTCATGCCGCAAAAGCACAGGCCGCTCCAGAACAGCAGGCGGTGGCGGGTGCGCGCGTAGCTGGCCAGCAGCAGCCAGGCGCAGGCAAACGAGGTGAGCATGCAAAGGCCATAAATGAGGGTTGGCCGGGATTCGTGTAAAAATACCCAAATCATCTTGTAACCGATTGAATTTATGAGATAACTTCTGATTCTATCAGCTTGATTGGACAGCGCGATCGTGGCTCAGAATCATGTAGACCTACGGAGCCTATTTCTGCCTTATGGAGCAAATTGGGAGCGCCTTATTCCTGCGTTCTTGGCATGGGAAGCAAACTCAGCGCGTCGTCGTATTCCGCAGGACGTAACTTCCATTTTCCGCAGCGACTTCACTAACGTGAGTACTGCAATAGCGGCGCCCAGTTAATCTTGAAATTGCCTCAGTGAGCCTTGTCAACTCATTGGCCATCGCCGCCTCGTTCCGTATTTTCTTGCTCTGCCAAATGATTGCGCAACGCCGCAATAATCTCATTCTGCGATGCCAGAGTCGCTTGCGCCGTGGCGAGCGATACTTCCAACCCATGCGCACGCGTAAGCGAAGCTTGCACATCTTTTGCGGCTGCCTTCTGTTGCGTTCTGAGCGCCGAAACCTGCGCTTCCAGGGCCGCCAGCTGAACCGCCATGACCTTGGACTTCTGTGCGCCCTCCTGCAGGACCTCAATCTGCTGCGCCCGTTGGCGTCCCAGCAGTTCCTGATCGTACAGCGACTTCTGCGCATGGGCAATATCAGCCACCAGACGCGCCCCATCCTGGTTCAAACGGGTTATGTCCTCCTGTTTTACGACAAGGCCCTGCTGTAGCTGGCGCATTTCGGTGTGTAGTTGCTGAATCTGCTGCTCGTGCCGGCGCTGGTCCTGGTCACGCTGCTCCTTAACCGACTGGCGATAGTGCTCGAGCGCTTCACGCGCGTGAGTATGTTTTTCTTCGAGTGACTGCCTGTGCGCATCATTCTCAAGTAGGCGCAGCTTCAAGCCGGCCACCTGCTCCTCGGCAGTGTGACGGGCAATCGCCTCCGACTGCAACGCGGCGCGTGTTTGGCAGTGCTCAGCCAGTTCCAATTGCGCGGCGGCTTCGATAAACTCGCGTTTTGCGGTGGCTGCTTCCCTCTCCGTTTGTAAGGTGGCCAGCGCCTCGGCATTCACCCGGCTTGACTCCAAGGCGCGCACCTCAACTGCGTCGATCCGCGCATTTGCCTCTTCGTGGAGTCGCGCTGCCAGGCGCGAAACGAGATCCTGCAACGCTTCGCTGACCGCCCCCTTCTTCCCGGCGCCGCCGTCTTCCTCCTCCAGTTCTTTCAGGTACTTATGGATAGTTGTCTTAGACCCAGTGTTGCCTAATGCGACCCGCACGGCATCCACGGACGGGTGCCGTCCTTGCGCTGTGAGCGCGTCGCGCGCTTTCTTCACTTCCGATAGATACAGACCGGTGCGAGCCATCAGGCCTCCATGAAATAAGATACCATATTACATACCACGTAATTATGTACTAAGTTTCACTCTAAAAGTCGGCATTAATATAGTTTTGTGATATTTGATAATGAGCACTTATCCCATGTGATGGTCGAAAAAGCGTATTATTTGCATGATCCGACCTGTACGGGCCGCTCATCCTCAGCAAATTGCTATGAGTAAACTAGATGCTTACCTGCATGCCGCGACCCGCGACAACACCCGTCGCAGCTATCAAGCCGCGGCCCGTCACTTCGAAGTCGAATGGGGCGGTTTCTTGCCTGCGACGGCGGACGCGATTGCACGCTACCTCGTAGACTATGCTGAATCGTTGGCGATAAATACGCTACGCCAGCGTCTTGCAGCCTTGGCGCAGTGGCATCTCGACCAAGGCTTCCCTGATCCGACCAAGGCACCCGTTGTGCGCAAGGTGCTCCGCGGCATACAGGCACTGCACCCTGGTCGAGAAAAGCAAGCGCGTCCACTACAGCTCGATCAGCTCGAACAACTTGCGCAATGGCTGGATGCGGGAATTACAGAAGCGGTGGTGGCCGGCAACAGGCCTGCGCACCTGCGCCACACCCGCGACAAGGCTATGCTCTTGCTCGGCTTCTGGCGCGGCTTTCGCGGCGACGAACTTACGCGGCTGCAGGTCGAGTATATCGACGCGGTGCCGGGCGAAGGAATGACGTGCTTCCTACCGCATACCAAGGGAGATCGGCGATACAAGGGCACGAATTTTAAGGCGCCAGCGTTGGCGAAACTGTGCCCGGTCAGCGCGTATATCGAATGGGTTTCGCTGGCGGGTCTTACCGAAGGCGCAGTGTTCCGCGGCATAGACCGCTGGGGCCACGTGCGCAGTGGCGGCTTGCATATCAACAGCCTAGTGCCGCTGCTTCGCTCGCTTTTCTCGGACGCCGGCATTGCGGTCGCCGAGCAGTACAGCGGCCACTCGCTGCGGCGAGGCTTTGCCCAGTGGGCGACTTCGAATGGCTGGGACATCAAAATGCTGATGCAGTACGTGGGCTGGAAGAACGTTCAGTCCGCACTGCGCTATGTCGAGGGCGCAGATCCCTTTGCACGGCATCGGATCGGCGTAGATTCCCGTGTTGTGAATTAATTGCCATTTCCGCCCATGTTGAAATTGGTGCGTGGAAGTCGGTCCGCGTCCATCCTCTAACGGATCTTCGCCCGGCGAAGATCAAGCTTTCCTTAGAGAACTCGATGCGCCAACCGTGCTGGATGAGTTTTTACGCCAATCGGCGCAGATCATCCTCGTTGCGGGCACCACGCCCAATTTATGCTGTGCAGCGCCACCGTGTCGCCGTCGCACACAGATGACAGTAAGGGATCGAGCCATGGCGGTTGAGACGCAGGGGTATCCCGGGACTACGTGTGATTTGCAGGCACAATTGGAGGCTCGAATGCGCCGAAATCGCCGTGTTGGTAAGCCGCGATGGCGGCAGCAAGCGCCTCGGGCGAGGCAAGTGCCATCGGCCCTCGCCAGTACACAGGCTGCTGCAGTGGTAGACCAGAAAAGACGACGGCTTTGATTTTACCTTGCGTTGCTGCGAGCGAGATTGAATGTGGTGTTGCCTGTGCCGGAAAGACCGGCAGCATAAATTGGTCGAGTTCGTAGTGCTGGCCATTGACCGCCAGCTTGCCGTAGATCGGCATGACGAAAGCACTCTGACCTGCCGGGATAGGCACCGACAGTTCTGCACCTTCATCAAGGCATATATCGAGCAGGGATACCTTGGTCGGCGGTATCAGTGGCGACCCTACCTCTCCGAAACTGCCTAGCGGTACGCGAATCTTAATGCCTGGCAATTGCACGACCGGCACATCTTCCGGGGCCAGACTCAATGCACGTGGCGCATCGCTCTGCCTTTCCTGGGCGAGATTGACGAAGATTTGCAGCATGTGGACGGTCTTG
Source organism: Massilia mucilaginosa (assembly GCF_011682145.1). Taxonomy (GTDB): domain Bacteria; phylum Pseudomonadota; class Gammaproteobacteria; order Burkholderiales; family Burkholderiaceae_D; genus Telluria_A; species Telluria_A mucilaginosa. The sequence continues at coordinate 29,339 of NZ_WHJH01000059.1, forward strand.
CCCGTCTCGGAGGGAAACTCTTCGTGCACGACACCTCTGCCGGCGGCAGTCCAGTGCAGGCCGCCCGGCGCGATCAGGTGATGGTTGCCCAGCGAATCACGGTTATGGATGCCGGTTTCCGAGTCGAGAAACAGATACGAGACGGCCGAGAACCCGGCATGCGGATGCGGCGGAAAAGTGGGCGCGCTGATCCAGGCATGATCGACACCGAGGAAGGGGTCGATCGGTTCGGCCGCCTCGCCACCACGCAGCGCGTAGGCACGGAAGTGGCTGCCGGAATTCATCGGTTGCAAGCGAACGATGGTGGGCATGTTGAGATTCTCCATTACTGCGCCTGATTTGCGCCCAGGGCCGGGTAATCGGTATAGCCATTGGCACCCGGGGAATAGAACGTATTTTTGTCCGGCGTATTGAGCGCCGCGCCTTGGCGGAGCCGCTCGGGTAAGTCCGGATTGGCAAGGAAGGCTGAGCCAAATACCGTTGCATCGGCCTTACCTTCGGCAATCAGTGTCTCGGCTTGGGTTTGGTCAAGGCCGCCGCCTATCAGGTAGGCACCGTCGAAACGTGGCCGCAGTAGCGCGTGATAATCAGTGCTTGTGCCGAACAGGGCAACGTGCAGGTAGGCGAGCTTGAATTCGCGCAGTTGCTCGACCAGCGTGGTATAGGTTTCCTGCGGCGCGGCGTCGACGATATCGTTGAAACCCATCTCCGGCGAAATTTTGATGCCGACGCGATCGCTGCCGGCTTCGGCAACCATCGCGGCCAGCACTTCCAGAACGAAGCGCGTGCGCTTGGCAACAGAACCGCCGTATTCGTCCGTGCGGTTATTGCTACCCGAGGACAAAAACTGCTCTGGCAAGTAACCCGATGCGGCGTGCAGCTCGACACCATCGAATCCGGCGGCCATGGCGCGACGCGTCGCCAGGCCGTAATCGTAGACAATGCGGGCGATCCCGGCGACATCGAGGGCTTGCGGTATCATGAACTCTTGCATCCCGGCGCCGGTCCATGCCTGACCAGCTGGCTTGACGGCTGACGGTGCAAGGGGTTGCGCTCCTTCCGGGAGCAGGGAAGGATGGGAGATGCGTCCGCAGTGCATCAATTGCATAAAAATGCGACCGCCACGCGCATGTACAGCCTCGGTAACTTTCTTCCAAGCGGCGACCTGGGCATCGTTCTCGATTCCCGGGGTCCGCACATAGCCTTTGCCCATCGCGTTGGGATAGACGCCTTCGGTGATGATCAAGCCGGCGCTGGCACGCTGCGCATAGTAGGCAACGACCAAATCGCTGGGCACGCCAGCATCATCGGAACGCGAACGGGTCATCGGCGCCATGACCAGACGGTTGGGCAGTGCCAGTCGGCCAATATGGACAGGGGTGAATAGCTGAGTCATGTGGTGCTCCTTGGTGGTGACGAGCAATCATTGTGCGCCGCATCATTTTTTTGATAAATAGCGGAAAATACATTTCATTGATCCATTTGTGGCACAGTCACCATGAAAATACTGAATGACATGGCGCTTTTTGTTGAGGTCGTCAAAGCGATGAGTTTTCGCGGTGCAGCTGACGCGATCAATGTGCCAAGCTCAACCTTGTCCCGGCGCGTCAGCGCGCTGGAAAAGTCAATCGGGCTGCGGCTGCTGCATCGCACGACGCGCAAGATCGAGTTGACCGAAGCCGGACAGCTCTATTTCGAGCGCTGCAAGCGCATCGTCGATGAAGCCAGTCTGGCGCATGAGCAACTGGGCGAAATGCTGGCCCAGCCGAGCGGGGTATTGCGCGCTTCAATGCCGGAAGGTTTCGCCAACATCTTCCTGGCCCCGCTGGTCGCCGACTTCGCCCGCAGTTATCCCGGCATCCGTTTTGAACTCGACCTGTCCCCTCGGCCTGTCGATCTGGTCAGCGAGCCGGTCGATGTGGCGATTCGCATGGGGGCGCCGCCGAGTTCAAACCTGATCGCCCGCCAACTCGCCACGCTGCCGCGCTATCTCTACGCTTCGCCCGACTACTTGGCCAATGCCGGGGAGCCGAGCGAGCCGGCTGACCTGGCCCGGCATGAATGTCTCAGATTGCGAACCGTGGAGTCCGACAAGTGGGCGTTGCTGCAAGGAAGTGAAAATGTCGAGATCATGGTTGGTGGCCGCTTTCTGCTTAACAGTGTCGGCATGATCCAGCGTCTTGCCACGCTGCATATGGGCATTGCGGTACTGGCCAAGGATATTGTCATGGATGACGTGGCCAGCGGAAAACTGCGTCGCGTGCTGCCTGACTGGCAAGCCACGCCGATACCGGTCTACGCCATTACCGAGACGCGCTTGCTGCCAGCGAAGACGCAGCGCTTCATTGATTTCTTGCGGGAGCATCTGGCGAGGATTTAAGCGCGCTCGCTTACGGGGCGCGGCAAAGTTGGTGCTTCGCACTTGCTATAGGACGCGCCATTTTACGCCCGTTCGAAAAGAAATAGCCGTATGTTGTTTTCTATTTGTTGCTGATAAAGTTTTCTTGATGTTTGGGAAATTTCGGGCTAGCCTGACTTGCCCAGTTCAAGGATATTTTCGTTCATAAACGGAGACGTAAAATGCGCAGAGAACACCTTTTCATACCGCTTTTCTTGTTCGTTCCATTTATGGCACAAGCAGCGGACTCGCCCAAATTACTGCATTTGGCCAGCCTCGAATGGCCGCCGTTTGCCAGTGCGGCCTTGCCTAACAACGGTGCGAGCGGTGCGGTGGTCGACGCGGCAGCCAAGTTCATGGGCAGTACCGTGAAGGTAGAATATTTTCCATGGAAGGACACGGTAGCGAAAGGTTCAAACGATCCCGCCTTCATCGGATATTTCCCGGTGTTTATCACGGAAGAACGGGCCAAAAGCTGTTACTTTTCAGCGGTGATCGGGAAGAGTTCGACCGGCATTGGTTTTCTCAAGGACACGCCGATCACATGGAAAACGATACCCGATCTGGCATCGATCAAGCTAGGTGTTGTAGAAGCTTACGCCAACGGCGACGCCTTGGATGAAGCAATCAAACAGGGCAAGCAACAAGTTGAAGTAACCACCAGCGACACGAATAATGTGCGCAAGCTGGTGAGCAAAAAATTGCCTGCTATTGTCGTCGATAAAGCCGTCTTGCGCTACATGACACTCAATTCTGCGGCCAAGGACAGCGTTATGTTCCATGAGAAAATGTTATTGGAACGGAGTCTGAACGTTTGTTTCCAGCGTACCCCGGCAGGCAAAGCCGCCCAGGAATCCTTTGACGCCGCCCTCAAAAAAGTGAATGTCGCCAAGATCGAGGAAGCCTATTTCAAGTCTCTTGAGGAGAAAAAACAATAATCAATGGGCCGCAAAAAACGCCCGTTCAGCTCCGGCCTGCAAGATGGGAAATGGAATCAAGATTATCGGATTCCAAAGAGGAAGCGTGGGCATCTTTCCACGCGTTCTTGTCCCAAAATTCGCAAACGATAAACAATCCTCGAGGATGTGCATATGCAACGCCGTTCCCAGCTTGCCCGAGTCTGCTGTACTGCCCCATTGCGTTTGCTCATATTGATGATACCCCTGAATGCGTATGCCGCCGATGTCGTCATGTACGGCTATCTCGATCTCGGGGTAGTCAAAGAAACGGGCACATCGACGCGACTCGATCGCGGTTTCTTCAACTATCTGGGTGTTCGAGGCGAAGAAGATTTGGGCGCCAAATCTTCGGCGACGTTTAATTTGCAAATGCGTTTTAGTCCTGACACCGGCATGCAGGAACGCAGCACAACTTTGTTCCAGGGGGAATCCACAGTTGGTCTAAAAAACGCCGCACTCGGACATTTGCGCCTGGGCCGTGCCATGACTCCGCTGTGGCAGGAAAAATGGCGATACGATCCTTGGTATGACTCCGCGAGCATGGGCTCCCTTGAGGTTTATAACGGTGACTTCAATAGCGATGGCTTGCCCACGGTGGACTATCACAATTACTCGCGCGTGGGGAACGGCGTGTTCTACACCTCGCCCTCCGTTGGCGGGATCAGGTTTAACGGCATGGCGGAGGCACAGCTCGCCGCTGGAGCGACGGCGCGCTCGCGAGGCATGGCGGTGAACTTTGGGGAGGAGACACTCACCGCGATGATCTCCTACGAAAAGAATCACCTCTCCGACAACATCCTGTATGCGGCTGGCTCCTACCGGATGGATCAATTCACCATGATCGGTGCATACTCACGGACCGATTTTTCAGGGGGGGGCGCCAGTCAGCGCAGCATGTTGTTGGCCGGCACCTACGCCATCAACCTGAATCTACTACGCTTCGGTTATGGCCGCCTGAACGGCAGTCTTGGCCGGAAAACCAGCGTCGGGTACATCTACGGTTTGTCTAAACGCACCAACATATACAGTGACGTGTATCGAGAGAAAATTTCGAGCAGTAAAACCGGTTTGGCGATCGGTTTCACTCATTCGCTGTGACCATGTCCAAGCGGTCAATGCTGATAGGGGATTCATCAGCTGGCGCCAGCGAATCGGACGGTACCCGGCTCTCGGTGGCGCAATTGTATGACAAAAATTCAGCGACTTTTGCCGAGGCGGAGGGATGGGATTAACAACCATGATCAGGTCTGTAAAATCTGGCATATGGCTTTTATGCGGATGTCTTGGTTTTCCGGGCAGCGCGTTTGCGGCGCCGCAATTGAGCCTTTATACGTTGGAATGGCCCCCGTTCTCTTCCCATGACACAAAGCGGGGCAAGGTGATTGGTATATCGTCCAACATCGTAACTGAACTCTTTCGTCGTTCCGGAATGGCGGTTCCGAAACAATCGCTTGTGCCATGGGCGCGTGGCCTCGCGATAACCGCTTCGAGCAAGAACACATGCTTGATGCCGGTAGCACGGGTTCCTGAGCGCGAGGCCCGCTATCGTTGGATCGGTCCGATCGGGAGCAGCGAATGGGCGTTGTTTGCACGCACTGAGGACCGGATTATTCTCAATGAAATCGACGACGCAAGGCGCTACAGAATAGGAACATTAAATGGCGACTTGTCTGTATCCTATTTGATTGCGCACCAGATTCAGCCAGCCGTCGTGTCGGACGACAAACAAAACATACGAAAAATGCAAATGGGTCGTATCGATTTATGGTCCACTGGCCGCATTGCGGGACAGGAACTGATAAATCAGTTGGGCGTCAAAAATATCGAGCCGGTACTGACGTTTATGAACGTTCAACTATATCTAGCGTGCTCCCTAGATATGGGAGATATTGAAGTGGAGCGCCTGAATAGCTTACTAAAAGCGATGCTTTCCGATGGGACGATCAAGCAAATTTATCGCCAACACGGGTTTGGCGAATACGCTCCGGCAAGCACCTCTTCATTAAAATAGTTTTAGTTGGGGGGGCAAGGAGCGCTTCCGTGCCTGAAAATTCTGTCCGTCAATCAACAAGGAGCCGGAAGTGAAAGGCAACGCAAACCGTATGACATTTTCGAAGCTGGTTACATGGTTGACTGGCGTGGCAGTGGCCTGTCTTTTTTGCATGGTTGCGCTGTTTTGGGAGTCGCGCAACCTGGATCGGACACACCAGATTCAAGAAAACTCGGCCGCTTTAGCGAAGGAGTTTCGCCAAGCGTCGGACGATATGACCCGAACGGTTCGCCTGTTCGTTGTGACAGGCGATCAACGATATAAGACCGTCTACAACACGATCGCTGATATGCTCGACGGCAAGGTTCCGCGACCGACACAGCCTGAGCGCATTTATTGGCCTTTCTTTGAAGTTAGCGGGGTCAAACCCTTACCGGACGGCGCTGCGGCTGCAATGATTGATCTGATGAAAGAGGCTGGCTATACGTCGGCTGAGCTGGCCAAACTGGAGCAGGCCAAAGCCCTATCTGACAAACTGATCGTCATCGAAACAAAGGCCATGGAACTTGCCACAAAGAGCGATGAAGACAAGGCCATGGCGCGCGAACTCGTGCACGGAAAAGAGTATCAGCGACAAGTTGCCTTAATTGACAAGCCGGTAGATGAGTTCCTGGTCATGCTAGGAGTTCGCACGTCGCAGGCCGTGGCGAACTCCAAACGCAATCAGGTCGTACTTTCCATGCTGATGGGTGCCATGCTCTGCTTGCTCTTCGGTATGATGATCTATGCCTCGCGACTGTTGCGCAGTCAAGTGGGAGGCTCCTTGGACATCGCCAATGCCGCCATCCATGCCTTTGCTGCGGGCGATTTCAGACAAACCGTCGATGCGCAATCCCAGGGCAGTATGTTGGGTGGGCTGGAAACCATGCGGGTCAGCCTGTCACAGGTGGTGGCCCGAGTGCGGCTAGGAGCGCAAGGAGTCCTGAGCGCAAGTTCCGAAATTTCCCAAGGAAATCAGGACCTTTCATCGCGCACTGAAGCTCAGGCCAGCGCCCTGGAACAAACCGCCTCAAGCATGGAAGAACTGGGCGACACCGTCAAGCGAAATGCTGAGAATGCCGAGCAGGTAAACCTGCAGGCGCTCAGTGCGTCCTCGGTAGCGGAACAAGGGGGAAAGGTGGTCGGCGAAGTTGTGCAGACAATGATGGGAATCGAAGCGTCTTCACGCAAAATTGTCGACATCATTGGCGTTATCGATGGCATCGCGTTTCAGACCAATATTCTGGCGCTCAATGCCGCCGTTGAGGCCGCCCGCGCAGGCGAGCAAGGACGGGGGTTTGCCGTTGTCGCATCGGAGGTCCGCTCCCTTGCGGGGCGCAGTGCCGATGCGGCCAAGGAAATCAAGAGCCTGATCGTTGACAGCGTTGCGCGCGTCGATCAGGGGCGCAAACTAGTGGACCAAGCGGGAGGCACGATGGCCAAGGTGGTCGATGCGATTCGACAGGTCACCGACATTATGGGCGAGATCAGCACCGCCAGCAGCGAACAGTCCAAGGGTGTCTCTCAGGTTGGCGAGGCTGTGACGAACATGGACAGCGCAACCCAGCAAAATGCCGCCTTGGTGGAACAGATGGCCGCTGCCGCTATGAGTTTGAATGGACAGGCTCAACTCCTTGTTGAAATAGTTGAGGAGTTCAAGCTCGCTTGAGGCCGGCCGCCAACAATGCGCCCCATCGAAAGGGAGTCAGCCAGCTAACTGGCGCCCAGATGATATTCCGGAATACGCAAGCGCAACGGGCGCTGTCGTGCTGTGTTCAAACGGCGGAGTTTTCCGCAAAGGGTGCTGTACGCTCCCCTTAACACGTCCCAAGGTCAACATTTATTGCACACGAAACATTTCAGGCTGTTTCAGCCTCTCAAACTCGATGACCGCGATCACGAACGTAGGCGCTGCCGTCACAGCAGCAATGGCCCAGGCCAACGGCAAGCCGAGCGCCACCGCAGCCACGACGGCTACCAAAATGAGTAGTGCAATACCCCACGCCCAGCCCACTTGCGCCAAGCCACGGGCGATGTGGCGGTGTAGCCACCACAGTGTTAGCAAGTAGACACCTACGGCCGCCGCCACAAGGCCAATAGCCAATGTAGGTGCGACGGCGTGATATGCGGAACTTCCTTTGAACCCATCTGCAACAACCTCCAAGAACGCGCCCAAGGCGGCCAATGAGCCAAATACTACAAAGTGTCCGTAGCCCCAATTGAACGCACGTTCGCGGTGGTGATGCAGAGTCTCTGCGTTGGGCACCAGGAAGTAGACCCACCAAAGGGACAGAATTAAGCCGACTGAGCCCAAGCCAACCATTGCCAAGTCGAGCGACCAGCCTTGTACTTCGATCAAGCCAGCCACTGCGTTGAAGGCACCAAGCACACATTCGCCCAGCACGATGATCGTGAACAGCCCATATCGTTCTGCGATGTGGTGCACATGCCAGGGAGTGTGGCCCGCCTTGGCGGCCCAGATCGGAACAGACAGCTCCAGTAACATGAGCATAAGGAAGCTCGGCAGCGACCAAGCACCGGATAGTGCTAGGCGAGCGAGCCACAGAAGCTGCAAGCCCCCGATGCCAATGGCCGAGCGTATCGCGGTCTGTCGCCGTTCTGGATGCTCGCGTGCGGCGCGCAGCCACATCGCCAGCAGACCAATGCGCATCACCGCATAGCCGATCGTTACGGCGATGAAGTCGCCCTCAGCGACCTTGGGCATGCCGGAGGCCAAAATCAGTACGCCGACCATCTGCACCATCGTCCATAACCGGTAGATGGAGTCGTCGGTATCGTAGGCGCTGGCAAACCAGGTGAAGTTCATCCAAGCCCACCAGATGGCTGCAAAGCCTGTGCAATATGCAAGCATCCCCACCGCTAGATGGTGTTCGCCAACGGCATGGTGCAGTTGCGAGGAGACCGCCGCGACGGCAACGACAAACGTTAGGTCGAACAACAGTTCCAGCGGGGTGGAAACGCGGTTGGTTTCGTGAATGTCACGACCTACCATGCGGCGCAGAACACGCGTGTGGGCCACAGGTGATTGGACAGGTGAAGATGGTGAAGTCATCCGGGCTCTATGGCAGAAAACGGGTCGGAAGTAGTCGATTCCCACGGCAGGAGCCTGAGTATTACAACCGACCCGGCGCTAAGGCAGAACTGCGGCCGTAACAAGGCTACTGCAGTGCGCGCTGGCGTACTTGCGTCGCGGTTCAGGTCAGCAACGGGAACGCGACAGCACCCGCAGGACTCGCCCAGTTCTTAACCAATTCAGCCACTACCGCGCCTGTGCTTGTAAGGCGTACGCCAGCCCGCTCCATCCGACGCCAGGCCATTTCTTCGGCAATCGGATTCGACGAACCACAGGCGTCGCACACTACCTGCACGTTAAAGCCTTCCTGCAGCGCGCTGATGGCGGGCATGACCATGCAAATGTCCGTCGTGACGCCCGCCATCACAAAGTTGCGTTTGCCGGTGGCCCGGCATGCGTTGGCAAAGGCCTCATCGTCCCAGGCGTTGACCACACCTTGGCGTTGGATGCGCGCGGCAAACGCCTCGGGCAGTATGTCTTGCAGCTCGGGCATCAAGGGACCCTGGACGTTGACATTGGTCTCTTGGCTGGAGGTCAACACCACCGGCATGCCTGTGCCTTTGGCGAATTTGGCCAGAACGATCACATTGCGCTGCAGCAGCGCCAGCGGCGTTGTGGAAGCCCAGGTGTTGGTGCCGACCTGGTGGTCGATCAGGATCACGGCAGTGTCTTGGAGATTGAAGCTGTGCATGGTGTTGCCTTTTAAAGGTTGGGGTTTAACGAAGAGAAGTAAAAACAACTGACGGCGATTAACTTGGTCAACGCGCCCGACGCTTAAGCCACGGGCGCGTTGACATGCAAAACCATTTTCCCGCGCGCTTTGCCTGACTCGCCCAGGCGGTGGGCCAGCGCTGCGTCGGCCAAGGCAAACTCCTGCCCCACCAAAATACGCAAATGCCCTGAGTCCACCAGTGCTGCCAGCTGCGCCAACACCACGCCGCGTGGAGGCGTGAAGACAAAGGCCGCGCGCACGCCAGCAGCTGCGGCTCGCTCGGGCGATGGGGGCGTAGCCGTGGCAACTAGAAGACCGCCTTTTCGCAGCGTGGCCCATGAAGCCTCTTGCGTAGCGCCACCCAAGGTGTCCAGTACCACATCCAAGTTGCTCGCCAGTTGCTCAAAGCGCTGTGTGCGGTAGTCAATGACTTCGTCCGCGCCCAAGCTTTTGACCAAAGCCAAGTCGGTTGTGCCAGCCGTGGCGATGACGTAAGCGCCTTGCAGTTTGGCCAGTTGCACGGCCACACTGCCCAAGGCACCCGCACCGCCGTGCACCAGCACGCGCATGCCGCGCTCCAGCTTTGCAGTTTCCATCAGGGCCGTCCAAGCGGCCTGAGCGGGTGTCGGCATGGCAGCCGCAGCCGCAAAAGAGACCGTGCGGGGCTTGAGCGCCACTTGGGAGGCATTGACCGCCACGTAGTCGGCATAGCTGCCGCCACGGGCAAATTCGGCATAGAAAAAGACTTCGTCACCCGTCGCAAAGCCGCTGACCGCACTTCCTACGGCAGTGACCACACCTGCGGCGTCTGAGCCCAAAGCGAATGGGAACGTCTTAGGTATGCCGTGCGCCATGGCGCCGCTGCGCAGCTTCCAGTCAATCGGGTTGACACCGGCGGCGACCACGCGCACTAGTACATCGCCAGCGTCGCAGACCGGGACCGGTGCGTCTTCGAGTTGCATTTGACTGGCATCGCCGTAGGCGTGAATTCGAATGGCTTTCATATTATTGTCTTTCTGGAGTGGAGGTTGGTAATGGTCAAATAATAGACTTTTCCAAAAAAAAATAAATAGCAGTAAATGAATAATACTTTTCCATTTATGGGATACTGGGCAGATGGAAAATCTGTCTGCCTTGCACGACATGGCCTTGTTCGTTGAAGTGGCTCGTACTATGAGCTTTAGTCGCGCTAGCACCAAGCTCGGTGTGCCGGGTGCGACGTTGTCGCGGCGCATTGCTGCAATGGAACGCCATTTCGGCGTGCGCTTGCTAGACCGCAACACGCGCAAGGTAGCCCTCAGCGAAGCTGGGCAACGCTACTTCGAGCGCTGCGCCCACCTGGTGGACGAGGCACGGGCGGCGCAAGAGGCACTGTCCGACACCGTCAATCGCCCTATCGGCCATGTGCGCGTGTCTATGCCGGTCGATTTGGGGCTGACCTACATCGGCCCTTTATTGCCCGACTTTGCCCGCCAATACCCCGGCATCAGTTTGGATTTGGACCTATCGCCCCGTCATAGCAATCTCGTTACTGAGCATGTGGATTTGGCGATTCGTCTGGGTGAGGTCGTGGGCGATCAATTGGTGGTGCGACGCCTAGGGAGCCTCGAACACTTTCTTTTTGCTGCCCCAAGTTACTTGGCTCTGCACGGGCAGCCGCAGCAGCCCGCTGAACTGGTTGAACACACCTGCATCACAACCGGCAGTGCGCAGCAAGCTAGCAATTGGCACTTGCAGCGCGATGGGTGCGGTATGGATGTCCAGGTGCGCGGTCATTTCGGCATTAACAACCCTGGTTTGATCCGCCTGCTGGCAGAACGGGGTTTGGGTATTGCGGCTTTGTCACACAAACTGGCGCGCGAGGCCGTCAGCGCCGAGCGCCTAGTCCGCGTGCTACCCGATTGGTCTTTCAAGCCCGTCCCGGTAAGCGGCGTTATGGCCACGCGGATGCAGACTGCCAGTGTGCGGGTTTTGGTGGAGTTTTTGGCAGCGCGACTGTCGCTGGAGTGACCAAGGAGCACTGCGCGAACAGCGATGGACCATGTTGCCCGGGCGGTTGCCATCAGCGCTGGCGCCGCGCAACAAATCGACAAGCGTAACGAGGTGGCTTCGCCCCCAAGGGAGACCGGGACTTGAGTAGCATCCATGAGACTGCATATCCACGCTTTAAGCCCGACCTGACACAACGTGAGCTCGAAGACGTGTACGCGCCTAGTAACGATGACAGCAAATTCATTCGCCGTAACGCCAAGACGGCGGCTGCCAAGCTTTACCTCGCGCTGCTGCTCAAAACCGTCATGAGGCTGGGATACTTTCCGATGCTTCACGAGATTCCGGCACCTATCGTATCCTTCATTGGAAAAAAAATAGGCGTGGGCTCTATTCCGGCGCGCGATCTTCTTGAGGAAGAGAAGCGACATCACTCACGCGTAAGATGCATGGAATCGATTCGGGCTTACGTCAAGATCCGGCCTATTACCGGCGAGACCCACACCGCCATCTTAAGCGCCGCGACGGAGGCTGCCCAGACCAAACAAGAGCTGGCCGATATTATCAACGTCATCATCGAAGAACTGGTACGCCAGCGGTTCGAGCTACCGGCGTTCACCACGCTCAATCGAAAGGCCTTTGCGGTACGCAGCCAAGTCAACGACCGCTATTTCCGAACGCTTGCCAGCCCTCTGCCAGAGGCCGTCATTAATCGATTTGACGAGATGCTGACACCCGCCCCGGTCCGGGGGATGAGCGGATGGCAGCAGATGAAACAGGATCCCAAAAAGCCGACCAACACGGAAGTGCGGATATACCTTCAGCATCTGCAATGGCTCAAGAGCTGGTCGACCGAACTGCCTGCGGTTGCCCACATCCCCGTGGTAAAGCGCAGCCAGTATGTGCACGAGGCACGCGCCCTGGACGTAGCAGACATGAAGGCCCTGAAAAAAGATAAGCGCTATGCGCTGATGGTATTGCTATTCCATGCACAGTTGAGCAAGTCGCTCGATGACGCGATCGAGATGTTCATCCGAAAGCTGCGCAAAATTCACAACGGCGCCGAAGAGCAGTTGCGGCAGTATTATCTGGAGCACCAGAAACGGGCGGAGAAACTGATCATCCAGCTGCGTGACGTCTTGGAGGCTTTTGTGGAAGGTGAAACGGACGCGGACAGGGGCGCGCGTATCGCCGCGGCCTTCCAGGATGAGCCAGGCAACCTGCTGATCGAATGCGACGAACACATTGCTTACGCCGGCAATAACTACTTGCCGTTCATGTTGGCGCCTTATCAGGCGCAACGGCCGCTGCTTCTCAACTGCCTGAGCCTGCTTAATCTGGAATCGACGTCGGCCGACCGATCCCTCATTGACGCGATCCATTTCGTGCTGGCGCACCGACAAAGCCACCGCGATTGTCTGTCGATCGCCGGGACCAACCTGAGCTTGAAATGGATTCCGGAAAAATGGCGCAGACTTGTCACTGGACAGCGCTCCGGAACTGTCACGGAGGTAAGCCGAAAATATTTTGAGCTATGCGTGCTCACCGAAGCGATGCAGGAGCTGCAATCGGGTGATCTGTTTGTTGCCAATAGCGATCACTTCAGCGACTACCGCACGCAGTTGGTCGATTGGGATCAGTACCAGGCCGAAGTCGGGGAGTACGGCGCCATGCTCGGGCTGCAGACGGACCCCAAGGCATTCTCCGCAGCACTCAAGAAGTCGCTTGGGGAGACCGCCGCCCGTGTGGATGCAGGCCTTCCGGATAACGAGCATGTGGACTTGGTAGGTACCGAGCTGATCATGCGAAAACACGCCAAGGACGCCCAACCTGATGCACTTGCAAAGATCGATAAGATCCTCACAGCGCGGCTACCTGAAAAGAACATCCTAGACATCCTAGTGGAATCCGAAGGATGGCTGGATCTGCATAAACATTTCGGCCCACTATCTGGATTCGACTCGAAGATCGACGATCCGCGTAAACGCTTCATCACCACGCTGTTCTGCTATGGATGCAATCTTGGCGCCACGCAGACCGCCCGTTCGGTCAAAGACTTGAGCCGCAAGCAGGTGGCCTGGCTCAATTTGCACCACATCACGGAAGAGCGCTTGGAAAAAGCCATCGTCCAGGTCATCAATGCCTACAACAAATTCCTCTTGCCTAAATACTGGGGTTCAGGAAAGAGCGCTTCGGCGGACGGCACCAAGTGGAACATGTACGAGCAGAATCTCCTTTCCGAGTACCACATTCGCTACGGGGGCTACGGCGGCATCGGGTATTACCACGTGTCTGACATGTACATCGCGCTATTTAGCCATTTCATTCCGTGCGGCGTGTACGAGGCGATATATATTTTGGATGGTCTGATCAAGAACGAGTCAGACATTCAGCCTGATACGCTGCATGGCGACACGCACGCGCAAAGCGCACCTGTGTTCGGCTTGGCCTATTTACTCGGGATCAAACTGATGCCGCGCATACGCAACCTGAAAAGCCTTGTTTTTTACAAACCAGACCGCGGTACGCGCTACGAGCACATCAACGGTTTGTTCAGCGAATCAATCAACTGGGAACTGATCGAAATCCATCTGCCGGACATGCTGCGCATCGCGCTATCCATCAGGG
>NZ_WHJH01000005.1 GCF_011682145.1 Massilia mucilaginosa
TTGAAATCGCCAAGGCCGCTCTCGAAGCGAAGTGCCAGCCTACCGACATCAGCTTTGTGCTGGCACTGCGCACGATCCAATATGAGTTGTTCATCGCGGCAGCAACTCAGGCCCAAGGAAAACTCCCTGCCACCTTAAGCCGACTACGGGAAAGGCTGGTACTCGATCTGAAGACTTACCGACCCGATCGGACGTTCGACCGGGGCGTAAAAGCGAAAGCGCAGAGATATCCGGTAACCAGATTGAAGTCAAGCGCTTAACTTAACGGCATTAGGGTCAGAGCTCTAAATTGAAATGATTGTCCACGGTCTAGTCTCGGCACCGACCTCGACGTCTCGGCATTACATCTGTGCCTCTGGTAATTGCCAACCGTTCAATGAACTCTTCGCTGCCGAACACGGCGTTTCGATTGGTGGCATAGCGTACCTGCTCAAGCATTGACCAAGGCATTTCTTCCTCGAACAAGGCGCGATACCTGAGCTCGCGTTCGGGCCGCTCGGTCCCGAGCGCTTCATACAGGGCGTGTGGTTCGACAATGTTGTCTGCTTCGCCGTAGGCGTTCGTTTGATAACTCGACCACCGGTAGTCCAGCGGGTGATCCACCATGCCGGCCCGCACCGGGTTCAGTTCGATATAGCGCTGACACACAAACAAATACCGCGCGTCCTGGACCAGGCATGAGTGATATCTGCCCTGCCACAGCGTGCCCGTTCGGTTGCGGCGTCGATTGACATACGGAACATATCGCTCCCCGAGCATCTTCATCATAACGGCGGGTGATGAGCAGGACTGTGGAGATACCAGTAAATGCACGTGATTCGTCATCAGTACATACGCATGAACGCGGCATCCTGCCTGTTGGGCGCAGAGTCGAAGCATATCGAGATACACGAGATAGTCCGCTTCAGCAAAAAAGCATGGCAAGCGGTTATTGCCTCGTTGAATGATATGAAGAGGAACGTCGGGGATAATCAAGCGGGTTCGGCGGGGCATAAGGTGCTCCGAAAATAGATGGGATGAGCAAGCTGCGCCAGCCTAACGTCTTAGGCGATCTGATCTTGGTGATGCATCAATTGTGCGCGTGTTATTGCTAGTCAGAGCTCTGACCCCGGTGTGGAGAAAAGCATGCGATCAAGAATTTAATTGCTAGTCAGAGCTCTGACCCCGGTTTAGCGGCGAGCGGTCAAGCAACACGTTGACGACCCGGCAAAGCGCGCTACACTTTGGTCTTGCCCACCGAATGGAGTAATGATGCGTCCGATTCCTCTGCAGTGCTGCTTCGCCATCCTCGCCGCCCTCGGGGCGCTCGCGCCGGCGCAGGCGGACACCGTCCTCGATAACGCCAACGGTTACACCCTCAACAGCCGCAATGAGTTGCTGCGCTTTACCTCCCTGGCGTTCGATGGCAAGGGCCGCATCCTGGCCGTCGGCAGCGCCGCCCAGACCCGCGCCAAGGCGCCCAAGGCGCGCCACATCGACCTGCAGGGAAAAACCGTCCTCCCCGGCCTGATCGACGCCCACGGCCACGTGTTCGGCCTCGGCGAGATGCTCACCCAGCTCGACCTGGCCGGCAGCGCGACCCTGGCCGACGCCCTCAAAGCCGCCACCGAGTACGCTCGCGCCAATCCCGCGCACCCCTGGCTGCGCGGGCGCGGCTGGAACCAGGAAATCTGGAAGCTGGGCCGCTTTCCCACCGCCGCCGAACTCGATGGCGCCGTCGCCGACCGCCCCATCTGGCTCGCACGGGTCGACGGCCACGCCGGCTGGGCCAACACGCGCGCCCTGCAACTGGCCGGCATCACCAAGGACACGCCCGATCCGGCCGGCGGCAAGATCGTGCGCGACGCCGACGGCCATGCCACCGGGGTGCTGATCGACGCCGCCCAGGACCTGGTCGCCAGGGTCCTGCCCAAGCAATCCGAGGCCCAGGCCAGAGTCGTCCTCGAGCGCGCCCTCAGGCAGATCGCGCAAATGGGCCTGACCAGCGTGCACGATGCGGGCGTGAACGTCGGCCAGGATGCGCTTTACCGCGACTACGCCAGCCACGGCCAGCTCACCGCGCGCGTGTACGGCATGATCGGCGATGTCGGCGCCGACTTCGATCAGCTCTCGGCCAAGGGCCCTTTGACAAGCTACGCCAGCGACCTGTATGCGCTGCGCGCGGTCAAGCTGTATTCGGACGGCGCCCTGGGCAGCCGCGGCGCCGCCCTGATCGCCCCCTACAGCGACGAACCGGCCTCGCACGGCCTGCTGTTCCGCCAGAACGCCGAGATTGTCGCGATGATGGACAAGGCGATGCGGCGCGGCTACCAGGTCAACGTGCATGCCATCGGCGACGCCGGCAACCGCCAGATCCTGGACGGCTACCAGCAGCTGATCGCGCGCCATAAGGGCAAGGGCGGCGCCGCGCTGCGCCACCGCATCGAGCACGCGCAGGTCGTCGCCCCCGCCGATATCGGGCGCTTCAAGGCCATCGGCATCGTGCCGTCGATGCAGCCGACCCACGCCACATCCGACATGAACATGGCCGAACAGCGCGTCGGCCCGGAACGCATCAAGGGCGCCTACGCCTGGCGCACTTTCCTCAAGCAGGGCTCGCGCATCGCTTGCGGTTCGGACTTCCCGGTGGAGTCGTCCAACCCGTTCTTCGGCATCCACGCGGCCGTCACGCGCCAGGATGCGGCGGGCCAGCCGGCCGCCGGCTGGTATGCCAACCAGGCCATGACGCTCAAGGAGGCGCTGCGCTGCTTCACGCTCGACGCGGCCTACGCCGGCCACCAGGAAAAATCCACCGGTTCGCTCGAAAAGGGCAAGTGGGCCGATTTCATCGTCGTCGACCAGGACCTGTTCAGCATGCCGGCGGCCGATATCCACAAGGTCGGCGTGCTGCAAACCTGGGTCGGAGGCCGCCAGGTGTTCAAAAAAGAGTAAGCCCGCAGGGGCGCATAAATGATTTGACTTGGTTGTATATACAACTTAGACTTTGAAGCTGCACGCAGGCGCGTGGCGCTTGCGCACGCGCCTGCCCCTAAACTCTTGAAGGAGATGCCATGACCACCGATCCGACCAGTTTCGATGACGATCCCCGCTTCGACGCCAGCCGCACGATCCGCGCCCCGCGCGGCACCGAACGCTCTTGCAAAAGCTGGCTGACGGAGGCGGCCTACCGCATGATCCAGAATAATCTGGACGCGGAGGTGGCGGAAAACCCCAAGCACCTGGTGGTCTACGGCGGCATCGGCCGCGCGGCCCGCAACTGGGCCTGCTACGACCAGATCCTGGCGTCCCTGCGCGAACTGGAAGACGACCAGACCTTGCTGATCCAGTCCGGCAAACCGGTCGGCGTGTTCCAGACCCACGCGGATGCGCCGCGCGTCCTGATCGCGAACTCGAACCTGGTGCCGAAGTGGGCCAACTGGGAGCACTTCAACGAGCTCGATCGCAAGGGCCTGTTCATGTACGGGCAGATGACCGCCGGCAGCTGGATCTATATCGGCACCCAGGGCATCGTGCAGGGCACCTACGAAACCTTCGCCGAGGCGGGCCGCCAGCATTTCGGCGGCGACTGGGGCGGACGCTGGATCCTCACCGCGGGCCTGGGCGGCATGGGCGGCGCGCAGCCGCTGGCGGCCACCTTCGCCGGCGCGGTCTCGCTCAATATCGAGTGCCAGCAAAGCAGCATCGACTTCCGCCTGCGCACCGGCTACCTCGACAAGCAGGCCACAGACATCGACGACGCCATGTCGCTGATCGCCCAGCACACGGCGGCGCGCGAAGCGGTCTCGATTGGATTGCTGGGCAACGCGGCCGACGTGCTGCCGGAGCTGGTGCGGCGCGCCAAAGCCGGCGGCCTGGTGCCCGACATGGTGACCGACCAGACCTCGGCGCATGACCTGATCAACGGCTACCTGCCGCGCGGCTGGACGGTCGAACAGTGGAAGGCCGCCCAGAAGGACCCGGCGCAGCACGCGCGCCTGAGCGCCGACGCGCAAGCATCCTGCGCGGTGCATGTGCAGGCCATCCTCGACTTCCACGCCATGGGCGTCAAAGCCGTCGATTACGGTAACAACATCCGCCAGGTGGCCAAGGACCAGGGCGTGGCCAACGCCTTCGACTTCCCGGGCTTTGTGCCGGCCTATATCCGGCCGCAGTTCTGCGAAGGGCGCGGCCCGTTCCGCTGGGTGGCGCTGTCGGGCGACCCGGAAGATATCTACAAGACCGATGCCAAGATCAAGGAGCTGTTCCCGGAACAGAAGCAGGTGCACCACTGGCTCGACATGGCGCGCGAGCGCATCGCCTTCCAGGGCCTGCCGGCGCGCATCTGCTGGCTGGGTCTGGGCGAGCGCCACATCGCCGGCCTGGCGTTCAACGAGATGGTGCGCACGGGCGAACTGAAGGCGCCGGTCGTCATCGGCCGCGACCACCTGGACACCGGCTCGGTCGCCAGCCCCAACCGCGAAACGGAAGCCATGCGCGACGGCACCGATGCCGTCTCCGACTGGCCGCTCCTGAACGCGCTGCTCAATACCGCCGGCGGCGCCACCTGGGTGTCGCTGCATCACGGCGGCGGGGTCGGCATGGGCTACTCGCAGCATTCGGGCGTGGTCATCGTGGCCGACGGCACCGATGCCGCCGCTAGGCGGCTGGCGCGGGTGCTGGTCAACGACAGCGGCTCGGGCGTCATGCGCCACGCCGATGCCGGCTACGAGACGGCAGTCGCCTGCGCCAAGCGCAATGGCCTGAACCTGCCGATGGTTCCATAACGGGTTAACTTCCGACCCTCGCACATCTGAACAGAGCAAACATGAACACGACTTCGAACAAGGGCTGGACCCTTACTCCCGGCGCAATGAGCATGGCCGACCTGCGCGCCGTCTGGGCCGCACCGGGCGCGCTCACGCTGGCGCCATCGGCTTACCCGGCCATCCTGGCCTCGGCCGCGGCGGTCGACGCCATCGTCGCCAAGGGCGACGCCGCGTACGGCATCAACACCGGTTTCGGCATCCTGGCCAAGACCCGCATCCCGGACGAAAAGCTGGAAGAACTGCAGCGCAACCTGATCCTGTCGCACTCGGTCGGCACCGGCGCGCTGCTGTCGGACGCGGTGGTGCGCCTGATCGTGCTGATGAAAATCGGCAGCCTGGCGCGCGGCTTTTCGGGCGTGCGCCCGCTCATCATCGACACCCTGATCGCGCTGTACAACGCCGGCATCATGCCCGCCATTCCGGCCAAGGGCTCGGTCGGCGCCTCGGGCGACCTGGCGCCGCTGGCGCACATGACCCTGGCCATGCTGGGCGTGGGCCAGGTGCGCGTGAACGGCGAACTGGTGGAAGCGGCGGACGCGCTCAAGGCGGCCGGCATCGCGCCGGTGGTACTCGGCCCCAAGGAAGGCCTGGCGCTGATCAACGGCACCCAGGTGTCGACCGCGCTGGCGCTGCATGGCCTGTTCATGACCGAGCGCCTGCTGGAAGCGGCCATGGTGGCCGGTTCCCTGTCGCTGGACGCGGCCAAGGGCAGCGACGCGCCGTTCGACGCGCGCGTGCATGAAGTGCGCGGCCAGCCGGGCCAGATCGCGGCGGCCGCCATCTATCGCCAGCTGGTGGCGTCGAGCGCGATTCGCGCGTCGCACCTGGTCGGCGACGAGCGCGTGCAGGACCCGTACAGCCTGCGCTGCCAGCCGCAGGTCATGGGCGCGATCATGGACCTGATCGCGAACGTCTCGCGCACCCTGCTGATCGAAGCGAATGCGGTCACCGACAATCCGCTCATTTTCGCCGCTACCGGCGAGATCATCTCGGGCGGGAATTTCCACGCCGAGCCGGTCGCCTTCGCGGCCGACACGCTGGCGCTGGCGATCGCCGAAATCGGCGGCCTGGCCGAGCGCCGCATCGCGCTGCTGATCGATGCCACCTTGTCGGGCCTTCCGCCATTCCTGGTGCGCGAACCGGGCGTCAATTCGGGCTTCATGATCGCCCACGTCACCGCCGCCGCGCTGGCGTCGGAAAACAAGTCGCTGGCGCATCCGGCCAGCGTCGACAGCCTGCCTACCTCGGCCAACCAGGAAGACCACGTCAGCATGGCGACCTTCGCGGCGCGCCGCCTGGACGAGATGGCGCACAATACGGCGGTGATTGTCGCCATCGAGCTGCTGGCGGCGGCGCAGGGGATCGATTTCCATCGGCCGCTCACCTCCTCGCCGCATCTGGAGCACGTGCACCAGCAACTGCGCCACAAGGTGCCGTTCTTCGATGCCGACCGTTTCTTCGCGCCCGATATCGAGGCCGCGCGCCAGATGGTGCTGAACGGCGAGTTGAGTGCGTCCTGCAAGCCGCTGTTCGCGGCGCTGTACACTTGACCAGGTAACCAGGCCAACTACTCAGGCAAACATGCAAGAAAGGTAAAGGTGGGCGATCATGGATTTTGACTTCAAGGCGGGCAGTATCCCTATGCTGGTGTCGATGCCGCACGTGGGCACCGACATCCCGGACGACATCGCGGCGCGCCTGTCGCCCGACGCGCTGGCGCGTCCGGATACCGACTGGCACCTGGCGCAGCTGTACGGCTTCCTGGGGGAGATGGGCGCCTCGACCCTGGCGGCGCGCTGGTCGCGCTACGTGATCGACCTCAATCGCCCGCCGGAAGACAGCAACCTCTATCCGGGGCTGGACACGACCGGGCTTTGTCCGGTCGACACCTTCGCCAACACGGCGCTGTATCTGGAAGGCCAGGCGCCCGACGAGCATGACGTGCGCGGACGGCTGGTGCGCTACTGGCAGCCGTACCACCGCCAGCTGCGTTGCGAAATCGACCGCCTGCTGGCGCTGCACGGCAAGGTGGTGCTGTGGGATGCGCATTCGATCGCATCAAGGGTGCCGCGCTTTTTCGAGGGCCGCCTGCCGGACCTCAATTTCGGCAGCGCCCAGGGCACTTCCTGCGCGCCCGGGCTGGAACAGGCCGTGGTCGGCGTGGCGCAGGCGCAGGACCGCTTTTCGGTGGCCGTCAACGGCCGCTTCAAGGGCGGCTACATCACGCGCCACTACGGCCAGCCAGATGTCAACGTGCACGCGATCCAGCTGGAGATGTGCCAGGTGCTGTACATGGACGAAAGCGCGCCGTTCGCCTACCGCCCGGATGTCGCGGCCGAGGTCCAGCCGCTGCTGCGCAAACTGACCGAAGCGGCCGTGGGCTGGGTGCGCGCATGAGCGAGCCGCGCGTCCTGTTCGCGCGCCAGGCCCTGCTGGCCGATGGCTGGCAGCGCGATGTGCGTCTCGAATGGGATGCCGGCGGCACGCTGCTGGCGGTTACGCCGGGCGCGCAGCACAAGGGCGAGCCGGTCGCGGACATCGTTTTGCCCGGCATGGTCAACCTGCATTCGCACGCCTTCCAGCGCGCCCTCGGCGGCCTGACCGAAACCGCCGGCGAAGGCCCGGACAGTTTCTGGACCTGGCGCCAGCTGATGTACCGCTTCGCGCGCAACATCACGCCGGAGCATATCGAGGCCATCGCCGCGCAGCTGTTCTCGGAATGCCTGCGCCATGGCTACACCTCGGTGTGCGAATTTCATTACGTGCAGCGCGACCAGGATGGGACGATGTACGCGCGCCCGGCGCAAACGGCCGAACGCGTGGTCGCCGCCGCGCAGATGACCGGCATCGGCGTGACCATGCTGCCGGTCCTGTACAGCTACGCCGGCTTCGGCGACAAGCCGCTGGCGCCCGAGCAGCGGCGTTTTCGCACCGATGCCGCCGACGTGCTGCGCATCGTCGAGGCGCTTGAACCTTTGCGCGGCAGCCAGGTCGAAGTCGGCGTGGCCCCGCATTCGCTGCGCGCGGCCTCGCTGGGCCAGATCCGCGAGGTGCTGGCGGCGCTGCCGGCGGCCCGTCCGCTGCACATCCACATCGCCGAGCAGCAGGGCGAAGTCGAACAGTGTCTGACGGTGACCGGCCAGCGCCCGGTGCGCTATTTGATGGACAACGTCGCGCTCGATGCGCGCTGGTGCCTGGTGCACGCCACCCACCTGGACGAGGGCGAAGTCGCCGCGCTGGCCGCCAGCGGCGCCGTGGCCGGCCTGTGCCCGACCACCGAGGCCAACCTGGGCGACGGCCTGTTCCCGCTCGCGCCCTTCCTGGCGGCGGGTGGGCGCATCGGCATCGGCAGCGACAGCCACGTTTCGCAGTCGCCGGTGGAGGAATTACGCTGGCTCGAATACGGCCAGCGCCTGCTGCACCAGAAGCGCAACGTGGCGGCGTCGCCAGCGCAGCGCCGCGTGGGCGACTTTTTGTGGCAAAGTGCCTTGCACGGCGGCGCGCTGGCCAGCGGGCGCCCGGTGGGCGTGCTGGCGGTGGGCAAACGGGCCGATCTGCTGGTGCTCGACAGCGAGCATCCGAACCTGGCCGGCATCGGCGCGGACGATGTGCTGGGCAGTGTTATCTTCTGCGGTAACGACAATCTAGTCAGGGATGTGATGGTGGGCGGCCGCTGGGTCGTGCGCCATCGCGAGCACATTGCGCAAATGGCGATTGCGCAGCGCTACAAACAGACCATCGCCGAACTGCGCAAGCTACGACCATGACAATCCTGATCCCCTACGCCAGCCTGGTGGCGTCGCCGTGGAAGAACGGCGGCGGCAGCACCACCGAAATCGCCATCTCGCCCCCTGGTGCGGGGCTCGACACCTTCGACTGGCGCATCAGCCTGGCCACCATCGCCAGCAGCGGGCCGTTCTCGGTTTTTGAGGGCATCGACCGCACCCTGGCGCTGGTCGACGGCCCGGGCGTGACGCTCGATATCGAGGGCGACGGCCGCTTTGTGCTCAGCGAAGACGAGCCGGTGCTCGAATTCGCCGGCGAGGCGCAGGTGCTCGCCACCGCCGGTGCGCGGCCGACCACCGATTTCAACGTCATGACGCGGCGCGAGCGCTGCTCGCACCAGCTGGGCAAGCGCAGCCTGTCGGGCATATCCGGCCTTGCCACGCGCGCCGACCTGACCATTCTGTTCCTGGCCGAGGGCGAGAGCCTGGAAGTGAGCAGCGACGACCAGCGCATCGGCATGGTGCGCTACGACGCCATGCTGTTCGAGGGCGACGCCACCTGGACGCTCGAAGCCGGCCAGGCGACGATCTTCATCGTCGATATCTACTTCCATGAGGATTAAGCGATGACGACCTGCGACGCACTGTTCACCAATGTGCACCTGGCCACCATGGAGCAGGGCTACGGCGAACTGCGCGACGGCGCCATTGCGGTGAGCGGCGGGCGGATTGCCTGGCTCGGGCCGCGCGCCGGGGCGCCGCAGGCGGGAACCGTGCACGATGGCGGCGGCTGCTGGCTTACGCCCGGCCTGGTCGACTGCCACACCCACATCATCCACGCCGGCAACCGCAGCGACGAATTCGAGGCGCGCCTGAACGGCGCCACCTATGAAGACATCGCCAACGCCGGCGGCGGCATCATGTCCACCGTGCGCGCCACCCGCGCCGCGTCCGAAGACGAGCTGCTGCGCCAGAGCCTGCCGCGCGTGGCCAGCCTGCTGGCCGAAGGCGTGACCACGCTCGAAATCAAGTCCGGCTACGGCCTCACCCTGGAAGACGAGGCCAAGATGCTGCGCGCGGCGCGCCGCGTGGCGCAGGTGCTGCCGGTCGCCGTGTCGGCCACGTTCCTGGGCGCGCACGCGCTGCCGCCGGAATTCGCCGGCCGCGCCGACGATTATGTGGACGAGATCTGCCAGCGCATGCTGCCGCAACTGGCGGCCCTGGGCCTGGCCGACGCGGTCGACGCCTTTTGCGAGCGGATCGGCTTCAGCAATGCCCAGACCGAGCGCATTTTCGAGGCGGCACGGCGCCACGGCATGCCGGTCAAGCTGCATGCGGAGCAGTTGTCGGACCAGGGCGGGGCCGAGCTGGTGGCGCGCTTCGGCGGACTGTCGGCCGATCACCTGGAGCATCTGAGCCTGGCCGGCATCGACGCCATGGCGGCATCCGGCACGGTGGCGGTGCTGCTGCCGGGCGCTTACTACTTCCTGCGCGATACCGTGCAGCCACCCGTGACGGCGCTGCGCGCGGCCGGCGTGCCGATGGCGGTGGCCACCGACTGCAATCCCGGCACCTCGCCGATGACGTCGATCCTGCTAGCGATGAACATGGCCTGCACCTTGTGGCGCCTCACGCCCCAGGAGGCGCTGGCCGGCACCACCATCCACGCCGCGCGCGCGCTTGGCCTGGCAAGCGATATCGGCTCGCTGGCGCTCGGCAAGCGCGCCGATTTCGCGCTGTGGGACATCGCGCGCCCGGCCGACCTGTCGTACGCGATGGGCTTGAACCCCTGCCGCGCTGTCGTCAATGCGGGCGTGCTGCGCAAACCGGTGGTAAGCTTGCCCGATTAATTTGTCGGGAGAGTGCCGTGCGCACCTTTTTTGCCACGGCCTTGCGCTGGCTATCCATATTCACGCTGGTCCTCGGCGGCGCCGCCACGGCGGCCGACGGCGGCACCCTGCGCGTCGGTTCCAAGCGCTTTACCGAGTCGTACATCCTGGGCGAAGTGCTGACCCAGAGCGCGGCCGCGCAAGGCAAGGCCGAACACCGCCAGGGCCTGGGCAATACCGCCATCGTGCTGGCCGCGCTGCAGGCCGGCAGCATCGACGTGTATCCCGAATATATGGGCACGATCGACCTCGAAATCCTCAAGAACGCCAGCGCCAGTTCGCTCAACGAGATGCGCGCCTCCTTGAAACCCATGGGCCTGGGCGTGGCGGTGCCGCTCGGGTTTAACAATACCTACGCGCTGGCCATGCGCGCCGACAGCACCGATGTCGCGAGCCTGTCCGACCTGGCGCGCCAGCCGGGCCTCAAGTTCGGCCTGTCGCACGAATTCATCGGCCGCGCCGACGGCTGGCCGGGCCTCAAGCAGCGCTATGGCCTGCCGCACGCGCCGCGCGGGCTCGATCACGGCATCGCCTACGAGGCCCTGGCGCAGCGCCAGGTCGACCTGATCGACATTTACTCGACCGACGCCAAGATCCGTCAATACGGCCTGCGCGTGCTCAAGGACGACCTGGGCTATTTTCCGCGCTACGACGCCATGCTGCTGTACCGGCTCGACGCGCCGCAGCGCTTTCCCGGGCAGTGGGCAGCCATCGCCAGGCTGGAAGGACGCATCACGGCCGAACAGATGATCGCCATGAACGCGCAGGTCGAACTGGAAGGGAAGAGTTTCGCCGCCGTGGCGAAGAACTGGCTGACCCCGGCCAGCGCTGCCCAAGGTCCCGCGCAAGATCCTGCGCAAGGTCCCGCGCGCGCCGGGCTGCTGGATAAAATGTTCGACGCCAGCATGTGGACCCTGACGCGCCAGCATGTGGTGCTGGTGCTGGCGTCGGTGATCCTGGCCTGCCTGGTCGGCATTCCGCTCGGGATCGTGGCCGCCTTTGCGCCGCGCCTGCGGCAAACGGTGCTGGCGCTGGCCGGCGTGCTGCAGACGGTGCCGTCGCTGGCCTTGCTGGCGATTCTCATTCCGGTGCTGGGCATGATCGGCACCGTGCCGGCGCTGGTGGCGCTGTTTGTGTACGCGCTGCTGCCGATCGTGCGCAATACCTGCACCGGTCTCTTGGGCGTGCCGCAGGGCTTGCGCACGGCGGCGCAGGCGCTGGGGCTGGGCCGGCGCGCGACCTTGATCGATGTCGAGCTGCCGCTGGCACTGCCGGTGATCCTGGCGGGCATCAAGACGGCGGCGGTGATGAGCGTGGGCACGGCGACGATCGCGGCCTTTATCGGCGCGGGCGGCTTCGGCGAACGCATCACGATTGGCCTGGCGCTCAACGATAACGATATGTTGCTGGCAGGTGCGATTCCGGCGGCGCTGCTTGCCTTGCTGACACAGGGCTTGTTTGAAGCAGGAGAACGCTTGATCGCGCGCCGCAATTAGGCTTGCGCGCCTGACGATCGGCGCTGTCGTTTGCGCCGCGTCAAACGCGTCGAATCTCAGAGGGTAATAATTGCTTACAACAAGTTACGCATCTAAACAGAGGTAAGCAATTGTAAAGGCCCGCCACATCGCTGCAAGCGGCAACTATAGTGAAGCCGTAGATTGTCTCCAGTCTCCCCTCCCCATTCTAAACAAATGGGTTTGCCCACGGTGATTTTAGCCCGTGGGCTTTTTCTTTTTCAGGCCGCCGCAAGCTTGCCCAGCGCGTCGCCGTCGACGCGGCAGATGCGCCAGTCCGGCAAGATCTGCGCACCCATGCTCTTGTAAAAGTTGATGGCATTCTCGTTCCAGTCCAGCACCGACCATTCGAAACGCCCGCACTCGCGTTCGACCGCCAGTTGCGCCAGCGCGGCCAGCATCCGCTTGCCGTAGCCCTTGCCACGATGAACTTGTTTGACGTACAGGTCTTCCAGGTACAGCCCCTTGCGCGTGAGGAAGGTGGAGAAATTGTGGAAGAACAGGGCGAAACAGGCGACCTCGCCATCTTCCTCGCCGACCAGCGCCTCGCACGAGGAACGCGGACCGAACAGCGCGTCATGCAACTGCGCTTCGGTGGCCACGACCAGGTGTTCGAGTTTTTCGAATACGGCCAGCTCGACAATCATGCCGTAGATGTGGGCAACGTCGGATGGCTGCGCCGGGCGGATGGTGAAAGTGTTATCGGTAGTCATGGAACCTCGGGAATGGCGGCCAGGCTCGCTTCTGGCGCGGGTTGGGTTGAAGGTGAAGAAGCGGTAGCGGGCGCAGTTGCCGGCGCGCGTAGCGCCCACGCCACGCTGGCCAGGCACACGGCCATGCCCAGCCATTCGACCGGACCCGGGCGGTAATGCTCAAGCTGGATCGACAGCAGCACGGAAATGACGGGCGTCACCACGCCGATGTACACGGCTTTCGCCGAGCCGATGCGGTTGATCAGGGTGAAGTAGGCGTTGAAGGCGATCACCGAGCCGAACAGGGACAGGTACAGCAGCGCCATCCAGTAGCGCGGCGCGCTCGGCAGCACGAATGGCTGGCCGGTGGCGAGTGCCCAGACCACCACCATCGCGGTGCCCCAGAACATCGACCAGGCCATGGTCAGCATCAGATTCGACGATTGCTCGCGCACCTTGGCGACGACCACCGTGCCGGCCGAGCTGGCAATGGTGGCGACCAGGGCCAGTATCAGGCCCAGCAGGAAGTGCCCGGTGCCGCCGCCGGCGATTTCTTTCCAGGCGCCGGCAATCGAGTTGTAGAACAGCATCGTCACGCCGGCGATGGCAATCATGCCGGCGGCCCAGGTGCGCCACGAAATCGGCGTGCCGAAGGCGATGCGGCTGCAGATCGGGGTCCAGAACACCATCAGCGCGAACAGCACCGCGACCAGGCCCGACACCAGGTATTGCTCGGAACCGTAAGTGCACACGTAGGACAGGGCGAAGGTGAAAAATCCCTGCAGCATCACCCAGCGCTGGGCGCGCCACGGCAGGCGCAGCTTGTCGCCGCGTAGCAGGCACCAGGCGAACAGGGTGGCCGAGGCCAGCCCGAAGCGGTACACCACCGACACCGCCGGCGCGACTTCGCCCAGCTGCAAGGTGATGGCAAAAAAGGTGGAGCCCCAGATCAGGGCCGCGATCGCGAAGAGGAGTGGAGATGACATCCGGAAAGTATACGGTGATTCGCAACTTTCTGCCCGTCATCCTCAATTCGCCATCGGCGCGGAAAACTGCCTACCAGGCCAGGTTGAGACGCCGGTACAGGAAGCTCAGCACGAACAGCGGGCCGATCAGCAGGAAGCGCAGGTCGTCGAAGAAGGATGGCTTCTTGCCCTCGATCTTGTGGCCGACAAACTGCCCGATCCAGGCCAGCACGAAAATGGCCAGCGACAGTGGCAGCACGGTGGCCGGCGGCATCAGGCTGAGCAGGCCGAGCATCATGGCCGACATCGCGAGCATGCCGGCCGCGAAGGGCTTCGATAGCTGGAAGTAATAGCACAGCGACAGCACGGTGACAGCCACGGCTGCGAACGGGTGGATCCACCAGATAATGCCGAGCAGGGTGAACACGATCACCGGCACGCAAACGAAGTGAATCAGCTCGTTGGTGTGGTTCAGGTGGCTTTCGCTGTATTTCGCGAGCAAGGTATCGATGGCGCGCGGCTGGGGTGCTTGGTCCATGGGAGTCTCCGGATTTTGTTGTTGTGGTTGGCTTGCTGGACGATTCTACACCTGTCCCGGGGACTGCTAGAATCGCACCATGAACGATTTTCAGCTTGCCAATCTCGAAGCCGAAGCCGATGCCGATGCGCTCAAGCGCTGTTTTGCGCCGGTGGTCGATGCGCACACCCGCATTCTTGTGCTCGGCAGCCTGCCGGGCGAACGCTCGCTCGCGCAGCAGCAATATTATGGCAATCGCCAGAACCGTTTCTGGGTGCTGATGTCGGAGGTCACGGGTGTCAATCTGGTGGCGCTGGACTACGAGGCGCGCCTGGCGGCGCTGCTGGCGCACGGCATCGGCCTGTGGGATGTCGTGGCGCAGGCCCGCCGCGAGGGCAGCCTGGACAGCCAGATTCGCGGCCATGTGGGCAACGACCTGGTCGGGCTGGTTGAGAGCCTGCCGCAGCTCAGGACGATTGCTTTCAATGGCGGCACGGCGGCGCGGCTGGGGATGAAGACGCTGGGGGAACTGGCGCAGCGCTATCGCATCGTCAACCTGCCGTCGAGCAGCCCGGCCTACACCGCGCCGTATGCGGAGAAATTGCTGGTGTGGCGGATGCTGGGGGATGATGTGTTGCACTCTGCGCGCCCCCCGGCATAGTCAATCGGCACGCTCGAATTGACCAGGATCACCACTTATGCAATTTGCATTAACCATAGAATAATATTTATCTTGACGCAAGTTTGGCATGCGACTAGGATTTCCTTACCGTTAAAAGCGGTACACCGTTGGATTGAATTTCGCTATTTTTTGAAAGATACGAAAATGAAAAATCAAAATGGAATGAAAACGTTCGCGTTCAAGCTGGCCGAGAAGAAAACCAAAGAAGCAAAACCCACACCGCAGTGGCAAGCGCGCGAAGGCGTCGCCAGCGCCGGCTGCTCCGGCCCGGATGCCCGCGGCGACCGCCGTCCAGGCCGCGACAACGGTATCTACTGCTGACAGATTCGCTGGATAAGAAGCCTTGCTCATCGCAGGGCTTTTTTTTATCCGAACTGCTGTCCTCCACATCACTTTTTGAAAGATTGGTCCATGGAAAAGCAAGAGAACACCAAGCTGTTTGCCTTCAAACTAGCTGAAAAGAAAGCCAAAGAAACCAAACCAGCCCCGCAATGGAAACTGCGCGACGGCGTCGCCAGCGCCGGCTGCTCGGGCGAAGACCAGCGTGCGGATGGTTACTGGGGCCGCGATCTGGGCGTATGGTGCTGATCGCCTGAGCTCCAAGGGCGACCTCGAACAAGCTGCTGCGCGGCGTAACTTTCGAGGTCCCCCAGGCAAGCCCTGCTCTCGGGCAGGGTGTTTTCGGTTGACCTCTTCAAAGCGGCATATGGCGAAAAAGGTTCTGATTGTCAGTAACAGCGCCGACCTGCACGTCGACCTGCTCATCCCGATCCTGCAAGCGAAAGGATGCGCGGCCTTCCGCATCGACCTGGACGCCTTCCCGCGCGATTACCAGAGCGCGCAATGGTTTGCCGCGGGTAGCCTGCGCCAGTGGATCCGCCATCTGCCGTCGGGCGAGGCGCTCGACCTGGCCGAGGTGGGTGCGATCTGGAGCCGCAAACCGGCCGAATTCAGTTTTCTCAGCCCCGACCTCGGCGTCCAGGAACGCATCTACGCCAGGGCCGAAACCGAACAGGCGCTGTTCGGCATGCTCTACACGCTCGACTGCTTCTGGATGAGCCATCCGCTGGCCCTGCGCGGCGCCATGTGGAAGGGCGAGCAATTGCAGCGCGCCGCGCGCATGGGCTTTCGCATTCCGGCCTCGCTGACCACCAATTCGCCCGCCGAAGTAAAAGCCTTCCGCGCCAGTATCGACGGCCCGATGATCTTCAAGGCCCTCTCCAGCCCCAATCTGGGCGGTGAAGACCTGGACGATAATGAGCGGGTGGCGCAGGGCATCGGCACCACCGTGGTCGACGACGCCATGTTCGAACAACTGGACTCGGTGGGCGAGCTGGCCTGCCATTTTCAGGAGTACATTCCCAAACTGTACGAACTGCGCGTGACGATCATCGGCGAGCGCGTGTTCGCGGCCAAGATCCACTCGCAGGACGACGAACGCACCGCCATCGATTCGCGCGACATGTCGGCCGATATTTTGTACGAGGCGACCGTCCTGCCGGACGCGCTGCGCGAGCGCTGCCTGGCGTTCGCGCGCAGCTACGGCTTGCCATACAGCGCGCTGGACCTGATCGTCACGCCCAATGAGGACATCGTTTTCCTGGAAAATAATCCGGTCGGCCAGTTTCTCTACATCGAGCAGTTGATTCCCGCATTCGCCATGCTCGACGCGCTGGCCGACCGACTCATTCTGGAGTGCGCATGACCCAGTCACACCGTTTTCCCGTGCGTGAGCAAATCAAGGAAATCGAAGCGCTGCGCAACAGCCGGGTGCTGGTATTTGTCGCTTCCAACCTGGACATGGAAATCCTGCCGGCCTTGTATGAACAGTGCCGCGCCATTGGTCCGGTGCCGCGCCTGGACGTGGTGCTGCAATGCCGCGGCGGCATCGTCAACGCGGCGCGCCGCATCGCGCTGCTGCTGCGCCAGTTCAGCGAGCACCTGGCGTTCATCGTGCCGTATCACTGCGAGTCCTCGGCCACCATCCTGGCACTGGCGGCCGATGAAATCATCGCCGGCGACCTGGCCATGTTTTCACCGATCGACCCGCACCTGCACGGCGGCAGCGGCGACGACAGTGCCGCCTCGTCGTTCTCGTGCCAGGACATCAAGATGTTCGGCGCCATGAGCGAGGAGTGGTTCGGCGTCAGTTCCGACGAAGCGCGCCTGCAGTCGCTCGGTCTTCTGTGCGGCAGCCTCTTCCCGCCGACCCTCACCGCGTTCTACCGTAGCACCCAGGAAGTGATGCGGATCGGCGAAGAGCTGCTGCGCTTCCACATGCCCGACAAACCCGAGGCCTGGCGCCAGGAGGTGGTCAAGCAACTGATGTTCGGCTACTGCTCGCATAACTACGCGCTCACCCGCGAAGAGCTGGCAAAACTGGGACTGAACATCCGGCGCGAAGCGCAGGTCGAGGACTGTGCCTGGCGCATGTCGCGCGTGCTGCAAACGCTGGTCGGCGGCGGCCTGCGCGAAGCGGCCGACGCACCGTGGAACGATGTGCTGCTGGCCACGCGCGACGGCGGCATGCTGCGCGAACAGCGCAGCGGCGGCTTTCTGCCGCGCTGGAGCAAGCTGGCCGTATGAGCGCCGCAGCCTACCTGGCGGAGATCATCCGCTTCTTCACCGCGTTTTTGCTGGTGTGCGCCGCCATCGGCAAACTGCGCACCCTGGCCGCGTTCGCGCATAACCTGGTCGAGTCGTTCGGCGTGAAGCGGCGGGCGGCCGCACTGCTCGCACCGGCCGTCATCGCGGCCGAAGCATTGCTTGCGGGCCTGATTTTGGCCGGCGGCGGCATCGGCCGCATCGGCATGGCCGCCGCCCTGGTGCTGTTCGCGCTGCTGACGGCGCTCGTCGGCTACCGCTACGTGGTCGAAGGCAGCGTCAAATGCAGCTGCTTCGGCGAGAGCGAACGGCCGGTATCGGGCTACGATTTGCTGCGCAATGGCCTGGTCATCGCCGCCATCGGCGCCTGCCTTGTGTTCTCCGGCGGGGCCGCTTTCGGCAGGAAAGAAAGCGTGCTGGCCGCCGCCCTGGGGCTCATTGCCACCATAGTCGCGATCGGTTTCCACGACCTTGCCCGTAGCCTGAAGCGGAGCGCCTGATGGATAGCGACGTCCTGGCCGTCATCCTGCTGCTGCTGGCCTTGAGCGTGGCGCTGAACCTCAAGCTGTCCCTGCAGCTCCTGAAAGCCGTGAACCGTCTCGGTGCAGCCGCAAAGGCGGCATCGATCCTGCCGCTGGGCGAGGCGCTTGACGCCTTCAGCGGCACACGCCTGGCCGACGGCGCGCCGCTCACGGTGGGCGATGATGGCCAGCCGGCGGTGCTGCTGTTCCTGTCCAGCGCCTGCCCCAAATGCCGCCACAAGCTGCCCGAGATCGCGCGCCTGGCGCCGCTGGCGCGCGACGCCGGCGTGGCGCTCTGGCTGGTCAGCCTGGAGCCGGCCTGGCGCCTGCGCCGCTTCCTGCAATCGACCACGCTGGCCGCCAGCGCCGTGCGCGTGTCCGGCGCCGACTACGAGATGCTCAACCCGCTCATGTCGTCGCCCTCGTACCTGTTCATCAGCCAGGCCGGCACCCTGGACGCGCGCGGCATGATCGGCGACGACGACTGGCGCAGTTTTTGCGAACAGATGGACCAGCTGCAGATGGCGCAAGAGGCAAGCGCGTGAACCGGCCGTCGCCCCATCTCGACCGCCTGCGCCTGCTGCGCCCCTTCGCCGGGCGCCTGTGCGCGGGCCTGGTGTGCATGGCCATCACGGTGCTGATCCAGCTGGCCTATCCGAAGGCGCTGTCGTACTTCATCGATAACATCGGCGTGAGGAACGACATGGCGTGGTTCAGCTCACTGGCGCTCATCATGCTGGGCGTGCTGGCGCTGCAGGCCGTGGCGGCCACCGCGCGCTATTACATTTTCGAGTCGACCGGCTACATGATCGTCACGCGCATCCGGCGCCAGTTGTACGCGGCGCTGATCGCGCAGCCGATCCGCTTCTACGACAAGCACCACGTCGGCGAACTGACGAATCGCCTCACGGCCGATGTCGAGATCCTGCACGATACGCTCACCATGGGCATGGCCGTGTCGCTGCGCTGCCTGTGCGTGTTCATCGGCGGCGTGGCGATGCTGCTGACGATTTCGCCGGTCCTCTGCCTGATGCTGGTGATCTTTTTGCCGGCCACCCTGTTCATCGGCAAAATGACGGGCAAGGTGTACCGCAAGCGCGCAAGCCTGATGCAGGACGGCCAGGCCGAATGCGGCAAGGTCGCGCAGGAGCATTTTTCGAACATCCGCCTGGTGCATGCCTTCAGCCAGCAGCGCACCGCGCGCGCGCGTTACGCCGGCGCGACCGGACACGCCTTGTCGCTGTCGGTGTCGAGCAGCGCGCTGTTTGCACTGTTTCGCGGCGGCTCGTCGTTCCTGGTGTACCTGGCGCTGCTGGGCACTTTATGGTTCGGTGCGCGCCTTATCGGCCAGGGCGTGCTGTCGGTGGGCGACCTGACCGCCTTCATCCTGTACGCCAGCATGGTGACCGAAGCGGCGGGCGCCATCGGCGAATTCTGGAACGCGTGGATGCGCACCATCGGCGCCACCGAATGGATCTTCAAGGTCATCAACACCGAAAGCGCACAGGAAGCCGCGCCGGCTGGCGACCTGCATTTGCAGGGCAGGCTGGCGTTCGAGGACGTCGTGTTTGCGTATCCCGAACGGCCCGATACGCCGGCCTTGAACGGCATCGACTTTTCCATCGCCGCCGGTGAGACGATTGCGCTGGTCGGCGCATCCGGCGCCGGCAAATCGACCATCGCCAGCCTGATCCTCGGTTTCTACCAGCCCGAGCGCGGCAGCATCCTGTTCGACGGCGTCGACGCCAGTGCCATGACGCTGGCGGGCATCCGCAGCAAGCTGGCGATCGTGGAGCAGGAGCCATCGCTGTTCTCGGGCAGCATCTTCGAGAACATCGCGTTCGCGCTGGCCGAACGCGACGTGACGCTCGATGAAGTGAAGGCGGCGGCCAGGCTGGCCTATGCCCACGATTTCATCAGCGCCTTCCCGGACGGCTACGATACCGTGGTCGGCGAGCGTGGGGCGCAACTGTCCGGCGGGCAGAAACAGCGCATCGCGATTGCGCGCGCCCTGCTGCGCGATCCGCGCATCCTGATTCTCGACGAAGCGACCAGCGCGCTCGATTCGGCCAGCGAACTGCAGGTGCAGCGCGCGCTCGACACCTTGATGCAGGGGCGCACCACGATCATCATCGCGCACCGTTTTTCCACCATCGTCAAGGCCGACCGCATCCTGGTGCTGGAGCAGGGCAGGCTGGCGCAGCAGGGCACGCACGCGCAGCTGGTGGCGCAGCAGGATGGCTTGTACTTCCACCTGATGCGCCATCAGCTGGCCCGGGCCGGCAGGGAATAGGCAGCTGCTTAAACCCCTGCCGCCGGCAGCGTTTTGCTGAACTGCGATACGCCATTGAGGTCGAACAGGTCGACCTTCATCGCTTTCGACTGCGGGTCGATATTGACTTCGCCGAAGAACTGGTAGCCGGCGAACGGCGACGAGTTCTGGATCGGCGGCGCCTTGGCGAACACCTCGGTCGGGCCGAAGGTCATATCGAGTTTGCCCGGACCGAAGGCGCCGGCATTCATCGGGCCGGCCACGAATTCCCAGAACGGCGCAAAATCGGTGAAGTGCGCCCTGGCCGGGTCGTAGTAGTGCGCGGCGCAGTAATGCACGTCGGTCGTGATCCAGACCACGTTCGGCACCGCCTTGATGCCCTTGAGCAGACGCGCCATTTCCAGTTCGCGTCCCGAGGCCGGGCCGCTCACGCCATTGGCCACCGCTTCCCACATCGCCACGCCTTTGGCGTCTTTGCCGTCAGCCACTTCCAGCCCGATCGGCATGTCCGACGAGATGACCTTCCAGGTCGCCTTCGAGGCAGTCAGTTCGGCGATCAGCCAGTCCACCTGGGCCGAGCCGAGCAGCGCCGAGCCGGCGTTTTCTTCGGTTTGCAGATTGGTGCTGTTCGGGCCGCGGTAGCTGCGCATGTCGATCACGAACACGTCGAGCAGCGGACCGTAGCCGATGCTGCGGTAGATGCGCTGGGGTTCGGCCTGTTTGTAGAAGCGCATCGGCGCGTACTCCAGGAAGGCGCGGCGGCCGCGTTCGGCCAGGGTGGCGACGTTCTTTTCCTTGTAGCGCGCGTCGGCCGTCAGGTCCTTGGCGCCGCTGTAGTTGTTGGTGACCTCGTGGTCGTCCCACTGCCAGATCTGCGGCACCTGCGCGGCGAATTTGCGCAAGTTCAGGTCCAGCGTGTTGTACGCGTGGCGGCCGCGGAATTCCTTGAGCGTTTCGGCGACCTTGCTCACTTCTTCGGTCACGATGCTTTTCCAGATCTGGCCATTTTCGGCCTTCGCTTCGGCCGCGATCGGGCCGTCGGCGTAGACCGTGTCGCCGTTGTGGATGAAGAAATCCGGATCGCGCTTGCGCATCGATTCGTACATGCGCACGCCGCCGAAGTCGGTGTTGATGCCCCAGCCCTGGCCGGCCTGGTCGCCGCTCCAGTGGAAGCGGATGGCGCGCTTGCCGTCGGCCTGCGGCATGGTGCGGAACTGGCCCGACACCGCTTCGCTCTCGATGCGGCCATTGGCCGGGTCGATGTATTTCACGCGCACGAAGACGGTCTGGCCGGCCGGCAGGCCCGACAAGTCGACGCGCGAGGTGAAGTCGGTGGCCTCGGTGGCGGTCGGGCCGACAATCCGGCTGGCGTTGGTGAAGCGCTCGCTGGTGTCGTATTCGACGATCATCTGCGCATTGCGGTCGCTGCGGCTCCAGATCACGGCGCGCTCGCCGCTCACGTCGCCGAACTGGATCCCGGACGGCAGCTTGGGCCGTTCGGCTTCGCTCGGGACGATGGCCGGAGCAGGGGAGTCCGAGCTGCCGCAGGCGGACAGCAGCAGCGAACCATTGAGGGCCGTGCCGCCGGCGATGATGCCGCCGCGCGTGAGGAAACCGCGGCGTGAAAGTGTTGAGGTCATGAAGGCTCCAGTGAAGAATGGCTGGAAGTCTAGAGCCTGTTTGTTACCTATTGATGAATTGCCAAAGGGGAAACTAAGTTGCGTCGAACAGGGCGTGCAGCACGCTGGCGCTGTCGCTGATGGTGGCGTATTCGCCGTTCAGGTTCGCCAGGGCCATGGCGTGCACCTCGTCGGCGCTGCGGGCCTGGCCGGCGTAGTCGGTGCAGGCAAAGGCGAAGCAGGCGTCGGCCACCACGGTGGTGTCGAAACCCAGATTGCCGGCGCTGCGCGCGCTGCCCTCGACCGAATTGTTGGTGCTCACCCCGACGATGACGACGCGCTCGATGGCGCGCATGTGCAGCCAGCGTTCCAGCCCCGAATGAATGAACGCGTCGGGCACGTTTTTCTCGACCACGTGTTCGCGCGGCAGGGGCGCCAGCGCTTGCTGGAATTGCACGCCCGCCTGGCCGGGGCGGAACAGGCTGTCCGGCGAGCGCGAGATATGGCGCACATGGACCAGCGGCGCATCGGCCGCGCGCCAGGCGCTGAGCAGGCGCGCGATGCGTTCTTCGGCGTCGGGATTGTTGCGATGGCCCGCGGCCGGATTGGCCATGGCTTCGTGCATGTCGATGATGATCAGGGCGGGCAGGTCGCTGCGCATGAAGGCTCGCTAGGAATGGACGAGCACCCAGTATAGGTGCGCCGTGTGGGGCGCGCCAGTTGCGACTACTACGTACGGCCAGCCTCAGTAAGCGCGCTGGCGCTTGCCGATCTGCGAGCGCAAAAAGGCCAGCTTGGCCGAATAGCGTTCGGTGGCCGCATGCGTGGTGCTGTTGTCGAGCGCCAGCGCCAGCGCGTCGCGCGCGGAAGCCGCTTCGCCCAGGCGCCAGTGCGCGATCGCCAGCCAGAAGTGGAACTCGTGGTTGAACGGCGCGCGCCGCACTTCCTTGTTCAGCAAATCGCGCGCCTCGGCGTAGCGCAGATCTTCCAGTGCCTTCATCGCTTTGTGGAAGTAGTGGTAGGGCGGCGTGGGTTCGAGCGTGGCCAGGCGCGCCGCCAGTGCTTTCGATTCGTCGTTCTTGCCCAGTTTGGACAGCACCGGCACCAGGTTGTGCATGGCGATCGTGCTTTCCGGTTCCAGCGTCAGGGTGGCCTTGAAGGCGCGTTCGGCCAGCAGCTGGTCGCCGTGGCGCTGGTAGATCACGCCCAGCGTGTTGTAGGGCGTCGAGTAGGTCGGCAGGTGCACCACCGCCGCGCGCGCCCACCAGTAGGCCTCGTCGAGGCGGTTGTCGGCCAGCGCTTCGGCCGCGCGGTTATTCATGAACATCGCCTCGATCATGCGCTCTTCGATCACGTGCGTGTTGTAGCGCGCGCTGTCTTCGGGCGGCAGGAAGTCGATGGTCAGCATGCGCTCGTCGCCCCCGATGGTGCGCGCCTGCACCGTGCGCCGCTTGCCCATGCTGAGGTTGACGTGGGTGCTGGCGAAATACAGGCTGGCGCTGCGGGTCCAGGTTTCGTCGATCATCACGTCCTGGTACTGCACCTCCAGCCCCAGGTGCTTGGCGAAAGCGGCGGTCATGACCACCAGCGACAGGCAGTTGCCCATGCGCGCGTCGAAGGTTTCGGCGGCGTTGCGGGTGACGCTGGCGTCGTATTCGAGTTTCAGCTCGCCCTTGGTGTAGAGCGCCTCGACCAGGCCGCGCTCGGGGCCCAGCCTGCGCAGCACGTTGCGGAACTCGGGGCTGTCGATATAGGCGCGCATGGCGGGACTGAGCGCGAACAGCTGGTCCGGGCCAACCGGCGCCGGCGGCGGCGTGAAGGCGGTGTCGCTCAAGACCGCCTGCAGCGGCAGCGGGGCAGGCGCGCGCATGCTGGCGCAGCCGCTGCCCAGCAGGGACAAGGTAAGGATGGCCAAGCTGGCAAGGTGTCGCATCGATGCCTCCTGAAGTCTGCTTTCAGTATCGTCGTCGAAACGCGGAAAGTCTAGTGCTCGTGCTCGCCGTGGAAGGAATCGTGCAGTTCGTCGAGCAGGTCGGTGATGTCGTCGTCGGACAGGCCCAGATAGGCGCTGGCGCGGGCGCCGCCCTTGTCCCATTCGAGCGAGCCGCCGTGGCCCTGGTACTGCTGGATGGCGCTTTCGGCCAGCAGCGACAGCGCCACCAGGGCGCGCACGGCGTCGTCGGTCGCCTCGTCTTCGAGCACGGTGTAATCCTGGTGATGCAGGATGGCCCACGCCACTTCGCTCGACAGGCCCCAGTTACGCGCCAGCAGGCAGCCGATGGCGGCATGGTTGGTGCTGTGGCGCTCATCTTCGAGCGCGGTGAACGGGCGCACCGGATCGTTGGCCGCTTCGGCGAAGGTGGACGCGTAGGCGGGAAAGCGCTGCATCAGGAGCGGCACGCCGGTGTCGCAGAACAGGCCGAACGTGTGGGCCACGTCGGCTTCGCCGATGCGCAGGCGGCGCGACAGGTACACCATGGCCTGGGCGCGCCGGGTCGACAGGTCCCAGAAACTGGCCAGCGAAGCGTGGTCGGTGCCGATGCTGCGCCGGGCCAGCAGGCCGGTCATCAGGGCCGCGACCTGGTTAATGCCCAGGAACAGAATGGCTTGCTCGATCGACTTGGCCTTGCGCTTGCCGCCGTAAAACGAGGAATTGGCGAGCTTGAGCAGCGCCCCGGACATGCCGACATCGCTGGCGATGATGCGGCCGATGGTTGCCGGCGACGGATCTTCCGACATCAGTTCGCGCTGCAGGTCGGCCAGCAGGCTCGGACGTGGCGGTATCCGGATCGACTTGATCAGGGCATCGACCGGGTCGTCGGCGGGGTTGGCTAGGGCTGGGTTGCTCATATGATATGGAAGATTAATTTCCGCGTGGAATCTCTTGCAATACGTCACTATAAACCAGTCTGCCTCGCAGCGGCTCATCTTCTCTCAATCCAAAAGGAATCTTTCTTCAGTGTTGGCCCGCTGTCACACCCCGGCATGGGCAAACTGGCAGGCTTGCCTCAAAACCAACCGCCGGGGGGAGTTTAGGTAGAATTGTTTCTTATGAAAATGCAGACAATGACACGGTTGGCGGGCGTCGATTTTGGCGCGCCGTCGCAGGAGGTGGCGCGCCAGCTCATCGGCGTGGCGCTGCTGGTCGATGGCGTGGGCGGGCGCATCGTCGAAACCGAGGCCTACGACCGCGACGATCCGGCTTCGCACAGCTTTTCCGGCCCCAGCGAGCGTAACCTGGCCATGTTCGGCCCGCCCGGGCATGCTTACGTCTACCGTTCTTACGGGATCCACTGGTGCCTGAACTTCGTGTGCCGCGAGGATGGCCATGGCGCCGGCGTGCTGATCCGCGCCATCGAGCCGCTCGAAGGCATCGGCCTGATGCGCGAGCGGCGCGGCCTGGACGATGTGCGCCTGCTGTGCTCCGGTCCCGGCAAGCTGAGCCAGGCACTGGGCATCACGCGCTTGCACAACGCGCTGCCGCTGAACGCGCCGCCGTTCGCGCTGATCGCCCCGGCCGCGCCGGCCACCGTGGTCGCCGGGCCGCGCATCGGCATTTCCAAGGCCATGGAGGTGCCCTGGCGCTTCGGCCTGGCCGGGTCGCGCTTTGTCAGCAAACCCTTCCGCTAAGGCCAGCCCCGCCAGCAGCCTGCTCAGTTGATGCGCTGTCCGGCCGCCCCGCGCGCCGCCGGCGACAGACCGCGCGCGCCCACCGCCCGCATCCGGCTCGCCGCCGCGCGCCGCTCGGCCGGTGCGCGGCAGGCGGCGTCCGGGTCGCCATGCAGCGCGGCGTGCCCGTCCCGCAGCGCCGCGTCGTCCTGCGGATCGGCATCGATCTGGAAGATCGACACCGCCTTCGACAGGTTCACCGTCTGTTCGTGCAGGCTTTCGGCCGCCGCCGCGGCCTGCTCGACCAGCGCCGCGTTCTGCTGGGTCATGGAATCCATCTGGCCGACCGCCATGTTGACCTCGGCAATGCCTTCGGCCTGCTCGGAACTGGCCAGGCTGATGCGCTCGATGATGTCGTTGACCTGCCGGACCGAGGCCACAATGTCGCCCATGCTGCTGCCCGCTTCGTTGACCGAGGCGCTGCCGCCGTCGATGATGGCGGCCGAGTCGGCGATCAGGGCCTTGATTTCCTTGGCCGCCGCCGCCGAGCGCTGCGCCAGGGTGCGCACTTCGGCCGCCACCACCGCGAAACCGCGCCCCTGTTCGCCGGCGCGCGCCGCTTCGACCGCCGCGTTCAGCGCCAATATATTGGTCTGGAACGAGATGCCGTCGATCACGCTGATGATGTCGACGATCTTGGCCGAACTGGCCTTGATCTGGGCCATGGTGCTCACCGCCCGGTCCACCGCTTTGCCGCCGCTGGCGGCCAGGGTGGCGGCAGTCGACGCCAGGTCGTTGGCGCGGCGCGCGTTGCTGGCGTTTTCCTTCACCGCCAGGGTCAGGGTTTCCATCGCGCTGGCAGTCTGTTCGAGCGAGCCGGCCTGCATTTCGGTGCGGTTCGACAGGTCCATGTTGCCGGTGGCGATTTCGTGCGAGGCGGTGTCGATCGAGCGCACCGAGTCCAGTACCGAACGCAAGGTCTGGTTCAGGGTGCCGATGGTCTGGTCCAGCGCGCGCGAGGTGTCGGCGATTTCGTCACGGCCGCGGTTGGGCGTGCCGACCGTCAGGCGTCCGTTCGAGAGCGCGCCCACCACCCCGGCAATGGCGCGGATGTCGGCCAGCATGGCGCGCCGCACCAGCATCGTGGCCAGCAGCGACAGGCCGATCGAGAGCAGCACCAGCGCCCCCATCGCCCCCACCAGCGCGCGGAATTCCTCGCGGGCGTCGGCATAGGCGCGCTCGCCCAGCTGCTTTTCGATGTCGGCCAGCTGGCCCAGGGCCGCGCTCAGGGCGACGAATTCCTTCTCCGCCTTTTGCATCGAATTGGTCGCGATCGACTGGTCCACCTGCGCCATTTCGATGGTCTCGAGCACGCTCTTGCG
The DNA here is from genome assembly GCF_011682145.1 of Massilia mucilaginosa. Lineage (GTDB taxonomy): Bacteria > Pseudomonadota > Gammaproteobacteria > Burkholderiales > Burkholderiaceae_D > Telluria_A > Telluria_A mucilaginosa. The sequence continues at coordinate 26,797 of NZ_WHJH01000005.1, forward strand.
GTAGGCGCCGAGCGCCACGGTGGAGGCGTCGATCAGCTTTTTCCCGGAGGGGTGCGCCATGCGCGCGAGCGCGCCGAGCTGGGCGCCGATGGCGGCGTGCTTCTTGCCGATCTCGGCGCTCAGGGCATCCACGCGCGACTGGGCGAAGCTGCCGTTGATCCAGGCCAGCAATTGATAGATGTTGGCGTGCGCATGCTTGGTGTCGCCGGCCACGTCGGCCGCCGCTTTCTGGCGCGTCGCGTGCACTTGCACCATTTTTTCCAGTGATTCATTCTGGCGCACCATGCCGTACCAGGCGCCCGCGGCCACCAGCATCAGCAAGATCAGTACCAGCCCGGGGGCCAGCAGCAGCTTGGGCCCAATACGCAATTTGTTCAGCATGCCTTACTCCCGACAGAACGTTCGGCGGACGGCAGGTGCCGGCCGCATTCCGGACGCTTTAGTTTTTGTAAATGCCCGCTTGCGCAATCACGTCGTCGACGCGCTGGAGGCAGGTGGTTTTCGGCGCGATCTTGCCGCTGGGGTCGACCATGGCGATGGCGTCCTTGTCGGTGGTGCCTATGGCGCAGGCGTGGCCGGCGCCATAGGCAAGGCACGGGGCGGCGGCAGTCATCAGCAGTTTCATGGGGATCCTTTCGGGAAACGGGAGCAGTGTTGCTTGGGTGTACTGCGTAATTTATGCCCTCCCTCATGGCGTCGATTGCGCCATATCAAGATCGGGGTAAAGGATGCATACAAGCCACACTCCGCTGTTCCGCCGGCGCCCCACCGGGCGGGCCGGTGAGTCATGTTGATCTATAACAATTTAATTCCATAATGCAAGCATATGATGGCTTCCTGCCTGCCATTCCGTTTCGGAAATCGCTGATGGCATCCCTTTCCGCCTTTCTCCAGGAGCCCACCGTGACCGATTCCGCGCCCCTCAAATTCAAGCCTTATACCCGCCAGTCGATTGCCAGTGCGCGCCAGTGGCAATTCATGTCGCCCGAGCTGCGCGAAGCGGTGGAAGTGGTTTCGCGCGTGCTGCCGTTTCGCACGAATGCCTATGTGATGGACCAGCTGATCGACTGGAGCAGTATTCCGGACGACCCGATCTACCGCCTGGTGTTTCCGCACCGCGACATGCTGCAGCCCCAGGAGTACGCCCAGTTGCGCGAGCTGGTGCTGTTCAAGAAGGACGAGGCGGCCATCGACAAGCTGGTGCGGGCGATCCGCATGCGCATGAACCCGCATCCGGCCGGCCAGATGACCCACAACGTGCCGCGCGTAAACGACGCGCCCTTGCGCGGCCTGCAGCACAAGTACAAGGAAACGGTACTGTTCTTTCCCAGCGCCGGCCAGAGCTGCCACGCCTACTGCACCTTTTGCTTTCGCTGGCCGCAGTTCGTCGGCATGGACGACCTCAAGTTCGATGCCAGTGAAACGACCGAACTGGTGGCCTACCTGGCGACTTGCCCGGAGGTCACCGACGTGCTCATCACCGGAGGCGACCCGATGATCATGAATACCCGTTCGCTGGCGGTGTTCCTCGAATCGCTGCTGGTGCCCGAGCTGGCCCACATCCAGAACATCCGCATCGGCACCAAGGCGGTGGCGTACTGGCCACAGCGTTTCGTCACCGACCGCGATGCCGACGACCTGATGCGCCTGTTCGAAAAAGTGGTTGCCGCCGGCAAGAACCTGGCCATCATGGGCCACTACAGCCACGCGGTCGAACTGCGCAACGCGATGGCGCAAAAGGCGGTCAAGCGCATCGTCTCGACCGGCGCCACCCTGCGCATGCAAGGTCCGCTGATCCGCCACATCAACGAAGACCCCGCCAGCTGGGCCGAGCTGTGGACCACCGGCGTGCGCCTCGGCGCGATTCCGTACTACATGTTCGTCGAGCGCGATACCGGGCCGAGCGAGTATTTTTCGCTGCCGCTGGCGCGCGCGCACGATATCTTCCAGGCGGCGTTCCAGATGGTGTCGGGCCTGTCGCGCACGGTGCGCGGTCCGTCCATGAGCGCCTTTCCCGGCAAGGTCGTGATCGATGGCGTGGTCACCATCCATGGCGAGAAACTGTTCGCGCTGCAATTTTTGCAGGCACGCAATCCGGACTGGGTGCGCAAACCGTTCTTTGCCAAATACGATGAAACGGCGACCTGGATGGATCATCTGGTGCCGGCTTTTGGCAAGAGCAAGTTCTTCTTCGAAGGCGCGGACGAGGGCTTTGTCCAGGCGCCGACCGCCAAGGTGATTCCGATCAGGACGGCGCAGCGCGCGGACGCCGGCCGCTGCCGCCAGTAAGCCTTCGCCGTGCCGCCGCCTTCGGCGCGGCGGCGGCATGGCGCGCCAGCCGATTCGCCGACCTCGGCAGGGGCATTCCGGGGAATCGTCCGGCACTGGCGCGGCACCCGGTCCGCGTATTGACGAGTGCCACGCCCGCATCGAGCGCAACGCCGCAACCGATACAGCCAGTTGCGGCGGCAAAATCACATGGTTTCCGATGAAGGCGGGGATGCTGATCCGCGCCGCTGCATGCGGGCGCGGCGCGCGTGTCTTGCTTACTTCTTGTAGATGCCTGCCTGCAAGATGACGTCATCGACCCGCATCAGATAGGTCGTCTTCGGCTCGATCTTGCCGGAGGCGGGGTTCTTGTAGGTGTAGTCGATCCAGCCCTTGCCTTGCTTGGCCACCATGTCGACGCCCGCGCGCCGGAATGGCTTGCCGTTGGTGTCGGGCACGTCGATCAAGTCCTTGCCCACCAGCGCCGGGTTCATCGGGTGCGCCAGGATCACGCCGGTCTTGGCGTCCGACATATAGATATAGAGGGCGCTTTGCACAAAGGTGGGGTCCTTGGCGTTGATGCGCTTGATCATCTCGGCCTTGCCATCCGACTTGACCAGGGCGACGCCTTTCTCGACCAGGGCGATGGCATCTTTTTCGGCCGGTTCGGCAGCGCAGACATGACCGGCCGCAATGGCCAGGCCCAAGGTGGTAGCGGTAAACAGCAGCTTCATGGTGACTTCCTTCAGGGAGAACTTCATTGGATAAATATTGCCTTGACGCATTTCCTAATGTACGCCCGCGTCCGCGCCGCCACTTGCGCGAGGTCAAACCGCCGCAATCCGTCAGCCCGGCAGGACCCAAAGACAACACTGGCCATTTCTGTGCGAAATAGATTCTTCAAAGGAACTTTTACTGAGTAAGTTGACGTAAGACAATTTGGATCGGGTGCAGGCTTTTAGTATTAATTCCTGTCGACAATTTTCTGCAGTTGGAAATCGTTGGCGGCGAACCCGCATCCTATTCACCGTTCACCGGAGTCCGCAATGCGCACTGAGACCATCCGCAGCACCTTCTGGCGCGGCAAGGACGCGGACCCGCCCGCCAACCCGGCACCGGGCTTGGAGCCCGCCGCGAGCGATGTACAAAAAACCTCCTGGCAAGCGCGTGCCGCGCTGTTTTTCACGGTGTTCCTGCCGTTCGCGCTCGGCCAGTACATGCATGCGCTGCTGCGCAACGTGAATGCGGTGCTGGTGCCGGACCTGGTCGCGTCGCTGTCGCTCAATCCCGGGCAGCTCGGCCTGCTCACGAGCACCTTCTTTTTCTCCGTCGTGCTGGCCCAGCTCCCGACCGCCTATGCGCTGGAGCGCCACGGCCCGCACAAGGTGCAACTGGCGATGCTGCTGCTGGCGGCACTCGGCGCGCTGATGTTCGCCTACGGACAAACCCTGACCCAGCTGGTGCTGGCGCGCGCGGTGATCGGCTTCGGCGTCGGCGGCACCATGATGGTGGCGGTGAAAGCCATCTCGGCCGGGGTGGTGGCGGAACGGCTGCCATCGTCGGTCGGCTTCCTGATCGCCTTCGGCGGGCTGGGCTCGGCGTCGGCCACCCTGCCGCTGCGCCGCGTGCTCGAGGTCACCGACTGGCGCGGCCTGTTCATCGGGCTGGCCGTGCTGACCGCCGCGATCGCCCTGTTTGCCTGGATGGTCAGGCCGCGCAAGGGTGCCGCCCCGACCGGCAAGGCGCCCACCGGGCAGGCCCTGCTCGACGTGTGGCGCAACCGCGCCTTTCGCAAGACCATCACCCTGGTGCTGCTGTCGCACACCATTTACTGGGGCATGCAGGGACTGTGGATCGGCCGCTGGCTGTCCGACGTGGCCCGTTTTCCCGAGGGCACCGTGGCTTACCTGCTGTACCTGAGCATGGCCGCCGTCATCTTCGGCGCCATCGCGGTCGGCATGATTACCGAATGGGCCAAGCGGCGCGGGATCGCCCCGCTCGACGTGGCGGCGGTCGGGGTGGCCGGGTTCGTGCTGGTCCAGTGCGCGATCGTGCTGAACCATTCGCCGACGTTCGCGCAGATGGCCGTGTTGTTCACGCTGGTGGGCACCATCACCGGCATCGAATATACGATCGTGCAGCAAAGCCTGCCGCGCGAGCTGGCCGGACCGGCCTCGTCCTGCCTGAACATGCTCATCTTTATCGGCGCCTTCCTGGTGCAGGCCGGTTTCGGCCAGTTGATCGGCTTGTGGGCACCGGACGCCGGCGGCCACTATCCGGCCATCGCCTACCGGGTCGGGTTCGGCGTGCTGGTGCTGCTGCAACTGCCGGGCCTGGTGATGTACGCGCTGGGACGGCGCGCGGCCAGCGGCGTGGCGCCGATCCTGGTTGCGGAGGAGGATTTCGGCAAGGCGGCCTGAAGGGGGACGGCGGGGTGGCGTAACGGGCGAGCAAAATTGGACGATTCGTCTAGAATCGCCGGGACTGTTTCCCGTCCCATCCAAGGAGATTTTCCATGCGCGACCATCCGTCCGTTCGCCTGCTCGCAGGCTGCATGCTGCTGGGCCTTGCGGCCTGCGGCGAAAAGTCCACCTTGCCGGCCACCGCCGACGTCGGCCCGGCCCCGGTGATTCCCGCGCCGAACAAGACGCTCATTCCGACTGTCAATATTGCACCCGCCAAGAGCTGGCCGGCGGGCGTGACCCCGCGCGCCGCCAGCGGCATGGCCGTCAAGGCCCTCGCCAGCGGGCTGGACCATCCGCGCTGGCTGTACGTGCTGCCCAATGGCGACGTGCTGGTGGCCGAAACCAACGCCCCGCCCAAGCCCGAAGATGGCAAGGGCATCAAGGGCTTCGTGATGAAAAAGGTGATGGCCAAGGCTGGCGCGGGCGTGCCCAGCGCCAACCGCATCACCCTGCTGCGCGACCTTGACGGCGACGGCGTGGCCGAAGTGCGCACCGAATTCCTGAAGGGCCTCAATTCGCCGTTCGGCATGGCGCTGGTCGGCGATGTGCTGTACATCGCGAATGCCGACGCTATCGTCAAGTTTCCGTACCGCAGCGGCGAGACGGCGATCGGCGCCGCGCCCGAGACGGTGGCCGCCTTGCCGGGCGGGCCGATCAACCACCACTGGACCAAGAACATCATTGCCAGCAAGGATGGCGGCAAGCTGTACGCGACCGTCGGCTCGAACAGCAACGTGGCCGAAAATGGCATGGAGAACGAGGTCAACCGGGCCGCGATCCTCGAAATCGACCTGGCCAGCAAGGCCACGCGCCTGTTCGCCTCGGGCCTGCGCAATCCGAACGGCATGGGCTGGCAGCCGCAGAGCGGCGCTTTGTGGACGGTGGTCAACGAACGCGACGAGCTGGGCAGCGATCTGGTGCCCGATTACCTGACCTCGGTGAAAGATGGCGGATTCTACGGCTGGCCGTACAGCTACTACGGCAAGCATGTGGACGAGCGGGTCAAGCCGCCCAAGCCGGAGCTGGTGGCCAAGGCCATCGTGCCCGACTACGCGCTGGGCAGCCATGTGGCGCCGCTCGGCATGGTGTTCTATGAGGGCAGTCTGTTCCCGGCGCGCTACGCGGGCGGCGCGTTTATCGGCCAGCACGGATCGTGGAATCGCGAACCGCTGAGCGGGTATAACGTGGTGTTCGTGCCGTTTGAAAACGGTGCGCCGAAAGGCAAGCCAATCGAGATCCTGACCGGGTTCGTGAACGAGGCGGGCGATGCCTACGGGCGTCCGGTTGGGGTGGCGGTCGACAAGGCCGGTGCGCTGCTGGTGGCCGACGATGTGGGTAATGTGGTCTGGCGGGTGACGCCGGCCGCACCCGCCGCAACGCCGGTCGCGGCTTCCAGGGTGGCCAACTAGCCGCAACACCGTCGTTCCCGCCAAGGGGGCCGCCGAGGCCGGGAACGACGGAGCCTGTTTAGCGATGTTATAGATAGCTGCGGCAAGCAAAAAACCTAGCCGCAACCATCGAGCATCAAGGCCGGCAGGCTGGTCCAGGCCACGCCGGCCACGGCCAGCACCGCACTGCCGGCGCTGGCCCAGTCCAGCAAGCGCGTCGCCTCCGACGCCTTGGCCAGCACATGGCGCGCGCGCCACGCCAGCCACAGGCACACCCCCAGCGCCAGCGCCGACGCCAGTCCCACCATCGCCCGCCGCGGCGCCTCGCCATCGATCAGCCCCGGTGCGCACAGCGCCGCCACCCACACGTAGCAAAAGAAAAAATGCAGCGCCCACACCAGCAGCGGTGCGCAGGCGTGCAGCAGTTTGCTGAAAAGACGTTCGCGCATCATCAGTCCATCACCCACGGCACCAGGTGGATCGCCGCCGCCGCCACGATGCCCTGCAGGCTGGTGTAATGCCACATCAGCGCCGTGTTATCCAGGGTCGCCCGGCTGGCGCTGGTAAGAATCCCGCGCCATGCGCGCGCGCACAGATACAGCGCCGCCAGCACCAGCGTGATCACATGCAGGCCCTGGTAGGCCAGCAGGGTCGCCACCGTGGCGCTCCAGGCCTGCGCGGTCGGCTCCAGCCCGGCCAGGCGCTGGCCGTTGAAGTCGCACGCAAACGCGGCCAGCATGCACGCCAGCGCCGCCAGCACCAGCGGCGTCAGGCGGCGTCGCTGCACTGCGCGGCTGGCCAGCCAGATCAGCGCCGAACTGGCGATCAGCAGGGCGCTCGATAGCAGCGGCCACAAGGGCGCGGCCAGTGCGGCCTGCGGCGGCGGGCACACGGTCAGGCGCATCGAAATATGAATGTACGCGAACACAAACGATGCGAAGATGGTCGCATCGACCACCAGCATGATCAGGGTCGCCCACCACGAGTGCGAGGCGGTGCCGCGCGCGCCGACCGGCAGGGTCAGGTCCGCGCCCACCCTGGCATGCGCCAGGGTGGGCGGGCGGTCCGACTGCCACAGCCACGCCACAATGCCGACAATGGCCGCGATGCCGCAGGCCCAGGCGGTCCAGGTCAGTTTGACCGTCAGCAGCAGGAAGAAGCCGGCCGTGCCGGCGGCGGCGATGAGTGGCCACCAGCTGTCGCCGGGCAGGATCATCAGGTAGCGCGGCACGGCGCCCAGCGCGCTGGTGGCGATGGTCTCGCGCCGCCCGCTGACAGTGCCGGGCAGGTAGTGCTGGCCCGCCTCGACCTCGCGCGCCAGCGCCGGCTGCTCCCACAGCGGATCGCTTGAGGTGATGCGCGCGATGCTGCGGTTGCCGTAATCTTCCGACGGCAGCCATTCGAGCGTGGCCGCGTTCCACGGGTTGCCGACTTCCTTGTCCGCCATGCGCAGGGTGCGCGCCAGGTCGAACAGGAACAGCAGCACCCCGCAGGCAAACACGAAGGCGCCCACGGTCGAGACCATGTTCAGCCCATCCCAGCCCATCTCGCTGCTGTAGGTGTACACCCGGCGCGGCATGCCGAGCAGGCCGGTGACATGCATCGGGAAGAAGGCCACGTTAAAGCCGCCGAACATCAAGCCGAACACCCAGCGCGCCAGGCGCTCCGAGAGCCGGTTGCCGTTGATCAGCGGGATCCAGTAATACAGCGCCGCGAACACCGGAAACAGCATGCCGCCAATGAGCACGTAATGCAGGTGGGCGACGATGAAGTAGGTGTCGTGCACCTGCCAGTCGAACGGCAGCACGGCGACCATCACCCCGGTCAGCCCGCCGAGGACGAAAATGAACATGAAGCCGAGCAGGAACAGCGCCGGCGCCGTCATGGCCACGCGCCCGCGCCACATGGTGGCGATCCAGGCGAACACCTGGATCGCGGTCGGCACCGCGACGGCCATGCTGGCGGCCGAGACGAAGCTCATTTTCAGCACGCCCAGGCCGGCCGTGAACATGTGGTGCGCCCACAGCGCAAAGCTGAAAAAGCCCACCGCCACCAGCGCCACGATGATCGCGCGCCGTCCCACCAGCGGCACCCCGGCAATGCTTGGAATCATGGTCGAGACCATGCCGGCGGCCGGCAGGAAGATGATGTACACCTCGGGATGGCCGAAGAACCAGAACAGGTGCTGCCACAGGATCGGGTCGCCGCCGCGCTCGGCGATGAAGAACGGCCAGTCGTAGGCGCGTTCGAGTTCGAGCAGCGCGGTGCCGGCGATGATGGCCGGGAAGGCGAACACGATCATCACGCCGACCACCAGCATGGCCCACGCGTACACCGGCATGCGGCCCAGGGTCATGCCGGGGGCGCGCGTGAACAGGATGCCGACGATCAGCTCAATCGCCCCGGCGATGGCCGAAATTTCGATGAAGCCGATCCCGAGCAGCCAGAAGTCGGCGTTCAGGCCGGGCGAGTAGGCCTTGCCGGTCAGCGGCGGATACATGAACCAGCCGCCGTCCGGCGCCAGCCCGACGAACAGGGTGCAGAAAAACGCCAGCCCGCCGATGGCGTAGGCCCAGAAAGCGTAGGCCGACAGGCGCGGGAAGGGCAGGTCGCGCGCGCCCAGCATGTTGGGCAGCAGGTAGACCGCGATCGCTTCGACCACGGGAATGGCGAACAGGAACATCATCACCGTGCCGTGCATGGTGAATACCTGGTTGTAGGTCGAGGCGCTCAGGAAGGTGTTGTCGGGGACCGCCAGCTGCATGCGCATCAACAGGCCCAGGATCCCGGCCAGCAGGAAGAACAGCAGCGAGGTGCCGATGTACAGCAGGCCGATATTGGTGTTGTTGACCGTGGTCAGATAGCGCCAGCCGGTCGGCGTCTTCCACGCCGCTTGCAGGCGTGCGAGTTCGCCGGGAGGGCGCGGCAGCGTGTTGGGAAGGGGGGCGGTGCTGTTCATTTGAGCTGTTCGAGGTAGGCGGCCAGCGCGTTGAGGGTGGCGCCGTCCATGCCGGCCGGCGGCATGCGCGCGCCGGGCTTGATGCTTTGCGGGTCGGCGATCCAGCCGGCCAGGGTGCCGCGATGGGTGCGCAGGGTGCCGGCGGCGATATGCAGGCGAGCGCCGACGTGGGTCAGGTCCGGCCCGAGGCGCGTGACCTCGCTCACGCCGCGAATGGTGTGGCACACCACGCAGCGCTGGTCGATGAAGGCTTGCCGTCCGCGTGCCAGGATTGCGTCATTCGCCGGGTTGGCCGGCGCGGCCTGGCGTGCCAGCCATGCGTCGTAATCGGCCGGCGTGTGGGCGATGACGTGCAGCGCCATGCGCGCGTGCTGCTCGCCGCAGTATTCGGCGCACTGGCCGCGGTACACGCCGGGTTTGTCGGCCTGCAAGGTCAATCCGGTGACGCGTCCCGGCACCATATCCATCTTGCCGCCCAGCGCCGGCACCCACAGGCTGTGAATCACGTCGCCGGCGGTGAGGCCCAGGTACACCGGGCGTCCCGTGGGAATATGGATTTCATTGGCGCTGACGATGTCAGGCCCGCCGCCGGGGTGCGGGTAGCGCACCTCCCACCACCACATGTTGGCGCTGACCGCGATCCGGGTGGCGTGCTGCGAGGTCTGGGCCGCCATCTGGCCGCTGCGCCAGGTGCTCCACGCCAGCAGCACCGTGAGCACCGCCACCGGAAAAGCCACGCCGGCGCCGGCGATCCAGGCCAGCGGCCGCACCGTGCGCGCGCGCCGCCCCAGGCCCAGCGCGGTGAGCACCATCACCAGCGCGAACACCAGCGCGCCGCCGCCGAACAGGACCCAGGCGAACTGGCCGATGATGGCCGCGTCGGGGCCGGCGGGGTGCAGCACGGATTGCAGCACAGGCGGCAGCGCCGGTTGCAACGATGCCCCGTTCATCGCAAGGTGGCCAGGTAGGCCGCCATGTGGCGCGCTTCGGCTCTGGAGACGCCGACGTTGGGCATCATGGTGCCGGGTTTCATGGCGGGGGGATCGACCAGCCACTCGGCCAGCGGCCCCGGCAAGTTGGGAATGCGTCCGGCGATGTAGCTGCGGCGGCCGAATTTGCCGAGCGGCGGGCCGGCGCTGCCGGTGGCCGCGCCCACGCCGGGAATGGCGTGGCAGGCGCCGCACTGGTACTGCTCCATGAGGCGTTTGCCCAGGGCCGCGTCGCCGCCGGCCACGGCCATGGGTACGGGTTCGGCGCGATTGTCGCAGCCTGCCAGCGCCGCGCACAGCGCGGCCGCCACGGCGATCGGAAGGGGAAACACGCGCACGTTACGATCCTGCGAAAGCGACTTGGATCGATATAATACAAGAAAAATTGCTATCATTTTTTCAACAGAACGCGCCCTCCGGCGGTGCCCGACCATGCCTTCCAACCGCGTCCGCCTCATGCTCAAAACCGCTGCCGCGACCCTGCTTGCCGCCGCCGTGGCGGGCGCCATCGGCGCCGCGCTGGTGCTCAAAAGCGGCTGGTACAACGTGGCCTCGACCGACCAGCATTTTCAGTTCGTGCATACGCTGCTGGAGCAGGGCATGCGCGACTCGGTGCGCTTCCACGCGCGCGCTGTGGCGGTGCCGACGCTGGACGCGGCGCGCCTCGCCCAGGGCGCGCTGCTGTACCGCGACCACTGCGCGCAGTGCCACGGCGCGCCCGGCGTGGCGCAGCGGGACTTCGGCAAGAGCATGCAGCCGGTGCCAGGCCCGCTGGTCGACGCGGCGCGCCGCTGGCAGCCTTCGGAGCTGTACTGGATTACCAAAAACGGCATCAAGATGAGCGGCATGCCGGCCTGGGAATATCACCTGGCCGACGACGACCTCTGGTCGCTGGTGGCCTTCATGGTCAAGCTGCCGGAACTGGCGCCGCCCGCGTATGCCGCCATGACCGCGCCATCCGCGCGCGCGGCAGTCGCGGCGCCCGCACCGGCGCGCTGGCCGGGCAACCCGGAGCGCGGGCGCATCGCGCTGACCCAGTACGCCTGCAACGCCTGCCACGTGGTGCCCGGCGTGACCGGTCCCGAGACCTATGTCGGGCGGCCCCTGGAGGGCCTCGGCAAGCGCCGTTTCATCGCCGGCCACCTGCCCAACACGCAGGAAAACCTGGTGCGCTGGATCCGCAATCCGCACGCCATCGACCCGCTCACCGCCATGCCGGTGCAGGACGTGAGCGAGGCCGACGCGGTCGACATCAGCGCCTATCTGCTGACCTTGCGCTGACCCTGCGCCGGGCCTGCGGGACCGCCTGCGCTACAATCGCGGGCGACTTTACGCTGTCCCCATCCAAGGAATACACATGAAACTGGTTCGTTACGGCCGTCCCGGCAAAGAAAAACCCGGCTTGTTCGATGAAGAAGGGCGCCTGCGCGACCTGTCCGGCGTCGTCGCCGATATCGATCCCTCGCTGTTGTCGGACAAGGCGCTGCGCAAGCTGGCCAAGATCGATTACAAGACGCTGCCGCTGGTGCGCGGCAATCCGCGCCTGGGCGTGCCGCTCAAGGGCGTGGGCAAATTCATCGGCATCGGCCTCAATTACGCCGACCACGCCGCCGAAACCGGCGCTACCCCGCCCACGGAACCAATCGTGTTCATGAAGGCGATCACCTGCCTGTCCGGCGCGGACGATCCGGTGATGCTGCCGCAGGGATCCAAGAAGACCGACTGGGAAGTCGAACTGGGGGTGGTGATCGGCACCCGCGCGCAGTACGTCAGCGAAGAGGACGCGCTCGATTACGTGGCCGGCTACTGCGTCGTCAACGATGTCTCGGAGCGCTCGTTCCAGCTCGAGCGCGGCCCGCAGTGGGACAAGGGCAAGGGCTGCGACACCTTCGGCCCGGTCGGCCCGTGGCTGGTCACGCGCGACGAAGTGATCGACGTGCAGCGCCTCGACCTGTACCTGGAACTGAACGGCAAGCGCATGCAGACCGGCTGCACCGAGACCATGATTTTCAGCGTGGCGCAGATCGTCAGCTACCTGTCGCGCTTCATGACGCTCGAACCGGGCGACATCATCGCCACCGGCACCCCGCCGGGCGTGGGCGTGGCGCGCAGCCCGCAGCGCTTCCTGAAAAAAGGCGACACTTTGCGCCTGGGCATCGCCGGCCTCGGCGAGCAGCAGCAGGATGTCATCGCGTACGCGAAACCCTGACGCAGCCAGTTCACGTCGGCGCCATCGCAACGCGTCATTTGTGTAAAAACAAAGCTTTATGCCACGGTGACTTTTCGTAAGGGAGCATTGCGTATATAGGCACACCATGCAGACCAACATGCCGAAAAACCGGCTTGCGGCCTGCATGGACGGCTTGTTCCAGCCATGCCGGTCTTTCTCCTTCAACCTGGAAGAATAAGACCATGACCAGCTATCGCCCCCCCCTCCTGCTCGCCCTCGCGAGCCTGGCGCTGCCGCTGTACGCCGCCAACCAGACCATCCCCCACGGCAGTTATCAACTTTCCTGCAACAATATTTCGGTCCATGGCGACAAGCTCAAGGCCAACTGCAAGAAGCTCAGCGGTGTCCAGCAGACCACCACCCTCGAGAAGATGGATGCATGCCTGAATGCGATCCGCCAGTACGGCGACATTGGCAACCTCGACGGCAACCTGATTTGCCTGCCGGACCTGCCGCGCCCGAACCCGGCGTTTGTGTTTCCCAAGGCCGAGACCCAGTTGAACAAATGGGTTTTCGGCGGCCAGGAAAGCCAGATCCACCAGCATGGCTGGGGACTGTGGGCCGGGCTGACCCAGCCGGTGGGCACGGTCGACGGCGCCGTGGTGCGTGCCTTCGAGACCTGGACTACGCCGGGCAACATGATTTTCCGTAGCGCGCCCAACAAGCGCGACGAGGGCCGGCGCGATGAAGGCAGGATCGGGCCGCTCGACCGCCCCACGCTCGACCTGCAACCGCCGCGCCAGTTCCAGCGTGGCCCCCGGCGGCCGGACAAGAATCCGCCCCCGATACCGTCCACTCCCACCGCCGCCAGGCCGGATACGGCAATCCTGGTGTCGGTCGCCTTCAACCCGCCGGCCGCGCAGCATGCGATCAGCAACAAGCTGTTTTACGAGAGCACCCTCAAGCAACTGATGGCGCAAGGCTACACGGAAATCCCGAATTTTCCCGCGAACGGGATCACGATCAAGCCGGTGTTCAAGATCATTCCAAAGAACGTGCCTCGCGGCATCTATGCCTTCCCGGGCTGGCCGGGACCGGGCGCCGCCCAGCCCGACAGCGGCTTTGGCGAAGCGTCCTGGAACAGCTGCGTGTACGTGGACATCAACCGTCCGCTCGGCATCGGCGGCAACAAAAACGATGCCGGATGCGACAAGCGCACAGCGGCCAACACCTTTTATCTGAGCGACTTCATCCATACGCTCATCACGTCCGAGAACGCGGCCTTCCTGTCGGCCCAGCTCAACAAGCCGGTGGTGGCCGGCGACATTGCCATTTTGATCGGCATGCACGTTACTACGCGCGAAAACAAGATGTGGACCTGGCAAACCTTCTGGTGGGTGGCGGATCCCGACCGTCCGTTTGCGCCCAGTTCGGCCACCATCGCCAGCGCGCGCCCGCTGGCCTACCTGGACGGCGCGGCGCGCCACTATGCGATGTCGCAGGCGTACTCCACCGTCTCGCCGGCGCAGCCTATCACCAAGGGCAAGAACGTTGGCGCGCCGGTGTACGGCTACAACCCCTACCTGGAAGCCGGTTTCGGGCCGGAAGTCTTCGCCGGCATCAGCCGCCCGATCAATGGCACGATCAATGCCAATACCGGGATCCAGTCGAACTGCATGACGTGCCACAACATGGCGGCCTACGCGCCGCCGCCGCAACCCATCATGCCGTACGCCAGCGACTTTTACATGAGCATTACCGATCCGGTGTTCGACGAGACGCTGCGCTCCGACTTCTCGTGGACCATCATCGACCGGCTCGTCAAGACGCCGGCCAATTAGGCCACGGCCCGGCGGCTCAGTCGAGCGCCGCCGCCAGCGCATCGGACAGGCGCGAAACGATCTCCGACAGGTCGGCATCGGTGGCGATGAACGGCGGCGCCAGCAAGATATGGTCGCCGCGCACGCCATCGATGGTGCCGCCCATCGGATAGACCATCAGGCCATTGGCCATGGCCTTGTTCCTGACCGACGCGTGCAGCTTGCGCGCCGGGTCGAACGGCTGCTTGCCGGCGCGCTCCCGCACCAGTTCGAGGGCGATCAGCAAACCGCGTCCGCGAATGTCGCCCACGTTCGGGTGCGCGCCGAATTCGGCCTGCAGCATGCGCCGCAGCGCTTCGCCGCGCAGGCGCACCGCGGCCAGCAGGTCGTCCCGTTCGATCACCTTCTGCACCGCCAGCGCGGCGGCGGCGGCCACCGGATGGCCGATGTAGGTGTGCCCGTGCTGGAATGCGCCGCTGCCCTTGCGCAGCTGGTCGACCAGCGCGCGCTGGGCCAGCACCGCGCCGATCGGCTGGTAGCCGGCCCCGAGTCCCTTGCCGATGGTGATGATGTCGGGCGAAACGCCATCCTGCTCGATCGAATACATGGTGCCGGTGCGGCCCATGCCGCACATGACTTCATCGGCGATGAACAGGATGCCGTAGCTGTCGCACAGGCTGCGCACGCCGCGAAAGTAGCCGGGCGTGGGGGGAATCGCGCCGCCGGTCGCGCCCACCACCGGCTCGGCCACGAAGGCGATGACCTTGTGCGGGCCGGCCGCCTGGATCTGTTCGTCGAGTTCGCGCAGCAGGGCGCTGGTGTACTGGTCCTGGGTCTGGTCCGGCAGGCGGTCGCGGTATTCGTAGCAGGGCGCCACGCGCGCCACGTCGATCAGGAGCGGCCCGAAGTGGCGGCGGCGCCACTCGTTGCCGCCCACGGCCAGCGCGCCGAGCGTATTGCCATGGTAGCTCTGGCGCCGCGCGATGAATTTGGTACGCTCGGTCTGGCCGGTTTCGACAAAATACTGGCGCGCCAGCTTCATCGCCGTTTCCATCGCCTCCGAGCCGCCCGAGACGAGGTACACTTCCGTCAAGCCTTCCGGCGCGCCGGCGGTCAGGCGGTCGGCCAGTTCCTCGGCCACGTCGGTGGTGAAGAAGGCCGTGTGGGCGTAGGCGTTGCGGTCGATCTGGCGGTGCATCGCACTGAGGATGTCCGGATGGCCATGGCCGAGCGACGACACCGCCGCGCCGCCGCAGGCGTCGATATAGGTCCTGCCCTCGCTGTCGCGCACCAGCATCCCCTGGGCGCTGACGGCCACCCGCGGGGTTTGCCGGAGATTGCGGTGCATCATGTGGCTCATACCGTCCTCATCATGAAAATTGTTGATGATCGACAATAAACGGAGAACGTCGCAATTCTGTTGATCTAACCCCGGCCGCGTGCGAATATTTTTGTCTGCGGAAAAAACGCAACACACGAGGTCACCATGAAAGGCCAGCGCATGATCGACCGGCTCGGACCATTGGCAGCGCAACAACTGACGGCGGCGCAGCAGGCGGCGGCGCAGGCGATCATCGATGGTCCGCGCGGCGCGCTGTACGGGCCGTTCGTGCCGCTGCTGCGCAGCCCGGAGCTGATGGAATGCGCGCAGCGCATGGGCGAATACCTGCGCTACCGCAGCGCGATCGGCACGCGCCTGTCGGAAGTCGCCATCCTGGTGACGGCGCGCGAATGGGACCAGCAGGTGGAGTGGGCGATTCATGCGCCGATTGCCGCGCGCAGCGGGATTGACCCGGACGTCATCCAGGCCATCGGCGAACGGCGCAGGTCGCCCGCGATGCAGGCCGATGAAGCGCTGGTGCACGATTTTTGCGTGGAGCTGCACCGCAGCAAGCGCGTGAGCGATGCGACTTATGCGGATGCGCTGGCGCTGTTCGGTGAACAAGGCGTGGTCGATTTGATGGGGATCAATGGGTACTACACTTTTTTGGCGATGGTGATGAACGCGGCGCAGACACCGGCGCCGGCATCGACGGCGCCGCCCTTGCCGGCGTAGTCCGGTGTCAAGCCGGCAGCGCATAAGCCGGGATTGAAAGCGATTGTATGAGCATGAGTTGGGACGATCATTTTTTGGTGTGGGAGCGGGTTTATCGCGACCCCGGCCCGGCTTGCTTCAACGGCTTGCAGGCGGCGCGCAAGCGCGTGGCCACCAATACGCGCGAGGATTGGGTGTGGCTGGCGGACGCGCTGGGCGATGTGCGGCGCAAGTTTTTTGTCGCCATGGTGTTCAGATTGCAATCGGTACCGAGGCGCCTGCTGGCGGCGTTGATCAGCGCCGCGGTGAGCGAACTCAATCCCAGTAAAAACCAGTACTACATTCTCCCCTGCGTGCGCACCTTCGGCACCAAGGAGGTCGTGACACGCCTGCTGCGGATTGTCGATGCGGGCTCGAACGAGGAGCAATGTGGCGCTGTGAGTGCGCTCTACTGGGCGTATGGAAACAAGCGCAATGATGACCTGAGCGAACTGCGTGAGCGCCGGCAGCGTCTGTTGCTGATGCGCTTCATCGAGAACGACGATGTCCACCTGCGGCGCCGGATTCTGCCGGCGCTCAGCCTTCAAGCCGACAAGTACCCGCCCGAGCTTCAACCGTATGTTGCGACGGCAATGGCGATCGCGCGTGCGCATCCCGATGAGTACATTCGCCATCGGATCGGCATTCAGACGGGGGAGGGCGGTCCGCTGATGCCGCTTCCATCGACGAGAGCGGCAGCGGACGGTCGGGCCGGCATTTCCTTCGCCGCGTCATCCGTGCCCGGCGCCTCGCACGATTGGTCCTTGAACTATGCGACGCGCGTTCTTGATTAGCAAGTAGCACCTGTCCCGGAGACGCGCTTCAGCCAGCCTGCCTGCAAGGGCAGTGAGGGCGGGCAGCGCCGTTTTCAGCTGCCGTCGTCGGCAAGTTCCCGCATCACCGCAGGGGAAAATGCCGATGCGCCGAACAGGGCTTTTTGCTGCTCGGCATTGAGGGGTGTGCCGGCCAGGCTCAGGTGAATTCTTCCGTTCACGGGAAGGATTTCGCGCTCGTCAGGAACTGCGGCGGCAGCAATTTTCTTTCGTAGTGCCGCCGATGCACGCTTGTATGTAGCAAGCTCATCTGCTTGCTGTTTACCCGGTGTCTTCATAGTGTTCACTTTAAGTGTCGTTGCAGGAATAGTTGCTCTTATGTTTGTAAAAGCGGCTAACATGCTGCCAGCGTCTTCCAAATATAGTTTAGTAAAATGGACCATGATGGACTGTTCGCGCGCAAATGGAACTGCATTGGCCGCGCGCTACCGTATGTTTCCCACCACTCGGGACAGCGCGCAAGGACTTCTTGCACCGTGCGCAGGCCGTGCATCGCAGCATCCGGATGCCGGGTCATTTCCGCAGCGTGCGCGGGGGCATCGAAACCGAGCTTGGGCCAGACCCAGTAGCCGATCAGCGCATCCGCATCCTCGGGCTGCAAAGGGCCGTGTCCGGCGCCATACAGCTGGATATGCGAGAAGCCGAGGCGATACGCCGTGATCGCCATCAAGGCGAACGCTACAGTGCAAAACCTGCGCGGGGTTTCCGGAGACAGCATCATGCTGCCGATATGCAGGGCATCACTCCACGCGCCTGGTGTCTGTTCCGAGCGAAACGCAATCACGCTGTTCTGCTCGCCGTCCTTGAGGAACGCGTTGATGAACCGTATGTTCATGCCGGGTGGTGCATTGCCATGTTCGTTCACCCGCAATGCCCATGCCGCTGAACCGTCCGGAATCATGAAGAGGTGTGCGCTCTGTTGTTCGGTCAGTTCAAGTATGGTGCCATCGTGTCGCTCCAGCGTGAAACCGTCGAACCGTTGCCCCCGCTTGTAATACAGTTCGCCCTGGAAGTAGTTGCGTGCAATGGGGTGGGCGAGCAGGAGGGTCTCGATTTTCCTGATATTGTGTTCGTCGAACCGTGGCTCGATAATCATGATAGGGCCTCTGATGTGGTGTCGATGGGTGAGTTCATCAGCGCAGGACCGTAACGCTCGGGTGCGAACTTCAGCGTGGGAAGTGAATTCGCGGCAGCGCGGATTGCAGGGATGAGTTCAACCAGCGTACTCGCCATTGGCGCGGGCGCACAGGGCGCTTTGGGGGAAACGGGCGGTCACTGTATCGTGGTCAATGATTGCCCGATCATATGGAACTTTCGTCATTCGAGGCCCGATACGCCATCATCCGGACCCAACAGTGCGGCGCATCCGGGATGGCAAAAAACCTGCGCATCGGAGGCAAACGGCGCCCATGGCGGAGTGGTATTGCGTGACGCGGGAGGCCCACGCGAGCTCGTCTTTGCATCAAGTTTGACCGGCTCCCCGGTTTTTTGTTCCAACAGAATCTCATCGAACCGGTTTCCCAGCCAGTCATACAGCTCACCCCGAAAATAGTTCCGTGCGATCTCGTGGCCGAGCAAGAGCGACTCGATTTTTCGAGTATCGTGTTCGGCGCATCGGAGGTCGGTGATCATGATTACGGGCTGTCGGCATTGACGGCTCACCCACGTTCCGGCATGGCGTGTGCATGCGGTGCGCGATGAGAGTCCGGACAGCGTACGCGGCATCATGAGGCGCACGCAGAGCGCCCATACGCCAAGTGGCGACGGCTCGATATGGCTCAACGATTGAGCGGGGATAGTGAACTTATGCGGCCTGCGGTTCGCAGTCGTGCCGTGGAGGGGAACAATCAAGCGGCCGATGCGTGGCACCGGCCGCGTCAAACAATGAAACGCCGCTTTAAGCGAGCGCTTCCTTTGCAGCTTCTTCCGGCGTCAACCCATCATAGAACTGGTCGGTAAACCACTCGACCTGTTCCTCGATATGGTCCTGCGCCTGCTTCTGGGTTGCGCCGCCGGCCACCAGGAAGCCTTCCACCTCGATGCACCAGTGAATCAGCGCCAGGGTTTCCTCGTCGAGTTCTTCTTTCTTGGCCATGTTGCCACCTCTTTCAGCGTTTGTTGTCCGAGAAAGGATGATAACCGATCACTCGCCGAGGTCGGTGACCATGCCCCACTTGGCGAACTCCGGCTCAAACTCCGCCAGGGTCAGCTGGCCGACGCTGGTATAGGCCCCGACCGCGCCCAAGGTACCTGCTGCTAAGCGACGCGCCAGCAGCACCGCCGCCATGCACGGGATTTCCGGCCCATGGTCGTTGTCTGCCGCGATATGCCAGGCGCGCCGCGCGGGCATGCCAGCGCCGTCCACGCCGTGCACGCGCACCACCATCCCGCCCAGCGCCGAGCCGAGGAAATTGAGGCCGTCGGCGGCGCGGTTGAGCAGGCCGGCGAAGCGCTCCGGATGGCGCACCAGCCCAAGCCGGCGCAGGCCCGCCAGCGCCGCCATGCCGCGCTGGCTGATGCCGGTTTCCAGCGCGGCGCGGAACATCACCGTCCGCACCCCGGCATAGTGGGCAGGAAACAGTTCGAGGTCGGGAATATCGCACAGCGATGCCAGGCGCGGGCGCAGGCGCGCGTAGGCCACCGTGACCGGCGCCGCCCAGCCCAGCTGGGTGGTCCAGCGTCCGTCCTGCCAGACCTGGATCGGCGCGCCGCAATAGCTCAGCACGGCGGACATGGTCGCCACCCCGCGCGGCGCGGTCTGGGCCGGGGCGATGCACATCTCGATCGAGGCAATGCTGCGCCAGCCCGCGCTCAAGTGGTCGACCACGGCCGAGGACATGGCCGGCACGCTGCTGGCGCCGGTTATCGCGATGCGCTGCTGGCGCCGGAATGCATCGTCCAGCGCGGCCGGAAAATCGCACACGAAGCGGCGCCCGTCGGCCAGGTCGATGTAGTGGGCGCCGGCCGCGGCCGTGGCAAGGGCGGTGCCGTAATCCTGCTGCTGGAACGGGCCGGCGGTATGGATGACGAGCTCGGCCCCGAGGGCGCGCAGCGCTTGTGTCAGTTGGGGATCGTGGATGTCGATGCGGGCGGCGACAGCGCCGTGCCCGCAGGCGCGGGCCAGGGCGCTGGCCTTGTCCAGGTCGCGCCCGGCGATGATCAGTTCGATGCCCGGGCTGGGCGCCAGGGCACGGCAGATGCGGGCGCCGAAGTTACCGTATCCGCCGAGAACGACCGTTTTCATGCCGGGTGGATCAGGCTGCGAGGCCCTTGGCCAGCAATTCGGCGACGACTTCATTGAGGTCGGCGTCGCGTTCCTTGGCCAGGGTTTGCAGTTGCAGTACCAGGTCGCTGTTGAGCTTGACGGCGAAGGGAACCAGGCCGAGCGCCTGGTCGCGCTTGCGCTGTTCGCGGCGGTCGACAACGGCGTTGTCGGCGTTGCCGAAGCCGGCTGCGCCCGGGGCGACCATCTTGCCCATCAATTTTTTGGCGTCACTCTTTGCCATGCCGGTTTTTTTCATTGTCTGCCTTTGCTATCAAAGAACGCATTCTACGCTCTCTGGGAGGCGCCGACGACGGCGCACCGAATGGCGCGCGAAAATCAGCCCAGGACTTTCTTGAGCCAGGCGCCGATATGGTCGATTTCTTCCTGGCACAGCGAATGCTGCATCGGGTAATCGTGCCACTCGACCTGGTAGCCCAGCGCGGTGAGCAAGTCGCGCGAGGCCACCGCGCGGGCGATTGGAATGACGCCGTCGTGCTGGCCATGCACCTGGAAAATCGGGGTCCCCAGGCTCGCTTCCGAACGCTCGCCGGCCACTTTGTCGGCCAGCGGCACGTAACCGGACAGGCACATCAGTCCGGCCAGTTTTTCAGGATGGCGCAAGCCGGTCTGCAAGGTCATTGCGCAACCCTGCGAAAAGCCCGCCAGGATGATGCGCGAGGCCGGAATGCCGCGCGCTTTCTCGCGCGCGATCAAGGCTTCGACCTGCGCCTGCGAAGCGCGCAGGCCGGCTTCGTCTTCGCGCCGGCCAAGGTCGGCGTGGACGATGTCGTACCACGAGCGCATCACGTAGCCGTTGTTGATCGTCACCGGCATCGTGTTGGCATTCGGGAAGACGAAGCGGATGGCGGGCAGGCCGGCCAGGTCGAGCTCATTGACCAGCGGCACGAAATCGTTGCCGTCGGCGCCCAGGCCGTGCATCCAGATGATCGCCACCGTCGGGTTGGGGGCGGTGACGACTTCGATGGTTTCTAACAGTTCGCTCATGCGTTGTTCTCGTTGGACGGCGCCGGACGCAGCGCCGATTTCGGCCGGAATGCCTTGCACACGGCCGGGTTGGTTTCCATATACGGTCCGCCGATCAGGTCGACGCAGTAGGGCACGGCCGCGAAAATGCCGCCGACCACTTGCTTGCCGTCCGCATCTTTCAAGCCTTCGAGGGT
Source organism: Massilia mucilaginosa (assembly GCF_011682145.1). Lineage (GTDB taxonomy): Bacteria > Pseudomonadota > Gammaproteobacteria > Burkholderiales > Burkholderiaceae_D > Telluria_A > Telluria_A mucilaginosa. The sequence goes on from NZ_WHJH01000005.1 coordinate 48,209, forward strand.
TTCCTTGATCGCTTTCGGCTGGCCCGGCAGGTTCATCACCAGCGCGCTATGGCCATCGATGTCGCGGATCACCGCCGTCTGGCGCGACAGAATCGCGGTCGGCACGAACCGCAGGCTGATCTGGCGCATCTGCTCGCCGAAACCGGGCATTTCTTTGGTGCCGATGGCAATGGTGGCTTCGGGCGTGACATCGCGCCGCGCGGGGCCGGTGCCGCCGGTGGTGAGCACCAGGTGGCAGCGCGCCACGTCGACCAGCTCGACCAGGGTCGCTTCGATCTGCGCGCGTTCGTCGGGAATCAGGCGCGTTTCAAGCCGATACGGCGTGCTGAGGGCGCTGGCCAACCAGTCGGCCAGCGCCGGCAAGCCCTTGTCTTCGTACACGCCGCCGCTGGCGCGGTCGGAGACCGACACCAGGCCAATGACCAGCTCGGGCGTCAGCGCCGCCGGATTACTCGTCGTCGGACTCGTCATCGATCGGCTCGCCGTCTTCGTCCTCGTCCTGGCCGGCCGGCTTGGCAGCGGCCTTGCGCTTCTTGTCGATATCCTTGAGGATCTGGAAGATCTCGCGGTAGGCTTTGGGCGGCTTGTTCTCGGCCTGTTCCTTGCGCGCGTTGCGGATCAGGGTGCGCAGGTGCTGCACGTCGAGTTCCGGATTTTCTTCGAGCAACACAGTCAGGGCCTTGTCGTCGGCCAGCAGCTTGTCGCGGCGGCGTTCGAGCGCGTGCAGGGCGGCGGTATCGGCCTTGGACATGCCTTTCCAGCTGTCAATGGTGCGCTGGATGACGGCCACTTCTTCCTCGTCGAGGGTGCGCATCTTCTTGCCGACGAATTGCATCTGGCGGCGGCGTCCCTCGTGGTTGGTGATCAGCTGGCACGCCAGGATGGCGTCGCGCACGTCTTCCGGCATCGGCACGCGCTTGACGCGGTCGCGCGCTTCGGCGACCAGTTCTTCGCCGAGCTTTTGCAGCTCGCTCATCTGGCGCTTGAGCTCGGACTTGGAAGGGCGTTCGTATTCTTGTTCGAACTCGGAGGATTGGAAGCCGCAGGCGCCCCGGTTTGGATTTGGCATGATATGGTTCCGATAGGCGTAAAGCCGATCAGTGAAAACTGTAAACGACTGCTATCATACCCGTTTAACCGGACAGCCGAAGAAAACCACACATGAACGACTCCGTCTTTATCCACACCCAGGATCAGCTGCAACAGCTGGCGCGCGACGTTTTGGCCTTTGCCAGGGAGATGGGCGGCACCGATGCCGCCGTCGACATCAGCGAGGGAAGCGGGCTTGCGGTGTCGGTGCGGCGTGGCAAAATCGAGACGATCGAGCAAAACAAAGACAAAGGCATGGGCGTGACCGTGTATATCGGTCAAAAACGCGGCAATGCCAGCACGTCCGACTTTTCCCCGGCGGCCCTGCGCGCCACGGTCGACGCGGCCTATAACATCGCCCGCTTCACGGCCGACGACGACTGCGCCGGCCTGGCCGACGCCGACATGCTCGAAACCAAGCCGCGCGACCTGCGCCTGTGCTACCCGTGGATGATCTCGACCGAAGACGCCGTGGTTCTGGCGCAACGCGCCGAAGCGGCCGCGTTCGACGTCGATGCGCGCATCACCAACAGCGAAGGCGCCAGCGTGCACGTGCAGCAGTCGCACTTCGTGTCGGCCAATTCGCGCGGTTTCGCGGGCGGCTATCCGTTTTCGCGCCACACCCTGTCGGTGGCGCCGATCGCCGGCAAGGGCGCCAAAATGCAGCGCGACGACTGGTACACCTCGGTGCGCGACCCGAAAAAGATGGCCCAGCCCGAAGCGGTGGGCCGCTACGCCGCCGAGCGCGCGCTGGCGCGCCTGAACGCGCGCACGCTCGATACGCGCACCTGCCCGGTGCTGTTCGAAGCGCCGCTGGCGGCCGGCCTGCTCGGTTCCTTCGTGCAGGCCACCTCGGGCGGCGCGCTGTACCGCAAGTCGACCTTCCTGCTCGATTCGCTGGGGCAGGCGGTATTCCCCTCGCATATCCAGATCCTGGAAGACCCGCATGTGATCGGCGGGGTCGGTTCGGCCCCGTTCGATGAAGAAGGCGTGCGCACGGTGCGCCGCGATGTGGTCAAGGATGGCGTGGTGCAGGGCTATTTCCTGTCGTCGTACTCGGCGCGCAAGCTGGGCATGAAAACCACGGGCAACGCGGGCGGTTCGCACAATCTGACCATGAGCTCCAGCCAGACCAAGCGGTCCGACGATTTTGCCGGCATGATCAAGAAAATGGGGCGCGGCCTGCTGGTGACGGAACTGATGGGCCAAGGCACCAACTATGTGACCGGCGACTACTCGCGCGGCGCGTCGGGCTTCTGGGTCGAGAATGGCGTGATCCAGTATCCGGTCGAAGAAATCACCATCGCCGGCAACATGAAGGATATCTTCCAGCAGATCGTCGCCATCGGCAATGACGTGCTGATTCGCGGCAACAAGCAGACCGGCTCGATCCTGATCGAAAAAATGGTCGTCGCCGGCGGCTGATCGACGTTGTTGTTCTCGCGTGGGCCGCAGTGCCCACGCGCTACCCCTTCCGCATCCCGCGCTTGGCCCTGTAAGACTCCTGTAAGATAAATTACGTTGCATGCTTGCCTAGACGCAAATACACTAGCCCAGGCACCATGACACCGGTGGTATTTCCGTGACGTAAACCCTTCAGGAGACACAGACATATGGAACGTCGTTCCTTCATTAAAAAAGCGGCAGTCGGCGCTGCCGCCGGCGCAGTCGCCGCACCGGCGCTGGCACAGTCGCAGCCAACCATCAACTGGCGCCTCGCCAGCAGCTTTCCCAAGTCGCTCGACACCATTTTCGGCGCGGCCGATATCCTGACCAAGCGCGTTTCCGAGCTGACCGGTGGCAAATTCAACATCCGCTCGTTCGCGGCCGGCGAAATCGTGCCGGGCCTGCAAGTGCTCGACGCGGTCCAGGCCGGCACTGTGGAAATCGGCCACAGCGCGTCCTACTACTACTTCGGCAAGGACGCCACCTTCGCCTTCGACTGCGCGGTCCCGTTCGGCCTGACCTCGCGCCAGCACACCGCCTGGTACCAGGAAGGCGGCGGACGCGAACTGACGCGCAACTTCTTCAAGGGCTACGGCATCGTCAACTTCCTGGGCGGCAATTCCGGCACCCAGATGGGCGGCTGGTTCCGCAAAGAAATCAAGTCGGTGGCGGACCTGAAGGGTACCAAGATGCGCGTCGGCGGTTTCGCCGGCAAGGTGCTGGAGCGCCTCGGCCTGGTGCCGCAGCAATTGGCTGGTGGCGACATTTATCCTGCGCTGGAAAAAGGCACGATCGATGCGGCCGAATGGGTCGGGCCTTACGATGACGAAAAACTGGGCTTCTACAAAGTGGCGCCGTACTACTACGCGCCGGGCTGGTGGGAAGCGGGCGCGAGCTTCTCGTTCTACGTCGGCATCAAGGAGTGGGAAAAGCTGCCGAAGGAATACCAGGCCGCGCTGGAATGCGCCACCTACGAGGCGCACATCGGCATGCAGGCCGAGTACGACGCCAAGAACCCGGCCGCGCTGGCACGGTTGATGAAGAACGGCGTCAAGCTGCGCACCTTCTCGAAAGACATCATGGACGGCTGCTACAAGGCGGCGCAGGACGTGATGAACGAGGAAGCGGCCAAGAACGCCAAGTTCAAGACCATCTACGAGCCGTGGAAGCGATTCCGCCAGGACCAGAACATGTGGGCCTCGGTGTCGGAAGCGGCCATGCTCGACTATATGATCAAGGCTGGCAGGAAGTAACTCCAGCGGACTCCCCGTCGTTCCTGCCGCTGGCAGGGACGACGGCGGGCAGCTTTACCTGATAAATGACGATGAAACGAATTCTGCTCCTCGCCCTCCTCGCCGGCGGCGCCTTCTATGCCTACAAAACCGGACGCCTGGGCGGCGGTGACGGCGCGTTCGACAAGGACGGCAAGCCGGCCGTGATGCTGTTTACCAGCGCCGAGTGCGGCGACCCGTGCGACAAGATCCGTGCCGAGCTGAAAAAACGCGTCGCCAGCTTCGACGAGGTGATCCTCACCGAGCCGAACAGCAAATACCGCGTGAACGCCATGCCGACTGTCATCGCGGGCAAGCAGCGCAGCGTGGGCGACGATGTGCACAAGCTGGCCGGGATGCTCGGCGAGGTGCTGGGCAAGGATGCGCTGACGCGGCGCGAACGCATCGTGCTGGCCAATCACTTCGACGAGCAGGACAAACCCAAGGTGGTGTTGTACGGGACCAAATGGTGCGGCTACTGCAAGGCGCAGCGCGAACTGTTCGAGGAAAAGAAGATCCCGTTCGAGGATGTCGACGTCGAGGCGTCCGAAGCGGGCCTGATGGCCTACAACGCACTCGAAGGCAGCGGCTATCCGCTCACCTATGTGGGCTACCGCCGCTTCGGAGGATTCAACGAGTCGGAGATCCTGGCGGCTGTCAAGGAACTCGGGGACAAGCCGCAGGCCGGCCTGCGCTGAGCGCGAACGCGCCAAAGCAAAGTAAAGAGGCGTCCCGCAGGGACGCCCCGCTCAATCAGAAGCGGTAACCGACACCGACCGCGATCAGCACAGGATCGACTTTCACGCTGCTCACTTTGGCGCCGGCGATCATCACATCGCTGCGGATATTGATGCGCTTGAGGTCCAGGTTGAGCGACCAGTTCTTGTCGATCTTGAAATCCACGCCGGCCTGGAAGGCCAGTCCCACGCTGTCGTTTTCCAGATCGCCCGCGCCGTTGAGCAGTTTCACTTTCGAGATGCGCGTGTAGTTGATACCGGCGCCCAGGTAAGGCTTGAACTGCCCGATCGGGTTGAAGTGGTACTGGCCCAGCAGGCTTGGCGGCAGGTGCTTGAAGGTGCCGATCTTGGCGCCGTCGAGCATCACGTCATGTTTTTGCGGATAGGTCAGCACCAGTTCGGCCGCCAGGTTCGGCGTGAAGAAATAGCTGACATCGAGTTCCGGAATCGTCTTGTCGGACACCGAAATGCGGTCCGATGCGCCCACGCCGCCAACCGGCGAGGACTTGTCGGCCGGGTTCAGATGCGCGGCGCGCGCGCGCACCAGCCATTGTCCATCTTGTGCATGAGCTTCAACGCCAACCAGGCCCAGCATGCTGACTGCTACTGCTGCTAACAATTTGCTCTTCATCACAACTTCCTTCTTCGTTTGTCATTGGGTATGACTGAAGTTTATTGATTGACCTCAACAAAATCGTTGATGTGAATCAAAAAAATCGAAGCAATGATGAAAAGCCGTATCGGGTCAGGCCGGGTTGCGCAGCGCCTGCAAGATCGGTTGCAGCACCGCCGCGCCAAGGCGTGCGCTGCGTGCGCCATCCCAGCCGCAGATCGGATCGGGATCGTTGGCGTTGTCCTTGAACGGCAGTTCCAGGGTCAGCGACAGGCAGCCGAAGGCGTGCGTGATGTGCGGCGAACCCATGGTGAGGGTTTCGTCGGTGTAGGGCGAGTCGCCGTAGCCGTGCACGTCCTGGAAGTCAGGGCTGGCGATCTTGAAGTCGTCGGAGAAGCGCTTCTGCTCTGCGGCCTGGGCCGGCGTGAAGGTCGGCAGCGATTCGCTGCCGGCCACGAACACATACGGCAAGCCTTCATCGCCATGCACGTCGAGGAACAGGTCGCAGCCGGTTTCCTTCATCTTGTTCTTGACCACGAATACTTCGGGGCTGCGCTCCATGGTCGGCGTATTCCACTCGCGATTGAGATTGGCGCCGGCCGCGTTGGTGCGCAGGTTGCCGCGCACCGAGCCGTCCGGATTCATGTTCGGCACCACGTAGAACACGGCTTGCTTGAGCAATTGGCGGCCGAAGGCGTCGGCCGGGTCGAGCAGGGCGTCGAGCATGCCCTCGACGAACCACTCGGCCATGGTTTCGCCCGGATGCTGGCGCGCGATGACCCAGACTTTCTTCTTGCCGTCCGGGGAGCCGGCGGCCGGGTCGCCGATCACCAGCACGTTCATGTCGCGCCCTTCCACGCTGCTGCCTAAATCAAGCATGCGCACCTGTTCCGACAGCTGCGCGCGGTCCAGCAGTTCGAGGTGGCGTTCCCACGAATAGGGTTCGAAGTAGGCGTAGTAGACGCTGTCCATCTCGGGCGTGTGGGAAATCGTCATCACCTCGCCGTCGAAGCTGGTGGGCACGCGGAACCACTCCACGCGGTCGTAGCTGGCCATGGCCTGGTAGCCTTCCCAGCCGGCCGGATACGCGCTTTTTCCCGCGTTCAGGAAGCGGATGGTGCTGGCCTGTCCCTGCGCGCCTTGCAGGCGGAAGTAGAACCACTGGGTGATGTCGGCGTGCGAGTCGCGGCGGATGTTCAGGTCGATCGAGGAGGCGCTGGTGGCGCTCACGATATCGATGGCGCCAGCGTCGAACTGGCTGCTGATTTTGATAGACATGGTGTGTCCTTGGCTGATGAATGAGAGGCGCGGCTGCTGCGCGCGCGAGGCGTCATGATACGCCTTCGGATTAAACACGGTTAATAGGGCGAAAATCGCCCGCATTCAGCCTTACCCTGTTGTTTTGAAAACAGCGAAGGAGAACCACGATGAACAAGACCTATCACGGCAGCTGCCACTGCGGCGCGGTGCGCTACGAAGCCGATATCGACCTGAGCCGGGGCACCAGCAAGTGCAACTGCTCGATCTGCGCCAAGACGCGCAACTGGAACGCGGTGATCAAGCCCGATGCGTTTCGCTTGCTCAGCGGTGAGGATCAGTTGACCACGTACCAGTTTGCGACCAAGACCGGACATTATCTGTTTTGCAGGCAGTGCGGCGTGCACTCGTTCGGACGCGGGTATGTGGAGTTCCTCGGCGGGGCGCTGGTGTCGGTCAATATGGCGGCACTCGACGATGTGACGCCGGAAGAGCTGATCGCGGCGCCGGTGGCGTATCTGGACGGGTTGAACGATAACTGGGGCAATCCGCCGGCGGAAACGCGGCATTTGTAGGGCTGGCATCGATCGGCAAGGTCCGCACTAGCGCGCCGTTCGCGCCGGGGGCCGCCGGTCGTTCTCAGCAATCGTAATTCATGCTGTCACGCGGATACGCCATGGGGTTGCGGATCGCCTCCAGCGTCAGATCGAGGTCGAGCTCCGGCCAGTACACGCGCCCGGTGCTCACGCACTTGACCCGGCAGATCTGCGCAATGGTCGCGTGTTCGAACAGTGGAAACTCCACGAACGGCAAGTACAACTCTTCCTCGCCACACTGGAGCCAGAAGCCGTGCGGGCTCAGGCTCGTCACTTCGGCGCGTGAAAAATAGATGCCATTCATAGTCAATCCCCGTTAAGCATGTCACCCAGGCAGGGTCGCCCGCATCGAAGGTATCAAATGCGCCAGGCGATTCCTTTGACCTGGCTCAAATGACCCTGAATTTACTTCCGTCCTATCGAAATCAGATAATTCTGCATCGTTTGCTCGGACACGGAGGCCCACATGTTCTGGTCCTGCCGGAACCGCTTCCATGGTTCGTACACTTTCTTGAACTTGGCGTTCCTGGCCGCTTCCTCTTCCATGACCGCGGTCGAGATCTTGTAGGCCTCGTCCATGATCGCCCTGGAAAAGGTGTGCAGCTTGGCGCCGTTCTTGATCAAACGCGCCAGCGCCGACGGGTTCCTGGTGTCGTAGGCGGCCTGCATCGTCACGTGGCACTCGTAGCTGGCCGTTTCCACCGCCGCCTTGTACTGCGCGGGCAGCTTTTCCCATTCCTTGATATTGATGTAGAACGACAGCTGCGGCCCCGCTTCCCACCATCCCGGCGTGTAGTAATGCGGCGCCACCTTGGCCAGGCCGAGTTTTTCATCGTCGTACGGACCGACCCACTCGGCCGCGTCGATCGTGCCTTTTTCGAGCGCCGCATACACGTCGCCGGCCGGAATCTGCTGCGGCACCGCGCCCATGCGTTCCATCACGCGGCCGGCAAAACCGGCGATGCGGATCTTCATGCCCTTCACATCGGCCAGCGACTTGATCTCCTTGCGGTACCAGCCGCCCATCTGCGTGCCGGTGTTCCCGGCCATGAAGTTGATGATGCCGTAGCCTTTGAAAAAATCGCGCATCAGGTCACGCCCGCCGCCCTGGTCGAACCACGCGGTCTGCTGGCGCGAGGTCAGGCCGAACGGCACCGCGCAATCGAAGGCGAAGGTCGGATCCTTGCCGAAGTAGTAGTACGACGGCGTGTGGCCCATTTCCACCGTGCCCGCCTGCACCGCGTCCATCACCTGCAAACCCGGCACGATGTCGCCGGCGGCGAACTGGCGGATCTGGAAGCGCCCGCCCGTCAGTTGCGCCACGCGCTTGGTAAACGCTTCGGCCGCGCCGAAGATGGTATCGAGCGACTTGGGAAAGCTCGACGCCAGGCGCCATTTGACTTCAGGGTTGATTTGCGCGAACGCCGGCGTGGCGATGACGCCGGCCGTCGCGCCGATGGCGCTTGTGGTGAGGAAGGAACGACGCTGCATGACAGTCTCCGAGTTTTTTATCTATCTGAGGGACGTGCGACCCATTGTAGCCGCTTGTTCGCGCCAAAGTTTCGTGTAATTGTAGCGTCGCTAAGGCACGAGGGGTTTTACATTTCGCGGCGCTTCGCCGGCCAGGCCGCCGAAGCGCTGGAAGAAGCCGGCATCGAGCTGCGGCGCGCTGTCATCTTCGCGCCGCATGGTCGCCATGATGTGCGCTTCGGCGCCCGCGTACGTACGCGCATACGCCGCGCGCGCCAGTTCATACGCGCTGCTGCCGGGCCAGGGATTGGGCAGCAGTTCGATCGGCAGCATCGGGTCGTGCAGCTGCACGCGGCGGTAGGCGTGGACCAGCAGGGTGCGGATCACGAAGGCCTGCTCGGGTGCCAGCGCATCATCGCTTCTCAAGAGTTCCAGCAGCGGCGCAAAGCGTTCGATGAAGTGGCGGTAGCCTTCGATCACGCCCGACAAGTCCCAGCCATCGTGCACCAGGTCCTGCAGCGGGCGGCTCGATACACCCGGCAGCGCGCTGGCGCGGCACACGAACAGCTTGTCCTTCACGCCCACGCGCGCCAGCAGTTCTTCCAGCACGCCGGCGTCGCTGGCCGGGTGCCCGAACATGCCCGGCGCGATCATGGCGTAGCCCTCCCACAGCATCTCCTTGCGCAGCAGCGCGCGTTCGGGCGCGTCGATGTTGCCGGCGCCGGAGAGCACCAGGGTCCAGTTGCCGTCCCAGTGCGCGGCCAGCGGCGCGTAAATGCGGCGGTTGGCGCGTTCGAAGCGGGGCAGCGCCTGCGGCAGGATCGCATACGAACTGCGGCGCCCGTCGCGGCTGGCCACCAGCCAGCCTTCCTGCGCCAGCCGGAACACGCTGGTGCGCAGCAGGCGGTCGTTGACGCCGAACGGCGCCAGCAATTCGATCAGGCTGCCGAGCCAGATGGTGCCGCCGTGCGGGGCGATGGCGTCGCCGAAGATCGTCATCACAAGCGACTTGGAACGGGGCGGATCGCTGGCGAGAAAATCGGCGATCCATGCTGTGCTGGTAAGTTGTTTCATGGATGCATGGTCTGGCGCGGTGGGGTGATTGTCAAGCAAAGCAGCCGTTTACTTTAGCGCGTGTTGGGCGCAGCATGGTTTTTTTGCCATCGACTCAATCTTGATGAGATACGGATATACAATACGATTCAATTGATCTGTGTACATTTGATTTTTCGTATCGTATTATCGCTTGATCGCCTTTGCAATGGGAGAAGCACCATGTACGCACAACTCGTAGAAACCGGCCTCAAGAAAGTCCAGAGCGCCGAGGACATGGATGAGCAGGAGCGCGAGTTCCAGGCGCGCATCGATGCCGGCGTCAAGATCGAAGCCAAGGACTGGATGCCCGAGGCCTACCGCAAGACCCTGATCCGCCAGATTTCCCAGCACGCGCACTCCGAAATCGTCGGTCAGCTGCCCGAAGGCAACTGGGTCACGCGCGCCCCCACGCTCAAGCGCAAGTCGATCCTGCTGGCCAAGATCCAGGACGAGGCCGGGCACGGACTGTATCTATATAGTGCGGCCGAAACCCTGGGCGTCTCGCGCGACGAGCTGCTGGCCGCTCTCCATTCCGGCAAGGCCAAGTATTCGAGCATCTTCAATTACCCGACCCTGTCGTGGGCCGACATGGGCGCGATCGGCTGGCTGGTCGATGGCTCGGCCATCATCAACCAGATCCCGCTGTGCCGCTGCTCGTACGGACCGTACGCGCGCGCCATGATCCGCGTCTGCAAGGAAGAATCGTTCCACGCGCGCCAGGGCTACGACATCATGATGAGCCTCGCCCAGGGCACGCCCGAGCAAAAGGCGATGGCGCAGGATGCGCTCAACCGCTGGTGGTGGCCGTCGCTCATGATGTTCGGCCCGTCGGATGCCGAATCGGTCAACAGCGCGCAGTCGGCGCAGTGGCGCATCAAGCTGTTCTCGAACGACGAACTGCGCCAGCGCATGGTCGACCAGACCGTGCCCCAGGCCGAGTACCTTGGCCTGACGGTGCCCGATCCCGACCTCAAATTCAACGCCGAAACGGGCCACTACGAATTCGGCGAGATCGACTGGAGCGAGTTCCAGAACGTCTTGAAGGGTAACGGCCCGTGCAACCGGGAGCGCCTGCGCACCCGCGTCAAGGCCTATGAAGACGGCGCCTGGTTCCGCGATGCGCTGGTCGCCTACGCCGACAAGAAATCCGCGCGCGCCGCCGCGTAATCGACGAACCACACCGGAGAACAACATGAGTAAAGAATGGCCCCTGTGGGAAGTCTTCATCCGCAGCCAGCATGGCCTGGCCCACAAGCACGTGGGCAGCCTGCACGCGTCCGACGCCGAAATGGCGGTCAATAACGCGCGCGACGTCTACACGCGCCGCAACGAAGGCGTGTCGATCTGGGTCGTGCGCGCCGCCGACATCGTCGCCAGCAGCCCGGGCGACAAGTCGGCCCTGTTCGAGCCGTCCAACAGCAAAGTCTATCGCCATCCGACCTTCTTCCCGATGCCGGAAGAAGTCAAGAACCTGTGAGCGCGCCAGTGGATCAAAAAATCGACTACCTGCTGCGCCAGGGCGACAACGCCCTGATCCTGTCGCAGCAGCTCTCCAAACTGTGCGGCAAAGGCCCGGCGCTCGAAGAAGACATGGCACTGACCAACGTCGCCCTCGACCTGCTCGGCCAGACCCGCATGTGGCTCACCTACGCCGGTGAGCTGGAAGAACGCGGCCGCACCGAAGACCAGCTGGCCTTCCTGCGCGACGCCCACGACCTGCGCTGCTGCCTGATCGTCGAACAGCCCAATGGGAACTACGCCGACACCATGGTGCGCCAGTTCTACTTCGACACCTGGCACTACTTCCTGATGCTTGGCCTGACCAGGTCGAGCGACCCACGCATCGCGGAGATCGCCGAAAAATCGCTCAAGGAAGTCACCTACCACCTGCGCCGCAGCGGTGACCTGATCGTGCGCATGGGCGACGGCACGCCCGAAAGCCACGCCAAGACCCAGGCCGCCGTCAACGAACTGTGGATGTACAGCGGCGAGATGTTCCTCTACGACGCGGTGGACAACGCCATGGTGGAGCAGGGCGTGGCACCGGCCGCCGAGGGCCTGCGCGCAGCCTTCGTCGAACACGTCTCCGAAATCTTCACCGAAGCCACCTTGGCGATGCCCGATCCGGCAGCCTGGATGCAGCGCGGCGGCAAAACCGGGCGTCACAGCGAGCACCTGGGTTTCATTCTGGCCGAGATGCAGTTCCTGCAGCGCTCCTACCCCGGGGCCGAGTGGTAATGAGCACGCAGCCGGCCAGCACGGAACAGGTCTGGGCCTGGCTGGGCGAGGTCAGCGACCCCGAGATCCCGGTGATCTCTGTCGTGGACCTCGGCATCGTGCGCGCGGTGGACTGGGAAGACGCCACCTGCGTGGTCACCATCACGCCGACCTATTCGGGCTGCCCCGCGATGACGGTGATCGCCGACTCGGTGAAGGACGCGCTGCATGGCCACGGCGTGCCTGACGTGCGGCTGGTGAACCAGCTTTCGCCCGCGTGGACCACCGACTGGATGAGCGATGCCGGCAAGGCCGCGCTCAAAGGCTACGGCATCGCACCGCCGGCGCAGCAGGTGATCGACATCAGCGCTCTGCATGCGGGCGTCAAGCGCGGCGCGGCGCCGAAGCTGATCGTCATCTGCCCCAATTGCGGTTCTGGCCATACGGAGCTGACCAGCCAATTCGGCTCGACGCCGTGCAAGGCCCTCTTCAAGTGCCTGGACTGCCGCGAACCTTTCGACTATTTCAAGTGCCACTGAGTTTTCACTAAGGCTGTTATGAGCAAATTCTACCCACTGACCGTCGCCAGGGTGCGCAACGAAACGCGCGACACCATCGCCGTCACCTTCGCCGTGCCGGACGAACTGGCCGCCAGCTTCGCCTACCAGCAGGGCCAGCACCTGACCCTGCGCGCGCAGATCGGCGATGAAGACGTGCGCCGCTCCTACTCCATCTGTTCGGCGGTGCAGGACGGCGCGCTGCGCGTGGCCATCAAGCGCACGCCGGGCGGGCTGTTTTCGAGCTGGGCCAACGAACACCTGAAGGTCGGCGCGGTGCTCGACGTGATGCCGCCGATGGGGCACTTCAACGTGCCGCTGGCGCTTGAAAATGCGCGCCACTACGTCGCCTTTGCGGCCGGCAGCGGCATCACGCCGATCCTGTCGATCATCAAGACGACCTTGCTCACCGAGCCGAAAAGCCGCTTCACGCTGTTCTACGGGAACCGCGCCTCGTCGTCGGTGATCTTCAAGGAAGAACTGACCGATCTCAAAGACAGCTATATGGAGCGCCTCAACCTGGCCTACGTGATGAGCCGCGAACAGCAGGACATCGACCTGTTCAACGGCCGCATCACCAAAGAAAAGGTCGAGCAGTTCATCAAGCACTGGATCCGCATCGACGACATCGACATTGCCTTCATCTGCGGGCCGGAAGACATGATGCACGGCGTCTCGGCGGCGCTGCAGGAAGCCGGCATGCCCAAGCAGAACATCAAGGTCGAGCTGTTCGCCGCCAGCATTCCCAAGCACCAGCACAAGCCGCGCCAGTTCGACGCGCTGGTGCGCCACGAGACCGAGGTCACCGTCATTTTGGACGGCAACCACACCAGCTTCACCATGGACAAGGACAAGGAATCGATCCTCGACGCCGGCCTGCGCGCCGGCATCGACATGCGCTACTCGTGCAAGGGCGGCGTGTGCTCGACCTGCCGCTGCAAACTGGTCGACGGCAAAGTCGACATGGATGTGAACTACGCGCTGGAAGACTACGAGATCGCGCGCGGTTTCGTATTGAGCTGCCAGAGTTTTCCGGTGACAGACAAAGTGGTCGTCGACTTCGACCAGGCCGAATAATCCAACTGAAAGAACAGGACGCGCCATGAACTACGAAAACATCACGTTCAAGATCGAACACGGCATCGCCACCCTGACCCTGAACCGCCCCGACAAGCTCAATAGCTTCACGCAGGCGATGCACCTCGAAGTGCGCTCGGCGCTGGCGGCGGTGCAGTCCGACCCCACCGTGCGCGTGCTGCTGCTCACCGGTGCGGGGCGCGGTTTTTGCGCCGGCCAGGATTTGTCGGACCGCGCGGTCGAACCGGGGGCCGAAGGCGTGGACCTGGGCCACTCGGTCGAAACCTATTACGCACCGCTGGTCATGACCCTGCGCTCGCTGCCGATGCCGGTCATCTGCGCCGTCAACGGCGTGGCCGCCGGCGCCGGCGCCAACCTGGCGCTGGCCTGCGACATCGTCCTGGCCGCCAAATCGGCCAGCTTCGTCGAAGTGTTCTGCAAACTGGGCCTGATTCCCGACACCGGCGGCACCTGGCACCTTCCGCGCCTGGTCGGCCACGCGCGCGCCATGGGCATGGCCATGCTGGGCGAAAAAATCCCGGCCGAACTGGCCGAGCAATGGGGCCTGATCTGGAAGTGCGTGCCCGACACCGCCCTGATGGACGACGCGATCGCCATGGCCGAACACTTCGCGGTGGCGCCGACCAAAGGCCTGGCCTTTACCAAGCGCGCCATCCAGGCCAGCTACGCCAACAGCCTGCCGGAACAGCTCAAGCTCGAAGGCGAGATGATGCGCGAACTCGGTTACAGCCACGATTACCGCGAGGGCGTGACCGCCTTCATCGAGAAGCGCGCGCCGCACTTCATGGGGGAATGAGCATGGCAGCACTGGAACAAGGCAGCATCGTCGCCGTCATCGGCAGTGGCGCCATGGGCGCCGGCATCGCGCAGGTAGCCGCGGCATCGGGCTATCGGGTCAAGCTGTTCGACACGCGCCCCGGCGCGGTCGACAAGGCGATTGCCGATATCGGCAAGGTGTACGCCACGCTGGTCGAAAAAGGCCGCATGAGCGGCGACGCGGCAGTTGCCGCGCACGCGCGCCTGCAGAGCGTGGCCACGCTGAAAGAAGTTGACGACGCCGCCCTGGTGATCGAGGCCATTGTCGAAAACCTCGATGTCAAGCGCATGCTGTTCGCCGACCTCGAAAACGTGGTTGGCGACGACTGCATTTTGGCGACCAATACCTCGTCGATCTCGGTGACGGCGATCGCCGCGCCGCTGCGCCGCCCGCAACGCCTGGTCGGCATGCACTTCTTTAACCCGGTGCCGCTGATGGCGCTGGTCGAAGTGATCAGCGGCCTGGCCACCGATCCGGCCGTCGCCGATACGGTCTACGCCACCGCCAGCGCCTGGGGCAAGAACCCGGTGCACGCCAAGTCGACGCCCGGCTTCATCGTCAACCGCGTGGCGCGCCCGTTCTACGCCGAAGGCCTGCGCCTGTTGCAGGAGCAGGCGGCAAGCGCCGCCACCCTGGACGCGGTCATGCGCGACTGCGGCGGCTTTCGCATGGGCCCCTTCGAGCTGATGGACCTGATCGGCCACGATGTCAATTTCTCGGTCACGCAGTCGGTGTTCAACGCCTATTTCGGCGACCCGCGCTTTACGCCATCGGTGTTGCAGCAAGAGATGGTCAACGCCGGCTTCTTCGGCCGTAAATCGGGACGCGGCTTTTACCAGTACGGCGAGGGCGCGACCAGGGCGGCGGCCAGCCAGGAAGCGGCGCAAGTGCGCCCGGAAGTGGTCAGCATCAGTATCGACGCCGACGTGCTTGACGCGGTGACGCAGGCGCTGGAACAGCGCCTGGCCGGCGCCGGCTTCACGGTCGGCCACCGCAAGCCGCTCGAGCATGCGGGCGAAAACGAAGCGCCGGCGTTCCACTGCAACGGCGCCGCCATTTTCCTGACCGACGGGCGCAGCGCCACCGAGCGCGCCAGCGCCAATCACCATCCCGACACGGTGCTGTTCGACCTCGCGCTCGATTACGGCAAGGCCACCCGCATCGCGCTGGCACGCGCCGACCAGTGCAGCGACGCCGCCTGGAACGCGGCGGTCGGCCTGTTCCAGGCGGCCGGTTTTGCGGTCACGCGGCTGGACGACGTGCCCGGTATGGCGGTCATGCGCACGGTCGCCATGCTGGCCAACGAAGCGGCCGACGCGGTCAACCAGGGCGTGTGTACTGCGCCGGCGGTCGACATCGCAATGCAAAAAGGCGTCAACTACCCGCGCGGGCCGCTGGCCTGGGCCAGTGCGGTCGGCATTGGGCACATCGTGACGGTGCTTGCCAACCTGGCCGCCGCGTATGGCGAGGACCGCTACCGCGTCGCGCCGCTGCTGCGCCGCAAACTAGCCAATGGAAGCGCCTTCTGACCCATGCACACTGACCCTCACGCGCTTGACCCTCAGGCGCTGGCCGAACTGGCCGGCAAAACCATGTTCGAGCGCGATCCCGCCAGCCAGGCGCTCGGCATGCTGCTCGCCGAGATCCGTCCCGGCTACGCGCATATGACGATGCCGGTGCGGCGCGATATGCTCAACGGCCACCAGACCTGCCACGGCGGCTACATCTTCATGTTGGCCGACAGCGCCTTTGCCTTCGCCTGCAATTCGCACAACCTCAACACCGTGGGCGCGGGCTGCACCATCGACTACCTGTCGCCGGGGCGCGAAGGCGACCTGCTGACGGCCGTAGCGATCGAGCAGGCGCTGTCGGGCAAAACCGGCGTCTACGACATCACCGTCACCAACCAGGACGGCCGCACGGTCGCCCTGTTCCGAGGCAAATCGCATCGCGTGACGGGCAACGTGGCAGAACTGCCGCAATAGGAGGAACACCATGGTCCAACGCACGCCAGCTCCCGATGACCTGGAACCGATCGAACGCGCCAGCCGCGACGAGCTGCAAGCCTTGCAGCTCGAACGCATGAAGTGGTCGCTGAAACACGCCTACGACAACGTGCCGCACTACCGCGCCGCGTTCGACGCCGCCGGCGTGCATCCGGACGACCTGCGCACCCTGGCGGACCTGGCCAAATTCCCGTTCACCGACAAGAAAACCCTGCGCGACAATTATCCCTTCGGCCTGTTCGCGGTCCCGCGCGAGAAGGTGGTGCGCATCCACGCCTCGTCCGGCACCACCGGCAAGGCGACGGTGGTGGGCTACACCCGGAACGACATCGACACCTGGGCCAATGTGGTGGCGCGCTCGATCCGCGCCGCCGGCGGGCGCGCGGGCGACATGGTGCACGTCTCGTACGGCTACGGCCTGTTTACCGGCGGGCTGGGGGCGCACTACGGCGCCGAGCGGCTTGGCTGCACCGTGATCCCGATGTCGGGCGGGCAGACCGAAAAGCAGGTGCAGCTCATTTGCGACTTCAAGCCCGAGATCATCATGGTCACGCCGTCGTACATGCTGAACATCATCGAGGAATTCACGCGCCAGGGGCTCGATCCGGCGGCGTCCTCGCTCAAGGTCGGCATCTTCGGGGCCGAGCCGTGGACCGATGGCATGCGCAGCGAGATCGAAAAGCGCGCCGGGATCGACGCGGTCGACATCTACGGCCTGTCCGAAGTCATGGGGCCGGGTGTCGCCAGCGAATGCATCGAGAGCAAGGACGGCCCGGTCGTGTGGGAGGATCATTTCTACCCCGAGGTGATCGACCCGGATACCGGCGAAGTGCTGCCCGACGGTGCCGAAGGCGAACTGGTTTTCACCTCGCTGACCAAGGAAGCGCTGCCCATCATCCGCTACCGCACGCGCGACCTCACGCGCCTGTTACCGCCGACTTCGCGCGCGATGCGCCGCATGGGGAGAATCAACGGCCGTTCGGACGACATGCTGATCATCCGCGGCGTGAACGTGTTCCCCAGCCAGATCGAAGAACTGATCCTGCAGATGCCGCTGCTCGCGCCCCACTACCAGCTGGTGGTCTCGCGCGACGGCCATCTGGACAAGCTCGATGTGGTGGCCGAACTGCGCGACGGGTCGCAGTCGCAGGACGCCGTGGCGGCGCTGGCGCGCGACCTCGAACACCGCATCAAGACCTACGTGGGCGTGACCACGCGGGTGAACCTGCTGCTCGCCAACGGCATCGAGCGCACCCTGACCGGCAAGGCCCGGCGCGTGATCGACCAGCGTCCAAAATCGCATTGAATCAAGGAGCACCTGTGAACAAACCGACCGACGCCTTTATCTGCGACGCCATCCGTACCCCGTTCGGCCGCTACGGCGGCTCGCTCTCCGGCATGCGCGCCGACGACCTGGCCGCGCTGCCGATCGCCGCCCTGATCGCGCGCAACCCCGGCGTGGACTGGACGGCCGTGGATGACCTGTATTTCGGCTGCGCCAACCAGGCCGGCGAAGACAACCGCAACGTGGCCCGCATGGCTGCACTACTGGCGGGCCTGCCGCCGGAAGTCCCGGCCAGCACCATCAACCGCCTGTGCGGCTCCAGCCTGGACGCCGTCGGCATCGCCGCGCGCGCCATCAAGGCTGGCGAAGCGAACCTGATCATCGCCGGTGGCGTGGAAAGCATGACGCGCGCGCCTTTCGTGATGGGCAAGGCCGACAGCGCGTTCTCGCGCGCCGCCAAGATCGAAGACACCACCATGGGCTGGCGCTTCGTCAACCCGCTCATGAAGGCGCAATACGGCATCGACTCGATGCCAGAGACGGCCGAAAACGTGGCGCAGGAATTCAACATCAACCGCGCCGACCAGGATGCGTTCGCGCTGCGCAGCCAGCAGCGCTGGGCCGCAGCCCATGCCGCCGGCGTGTTCAGGGACGAAATCGTCCCTGTCACCATCGTGCAGAAGAAGGGCGAGGCGCGCGTATTCGACACCGACGAGCATCCGCGTCCCGACACCAGCATCGAGATGCTGGCCAAGCTCAAGGGCGTGGTCACCCCAAGCGGCACCGTCACCGCCGGTAACGCCTCGGGCATCAACGACGGCGCCTGCGCCATCCTGATCGCATCAAGCAGCGCCGCCGAGCGCTTCGGCCTCACGCCGCGCGCGCGCATCGTCGGCATGGCCCTGGCCGGACTGGAACCGCGCATCATGGGCTTCGGTCCCTCGCCAGCGACCAAAAAGGTGCTGGCGATGACCGGCCTGTCCATCGGCCAGATGGACGTGATCGAGTTGAACGAGGCCTTTGCCGCGCAGGGCCTGGCGGTCACGCGCGACCTGGGCCTGGCCGACGACGCCGCCCACGTCAACCCGAACGGCGGTGCGATCGCCATCGGCCACCCGCTGGGCGCGTCCGGTGCGCGCCTGGTGCTCGCCGCTGTCAACCAGCTGCACCGCACTGGCGGGCGCTACGCGCTGTGCACGATGTGCATCGGCGTCGGGCAGGGCATTGCCCTGATCATCGAAAAAGTATAAGGTGCGCGCCATGGTCAAGGTCTACGCAATCAATGGCGTCACGCCGGTGGTCCATCCAAGCGCTTACGTGCATCCGAGCGCGGTGCTGATCGGCGACGTGATCGTCGGCCCGCGCTGCTACGTCGGCCCGCTGGCCTCGATGCGCGGCGACTTTGGCCGGCTGATCCTCGCAGAAGGCGCCAATCTGCAAGACACCTGCGTCATGCACGGCTTTCCCGGCGAAGACACGGTGGTCGAAGTCGATGGCCACATCGGCCACGGCGCGGTGCTGCACGGCTGCCGCATCAAGCGCAACGCCATGGTCGGCATGAACGCCGTGGTGATGGACCGCGCCGTGGTGGGCGAGGAATCGATTGTCGCCGCCATGAGTTTTGTGAAGGCCGGCATGCTCATCCCGCCGCGCAGCATGGTCATGGGCACGCCGGCGCGTATCATGCGCGAACTGACGGACCAGGAAGTCAAATGGAAGAGCTTCGGCACCAGGCAGTACCACGACCTGGCGGTGCGCTCGATGGACACCATGCGCGAAGTCGAGGCGTTGACCGAAGTCGAGCCAAACCGCGCCCGCATCGACCTTGGCCCGGACCTGCATACCCATAAAGAATAGAACAGAGAATTAGGAGAAGACACCATGCAAACCATATCGACCCTGCAAAGCCTGATCGGCGGCCGCTGGCTCGGCGCCGAAGCGTCGGTGCCGCTGCACTGCGCGCTCAATAACAGCCTGATTTACCACACCCACGCCGAAAAGATCGACTTCGACGAGGCAGTCACCTATGCGCGCGGCACCGGCGTGCCGGCCCTGATGTCGCTCGACTTCCAGAAGCGCGCCGCCTGCCTCAAGGCGCTGGCGCTGTACCTGATGGAGCGCAAGGAAGAGCTGTACGCGATCTCGCACCTGACCGGCGCCACCCGCCCGGACAGCTGGGTCGATATCGAAGGCGGCATCGGCACCCTGTTCGCGTACGCCAGCATGGGCAGCCGCGAACTCCCGTCGAGCAACGTGCTGCACGAAGGCCCGGCGCTCGCGCTGGGCAAGAACGGCGGCTTTGCCGGTACCCACATCCTGGTGCCGCGCGGCGGGCTGGCGGTGCACATCAACGCCTTCAACTTCCCGATCTGGGGCCTGCTCGAAAAATTCGCGCCGAGCTTCCTGGCCGCGATGCCGTGCATCGGCAAACCCGCCACCGCCACCAGCTACCTGACCGAAGCCGTGGTCCGCATGATGCACGAGTCAAGCCTGCTGCCGGCGGGCGCGCTGCAACTGGTCATCGGCAGTACCGGCGACCTGCTCGACCGCCTGACCGGCGCCGACGTGGTGACGTTCACCGGTTCGGCCGATACCGCCGCCAAGCTGCGCGTGAACAAAAATCTGATCGCCCACTCGGTGCCGTTCACCGCCGAAGCCGATTCGCTCAACTGCGCCATCCTGGGGCCGGACGTCACGCCCGACGATGTCGAGTTCGACCTGTTCGTCAAGGAAGTCGCGCGCGAGATGACCGGCAAGGCCGGCCAGAAGTGCACCGCGATCCGCCGCATCATCGTACCGAAGCGGCACGTCGAGGCGGTGGGCGAGCGCCTGCGCGAACGCCTCGCAAAAATCGTCGTGGGCGATCCGTCGGTGAAAGAGGTGCGCATGGGCGCACTGGCGTCGATGGACCAGCACCGCGATGTGAGCGAGCGGGTCGAGATGCTCGCACGCGGCAACGAGATCTTGTTCGGCGCCAAGGACGGCTTCAAGCCGGTGGGCGATGGCGCTGCCAATGGCGCCTTCTTCTCGCCGACCCTGCTGCTGTGCCGCGACGGCATGAACAACGACGCCGTGCACGATATCGAAGCCTTTGGCCCGGTCAGCACGATGATGACCTATTCCGATCTGGACGAAGCGCTGGCGCTGGCCGCGCGCGGCAAAGGAAGCCTGGTCAGCACGCTGGTGACCAGGGACACCGCGATTGCGGCGCGCGCGGTGCCGGTGGCGGCGGCTTCGCACGGCCGCGTGCTGGTGCTCGAGCGCGAAGCGGCGGTCGATTCGACCGGCCACGGCTCGCCCCTGCCGCAGTTGAAGCACGGCGGTCCGGGCCGCGCCGGCGGCGGCGAGGAGTTGGGCGGGATTCGCGCGGTGCGCCACTTCTTGCAGCGCGCCGCGGTTCAGGGTTCGCCCACCATGCTGGCCGCGATCACGGGCGAGTACGTGCGCGGCGCGGCCGTGCGCGAGAGCGACCTGCACCCGTTCCGCAAGTATTTCGAGGAACTGCAAATGGGCGACTCGCTGCTCACGCACCGTCGCACGGTGAGCGAGGCCGATATCGTCAACTTCGGCGGGATTTCGGGCGACTATTTTTACATGCACTTCGACGAGATCGCGGCCAAGGATTCGCAGTTCGGCAAGCGCATCGCGCACGGCTACTTTGTGCTGTCGGCGGCGGCGGGCTTGTTCGTTTCGCCGGCGCCGGGCCCGGTGCTGGCCAACTACGGGCTGGATAATCTGCGCTTCATCACGCCGGTGGCGATTGGCGACACGATCCGCGCACGCCTGACGTGCAAGCGCAAGGTGGACCGCAACCGCACCGACGACAAGGGCGTGGGGCAGGGCGTGGTGGCGTGGGATGTGCAGGTCACCAACCAGCATGATGAGCTGGTGGCCAGTTACGATATTCTGACGCTGGTGATGAAGAAGGGGTGAGGGGCGCGGTGATATCTACCGCAACATTTAGCTCCGTCATTCCCGGCCTCGGCGGCCCCCTTGGCGGGAATCCAAGGCTTCGTAGCTTAGCAACGAAATTGGGTTCCCGCCTTCGCGGGAACGACGGTTTTTAGGCTAACGCTACTGGCACGTGCACAGGCTTTTTACACAAACCCCATATTGCGCGTACTTGCGTTGTAATTCCCCAGATTCGGCAGCAGCGCCAGCAACTCGCTGTTCGACACCCCCAGCCACGCGCCCATGGTGGCCGCGAACTGGTCCACCGACGTGGTCGGCAGCAAGCGCCCCTGGCCCACATCATCCGGGCCGCCATTGGCCACAATCGGCGCGGTGCCGTAAAAGCGCTTGCCCTTGACCGCGCCGCCCATCACAAAATGCATGCTGCCCCAGCCATGATCCGAGCCGTCGGCATTGCCCGCCATGGTGCGTCCGAAGTCCGAGGCGGTGAAGGTGGTCACCTTGTCGGCCACGCCCAGTTCCACCGTCGCCGCATAAAACGCCGCCATCGCGTCGCCCAGCCTGGTCATCAGCACCGGATGGTTGGTTGCCATGCCGTCGTGATTGTCGAAGCCGCCCATCGACACGAAAAACACTTGCCGTTTCGCGCCCAGGGTCGGACCGGCGGCGATCATGCGCGCCACCAGTTTCAACTGGTCGCCCAGGTTGTTTCCGGTCGGGAACGGAGTCTTCGGCGCCGGCGTCGAGGTCAAGGCCCCGGTCAGCACTTCATTGGCTTCGATCGAGCGCTTGCCGATGCGGTTGTATTCGTTTTCCAGCACGTTGCTGCGCTGCTGCGTCATCAAGGTGCGCAGCGCCGTCGAGGCCGCAGCCGAACCGAACAGCGAATTCTTCAGCCCCGCCAGCGGTACCGAGCCATTGGTCGATACCTGATATTGCACAGCGGTATTGCCCGACAAGAACACCGCATTGTTCGAGACGTTGATGCAGGTAAAGGTCGAGTGCGTATTGCTTGACTGGAACAGGTCGCCGATGCGTCCGCCCCAGCCGGAGGTGGCGCCTTCCGGCGACGAGGACTGGAATACCGACTGCTGGTCGTTGTGCGAAAACAGTTTTGGCGGCAGGCGCCCGGTCTTCTGGGTGTACTGGAGCTTGGTGGTCGGCTGCACCAGGTTGCCCACGTTCAGGATCACGGCCAGCTTGCCGTCATTAAAGATCGGCATCAGCGGCGCGAGGTTGGGCGCCAGCGCATACTGGTGCTGGAAACCGGCCGAGTCGACCGGCACCACGGTCGGAGTCAGCGCGGTCGCGCCCAGCGCGGCGCGGCTGTGCGCAAAATTGGGACGGAACGACTGGTACAGCGCGTGGCTGGTCTGGTCGTACGGCGTGACGGTATTCGCGTAGTCGTTGCCGCCGTACAGGAATACGCAGACCAGTGCCTTGTAGTCGGTGGCCGTGGCCGCGCTGGCCTCGGACATGGCGGCGATGTTGATCGCCCATGGCGCGGCCACGCCGGCGACCGACAGGGCCGAGGCGCGTTGCAGGAAGGCGCGGCGCGATGCATTGGTTCCATTTTTGTTTTGCATGGCTGCTTCCTATTTCTGGACGATGAATTCGGGTGAGGCGAGCACCAGCACCAGGGCCGCGTAGATGCGGTTCAGGCGGTGCGCTTCGGTGGTCTTCGGCATGGAATCGATCCCGCCCTTGATCAGGTTGAGCGTGGCCGGCGCCAGTTGTCCCGCCGCCAGTAGCAGGTTCAGCTCGTTGACCAGGTTCTCGGCCACCTCGGCCAGCGGCAGCAAGGCGCTGTAGTTGGCCTTGACGTCGCCCACGCCCCGGCTGACCACGCCCTGCATGTAGTTGACATAGCCGACCACGGTCGATTCGTTGGTGATCTGGAATTCCGGCGCCACCATGCGCGCATTGGCAATCTCGCTGTTGGGCGGCACATAGCCCGGACGGAAGAAATTGAATACCGTGCTGGAGCGGCCCGGGCTCTGCCCGAGGCGGGTGCCGGGGTCGGAGGTGTTGCCGATCGCCCAGGCATCCGATGGCGAACTGGCCTTGCAGGCGCGTGCCCAGGCCGTGAAGCGCAGCACCGGCTCGCGCAGTTTGCCGAAGTTGGGGTCGCTCAGCCGGTTTGGATTGCGCGCCTCGTCGTCCAGCAGAATGGCGGACACGACTTTGGCCAGGTTGCCCTTGACCCCTTTGCCATCGTTGTTGAACACGTTGGCGACCCGGGTCACGTAGGCGGGCGACGGGTTGCTCGTCACCAGGCGCTGGATCAGCTGGCGGCTGATGAACGGCGCCACGTTGGGATGCGCGTAGATGATGTCGAGCGCGCGGGTGACGCTGGTCAGGGCGTCGGTGCCGGCGGGAATGCTGCTGTCGAGGAATTCCTTGGCGCCCGATTCATGGCGGTTGGCCGACACGGCCATCGGCCGGCGCTTGTAGTCGGGCGAATTCATGTCGCCGCCAGCCAGGTCGTAGCCCCAGCCGGTGAATACGCGCGCCAGGCCGCTGATGTCGTCGAGGCCGTAGGTTTCCTGCTGCAGGCCGCCGCTGAGCTTGGGCGTGCCGTCGATGTTCAGCTGGACCAGGCCGATGGTAAACAGCTGCATGACTTCGCGCGCGTAGTTTTCGTCGGGCAGGGCGCCGGTGGTCGGATTCATCTTGACGTTGCCGCGATAGGTCAGGTACTCGCCCATCGGCGCGCTCAGCGACACTTGCTGGAGCAGGGTGCGGTAGTTGCCGAAAGCGTGGGACTCGAGCAAGTCCATGTGCGCGACGCCCGAAAAATTGCTCCAGCTGGCGCTGAAACCGGTGATCGAGGCCACCACGATTTCGGACAGCGCCAGGGTGACGCGCTGGCGCAGGGTGTCGGGCGCGCTGATCATCTTGCGCCAGAAGGCCGCATCGTGGCCGTTTTCGGTGTTCTTCAGGTCGGACGTGTTGTACTTTTTGCCGACCAGGTAGTCCCAGCGCGACTCGCCGCGCGGCATGGCGATTTGTTCGTTGATCCAGCCGGCGTAGCCCATCTGCTGCACGCGCGCGATTTGTTCGCGCGTGGCGCCCATCGACGCCTGGCCCAGGAAGCGCGAGGCTTCGGCGGGGGCGATTTTTTCAGCGACCGGCGTGGGGGTTGGGGTCGGGGTCGGCGTCGGGGTCGGGGTTGGTGTGGGAGTCGGGGTTGGTGTGGGCGTTGGTGTCGGAGTCGGCGTCGGCGTCGGCGTCGGCGTCGGTGTCGCAGGCGTCGGCGCGGTCGGGGTTGGCGTCGGGGTAGCCGGTGTCGGGACGGTCGGGGTTGGCTTGACAGGCGTCGGCACAGGGGGCGTCGGCACGGTCGGTGCGGGGCCGGAGGTGCCCGGCGTCGGCGTGACCGGCGTTGGCACGACCGGTGTCGGAACCGGCGTCGGCACCACCGGCGTCGGCACTACCGGCGTCGGCACTACCGGCGTCGGCACCACCGGCGTCGGCACGGCGGGTATCGGAACCACCGGTGTCGGCAGGATCACCGGCGGGGGCGTCAGGGCACCTACCGGAATCGACGAGCTGCTACTGCCGCCGCCGCAGGCCGCCAGCGCGGCGCTGGAGAGGAGGGCGGTGCCCGCCGTCGCCAGCCTGACCCTGGAAAGTGATTCATCGCCAGCAACATCAAGCTGGATTGTCAGCATGTCGGCGTTCAGTTCGACGCCAGCGTCATCCTCGACACCCGCGTCGAGTAGTTGTTGCTCTTGCATGAAGTTATTCCCGGTGTGTCCACGACCACAGATAATAGGTGATTAGCGGAAACAAATAAACGTTAGGTTTTGTTTATTTTGTAACAAGGGCATCATTTTCGCCTTGTTTGCAACACTGTTTCACGCCGCGGAGCGCGCAGGTGTGGATATATGAGCAAGGCGGCCGTCCAGCCGCCTTGCGTAAATTGAATCATCGCGCGACGCGCTTCAGCGTCCGATGCCGAACGGATCGTCGATCGAATGGGCCGGTTCGGTGAACCACGTCGGCCCCGCAGCCGTCATATAGAAGTGATCTTCAAGGCGCACCCCGAATTCGCCCGGAATGCAGATCATCGGCTCGTTCGAAAAGCACATGCCCACATCGAGCGGCGTGCTGTCGCTGCCGACCAGGTAGGGCCACTCGTGGATATCCATGCCGATGCCATGGCCGGTGCGGTGCGGCAGGCCTGGCAGCTTGTAGCCGGGACCGAAGCCGTTCGATTCGAGCGAGGCGCGCGCGGCGGCGTCCACCTCGCGGCAAGGCACGCCCAGTTGCGCCGCCGCGAACGCGGCCAGCTGCGCCGCCTTCTCGGCATTCCACACGAAGCGCTGGCGCTCGCTGATCTCGCCGAACACGTAGGTGCGCGTGATGTCCGAAATGTAGCCATGCACCTGGCAGCCGGTGTCGATCAGGACCACGTCGCCCTGTTTCAGGGTCTGCGCGTAGCTGACGCCGTGCGGATAGGCGGTCGCCTCGCCGAACAGCACGATGCAAAAATACGAACCGGGCGCGCCGACCTTGCGGTGCGCGCGCGCGATGAAGTCGCTCACCTCCACCGTGGTGATCCCCTCGTGCAGGATGCTGGCGGCGGCCTTGTGCACTTCCAGCGTCATGTCCTTCACACGCTGCATCAGCGCGATTTCGGCGGGCGACTTGCGCGCGCGGCAGAACGCCGTGACGCTCTTGGCGTTTTCGAGCGCGTAGCCGGCGGCCAGCGGGCCGATGCCGTCGGCGATGAAGAACGCCGCGCTCTCGCAAATGCCGATGCGCGGCGCTCTGGCCGCATTCGGCTTGACGCCCATGCGCGCCAGCACGTCGATGAACAGCTGGTAAGGGCTCTCGTGCTCTTCCCAGCAATTGACCTTGCCCTTGACGAGCATGAAGTCGGTCAGCGAGCCCTCTTCGAACACCGGTGCGATGTATTCGAGCGCGCCCACGGCCGGCAAAATGGCGCCGACCATGCGTTCGCTGGCATACCACTTGGTGCCCGTGAAGTAGCGCATGTTGGTACCCGCGTTGAGGAACACCGCGCCGATGCCCTGTTCCAGCATGAAGGCCTGGGCGCGCGCGATGCGCTCTTTGTGTTCTTGCTTGCCGATCGGGGCCATGCCGCCGGTCATGTCGGACAAGGCGGCCAGCGCCTCGTCCATGCTCTTGCCGCCAATGTTCAATGCGTTCATTTCTTTTTCGGTTCCGTGTCAGTATCGGTCGAGAAGTTCAGTTCCGGCGTGGTGTCGTCGTCCTTCTTGGCAGCGTCGCCGCCCTTCGTTTTGGCGTCGGCGTCGCTGTCGGTCGAGAAGTTCAGATCCGGGGTGCTGTCGTCGTCCGCCTTGCCGGCCTCGCTTGCCGGGGCATCGATTTTCAGTTCGATCTGTTCGTCCATGTCGACCTTCTTCTCGACCGAGACCAGGTGCGGGAAGGCGATGATCAGGCTGACCATGATCACCTGGATCACCACGAACGGGATCGCGCCCCAGTAAATGTCGGAGGTCTTGACCTCTTTCGGCGCCACCGATCTCAAATAGAACAGCGCGAATCCGAACGGCGGATGCATGAAGGAAGTCTGCATGTTCACGCCCAGCAGCACCCCGAACCAGACCAGGTCGATCCCCAGCTTGTTGGCCACCGGGCCGACCAGCGGCACCAGGATGAAGGCCAGCTCGAAGAAGTCGAGGAAGAAGGCCAGCACGAAGAACATGACGTTGACCACGATCAGGAAGCCGGTCACCCCGCCCGGAAGGCTGGTCAGCAGGTGCTCGACCCACAGGTCGCCGTCCACGCCGCGGAACACCAGCGCGAACACGGTCGAGCCGATCAGGATGAACATGACGAAGCACGACAGGCGCGTGGTCGAATTCATCGCTTGCTTGAGCAGGCTCCAGGACAGGCGGCCATTGAGCATGGCCAGAATGATCGCGCCCAGCGCGCCCATGCCGCCGCCTTCGGTCGGAGTGGCGATGCCGACGAAAATCGTGCCCAGCACCAGGAAGATCAGCGCCAGCGGCGGCACCAGCACGAACACCACCTTTTCGGCCATGCGCGAGAGCAGGCCGAGTTTCAGGTGGCGGTTGGCCAGGGCGAACGAAAAGGTCAGCGCAATGCCGGCCGCAGCGGCATAAATACCCAGTTCGTCGCTTTTCAGTTGCGGGTGGCTGGCGCCCCAGACCAGGGCGAAAGCATACGACACGGCGACCGTGCCGAGCACCAGGAACAGCAGCGACATTGCGCCGCTGTCGCCGTTCGGCTCGCGCAGGTTGCGCGCTTCGAGCGGCAGCGCCGGCACGTGGTGCGGCTTGAAGATCGACAGCGCCAGCACGTAGCCGGCGTACATCGCGGTGAGCATCAGGCCGGGGATGAAAGCGGCCTTGTACATGTCGCCCACCGATTTGCCCAGCTGGTCGGCCATCACGATCAGCACCAGCGAGGGCGGGATGATCTGCGCCAGCGTGCCGGAGGCGGCGATCACGCCCGAGGCGAGGCGCTTGTCGTACCCGTAGCGCAGCATCACCGGCAGCGAAATGAGGCCCATCGAAATCACCGACGCCGCCACCACGCCGGTGGTTGCGGCCAGCAGCGCGCCGACGAAAATGACCGCATAGGCCACGCCGCCGCGAATCGGCCCGAATAGCTGGCCAATGGTGTCGAGCAGGTCCTCCGCCATCCCCGACCTTTCCAGGATCAATCCCATGAAGGTAAAGAAGGGGATCGCCAGCAGGTTCTCGCTGCCCATGATGCCGAAGATCCGGTTGGGCAGCGCCTGCAGCAGTTCGGGTTTGAGCAAACCGAGCTCGATGCCGACCAGGCCGAAAAACAGGCCGTTGGCGGCCAGTGAAAATGCGACCGGAAAACCGGACAGCAAGAAGATGACCAGCGCCCCAAACATGATGGGCGCCAGGTTGGCGATGATGAATTGTTCCATGTGTCCCTGACCGAAGTGGCTGTGTGCTTGACTGCTAACCGAGATTGTTGGCGGCTTTGATCGCGTCGATCTCGTCCTGCGGCGTGGTGGCCTGCTTGGTGAACGAGCTGGCGTCGATGCGGCCGGCCAAAAACGCGATGCGCTTGATGATTTCGGACAGGCCCTGCAGGATGATCAGCGCAAAGGCGACCGGAATGAGCAGTTTGGCGGGCCAGACGATCAGGCCACCGGCGTTGCTCGACATTTCGGCGCTGACGATCGACAGATGGGCAAAGGGGATGCCGTACCACAGGATCAGCAGCGAGACGGGCATCAGGAACAGCAAGAAGCCGAACAGTTCGATCCAGACCTGGGTGCGCCGCGAAAAGCGTCCGACGATCACGTCGATGCGCACATGCTCGTCGCGTTTGAGCGTGTAGGCCGAGGCCAGCATGAACATGGCGCCGTACAGGTACCACTGGATTTCGAGCCAGGCATTGGAACTGATATTGAAGATGTAGCGGATCAGGGCATTGCCGGCGCAGATGAGGACCGCGGCCAGCAAGGCCCAGCTGACGGCGTTGGCGATCTTCTCATTGAGAGTATCGATCGCGCGCGACAGCGGGACGAAAAGTGACATGAGCATGGTGCTGGTATCTCCGGTAGTTTCAAACAAAAAGTTCAAAAACAAGCACAAGCGCCGGCGTCTTGCGCGCCGGTCGGCTTAAGTACAGCTCACTGCTGGTGCGCTACCCCGCCAGCTGGGCGCGCACGCGGGCGATCGCCGCGCGCACCTGGCGCGGCGCGGTGCCGCCCACATGGTCGCGCGCCGCCACCGAGCCTTCCAGGGTCAGTACCGCGAACACATCGTCGCCGATCAGGCTTGAGAACGCGCGCAGCTGGTCGAGCGACATCTCCGCCAGGTCGTATTCGAGGTCGTCGCAGGCACGCACGGCGCGCGCCACGGCTTCGTGGGCGTCGCGGAACGGCAGGCCTTTCTTGACCAGGTAGTCGGCCAGGTCGGTCGCGGTGGCGTAGCCCTGCAGGGCGGCGGCGCGCATGTTGTCCGGCTTGACCGTGATCCCGCCGGCCATGTCGGCGAAGATGCGCAGGGTGTCGACCAGGGTGTCGACGGTGTCGAACAGCGGCTCCTTGTCTTCCTGGTTATCCTTGTTGTAGGCCAGCGGCTGGCCTTTCATCAGGGTCAGGAGGCCGGTCAGGTGGCCGTACACGCGGCCGGTTTTACCGCGCGCCAGTTCCGGCACATCCGGGTTTTTCTTTTGCGGCATGATCGAGGAGCCGGTGCAGAAGCGGTCGGCGATGTCGATGAAACCGACCCGTGGGCTCATCCAGATCACCAGTTCTTCCGACATGCGCGAGATGTGCGTCATGATCAGGGCGCCGGCGGCGCAGAACTCGATCGCGAAATCGCGGTCCGAGACGGCGTCGAGCGAATTGTGGCAAACGTCGTCGAAGCCGAGCGTGCGGGCCACCCGTTCGCGGTCGATCGGGAAGGTGGTGCCGGCCAGCGCGGCGGCGCCCAGCGGCAGGCGGTTGACGCGCTT
This sequence comes from Massilia mucilaginosa, assembly GCF_011682145.1. Lineage (GTDB taxonomy): Bacteria > Pseudomonadota > Gammaproteobacteria > Burkholderiales > Burkholderiaceae_D > Telluria_A > Telluria_A mucilaginosa. The sequence goes on from NZ_WHJH01000005.1 coordinate 78,138, forward strand.
GCGGGCGTCCTGCATGCGTTCGACGTCGCGCCCGAACATCTCGACATAGGCCAGCATGTGGTGGCCGAAGGTGATCGGCTGGGCCACCTGCATGTGGGTAAAACCGGGCATGATGGTGTCGGCGTTCTGTTCCGCCAGATCGGTGAGGGCGGCGCGCAGGCCGTTCAGCAGCACCACGATATCGTCGATGGCGGCGCGTACGTACAGGCGGATGTCGGTGGCCACCTGGTCGTTGCGCGAGCGTCCCGTGTGCAGGCGCTTGCCGGCGTCGCCAACCAGTTCGGTCAGGCGTTTTTCGATATTCAGGTGGACGTCTTCCAGGTCGAGCAGCCATTCGAAGCTGCCGGCCTCGATTTCGCCCTTGATCTGGGCCATGCCGCGTTCGATCCCGGCGCGGTCTTCGGCGCTGATGATCCGCTGGGCGGCCAGCATTTCGGCGTGCGCGAGCGAACCCTGTATATCGAACAGGGCCAGGCGTTTATCGAAAAAGACGGAAGCGGTGTAGCGTTTGACGAGGTCGGAGACGGGTTCGGAAAAGCGCGCCGACCAGGCTTCGCCCTTCTTTGAAAGTTGTGCGGTCATGTGAATAGTTCCTTTACGTTACCTGATTATAAACAAGGAAAGCGGGCTGCGGGCAATTCCTGTTGGGGGGTTGTTGGGGCGTTCCGAATTCGCGCGCGGGCCTTGCGCTGGCGGCGAACGAAGGTAGAATTGTTTCTTTTCACGGGATGCGTCCAGCCATGTCCAATTTACAGATCAGTACCGACCGCACGCAGCTCGATGTCCCGATGATTTATCGCTTCCTGAGCGAGCAGTCGACGTGGGCGGTCGGCATCTCGCGCCCGGTGGTGGAGCGCGCGATCGAGAATTCCCTGTGTTTCGGCGGCTATGTGGACGGCCGCCAGGTGGCGTTCGCGCGGGTGATTACCGATTTTGCGACTTTTGGTAATCTGGTGGATGTATTTGTGATTCCCGAATACCGCGGGCGCGGATTCAGCAAGGAGATCATGAAGGCGGTGCTGGCGCATCCGAGCCTGAAAGGGCTGCGCAGGTTGACGCTGGCGACGGGGGACGCGCATGCCCTGTATGCGCAGTTCGGATTCACCCCGCCGCAAAGGCCGGAGTCGCTCATGGAGCGGTATTTCCCGAATATCTACGTCAGTTGACGGCACGCTGTTGTAACTGCCACTGGCATCTATCAGAAACTACTAAGCTAAAAACCGTCATTCCCGCCTCCGCGGGAATGACGGTTTGAAGTGTCGTGGCCGTTAAGACATAAGATCAACTCCAATTCGTCAGCGCCGGCGGAATCAGCAACAGCAGCGCCATCACAAAATACGCCAGTTGCAGCGGCACCATCCACTTGGCCCAGGTAATCCAGGGAATGCGCGCCAGTGCCAGCACGCCCACCGTCACGCCCGAGGTCGGAATCATCGGCAAGGTCAGCTCGCCCAGCTGGAACGCCAGCACGGCGGTCTGGCGCGAAATGCCCACCAGGTCGGCCAGCGGCGCCATGATCGGCATGGTCAGCGCGGCCTGCCCGGTGCCGGAGTGGATGAAGAAGTTAATCACCGTCTGGATAATGAACATCTTTTGCGCCGCGAACACCGGATTGGCCGACTGCACCAGCGGCACCAGCGAATGGAGCATGGTGTCGATGATTTTGGCATCCTGCGCCAGGATCATGGTGCCGCGCGCGAGCGCGATCACCAGCGCGGTGCCGACCAGGTCGCGCGCGCCGTGCAAAAAGGCCGCCACGAATTCGTCGCTGTCGAGCCGCCCGATGATGCCGACCACGATCGCCATCACCATGAACAGGGCGGCGATCTCGTTGATGTACCAGCCGAAGTGGATCACGCCGACCACCATGGCCGTCATGAAGCCGACGAACAGCAGCAGCACCACGGCGTGGGTGGTGGTCATGCCGGTCAGGTTGGTGAGGGCGGCGCTGCTTTCCTTGCGCTTTTCGATATCGAGCGCGTACGACGGGCTGCGGGTCGGGTCTTTCTTGATGCGCGCCGCGTACCACATCAGGAACGCGATGGTCAGCGCGGTGGCCACGAACCAGACGATCAGGCGGTAGCCTATGCCCGAAAACATCTCGATCCCGGCGATATTCTGCGCCACGCCGACATTGAACGGATTTAAGAAGGCGGCCGCGAAGCCCACCTGGGCGCTCAGGAACGGAATCGACACGCCGATGATCGAGTCGTAGCCAAGGGCGAGCGCCAGCGGCACGAAAATGAGCACGAACGGAATCGACTCCTCGCTCATGCCGAAGGTGGCCCCGCCCAGCGAGAAGATGGTCACGAACACCGGAATGAGCATGGCCCGCACGAAGCGCGAGTGCGTGTGCGCGCGCGCCACGCTGCGGATCATGGCGTCGAGCGCCTCGGTCTTTTGCAGCACCGCGAACGCGCCGCCGACAATCAGCACGAAGCCGATGATCTGGGCCGCTTCCTTGAAGCCTTTGATGGGCGCCATCATCAGCGCCACGAAGCCCTGCGGATTACTCTGCACGTAATGGAAGGAGCCGGGATCGATACGCGGTTTGCCATCGACCATGACGGTATCGTACTGGCCGCCCGGCACCAGCCAGGTGGCCACGGCGATCATCGCCAGGATCAGGAACAGCAGGACGAAGGTATTGGGGATGCGCAGTTTCATTGGCTGAGCAGCTTTCCGGCGCGGTAAGCCACGGGTCCCGCGATCTTACCGACCGCCATGCCGCGCAGCAGATGGCGGTGCGCGGTGCGGGCGAAGAACACGCCGTCGACGCTGCAGCGCAGGGTGGTGGTGCGTCCGCTGACCGGGTCGACCAGGTCGGCGATGGCGTCGCCGGCCACCACCTTCTCGCCCAGGTTCTTGAGGAACACCAGCACGCCGGCATGCGGCGCGGCGATCGGCTCCACGCCTTCGAGCGGGGTCGGGGCGCACAGGGGCGTGGGCAGGTCCGTCAGCGCCATATCGAGCACGCCGGCATGCGCCAAAAATTGCTGCAGGGCGCGCGCGTCGCCCCCGGCCAGTTCGTAGTTCACATCGCGCTCGCCGCGCAGCTCCACGGTGGTCGACAGGCAGGCCGGCGGAATCGGAAAGGCCGGCCCGAAGTGCGCCGCCAGGTCCCACCACAGGCGCGAACACGCTTCGTCGAACGGTTCGCCGCCGGCCTCCAGGGCCAGCAGCACGCTGTGCGCCTGCATCAGCGCCGCCAGCGGCGCCACCGCGTCCGCCAGCGGGGTGCCCGCATAAATATGCAGCACCGCTTCGTTATCGCAGTGCAGGTCGAGCACGATGTCGGCGTCGATCGCCATTCCGAGCAGGATTTTCTTGAGCGTGTCGGCGTCGGTTTTCGGCTCCCAGGCGGCGACCGAGTCGCGCGCGTGGGCGCGGATCAGGGCCACGTTGGCACCGGCGTCCGGGCCGAGTAAACCTGCCAGCGAGGTTTTCAGGTCCTCGGCCACGTGCTTGTAGGCGCGGTTGAAATTGGTTCCGGTCGAGAGGTCGAAGCGGCCGAACGGCGCGCCGTGGATGGCCTGCGCCAGCCCGAGCGGATTGGCCGCCGGGACCAGGATGATCTCGCCGCGGATCTTGCCGGCCGCGTCCAGCAGCTGCAATTGCTTGCGCAGGAACTGCGCCACCAGCATGGGCGGCACTTCGTCGGCGTGCAGCGCGGCCTGGATATACACCTTCTTGCCGGTGCCCGGCGCGCCGAAATGGAAACTGGCCAGTTGCGAGGACATGCTGCTGTCCTCGAGGGAGATGCGATGGGTGTTTGCTTGCATGATCAGGACCGTGAAATGAAGTCAGCCGGAAGTGTGGCATAAAAAACCGCCGCCGCGCCGGGTCCATTTCTGGAATACGACATATTATTTCTGAGCGGGGTATCATCTTGCCTGCACATAACATCGGCTGCGCGCTGGCCTGTACTGGCCCGCGCAGCCCGACCTACCGAATAAGGAAGAACCACCGATGCTGAACCTGGCCCGCCGATACTTACAGTTCCTGTTCCTCTTCCTGCTGGCGGCGGGTCAGGCGCAGGCGGCGGCAGCGGCCGCAGCGGCCGCGCCCACGGTGCCGCCGGGCGGGCCGAAAGGCTCGCTGGTGATCATCGGCGGCGCGCTGCGCGGCGAGAACGCGGCGGTGTGGAAGCGCATCGTCGAACTGGCGGGCGGCCCGGGCGCGCGCATCGCCGTCTTCGGCTCGGCCTCGGCCAGCCCGGACGTCGCGGGCAAGAACAATATCGAGGTGCTCAACTCCTACGGCGCCGACGCCTTTTTCGTTCCGGTGGCGGTCAAGCTGAAAGACACCGACTACCGCATCGCGGCCAACGACCAGGCGCTGGCGGACGCGGTGCGCCACGCCGACGGCGCCTATTTCGTCGGCGGCAACCAGGCCCGCATCACCGAAGCGCTGCGCAAGAAAGACGGCAGCAGCACCCGCGTGCTCGACGCCTTGTGGGCCATGTACCGTAACGGCGGCGTCATCGCCGGCACCAGCGCGGGGGCGGCGATCATGAGCGAGACCATGTTCTACGATGCCAGCTCGGTGCTCTCGACCCTCAAGCGCGGCGTGGCCGATGGCATGGAACTGTCGCCGGGCCTGGGCTTCGTCGGCAAGGATGTCTTCGTGGACCAGCACTTGCTGGTGCGCGGCCGCTTCGGGCGCATGCTGCCGGCCATGCTGGCCAAGGGCTACAAGATGGGACTGGGGATCGACGAGAATACCTCGATGATCATCCATGGCAACCGCGATGTGGAAGTACTCGGCTACAAGGGCGCGCTGATGATCGATTTGAGCGGCGCCACGTTCACGCCGGGCGACTTCAACGTCAGTAACGCCAAACTCAGTTACCTCGATAACGGCGACCGCTTCAATCTGCAGAATGGCGTATTTACGCCGTCGATCGAAAAGCTGGCCAACAAGCTCGATTCGTCCAGGCCGTATTATCGCGGTCCGCTGTTCTTTGCCGATATTCTCGGTAACACGACGGTGGTGGACCTGATGCACCGCCTGATCGACAGCGACCAGACCGACGCCATCGGCCTGACCCTGGGCAGCCCGCGCGACCTGCAGCCGGAACTCGGCTTCGAGTTCCGCTTCAGCCGCACCAAGGAAAGCATCGGCTACATGTCGGCCATTTCGGATATGTACTCGGTGTTTAACATCCGCCTCGACGTGCTGCCGATCCTGATCCGCCAGCCGCTGTACCAGTACAAGTAAGCCTGCAAGAAAACGCTACAGGTAGCGCACCCAGGCTTGGGTGCTGGCCCGCTTGTAGCGCCCGAACCAGCGGCACGGATAGTACAGTGCCGCGATCACCGCCACCGACCAGAGCCAGACTTCGCCGATCCCGCCCGCCTGGTGCGCCTGCCCGCCCGACAGGGCGGCCGTCAGTCCGCGCAGCGCGAGCAGCAGGTACAGGTGGGCCAGGTAGTAGAACAGGGGGGCGCCGCCGAACGTGGCGCAAAAGGCCACCACCCTTTCGTTCGCCACGCGTGTGCACGCCGCTTCCATCCACGCCAGCGCGATCAGGCCCACGCCGAGCGTCATCAGCAAAAAGTTGAACGAGGGCGGGTACTTGGTCAGGTTCAGGAACGACATCGCCGTGTGCAGCAGGTCGGCCTGCACGCTCCATGGCAGCGTTTCGCCATAGATGTTAAAACCGCGCAGCAGCGCAAGCAGCGACAGGCAGGCCGCGCCGCCGAGCAGCAGGATGCGGCGCCGCGCGCCCGGTTCCACCTTGTTCGAGAACAGCGGACCAGCCGCGTAGCCGAGCAGGATCACCCCGATCCATGCCAGCAGCGGATAACTGATCTTCACGCGCACCGGGCCATCGCCCACCAGGAAGCCGCGCTGTTCCAGCACCGTCCAGGCGGCGTGCGCAAAGCTGCCCGGTTCCAGGCCGGGGAAGGACAATGCGTTGTGGCTGGCGACGATGACGCCGCCGAGCAGCGCGAGCCAGCGCAGCGGCAGCTTGTGCAGCAGGGCCAGCGCGATCATCGACAGCCCGATTACCCAGATCACCTGCAAATACAGCACCGGGGGCGGGAAGCGGCCCGACCACGCAAAACTGACGAACACCAGTTCCAGCACGATCAAAAAGAGCCCGCGCTTGAGCAGGAAAGCCCGTGGGCTGCGCGGGCCGGACGGCGGATTGGCGTACAGCCAGGCCGACAGGCCGGTCAGGAACACGAACATCGGCGCGCAGAAGTGCGCCGCCACGCGGCTGAAGAACAGCGACGGCTCGGTCGTGGCCAGGTCCATCGGGTCGCCGACCTTGCGGTGCAAAAAGAAGGTTTCGCGCGCGTGGTCGAGCGTCATGATCAGGATGATCAGGCCGCGCAGCGCGTCGATGGCGGCGATGCGCTTGGTGGGTGCGATGGCGAGAGCGGTCACTGAGCGCCTCAGAAGCTGTAGCTGGCCGTCAGCGTGGCGGCGCGCTCGGTGCCCGGCGCCACCCAGACCTGGTTGTACGAGCTTGTGTAGTAGGCCTTGTTGAACAGGTTGTCGATATTGAGGGCGATGCGCAGCTTGCGGTACGGCGTGTAGGCCGCCACCAGCTTGACGGTGGTGTAGGCGGGCAGCTCGAAGCTGCTCGACGCGGCCACGTCGCCCATGCGCTTGCCCACATAGCTGGCGCCGCCCCCGATACTGGCACTGGCGTCGCCCAGTTTGAAACTGGACACCAGCAGCACGTTGGCGCTGTGGCGCGCCACGTTCGGGAAGCGGCTGCCGGTGCGGATGGTCTTGTCGCCCTTGGTGACCGTGGCGTCGGTGCAGGCGTAGGCGGCGGAGAGCTGCAGGTCGCGCGCCACGGCGCCGGAGACGTCCAGTTCCAGGCCGCGGCTGCCGACTTCCCCGGCCGGAATCGCAAAGTCGGCATTGGCCGGGTTGGTGGTCAGGACGTTCTTCTTGTCGATCTTGTACAGCGCCACCGTGCTGCTCAATTTCCCATCGAGGGCGTCGAATTTGGCGCCCAGTTCGTACGACAAGCTTTTCTCGGCGTCGAAGGCGCTGTTGTCGATGCTGATGCCGCTGTTCGGGCGGTACGCGCGCGCCGCGGTGGCGTACAGCGACAGCGCGTTGTTCGGCTGGTACACCAGGCCCGCGCGCGGACTGCTGGCGCTGAGGCTTTGCGCGTTGCTCGTTTTGAGGCGCTGGTTGGTGACGGTCTGGTCGGCGCTGTCGTAGCGCATGCCCAGCAGGGCTTTCCAGCGCTCGCTCAGGTCGATCTGGTCCTGCGCATACAAGCCGTGGGCGCGCTGGCGTTCCAGCGTGTCGATCGACAGCATCAAAGGATCGGCCACGGCGCCGTACACCGGCCGGAAAATATCGATTGCGTAAGGATTGGCGCTGGACGGATTGCGGCGCAGCTGCACGCGGCGGTCGTCGAAGCGGTAGGCGTCGACGCCGAACAGCACGCTGTGGCGCAGGCCGCCGATGGTCAGTTTTCCGAGCAGTTCGACTCTGCCCGACATATCGGTCGCCGAAAAATCGCGGTGGCGGCGCTGGCGACGCATGGTGCGCCCGTCGGCCAGCAGGTTGTTCGCCTCGGTCGAGAAGCCGGCCAGTTCACTGTCGCGGTACGACAGGCCCGATTGCAGCGACCAGTCGTCGTTGAAGGCGTGCTGCACGAATAGCTGGTGCCCGAGCGACTTGACGCTGACCCGGCCGTCGCCCGGCTCGCCCAGGAAGTGCGATACCGGCACCGCACCGAGCTTGCCGTTCACCGCCGGCACGCCGCGGTCGAACGGGGCTTTTTGCCCGGTCGCTTCGATCTCGTACGAGACCGTGGTGTGCTCGCCGGCCAGCCACACGAACGATGGCGAGAGCAGCAGCGTGTCGCGCCGGGCGGTGTCGCGGAAGCTGTCGCCTTGCTGCCAGGCGGCGTTGAGGCGGTAGGCCAGCGTGTCGCTCACGGGCCCGGTGACGTCGACCGCCGCGCGCCAGGTATTGAAGCTGCCGACCGAAGCGCTGATGCCGCGCTGCGGGGCGAAGCGCGGTTTCTTGGTGACGATGTTGACCGTGCCTCCCGGCTCGCCGCGCCCGTACAGGGCGGCGGAAGGGCCTTTGAGCACTTCGACCGACTGCGTGCTGGCCGTGTCGCGCAAGCCGTTGTAGCCGCGGCTGGAACTGAAGCCGTTGACCAGGAAGTCGGAGCCGAAATTGGGGTCCCCGGTGAAGCCGCGCATGGCATAGCTGTCCCACAGGCCGCCCAGGTCACTCTGGCGCGAGATGCCGCTGGCCAGGTCCAGCGCACTGGCCAGGGTGCTCACGCCGGCGTCGCGCAGCACGTCGCTGGTGAGCACGCGCACGCTTTGCGGAAGGTCCTTGAGAAGCGCATCGGTCTTGGTCGCGCCGGTGGCCGACAGGCTGCGATAGTGCTCGCGCTGGCCGCCGATGACGACCGTGTCGGTGGGCGCGGGGGCGGCGTCGGCCGCGGCCATGGCGGCCAGCGGCGTGATGCTGGCAAAGAGGGCGGCGGTAGCGGTTTTGATGTACATACGTGGATTTCTTCAGGCGTGGGAGGGCCGGGCAAGGCGGGGATGTAATGCAACTGAGTTGCTATAATAGGTCGAATGCCTCTTTATTGCAATAGGGTTGCGTTAGCAGTCCGGGCGAAGCTTGCGGCGACGCGGTGAAACCGATGCTACTTTCGGTGTTACTTTTTCACGTTACAGATATTGCAGACGCCCTTGATCAGGAAGTCGACCTGCTGGCTCGTAAAGCCGGTAGGCAGGGTGATTTGCGCAGGCAGGGCGATGTCGGTAAAGCAGGTCACCATCTCGCAGCGGGTGCACTGGAAGTGCGCGTGCTGGTGCCCGTGCTGGCCCGCGCCGGCGTTGAAGCGCCACACCTGGTCGGCGCCGGCGATGCGGTGCACCAGTTCGTGCTCGGTCAGCCATTCCAGCACCCGGTACAGGGTGACCGAATCGAGCGCGTCGCCGGCCAGGCCTTCCTGGATGTCGTGGTGGGTCAGAGGCTTGTTCTGCGCCAGCAGGTACGCCAGCACGCGCGAGCGCGGCTTGGTGAGGCGCGCGCCCGTATCGCGGATCAGTGACTCTGCCTGGCTTTCAATCGTTGTGACCATCTTGGCTGGGATTTCAAAGGAAGCGACATGCTACCACGCAGGCGCCGGCCGCAACCACCGCGCGCAGGTTTACAATGCGGGACGATCCACGCTTGCAAGGAAACCGCCATGCCGCTGTCCCCCGTCCCGCTGTTCCCCGTGCCGCTGTCCCTCGTGCCGCTGTCCCTCGTGCGTTTCATGCGCCGCCTCGCCGGCTTGCTGGCGCTGGCCGCCGCCGCCGCCGCCGCCCACGCGCAGGCCCAGCCGCCGGCCACCGTGCGCGTCGACTACCAGCACAGCGGCAATGCCCTGTCGGACCAATACGCCTTGGAGCGCGTGGTGATCGAAGCGCTGCCGTGGGCCGGCGACCTGTCGCAAAACCTCGACACCACCAACCGTGGCCAGAACATGGTCGAAGTGGTCGACGCCAAAACCGGCGACCTGCTGTATTCGCGCGGGTTCTCCACCATTTTCGGCGAATGGCGCACCACCGAGGAAGCCAACCGGATCAGCCGCGGTTTCCAGGAATCGGTGCGCTTTCCGGCCTTCGGCAAACCGGTCAGGGTGCGGGTGCTCAAGCGCGACGAGCGCAATCAGTTTTCGGTCGCGTGGAGTGTCGAGGTGGACCCGGATGCGCCGGACGTGGTGCGCAAGCAGGCGCCCGCGCCGGCCAAACCGATCCCGATCCGCGTCAGCGGGCCATCCCCGGCCAAGGTCGACCTGCTGGTCATGGGCGACGGCTACACCGCCGGCGAGATGAAAAAATTCGAGGCCGATGCGCGCCGCCTGGCCGATCACCTGTTTACGGTCTCGCCCTTCAAGGAGCGCGCGGGCGACTTCAATGTGTGGGCGATTGCGGTGCCGACCCGGGAAAGCGGCGTGTCGCGCCCGTCGACCGGCGCGCACAAGGCCTCGCCACTGGGCACGCGCTACGACATCTTCGGCAGCGAGCGTTACGTGCTCACGCTGGATAACCGCGCGCTGCGCGAGATCGCCCAGCATGCGCCCTACGAGTTCATCGAAATCCTGGTCAATAACGATACCTACGGCGGCGGCGGCATCTTCGGCCAGTTCAGCACCGCGGCGGCCGGCAACGACTGGGCCAATTACCTGTTCGTGCACGAATTCGGCCACCACTTCGCCGGCCTGGCCGACGAGTACTACACTTCACCCGTGGCTTACCAGTCCGGTTCCGCGCGCATGGAACCGTGGGAGCCGAATGTGACGGCGCTGCGCGACCCGTCAAAGCTCAAATGGCAGCGCCACGTCAAGGCCGGCACGCCGCTGCCGACCGCCTGGCCCAAGGCGCAGTACGAACAATACGCGCGCGCCTATCAAAAACGCCGCGCCGCGCTGCGTGCCGCCAACCGGCCCGAGTCCGAGATGAGCGCGCTGTTCCGCGAAGACTTGACCCACACCAATACCCTGTTCGCCAAGGCCACCCACCGGCATGATGTGGGCGCCTTCGAAGGGGCCAATTACGAGGCCACCGGCTATTACCGGTCGGAAATGCAGTGTTTGATGTTCGACCGAAGTGAAAGATTCTGTAACGTGTGTAACGACGGCATCACCACGATCATCGATTTGTATGCGAAGAAGGGCGCGGGAAAATAGGCTGGAGCCTGCAACGGCGGGCGATACGCGTGATGCGGTGGGCCGGGGGCCTCATTGTAAGTTGCTTTTGGTTAGCTCTATTCAGCGTGCGCTAACGAACAGACCACGTGTCCAGTAAGACATATTCTGGACACCGTTCCTTGACGAAATATAAAGTTGAGAACGATAGATGGCGAATGGACTGCGGTCCAGAACGTCCACGAATAAGAAACCCCAACCATTCTTCTAAAGGACTACACCATGAACAAATTACTCGTTACCCTGATCGCCGGCCTGTTCGCTACTTCGGTTTACGCACAAGCTCCCGCGGCAACCCCAGCGGTTGTCAAAGCTGAAGCCAGCGCCAACAAAGACATCGCCAAAGCCGAAGCCAAGGAAGCCAAAGTCGGTGCCAAAGCCGACGAAAAAGTGACCAAGGCAGCTGCCGACGCTTCCGAGAAAAAAGTCAAAGCCCACTCGAAAGCAGTCAAAGAGCACGCTGAAGCGAGCACCGACGTCGCTAAAGCCGATCCGGAAGACAAAATGAAAGCCGAAGCCAAGGCCGAGAAAAAAGTCGCCAAGGCCAATCTGAAAGCCGAGAAAAAAATGATCAAGGCCGACGAAAAAGCTGAAAAAGTGGCTGTCGAAGCCGGTGCCGACAAGGCAACCGCTGCTGCAAAAACCCACGAAGCCAAAGTCGAAGCATCGGCTGACGTGAAAAAAGCTGCTGCCAAGTAATTATCCGAACGCCCTGCTTGCAGGGCGCTGGATGTGAAAGCGGGGCAAGTGTTGCTTGATTGAGGTCTGAGCTCGATCAAGCAACACTTGCCCCGTTTTTGTTTGCCGGCCCTCCCGCGCGGGTAGCGCGGGAGGGGAAAGATCAGCCGATTGGCGTGAGCGCCATCACCTTGATCTTGGCTGCCAGCGGCTTGCCCTTGCGCGCCCGCTTGCCGAAGTGGACCGCCAGGCCTGAGGCCGACAAATCCACCGCGCGCGGTTTGGCGCCCGCCCAGGTGCCGTGCACCGTCACGCCTTTTTGCGAAATCGGCTGCACCGCGAGCAGCTTTTCCTTCTCTTCCAGCTCGATCAGGATCACGCCGCGTCCGCCGTTGGTCAGCGTTTTGAGTTCATCCATGCCGAATACCAGCAGCTTGCCTTTTTCGGTCAGGCAGGCCACCGCGCTCGCATTGGCCGCGATCACGCGCGGCGGCAGCGGCTGCGCGCCTTCGTCGAGCGTGATGAAGGACTTGCCGCCTTTGAGGCGGCTGACCATGTCGCCCGCCTTGGCCGAAAAACCGTAGCCCGCGGTCGTTGCCATCAGCAGCATCGTCTGTGCGCTGCCCGCAAAGAAGTGCGGGATGCGCGCGCCGTTCGGCACATCGACCAGGGTGGTGATCGGCACGCCATCGCCGCGCGCTCCCGGCAGGGCCGCCACCGGCACGGAATACACCTTGCCGTTGTCGCCGAAGCCGAGCAGGGTGTCGGTGGTGCGGCATTCGAAGGCCGCGTACAGCGAGTCGCCCGCCTTGAACGTGAACTGCGCCACATCGTGGCCGATACCGGTACGCGCGCGCACCCAGCCTTTGTCGGAGACGATCACCGTCACCGGCTCGTCGACCACTTTTTGCTCGGCCACGGCGCGCTGCGCTTCTTCGATCAGGGTACGGCGCGCGTCGCCGAACTGCTTGGCGTCGCTTTCGATCTCGCGGATGATCAGGCGCTTCATCGTCGACGGGTTCTCGAGGATGTCGCGCAGGGTCACTTCTTCCTTGCGCAGTTCCGCCAGCGCCTGCTGGATCTTGATCGTCTCCAGGCGCGCCAGCTGGCGCAGGCGCAGTTCCAGGATGTCTTCGGCCTGGATGTCGGAGAGGCGGAATTCGGCGATCAGCGCCGCTTTCGGCTCATCCGAATTGCGGATGATGTGGATCACCTTGTCGATATTGAGCAGAACCGCTTCGCGTCCTTCGAGAATGTGGATGCGGTCGTTGACCTTGCCCAGCCGGTATTCGGTACGGCGGCGTACCGTCACGAAGCGGAAATCGATCCACTCCTGCAGGATTTCGGTCAGGCCCTTCTGGCGCGGACGGCCGTCGCCGCCGATCATCACCAGGTTGATCGAACTCGATGACTCCAGCGAGGTATGCGCCAGCAGCATCAGCATGAATTCGGCCTGGTCCTGGTTCTTCGACTTCGGCTCGAACACCAGGCGCACGGCGGCGGCGCGGCCCGATTCGTCGCGGATCGAGTCGAGCGAACCGAGCATGGTCTGCTTGAGCGCCAGCTGTTCTGGCGAGAGCGCCTTTTTACCGAGCTTGATTTTCGGGTTGGTCAGCTCTTCGATCTCTTCGAGCACCTTTTGCGACGACACGCCCGGCGGCAGTTCCGACACCACCGCCTGCCACTGGCCGCGCGCCAGCTCTTCGATCTTCCAGCGCGCGCGCACCTTCATCGACCCGCGTCCGCTGGCGTACATGTCGGCGATCTGCGCCGGCGGCGTGATGATCTGGCCGCCGCCCGGGAAATCCGGCCCCGGGATGATACCCATCAGTTCGGCGTGGGTGATCTTCGGATTGCGGATCATGGCCACGGTGGCGCGCGCCACTTCGGTCAGGTTGTGCGAGGCGATTTCGGTCGCCAGGCCGACCGCGATGCCGGAGGCGCCATTCAACAGCACCATCGGCAGGCGCGCCGGCAGCGCTTTCGGTTCGGCGTGTTCGCCGTCGTAGTTGGGCTGGAAGTCGACCGTGCCTTCGTCGATTTCTTCGAGCAGCAGCTTGCCGATGGGCGTCAGGCGCGCCTCGGTGTAGCGCATCGCCGCAGCGCCGTCGCCGTCGCGCGAGCCGAAGTTACCCTGGCCGTCGATCAGCGGATAGCGCAGCGAGAAGTCCTGCGCCATGCGCACCAGCGCGTCGTAGATCGACTGGTCGCCGTGCGGGTGCAGTTTGCCCATGACGTCGCCGACCACGGCGGCCGACTTGCTTGGCTTGGCGGTCGCGCCCAGTCCCAGTTCGTTCATGCGGTACAAAATGCGGCGCTGTACGGGCTTCTGGCCGTCGCACACGTCGGGCAGGGCGCGGCCCTTGACGACCGAGACGGCGTAATCGAGATAGGCGCGCTCGGCGAAGGTCGACAGGGTCAGCGTTTCGGTGTCTTCCGGCGGTGGCGGCGGTGGCGGGTCAAACAGATTGGTTTGTGAGGACATGTACGTAGGTGCTTATGCGTAGGTGCTTGGTAAAAGGAGTGTGTTTGTTCTGGGGTGTGCGTGGCGGGGGGCGGCTCTTACGCCGACCAGCCCCTGCCGCGCACCACGGCGACCCAGTGTTCGACGATATCGGCATCGAGCTTGAGGTCGAGCATCTCGCCGTGGTAGCAGTGGACATGTTCGAGCAGCTCGCGCATGCGTTCCGTGAAGGCGGCGTCCGGATACCTGCCGATGATGCCGCGCGGGTCGCCGTCGAGCAGTGCGCGCACCACCTCGTCTTCCAGCGCGAGCTGGCAGAAGTGGGCGTACGAGCGCTGGGCGCGCAGGCGCGCCAGCATCATGCCGGTTTCGTCGGGCATCTGGCGGCCCACGAAACTGGCGTCGTCGACCCAGTTGAAATGGCCCGCCATCGCTTCGCGGAAGTCGTCGTCGCAGCCTTCGCCGGCGCAGTACTGCACCGCGCACTCTTCGAAGTGGTCGCGCACGTCGATGTTGAGCAGTTCCTCTCCGGCGAACAGCTGCGCCAGATGCTCGCGCGGGTTGCGGTGCGCGCGCGCCAGGAACGCGGCCCAGACGCGGCGCGCTTCCATGATCGGCGATTCCAGCCCGGTGCCGGGCAAGGGGCGCGGCAGGATCTCCGGCAGGCGGTATTGCTCCGGTTTCGGCGGCGGCGCTGGTGCGGCGGGCGGTGCGGGCGGCGCCGCTGGCTCAAACGCCGGCAGCGGAGCCGATGCTTCGGGCGGCGGCGCGGCCGGATCGAATTCGTAGCAAGCCGTGTAGACCGGCGCATCCGGATCGAATTCGTAGGCGGCGACGTACACCGGCGCGTCCGGGTCGAATTCGTAGGCCGCCACGTAGACCGGCTGCTCGCGCTGGTCCTCGCGCTGCCCGGTCTCGCGCAGCTCGGCGCGCGGGGCCGGCTCGTCGTCCGGCCAGTCCAGGTCGTTGGCCTGGCGCGCCAGCTGCAGCGCGGCCTGGTAAGCGTCGTTGAGAATCTGGAAGGCGGCCGGATCGTCCTCGGGACGGGTGACCTTCAGCCTGGCCGCGTAGGCGCGCTTGATCGCGCGCTCATCGCGGCTGGCCGTCATTCCGAGGACGCTCCAGATGTTCATAGGAAGGAACTCCCGCCCAGCTCACGCATGACTTTGGTGAGCGTTTCGTGCGCGCGCCGCATGGCCGCCGGCTGCTGCGTATTGAGCACGCCCGTAAAGGCGGCGATGTGCTCGGCCAGGTAGGCGCGTTCCTGACCCAGCAACTGCTCGTAGAGGCGGTCGGCCTGTGCCAGCAGGGTGCGGTTTTCGATCTTGTCGCGCGGGTGGATTTTCAGTTCATTCAGTTCGGCCAGGCGCTTGGCCACTTCGGCCTGGGTCATCACGCCGGCGTTCTCGGTGATGACCAGGGTGTGCTTCTCCTGGCTTGGCTGGAGCGTGATTTCCGCTTCCAGCACGCCGCTGATGTCGTAGGTAAAGCGCACGTCGGCGCTGATTTCGCCGGAGCGTTTCGACTCGATCGGGAAGGCCAGCTTGCCCAGGAAAACGTTGTCCGACACGCGGCGCGACTCGCCCTGGTACACATGCACCACCAGTTCTTTCTGGTAGTCGTTGATGGTGGTGATCGATTCCACGCGCGACACCGGCACCGTCGAATTGCGCTCGATGATCGGCAGGTAGTGGCCGCCCTCGTACTGGTTCGGGCCGATTTCGCGCGCGATCGAGATGCCCAGCGAGTAGGGCGCCACGTCGGTCATCACCACTTCGGAGAGGGCCGCGTCGCGCGCCATCAGGCCCGTTTGCACGGCGGCGCCCAGCGCGATCGCCTGGTCGGGATCGAGACTGATCGACGGGAAGCGCCCGAACATGCGCGAGACCATCTTGCGCACCAGCGGCATGCGGGTGGCGCCGCCGGCCAGCACCACCGAATCGAGTTCGGAGGCCTTGATGGTGGCGTCGCGCAGCGCGCGTTCGACCGGGCCGCGCAGGCGCTGCACCAGGTGGTCGCACAGCAGCACGAACAAGTCTTCGGTCAGGTCCAGGCTGTATTCCTTGCCGGCGCTGGTGTAGACCATGCGCGCGGTGAGGCTGTCGGACAGGACGCGCTTGGCGCGTTCGGCTTCTTCGCGCAGGCGCTGGCGCTGGGTGCCGTTCAGCTCCGCGCCGTTCAAGTCCTTGGACAGGCCGCTGCGGGACAGGAAGGCGTCGACCAGCACGCTGGCAAAATCTTCGCCGCCCAGGAAATTATCGCCGGCCGTGGCGCGCACTTCCATCACGCCCTCGAACAGTTCGAGGATGGAGACGTCGAAGGTGCCGCCGCCCAGATCGAAGACGAGGAATTTGGTTTCGCGCTTGGTGTCCTGGATGCCATAGGCCAGCGCCGCGGCGGTCGGCTCGTTGAGCAGGCGCTCGACGCGCAAGCCCGCCAGCTGGCCGGCCACCCGGGTCGCCTTGCGCTGGGCGTCGCTGAAGTAGGCGGGGACGGTGATGACGGCTTGCGTGACCGTTTCGCCGAGCCAGGCTTCGGCGTCTTCCTTCAGTGAGCGCAGCACCATCGACGACAATTCCTCGGGGCGGAACTTGCGCGCGCCGAGCTGGGTTTCGCGTTCGCTGCCCATGTAGCGCTTGAACAGCGCCGCCGTCATGTGCGGGTGGGTCTGCAGGCGCGCGCGCGCCGCTTCGCCGGTGAGCACGGTGCCATCGTCATCCATGCCGACGCAGGAAGGCGTGAGAAAGCTGCCCAGTGCGTTGGGAATGAGGTGGGCCTTGCCGTCGCGCCACACTGCCGCGAGACTGTTGGTGGTGCCGAGGTCGATTCCGATAATCATGGTTCAGTGTCCGTTTGCGCCGCCGCAGACCGGCGATGTGTTGCAAAACCGGGGTCAGAGCCCGGTCTTGCCGGGTGGGGTCTGACCCCGGTTTTCCCAATTTTCCTCAAACTGAGTCTGGTGCAAAGCCGGTGGAAAACCGGGGTCAGACCCCCAACTGAACAACCGGGGTCTGACCCCGGTTTTCCACCGGCCTTGCAACAACATCAGATGTCGGCTTCGGTTTCGTTGCCGTGTTCTTCGATCCAGGCGCGGCGGGCGGCGGCTTCGCCTTTGCCCATCAGCATGTTAAAGCGCGCCGAGGCGTCGATGTGGCTGAAGTCGCCCAGCGATACCGGCAGCAAACGCCGCGTGTCCGGGTTCATCGTGGTTTCCCACAGTTGTTCCGCGTTCATTTCGCCCAGGCCCTTGAAGCGCGAAATGCTCCAGCTGCCTTCTTTCAAGCCTTCTTTCATCAGCTTGTCCTGGATCGCCACCAGCTCGCCATCGTCGAGCGCGTACAGCTTCTGGATCGGCTTCTTGCCGCGCGCCGGGGCGTCGACCCGGTACAGCGGCGGGCGCGCCACGCAAATGTGGCCAGGCGCGAACAGGGCCGGGAAGTGCTTGAAGAACAAGGTCAGCAGCAACACCTGGATGTGCGAGCCGTCCACGTCCGCATCCGACAGGATACAGATCTTGCCATAACGTAGGCCCGACAGGTCCGGCGTGTCGCCCACGCTGTGCGGGTCGACCCCGATTGCCACGGCAATGTCGTGGATTTCGTTGTTGGCGAACAGGCGGTCGCGGTCGGTCTCCCAGGAGTTCAGCACCTTGCCGCGCAGCGGCAGGATGGCCTGGAATTCCTTGTCGCGCCCCATCTTGGCCGAACCGCCCGCCGAGTCGCCCTCGACCAGGAACAGTTCGTTGCGGCCGATGTCGCTCGATTCGCAATCGGTCAGCTTGCCCGGCAGGACAGCCACGCCCGAGGACTTCTTCTTTTCGACTTTTTGCAGCGAACGCAGGCGCGACTGGGCCTGGCGGATCACCAGTTCGGCCAGCTTGCGGCCGTATTCGACGTGCTGGTTCAGCCACAGTTCTAGCGGCGGCTTGGCGAAGGTCGAGACCAGCCGCACCGCGTCGCGCGAGTTCAGGCGTTCCTTGATCTGGCCCTGGAACTGCGGGTCGAGCACCTTGGCCGACAAGACAAACGAGACGCGCGCGAACACGTCTTCCGGCATCAGCTTGACGCCTTTGGGCAGCAGCGCGTGCATCTCGACGAAGCTCTTGACCGCGCCGAACAGGCCGTCGCGCAGGCCCGATTCGTGGGTGCCGCCGTTCGAGGTGGGAATCAGGTTCACGTACGACTCGCGCACCACCGCGCCTTCTTCGGTCCAGGCCACCACCCAGGCCGCGCCTTCGCCTTCGGCGAAGCCGTCCGACTCGCCGTTGGAGTACTGGGCGCCTTCGAACACCGGGATCACGGTGTCGCCGTTGGTGCTTTGCGCGAGCATTTCATTGAGGTAGCCGCGCAGGCCTTCGTCGTACTTCCAGGTGGTCACGTCGCCGGTCTTGGCGATGGTGAGGGTGACCGTCACGCCGGGCAGCAGCACCGCCTTGGAGCGCAGCAGGCGCGCGAGCTCGACCTGCGAGATCGCGGGCGAATCGAAATACTTCGGGTTCGGCCAGGCGGTCACGCGGGTGCCGCTCTTCTTGCCGTCGCGCGGCGCCGGGACCGACGCCAGCGGCTCGATCACCTCGCCGTCGGCGAACACCATCTTGTGCAGGCCGTTGCCGTTGTCTTCCTTGCGCCAGACCGTAATTTCCAGGCGCGAGGAGAGCGCGTTGGTGACCGAGACGCCGACGCCGTGCAAACCGCCCGAGAAGGCATACGCGCCGCCCGAACCCTTGTCGAATTTGCCGCCCGCGTGCAGGCGCGTAAAGACGATTTCCACCGTCGGCACGCCTTCGTCGGGATGCAGGCCGACCGGAATGCCGCGGCCGTCGTCTTCGACCGTGATCGAGCCGTCCGCATTGACCGTCACGCCGATGTTCTTGCAATGGCCGCCGAGCGCTTCATCGGAAGCGTTGTCGATCACTTCCTGGATGATGTGCAGCGGATTTTCCGTGCGGGTGTACATGCCCGGACGCTGTTTGACGGGTTCGAGTCCCTTGAGGACCCGGATGGAGGATTCGCTGTAGTCGGATGCAGGTTTTTTGGTGGCCATATCTAAGTTCTTTATGCGGATGCCTGCGCATTCTATCTTGTCAGCCGGAAAAGAAGCCAAATTTGAGCGCGCTGAATGTACTTGCCAGTCCGGACAATTGTGGTTAGATTTGTACGCGCACCAACAGGTGTGGTCAAAACACTTCCATAAGTTATCAAAAATGCATTCAAAAAGGCAGTCTCTGAGCGTTCGCCTGTTGGGCTTTCCTTCTTCCGAAGGGGCCGAGCTGGGGACGGCGCTCGCGCATCCCCCGCGCGACGGGCCGTCGTATTCTTGCCTGCTGGGCGACAGTTTGCAAGAGCCGGACCTGATGATCGCCAACGGCGACGACCTGAGCGCGCTGGCCGCCTTGCTGGCGTGGCAGCCGGACGCGCTGCGTCCCGGCCTGGTGATCGGCTCGGCGGGGATGGACTTTCCGTGTGCGCAGCTGTCGCGGCCGCTGGACATGTTCCAGATGTTCAAGCTGCTCGCCGAGATGGGGCGCAAACGCGCCGAGGGGCTCAAGGACTTGCCGGCGCCCGCGCCGACGCCGCGGCACGAGCGGCGCCGCCGCATCCGCCTCGATCTCGACATCACCGACCCGGCCGACTTCATCAAGATGCGGCGCCAGGCTCCGAGCGGCGCGGTGCTCATCGTCGACAAGCGCGGCGCGCTGCGCGACCATGTGGCGCGCCTGCTCGCACCGAACCAGGTGGCCGTGGAGTGGACCGAGAGCGCGGTGGCGGCGCTGCGCCTGTGCGCCGAGACGCCGGTGGCGGTGGTGATGATCAATACCTCCACGCCCGGCATCGATCCGTATGCCCTGTGCGGCGAGATCAAGCGCCAGGACGGGGCCGAACGGATCGCCGTGGTGCTGCTGGTGAACCAGGCGTCCGGCTACGACACGGCGCGCGCCCGCGCGGCCGGCGTGCGCGGCCTGCTCGACAAACCGATGGCCGACCGCCATCTGCTCGGGGCGCTCAAAAAGCTGCTGTCGCTGCCGTCCTAGCATGTGATAGTCACAATTTTGTTACAACTTTGAATCGTGCGCCCGCATGGGAGCGCTATATTTAAGGCATGCCCGATACCGACAAGCCCCTGTTGCCAGCCGCCGTTCCCGATCCTGTTCCCGCGCCCGTGCCCGGGCAGGATGCCGACGGCGGCGTTCACGCCCCGCGCGTTCCCGACCGCCGTGCCGCCGACGCCCTGCCGCGCTACCAGAAAGAGAGCGACACGCCGCTGGCCCTGGCGCGCCGCGTGCTCGCTTCGCGCTGGCGCAACCTGCGCGACAAAATCGGCCGCGACTTCATGCGGCGCACCTTGCGCATCGGCGTCTCGGCGCGGATTTTTCATCCCGAGCCCGGATCGACGGGGCTGCGCAGCAAGAATTTGCAGTACCTGGAAGAGTCGATCGCGCAGTGGGTGATGTCGCGCGACGTGCTGGTCTTTATGATCCCGACGGTCAATACCAACGGCCTGCTCCATCCAAGTAACATCACCTTGCGTCATTACGCGCGCCATCTCGACGGGCTGGTGCTGCAGGGCGGGGCCGACGTGTCGCCGCAAACGTATTCCGAAACGCCGACCCGGCCCGAGTGGAGCGGCGACCGCGCGCGCGATGTGTACGAGCTCGAACTGCTGCACGAATTCGTCGATGCCGGCAAACCGGTGCTGGGCATTTGCCGCGGGTGCCAGTTGATCAATGTGGCGTTCGGGGGGACGTTGTACCAGGACGTGGCGACCAATGTGCCGGCGGCGCACGCGCACGTGCACAGCGATTACGACGCGCACCGGCACAAGGTGATTTTTCCATCGGGGTCGTCGCTGGGACGCATGTTCCCGGATGTGCGGCGGCCGATCGTGAACTCGATTCACCATCAGGCGGTCAAGGACCTGGGACGCGATATCCTGGTGGAGGCGATGTCGGATCCGGATGGGATTATCGAAGCGATCCGGTATCAAAGGGCCAATTTCGTGATGGGATTGCAGTGGCACCCGGAGTTTCACCGGGCCGGCGGGGTCGATCTGCTGGACTGCACGCCGATCCTGGATGAATTCTTGCGGGCGGCGCGCGAGACGCGGCTCTGAACGTCGCTTAGCTACTTGCCTCATTCTTCCACTACCCCCGTCGTTCCCGCCGAGGGCCGCCTTGGCGCGGGAACGACGGGGCTAACGTTTGCCCCGGAAGCGCCGAATCGCCGCATTCACCATCCCCTCGGCGCTCCCCTGTTCCTCATACTGCCGTCTCAAATACGTCGCGTCGCTGGCCTCCTGCGCCGCCGTCGACAAATGCCTCAGCGCCCCCAGGCTGCCCAGCGCCTCGCCGTGCGGCTCCATCTTGCGCAATGTCGTCAGAATATCCTCGCGCAGCGACATCGTCTCGTAGGTCTTCGGATGCGTGATCGCGCCATCGAGCCCGAACCTGCACGCCTGGAAGCGGTTGAAGTTATACACAAGATAGTCGTCTTCCACCGGCGGCTCTTCGCGCCGCTCCAGCAGGTGCCGGCACAGCGCCTGCAAATACCCGGCCAGCGCGGCCGCCCGTTCCACCGTCAGCGGCGTGTCGCACACGCGCAGCTCGATGGTGCCGTACTCCGGCTTGGGCCGCACGTCCCAGTAAAAATCCTTCATGCTCTTGATGATGCCGGTGCCTTCCATCTTGGCAAAGTACACATTCGCGAATTCGTCCCAGCTCAAGGTGAACGGCGCGCGTCCGCTCATCGGAAACGCGAACACCGAATTGAGGCGCGCCGAATCGAACAGGCTGTCGTGCCCCTGCACGAACGGCGACGACGCCGACAGCGCGATGAAGTGCGGAATATACCGGTTCAGCGAATGCAGCAGGAACATCGCATCGTCCCCCGACGCGCAGCCGATGTGCACGTGCTGCCCGAACACCGTGAACTGCTTGGCCAGGTAGCCATACAGCGACGAGAGCTCCTGGAAGCGCTGCTTGGGATAGATCTTCTGCTCCGACCAGTGCTGGAACGGATGCGTGCCGCCGCCGCACAAGCCGATGTTGAGGCGGTCGCCGGCCGCCACCAGGATGTCGCGAATTTCCAGCAGTTCGGCCAGCAGCGGCAGGTGGCTCGAATGCACGCTCGAATTAATCTCGATCATGCTCTCGGCGATTTCGGGCGTCACATTGCCGGGGAAGGGCTTTTGCGCGAGCAGGTGCAGCAGGTCGGGACTGGCGGCGGTCAGGTCGAAGTCCGACAGGCTGACCAACTGCAGTTCCAGTTCCACGCCAAAGGTCAGTGCCTTGGAATTGGCAAACGGTTCAAGCGCCATCTCAGGCCTCCGTGGTTTCGCGGGCCCAGATCAGGGCGCGCTGGATGATGATGGGGCCGAATACTTCGAGCAGCATGGTGACCGCGGCCATCGAACGCAATTCCTGCACGTCGATCCCGCGCAGGCGCGCATGCTCGAGCAGCAGAATCACGAACACCGATACCGGCGCGAGCGCCAGGCCGGTCAGCGCGCCCTTGCGCCACGAAATGCCGGACAGCTGCGAGAACAGCGTCACGCCCAGGGTCTTGGTGACGAGGCGCACGATCACGACGGCGAACGCCAGTGCGCCGCCGGCGAGTACTTCGCGCCATTCCAGGGTCGATGCGGCGTACACGAACAGCAGTACGGTGAGCAGTTCGCCGAGCGCGCCGAAGTTGCGCTGCGCCTGGCTGAAGGCCACCCTGCGGTGGCGCGCCGTCAGGCCGAAGGCCAGGGTGGCCACCACCGGCGAGAGGTTCATGGTGTAGGTGATCGAGACCAGCAAAATGACGGCCAGCGCGAAAGCGACCGTGGCGTCCTGCGACAGATTGCCCAGGTGGCGCAGCAGCGCCGGCACCACGACGCCGAAGACGGCGCCCACCACGCCCGAGATCAGCAGCGCAACCAGGCTGCTGATGGTGGCATCGCCAATGTCCGACGAACTATGAAAAATCCAGAAGCCGACGATCACGTTGAAGGTAAACACCGACAGCACGCAGTTGATCGCGGACAGGTGCAGCACCCTTTCGGTCACCTGGCCGGAACTGCGCTGTTCATTGATGATGCGCACCACCGTGGCCGGCGAGGTGGACATGGCGAGCGAGGCGAGCATCAGCGCGGTCATGGTGGTCACGCCGAACCACAGGGCGACGAAATAGACGGCGACAAAGGTGCCCAGCGCTTCGACCAGCGAGGCCATGGCGAACCACGGATTGGTGCGCAGCCAGCGCAGGTTGATGCGGTAGCCAAGTTCGAACAGAATCAGGCCGAAGGCCACGTCGGCCATCAGCAGTATGGTGCCGCCGCTGGTCGCCGGCAGTACGCCGATCTGGGTGCTGGCCAGCGCAAAACCGACAATGCCGTAGAAGCTGATGCGCGGCAGGCCGGTCCAGCGCTTGCCGAATTCTCCGGCCATCCAGGCGATGCAGATCGCGAAGGGCCACGAGAGATTGGTGAGGATCGTCAGCAGATCGGGCATGAATTCCTTTCGTTCCACCGGTCGATGGGTGCGCCAAGATTCTACAAGACGGGCCCGCGCGCACGATTCCGCATAACGAAAAATGTTACCCAAAACGCAATTATGCGCTCCGGGTAGCGCCGCCCAGGGCTATTTGCTCAGGGTGCGCATGGCGCGCTCGAGGCCGTCGATCGTCAGCGGGAACATGCGGTGGCTCATGATCTGGCGGATCACCGAAATCGACTGGCGGTACTGCCACACGCCTTCCGGCTCGGGATTGAGCCAGGCGAATTTGGGGAAGGCATTGCAGAAGCGCGCCAGCCACGCGGCGCCGGCTTCTTCGTTGTTGTATTCGACCGAGCCGCCCGGATGCAGTACTTCGTAAGGGCTCATGGTGGCGTCGCCGACGAAAATGAGCTTGGTGTCGGCCGGGTACTTGCGCAGGATGTCCCAGGTCGGAAAGCGCTCGGCGTTGCGGCGCCGGTTGTTCTTCCACAGGTAATCGTAGACGCAGTTATGGAAGTAGAAGAATTCCATGTTCTTGAATTCGGTCTTCGCCGCCGAGAACAGTTCTTCGGTGCGTTCGATATGGTCGTCCATCGAACCGCCCACGTCCAGCAGCATCAGCACCTTGACCTTGTTGCGGCGCTCGGGCCGCATCTTGATGTCCAAATAGCCGGCGTTGTTGGCGGTGGCGTGGATGGTGGCGTCGAGCGCCAGTTCGTCTTCGGCGCCTTCGCGCGCGAACTTGCGCAGGCGGCGCAGCGCCACCTTGATGTTGCGCGTGCCCAGTTCGCGCTCGGCGTCGTAGTCGCGGTAGGCGCGCTGCTCCCACACCTTGACCGCGGTGCGGTTGCCGCCCTTGCCGCCGATGCGCACGCCCGCCGGATTGGTGCCGCCGTTCCCGAACGGCGAGGTGCCGCCGGTGCCGATCCACTTGCTGCCGCCTTCGTGGCGCTCTTTCTGTTCCTTGAGCAGTTCGTTCAGGCGGTCCATCAGCTTGTCGTAGCCGAATTTTTCGAGCTGGCGTTTCTGCTCGTCCGACAGTTCGCGCTCCATGCGCTTGACCAGCCAGTCGAGCGGAACGGCGGCATTGGTCTCGAAGGCGGCGTTGATGCCCTTGAAGTACTGGGCAAAGGCGCGGTCGAATTTGTCGTAGTGCGCTTCATCCTTGACCAGGGTCAGGCGCGCTACATAATAGAAGTCGTCCATCGAGGCACCGACGACGTTGCGCTCCATCGCTTCGAGCAAGGTGAGGAACTCCTTGATCGTGACCGGGATTTTGGCGTCCTTGAGGGTGAAGAAGAAGTCGATCAGCACCTTATGTTCCCTCCCTCGACCCGGCTCCCGCGCGCTGCAGCTGGTAGTGCAGCTGCGATTTGATTTCGGGCCATTCGCCGCGCACGATGCTGTACATGACGGTGTCGCGCACGGTGCCGTCGCGGCGCGGGGCGCTGTGGCGGATCACGCCATCTTTTTTGGCGCCGAGGCGTTCGATGGCCGCCTGCGAGGCATGGTTGAAGTTATCGGTGCGCAGGCCGACCACCGCGCAGCCGAGGGTGTCGAAGGCGTGCGAGAGCAGCAGCAGTTTGCAGCTGGTGTTGACGTGGCTGCGCTGGCGGCTTTTGGCATACCAGGTCCAGCCGATCTCGAGGCGGTCGACCTTGGGCAGGATGTCGTGGTAGCTGGTCGAACCCACAATGACGCCGCTCGAGACGTCGATCACGGCAAAGGCCAGCCGGTCGGGCATCTCGAGCGCATGGCCGATGTACTGCTCCACGCTGTGCGGTTCCGGCACCGAGGTGACGCGGATGTTCCACAGTTCGCCGTCGCTGGCCGCAGCGCGCAGGCCGTCGGCGTGCGCGAGCGACAAAGGCTCGAGGCGCACACCGTTGAATTCGAGAGTGAGGGCGTCGACCTGGATCATCAGCGGTTGGTCCGCGACATGTACACCAGGCGCTCGAACAGGTGCACGTCCTGCTCGTTCTTGAGCAGGGCGCCGTGCAGCGGCGGCACGATGGCCTTGGCGTCGCCGCTGCGCAGCGCTTCGGCCGGGATGTCTTCGGCCAGCAGCAGCTTGAGCCAGTCGAGGAATTCGGAGGTCGAGGGCTTTTTCTTCAGGCCCGGCACGTCGCGCACTTCGTAGAAGCTTTGCAGCGCCTGCTCCAGCAGGTCCTGTTTCAAGGTCGGGTAGTGCACCTTGACGATCTCCTCCATCGTGTCCTTGTCGGGGAATTTGATGTAATGGAAGAAGCAGCGGCGCAGGAATGCGTCCGGCAGTTCCTTTTCATTGTTCGAGGTGATGATCACCAGCGGGCGGTGCTTGGCCACGACCATTTCGCGCGTCTCGTAGACGTAGAACTCCATGCGGTCAAGTTCGCGCAGCAGGTCGTTGGGGAACTCGATGTCGGCCTTGTCGATCTCGTCGATCAGCAGCACCACCGGCTCGGGCGCGGTGAAGGCCTGCCACAGCACGCCCTTGACGATGTAGTTGTGGATGTCGCGCACGCGCTCGTCGCCGAGCTGGGAGTCGCGCAAACGCGACACCGCGTCGTACTCGTACAGGCCTTGCTGGGCCTTGGTGGTGGACTTGATATGCCACTGCATCAGCGGCATGTTCAGGGCCGCCGCGACTTCTTCGGCCAGCATGGTTTTGCCGGTACCCGGCTCGCCCTTGATCAGCAGGGGACGCTGCAAGGTGAGGGCGGCGTTGACCGCCAGTTTCAGGTCGGCGGTGGCGACGTAACTGCTTGAGCCCTGGAAGCGGTGCGCCTGCGAAGTCGATGCGTGCATGTGCGTGTATGGTCAAAAGTGGAATTATTTCGAGTATATGCCAGAAGCGGAAGGGCGGCACTGCAACACAGTGAAGTGGACGCGTCACGTCAGTTCGGTTAAACTCTCAGGTTGATAGTGCAAAACATAATAAGTTTGCACGTGCGATACCCGATTATCACTTACCCTCGCCACCATGAAAAAACTCATCGCACTCCTCGTGCTCGCCTGCGTCGCGAACGTGTCCGCCGCAGCGGACATCGTTGGAAACGCCAAGGCTGCCAAAGTTGAACAATGTATCGGCTGCCACGGCATCCCCGGTTACAAAGCGACTTTCCCCGAAGTCTATCCGGTGCCGATGATTGGCGGCCAGTCGGCCAAGTACATCGAAAACGCGTTGAATGCCTATAAAAAGGGCGACCGCAAACATCCTTCGATGCGCGGTGTGGCCGGCAGCATGACCGACCAGGAAATCGCCGATGTCGCTGCCTACTACTCGCAGCAAGTGAAAAAATAAGGACAGAGCCATGAAAAAACTGATGATCGCCCTGTTCTGCGGCGCTGTATCCATGAGCGCAAGCGCCGGCGGCAATATCGCCAATGGCGAAGCCCTGGTCAAGAAATACAACTGCGCGTCCTGCCACGGCGCCGACTTCACCAAGTCGACCGACCCGAGCTACCCCAAGCTGGCAGGCCAGCACGCCGAATACCTGAAGCACGCGCTGATCGCCTACAAGCGCGGCGAAGGCCCGAACGGCCGTAACAACGCCATCATGGGCGGCTTTGCCAAGCCATTGTCGAACAAAGAAATCGACGACATCGCAGCCTACCTGCACAGCCTTCCTTCGGGACTGGTGCTGCAGCGCTAATCAGCACGCAGCCGCGGCACGCACCCGCAGTACCCCGAGCGCCTTCCACCTTCTCCTTATCGGGAAGGGGAGGGCGTTTTGTATTGAGACCCCGCTGACGGAGCCGCGTTTGCCTACCTTCTCGCCCCACTACCTCAAATCGAACCTGCTCAGCGGCCTGACCGTGGCGCTGGCCATGGTGCCGGAGGCGATCGCCTTTGCGCTGGTGGCGCACGTGTCGCCGCTGACCGGCCTGTACGCCGCTTTCATGGTGTCCTTGATTACCTCGGCCATCGGCGGGCGGCCGGGCATGATTTCGGGCGCGACCGGTGCGCTGGCGGTGGTGATGGTGGCGCTGGTGGTCTCGCACGGGGTCGAATACCTGTTCGCCACGGTGGTGCTGATGGGGCTTTTGCAGCTGCTGTTCGCCGCCGCCCGGCTGGGCAAATTCATCCGCATGGTGCCGTATCCGGTCATGCTCGGGTTTGTGAACGGGCTGGCGATGGTGATCTTCATGGCGCAGTTCGGGCACTTCAAGGTGCCTGGGGACGACGGCGCGCAGCACTGGATGACCGGGGCGCCACTGTATACGATGCTCGCCCTGGCGGCGCTGACCATGGCGGTGATCTACCTGCTGCCGCGCCTGACAAAAGCGTTTCCCTCGACCCTGGCCGGCATCCTGCTGGTGTCGGTGCTGGTGGCCACGCTCGGCATCGACACCAAGACCGTGGGCGACCTGGCCTCGATCAAGGGCGGCCTGCCGGCGTTCCACCTGCCCGATGTCCCTCTGAACTGGGCGACCCTGTGCATCATTTTTCCTTACGCGCTGGTGCTCGCCGCGGTGGGGCTGATCGAGTCGCTGCTCACGCTCACGCTGATCGACGAGATGACCGACACGCGCGGCCAGCCGAATCGCGAAAGCATGGCGCAGGGCGTGGCCAACGTGGTCACGGGCCTGTTCGGCGGCATGGGCGGCTGCGCCATGATCGGCCAGAGCATGATCAACGTGAACAACGGCGCTACCGGGCGCCTGTCGGGCATCGCCACCGCCGTGTTCCTGCTCTCGTTCATCCTGTTCGCCTCCGCATGGATCGAACGCATTCCGCTGGCCGCCCTGATCGGCGTGATGTTCGTGGTGTGCCAGAAGACCTTCGCCTGGGGCAGTTTTCGCCTGTTCGGCAAGGTGCCGCGCGCCGATATCGCGGTCGGCCTGCTGGTCGCTGTCATTACACTGATCTTCGACCTGGCCATTGCGGTGGTCGCCGGCGTGATCGTCTCGGCGCTGGTCTTCGCGTGGGAGCACGCCAAGCGGATCCGGGTTTCCATCCATCCGGACCAGCAGGGCGCCAAGGTGTACGAACTGGAAGGAACGCTGTTTTTCGCCTCGGTGGCGCAGTTTAACCAGCTGTTTACGCCCAAGGACGATCCGCAGGACGTGGTGGTCGATTTTGCGCGCGCGCGCGTGGTCGATCATTCGGCGATCCAGGCCATCGACGCCCTGGCGCTGCGCTACCGCCAGGCCGGCAAGCGCCTGCACCTGCGCCACCTGAGCCCCGACTGCCGCGAGCTGCTGGAAAACGCGCGCGACATGATCGAGGTGAACCTGGCCGAGGATCCGCGCTACCGCATCGCCGACGACAAACTGGCCTGAGCCTGACGATGCGGGCCGCGCTCTCCTTACTCCTGCTGCTGGCAATGGGGCAGGGCGTGTTCCTGGCGATTGCGCTGCTGGCCGCGCGCCAGGCCGAGCTGCGCGGGGCCAACCGCCTGCTGGCGGGGCTGCTGCTGGGGAGCGTGGCGGTCATCGGGCACGCCTGGCTGGGCATCAACCGTCTATATACGAGCTATCCGCACAGTGCCCTCGCGATTGCCACCATTGGTTTGCTGAGCGGGCCGCTGCTGTATCTCTATCTGCGCAGCGCGCTGACCGAACGGCGCCTGGCCGCGCGCGACTGGCTCCATGGCGCGCCGTTTTTGCTGGCCACCGGCGCCATGCTGCCGTTTTACCTGCAAAGCGCCGAGGCCAAGCTGGCCTGGATGCTTCAGCGCCCGGTGCTGCCGTGGTATATCGGGCTGTCGGTGCTGGTCAAGACGGCGATGTTTATCTGTTATGTCGTCGCCAGCTACCGCCTGATGCGCGGCGCCGCCAGCGGTCCGCTGGCCGGCGGCCTGGCGCGCCTGGCCAGGATCTGGGTGGTCGGCGCGGCCGGCAGCGTGGCTGCCTTCGGCATCGAGTTTTTCGACGTGGCGCTGCCGCTGTCGTCGGACGCGGTGGGCGCCATCGCGCTGGCCTGTTTTGTCTACGCGACCGCGTTCCTGGCGATCCGCCTGCCGCTCGGGTATCGCCCGCATTTGCCGGCGCCCGCGCCGTTGCCGCAAGCGGCGCCGCGCTACGCCAACAAGCGGCTGTCGGAACCGGACCGCGCCAGCTTTCTCGACGCTCTGAAACGGTGCATGGAAGTCGACCAGGCGTATCGCAACGGCGAACTGACGCTCGATGAACTGGCCGCGCTGCTGGCCATGACGCCGCACGAACTGTCGCAGCTGATCAACGATGCCTGCGGCGTCAACCTGCAGGAATACCTGAACCGCTACCGGGTCGACGCGCTCAAAGCGGCCTTGCTGGCGCCCGGGCAGGCCAGCGTCAGCATTCTCGACCTGGCGCTGGCGTGCGGCTTTAACAGCAAGACCACGCTGAACCGCGCTTTCAAGAAGCAGACCGGCCTGACCCCGTCGGAATTCCGGCGCGGCGGCGCCGGAACAGGTGCGGACCCAGGTGCCGAATCATCATCTGGCACGACTCTGCCGGGCTAAATCGTGAAAATGGGTCCATTCGCCCCTTCACTTCCAGCCACGGAGATATGATGAAACCTGCCCTCTTGCCGGCCCTTTTGGCCACCCTGATGCTGTGCACCCCGGCCGTTGGCGCCGGCCAGACCTGGATTTCGAACGTCAAACTGGTCTCGCCCGAAAAACTCGACCGCGTCGAAACCGGCAGTGTACTGATCGACGCCGGCCGCATTGCGCGGGTCGAGCGCGGCCGGTCCGGGCCGGCGCCGGCCGGCGCCACGGTGGTCGACGGCAAAGGCTACTACCTCACCCCCGGCCTGATCGACTCCCATGTGCACCTGCATGCCGTGCCGGGCATGAGCATGGCGCAGGGCGCGTCCGGCGACAGCCTGGCCCGGGCTTACTTTCGCCAGATGCCGCGCTCGTTCCTGTATCACGGTTTTACCACCGTGATCGACCTGGCGGTGTCGGACTACGGCGTGATCGAGCGCTTGCGCAAGGAGCCGCTGCATCCGGACGTATTCCACTGCGGCGAAGCGCTGGTGCTGGCCAACGGCTACCCGATGTCGTTCTACGCGCCCGATAAACGCTTCCAGAGCTTCGGCAACTACCTGTTCGATCCGGCCATGCCGACCGCCGTGCCGGCGCAGTTTGCGCCTGCGGCGCACACTGTGGCGGCGGGCGTGGCGCGGGTGGCGAAAGCCGGCGGAATCTGCGTGAAGACCCACTTCGAGCGCGGTTTCGGGGCCGACCGCAACCTGCCGGTGATGAGCCGCGCCAAATTTGCCGAAGTGCGGGCCGCGGCCACGCAGGCGGGCAAAGTGCTGGTCACGCACGCCAATTCGTTCGAAGCGCAGTCGTTCGCGGTGGCCGGCCGCGCCGACGTGCTGGCGCACGGCATGTGGCACTGGGGCGCGCTGAACGGGCAGGCCGGCCTGCCCGGCGAGATCAAGGCGCTGCTCGACCGGATCGTCGAGCAGCGCACCGGGTACCAGCCGACCATGCAGGTGCTGCATGGCCTGCGCGCGTATGTGGAGCCGGATTACCTGAACGATCCGGCGCTGCGCAAGGTGGTGCCGGCGTCGCTGCTGGCCTGGTTTTCGACGCCGCAAGGCCAGTGGTTCAAGCCGGAAGTGACCGACGGCGAGGAGGACGCCGCCGTCATGCAGGGCATGGAAGGGCCGCTGCGGCGCCAGCGCGCGGTGGTGGCCTACCTGGCCGGGCGCGATGCCAACTTCGTGTTCGGGTCGGATACGCCATCGTCGCCGACGTATGGCAATTTACCGGGCTTGAATGGGTATCGCGAGATGCGGCAGCTGCACGCGGCGGGCATGTCGCTGGCGCAGATCTTCAAGGCGGCCACGATGAACAATGCGCGCACTTTCGGGCTCGATCGGGAACTGGGCTCGATTGAAGTGGGCAAGGCGGCCAATCTGCTGCTGCTGAAAACTTCGCCGCTGGACGACATCAGCGCCTACGACAGCGTGGTGACGGTCTGGGTGCGCGGGCGCCAGGCGC
The DNA here is from genome assembly GCF_011682145.1 of Massilia mucilaginosa. Classification (GTDB taxonomy): domain Bacteria; phylum Pseudomonadota; class Gammaproteobacteria; order Burkholderiales; family Burkholderiaceae_D; genus Telluria_A; species Telluria_A mucilaginosa. The sequence goes on from NZ_WHJH01000005.1 coordinate 109,379, forward strand.
CGCGCGAGGCGCTCGCCGCCGACTATGAATAGCGCCAGAGAATAGAGCCAGAGCCGGCTGGCCGGATCAGGCGCAGCGCGCGCGCACGCACTCGACGTACGCCACGCTGTCCGGCGGCACGCCGTTGCGCTGCGAGGTCCAGATCATCTGGCCCAGGCATTCCATGATTTCATGATGGGCGTCGTGCGCGCCCAGGCGCTGGGTCAGCGCGTTGCAGGCCGCGCGAATCCCGGGCGGCTGGTCGATCGAGACCTGCTCGGCGATCGACAAATGCATGGACAGGTGCAAAAACGGATTGGCCTGCCCGCCCTCGACCGAATAATCGCGCGCCAGCGCCGCTTCGGCGTCGGACAGCACATCGGCGTATTCGGGATGCTGGACGATCCAGTCGGCGGCGATGGCGTCCATCGGGCTGAGGATCTCGCCGCTGCGCTGCTTGCGGTAGGCTTCGCAGAAAAAACGGCGAACGTCGTCGGAGGAGGGGGTGAACATGATTGGCGGGGCGGGCAAATGAGGTAGGCCACATTGTACCGCCATCGCCGCGCCCTCGTCGCTGCGGCTAGTTCTTCCTCGGCTTGCACTCGGCGCTGATGCTTTCCATGGTCTGGCGCGCCAGTGCCGGCTCGCCCGAGATGCGCTGGAGTGACGCGATGTAGGCGCCGGCCCGGCAGGCGCGCGCCTGCGCCTGGGTGCTGCCGTCGCGGGCGGCGGCCATCAGGGCGGCGGCGTCGATCCGGCCCAGGTAGAAGCTGGCCACCGGCGCCGGCCAGCGCGTGTCGGTGGCCGCCGCCAGGTCGCGCCTGGCCGCCTCGCGCTCGCCGGCCTGGACCTGGGACAGGAACAGCTCCAGGTCCAGCTCGATCTTGTCGGGCTTGCCGGCCAGGGCGGCGCGCAGGCGCGTGACCGCCTCCTTCGGCTTGCCGGCTTCGCGCAGCAGGCGTGCCGTCAGCACCAGCGCGGCCGGATGGTTCTGCGCGGCCGCCTTGTCGAGCCACGCGTTGGCCTCGACCTGGTCCTTGGGCAGGCGCGCGCCGTTGTAGAAGTCGCGCGCCAGGATGTACTGGGCGTCGGCGTTGCCGCCGTTGGCCTCCTGGCGCACCAGGGTCAGGTTGCCGCTGCCCGGCTTGGCGAACACCTCGCCGCCCAGGTAGCTCAGGTAAACGCGGCGCTGGCTGTTGGCAAACAAGACCCGGTGCGCGCGCAGGAAGTCGGTGCCGAGGATGACATCGACCTGTCCATACTCGCGGTTGAGCGATTCGGCGATGGCGATATCGGCATTGCGCACCGTCTCGTCGCCGATGGTGAAAGTCTTGAAGACGGCGTTCCAGCGCGCCGCCCTGCCGCCGCCGGCGCCGATGAAAAAGCCGTTGCGCTTCACGTCCGCCATGTCGGTGGTGACGCCGGCGCGCCGCGCGGCGCTCTGGCTGATCGAACTGACGCCCGCGCCGGTGTCGAGAATCGCCGAGAGCATCACGCCGTTGACCCGCACCTCCACCTGCGGCGTGGCCGCCTTGCCGCTGGCGCCGCAGCTGGAGGTGCAAGTCATCGGCACCACCATGGCCTGCGCATCCCAGTACGACAGCAGATTGTCGTCATTGCAGTTGTCGCTGCGGTGAAAGCGCACCACCTTGTCGGCCAGCGCCACTTCGAGATCGGACTGCATCAGGAAGTCGGCGCCCACGATCGCGTCGTACCAGGGCGTGATGCCCATCTCGCCGAGGACCGGCAGGGTGATCTTGCCGCCGCCGCTAGGGCCGATGGTGAAGTCGTCCAGGTTGGCCAGATAGAGTGCGCTGCTGCCGCCCGTTCCCAGCACTTTACGGCCGCCGCTCGAGCGCAGCGCCAGTTTGCGGTTCTCGGCGCCGGTGCGGGTCAGCATGGTCATGAAGGCGCCGGTATCGAGCAGCATGAGCGCCGGCTTGCCGTTGATGCTGCCTTGCACGGCTGGCTGCAGCGTGGCGCCGCGCAAGGTGATGGGCACCTGCTGCTGCTGGACGAATGTGCAGGTGGTGGACGGGGCGGCAAGGCCGGTGGCGGGCGCCGCCAGGCACAGGGCCGACAGCAGCAGGGCGCAGCAGGGGGAACGGAAGAGGGAGGGGAAGAGGGCGAGGAACATGGGGGCCGATTGTACTCTGGCCGCTGGCGGGAAACGCCATGCGGCGGACGAAAAAACGGCGCCGTGAAGCGCCGTTTTGTGTGGCTTGCTAGTCCTTGCTCGGCACCAGCACCAGTTGCGGTTCCGGGGCGCAGGGCTGATCCGGGGCTGGCTGGCGCGGCGCGTGCGGCTGGCGAAGGTAGCGCGCCGTGTGGCGCCGTTCGTGCGTATGGCCGCCGTTGGCCGGCCAGGTCAGGAAACGCGACAATTCCTGCAAGGCGCGCTGGTACACATCGCGCTTGAACTCGATGACCACATCGAGCGGTACCCAGTAATCGTGCCAGCGCCAGGCGTCGAACTCGGGGTGGTCGGTCAGGCGCAGATTGACGTCGTTATCACGGGCACACATGCGCAGCAGGAACCAGATCTGCTTCTGCCCGCGGTAATGGCCGCGAATTTCGCGCTTGATAAAATGGTCGGGTACTTCATAGCGCAGCCAGTCGCGGGTACGGCCCACAATCTTCACATGCTCCTGGCGCAGCCCTATTTCTTCCTCCAGTTCGCGATACATTGCCTGTTCCGGTGTCTCACCGTATTTAATGCCCCCTTGCGGGAACTGCCACGAGTGCTCGCGCACCCGCTTGCCCCACCACACCTCGTTATGGGCGTTCAGCAGGATGATGCCGACGTTGGGCCGGAACCCTTCACGGTCGAGCATAGTGCACCTCGAAACTTTCTGCCAGCGCGCGCCTTCTTTACATATTTACCCACAAATTCTGGTCCCCGCCCGGCTTTCGGGGTACGAAAACGGCAGGAACCGCGTCAAACGGGTCCATTTGTATAAGATTTGGACGCATCAGCCAGCTAATCCTTTAAAATTAGGTTGATTATAACCCTCTCTTTTTAAAAAGAATTCACCGATATGCGTGCCTCCCGTTTTTTTATTTCAACTTTAAAAGATGCACCTTCCGACGCTGAAATCGTCAGTCACCAGCTGATGATGCGCGCAGGAATGATCAAGCGCCTCGGCTCCGGTATCTACACCTACATGCCGACCGGCTTGCGCGTGATCCGCAAGGTCGAAGCAATTATCCGCGAGGAAATGAACAAGGCTGGCGGTATCGAACTGCTGATGCCGCTCGTGCAACCAGCCGAGCTGTGGCAGGAAACCGGCCGCTGGGAAAAGATGGGCCCGGAACTGATGCGCGTGAAAGACCGTCACGGCCGCGAATACGCGATCCAGCCGACTTCCGAAGAAGTCATCACCGACGTGGTGCGCTCCGAGATCAAGTCGTATCGCCAGCTGCCGCTCAATTTTTATCACATCCAGACCAAGTTCCGCGACGAGCGCCGTCCGCGTTTCGGCCTGATGCGCGGGCGTGAATTCACGATGAAGGACGCGTACTCGTTCGACCGCGACGAAGCGAGCATGAAGGCCTCGTACCAGATCATGTACGACGCCTACACCGCCATTTTCAACCGCTTCGGTTTGAAGTTCCGCGCGGTGGCGGCCGACAACGGCGCCATCGGCGGCTCCGGCTCGCACGAATTCCACGTCATCGCCAGCACCGGCGAAGACGCCATCGTCTACTGCCCGACTTCCGACTACGCGGCCAACATGGAAGCGGCCGAAGCGCTGCCGCTGGCCGAAGCACGCGCCGCGGCCGCCGCAGCGCTGACCAAGACCGCCACCCCTGGCGCGACCAAATGCGAGGCCGTGGCCGAGATGCTCAAGCTGCCGCTGAGCCAGACCGTCAAGACAATCGCCCTGACGGTGGAAAAGGAAGTCGCGGGCAAGCAGGTGTTTGAGAACTGGATGCTGCTGCTGCGCGGCGACCATGAACTCAACGAGATCAAGGTCGGCAAAGTGCCTGGCCTGGCCGGTCACCGTTTCGCCACCGAAGCCGAGATCCTGGCCTGCTACGGCAGCATTCCAGGCTATCTGGGCCCGATCGGCACCAAACAGCCGGTCACCATCGTGGCCGACCGCACGGTCGCCAACATGGCCGATTTTGTCTGCGGCGCGAATGAAGAAGGCTTCCACTACACGGGCGCCAACTGGGTGCGCGACCTGCCGGAAGCGTTGGTGGCCGACCTGCGCAACGTGGTCGAAGGCGACGCTTCGCCGGACGGCAAAGGCGTGCTGGCGATCGAGCGCGGCATCGAAGTGGGCCACGTGTTCCAGCTCGGGACCAGCTACTCCGAGAGCATGAAAGCGACGTTCCTGGACGAAAACGGCAAGCCTGCGCCGCTGCAGATGGGCTGCTACGGGATTGGCGTCACGCGCATCCTGGGCGCGGCGATCGAACAGAATTTCGACGACAAGGGCATCATCTGGCCGGCCGCCATCGCGCCGTTCGAAGTGGTGTTGTGCCCGATGGGGATGGACCGCAGCGAGATGGTCAAGACCGAAGTCGAGAGCCTGTACGCGGCGCTGCAAGCGGCTGGAGTGGACGTCATCGTCGACGACCGCGGCCTGCGTCCGGGCGCCATGTTCGCCGACTGGGAACTGATCGGCGTGCCGCACCGCGTGGTGATCGGCGAGCGTGGCCTGAAAGAAGGCAACCTCGAATACCAGGGCCGGCGCGACCTTGAGGCGACCGCCGTGCCGGTGGCTGGCATGGCCGAGTTCATCAAAGGCAAATTGAGCCAGTGAGCACGTCGTTCATGGTGAATGGACTGGTGCAGGCGGTGCTGGCGGCCGGTCTGCTCTGGTCCTGGGCCGCGTGGGCGGGCAACCAGAAAGAGGAGGCCATGGCCGACTCGGTGCGGGTGGCCCTGTCGAACGCGATCAGGGACACGCGTCCGCCGCAGCCGGTATTTCGCGACGAAGCGGCGCGGGTGCGCTACCAGCAATGGCTGTCGGCCATGTCGGACCGGCTCAAGCGCAAGCTGCCGGACGAGCAGGTGCGGCTCGAATTCCTGCAATCGGTCTGGTACGAATCGAACCGTGCCGGACTCGATACGGGGCTGGTGCTGGGGCTGATCCAGGTCGAATCGGCGTATCGCAAGTACGCCGTCTCGATGGTGGGCGCGCGCGGCTACATGCAAGTGATGCCGTTCTGGACCAACGCGATCGGCGACAGCGACCGCAGCAAGCTGTTCCACATGCAAACGAACCTGCGCTACGGCTGCTCGATTTTGCGCATGTACCTCGACATCGAAAACGGCAACCTGTACCTGGCGCTGGGCCGCTACAACGGCAGCCGCGGCAAACCCGCCTACCCCAACGCGGTACTCTCCGCCTGGGAAAAGTGGAAATTTCCTACCTAAAAACCCGGACCCCGCCTACAACCGGGGTCAGAGCTCTGACTCGAAACATTTGCCATTACCCACAACCGGGGTCAGAGCTCTGACTTGCAATTAGTTGCCAAATTAGCCTACCGGCGTGATGACCTGCGGGGCGTGTGCGCCGCAACGGGTTTCACTGTTGAAAAAGCCGCTCGTTTGCCGGCCCACCAATGCGAAGGAACAAGCGATCTTGAGCCGTAGCCGTCGCCACAATCCCATCTGGGGCATCTGTGTTTCGAGCAGCGAGCGCTGGTGCAAGAAAACCTGGCATCGCCGTTTCCGTAAAAATGAGCGCCATACGCTGGGCACGGCCTCGCCAGAGGCCCTTGAGGCCCATTTGCCTGTCGCGGAACGTGAGGTCAGCAACGTATGGGCAATGCAGAAGGACGGTCATCGTTACCATTCCTTGAGCGATCGGGCGGAGTGGGCGGAGTGGAGCGCCGCACGCCAGGGAAAGACACCTCACGAGCGCACGGCCCTCAAAAAACGCTGGATGCACAAATTGATGGGCAAATGACACGCTCCATTCCGCTGTGGCGAGGAAAGATTTCGAATTAGAGCTCTGACCCCGGTTGTAGGAAGTTCGGCGCTGGCGGTCGGAGTTTGTGCCAAATGTTGCTAGTCAGAGCTCTGACCCCGGTTGGGAGTCTTGCACTCTGGTAGCACGGGCGGCAGCGGGCGGTGTAGACTGCCTTTTTTCTCGGAGCTCACGAAAGTGCACATGCGATTGACTCTTCTTGCCGCAGCGTCCGCGCTGGCGGTCTTGGCGGGATGCGCCAGCGTCCAGCCGCCGTCCCAGGCCCTCATCCACACCCACGCGCCAGCCAAGAACATCATCTTCTTCCTCGGCGATGGCATGGGCATCAATACCCTGACCGCCGCCCGTATCTATGCCGTCGGCGAAGAGGGCGAGCTGACCCTCGACACCCTGCCCGAATCGGCCTTCGTCAAGACCTTTTCCAACGATGCCCAGGTCACCGACAGCGCCGCGTCGATGTCGGCGTATATGACCGGGGTGAAGGTGAATAACAATGTGCTGTCGATGAGCTCCGATACGCCAGCCACCGCTCCCGCTCTTGACGCCGCCGGTAACAGGCTGGCCGGGCGCTGCGCCACGGGCCGACCGGTCGCCACCCTGGCCGAACTGGCCAGGCAGCGCGGCATGTCGGTCGGCGTGGTCACCACCACCCGCGTCACCGACGCCACCCCGGGCGCGGTGTTCGCGCATGTGTGCCATCGCGGCATGGAGAACGATATCGCCGCCGCCCTCGTTCCCGGCGGCGCCGGCTACAACGCGGCCCTCGGCGCGCGCGGCCTCGATGTGCTGCTGGGCGGCGGCAGCGCCCATTTCACGCCCTCCGCCAAAGGCGGCAAGCGCAGCGACGGGCGCGACCTGCTGGCCGAACTGGCCGCGCAGGGCGTGCGCACCGTGGCCGACAGCGCCCAGCTGCGCGCGGTCGATACGTCCGCCAGCGCGCCGCTGGTCGGCTTGTTCGCCGCGCACGACCTGAGCTTCGATTCGATGCGCGATGCGGCCCAGCAGCCATCCTTGCCGGAGATGGCGGGCAAGGCCATCGGCATCCTGGCGAATAATCCGAAAGGCTTCTTCCTGGTGGTCGAGGGCGGCATGATCGATCTGGCACTGCATAATTCGAACGCGCGCCGCGCGCTGCAGGAGACGGTCGTCTTCGACAATGCCCTCAAGGCGGCCATCGCGCAGATGCGGGCCATCGATCCGGACCTGAAAAACACGCTGATCGTGGCCACCGCCGACCATGATCATTCGCTGCTCCTGAACGGCTATGCGCGCCGCACCGGCAAGACCACGCCGGCCGAACCGGGCGTGCTGGGATTGATGCGCCGGGTCGATAACAACGAGATCAAGCTCGATGCCGATGGCGCGCCGTTTACCATCATCGGCTTCGGGGCCGGCGAAAACCGGGTGCGGGGCAGCCGCGGCGCGGCCCCGCACCTGACCAGCGCCCAGGTCAGCGCCGACGATTACCGCCAGGAGGCGGTGGTGCGCACCGAGCCCGGTTACGAGACCCACAGCGGCACCGATGTGTACCTGGGCGCGGTCGGCGCGGGCGCCGCGCGCTTCGGCGGCACCATCGATAACACCCGCGTGTTCGAACTGATCAAGGCGGCCGCCGGCTGGTAAGCCGCGCTCCCTTTGTAACGTCACCATTATGAGAGTCACCATGACGCTATCCCGTTTTCCATCGCTCCTGCTGGCCGCTTCGTGCGCGCTGGCGCCATCCCTGGCCTTCGCCGCGCCGCCCGCCAGGAACATCCTCTTCTTCCTCGGCGACGGCATGGGGCCGACCACCATCACCGCCGCGCGCATCTACCGCTACAAGGAGGAGGGCTTGCTCCACTTCGAGCGCATGCCGCATTCGGCGCGCATCAAGACCTATTCGAACGATGCCCAGACCACCGACAGCGCGCCGTCGATGGGTTCCTACATGACCGGCATCAAGATCAATAACGATGTGATTTCGATGGCCGACGCCAAGCCCTTCGGGCCGCGCAAGGATGCCAACGGCAATGCCAGCATCGACGCCTGCCCGGCCGGGAACGGGCGCGCGGCGGCCACCATCCTCGAACTGGCCAAGGCGGCCGGCAAGTCGGTGGGCTCGATCACGACCACGGAGCTGACCCACGCCACGCCGGCGTCGACCTTCTCGCATGTGTGCGACCGCGACATGGCGTACCAGATCGCGGCGCAGGTGGTGCCGGGCGGCGCCGGCTACAACCCGGCCTTGATGGATGGCGTCGATGTGCTGATGGGCGGCGGGCGCAATCACTTCACGCCGTTCGACGCGGCGCATAATTCCAAGGGCCGCGCCGACGGACGCGATCTGATGGCCGAATTGGCGGCGCGCGGCTACACGGTCGCCGCCGACGCGGACCAGATGCGGGCGGCGCCGCCGGGCAAGAAATTCGTGGGTATTTACAGCGATGTGAGCCATCTCGACTACGCGCTGGCGCGGCGCGCCGGCCAGCCGGCCCTGGCGCAGATGACGTCCAAGGCGATCGACCTGCTGGCGCCCAACCCGAAGGGCTTTTTCCTGATGGTCGAAGGCGGCAAGATCGATCATGCGCTGCACGATACCAATGTGAAGAACGCGCTGGCCGAGACGGTCGACTTCGACGAGGCCATCAGGACGGCGCTCGAGAAGATGGAGGCGCTCGATCCGGGCCTGCGCAATACGCTGCTGGTGGTCACCGCCGACCACGATCACACGATCGTGATGAACGGTTACGCCAAACGCGGCAGCTCGATCCTCGATATCGTGCGCAATGTGGACGATGGCGCGCCGGCGCGCGATGCCGATGGCAAGACCTATACCGCGCTGGTGTTCGGCAATGGCCCGAACCGCCCGCATCAACGGGCCGATGTCGACAGCGCGCAGGCGCAGGCCGATGACTACCACCAGGAGACCGGGGTGCGCCTGAAAGGCGAGACCCACGGCGGCGGCGACGTGAAGCTGTTCGCCAGCGGCGCCGGCGCGGGGGTGTTCAAGGGAACCATGGAAAACACCAGGGTGTTCCACCTGATGAAGGCGGCCTTCGGCTTTTAAGCAGCTGCTTGAAACGCGTCGCCCAAACAAAAAGCCCCGTTCGCGAGAACGGGGCTTTTTGTAATCCGGCTTGGACAGGCGAACTGGTTTTTATTTCAGATGGTCGGAAATGAGTTTCGTCATTTCGAACATCGAGACCTGCGCTTTGCCGCCGAAGACTGCTTTGAGCTTGTCGTCAGCATTGATCATGCGGCGGTTGGCCGCGTCTTGCAGATCGAGCTTCTTGATGTAGTCCCAGACTTTCTTGGTCACTTCGGTGCGCGGCAGCGGCGTTGCGCCAACCACGGCTGCCAGGACGGCGGACGGAGTCATCGCCTTCATGAAGGCGGCGTTCGGCTTGCGTGGGGCTGCTGCAGGTTTTTTTGCGGCTGCTGCTTTTGGTGCTGCCGCAGCTTTCGCTGGAGCGGCTTTCTTCGCTGCTGCCGGCTTTGCCGCTGCGGCTGGCTTAGCTGCGGCGGCCTTTTTTGCTGGCGCTGCTGCTGGGGTTTTTTTGGCTGTTGCCATCTTCAAGCCTCCTTAACGAACACATGGGAAATTGCGCAATTCATCGCACGGCTTATATTGGTGGGGATTTACCGATGACGCAAGTGTTTTTCAAGAATTTTTCGGCGTTTTCATAGGGAAAAGGCGGAACGATGGCCCGAGAAGGCCGATTTTGCTGGATCGAGGAGAAGAACCGTTGAACCGTCGCCCCCGCGCAGGCGGGGGGCCAAGTTCTTCGCTGAGCAGCCAACTTGGGCCCCCGCCGTCGCGGGGGCGACGGTTTGACGGTCCGGGGCTGGCGCGAACAGTCGGTAGCGGCAGAATGCTTAGCGCATCCCGCCCGGCATCATGCCCTTCATCGAGCGCATCATTTTCATCATGCCGCCGCCTTTGAATTTCTTCATCATGGCCTGCATCTGGTCGTATTGCGCCAGCATGCGGTTTACTTCCTGCACCTGCACGCCGGCCCCGGCGGCGATGCGGCGCTTGCGCGTGGCCTTGATCAGTTCCGGCTTGGCGCGCTCCTGCGGCGTCATCGAGTCGATGATGCCGACCATGCGCCGCACCTGCTTGTCGGCCTGGTCCATGTTGGCGCCGCCGGCGGCCTGCTGGAACTGGGCCGGCAATTTGTCGATCAAACTCGACATGCCGCCCATTTTCTTCATCTGGCCCAGCTGCGACTTGAAGTCGTTCATGTCGAAACGGCCGCCGACCTTGATCTTGTTGGCCAGATCGGCGGCGGCCTTGCTGTCGACGCCCTTGCGCGCTTCTTCGACCAGCGCCAGGATGTCGCCCATGCCCAGGATACGGTTGGCCATGCGCTGGGCGTCGAAGGCTTCGAGGCCGTCGAGTTTTTCGGACACGCCGGCAAACTTGATGGGTTTACCGGTAATGTGGCGCACCGACAGCGCCGCGCCGCCGCGCGAGTCGCCATCGAGCTTGGTGAGCACGATGCCGGTCAGCGGCAGCGCGTCGTTAAAGGCCTTGGCGGTGTTGATCGCATCCTGGCCCAGCATGGCGTCGACCACGAACAGGGTTTCGATCGGGTTGACCGCCGCATGCACGGCGGAGATCTCCTGCATCATCGCTTCGTCGATGCCCAAACGGCCGGCGGTGTCGATGATCAGCACATCGTGGTAGTGCTTCCTGGCCCAGTCGAGCGCGGCCAGGGCGATGTCGACCGGCTTGTCGGTGGCGGCGGACGGGAAGAAGTCGGCGCCGACCTGCCTGGTCACCGATTCGAGCTGGGCGATCGCGGCCGGACGGTACACGTCGGCCGAGACGGTCAGGACCTTCTTCTTTTTCTCTTCCTTGAGGTACTTGGCCAGTTTGCCGACGGTGGTGGTTTTACCCACACCCTGCAGGCCGGCCATCAGGATGATCGCCGGCGGCTGCTGGGCAAAGCTCAGCTGCGACGCTTCGGGACCCAGATCGGCGCCCATCAGCGCGCCCAGCTCGCGCTGGACCACGCCGACCAGGGCCTGGCCCGGGCTGAGCGAGGCCAATACTTCTTCGCCGAGGGCTTTTTCCTTGACCCGGCTGATGAACTCGCGCACGGCGGGCAGGGCCACGTCGGCTTCGAGCAGGGCCAGGCGCACTTCGCGCAGCATCTCGGCGGTATTCGATTCGGTCAGACGCGCCTCACCGCGCATGGTCTTGACGACCTTGGCAAGGCGTTGGGTTAAGTTATCTAGCATGGCAGACCTGACTAATATATAGGGCGATGCCGGCACGCGCCGGTTGTGGCGTCATTTTACCCTATGTCCAAAGGAAAAAAGACCGGCGCCGGGCCGGTCTTGGGAAGGCTGCGCGCGCGCCGTTTTACGGCAAGCTCAGCTTGACGATGGCGTTGCCCGAGATCAGCGCGTAGCTGTTGGCGCCGATCCGCACGATGTTCCTCGGATTGTCCAGCGTGACCGGGGCGGCGCCGGGGATGGCGAGCGCCGGCCCGGCCTTGCCGGCCACGATGGTCGATACGCCCGCCGGCGTGATGCGGGTGACCGTGTTGGCGGCGGCGTCGGTCACATAGCGGTTGCCGGCGTCGTCGAAGGCCGCGCCGACGTCGGGCGGTACCCCGCTTGTGACGGGGATGACATGGCGCTCAGGCGTCACGCGCCGCACGACCTTGTGCGCATCCTGGACATACAGGTCGCCCACCTTGTCGAAACCGAGAATGTAGGGCGCCTGGAAGATGGCGCCCCTGCCGATGCCGCCGCCGGTGGTGCCGACATACGCACTCCATTCGCCCTGCGGGTTGAGCATGACGATTTCTTGCCCGGACGGCGTTGCTTCGAGGTAGCTGGCCACGGTCGAGATATAGATATTGCCGGCCTTGTCGGCGGCGATCCCGCTGGCGATGCCGCCGGCCCGGAACAGGGTGGTGACGCTGCCGTCGGGCGCGATCTTGCGCAGGTGGATGCCGCTGGCGGGAAAGGCGCCGATGTTTTCGTGGCGCAGCAGGGGCCGCTCGATGGCGTACAGGGTGCCGGACGGCGTGACCGCCAGCCCATGCGGGCCGCGCAGGCGCGCCGCCGCGCCGGTGCCGTCGACCGCCGTCTCCGACAGATTGGGTTTGCCGGCAAACAAGGTCAACTTGCCGTCCGCGCCGAGCACGGAGATATGCTGGTTGAACACCACGTACATGGTTCCCTCGCGGTCGGCCAGCAGGGTGCGTGCTTCCGGCAAGGTGATCGCGCTGGTGGTGACGACGCCGTCCAGGCTGACCCGGCGCAGCGCAAAATTGTCGATCACCAGCAGCTGGCCGTCGTGGTACACCATGCTGGCCGGATTGGCGAAGCGCGCGGCGTCGCCTTTGCCGTCGCGCGCGCTGTCGCGCACGGGCGTCCAGTCGACCCCGGCCACCGTGCTGACCATGCCTTGCGGCGTGACCTTGCGGATCCGCGTCTCATCGGCAAAGTACAGGTTGCCGGCGGGGTCGAGCGTGACGGTGTCGACCCGGATCCACTCGATGCTCACGCCCAGGCCCGGGCCTTCCGTGGCGCACGGGCGCTGGGGCGAGCTGACCTCGCCAGCGTTCGGGACGGCATATTGCTCGCATCCGGCCAGCGCGGTCTCCTTGCCGTCGGCCTCGATGCGCACAATCTGATGCGGGGTAATGCGGTAACCGATGCCGGCGGCGCTGGTGAGCATGCGTCCGCCACCGCGGGCGAAGGGCAGGGGCGTCGCCGTGCCGTCCTTGCCCAGCAGGACGGTCTGGCTCAGGACCGTGCAATACACCTGGTCGCGGGCGTCGACGGACAGGCGCGGGCCGTCATAGTTGTGGATGGCGTCGAGTCGATCGTCGAACGGGTTCAGGTACATGGTGCGCACCGTGCCGTTGCGCTCCACGCTGCGCACCGCATAGCCATAGTAATAGTCGGCGCCGCTGCCCAGGCTCTTTGGCTCGCTGACATAGATCGTGCCCTTGCTGTCGATGTCGGCATCGTAGATGCGGCTGAAACGGGCATCCGCGCCGACGCCGTCGGCGCGCCCGGTGTTGCCGTGCTCGCCGGCGATCAGGGTCAGCTCGGGCACCGGGGCGGGCGCCGGCGGTGGGCCCGGCGGCGTTGGCGCCGGGGTGGGTGTCGGGGTGGAGTCGCCGTCGCCGCCGCCGCCACAGGCGGCCAGCAATGCCGCGGCGCCCATCTGGAGCGTCATGCGGCGTAGTTGGAAAGTGCGTACAGTCATGGCGTAATCCTCTCTGGAAAGTTTGTTCATTATATTCAGTTAATGTTTTCCAATATGTAACGGAGTGTGCGGAACTGTTGTATTGCCCGCTCTGCCGCGCCTGCGTATGCAATATGGGTACCACTGTCTCTTTCTCATGCGCCTGCCTGGTTTTTCCGCACAAAGCTTGCGCCAGTCGTGGGACTGCGCGGGTTTGTCGCGATACCTTTCTCTAAAGCAATCGACCCCGCTCCCCATCGACTCTGCAGCATTGACCGGAGATTGGCATGACAGGCAAGCATATTGGCAAGATCGTCCGCACCACCCTGGTACTGGCGGCGCTGTGCGCCGGCGCCGCCACCCAGGCGCAGGAGGTGGTTCGACTCGGCAACCTCAAGTTCGCGCATTTCGGCGCCGTCGCGTACATCAAGGAAATCGCGCCCGCCTGCGGCATCAAGGTTGAAGAGAAAATTTTCGCCAAGGGGCTCGACGTGATGCAGGCGATCATCGCCGGCGAACTCGATGTGGGGGCGACCGCGTCCGAGGCGGCCATTTCGGGCCGCGCCAGCGGTGCGCCGATCGTGGTGGTGGCCGGTTTCGCCAGGGGCGGCGCGCGCCTGGTGGCGCGCCACGGCCTGGGCGTGAAGGGCATGCGCGAGCTCAAGGGCAAGAAGGTGGGCGTGACGCGCGGCGGCATCCAGGAAGTGCTGCTGATGGCCGAACTGCAACAGCACGGCATGAGCGCCGACAGTGCGCCCGGCAAGGATGTGCAGCTGATTTACCTGCCGTTCGCCGACCTGAATCAGGCGCTGATGGGCGGCGACATCGACGCCATGATGCAGTCCGAACCGCAATCCTCGCAAGCCATCAACAAGGGTTTCGGGGTTGAAGTGCTGAAACCCTACGATACCCCGATCGGCGAGCCGGTGCGCACCCTGGTGATGACCGAAGCGTTCTACAGCGGCAAGCGGGCGCTGGCCGAAAAATTCATGCGCTGCTTCGTGCAGGCCACGCGCACCTTCATCAGCGAGCCCGCAGTGGCCGAAAAATATGTGCGCGAGACCATCTTCAAGGGCCAGATCAGCAAGGACGACTTCGAGGACGCGATCGCCAATTCGCCGTATTCGTTCGATGTGACGGCCGCGCATATCCAGATCACCACCGACACCATGGTCAAGACCGGGGTGGGACGGATGGTGCGCCCGCCAAGGGCGAGCGACTGGGTGCGCATCGACCTGCTCGAGGCGGCCAAGAAAAGCGCGGGCGTGCGCTAGCAGGCGCGCGGTAGCAGGCGCGCGGTAGCAGGCGCGCGGTAGCAGGCGCGCGGTAGCAGGCGCGCGGTAGCAGGCGCGCGGTAGCAGGCGCGCGGTAACTGGCATCCGACAACCCGATCCGGAGGCGGCATGGACAGCAGGCGCTTACGCGAGAGGGGCATCGGCCTGGTGGTGCCGGTGCTGGTGATCGGCCTCTGGCAGCTGGCGGCGCTGCGCGGGCTGGTCAATCCGCAGGTCTTGCCGTCGCCGCTGGCGGTGCTGCGCAAGTGGATCGAGTACCTGCTGCCGCTGCAGCCGTACGCGGACGGCAGCTGGCTGGCCTGGGCCTTTTCGGGCGAGCTGATGGTCGATGCGCTCACCAGCATGGTGCGGGTGCTGCTCGGCTTTGCCATCGGGGCCGGGCTGGCGCTGCCGCTCGGGCTGGCGATGGGCGCGAACGCGCGCGTGTACGCCTGGCTCAACCCGCTGGTGCAGCTGCTGCGCCCGATTCCGCCGATCGCCTACATTCCGCTGGCCATCCTGTGGTTCGGGCTGGGCAACCCGCCGGCCGTGTTCCTGATCGCGCTGGGGGCGTTCTTTCCGGTGCTGATCAATACCATCGCCGGGGTGCGCCAGGTCGACGCCATCTACCTGCGCGCCGCGCGCAACCTGGGCGCCAGCGGCCACACCCTGTTCCTGCGCGTGATCCTGCCGGCCGCCGTGCCCTATATTCTGTCGGGCGTGCGGATCGGGATCGGCACCGCCTTCATCGTGGTGATCGTGTCCGAAATGATCGCGGTGAACAATGGCCTGGGTTTCCGCATCCTGGAAGCGCGCGAGTATTTTTGGTCCGACAAGATCATGGCCGGGATGATCAGCATCGGCATGCTGGGGCTGGCGATCGACGCCGGCATGGACCGCCTGAACAACTATCTGCTGCGCTGGCACCGCGGCCTGGAGAACTGAGATGAGCGCAGCGCCGATCCATATCGAGGGCGTCGACAAGGTCTTCGGCAGCGCCGGGCGCGAGCTCGTCGCGCTGCGCGGCATCAGCCTGACCATCCCGGCCGGGCAATTCACCTGCCTGCTGGGGCCGTCGGGCTGCGGCAAGTCGACCCTGCTCAACGCCGTGGCCGGGTTTGCGCCGCCCACGCGCGGGTCGATCCGCACCGGCGCGCGCGAAGTGACCGGGCCGGGGCCGGAGCGCGGCATGGTGTTCCAGGAGTACGCGCTGTTCCCGTGGATGACGGTCGAGCAGAACATCGCCTTCGGCCTGCACATCAAGGGGCTTGGCAAGGCGGCCATCGCGGCGACCATCGGCGCGCTGCTCGAGACGCTGGCGCTGACCGATTTTCGCCAGCGCTATCCGAAGGACCTGTCGGGCGGGATGCGCCAGCGCGTGGCCATTGCGCGCGTGCTGGCGCTGGACTCGCCGATCATGCTGATGGACGAGCCGTTCGGCGCGCTCGACGCCCTGACGCGGCGCAATCTGCAGGACGAATTGCTGCGCATCTGGGCGGACACCGGCAAGACCATCCTGTTCGTCACGCACAGCATCGAAGAAGCGATCTACCTGGCCGACCGGATCGTGGTGATGACCTACCGGCCCGGCACGGTCAAGCGCGATGTGGCGGTCGATCTGGCGCGCCCGCGCGACCCCTCCGCGCCCGCCTTCAATGCCCTCAAGCGCGAACTGGGCCTGCTGGTGATGGAGGAACAGCAGCGCCACCACAACGACGAGTTGCGCATGGCGGCCGGCGATTAGGATGGCGCGGGCGGGGCCGTCGGCACGCCGTCCCCGCCAGCACGCCCTGATAGTGTAAACTTGCAGCATGCAGACTTACTTACTTATCGCAGCGGCGCTGCTGTACGCGGTGTGCGCCCTTCTTCCCTCGCCCCGGGGTTCGCTCATTTCGGCCGTCACGGCCGGGGCCTGGCTGCTGCACGGCGCCGCCCTGTGGCTCGACATGATGGCGCCCGGCAGCGTGCGGATCGGCTTCGCGCTGATGATTTCGGCCGCGCTGTGGATCTCGGTGGCGGCCTACTGGATCGAAAACCGCAATTTCGCGCTCGACGGCCTGCGCCGCCTGGTGATGCCGTGCGCCGCCGCCGCCGCGCTGCTGCCGGCCGTGTTCCCGGGCAGCGTGTTGCTGCTCGAAGGGCGCGCGCCGGCCTTCGGCTGGCATATCGCGGTCGCCATCCTGGCCTACAGCACCTTGACGATTGCCGCCTTCCACGCGGTCCTGATGGCCCTGCAGGAAACACGGCTGCATGCGCGCAACCCGAAGGCCGGCTGGCTGGCCACGGCGCTCGACCAGTTGCCGGCCCTCTTGACCATGGAAAAACTGCTGTTTCGCCTGATCTGGATCGGCTTCGTGCTGCTCAGCCTGACCGTGCTGTCGGGGATCGTGTTCTCCGAGCAGTTGTTCGGCACCGTGCTCAAGTGGGATCACAAGAGCGTGTTCGCGCTGCTGTCGTGGTTCCTGTTCGCCGCGCTGCTGGCCGGACGGCGCTGGCGCGGCTGGCGCGGCAAGACCGCGCTGCGCTTCACCCTGGCCGGTTTCGCCACCCTGGTGCTGGCCTATGTCGGCAGCCGTTTCGTTCTTGAAGTGATTTTGCACCGGGGGCTGGCATGATGCGCATTCTGTTCTGGATCGCGCTGGTCGTGCTGGTCATCGCCGCCATTCGCAGCAAGATTCGCGGCAAGCTGCGCGAAATGACGCCGCCGCCCGGCCACCCGGGCCATCCGGGCGCCGGGCCGCGGGCGCCTTTGATGCGCGAACTGGGCGCCACCGTCGAGTGCGCGCACTGCCATGTGTATTTCCCGGAGTCGGAAGCGGTCACGGCCAACGGCCGCGCGTACTGCAGCCCCGAGCACGTCAATCTGCCGCCGGCCTGACCGATGCCGTTCTGGAGCGGCTTGTCGGCCGAGTCGCGCGAGACATTCTGGCGCTCGCTGCAGGCGCTCTCCGCCACCCGCATCGTCATTTCGCTGGTGCTGCTGGCCTACCTGATGTTCGACCGGCGCGATGTGCCGACCGCCGGCCTGTATCTGTATACCGAAACCTGCATCGCCTACCTGGTCATGGCCGGCGCCTTCGCGCTGGCCTGCCTGTACGTACGCACCCGT
The DNA here is from genome assembly GCF_011682145.1 of Massilia mucilaginosa. GTDB lineage: Bacteria > Pseudomonadota > Gammaproteobacteria > Burkholderiales > Burkholderiaceae_D > Telluria_A > Telluria_A mucilaginosa. Next base: position 126,881 of record NZ_WHJH01000005.1, read on the forward strand.
TTCCTGGCGCAGGTGGTGATCCAGATCGCGGTCGACATCGCCGTCATTTCAGTGCTGTACATGGCCGGCGAGGAGGGCCGCGGCAGCCTGGTGATCCTGTACCTGTTCCCGCTGGCCGGAGCCGCGATCCTGGCGCCGCGCGTGCTGGCCCTGTTTTCGGCCGCGCTGGTCACCCTGTTCCTGCTGCTGGCCTCGCTCTACCAGGTGTTCATGGGCATCGGCGGCATGCCGATCACCCAGGCCGGCCTGTACGGCGGCGCCTTCTTCGCCATCGTGCTGGTGGTCAGCCACCTCGCCGGCAAGCTGATCCGCCAGGAAGAACTGGCGACGCGCCACGGCGCCGATCTGCAGATCCAGCTGGCGATCAACCAGATCGTCATCGCCGACGTCGCCGACGGCATTCTCGTGGTCGACCGCGCCGGCCGCATCTTTGCCGGCAACCCGGCCGCCCAGCGCATGCTGGGGCTGGCCAACGGCGACAGCGGCTTTGCCCTGTCCGAGGTGGCGGCGCTGGAACCGGTGGCGTTTGCGTTTTCGGAGTGGCAGCAGCAGGTCGGACCGGCCAGCCCGAGCGGGGCGGCGCGCGCCGCCTTTGTCACCGTCAAGCCGTATCGCGACAGCGGCGGCGGCACCGCCGGCACGGCCGCCTGGAGCGGACGGCGCGACCTGGCCGCCCACCTCAAGCTGCGCTTCGCCCGCGTGGACACGGTCGACGAAGCCTCCGAGCGCTGCGTGATTTTCCTGCAGGACGTCACCGCCATCGAAAACCAGGCCCAGGAACTGAAACTGGCCTCGATGGGACGGCTCACCGCCAGCATCGCCCACGAGGTGCGCAATCCGCTCTCGGCCATCGGCCACGCCACCGCGCTGCTGGCCGAAGACCTGCACGAGCCGGGCCAGGCGCGCCTGCTCAAGATCGTCGGCGACAATGTCACGCGCGTCAACCGCATGGTGGAAGACATACTCCAGTTGTCGCGCAAGGTCCAGCCCAATGGCGCACCGTTGTTGCTCGGCCCCTTTTTGAATGAGCTCAAGACCGAATTTGATGAAACCCAGGGGGTTGCCGATGATATAGTGTGGCTAGGCAACACTGGCGCCGTGCCGGTGCGTTTCGACGCGCTGCACCTGCGCGAAGTGGTGATCAACCTGCTGACCAACGCGCTGCGCTACGCCAGCGGCGGGGTGGGCAGTATCCGGGTCTACGTCGTCACCGATGCGGCCGGCGGCATGGAGCTGCACGTGCAGGACGACGGTCCCGGCATCACGCCGGAAGTGCGGGCCCACCTGTTCGAGCCGTTTTATACGACGTCGAGCAAGGGGACCGGGCTGGGGCTGTACCTGGCGCGCGAGCTGTGTCTGAACAACGCGGCGATGCTCGATTACGAATATCGCTTCGATGCCAGCGGCTTCGGCGTGCGCGCGGCCAGCGGCCGTTTTGTGATTTCGTTCGCGCAGCCGCTGGGAGCGCGCGGCGCTACTGCTAACAGAAAGGCAACAACATGACATCACCCCGCGTACTGGTCGTCGATGACGAGGCGGATTTACGCGAACTGCTGGAAATCACGCTGGTCAGGATGGGGCTCGATGTGGACAGCGCCGAAACGCTGCGCGAGGCGCGCGCCTTCCTGGCGCAGAACGATTACGGCCTCATTCTCACCGACATGCGCCTGCCCGACGGGCTGGGCCTGGAACTGGTGCAGGAAGTGGGCGCCTCCAACAAGTCGACCCCGATCGCGGTCGTGACCGCTTACGGCAGCGCCGAAAACGCGGTGGTGGCGCTCAAGGCGGGCGCCTTCGATTACGTGTCCAAGCCGGTGGTGCTGGACGACTTGCGGGTAATGGTGCAGTCGGCCTTGCGGCTGTCGGCGCCGTCGGCGCACAGCGGTAGCCCGGCCGCGCCCGGCAGCGCCTCGCGCCTGATCGGCGAATCGGCCGTGATGCAGTCGCTGCGCAGCCAGATCGAGCGGCTGGCGCGCTCGATGGCGCCGATCGCCATTACCGGCGAGTCGGGCAGCGGCAAGGAACTGGTGGCGCGCGAAATCCACGCCCGCAGTTCGCGCGCGGGCAAGCCGTTCATCGCGGTCAACTGCGGCGCGATTCCCGAAGCGCTGATGGAAGCGGAGTTTTTCGGCTACCGCAAGGGCGCGTTTACCGGCGCGGCCGACGAGCGCGACGGTTTTTTCCATGCGGCCAACGGCGGCACCCTGATGCTCGACGAAGTGGCCGACCTGCCGCTGGCGATGCAGGTCAAGCTGCTGCGCGCGATCCAGGAGCGGCGCGTGCGCAAGATCGGGGCCACCAGCGAGGAGCCGGTCGACGTGCGCATCATCAGCGCCACGCACCAGAACCTGGCCCAGTGCGTCGAGACCGGCAAGTTCCGGCAGGATCTGTTTTACCGTTTGAATGTGATCGAACTGAGCGTGCCGCCGCTGCGCGAGCGGCTCGACGACCTGGGCGTGCTGGTGAACGGCATGCTGGCGCGCCTGGCCGGACCGGGCAAGCCGGCCGCGCTGGGGCCGCAGGTGCTGGAGACCCTGCGCACGTATTCGTTTCCGGGCAATGTGCGCGAACTGGAAAATGTGCTGGAACGGGCGCTGGCGTTTGCCAATGACGGCGTGATCGAGGTGGGCGACCTGTCGCTCAAGGGCGCGCGGGTGGCCGAGAAGGCGGCGCCGGCCGAGGCGATGCCGGCTCCGGCGCCGCCGCCGGTGGCGCTTGCGGCGGCGGCGCCGCTCGGCGCCGGCGCGCCGGCCGAGCTGCCCAGCAGCCTGCCCGATTACCTGGAACAGGTCGAACGCGAAATCATCTTGCGCGCGCTGACCCAGACCCAGTTCAACCGCACCCAGGCGGCCGTGCTGCTGGGGATCAGTTTCCGGCAGCTGCGCTATCAGATGCAGAAGCTCGATATCCAGGAGCCGGAAGGGTAGACAGCTTGCCCCTCTCATCGTTCGAGGCCCATTTCGACGCCCACTCTCCCCACAGTTTATAATGCTGCCCCGCGATGTAAAAAGTGGGAGCGTGACGGCGTAGCGCTGACGTAAAGAATGCGAAATGACTCGCTAAATGGAAGGGCAGGCGTGCAACTTGGCTGATAAAGTCAAGTGTGTTCGGTAAAAAAATCGCAAGTGAATTCAGTTGCCTCAGCCCGGGCAAGGCACTACAATTAGTCTCATATTTGATGAATTGACTAGATCTAGTGGTTATGAAACGTATCTACCGATAGCTCAATACGCATGCGGCAGTACCGGCGAGCCCGGCTTTTAACGCTGCGACCCCACCACAGCCCATCACGGTACCGGCCTAGGATTTCAGGCTGGCGGGGTAGTTTTTTGTTTTTTTACATTTATTGGGGACGGTTGCTTGACGCCGTCCACTTGATAACAACCGGCGGCAGACCAAAGCCCGCCGCTCCAGGAGGTCCCACATGCAAACATCCCAAGATTCTTCGATTAACCAATTGCACGTCACACCTGGAGCAGCCGCTCCGGCCGCAGCCACCAGCGCCGCCGCTGTCGCCGCCCGCGGCGACTACCGCATCATCCGCCGCAACGGCGCCGTCGTCGCGTTTGAACCATCGAAGATCTCGATCGCCGTCACCAAGGCCTTTTTGGCCGTGAGCGGCGGCCAGGGCGCCGGCTCCGCGCGCGTGCGCGAACTGGTCGAGCAACTGACCGACAACGTGGTGTCGGCCCTGATCCGCCGCCAGCCATCGGGCGGCACCTTCCACATCGAAGACGTGCAGGACCAGGTCGAACTGTCGCTGATGCGTTCGGGCGAGCACGACGTGGCGCGTGCCTATGTGCTGTACCGCGCCAAGCACATGGAAGAGCGCCGCCTGCAGAAGGAGGCGCAAGGCGCCTCCGCACATCTGACTCCGCCCCAGATCCACGTGCTTGAGAACGGCCAGCGCCGCCTGCTCGACATGAACCAGGTGCGCGACCTGATCGCCGCCGCCTGCGTCGGCCTGGAAAAGCACGTCGACGCCGACGCCATCCTGGCCGAAACGGTCAAGAACCTGTACGACGGCGTGCCGGTCGAAGAGCTGCACAAGTCCGCCATCCTGGCTGCGCGCGCGCTGATGGAAAAGGACCCGGCTTACTCGCAGGTCACCGCCCGCATCCTGCTGCACACGATCCGCAAGGAAGTCTTCTGCGAAGAAGTGCCGCAAGCCCAGGCCGCCGCACACTATATAGAGTACTTCCCGAAATACATCGCCAAGGGCATCGAGAACGAGCTGCTGGACCCGGTCCTGGCCAGCTTCGACCTGGCCAAGCTGGCCCGTGCCCTGGTCGCCGACCGTGACTTGCAGTTCGGCTACATCGGCCTGCAAACCCTGTACGACCGCTACTTCCTGCACGTGCGCGATGTGCGCATCGAAATGCCGCAGGCGTTCTACATGCGCGTGGCCATGGGCCTGTCGCTGCGCGAAGAAAACCGCGAAGCGCGCGCCGTCGAGTTCTACAACCTGCTGTCGTCGTTCGACTTCATGAGCTCGACCCCGACCCTGTTCAACGCCGGCACCCTGCGTTCGCAGCTCTCGTCGTGCTACCTGACCACCGTCTCGGACGACCTGGAAGGCATCTACGACGCGATTAAAGAAAACGCGCTGCTGGCCAAGTTCGCCGGCGGCCTGGGCAACGACTGGACCCCGGTGCGCGCCCTGGGCGCCCACATCAAGGGCACCAACGGCAAGTCGCAAGGCGTGGTGCCGTTCCTGAAAGTGGTCAACGACACCGCCGTGGCGGTCAACCAGGGCGGCAAGCGCAAGGGCGCGGTGTGCGCCTACCTGGAAACCTGGCACATGGACGTGGAAGAATTCCTCGACCTGCGCAAGAACACCGGCGACGACCGCCGCCGCACCCACGACATGAACACGGCCAACTGGATTCCCGACCTGTTCATGAAGCGCGTGATGGAAAAGGGCGACTGGACCCTGTTCTCGCCGTCCGAAACGCCCGACCTGCACGACAAGGTCGGCAAGGCTTTTGAGGCGGCCTACACCGGCTACGAGGCGAAAGCGGCCGCCGGCGAGATCCGCGTATTCAAGAAGATCGCCGCGCTCGACCTGTGGCGCAAGATGCTGTCGATGCTGTTCGAAACCGGCCACCCATGGATCACCTTCAAGGACCCATGCAACATCCGTTCGCCACAGCAACACGTGGGCGTGGTCCACAGCTCGAACCTGTGCACCGAGATTACCCTCAACACCAACGAGTCCGAAATCGCGGTCTGCAACCTGGGCTCGGTGAACTTGCCGGCGCACATGAAAGAAGGCAAGCTGGACCCGGTCAAGCTGCAAAAGACCGTGCGCACCGCGATGCGCATGCTCGACAACGTCATCGATATCAATTACTACGCCGTCGAAAAAGCCCGCAATTCGAACATGCGCCACCGTCCGGTGGGAATGGGTATCATGGGCTTCCAGGATTGCCTGCACATGATGCGCGTGCCTTACTCGTCGAACCAGGCGGTTGAATTCGCCGACCGCTCGATGGAAGCGGTGTGCTACTACGCCTACCTGGCCTCGACCGAGCTGGCCGAAGAGCGCGGCCGCTACGAGTCGTACAGCGGCTCGCTGTGGGATCGCGGCATCCTGCCGCAGGATTCGGTCAAGCTGCTGGCCGACGAGCGCGGCGGCTACCTGGAAGTCGACATGTCCTCGGCCATGGACTGGACCGTGGTGCGCGAGCGCATCAAGCAGTTCGGCATGCGCAACTCGAACTGCGTGGCGATCGCCCCGACCGCGACCATTTCGAACATCATCGGCGTGTCGGCCTGCATCGAACCGACCTTCCAGAACCTGTATGTGAAGTCGAACCTGTCCGGCGAATTTACCGAGATCAACTCGTACCTGGTGCGCGACCTCAAGGCGCGCGACCTGTGGGACGAAGTCATGATCGCCGACCTGAAATACTTCGACGGCTCGCTGGCCAAGATCGACCGCATCCCGCAAGACCTGCGCGACATCTACGCCACCGCCTTCGAAGTCTCGCCGAGCTGGCTGGTGGAGGCGGCATCGCGCCGCCAGAAGTGGATCGACCAGGCCCAGTCGCTGAACATCTACATGGCTGGCGCGTCCGGCAAGAAGTTAGATGAAACCTACAAGCTGGCCTGGCTGCGCGGCCTCAAGACCACCTACTACCTGCGCACCATCGCGGCGACCCACATGGAGAAATCGACCTCCAAGACCGGCGCGCTGAACGCGGTGGCGGTGGACGGCGGCATGTCGGCCCACGCCATGGGCGCGGCGGCCGATACGGCGGCGGCAGCTGCCGCGGCGACGGCGGCATCGGTGGCCGCCGCGGCGGCCGAGGAAGAGGGCGCGGCGTGCTACCTGCGTCCGGGCGACGATGGTTTCGAGGAATGCGAAGCCTGCCAGTAAGCGTTGAAAACCCTGATACACCAAGAGGAGCGCTGCGGCGCTCCGGCAAGACCGAACTGAACACAGACGAAAAGAGGAATCACCATGTTGTCCTGGGACGATGAAACAGCCAGCGCGCCAGCCGCGCGCCCCGCGGCGCCTAGCGCCGAACCCGCCGCCGATGCCGCATCGGTCGCCAAGCGCGTGCACGCCGACGACAAGCGCATCATCAACGGCAAGACCGATGTCAACCAGCTGGTCCCGTTCAAGTACAAATGGGCGTGGGACAAGTACCTGGCCGGTTGCGCCAATCACTGGATGCCGCAAGAGGTCAACATGCAGCGCGACATCGAGTTGTGGAAAAATCCCAACGGTCTGACCGACGACGAGCGCCGCCTGGTGAAACGCAACCTGGGTTTCTTCGTGACCGCCGATTCGCTGGCCGCGAACAACATCGTGCTCGGCACCTACCGCCACATCACGGCGCCGGAATGCCGCCAGTACCTGCTGCGCCAGGCCTTCGAAGAAGCGATCCACACCCACGCCTATCAATACATCGTGGAGTCGCTGGGCCTCGATGAAGGCGAGATCTTCAACGCCTACAACGAAGTCAAGTCGATCCGCGACAAGGACGAGTTCCTGATTCCGTTCATCAACACGCTGACCGATCCGGCCTTCACCACCGGCACCGTGGAAAACGACCAGAAGCTCCTGAAGTCGCTGATCGTGTTCGCCTGCCTGATGGAAGGGCTGTTCTTCTACGTCGGCTTCACCCAGATCCTGGCGCTGGGCCGCCAGAACAAGATGATGGGCGCGGCGGAGCAGTACCAGTACATCCTGCGCGACGAGTCGATGCACTGCAACTTCGGCATCGACCTGATCAACACGATCAAGATGGAAAACCCGCTGCTGTGGACCCCGGCCTTCAAGGAAGAAATCAAGCAGCTGTTCCTGAAAGCGGTCGACCTGGAGTATGCGTACGCCGAAGACACCATGCCGCGCGGCGTGCTCGGTCTGAACGCCACCATGTTCAAAGGTTACCTGCGCTTCATCGCGAACCGCCGCGCGCAGCAGATCGGCCTGGACGCGATGTTCGCCCAGGAAGAAAATCCCTTCCCGTGGATGAGCGAGATGATCGACCTGAAAAAGGAACGCAACTTCTTCGAGACGCGCGTGACCGAGTACCAGACCGGCGGCGCCTTGAACTGGGAATAAGCGAGCGCACGGTGGGCCGGAGAAGGATGCCGGCGCCATCGATCGTGTGAGGCACTTCGGGCGAACATGGATGTTCGCCCGAAGTCCGTTTACGCGTTGGCTTTTGCATGCGGCGCGTTGGCGCGGCGTCGGGTTGTGGAAAAATCCCAACGGTTTGACGATGACGCGCGTCGTCGCACAAAAAAAATCGCGCGCCTTCATGCGCGCCGGTTGGCGCGCCGCCCGGCGCATTATCGCGCGCCGCAATTGCCATCCAACCCGGTCGCGCCAGGCCGTCCGCGAGCGCATTCGCAGGCACCGAAAGCGTCGCATCGCGACCTCGCCGGAGCTGAGCAAAGGCGCGATTGTCGGCGCCCGAAACCGCCTTGAGCCGATCGGCGACATCGCCGCGTTGCGCATATCGTTCATCGATTTCTGTGCGATCCGGTCTCCACGGTGCGCGCTTTGGCGCGCGCCCGGATGCGCCCGACCTTGCCGATTGCCTTGCCCGGCATGATCGAAGGCGGCTTCTTTTACGCGGTCCTCACCCGATTCCCGCGCGCGCATGGCGGGACAAAATGACGGGTGCGGCGAAGCGCTATCAGAACATTTTGCGTGACGAATCAATGCATTGCAATTTTGCGGCCGACTTCATCGACACCATGCGGATGAAAAAACGCCGCTGCGCACGGCGGCTTGATACGGCGCGGACGCGGCGTCCGTGCCGCACGCATTCATCGATCGGCCGCGCATGCCGACGGCGCCGCGCGGCGCGCCGTGACGCGCGCGACGCGACGACGTTTCGTGCTTGCGCGCGCCTCATCGCACTGCATCGGGCAGCGCCGCGCGCAACCGGCCGGGCCTGATGGCGTGCGTGCGCGAGAAGAAAATTCGCGCCGGCGAATGCGCCAAATGCATGCCTCGGAAAACGCGCTCGGCGTCGTCGCGGCGCGCATCGCCAAACACCAAACCGAGGCCGCGTTGAACGGCGAATAAACGATTTTCAAAACGCGCGACGCGCATGAGGCGCAAGCGGTCGAAAAAAAAGTAAGCGAAACACAGTGTGCTGGTTGCGCACTGACAAGGTTTTCGTGTACTTTACGTGATTGAATTTGTCAAAACGTGAACGCGAAGATGCAAGCCGCGCGCGACGACAAAATCATCGATCAAAATGGGACGCTGATTCAAACAGATATGCGCTTAAACTTCTGCAAAAGACAAAGCCGCACTGCCTGATCCGGTTCAGGCATGGCGGCTTTTTCTTTTACGGATGTGGGCTCTTGATGTGGACAGCGAACCATGAACACCGTATCCATCGTCTCTGTTTTCAGAAACGACTATAGCTGAAGCGCTGCAAACTTGAGGAGTTGCAGCAGTTCAGCTGGTGCCGAATTCATTAGCATAAACACCGAACACGTTTGTGCCGATGAATAATTCGCCTGACCTCCAGTTACGGGTCGGACGGGTTTTACATCTTGTAGCGTGATTTTTTCCCATCGCAGATGAAGGAGAACCCAAATGGCAACAGCCGCTAAGAAACCCGCAGTAAAGAAACCAGTCGCGAAAGCCACTGCCGAGAAACCAGCGAAGAAAGTCGCCGCGAAAGCAGTAGCAGCTAAAGCAGTCGCAGCCAAGCCGGCAGCGAAAGCCGCAGCGAAACCTGCAGCGAAAAAAGTTGTAGCGAAAGCCGCAGCCAAGCCAGCAGCGAAAGCCGCAGCGAAGCCGGCAGCGAAAGCCGCAGCCAAGCCAGCAGTGAAAAAAGCGGCAACCAAGCCAGTAGCGAAAAAAGCAGCGGCAAAAACCGCAGCCAAGCCAGCAGCCAAGCCAGTAGCGAAGAAAGCAGCAGCCAAGTCGGCCGCCAAGCCAGTCGCTAAAAAAGCGGCAGCCAAGCCAGTCGCCAAAAAAGCGGCAGCCAAGCCAGCAGCAAGCAAGGCAGCAGCCAAGCCGGCAGCCAAGGCAAAAGCGACGGCCAAGCCAGTCGCTAAAAAGGCAGCAGCCAAGCCAGCAGCCAAGGCAGCAGCAAAGCCGGCCAAGGCAGCAGCCAAGCCAGTAGCGAAGAAAGCCACGGCGAAATCGTCGGCCAAGCCAGCAGCCAAGTCGGCAGCGAAGCCAGCAGCCAAGCCGGTAGCGAAGAAAGCCGCCGCCAAACCTGTCGCCAAGAAAGCAGCAGCAAAGCCAGCAGCCACCAAAGCCGCAGCCAAGCCAGCCGCCAAAAAAGCAGCAGCGACGTCGACCGCCAAGAAACCAGCAGTAACTAAAGCAGCAGCAAAGCCAGCAGCGAAAGCAGCAGCAAAGCCAGCAGCAAAAAAGGTGGCGGCTAAGCCAGCAGCAAAAAAGCCGGTTAAGGCTGCGGCAACGCCAGCAGCCAAGCCAGCACCAGCTCCAGCAGCGGCGATTCCTGCCGTCGCAGCAGCCAAGCCGGCCGTAAAGAAAGCGGCAGCCCCTAAAAAGGCAGCGGCACCGAAAGCCGACGCGGCCAAGCCAGCGGCAGCTCCCGCACCAGCGGCAGCGGCAGCACCGGCACCTGCGCCAGCGGCGAAAACTGTGTTGGCTCCGGCAGCAGCATGGCCATTCCCGACCAGCAGCCGTCCGTAACAGGTTGTTGGGCCTGGATCAGGCAAAATACCGCTGTGTGACTTGATTCACACAGCGGTTTTTTTTTAAGGAGAGCACGTGTACAGTATTGTTCAGTTGATCGTCGACACCATCGCCACCATTCTTGGCGGGGTCCTGTTACTCCGGTTCTGGATGCAGGCGATCCGCGTGCGTCCGCCGCCGCAGATCGGGCAATTCATTTTTACCCTGACCGATTGGATGGTGCTGCCGATGCGGCGCATCATTCCCGGTGTGGGCGGCTACGATTGGGCCAGCCTGATCGGCGCTTTTCTGGTGGTGGCACTGGCGACCTCGGTGATCCTGTTCTTTGGCGCCTCGTTCGAGCTGGTGGCCATGATGTCCCTGTACACCTTCCTGACCTGGATTCTGTACGGCTTCATGGGGACGCTGTTGATCGAGGTGATCCTGAGCTGGGTCAACCCGCAGGCACCGATGGCGCCCTTCGTACAGGCCCTCAACGACCCGCTGCTGCGCCCCTTGCGCAAGGTGGTGCCGCCGATCGGCGGGATCGACCTGTCGGTGATGGTGGCGTTGATCCTGATCAAGATCGTGCATCTTCTGGTGCAGATGCTGTTCGGGCTGCGATGAGCCGTGCCTGGTGCTCGGCCTTGCCGGGCGCGCTGCGGCTGGCGGTGCAGATCACGCCGAATGCCAGGAAGACCGAGGTGATCGGCGTGCTGGACGACGCGCTCAAGCTCAAGTTGCAGGCGCAGCCGATTGAAGGCAAGGCCAACGAGGCCTTGATCAAATATTTATCTGGAGAATTGGGCGTGCCGAAAAGCGCGCTCACGATCACGCACGGCCTGACCAGCAAGCGCAAGCTGATCGAAGTGGTGTCAGGCAGCCTGACGCCGGAGCGGGTCGCGCAGATCCTGTTGAAGTAAATCCACTAATTTCAACCGGAGTCAGCGCTCCAAATCGAAACATGTTTGTGTCGATTCGGAGCGCTGACCCCGGTTAGGCAACTTAGAAGCGGTAGCCGAACTCGGCTTCGAACTTGTCGGCGATCTGGTCGGCCGTGACGAGGTGGTTCTGGCCACCCTGGTGCGCGATCTTGATTGCGCCCATCAGGCTCGCCAGGCGGCCTGTGGTAGGCCAGTCGAGGTCGTTGGTGATGCCGAACAGCAGCCCGGCGCGGTAGGCGTCGCCGCAACCGGTCGGATCGACCACGGCCGCTGCTTGTACGCAGGGAATCTCGTGGCGCTTGCCGCCGGTGTGGATTTCCGAGCCCTTTTCGCCGCGCGTGATGATCAGCGCTTCCAGGCGCCCGGCAATCTCGGCCAGGGTCAGGCCCGTGCGGTCCATCAACATTTCGAATTCGTAGTCGTTGGCGGCCACGTAGGTCGCCTGGTTGATGAATTCGATCAATTCGTCGCCGCTGAACATCGGCAATTGCTGGCCCGGATCGAACATGAACGGCACTTGCAGCGCCGCACAGTCGCGCGCGTGCTTGATCATGCCGCCACGACCGTCCGGCGCGATGATCGCCACGCGCAGCTCGCCCTGGTCGCCGACATTGTTTTCATGCGCGAATTCCATCGCGCCCGGGTGGAAGGCATTGATCTGGTTGTTGTCCAGGTCTGCCGTAACGAAGCATTGCGCGGTGTACGAGTGGGTGATCTTGCGGATCCCGCGCGTCTCGATGCCGAGCTTGTCGAAGCGCTCCATGTACTCGCCGCCATCCTGGCCGATCGCGGCCATGATCAGCGGCTCGCCGCCCAGCATCTTGAGGTTGTAGGCAATATTGGCCGAGCAGCCGCCGTATTCGGTGCGCAAGGTGGGTACCAGGAAGGAGACGTTGACCTTGTGCAGTTGGTCGGCCAGCAGCGTTTCGCCGAAACGGCCGTTGTATTGCATGATCTTGTCGAATGCGAGCGATCCGCAGATCAGTGTGGTCTTGGTCATGAGGGTCCCTTATGGATAGAAGATGGCGATGCGGTAGCCGGATGCCTTGATCTGTTTTACTTCAAAAGTCAGTTTGATCGCTTGTTCGGACCGCGCCGTGAAGCCTTTGGCGGTCACCGTGCCTTTGGGCAGGTATTCGGCCGGCACGACGACGCGCCGCAGCAAGGTCTTGTCGTTGCCATCGGTCAGCGCCAGTTCGATGTTCGGCCAGGCCTGGGTCAGGTCGCTCTGGTTGCGCAGCAGGGTCGAGAGCGTAAAGGCGTTGGCGCCGAGCGATTGCAGCTCGCCCGTTTCGATGCTCAGGCTGTCGATCTGGGCCGGCAGTTCGAGCTTGCAGCCAAGCGTGGCGCAGGCCGATACCAGTACCGGTTTGACTGCCGGAAACTTGGCCACCAGGATGTTGCGGAAGGTCGTGACGCCCTGGGCCACGAGCAGGATCGCCAGTACAAGCGAGCCGATCATCAACGCGATGCGGCGCGAGCCTTGCTTTTCTTCCAGTTCGCGGCTGCGGCGCAGGAAATCGGGCTCGTCGTTCTCGGGCTCGGAGATGACTGGCGCCGGCGCTGGTGGCGGTGGCGCGGCCGGCACGCTGGCCGGCTTGTCGCCCGAGGACTGGCGCAGCAGCGGCAGCGGGGCATGCTCCAGGTCGCGCACCAGCGGTTCGGTGTTCGGGTTCAGCAAGGCGTCGCTGCGCGCGTGGTCGTCGATTTCTTCGGCGTAGGACAGCACCATCACGGTGTGGCCGGGCTCGTCATATGCGTGCTCGACCAGCATCGGCTCGATGCGGCCCGGCTTGGTGACGGCCGGCTCGACGCGCGCCGGCTCGTCGAAGACTGGCTCGATCGCCGGCGCGTCGAAGTGGGCAGGCTCGGCAACGGCCGGCTCGACGTGGACCGGTTTGGCCGGATCAGGCTCGGCCGGATCAGGTGCGGCCGGATCAGGTTCGTCGAAGACAGGTTCGGCCAGCGGCGGCAGGAACTGGGCTGGCTCGGCAGCGGCCGGCTCGATGTGGACCGGTTCGTCCAAGTCAGGCTCGGCCGGATCAGGCTCGGCCAGCGGTGGCAGGAATTGATCTGGCTCGGCAACGGCAGGTTCGACCTGGACCGGCTCGTCGAACGCGGGTTCGAGTGGCGGCAGTTCGTCGTGCGCCGGCTCGGCGGCGGCGGACAGCTCCACGGCTACTGGCTCGGCCAATGCGGGCTCGGGCAACATCGGTTCCGGCGCTGCTTCGGCAGGTAGCGCTTGCGTGAAAGCCGGTTCGGCAAAACGCGGTTCCTCGAAGGCCGGCTCGGCAAAGCGCGGTTCCACCAACAGCGGCTCGGCAAACTCCGGCTCCTCGCGCTCCGGCTCGAAGAAGACCGGCTCGATACGCGCGTTCGCATCGCGTACCGGCGCCGATGGATAGTTCAGATCGAGCAGCGGCTCGTTGAAGCTCAGCTCGCCGAAGTCCGATTCGGAAGAATCGTCCGGAGGAGCAATCGCGACGATTTCTTCATCGATCGGCATGTCGATCGGAAAGGGCGCTGGGCTCGAACCAGGCGTCGCGTCGTCGCGGGCGCCGATGTCGATCGTCGGCCATGGCGTCGTGGACTTGCCGCGCCAGGCTGCCGCTTGCGGTTCGGGCTCGACGTAGGGCGCCGCGTACGGCTCGTCATACATATCCTCGGGCTCGACGAACATCGCAATCGAGAGCGGGATGAAAGGTTTCGTACGCGGGGGCTCCGGCTCCGGTTCCGGTTCCGGCTCTTGAGCCGGCCCGGCTTCGGGCACAGGAACAGGCTCCGGCTCCGGCACAGGCACCGGTTCCGGCACGAATACAGGCTCCGGTTCGGGCTCGGGAAGCGGTTCGGGCTCGGGAACTGGCTCCGGCGCCGGCTGCGGCCTGAGCCACACCGGGACGAAAGCAGGCTCGACCGATGTTTCCATCTGCAAGGTGGACACGGGATTGCCGTTATCCACGGGCGCACTCATCGCCGCAGCGGCGGGAGGCGGGGCAACAGGGGAGGAGATGACTGGCGGCAGCGCGTCGAGTTCGACCAGGGCCGCGTTGCCGTCGAAAATTTCATTGCAGGCGCCGCAGCGCACTATGCCCCCACGTAACTTCAACTGGTCGGAAGCGACCCGGAAAGTCGTGCTGCAATGGGGGCATCGAGTGGCGAGCGCCATGCCTTTATTGACCGCGAGGGGTAGGTGGAACGTTGCTGCCAAGCTGGCCGTGTAGTGCTACCCAGCCATCTTGCTCAGCCCACACGCCGAGCGTAATGAACGGGGCATACGCCTCGGCCACTTCTTCAGCCTGGCGCGCCAGCACGCCGGACAACACCAGCGAACCGCCCGGGGCAACCCGGCCGGCCAGCATCGGCGCCATCAGTTTCAATGGGCTCGACAAAATATTGGCGACAACCGTGTTGAACTTGCCGGTGGCGTGATGCGGCTTGGCCGAGGTGGCGAAGCTGTCCGGCAGGTAGTAATCGATGTCGCACTGGTTGCGCGCGGCATTGTCGCGCGCCGATTCGATCGCTTGCGGATCGATATCGACACCGGCCACGTCGCCCGCGCCCATTTTCTTGGCCACCATGGCCAGGATGCCGGAGCCGCAACCGTAGTCGAGCACGGTCTTGCCGGGGGCCGGATGCGCCTCCAGCCATTCCATGCACAAACGCGTGGTCGGATGGCTGCCGGTGCCGAAGGCCAGGCCAGGATCGAGTTCGAGAATCAGGGCGTCCGGGTCCGGCGCTTCGTGCCAGCTCGGAACGACCCAGATGTTCTTGCCGATATGAATAGGCGCGAACTGCGATTGCGTCAAACGCACCCAGTCTTCGTCGGCCACGGCGCGCGTGGTAAACGTTGGTGTGGTGTCGATACCAATGGCCGCAGCCGCTTCGGCCACGATGGCGGCCTGGTCGGCGTCGACGTCGGTCAGGGCCACCACGCGGCTGTGATCCCACGCCGCTTCGGTCGGTTCCATGCCAGGTTCGCCGAACAGCGGCTTTTCCTGGTCGGTGCCTTCGTCGGCGTCTTCCACCGAGACCGACAGGGCGCCGGCTTCCATCAACGCGTCGGACAAGGCTTCGGCGTGTTCACGTGCAATTTCAATGACAACTTCTGTCCAACTCATGCGTCTGCCTTCGTTTCCGATTTGTTAGGGCTGGTCGGGCCTTTCGGCAGATCCGGCTTGTCGGCCAGTTTCTGCTCGAGGTAGTGAATATTGGTGCCGCCTTCGATAAAGCGCGCATCGATCATCAATTCGCGATGCAGCGGGATATTCGTCAGGATACCCTCAACTACCATTTCCGACAGCGCGATTTGCATGCGGCGGATGGCTTGCTCGCGCGTGGCGCCGTAAGCGATGACCTTGCCGATCATCGAATCGTAATGCGGCGGCACATAATAGCCGGCGTACGCATGCGAATCGACGCGGATGCCAGGACCGCCCGGCGCGTGCCAGGACACGATGCGCCCCGGCGACGGGGTAAACTTGAACGGGTCTTCGGCATTGATGCGGCACTCGACGGCGTGGCCCGAGAGCATGATGTCGCGCTGGCGGAAACGCAGTTTTTCGCCGCAGGCGATGCGGATCTGTTCTTGCACGATATCGATGCCGGTGATCATTTCGGTGACCGGGTGCTCGACCTGCACGCGCGTGTTCATCTCGATGAAGTAGAACTCGTTGTTCTCGTACAGGAATTCGAAGGTGCCCGCGCCGCGGTAGCCGATCTTGCGGCAGGCTTCGGCGCAGCGGTCGCCGATCTTTTCGATCAGTTTGCGCGGAATGCCCGGCGCCGGCGCTTCTTCGATCACTTTCTGGTGGCGGCGCTGCATCGAGCAGTCGCGCTCGCCCAGCCAGACGGCATTCTTGTGTTCATCGGCGAGGATCTGGATTTCCACGTGACGCGGATTTTCCAGGTACTTCTCCATATACACTTCCGGATTGCCGAAGGCGGCGCCGGCTTCGGTCTTGGTCATTGCCACGGCGTTGAGCAAGGCCGCTTCGGTGTGGACCACGCGCATGCCGCGTCCGCCGCCACCGCCGGCTGCCTTGATGATCACCGGATAGCCCACGCGGCGCGCGGTCTGGATGATTTCTTTCGGATCGTCCGGCAGGGCGCCGTCCGAGCCTGGCACGCACGGCACGCCGGCGCGGATCATGGCTTGCTTGGCCGAGACCTTGTCGCCCATCAGGCGGATCGAGTCGGAACGCGGACCAATGAAGACGAAGCCGGATTTTTCGACGCGTTCGGCGAAGTCGGCGTTTTCGGACAGGAAGCCGTAGCCGGGGTGAATCGCTTCGGCGTCCGTCACTTCGGCCGCGCTGATGATCGCCGGCATGTTCAGGTAGCTCAGCGACGATGGCGCCGGTCCGATACACACCGATTCGTCGGCCAACTTCACGTACTTGGCGTCTTTGTCGGCTTCGGAGTGGACCACCACGGTCTTGATGCCCATCTCGCGGCAGGCGCGCTGGATACGAAGCGCGATCTCTCCACGATTGGCAATGAGAATTTTTTCAAACATAGTGGTCGATCAGCCAATCACAAACAGCGGTTGGCCGAACTCGACAGGCTGGCCGTTTTCGACCAGGATCTTGGTCACGACACCGGAGACGTCGGAGTCGATTTCGTTGAGCAGCTTCATCGCTTCGATGATGCACAGGGTCTCGCCTTCCTTGATGTTCGAGCCGACGTCGACGTAGGCAGCCGAGCCCGGGGCCGACGAACGGTAGAAGGTGCCGACCATCGGCGACTTGACGATGTGGCCGGTTGGCTCGGCCGGCACGGCCACAGGGGCGGCGACCGGGGCCGGTGCCGGGGCGCCGGCGTAGTGCTGCTGCATGCCTTGCGGCTGCATCATGACCATCTGATTCTGCGGGATTGCGGATGACTTGACGATGCGGACCTTGCTCTCGCCTTCGGTTACTTCGAGTTCAGCGATGTCCGATTCGGCGACGAGATCGATCAAGGTCTTGAGTTTTCGTAAATCCATGTGAAACCCCTTGGAATTTATTGTGTTTTAAGAGTATGCGGCGTGCTCATGATATAAGCATAACCGCGCATAATGCTTGAAGATGCCAGTAGATTAACGCTTTTTAAGCGCAAAGTCGATGGCAAAGCGATATCCATCAATGCCGAGCCCGCAAATGGTGCCCTGCGCAATGGCGGACAGAAAAGAGTGATGGCGGAATGCTTCACGCTGGTGGATATTGGAGATATGCACCTCCACGAACGGGATCGCAACCCCGGCCAGCGCGTCGCGCAAGGCCACGCTGGTATGCGTCAGCCCCCCCGGATTGATGACAATGGCGTCCACGCCGCCGCTGCGGGCGGCATGGATGGCATCGATCAGGGCACCTTCATGATTGCTCTGAAAGCAAGTTAGCGTGGCGCCCGCCGCGGCAGCCTGGGCTGTCGCAGCGTTCTCGATGTCGGCTAATGTTGCCTTGCCGTACACCTCAGGCTCCCGTGTCCCCAGCAGATTCAGGTTGGGGCCGTTGAGCAGAAGGAGCTTTTTTGCCATGGTTGAAGGGTCGTTATTGCGCGAAAGTCCCGCATTTTGCCGCCAACTGCGGGCATTGGCAAGCGAAAAAAATTGCTAAAAGTTACTGACTGGTGCATTCCGTACCGTAAAGCACGGTTGCGCCAAGGGTTTGTGCCTCAGGACTTGAGTGCGGCCAGGTCGGCCTTGAGCTCGTCGAACTTGATGCGTCCCAGATAGGTTTTCTTGACCTGGCCGTCGGCGCCGATCAGCACGGTGTAGGGCAGGCCGCCGGCGCTGTTGCCCAGCTTGCGCGAGAGTTCGGTGCCGCTGATGCCGGCCACGTAAATCGGGTAGCTGATATTGAATTTGCCGGTAAATTCGGCGATGTTGGACGGCGAATCGATGCCGATGCCGATGATGTTGATGTTTTTGGCGCTGTTTTCCCTGGCCACCTCGGCCAGCTCCGGCATTTCTTCCACGCACGGCGGGCACCAGGGCGCCCAGAAATTGACCACGAGCGCCTTGCCCTTCCACTGGGCCAGCGCCTGCGGCGTGCCGGCCGGGTTGTTCAGGGTTTCGGCAAACAGCGCCTCGACCGGGGTCGCGCCAGCGCCGCCCGGCTGCACGGCAGGCGGGGTGGTGGAGGCCACCACCGGGTCCTGTTTGTTGTGCATGCCAAACCAGGCGCCCAGCGCGCCGGCCAGCACGGCGATACCGGCGAAGGTGAAGATCGTTTGCTTGTTCATGTCGGGTCCTGGGGGGAAGTCGCTGTCGTTTCGGAAGTGGTCATCATGCTGCGCAGGGCGGCGGCGTCGGCGCGCTGGGGGCGGCCGTCGGCGCGTGGCTTGAGGGCGCCGCGCAGGTCGTGCTTTTCATACAGTTCGGCGTGCACGCCTTCGCCATGCCACAAGAAGCTGACCGTTTCGACCGGGTCGAAGCGCGCGCCCTTGAAGTGCGGCGTTTCGGAAATGTCGATCGTGACGTTGCGGTTCAGAAGGTAGATCTGCACTTCCTTGGCGCTGTCGGCGAACAGTTGCAGCTCGATGTCGTCGTGCGCGCCGGCGGTGCCATTGAGCACCGCGCCGGTGATGTAGGGCGAAAATTCGGCCAGCGCATCCATCACTTGCAGGGCCGCCGTGCGCAGCGCGAGCAGGCGCGCCGGCTGGGTGTCGGCCAGGAACAGCGCCTGGTAATCGCGCACGGCGGTTTCGATCTGCACGTTATCGGGCAGCAGGTTGGCGGCGTCGGCGCGCTCGCCGAGCACCTGCAGCGCGGCCTTGCGCTTGGCGCTGGCATAGTCGGCGCCGTCCTGGGCAATCATGCGCGCGGCGACGGCGGCGATTTCCGCGCGCAGCAGGGAGAGATCGTCAATCGGGGTAGGCATCATGAGCGAGATAATACTCTGGAACGGAAAAAGTCATGGGATAGCTCGAAAAACCTACTGCGCGGCGCCTGGTTGGTCCGGCGATGCTCACCGTACCTTCGTACGGCTGCGCTTCTCGGGCCAACCATGCACCGCTCGCTACGGTTTTTCGAGCCATCCCAGTGGGTCGGGTAAAATCGCGTATTCACTCATTTGGCCACGACACCATGCATATTCACATCCTCGGCATTTGCGGCACCTTCATGGGCGGCCTCGCGGTCCTGGCGAAAGAAGCCGGCCACAAGGTCACCGGCTGCGACGCCAACGTCTATCCGCCGATGAGCACCCAGCTCGAAGCCCAGGGCATCGAACTGATCCAGGGCTTCAGCCCGGACCAGATCAAGCTCAATCCCGACCTGTATGTGATCGGCAATGTGGTGGCGCGCGGCAATCCGCTGGTCGAGGAAATCCTGAACCGCAGCCTGCCGTACATGTCGGGTCCTCAATGGATCGGCGAACACATCCTGCACGATAAATGGGTGCTGGCCGTGGCCGGTACGCACGGCAAGACCACCACCTCGGCCATGCTGGCCTGGATCCTGGAAGACGCGGGCTATTCGCCGGGCTTCCTGATCGGCGGCGTGCCGATGAACTTCGGCATTTCGGCGCGCCTGGCGGGCAGCGCGCCGTCCGGCTACTTCGTGATCGAAGCGGACGAGTACGACACCGCGTTTTTCGACAAGCGCAGCAAGTTCGTGCATTACCACGCCAAAACCGCCGTGATGAACAACCTCGAATACGATCATGCAGACATCTTCCCCGATATCGGCGCCATCGAGACCCAATTCCACCATCTGGTGCGCACCGTGCCCGGCGTTGGCCGCCTGATCGTGAACGGCGACGAAGCGTCGCTGGGCCGCGTGCTCAAGCGCGGCTGCTGGAGCGAGAAGGAAATGTTCGGCGCCAGCGACGGCGCTGACTGGAGCATGGCGGAACATGCCGGCGGTAACTTCGATGTCGTCTTCAAGGGCGCGGTCGTGGGCACCGTGGCCTGGGGCCTGACCGGCAAGCACAACCGCCTGAACGCGCTGGCGGCGATTGCCGCGGCGCGCCACGTGGGCGTGCCGGTGGCGCAGGCGGCCGAATCGCTGGCCCGCTTCGAGAGCGTCAAGCGGCGCATGGAAGTGCGCGGCGTGGTGCGCAACATTACCGTGTACGACGATTTTGCCCATCATCCGACCGCGATCGCCACCACCGTCAACGGCCTGCGGCAAAAGATCGGCAGCGGCGACAAGGCTCAGGGCCGCATCCTGGCCGTGCTGGAACCGCGTTCGAACACCATGAAACTCGGCTCGATGAAAGACGCCTTGCCTGGCAGCCTGCGCGAAGCCGACCTGGTGTTCGGCTTCGGCAGCCAGCAGGCGCTGGGCTGGAGCCTGGCCGACGCCCTGTGTCCGCTGGGCGCCATCGCGCACAGCTTCGACCATCTGGATTTCCTGGTCAAGGCGGTGGCCGACGCGGCCGAGCCGGGCGACCATATCCTGGTCATGAGCAACGGCGGCTTCGGCGGCGTGCACCAGAAACTGCTTGAGGCGCTGGCCCAATGATTCTTTACCTGCACGGTTTCCGCTCCTCGCCGCGCTCCTACAAGGCGCGCGTGGTGGGCGAGAAGATGGCGGCGCTGGGGCGCGCGTCCGAGCTGATCTGCCCGCAACTGCCGGCCTCGCCGAAAGAGGCGATGGATCTGGCGCTGACCCTGGTCGAACGCTACGATGCGGCCGAGCTGGCGATCATCGGCTCCTCGCTGGGCGGCTATTACGCCACCTGGCTGGCCGAGCGGATCGGCTGCCGCGCGGCGCTGCTCAACCCGGCGGTGTACCCCCTGAAAGACCTCGACAAGCATGTCGGCGTCACGACCGAGTATCATTCCGACAAAGTTTTTGAATTCAAGCGCGCGTACATCGATGAACTGGGCGCGCTGGCCGTGCCCGCCATCACCCGTCCGGAGCGCTATTTCCTGCTGGCTGCGACCGGCGACGAAGTGCTCGACTACCGCGACATGACGGC
The DNA here is from genome assembly GCF_011682145.1 of Massilia mucilaginosa. Lineage (GTDB taxonomy): Bacteria > Pseudomonadota > Gammaproteobacteria > Burkholderiales > Burkholderiaceae_D > Telluria_A > Telluria_A mucilaginosa. Next base: position 147,862 of record NZ_WHJH01000005.1, read on the forward strand.
CCATTACGCCGGCGCGCGCCAGCATGTGATCGAGGGCAGCGACCACGCCATCGCCGAATTCGGGCAGTACGTGGACGACGTCCTGGGGTTTTGCCTGGACGGCGCCGCGGACCGGGTGCGGTGAGGGGCGCTTCGCTGCGCCAGGCGTCGTGGCATGCGCATGTGAACCGGGTCAACGCGCCGCTGGCGCTGCGCGCCTGGCTCACCAGCGGCGGCTCGCTGACGGCGCGCCTGGTCGCGCACAGCAAGGCCTTCCGCGTGCAGCGCCTGCACCAGCGGCGCGCGCCGTGCCTGGCGGACGAAGCCGCCGCGCTGGGTTTGCCGCGCACGGTCCAGGTGCTGGAGCGTGAAGTGTTGCTGCGCTGCGACGAAAGGCCGGTGGTGTTTGCGCACACGATGGTGCCGCTCTCGGCCAGCGCCAGCGACTGGCCGCTGTTCGGCGGGCTGGGCGAACGCTCGCTGGGGAGTACCCTGTTTTACGATCCGCAAGTGCTGCGCGGGGAACTGGAATTTGCGCGCATCCGCGCCGGTCATCCATTGATGGAACGGGCCCGGGCGGCGCTCGGCATGGACGCCGACACTGTTTTATATGCGCGGCGCTGCCTGTATCGCCGCCACCGGGGCATCTTGCTCGTGACCGAGGTGTTTCTGCCCCCGGTCCTGGCACTTGCCAGGCGCGACCTGACCCCCGCGCCAAAGAACAATACCAAGTAAAAAATATCAAAGCAAAGACAAAGCATTCACATGAATCTATTTTTTGAAGAATCCGGCGATTTCAAGGTCGGCACCGTATTGTCGCAAGCGGGCGAGGCCTATCAGGTCGAAATGCCAAGCGGCAAGCGCACGAAGGTCAAGGTCAAGGACGTACTGTTGCAGTACGAAAAGCCGTCCGCCGCCGACCTGCTGGAAGCGGCCAAGGCGGTTGCCGGCGACGTCGATTTCGAGTTCCTGTGGGAAGTCGCCGGCCAGGACGAATTCGGTTTCGCCGAGCTCGGCGCCGAGTATTTCGGCCACACCCCGCTGCCGTCCGAAGCGGCCGGACTGATCCTGGCGCTGCATGGCGCGCCGATCTACTTCTACAAGAAGGGACGTGGACGCTACAAGGCGGCCCCTGAAGCATCCTTGCGCGCGGCCCAGGCCGGCATCGAGAAAAAGAAACAGCAGGGCCTGATCCAGGCCGGCTATGTGGACGAACTCAAGGCCAGCAAGTTGCCGGAATCGATGCGGCCGCTGGTGCAGCAACTGTTGTTCAAGCCGGACAAGAACAGCATCGAATTCAAGGCGCTGGACGCCGCCTGCAACGAACTGCACACCACGCCGCAGCGCCTGATGCTGGCCGCCGGCGGCATCGGTTCGCCCAAAGAGCTGCACATGGCGCGCTTCCTGTTCGAGAATTTCCCGCGCGGCGCCGGTTTCCCGGCCGTCACGGTGCCAAGCGTGCCGACCAATCTGCCGCTCGCCAACGTGGCCGCGTTCTCGATCGATGACGTCACCACCACCGAGATCGACGATGCCTTCTCGGTCGTCACCCTGGCCGACGGCATGGTGCAGGTCGGCATCCACATCGCCGCGCCGGGCCTGGGCATCCGCCCGGACGACGCCATCGACAAAATGGCGCGCACGCGCATGTCCACCGTCTACATGCCGGGCGACAAAATCACCATGCTGCCGGACGAACTGGTCGCCGCTTTCACCCTGGCCGAAGGCAAGACCTGTCCGGCGGTGTCGCTGTACGCCACCATCGATCCGGCCGACTGGAGCGTGAAGTCGACCGTCACCCGCGCCGAACTGGTGCCGATCAAGAGCAACCTGCGCAACAACGACCTGGACGATGTGGTCAGCGAAGAAGCGCTGGCGGCGGGCAGCGGCGAGTATCCGCACAAGGCCGAGATGGCCGTGCTGTGGCAGTGGGCGCTCACCCTGGAAGCGGCGCGCATGGTCAAGCGCGAAGGTTTCGGGCTCAAACCCGAGCAGAACAACCGGGTCGATTTCAATTTCTACGTCGAAGACGACGTCGTGACGGTGCTGCGCCGCAAGCGTGGCGCGCCGCTCGACAAGATCGTGGCCGAGCTGATGATTTTCGCGAATAGCACCTGGGGCAAGCTGATGCACGACTCGGGCGTGCCGGGTATTTACCGTTCGCAAGGCGCCGGCAGCGGCGCCGGCTGGGCCGCCAAGATGCAGGTGCGCATGGTCACCCATGCCGCGCCGCACCAGGGCCTCGGGGTGGACCAGTACGCATGGAGCACCTCGCCGCTGCGCCGGTATACCGACCTGGTCAACCAGTGGCAGATCCTGGCCTGCGCCGAGCATGGCGTGACGGCCCCGCTGGTGGCCCCGTTCAAGCCGCGCGACGCCAACCTGTTCGCGATCGTCTCGGCCTTCGACGCGGCGTATGGCGCCTACAACGACCACCAGCAGAACATGGAGCGCTACTGGTGCCTGCGCTGGCTCGGCCAGCAGGAGCGGCGCCAGGTCGAAGCGGTGGTGCTCAAGGATGAAGTGTTGCGTCTGACCGACATTCCGCTGATCATTCGCCTGCCCGGCATGCCGCAGGTGGCGCGCGGAGCGCAGGTCAAACTCGACATCCTGCGTTGGGACGAGCTCGATTTGACGATCGAAGCACGCCTGCTCGAACTGCCTTCCAGCACCGAGATCGCTGCCGATGCCGACCTCGATTACGAGGAAGAAGAGACGGCGGCGGACAGCGCGGCCCCGGCCGACACTGGCGAAGCGACCGAGGCAGTGGAAGCCGAGGGTTCGGTCACGGTGGTGACCAGCGAGCCGGCGGCCGGCTAACGTTGCCAGCATCGCCACGGCGGCCATTAGAATGTAGAATGGCCGTTCCCTGATTCAACAGATTCTTCCCGGTATCGTGTGAAGCACTTGCAAAATATAAGCTCCCTGTCCATTGCCGTGGCCGTTTCGGTCGCGGTGCACGCGGCCCTGCTGGCGGTCCGTTTCGTCGCGCCCGAGGCGTTCAACCTGACCCCGACCGATCCCGGCCTCGAAGTCATCCTGGTCAACGCCAAGCACGCCAGCAAACCGCTGAAGGCGGACGCGCTGGCCCAGGCCAACCTCGATGGCGGCGGCAACGCCGACGCCGGCCGCGCCGCCTCGCCCCTGCCCGACATGCGCAAGGACGAGACCGGCGAAAGCGTCAAATCGACCTTGCGCCGCATTACCGAACTGGAGCAGATGCAGAAAAACCTGCTGACCAAGGCCAACGATTCGAATGTGCATGCGGCCCCGGTGACGGACAAGGAAACGCCCGATCCCGAGCAAGACGGCAACGACCTGATCGAGAGCACCAAGCCGCTCGCGCGCCAGAAGGCCGAGATTGCCCAGCGTATCGAAGACCAGAACAAGCGTCCGCGCAAGACCTTCTTCACGCCGAGCACGCAGGAAGTCGGTTACGCCGTTTACTACAAAACGACGCAGAAGAAGATCGAAGACATCGGTACGCTGAACTTTCCGCAGAAAGACGGCAAGAAGCTTTACGGCGAGCTGATCGTGTACATCCCGATCTTCCAGGACGGCACCATTTACACCAAAGAAGGCGGCGTGCGCATCGAAAAGAGTTCGGGTAATCCCGCGCTCGACAAGGCGGCGCTGGCCATCGTGCGGCGCGCCGCGCCGTTCACCCAGTTCCCGAAAAACATGCGTTCCAGCGACAAGGACGACTTGTGGATCATGATCACGAGCTTCAAGTTCACGCGTGAAGACAAGCTCGAAGCCGAGCTGCGCGGCCAGACCAAATGAGCGAGCGTTACTGCGTCATCGGGAATCCGATTGCCCACAGCAAGTCGCCCGAGATCCACGCCGCCTTTGCCCGGCAGACCGGGCAAGAGATGGTGTACGAACGCTGCCTGGCGCCGCTCGATGCCTTCGAAGCGACCGTGCGCGCCCTGGTGGCCGCCGGCTACAAGGGCGCCAACGTCACCGTGCCCTTCAAACTCCAGGCCGCCGACCTGGTCGACCGTCTGACCGAACGCGCGCGCGCGGCCGGCGCCGTCAATACCCTGGTATTTAACAGCAGCGGCGGCATCATCGGCGACAATACCGACGGTGCCGGGCTGGTGGGTGACATCACCCGCAACGCCGCCATCGACCTCGAAGGCAAGCGCGTGCTGCTGCTGGGCGCCGGCGGGGCCGCGCGCGGCGCCGTGGTGCCGCTGCTGGCCGCCTTGCCGGCCGAACTGACGATCGCCAACCGCACTCTGGCCACGGCCGACACCCTGGTCGAGCGCTTCGCCTCCCAGCTGGCGCAGGACCAGCGCCTGGCCGCCTGCGCCTTCGAGGACATTGCCGGCCCGTACGACGTGGTCATCAACGCCACCTCGGCCAGCCTGCTTGATGCCATGCCGCCAGTGCCGGCCGGCGCTTTCGGTCGCGGCACCCTGGCGCTCGACATGATGTACGGCAAGGCCCCGACCCGCTTCATGCTGTTCGCCGCCGCCCAGGGCGCGCAGGCGCGCGACGGCCTCGGCATGCTGGTCGAGCAAGCCGCCGAAGCCTTCTTGCTGTGGCGCGGCGCGCGTCCCGAGACCGCGGCCCTCCTGGACCGCCTGCGCCTGGCAATATGAGCAAGGCCGCCAAGCCCGCCAAGGGTGGCGCACGCAAGCGCTGGATCAAGTGGCTGTTGCTCGGCCCCTTGCTGATCTTCATCGTGGTCCAGCTGTATTTCTTCCTCATGGTGTGCTGGTATTCCCAGGTCAATCCATCGAGCACGAACATGATGGACGACCAGCTGGCCCTGATGCGCGAAAAGAAACCCAAGGCCGTGCTGCAGCACCAGTGGGTGCCGTACGAGCGCATCTCGGAGAACCTGAAACGGGCCGTGATCGCCTCGGAAGACGCCAATTTTTCCGAGCATGACGGGGTCGACTGGGAAGCGCTGCAAAAAGCCTATGAACGCAACAACCGGCGCCACAAGGTGGTCGGCGGCGGCTCCACCATCACCCAGCAGCTGGCCAAGAACCTGTTCCTGACCGGCTCGCGCAGCTACTTGCGCAAGGGCCAGGAAATGATCATCGCCTTCATGCTCGAAACGGTCATGAGCAAGCAGCGCATCCTGGAAATCTACCTGAACGTGGCTGAATTCGGGCGCGGCATCTTCGGCGCCGAGGCGGCCGCGCGCTATTACTACCGCACCACCGCAGCCAACCTGGGCGTGGCGCAGGCCGCCAAGCTGGCCGTGATGCTGCCCAATCCCCGCTATTACGACCGCAACCGCAGCTCGAGCTACCTGGCGCGCCGCACCACCCTCATCGTCAATCGTATGAGTTCGGCAGACTTGCCCTGATTCTTTACTGGAATATTTCCATGCTCTATCGTCACCAACATGGCGCCATCTCGCTGTTCTGGGTCGCCACCGGCTCGGTTGCCCTGGCGGCACTCGCCATGGCCGCCTTGTTTTCCATGCGCTACGAGCGCAATCTGTTCGCCGAGGGCGCTGCCAAACTCGGCAAGACCGTCACCGCCAGTGGGGCCGGCAAGGTGATCGACTCGGCCAAGCAAGCCGTCGGCGAGGCGTCCGGCAAGGGCGACGGCCAGATGCGCAAGTGCGTCATCAACGGCAAGACGGTCATTTCCAACACCGATTGCACGCCTGACAACCGCACCAGCAAGGTGATCCAGATTCACGACACCAAGGGCATCGAAGCGCCTAAAAAGCCGCCGCTCGAGCAGGCGCCGGCGGGCTCGAACCCGATGCTCGACAAAATGATCGAAAAACAGCTGCGCTGAGGCGATTTAAGTGTTTCGGGGTGGTCGGCCTCAGGCCTAACGGGTACACTTGCGCTGTTTTGAATCCGGCCGAGAAAGCGCATGATCAACGTATTTGTCCTACAAAATGGCCGACTCAATCAGGTACCGATCGAGTCGCGGGCGGATCTCGAAAACGTGGCGCCGGTGTGGGTCGACCTGACCGATCCGAACGACGACGAGCGGGCCTGGGTCAAGACCATCTACGGCGTGATCTTGCCGGGCGAAGACGAAGTCAAGGATATCGAAGCGTCGGCCCGCTATTACGAAGCCGAAAACGGCGACCTGCATCTGCGCACCGACTTCCTGCTGGAAGAAGACGACGGCCCTTCGCGCGTGGTCACGGTCGCCTTCATTCTCGCGCGCAAGATGCTGTTTTCGGTGCACACCGACGACTTGCCGGTGTTCCGCCTGGTGCGCATGCGCGCGCGCTCGCGGCCGGGCTCGATTGCCGATTACATGGACGTGCTGCTCGACCTGTACGCCACCGACGCCGAGTACTCGGCCGATGCGCTGGAAGGTATTTACCAGCACCTGGAAGAAGTCAGCGGGCTGGTGCTGCAGAAAGAATTCACCGATAAAGACGCGGCCGACGCCCTGAACGCGATTGCGCGCGAGGAAGACTTGAATGGCCGCATCCGGCGCAACATGATGGATACACGGCGCGCCGTCAGTTTCCTGATGCGCGGGCGGCTGCTCAACGCCGAGCAATTCGAAGAAGCGCGCCAGATCCTGCGCGACATCGAATCGCTGGACGGCCACACTTCCTTCCTGTTCGACAAGATCAACTTCCTGATGGACGCCACGGTCGGTTTCATCAACATTAACCAGAACAAGATCATCAAGATCTTCTCGGTGGCCTCGGTGGCGTTCTTGCCGCCGACTTTGATTGCCAGTATTTACGGCATGAACTTCAAGTTTTTCCCTGAGCTGGAATGGCAGTTCGGCTATCCGCTGGCCTTGAGCCTGATGGTGGCCTCGATGATTACGCCGGTGCTGGTGTTCTTGCGCAGGGGCTGGTTGAGGTAAGTCGGGTACGCGCGCCCCCCCAGAGCTTTGCACCGTCATTCCCGCCTGCGCGGGAATGACGGAAATGCGCTCGGTGGCTTGAAAACGTACAGTCAAGCCAGCTTGGCAAACACCCGGCGCGCCGCCGCGATGGTTTCTTCGATCACCGCGTCATCGTGCTGCGCCGACACAAACCCCGCCTCGAACGCGGCCGGCGCAAAGTACACGCCTTCGTCCAGCATCGCGTGGAAAAAGGCATTGAAGCGCGTCTTGTCGCCCGCCATCATCTCGGCATAGCTGCCCGGCACTTCTTCGCTGAAATAGATCCCGAACATGCCGCCCACCGAATCGGCGCAGAAGGTCACGCCCGCTTCTTTGGCCGCTTGCGCCAGCCCGGCCGCCAGTTTTGCGGTCTGCGCCGTCAGCTTCTCGTAGAAACCCGGCTGCTGGATCAGCTTCAAGGTGGTCATGCCGGCCGCCACCGCCACCGGATTGCCCGACAGGGTCCCGGCCTGGTACACCGCCCCGATCGGCGCCATGTTCTGCATCAGTTCCGAGCGCCCGCCGAAAGCCGCCACCGGCATCCCGCCGCCGATGACCTTGCCCAGCGCGGTCAGGTCCGGCACGATGTCGTACAGCGCCTGCGCGCCGCCCAGCCCAACGCGGAAACCGCACATGACTTCGTCGAAAATCAGGATCGCGCCGTGCTTGGTGCACAGCTCGCGCATGGCGCGCAGGAATTCCGGCGTGGCCTTGATCAGGTTCATGTTGCCGGCTACCGGTTCCACGATCACGCAGGCGATGGTGTCGCCCATCGAGGCGAACGCGTCTTCGAGCTGGGCCACATTGTTATAGTCGAGCACCAGGGTGTGCTTCACGAAGTCTTCCGGCACGCCGGCCGAGGTCGGGTTACCGAAAGTCAGCAAGCCGCTGCCGGCCTTGACCAGCAGCGAGTCGGCGTGGCCGTGGTAGCAGCCTTCGAACTTGACGATCTTGTCGCGCCCGGTGGCGCCGCGCGCCAGGCGCAGCGCGCTCATGGTCGCTTCGGTGCCGGACGATACCAGCCGCACCTGCTCGATCGACGGCACCAGGCGGCAGATTTCCTCGGCCATCAGGATTTCGCCTTCGGTCGGGGCGCCGAACGAGAGGCCGCGCGCGGCCGCGTCCTGCACCGCTTTGACCACCTCCGGGTGGGCGTGGCCGACGATGGCCGGCCCCCACGAGCCGATGTAGTCGATATAGCGCTTGCCGTCGGCGTCCCAGAAGTAGGGGCCTTCGGCGCGGGTGATGAAGCGCGGCGTGCCGCCCACCGATTTGAAGGCGCGCACCGGCGAATTGACGCCGCCGGGGGTGGTTTTCTGGGCGCGCGCGAACAGCGTGTTATTCAGGGAGTCTTGGTTCATGGCTTGCTCGATAAGGAAATGGGGTGTGCGAAAAATTTGTTGGGCACCAGCTTGCCCATGCCGAAGCGCTGCGCATTGGCCAGCGCGCCGACGGTGAATTCCTGGGCCGCCTGGATGGCGTCGATCGGCTCGAACTGGCGCGCCATCAGCGCGGCCAGCGCGCCCGACAAGGTGCTGCCGGCGCCGACGAACGGGCCGGGAAAATGCTGCCAGTTGAAGGTGCCGATCACGCCGTTCTCGTCGAACAGGGTGTTGGCCAGCTGCGCGCCGGCGCCCGTGCCGCTGGTGCCGGTGCACTTGACCAGCACATACTGGCAGCCCATGCCGGTCAGTTCAAGCACGTCTTCCTTGAGCATGTCGCCGCCGCCGTCGCGCCAGGTCTCGGCCATGCGCGCCAGTTCCACCTGCGTGAGCAGCAGCACGGTCGCCTGCGGCACCAGGATCTGGCGGATCGCGCCGAGCATGTCGTCGTCGGCCAGACCCGAATCGGGCAGGCTCGATAAAAACGGGTCGAGGATCAGCGGCACGTCAGGGTAGTCGGAGACGATTTCGGCAATCGCCGAGGCTTGCTCGATGCTGGTCAGCGCGCCCACCTTGAAGGCGGCCACCGGCATGTCTTCGAGCACCACGCGGGCCTGGTCGCAGACCCAGTCGGCGTCGACCTCCTGCACGTCTTCGACCCGCGCGGTGTCGGAAATGAGAATGCCGGTCATGACCGACAGGCCGTGGCAGCCGAGGGCCGAAAAACACGCCAGGTCGGCCTGGATGCCGATAGCGCCTATGGGGTCGGACACGCCGAACGTTAAGATCAGAGGAGAAGTTTGGATTTGCACGGCCGGTAGATTAAGATGCCTGATTCGGCATTTTACTAGATAGAAGGGTAGTCCAACGTGAGCAGCAATGAATCAACCGGCGCAGCAGGCGCCGCTTTCCAGACCTGGATGTGCCTGATCTGCGGTTGGGTGTACGACGAGGCCGCCGGCCTGCCCGAGGAAGGCATCGCCCCCGGCACCCGCTGGGCCGATGTGCCGATGAATTGGACCTGCCCCGAGTGCGGCGCCCGTAAAGACGACTTCGAAATGACAGTTATTTGATTGGCATGAGGCTTATTGCCGACACATGTTGACTAGCCGCAACATTAAGGGGACAAAAGGGTTGCCCTATGATATCGTTCATGCTCATGCCGAGTGAAACTGAATATGACGACATTGCCGCAACCGAACGTACTGAAAATCATGGTGATCGACGACAGCAGCACGATTCGTCGTTCGGCCGAGATTTTCCTCACCCAGGCAGGATATCAGGTGGTGCTGGCCGAAGATGGCTTCGATGCCCTGGCCAAGATCAACGACCATCATCCGTCGCTGATCTTCTGCGACATCCTGATGCCGCGCCTGGATGGTTACCAGACCTGCGCGCTGATCAAGCGCAGTGCGCGTTTTCACGCCACCCCGGTGCTGATGCTGTCATCGAAAGATGGCCTGTTCGACCGGGCGCGCGGCCTGATGGTCGGTTCCTCCGCCTACCTGACCAAACCCTTTAGCAAAGACAGTCTGCTTAGCGCAGTGCGCGAGCACACTGCCGATACCGTTTCAAAATAATTACTGGAGCCTCCCGTGGCCATACAAAAAATCCTGATCGTCGACGATTCCCCGACCGAGCGTTACTACCTGACCGACATCCTGGTCAAAGCCGGCTTCACCGTGACCACCGCCGAAAACGGCGAGGAAGCACTGCTCAAGATCAAGGACGACAAACCTGAACTGATCCTGATGGACGTGGTCATGCCTGGCGCGAACGGCTTCCAGGTCACCCGCACCATCGCGCGCGACCCCGAGCTGGGCGACGTGCCGATCATCATCTGCAGCAGCAAGAACCAGGAAACCGACCGTGTCTGGGGCCTGCGCCAGGGCGCGCGCGACTACATGGTCAAACCGGTCGATGCCGAACTGCTGCTGGCGAAGATCGCCGCCCTCGGCGGCGCCTAAATCGTGAGCGACGTCGATTACGCCCCAGTCGCCTCCGCGCCCACCGATGGCGCGGGACGCCGCACCCGCCTGCGCGAGTACCAGGTGCAGCTGCTCGAACGCATGCAGGCGGCCCGTACCAACAGCGGCGCGCGCGTCAACCAGCTGGGGGTCTTGATCGGCGCCGAGCGCTTCCTGCTCGACCTCACCCAGGCCGGCGAAATCGTGCCGGTGCCGCCGGTGACGGTGGTGCCGCTGACGCAGCCGTGGTACCTGGGCCTGGCCAATATCCGGGGCAACCTGGTTGGCCTGATCGATTTCGCGCGCTTCCAGGGAGGCTCCGAAACGCAGGCCGGCCCGGACAGCCGCATCGTCACCCTGGCCACCCACCTGGGCTTTAACTGCGGCCTGCTGGTGGCCCGCGTCTACGGCCTGCGCCACGCTGGCGACATGGAAGTCGTTGGCGACAGATTACGCGATACCGACGCAAACGAATGGATCCCGCTCGACCTGGCGGCCCTCGTCACCGATGCGCGGTTTTTGCACGTTGGATTTTAAGCCGCAGTCATAAGTGGCCATACCTTAAGAAACTGGGAGCTGGAATGGGATTTGCATGGAAGAGTACCCCAAAGGGTGAGCCGGTACCGGATACAGAATTCGGTCCCGACCTGGAGGCTGCGGCCTTGAACAAGGACGACGCGCCGGCGAGCGCGCAGAACGTGATCGACGACAGCCATCGCGCCGAACTCGATCAGCACGACGAGCTGCGCCTGGCCAACATCATGGGCCGCAAGCGCCGCGACGACGACGACGACGGCGAGGTTGACGCGCGCCTGCCGTTCATCGGCCATTTGTCGTTGCCGCGCCAGCTGCGTATTTTGCTGATGGTGTTCGTGGCCGGCATCCTGGTGACTGTGGTGGCGCTGTGGCGCAACGCGGCCAGCAGCTCCGACGCATCGGCCCAGACGCAGATCGCATCCGACGCCCTGATGCACTCCCAGCGTATCGGTAAAGCGGCGCCTAACGCGATCCAGGGTAACCAGGAAGCGTTCGTGCAGCTCGAGCAAAGCCGTGCCCAGCTCAAGGCCGACCTCGATGCGCTGCAGCGCGGCGGTAAAATCGGCGGCGTGCAGCTGCCGACGCCACCGGCCAGCATGAACCGCCTGATCGCCACCGCGAAAACCAAGTGGGTCAGCACCGACAATGCCGCAGGCACCATCTTGAAAATGAAGCCGGAACTGACGGGCTTCGAAAAGACCCTGCGCCAGCTCGATACGCTCTCGCCAGAGCTGCTGACGATGACCGAAGAACTGCTCAACGACAAAGTCCAGCGCGGCGGCACGCCACGTGAACTGGCGGCGATCGGCCGTCTGATGATGCTGACCCAGCGCCTCTCGCGCAGCGCCAGCGAGTTCCTGACCTCCGGCGGTATTCGTCCCGAAACCGCGTTCCAGCTGGGCCGCGACACCACGACCTTCCGTACCACCGTCGAAGGCTTCCTGAACGGGAACGAGACGATGCAGCTGTCGGCGACGAAAGATGCGGAATTGCGCGTCAAGCTCGAACAGATCAAATCGAAATTCGACACCTACCAGAAACTGGTGGCCTCGATCCTCGACAACCTGCCGAAATTCACGGCCGCCAAAGGCGCCGAACAGTCGATCTTCTACGAGAACGAAGAAGTCAAAGCGCAGCTGACCAAGGTGCAGGTGGGCTTCCGCAGCGAGCAGGATTCGACCACGGTCTGGTTCTGGGTCATGGCTCTGTCCACGATGTTCACCCTGGGCGTCGGCGTCAGTATCGCCCGCGTCATGCTGCAAGACTCGCGTACCCGTGCCCGCGGCGCCGATGTGCGTCGCCAGGAAGCGGAATCGATGCGTCAGCTGGCGCAGTCGAAGGAAGAAGAAGCGAAAGCGACCAACGACCAGAATCAGGCCGCTATTTTGCGCCTGATGAACGAACTCCAGGAAGTGGCGGATGGTGACTTGACCGTGCACGCAACGGTGTCGGAAGACATCACCGGCGCGATTGCCGACTCGGTTAACTATACGGTGGAAGAGCTGCGCGGGCTGGTGGAACGCGTGACGACGACGGCCGAGCAGGTTACCTCGGCATCGACCAACGCGCAGAACATTTCGACCGACCTGCTGGCGGCGACCGAACAGCAGTCGCGCGAGATTCAGGAAGCGTCCGAGACGGTTCTGAAAATGGCGAACGAAATTAACGACGTATCGAAGTCGGCGAATGAATCGGCAGAGGTTGCGCGCCAGTCGGTTGCGGCGGCATTGCAAGGTTCGACGGCGGTGGAAAACTCGATCAAGGGTATGCACGAGATCCGCGAGCAGATCCAGGAAACCTCGAAACGCATCAAGCGACTGGGCGAATCGTCCCAGGAGATTGGCGAGATCACGGAACTGATTTCCGACATTACCGAACAGACCAACGTACTGGCGCTGAACGCGGCGATTCAGGCGGCATCGGCCGGCGAAGCCGGTCGCGGCTTCTCGGTGGTTGCGGAAGAGGTTCAGCGACTGGCGGAACGTTCGGCGGAAGCGGCAAAACAGATCGGCGCGCTGGTGCGTACCATTCAGACCGATACCCACGACGCGGTGGCCGCTATGGAAAAATCGACGCAGGGTGTGGTCGAGGGAGCCAGGCTGTCCGATGCCGCGGGTGCCGCACTGTCCGACATTTCGCGCGTTTCGAACCGTCTTGCGGAACTGATTCAGGGCATTTCGTTCGCAACCGAGCTGCAAGCGACATCGGCGAACGATGTGGCGCACAACATTCAGCACATCCTGTCGGTGACCGAAAATACCCAGGACGGTACGCAGCAAACCGCCCAATCGATTCGCCAACTGTCGCTGCTGGCGCAGGAACTGAAAAACTCGGTATCGCGCTTCCGCGTGGTGGCTTGAGAACCCGGTTGATTTATCAAGGTAAGCATGACCACTACTGACAATTCGCACGTGCCGCAGTTCGACACAGGACCGCTGTCCTGGGTCATGAGCGAGATCCGCGATGCGCTGGGCCGCTCCAACACCGCGCTGGCAGAGGCGGCGGAGCGTACGGCGGAAGCCCAGGCAAGTTCGCTCAAACATGCGAAAGCCTATCTGCACCAGGCGCATGGCGCCTTGCAGATGGTCGATGTCGATGGCGCCGGCGCCATGACCGAAGCCGCCGAGAGCGCGCTGGACCGCTTCAAGGATGGCCTGCTCGACTGCACACAAGAGCGTGCGCAAGTCATCGCCCAGGCTTACCAGGCGGTGATCGAGTATCTCGAAGAACTGCTTTCGGGCGCGCCACAGCAGCCGGCGCGCCTGTTCCCTTACTACCGCGCGCTCAAGGAAATGCTGGGCGCCGACCGGATTCACCCGGCCGACCTGTTTTTCGCCGACCTGTCGGTGCCGGTGTCGCTCAAGCGCCACGTGGCGACCGACAGCGCGCCGGATTACGCGGCTTGCCGCACGCGCTTTGAAAAAGCGCTGCTGCCGTTCCTGAAAAGCGCCGACAAGACCAGCTGGCAGCAGCACGCCCAGGTGTTGCTCGAAGCGATCGCCCACGTGGCCGACGCCCAGGACCAGCCTTTGCCGCGCACCTTCTGGATGGCGATGCAGGGCTTCGCCGAGCTGGTGGCCCAGGGCCACCTGGCCAGCGACCTGTATGTCAAACAGCTCTTCGGCCTGATCAATCTGCAGATCCGCCGCCTCTCGCAAGGCCAGGTCAGCCTGCCCGAAACGATGCTGCGCGACGCCCTGTTCTTCATGGCCGCCGTGCCCAATCCGCCGCCGACGGCGCTGGCCCTGCGCCGCGCCTATCATCTGGACGGCATGGTGCCGGCCGATTACGATACGCGCCGCTACGGCCGCATCGACGCCGAAGCACTGAAAACGGCCAAGGAAGCCCTTTCCAAGGCCAAGAGCAACTGGGATCGCCTGTCGGTCGAACCGCTGCCTGCGCTGGAAACCGAATTCGTCGAACTGCTCAACACCATGGCTGCCGCCGGCGAGAAGCTGGGCGCTCCGGCGCTGGCCCGCCTGCAGCAGCAGATGGTGCATGTGGCCACCGCCACGGCGGCGACCAAGCATAACAGCGTGTTCAGTCTCGAAATGGCGACCGCCATGCTGTTCATCGAGAACAGCCTGGATAAAATCCGCCAGCTGCCCGACGATTTCGACGCCCATGCCGACATCATCGGCGCGCGCCTGAGCGCCATCGGCGCCGGCGAAACGCCGCCCGAAGCGCCGCAATGGCAGGGCGACCTGTCGCGCCGCATCCAGCACGAGCAGACCGTCGCCGTGCTGGCGGCCGAAATGAAAAACGGCTTGCGCCAGGTCGAAAAAGTCCTCGACGACTACTATTCCGACACCAGCAAGCGCGCCACCCTGGCCCAGATCGATCCGGTCCTGCACCAGTTGCAGGGCGCCGTCGCTATCCTCGACCAGGAAGACGCGATGCGCGCCGCCCTGCACGTCAAGGATGCGGTACGCACCCTGGCCGCGTCCGAAGGCAATCCGGAACTGGAAGCGGCCTCGCTGCAGAACATCGCCCAGAACATCGGCGCGCTGGGCTTCTTTGTCGACATGCTGGCCAAGAACGTCGACGAAGCGCGCGAACGCTTTACCTTCGACAGCAACGACGGCATGCTGCGCGCCGTTCCGTTCGAAAAACCGGCGCATGGCGAATCGCAATTCGACCAGGAACCGGTGCTCGAGATCGAGCCGGTAGCGGTAATCGACACGCCTGCGCCAGCCGCGCCGGTGGAGCCTGAAGAAGAAGTGAAGGCACCGGTCGTGGTGGCGGCGCCCGCGCCGCCGGGCGACGACGAAATCGAAGCCGAACTGCTCGAAATTTTCATCTCCGAAGCGCAGGAAGTGCTGGCCTTTGTCGGCTCGACCCTGCCCGCGGCGCAAAGCATGCCGAACAACCTGGAGACGCTGACGATGCTGCGGCGCTCCTTCCACACGCTCAAGGGCAGTGGACGCATGGTTGGCCTGAACAACTTCGCCGAAGGCGCAGCCGCCGTCGAAAAAGTGATGAATCTGTGGTTATCGGAAGAACGCGCGGCCGACGCCAACCTGCTGGCGCTGCTGACGCGCGCCACCACCGACATGACCGCCTGGGTCGAGCAGCTTGCCGCCACCGGCAGCTCGCATCGCACCAGCGAAGCGCTGGTCGCCGCCGCCGAACGCGTGCAGCATGGCGAAACCTTCGCCATGGATGCTGCGCTAGGCGACGCCCCTGGCGAAGCGCCAGCGGCTGCGCCGGTGGTCGAGGAAATCGTG
Source organism: Massilia mucilaginosa (assembly GCF_011682145.1). Classification (GTDB taxonomy): domain Bacteria; phylum Pseudomonadota; class Gammaproteobacteria; order Burkholderiales; family Burkholderiaceae_D; genus Telluria_A; species Telluria_A mucilaginosa. Next base: position 163,291 of record NZ_WHJH01000005.1, read on the forward strand.
GCGGCCGCTCCGGTGGACGAGCATCACGACGAACACTTTGCGATCGACGACTCGTTCGAGCCGATGATCCTCGACGACATCATCGCCCTGCCTGCGACCGAGAGCGCAGCGCCTGGCAATGTGATCGAGTTCCCGGTTCCGGGCACCATCGCCGCCGCCGACGACAATACCAAGCGGATTGGCGAACTTGAAATCCCACTGCCGCTGTATAACATCTACCTCGCCGAGACCGACGAGCTGGTTCGCCTGTTAAGCCAGGACTTCGCCGAATGGCGTCACGAACCGCAGCGCCAGGTCACGCCGGAAGCCGAAAAAGCCGCGCATACCCTGGCCGGCACTTCGGCCACGGTGGGCTTCCACGCCCTGCGCGAAATCGCCTACGAAGTCGAGATGGTGCTCAAGAGCCCCGCGCCGGTGTTCGATGAATCCCAGCGCGACCTGCTCGACGAAACCATCGAGCGCGTGCGCCACATGCTGCAGCGCTTCGCGCTGGGCGAACTGGCGCCGGCCGAGCCAAGTCTGGTGGCGCGCCTGCACGTTCTGCGCGAGCAGCTCGCGGCGCAGGAAGCGGCCGCCGTGTTCGCGGGCGCCGACGAAGACCTGGCACGCCGTCTGGACGGCCTGTTTGCCGAAACGCTCGACGAGCTGGTGGCATCGCCACCGGTGATGCCGGAACGCGCATCGGCCGTGGCCGACGCCCCGTCCGAACCGGAAGTCGACGCCATCGACGCCCTGTTCGGCGAGGACGATCCGTTCGACATTCCGCTGCTGGCCAATCCGGAACCGGCGCAGCCGGTGGTGGAAGAGGCGCAGGAGCCGGTGCTCGAAGCCGAGCCGGTGATCGACGCCGAAGAAGTCATCGAAGCCGAAGAAGTCATCGAAGCCGAAGAAGTCATCGAAGCCGAAGAAGTCATCGAAGCCGAGCCGGTAGTCGAAGAGCCAGCGCTTGAAGCCGAGCCGGTGGCCGACGTGCCGGTGCTCGAAGAACCCGTTCTTGAAGCTGAGCCGGTTCTTGAGACCGAGCCAGTTGTCGAAGAGCCGGTGCTCGAAGCCGAACCCGTGGTCGAACAGCCGGTCGTTGCAGCCGCACCGGAACCGGTGCCGATGCAGCCGATGACGGCGCACGTGCCGCTGCTCGAAGCCTTGCTGCAGCCGGAGTCCGAGACGGCCGCCGTGCCGGTGGCGCCCGAAACGTCGTTCGCCGATGACCTTGACGTCGACTTGCTGCCGGTATTCCTGGAAGAGGGCACCGACCTGCTGCCGGAAATCGGCAACAACCTGCGCAAGTGGCAGCAAAATCCGTCCGACACGACGCCGGTGGCGCAGCTTCTGCGTACCCTGCACACGGTCAAGGGCAGTGCGCGAATGGCCGGTGCGATGCGCCTCGGCCAGCACACCCACGAGATCGAAACGCAGATCGAGAACATGGTCCACGCCGGAACGTCGACGCCAGCCGCGTTCGACGAACTGATGGCCAACTACGATCACGCGCTCCTGCTGTTCGAACAATTGCAGCAGCCTGCGCTCGGCGTCGTGCCGGTGCCGGGCCTTGCCGCGGCAGTCGCCGGCAGCGTGGACGATGCTCACGCAGCCCAGACCCGCACGCCGCTGGTGCGGGTACGCGCCGACATTCTGGACCGCCTGGTCAACCAGGCGGGTGAAGTGTCGATCACGCGCTCGAAGCTGGAAAGCCAGGTCTCGACCCTGAAAGCGTCGCTGAGCGACTTCTCGGACAATCTGGGCCGCTTGCGGCGCCAGTTGCGCGAAGTCGAGATGCAGGCGGAATCGCAGATTTCGTCGCGTATGTCGATTTCCAGCGAACGCGAATTCGATCCGCTCGAATTCGACCGCTTTACCCGCCTGCAGGAACTGACGCGGATGATGGCCGAATCGGTGAACGACGTTGCGTCGTTCCACGAAAGCCTGACCCGCACGGTCGACGGCGCCACCGACGACTTGAACGTGCAGTCGCGCCTGACCCGCGATCTGCAGCAGGATCTGATGCGCGTGCGGATGGTGCAGTTTGCCAGCCTGTCGGAACGTCTGTTCCGCGTGGCGCGCCAGACCGCCAAAGAAATCGACAAACGGGTCAACCTGGACATCCGGGGCGGCACGGTCGAAATCGACCGCAGCGTTCTGGAACAGATGGCCGCGCCGTTCGAGCACTTGCTGCGTAACGCCATCGTGCATGGTATCGAGTCGCGCGCCCGCCGTGGCGCGGCCGGCAAGGCCGAAACGGGCGAGCTGCTGATCCAGGTCAGCCAGCAGGGTAACGAGGTGGTCATCCAGTTCAACGACGATGGCGCCGGTCTCGACCTGGCCCGCATCCGCACCAAGGCGCGTGAAAACGGCCTGCTGGCGCCGAATGCGATCGTCACCGACGCCGAAGCGGCCGACCTGATTTTCGAACCAGGCTTCTCGACCGCCGATGCGCTGACCGAACTGGCCGGCCGTGGCGTGGGTATGGACGTGGTGCGCTCGCAAGCGCAGGCGCTTGGCGGCCGGGTGGCGATTTCCACCGAAGCCGGCAAGGGCGCGCGCTTCACGATTCACCTGCCGCTGACCCTCGCGGTCACCCAGGTCGTGCTGACCACCAGCGGTACCAAGACCTTTGCGCTGCCATCGATTCTGGTGGAGCAGGTATTGCAGATGAAAGAAGCGGCAGTCAACGCCGCGCACGCCGAAGGCTTTGTCGAATTCCAGGGCCAGAAGGTGGCGCTGCATTACCTGCCAACCTTGTTGGGCGATACCGAAGCGCGGCCGATGTCGCAGCGTTCGTGCCCGGTGATGGTGCTCAAAAGCGGCACCGACCGGCTGGCGGTACAGGTCGACGACGTGCAGGGCAACCGCGAGGTCGTTATTAAAAACATCGGCCCGCAGCTCTCGCGCATGATCGGTATTTCGGGTGCGACGGTGCTCGGTTCGGGCGATATCGTGCTGATCCTGAACCCGGTGGCCTTGTCGCATCACCTCGACCATCATCCGCAACAGCGCCAGCGCGTTGTGGTGGAAACGGTGGCGGCGGTGCCCGAGACGCGTGCGGCCGACTTTGTGATCATGGTGGTCGATGATTCGCTGACCGTGCGTAAAGTGACCCAGCGTCTGCTGGAGCGCGAGGGCTATCAGGTGGTGCTGGCCAAGGACGGTGTGGACGCGCTCGAGCATTTGCAAGAGACGGTGCCCGACCTGATGCTGGTCGATATCGAGATGCCGCGCATGGATGGTTTCGACTTGACCCGGAATATTCGCGGCAACAGCGGCACCAACGAGATCCCGATCATCATGATCACCTCGCGTACCGCCGACAAGCACCGCAACTACGCGCTCGATCTGGGTGTGAATGCCTACTTCGGCAAGCCGTTCCAGGAAGATATGCTGCTCGCCGCGATTGCCGGTTTGCTCAATCGCGAAATGCCGGTAGCGCATTAAGCGACAGGCGGCACAAACAAGAACGCCCTGCACCGCTCAAACGGTACAGGGCGTTTTTTATGCTCGCACCATCACGATGCCTTTACCACCGCATAGCGCTCCAGCGTCTTCGCGCGCGCCTCGTCGTGCCTGACGATGGGTGCCGGATAATCCTTCCCCAGCACGATCTTCTTTTGCGCCAGCACCATCGGCGGCACGGTCCACGGCGCATGGATCTCCTTGTCCGACAAACCATCGAGCTGCGGCAAATAGCGCCGGATGAACTTGCCCTTGGCGTCGAACTTCTCCGACTGCGTGATCGGATTGAAAATCCTGAAATACGGCTGCGCATCGCATCCAGACGACGACGCCCACTGCCATCCGCCATTGTTCGACGACAGGTCGAAGTCGTTCAGGTGCAGCGCAAAATACGCCTCCCCGCGACGCCAGTCGATCCCCAGGTCCTTGATCAGAAAGCAGGCCGTGACCATGCGCAGCCGGTTGTGCATGTAGCCGGTCTGGTTCAACTGCGCCATGGCCGCATCGACCAGAGGGTAACCGGTACGTCCTTCGCACCAGGCGGCGAACAGCTCGTCGGCATCAAGTCCTGTCTCGAACGCGATCGCGTCGTAGGCCGGCTTGAACGCGCGCCCGACGACATGCGGATGGTTATACAAGATCATGGCGTAGAAATCGCGCCAGATCAGTTCCGCCAGCCACACCGGCGCGCCTTCGCCGCCGGCGCCGCGCGCGATCAGTTGCGTCACCGTGCGCACCAGGTGGCGCAGCGACAGGGTGCCGAAGCGCAGATGCACCGACAGATACGACGGCCCCTTGAGCGCCGGGTAGTTGCGCGCCTCGCCATAGTCGGCGATGCGGCCGATGAAGTCCTCGAACAGCTGCGCCGCGCCGCTCATGCCGGTGGGGATCGACAATGCCGACAGATTGGTCGGCTCGAAGCCGATCTCGCGCAGGGACGGCAGGCGCTGCTCGCCGGCAGGGGGCGCAAGGCGCGCCGCGTGCGGCTCCACCGCATACGCCACCACGCAATCCGGTTCGGCCGCCATGCGTTTGAGCCAGGCGTTCTTGTACGGCGTGAAGACCGAGAAGTTCTGGCCCGCCAGCGTGAGCACTTCGCTCTTTTCGAAAATGACCTGGTCCTTGTAGCTGGCCAGTCGCCGGCCGTCGGCTTCCAGGCGCGCGGCCACTTGCGCGTCGCGCGCGATCGCCTGCGGCTCGTAGTCGCCGTTCACAAACACCGCGTCCACGCCCAATTCGGCGGCGAGTGTTGGAATTGCCTCCACCGCGTCGGCATGGCGCACGATCAGGCAACCGCCCAACTGACGCAATTCCGCATCGAGTTCGGCCAGGCAGGCGTGAATGAATTCGACGCGGCGGTCGGCACGCGGTAAACTGTCGAGGATTGTGTTATCGTAAATGAACGCGCAATGGACGCTATTCGACGACGTTAGCGCATGATGCAGCGCGGCGTGATCGAAGGCGCGCAAGTCGCGGCGAAACCAGACGAGCGATTTACTCATAATATTGATGGTGTTCGGTATCAAGGAAGGTGGCGGGATTATCGGCTACCATCGCTTTAGCTGCGCGCGCGATGGCGCTTCCCATGGTGGCGGCCGCAATTCAGTGTAAACTATCGAAAAATCCATCGTTGGCAAGCCCGGATACTAGCAGCAAAGCGGAACATCAGAGAGCGAGCAGAGAGAGTGACGAATATGAAGAAAAGCAAAATCGACAAAACTCTGCCCGTGCCCGGCATGTCGCAGGACGACGCGCTTCGTCCCGACGAAGGCAACGTCGCGGCATCGGCGTTCACATTGAATTTGGCAAATCATTTCCTGATAGCGATGCCGTCGATGCAGGACCCGATTTTCGGCGGCACCGTGGTCTACATTTGCGAGCACAACGATAAAGGCGTGCTCGGGGTGGTCATCAACAAGCCGACCGACATGACCATGGAAGTGCTGTTCGAACGGATCGACCTGAAACTGGCCGACGGCTTGCGCACCGCCGTGGTCAATGAGCCGATCATGTTCGGCGGCCCGGTCCAGGACGACCGCGGCTTCGTGCTGCACACCCCCGGCGCGCGCTATTCGTCGTCGCTTACCGTGACCGAGGACGTCGCTTTCACCACCTCGATCGACGTGCTCGAAGCGGTGGCCAACGGCGACGGCCCGCAACGGCTGCTGGTCTCGATCGGCTACGCCGGCTGGAGCCCGGGCCAGCTGGAAGATGAAATCGGCCGCAATGGCTGGCTGACGGTGGGCGCCGACGCGCGCGTGCTGTTCGACCTGCCGATCGAAGAGCGCTACAACGCCGCCATCAAACTGCTTGGCATCGACCCGATGATGCTCGCCTCCGAGGCCGGCCATGCTTGACCGCTACAGCAGGAACCGCGCGCGTGGCTGAAGCGGTGATTGAACTCGTACTCGGCTTCGATTTCGGCATCAAGCGTATTGGCATCGCCATGGGGAACACCCTGACCGGCCAGGCGCAGCCGCTCGCGGTGGTCAACGCCATCGACAACGCGGCCCGCTTCAAGCAGATCGGCGACCTGATCGCCGCCTGGGCGCCGGCCCGCCTGGTGGTGGGCGAACCGCGCCACCCGGACGGCACCGAACACGGGATGACCTTGCGCTGCCGCCGCTTCGCCAACCAGCTGCACGGGCGCTTCAACCTGCCGGTCACCCTGGTCGACGAACGCTATTCGTCGGCCGTGATCAACGCCAAACGCGGCCAGATCATCGACGACCAGGCCGCCTCCATCATTTTGCAACAATACTTTGACGACCATGCCAACAACAACTAATCAGCTCGACGCAATCAAGCAGTTCGACGCCGAGGCGCTGTATCAAACGCTGCTCGGCCAGGTGAAGGGCGGCTTGCACGGGGTGCCGGACGCGGCCATCATCGGCATCCATTCGGGCGGCGCCTGGCTGGCCGAACGCCTCGCGGCGGACCTGGGCCTGAAAGACCGCCTGGGCTTCATCGACGTCTCGTTCTACCGCGACGACTTTGCCAGGAAGGGCCTGCACCCGGACGTCAAGCCGACCCACATTTTGTTCAACGTCGACCGCGCCAACATCGTGCTGGTCGACGATGTGCTCTACACCGGGCGCACCACGCGCGCGGCGATCAACGTGCTGTTCGATTATGGCCGTCCGGCGCGCATCATGCTGGCGGCGCTGGCCGACCGCGGCGGGCGCGAGCTGCCGGTGGCGGCCGATTTTGTCGCCACCAGTGTCGCGCTGGAAGCCAATCAGTCGCTTGCGCTGGCGCGTGCCGGCGACGGGCAATTTTCGCTCACCATAGAAGAAGACCATGCTTAATCCGCAACTGAATAAAAATGGCGAACTGCAGCACCTGTTAAGCATTGAAGGGCTGCCGAAATCGATCGTCAATCATATCCTCGACACGGCGTCGAGCTTCGTCGGCATCTCCGACCGTGAAGTCAAGAAGGTGCCGCTCATGCGCGGCAAGAGCGTGTTCAACCTGTTCTTCGAGAACTCCACGCGCACCCGCACCACCTTCGAGATCGCGTCCAAGCGCCTCTCGGCCGACGTCATCAATCTCAATATCCAGGCATCGTCCGCCAGCAAGGGCGAGTCGCTGCTCGACACCATCGACAACCTGTCGGCCATGCACGCCGATATGTTCGTGGTGCGCCACGCGCAGTCGGGCGCGCCCTACCTGATCGCCAAGCACCTGATCGACACGAAGCAGTCGCACGTCCACGTGGTCAACGCGGGCGACGGCCGCCACGCGCACCCGACCCAGGGTCTGCTCGACATGTACACGATCCGCCACTACAAGAAAGACTTCACCAACCTGCGCGTGGCCATCGTGGGCGACATTTTGCACAGCCGCGTGGCGCGTTCCGACATCCATGCCCTGACCACCCTGGGCGTGCCGGAAGTGCGCGCCATCGGCCCGCACACCTTGCTGCCGGGCGGGCTGGAACAGATGGGCGTGCGGGTGTTTACCAACATGGACGAGGGCCTCAAGGACGTCGACGTCATCATCATGCTGCGCCTGCAGAACGAGCGCATGAGCGGCGCCCTGCTGCCGTCGGCGCAGGAGTATTTCAAGAGCTATGGCCTCACACCGGAGCGCCTGGCGCTGGCCAAGCCCGATGCGATCGTCATGCATCCGGGCCCGATGAACCGGGGCGTGGAAATCGATTCGGCCGTAGCCGATGGCGCGCAGGCGGTGATTTTGCCGCAGGTGACGTTCGGGATCGCGGTACGCATGGCGGTAATGAGTATTCTGGCAGGAGCGCAAGGGTGAACGTGAACAACCATCTTCATATCAAGAACGGGCGCCTGATCGACCCGGCCAACGGCATCGACGCAGTCACCGATCTGTATATCATCGACGGCAAGGTCGCCGCCACCGGCAGCGCGCCGGCCGGCTTCAATGCCGGCAACTGCATCGACGCCACCGGCCTGGTGGTCGCTCCCGGCCTGGTCGACCTGTCGGCCCGTTTGCGCGAGCCGGGCTACGAATACAAGGCCACCCTCAAGTCCGAGATGCAGGCGGCGATGCAGGGCGGCGTGACCAGCCTGATTTGTCCGCCCGATACCGATCCGGTGCTGGACGAACCGGGCCTGGTCGAAATGCTCAAGCACCGCGCCAGCAAACTTCAGCAGGCAAATGTGCATCCGCTCGGCGCGCTGACCATGGGCCTGAAGGGCAAGTCGCTGACCGAGATGATGGAGCTGACCGAAGCGGGCTGCATCGGCTTTTCGCAGGCCGAAGAAGTCATCGAAGACACCACCGTGCTGCTGCGCGCCATGCAGTACGCCAAAACCTTCGGCTTTACCGTGTGGGTGCGTCCGCAGGATGCGCACATCGGGCGCGGCGGGATCGCCCACAGCGGGCCGCTGGCCTCGCGCCTGGGCCTGGCCGGCGTGCCGGTGATGTCCGAAACCATCGCGCTGCACACCGTGTTCGAACTGGTGCGCGCCACCGGCGCGCGCGTGCACCTGTGCCGCATGTCGTCCGCCGCCGGCCTGGAGCTGGTCAAGGCGGCCAAGAAGGAAGGCTTGCCGGTCACCTGCGACGTGGCGGTGCACCATGTGCACATGACCGACGCCGACATCGGCTTTTTCGATTCGAACGCGCGCGTGACGCCGCCGTTCCGCAGCCAGCGCGACCGCGATGCGATCCGCGCCGCCCTGTACGACGGCACCATCGACGCCATCTGCTCGGACCACACCCCGGTCGACGACGACGAGAAGCTGCTGCCGTTCGGCGAAGCCTCGCCCGGCGCCACCGGGCTGGAACTGCTGCTGTCGCTGGCGATCAAGTGGGCCGACGATTACGCCGGCATGCAGCACGGCGCCGCGGCATCAAGCACGCCGCTCGCGCGCGCGATCGCCAAGATCACCATCGACGCGGCCCGCATCGCCGGCCTGAAAGTGGGCCAGCTGGCGCCCGGCGCCCCTGCCGATGTGGTGGTGTTCGATCCGGCCGCGCGCTGGACGGTGGAAGCGTCGGCGCTGGCCAGCCAGGGCAAGCACACGCCGTTCCTCGGCTACGAACTGGCCGGACAGGTCAAGGCGACCATCGTGGGCGGACGCATCGCGTTCCAGCGCTAGGCTAGTCCAGCCGATCGCGCAGTTATAGTGGCATGCGGCGCGACGCCGCATGCACATCGGGTAGTTCGCGCTCCCGGCTTTCCCGTTCCTCTGGAGTCATTTGAAGATCAAGCTCTGTTTCCGGCTGTGCCGCGTGTTTTTTCACCTGTTGACCGGCTTGTCCGCGTGCGCATTCGTGTTCCCGTGGGCCAGCCATACGCTGCGCGACCGCATCGTCCAGGGCTGGTCGCGCCGGCTGGTGGGCATCTGCGGCGTGACTGTGGCGCCGTCGACCGGGGTGCCGGCGCTGGCGCACGCGATGGTGGTGGCCAATCATGTGTCGTGGCTCGATATTTTTGTGATCAATGCGCTGTATCCGTGCCGCTTCGTGGCCAAGTCCGAGATCCGCGAGTGGCCGGTGCTCGGCTGGCTGGCCGACAAGGCCGGCACGGTATTCCTCGCGCGCGGCAACCGGCGCGACCTGCGCCAGATTTTCAAGGGCCTGGTGCACAAGCTGGAGCAGGGCGAGCGCGTCGCCTTCTTCCCGGAAGGGACCACCGCCTCGCAGGGCAGCCTGCTGCCGTTCCATGCCAACCTGTTCGAAGCGGCGGTCGATGCCGGCGTGATGGTGCAGCCGTACGCGGTGAGCTATGTGGACGCCAGCGGCGCGCTGCATCCCTCGATTGAATTCATCGGCGAGATGAGCTTTGCCGAGAGCATGGTGGCGATCCTGTCGGGTCCCGCCGTGAGCGCGCGCGTGGTCTGCATGGCGCCGATCGACGCCGCCGGCGCGCACCGGCGCGACGTTTGCGCCGCCGCCCACGCCGCGGTGGGCGCGGCGCTCGGACACAAGGCCGATTAGCCTTTCTGTTTGCCCGGTTCCTTGTACTCGGGGCAGTCGACCTGCAGCAGGCTGCGGTCGTTCAGGCACAGCGCGGTCAGTTTGCCGCCCCACACGCAGCCACTGTCCAGACCGACCACGTCATCGCGCAGCAGCAGGCCGAGGGCCGACCAGTGGCCGAACACCACGGTGGTGCCGAGGCTCCTGCGGCCCGGCAAGTCGAACCAGGGCAGCAGCGACGATCCGGGCGGCGCGCCGGCGCTTTCCTTTTCCTTGAAATCCATCGTGCCGTCGGGCGCGCACAGGCGCATGCGCGTGAGCGCGTTGACGATGCAGCGCAGGCGCGCAATGCCGCTCAGGCCATCGTCCCAGCGCGCCGGCTCGTTGCCGTACATGCCGCGCAAAAAGTCTATCCAGCCCGGCCCGCGCAGCACCGCTTCGACTTCCCCCGCCAGCGCCATGGTTTGCGCCGCATCCCACTGCGGGGCCACGCCGGCGTGCACCAGCAGGTGGCCTTCGGCCATCATCGCCAGCGGGCGGTGACGCAGCCAGTAGATCAGTTCATCGCGGTCGGGCGCGCCGAGGATGGCGTCGAGCGTATCGGACTTCGCCATTTTTTGCGCGCCCACGGCCACCGCCAGCAGATGCAGGTCGTGGTTGCCGAGCAGCGCCTCGCCAGCGCCCGCGCGCGCCAGCGCCGCCACCCGGCGCAGGGCGTCGAGCGACGCCGGGCCGCGGTTGATCAAATCGCCGACGAACAGCACGCGCGCGGGGCCGCCGGCATCTTCTTCGATGCGATTGAGCAGGACGGCGGTTTCGTGGGCGCATCCTTGCAGATCGCCGATGACATAAGTTCTTAACAATTCAATTCCAGTACTGGCAGGTTTCACATAAAATCGGGGTTCGGCATTCCGGGCCCGGCGGATACTAAATGATTTTTGCAAGCGGTGGTGCCGGTTTGGGCTGGAACATGGTTTGCCGCGGTGCACATGTTGATGAATTGACCCTGGCCAAAATGTGGTTCGATGACGCCGCCGTATTTGCGTATCATATGCCGGTGCGCACTGCTCCGGCGCATAAGAGTTAATGCTTACAGGCAGTATTTGCTGCAATCTTCGATGATAGGATTTTCTGATGAAAGTCACGCCCACCGCCATTCCCGAAGTACTGATCCTGGAGCCTCGCGTGTTCGGCGACGACCGGGGCTTTTTCTTCGAAAGTTTTAACGAGCGCAAATTCGAGCAACTGACCGGTGTGTCCGCCCATTTCGTCCAGGATAACCACTCCAAGTCCGCCAAAAATGTGTTGCGCGGCCTGCATTACCAGATCAGCCAGCCACAAGGCAAACTGGTGCGGGTGACGGCGGGATCGGTGTATGACGTGGTGGTCGATTTGCGCAAATCGTCGGCCTTTTTCGGACGCTGGATCGGATTGGATTTATCCGCTGAAAACCAGCGTCAGCTATGGGTGCCGCCCGGTTTTGCGCACGGTTTCATGGTCACCAGCGATAGCGCCGAAGTCCAGTATAAAACCACCGATTACTGGGCGCCCGAGCTGGAACGGGTGATTTTATGGAACGATCCCGACATCGGCATCGAATGGCCCTTGCCCGGTTTGCCTATGCTCTCCGGCAAAGACAGCAAGGGGGCGCTGCTGGCGCAGTCCGACGTATTCCCATGAAAATTCTACTGACCGGCGCCAACGGCCAGCTTGGCCATGAACTGGCGCGCAGCCTGCGCCCGCTGGGCGAGCTGGTCGCGCCCGCGCGCGCCGACTGCGACCTGGCCGACCTCGACCAGCTGCGCGCCGTGCTGCGCAGCGTGCGGCCCGGCCTGATTGTCAATGCGGCCGCTTACACGGCCGTGGACCGGGCCGAGGACGAGCCCGCGCTGGCACTGCGCATCAACGCCGACGCGCCCGCCCTGATGGCGCGGGAGGCAGGCGAGCTGGGCGCGGCGCTGCTGCATTACTCCACCGACTATGTATTCGACGGCGCCGCGGCGGGGGCCTATGCCGAGACCGATACCCCGGCGCCACTGAGCGTCTACGGCCAGAGCAAGCTGGCCGGCGAACAGGCCATTGCCGCCGCCGGCATCCGGCATCTGATCCTGCGCACCAGCTGGGTGTATGGCCTGCGCGGCAATAACTTTTTGCTGACCATGTTGCGCCTGGCGCGTGAGCGCCCGCAGTTGCGCATCGTTGCGGACCAGCATGGCGCGCCCACCTGGAGCCGCACCCTGGCCGATACCAGCGCGCACCTGCTGGGCCTGGCGCTGGCGGGCGGCGCCCCATGGTGGGAGCGCCACGGCGGCCTGTACCACCTGACCAGCCAGGGCCGCACCAGCTGGGCCGGCTTTGCCGAGACGATTTTCAGCGCAACCGGCCTGGGCTGCGAGGTGGTTCCGATCACTGCGGCGGAATATGGCGCCAAAGCACCCCGGCCGGCCAATTCCAGTCTCGATTGCAGCAAGCTGATGGCGCTGTGCGGCCCCTTGCCCGACTGGCAAACGGCGCTGGCCGACTGCCTTTCTTCAGCGGACGCAAGCACGGGTCTTGTCCAGGACTGAGCAAAAGTGCCGCAACAGGCGCCGAAAGCGCTCTTTTTTGCATAAAACCTGGGTATCGTCAGTCGCTGGCCCCCATCCTGGCGTATTTGGGGGGCAGGTAATCCGGTACAATCATGGATTACCTTCATACCAGATCATGGCGACCGCAACACTCACCGCATGCGTTGGTCCGCCGGGTAGGGCACGAGCCTGCCCGCGTTTTTGCATATATAAATAATAATGTTTTCATTTCTCGTGAGTTTCGTCGCTTCCGCCTTGCTGACCCTGCTTGTAATCAAGCAGGCCAGGCTGCATGGCCCCGCGCTCGATGCCGATTTCTTCGGCGTTCAAAAAGTCCATTCGCATACCGTGGCGCGCATTGGCGGGCTGCCGATTTTCATGGCGGTCGTGATCAGCGCGCTCATTTCGATCTGGCGCGTGCCGCCCATGGCCGGCTGGCTGATGTCGCTGATGCTGTGCGCGGGCGTGGCGTTCGTGGGCGGGATCGTGGAAGACTATACCGGCAACGTCAGCGCGCTGCGGCGCCTGATATTGACGATGGCGGCCGCCTTGCTCGGCTACTTTTTGCTCGGCGCCAAACTCGACCGCATTGATTTTCCGTTCAGCTCGTGGCGCATCATGTATATCTGGGTGGCCGTTCCGCTGACCGTGCTGGCGGTGGCCGGTATCGCCAACGCGATTAATATCATCGACGGTTTTAATGGTCTGGCCAGCGTGGTGACCATTTGTATGCTTATCTCGCTCGGTTATGTGGCGTGGCAGGTGGGCGATGTGTTCGTGCTGGTGGCGGCGCTGATGGTGGCGGGCGCCACGGCCGGCTTCCTGATCTGGAATTACCCGGTCGGCCTGATATTCCTGGGCGATGGCGGAGCGTATTTTATCGGCTTCATGCTGGGCGAACTGGCGCTGCTGCTGGTAATGCGCAACCCCGACGTGTCGACCTGGTATGCGGCTTTGCTGCTGATATATCCGGCCTTCGAAACGATTTTCTCGGCCTATCGCCGCATGTTCTTGCGCGGCAAATCCCCCGCAATGCCGGATGGAATACACCTGCACAGCCTGATTTTCCGGCGCATCGTGCAATGGGCGGTCGGCCGCAAAGAAGCGCGCGCCCTGATGCGCCGAAATTCGCTAACATCGCCATACCTGTGGATGTTTTCCCTGATGGCGGTAATCCCGGCCACGGTGTTCTGGAAAGATACCGGGGTATTGATTTTCTTCTGCTTATTGTTCGTCGTCAGTTATGTGTGGCTGTATGCGCGTATTGTTCGATTTAAGTCACCCCGGTGGCTCATTCTTCGCAAGAAGGACTAGCATTAATGCGCGGATGTAGTATATTGCGACAATTGGTGAGATTTCACTTAATCTGTTTCAACCCACTTTGAAGGAACGATGATGGATCTGTCAAATATGTCGGTCGGTGATCTGCGCAACCTGCAGGATCAAATCAAGCAAGAAATGAAGAAGCGCGAGCACCAGGAAGTCGCCAAAGCCCGCGAACAGATCCTGGCAATTGCACAGAGCGTTGGTGTGCCACTAAAGGATCTGATTGGTACCGGTATCCGTGCCAAGACTGGCAGCGTGGCCGTGCGTTATCGCCATCCGGACAATGCAGCCCAACAATGGACCGGCCGTGGCCGTCAGCCGAAATGGGTCAAGGAATGGGTCGAAGGCGGCAAGGATATCGACAAGCTGCGCGTGTAATTCTTTTTCGTGCAGTTCATGTAGCGGCAGGATCGGCGGGCAATTCCCAAAGGCCCCGCTTGCCGCTACAATATCAGGCATTCATTTAAGCGCTTTCCCCCATCACCATCCCGACGCACTGTTTGCAAGCCCGGTACCGCCTGTTCCGCATGGCGCACGCCAGCATCCTGCCGCGCCGCGACTTACCTGAGGTTTCTATTCCATGCTTCCACTTTCCAAGACCATCTTCAAAGCCTACGACATTCGCGGCGTCATCGGCAGCACGCTCGACGCCGGCATCGCGCACCAGATCGGCCGGGCCTTCGGGGCCGCCGCGCTGGCCAAGGGCGAGCGTACCGTCGTGATCGGCCGCGATGGCCGCCTGTCGGGCCCGGAACTGGCGGCAGCGCTGGCGCAAGGCTTGCAGGCCTCCGGCGTCGACGTGATCGACCTGGGCATCGTGGCCACACCGATGGTCTATTACGGCACCAATGTGCTGGGCGCGGCCTCGGGCATCATGGTCACGGGCAGCCACAATCCGCCCAACTACAACGGTTTCAAAATGGTGCTGGCCGGCGAAGCGATTCACGGCGAAACGATCCAGGCGCTGTACCAGAGCATCGCCGCGCATGACGGCAGCGTTGCCGCCACACCGGGCGCCTACAGCACGCACGACATCCGCGCCGCCTACCTCGAACGCATCATCGGCGACGTCAAGCTGGCGCGCCCGATGAAGATCGCGGTCGACTGCGGCAACGGCGTGGCCGGCGCCTTTGCCGGCGACCTGTATCGCGGCATGGGCTGCGAAGTGATCGAATTGTTCTGCGAAGTCGACGGCACCTTCCCGAACCACCATCCCGACCCGGCCCACCCTGAAAACCTGCAGGACCTGATCCGCTGCCTGCAAGAGACCGACGCCGAAATCGGCATCGCTTTCGACGGCGACGGCGACCGCCTGGGCGTGGTCACCAAGGATGGCCAGATCATTTATCCGGACCGCCAGATGATGCTGTTCGCGGCCGATGTCCTGTCGCGCAATCCGGGCGCCGAGATTTTGTACGACGTTAAATGCACGCGCCACCTGGCGCCGTGGATTGCCAAGCATGGCGGGCGTCCGCTGATGTGGAAGACCGGCCACTCGCTGGTCAAGGCCAAGCTGCGCGAAACCGGCTCCCCGCTGGGCGGCGAAATGAGCGGCCATATCTTCTTCAAGGACCGCTGGTACGGTTTCGACGACGGCCTGTACTCCGGCGCGCGCCTGCTCGAACTGCTGACCAGGGAAAGCGATCCCTCGGCCATGATGAACGCGCTGCCGCAGTCCGACAGCACGCCCGAGCTGCATCTGCACCTGGCCGAAGGCGAAAACGTGGCACTGATCGAGCGCCTGCGCAATGAAGCCACCTTCCCGGGCTCCGAGCGCATCATCGACATCGACGGCCTGCGTGTCGAGTATCCGGACGGCTTTGGCCTGGCGCGTTCGTCCAACACCACGCCGGTGGTGGTGATGCGCTTCGAAGCCGAAACGCCGGAGGCGCTGCGCCGCATCCAGGGCGAGTTCCGGCGCGTGATCGTGGCCGCGCGCCCCGACGCCGAACTGCCGTTCTGAGCGCGAGCCCCGCTTGGCGCGCCTGAACATCCTGCTGGTGCGCGTGTCGTCCCTGGGCGACGTGCTGCACAACCTGCCGATGGTGGCCGACATCCTGCGCCACCATCCCGACGCCAACATCGACTGGGTGGTGGAGGAGGGCTATGTCAGCCTGGTGCGCCTGAATCCGCGCGTGCGCCGCATCATTCCGTTCGCCTTGCGGCGCTGGCGCAAGAGCCTGGGCAAGAAGGAAACCCGCGCCGAGATCCGCGGCTTTTTCAAGGCCGTGCGCGAACAAGAATACGACTATGTGTTCGATACCCAGGGCCTGCTCAAGACCGGCATCATCATGGGGGCCGCGCGCGTTACAAAGGGCGGGCGCAAGGTGGGCCTGGCCAACGGCAGCGAAGGCTCCGGCTACGAAGGCATCTCGCGCATCTTCCACAACCAGAGCATCCCTACCGATCCACGCACGCATGCGGTGGCGCGCGGGCGCCTGGTGGCCGGCGCGGCGCTCGGCTACGCGCTCGATACCCAGCCCGACTTCGGCCTGCCGGGACCCGAGCACGCCAACCGCCCGGCATGGATGCCGGCCGAAGAGTACGCGGTGTTCTTCCACGGGACCGCGCGCAACGCCAAGAAATGGGCGCCGGAGAACTGGATCGCCACCGGGCGCGCGCTCGCGCCCATGCCGGTGCTGCTGGCCTGGGGTTCGCCGCTCGAGAAAGCCGAAGCCGACACGCTCGCCGCCAGCCTGCCGAATGCCACCGTGCTGCCCAAATTGTCGATGGATGAAGCGGTCGGCCTGGCGCGCAACGCGGCGCTGGTGATCGGCGTCGACACCGGCCTGACCCACATCGCCGCCGCCTTCATGCGCCCGGTGATCGAAATTTATTGTGACTCGCCCAAGTGGAAGACCGAAGGCAACTGGTCGGACAGGATCGTCAACCTGGGCGACAAGGGCGCGCCGCCGGCGGTGGCCGAGGTCTTGGGCGCCGTCAAGCAGTTGCGGGGCATGGCCTGATGCGCACCTTCTACAGCATGATGTGGTACCTGGCCTTGCCGCTGGTGCTGCTGCGCCTGTGGTGGCGCGGCATGAAGGAACCGGGCTACCGCCAGCACTGGCGCGAGCGGCTCGGCTTCTACCGCGAGCGCGTGCCGGGCTGGCACACGATCTGGGTGCACGCGGTGTCGGTCGGCGAAACGCGCGCCGCCGAACCGCTGATCGACGCGCTGGTCGAGGCCTATCCCGACAGCCGCATCCTGCTCACCCACATGACGCCCACCGGGCGCGCCACCGGCCGCGCGCTGTTCGCCAAGCATGGCGAGCGCCTGATCCAGGCCTATCTTCCCTACGACACCGTGGCGATGGTGAACCGCTTCATCCGCCAGTTCACGCCGCGCATCTGCATCCTGATGGAGACCGAAGTCTGGCCCAACCTGATCGCGGCATGCGGCGAGCGCATACCGGTCGCGCTGGTCAACGCGCGCCTGTCGGAACGCTCGCTCAGGCGCGGCCAGCGCTTCGGCAAACTCATGACCGACGCCGGCCGCGGCATCGCCCTGGTGGCCGCCCAGACCGAGGCTGACGCGGCGCGCCTGCGTTCTTTCGGTGCGCCCAAGGTGGATGTCACCGGCAGCATCAAGTTCGACGTGGTGGTGCCCGAGGCGGCCCTGGAAACCGGCGCCTGGCTGCGCGCGCGCGTCAAGGCGCGCCCGGTGCTGCTGTGCGCCAGCACGCGCGATGGCGAGGAGGCGCTGATCCTGGACGCCTTCCAGCGCATGGCGTGGACCCATGGCGCGCCGCTGTTGATGATCGTGCCGCGCCACCCGCAGCGTTTCGACGACGTGGAAGCGCTGGTCAAGCAACGCGGCCTGTCGCTGCAGCGCCGCTCGGGCCTCGCGCAGCAGGGCGTCGATGCGGATATCCTGCTGGGCGATTCGATGGGCGAAATGTTCGCCTACTACGCCGCCTGCGACGTGGCGTTTGTCGGCGGCAGCCTGCTGCCGCTGGGCGGCCAGAATCTGATCGAGCCATGCGCGCTGGGCAAACCGGTGCTGGTCGGTCCGCACACCTTCAATTTTGCGCTCGCCACCGAGGACGCCATCGCCGACGGCGGCGCGCTGCGGGTGCCGGATGCCGCCGCACTGCTGAGCGAAGCGGCGCGCCTGCTGGGCGACCCCGAGGCCCGCACCGCCATGGGCGCGCAGGCCGCCGCGTACGCGCAGCGCCATCGCGGCGCGACCGCGCGCACAGTTGGTTTATTGCGACGACTGATTTATTAGGCTTTGGTAACATGTGTCCACAATAAATAATAACTGGGGAAGCACATGTGGTTCAGTCATCCAAAGCAGGTGGGCAGCCGCAAGCCCGTCGCCGTGCTGGTTCAACGCCAGCGGCTCGATCCGGTCAACGCGATATCTGTCGATGCGTCGCTGATGCCGCTGCCGACGCTCGGACCGGGGCTGGTGCCAGCCAGCGCGCCCGAGACGGTGCAGTTTTCGGTGCGCTATGCGCTGCCGGAATACGTCAGTTTCATGTGGCAGCACGCCGGCTATATCATCCGCCGCCGCCGCATCGGCACTCTCGCTACGTTCTGGATGCAGACCAAAAGTACATCGTCAGCCGCGCTGCATTTCGTCGCGCAGGGACGCTCCCGCCATACCTATGAATTCACGATCGACACGCACGGCATCGTGCGCGCCAGCCGCAGCGGCGTGACCCTGGTGCCGTGGGGCGATGTATGTTCGATCCGGCGCTATTCGCGCGGCTTCATGATGGTGCTCAAACGCGGCACCTTGCCGATTCCGTTCCGCTGCCTGAGCCACGCGCAGGGCGAGAGCATGGCGCGCTTCGGCGAATCGGTGCGGGCGCCGGCGCGGCTTTGATGCCGCTCCAACCCGGCCGGCACGGGGTCAGGCGCTGAACACCACCGGCATCTCCTGCGAGCGCTGGCGCAGCGCCAGCCGGGCGCCGTCGTAGTCGGGATATACCGATTCCACCTTGGCCCAGAAGCGCGCGCTGTGGTTCATTTCCAGCAGGTGCGCCAGTTCATGCGCCACCACATAGTCGACCAGCGGCAGCGCGTAATGGACCAGGCGCCAGTTCAGGCGGATGCGCCCATCGACCGTGCATGAACCCCAGCGCGTACCGGCCGACGAGAGCGTGAGCGACGCATGGCGCACCCCCAGTTTTTCCGCATACAGGTCGAGCCGCTCGGCGAACAGGCGCTTGGCTTCGGCCTGGAACCAGATTTTCACCCGCTCCTGCAACTGCCAT
This sequence comes from Massilia mucilaginosa, assembly GCF_011682145.1. Lineage (GTDB taxonomy): Bacteria > Pseudomonadota > Gammaproteobacteria > Burkholderiales > Burkholderiaceae_D > Telluria_A > Telluria_A mucilaginosa. The sequence goes on from NZ_WHJH01000005.1 coordinate 182,252, forward strand.
TCGGCCAGCCCGGCCACCACGCCCACGGTCAGCACGCGCGCCCCGGCATCGAACTCGCAGCGGCTGCGCGGCGCCTCGACCAGGCGCAGGGTGATGTTCGCGCCAAGGTAAGGCAGCTGGGCGCCGTCGACCCAGACTACGGGCGCGCGCTCCTGGCGCGTGGCGCGCCGTTCGCCGCGTTCGCGCAGCTTGGTGAGGATCCAGCGCTGCTTGGCGCGGATGGCGTTGTCGATGTCGGCCAGGGTGATGCGCCTGGGCGCCGTGACGCGCAGGCCCTGGTCGTCGATCATGAAGCCGATCGAACGCCGGGTCGAGCGGCGCAGTTCGAATTCGAGGCTATGGGGACCGAGCTGAATGCGCCGCAGCGGCGGCGCGTCCGGTGCGCGCACCGGCGTGGGGAAAACGACTTTGGGTGGCGCCGGCGGCGCCTTGAACAGCGGCTGCGGCGCGATGGACTGCTTCGCGGCCGGTTCGATCGCCGCAAAAAAATCCTGGGCAAACAGTTCGAGCTGGTCGCCGTCGAGTTTGGGCGAGGACTCGGTTTTTTGCGGCGCCGATGACTGGATCAGGGCGCCGACTCCGCTCAGCCAGCGCTGTAGACGTGGGGCGAAATGACGCGCATTTCTGATTCTATCCAATTTTCTACCTCTTGCATCAAGCTGTCGGGAGTGTGACCATCGGGAGAAATCGGTTTGCCGACCGAGACCGTGATCACACCGGGGCGTTTCAGAAAAGAGTTCTTGGGCCAGCATTCACCTGAATTATGCGCGATCGGCACCACCACCGCATTGGTTTCAATCGCCAGGCGCGTACCGCCGCTTTTGTATTTACCTTTTTGTCCCACCGGGATGCGGGTCCCTTCGGGGAACATGATAATCCATTGGCCGGTGGCCAGGCGGCGTTTGCCATGCGCGACAACGTGCTTGAAGGCGTTCTTGCCCTGTTTGCGGTCGATCGGAATCATGCGCAGCAGCGCCATGGCCCAGCCGAAGAAGGGGATATACAAAATCTCCTTCTTGAAGACGAACACCAGGGGGCGGGTCAGGTTCGGCAGCAGGAAAATCGTCTCCCACGCCGACTGGTGTTTCGACAGCACGATGGCCGGCGCGTCGGGCAGGTTTTCATAGCCCTTGAATTCGTAGCGGATGCCGCAAATGACTTTGGCGCACCAGATCACGAAGACGTTCCAGCGCGAGGTGACCCAGAAGCGCTGGTTGTACGGCAGCGGCGCGGCCAGGAAGCACACGCAGGCCCATACAATGGTGGCCACCACCATGATCACGGTAAACAGCAGGGAACGCAGGAACAGAATGGTATGACGCAAAGAAGTCTCCGGGGATGCGTGAGGGGGTGGTGTCAGCTTGCGCTGGCGGGGGCGGCGGCTGCGGCATTGACCTTGAGCAGCGCGCTGACCATGGCCGCCAGGTCGGGGAAGACCTGGGTGCCGGGCGGCAGGCCGCCGGTTTCGCGGGTCTTTTCGCCCTTGCCGGTCAGGACCAGGTAGGGCGTGCAGCCGCTGATGAAGCCCGCCTGCAGATCGCGCAGCGAGTCGCCCACGGTCGGTACGCCTTTCAGGCTGACCTTGAAACGCTTGGAGATCTCGTCGAACATGCCCGATTTGGGCTTGCGGCAGTCGCAGTTGTCGATGGCCGCGTGCGGGCAGAAGAAGATGGCGTCGATGGCCGCGCCGACCTGCTGCGCGCTGGCGTGCATCTTCTGGTGGATGGCATTGAGAATCGCCATGTCGAACAGTTCGCGCGCAATGCCAGACTGGTTCGACGCGATGACCACCCGATAACCCGCCTGGTTCAGGCGGGCGATCGCTTCGAGCGAGCCGGGGATCGGAATCCATTCGGCCGGCGACTTGATGAAGGCCGGCGAATCGTGGTTGATGACGCCGTCTCGGTCGAGGATGATCATCTTCATGCCGGTCTCTCCTAGGCCGCCAGCTTCGAAATGTCGGCGACGCGGTTCATCATGCCGTGCAGGACCGACAGCAGCGCCAGGCGGTTGTTGCGCAGCGCCAGGTCTTCGTCCATCACCATCACGTCGTCGAAGAACTTGGCGACGTCGTCGCGCAGCTGGGCCAGTGTCTTGAGCGTGCCGGCGAAATCGCGCGCCGCAAAGGCCGCGTCGATTTCAGGGCGCACGCGCGTAATGGCCGCGAACAGGGTGCGTTCGGCGTCTTCCTTGAGCAGCGCTTCGGAAGGCGCTTCCGACACGGCGCCGTTTTTCTTGAGGATGTTGGTGATGCGCTTGTTCGCTTCGGCCAGGGTGACGCTTTCCGGCAGGGCGGCAAAGGCTTGCACCGCTTCCAGGCGTTCGACGATGTCGTGCAGGCGGTCCACGTGCGAGGTGAGCACCGCTTCGACTTCGTTGGCCGAGAAGCCGCGTTCGCGCAGCACGCCGCGCAGGCGGTCGAACATGAAGGCGCGCACGTCGAGCACCGGATCGGTGAAGCCGGCGATGCCCTCGAAGCGCGCGTTGGCAAAACCGAGCAACTGGATGATCGACACGTCCATGCGCTTTTCGACCAGCATGCGCAGCACGCCCAGCGCGTGGCGGCGCAGCGCGAACGGATCTTTTTCGCCGGTTGGCTGCAGGCCGATGCCCCAGATGCCGACCAGTGTTTCGAGCTTGTCCGCCAGGGCCACGGCGGTGCCGGTGTCGGTCGATGGCAGGGTGTCGCCGGCAAAGCGCGGCTGATAGTGCTCGGTCGCGGTCAGCGCCACTTCTTCCGGCTCGCCGTCGTGGCGTGCGTAGTAGGTGCCCATGATGCCTTGCAGCTCGGGGAACTCGCCCACCATGTCGGTCAGCAGGTCGGCCTTGGACAGTTGCGCGCCGCGCGCGGCCAGTTGTTCGTTGTAGCCCATGGTGTGGGCGATGTCGGTGGCGATGGCCACCACGCGCTGCGAGCGCGCGGCCTGGGTGCCCAGCTTGTTGTGGTAGACCACATTGGCCAGCAGCGGCAGGCGCGATTCCAGCGTCTTCTTCTTGTCCTGCTCGAAGAAGAACTTGGCGTCGGACAGGCGCGGACGCACCACGCGCTCGTTGCCGCCGATGATGTGCCGCGGGTCGTCGGTTGCGATGTTCGACACGATCAGGAAGCGCGAACGCAGCTTGCCGCCGGCATCGGTCAGCGCAAAGTACTTCTGGTTGGTCTGCATGGTGAGGATCAGGCATTCCTGCGGCACGGCCAGGAATTCTTCCTCGAAGCGGCATTCGTACACCACCGGCCACTCGACCAGCGCCGAGACTTCATCGAGCAGCGACTCGGGCATCAGCACCTGGTCGGCGCCCGCCGCTTGCAGCAGGGCGCTGCGGATTTTTTCCTTGCGCGCCTCGATGTTGGCGATCACCTTGCCGCCCTCTTCGAGCGTGGCCGCGTACTGGTCCGCATGCGCAATCGTCAGGGCCGCGCCATCGGTCAGGAAGCGGTGACCGAGCGTTTGATTGCCGGCGGCCAGGCCCAGCAGGGTCAACGGCACGACGGCGTCGCCATGCAGCGCAACGAGCTTGTGGGCGGGACGAACGAACTGCACGGTGCTGCCATCCGGACGCTGGTAGCTCATGAGCTTTGGAATCGGCAGGCGGGCGCAAGATTCTTCGAGCGCGGCCTGCAGGCCGGTTTGCAGCGCGCTGCCAGCCACGCTACGGGTGTAGAACAGGCTTTCGGCCTTGCCGTCGACGGCGCGTTCCAGAGTACTGATATCGAGGTCCGGCACGCCCAGGGCGGCCAGCTTCTTGGCCAGCGGCGCGGTACCCTTGCCGTCGGCGTCCAGCGCGACGCTGACCGGCAGGACTTTTTCGCGCACCGATTTATCGGGCGAGACGGCGCGCACGCCGCTGATCGAGACGGCCAGGCGGCGCGGCGAGGCGTAGGCGGTGGCGACGCTGTCGTCGGACAGGAAGTCGCGCGATTTCAAGCCATTGTTGATGCCGGCGGCGAAAGCGGCGCCCAGTTTGGCCAGCGCTTTCGGCGGCAGTTCTTCGGTCAGCAGTTCGACGAGGAGAGTTTGAGTCATCATTCTGTTTTTATCTTTCAGGCGGCGAGCGGCGCTTTGGGAGCCATCGGGAATCCCAGCTTTTCGCGCGAGTCGTAATAGGCTTGTGCGACCAGGCGCGACAGCGTGCGCACGCGCCCGATGTAGGCGGCGCGTTCGGTGACCGAAATGGCGCCACGGGCGTCGAGCATGTTGAAGCTGTGCGAGGCCTTCATGATCTGCTCGTAGGCCGGCAGGGTCAGTTCGAGTTCGATCAGGCGCTTGGCTTCCGATTCGTGGTTGGCGAACTGGGTGAACAGCAGGTCGGTGTTGGCGTGCTCGAAGTTATAGGTCGATTGCTCGACCTCGTTCTGATGGAACACGTCGCCGTAGCTGAGCGACTTTTTGACACCGTTCTCTTCCCACTCGGTCCAGACCAGGTCGTAGACGTTTTCGACGCCCTGCAGGTACATGGCCAGGCGTTCGATGCCGTAGGTGATTTCGCCGAGTACCGGTTTGCAGTCGAGGCCGCCAACTTGCTGGAAATAGGTGAATTGCGTCACTTCCATGCCGTTCAGCCACACTTCCCAGCCGAGGCCCCAGGCGCCCAATGTCGGGCTTTCCCAGTCGTCTTCGACGAAGCGCACATCGTTCTTTTGCAGGTCGAGGCCGAGCGCCTTGAGCGAGCCCAGGTACAGGTCGAGGATGTTTTCCGGCGCCGGTTTCAAGACCACCTGATACTGATAGTAGTGCTGCATGCGGTTCGGGTTTTCGCCGTAACGGCCATCTTTCGGGCGGCGCGACGGCTGCACGTAGGCGGCACGCCAGGGTTCCGGTCCGATTGCGCGCAGGAAGGTGCCTGTGTGAAAGGTGCCCGCGCCGACTTCCATATCGTATGGCTGGAGCAAGGCGCAGCCCTGCTTGTCCCAGTAGGTTTGCAAGGTCAGGATAATTTGTTGAAATGTGAGCATCTTGGTGGCTGTCGCGCGGCTGACGGCGCGAACGAATGAGTTTGCTAAAACGACCAATTTTAGCGGGTTTTAGCGGGACGCTGGGGGGCAAGTGATTGACAACGTCATGTTTGCTGCGTTTTTGCAAAGTTACGGCCCGAGAAGCAGGCAACGCCGAACGCCAGCGCCGACAGTAGCAGGAACAAATAATTGCCCATGCGGATGAATGGCGTCATGCCGCCCATCCCCTGCACCTGGGCCGCCAGGATGCCGTGGGTGTACATCGGCAAGGAATTGACGATCTTGCCGCGGCCATCGATCACGACCGTCGCGCCGGTGTTGGTGGCGCGCAGCATCGGACGCCCGGTTTCGAGCGAACGCATCTGGGACATCTGCACATGCTGGGGAATCGCCACCGATTCGCCGAACCAGGCCAGGTTCGACACGTTCAGCAGCATGGTGGCGGGGCGCGGCATGTTGCGCAGCTGCATGGCGATTTCTTCGCCGAACACGTCTTCGTAGCAGACATTCGGCAGCACCAGCTGGTCCTTGACGGCAAACGCCGGCTGGACTTCGGCGCCACGGCTCATGTCGCCCAGCGGAATGCGCATCATGTCGACGAACCAGCGAAAGCCGGCCGGGACGAACTCGCCGAACGGCACCAGGTGATGCTTGTCGTAGCGGTAGGCCTGGCCGGACGGGCTGAAACCGATCACGCTGTTGGCATAGCTGCCGGGGCCGTCGGACATGGGAATACCGGACAGAACATGGCTGCCGCTGGCGGCGGCGTATTTCTGGATCGAAGGCAGGTAATCGGGCGGCAGGTACTGGGGCAGGCTGGCGATGGCGGTTTCCGGCAGGGCGATCAGGTCGGCCGGCTGGGCGGTGATCATGCCGCGATACATCTCCAGCGCACGCAGTACGTGATCCGGATCAAACTTCTTCTGTTGCTCGACGTTGCCCTGGAGCAGGCGCACGCTGATCGGCATGCCTTGCGGCGTGGTCCAGGCCACGAAAGTGAGCCCGTAGCCGAGGCCGAGGATGGCGCCCAGCAATCCGAGGCCGGGCCAGCGCGCGCGCTGGGTCAGCATGACGATGCAACTGGCGCACACGGCGGCGATCACGCCGATGCCGTACACGCCGACGATGGGAGCAAAGCCGCCGAGCGGGCTGGCGTTATGGGCGTAGCCGGTGGCAACCCAGGGGAAGCCGGTCAAAATCCAGCCGCGCATCCAGTCCGACAAGCCCCACATGAAGGGCACTATCAGGAGCAAAAAACTGCTGACCGGCAACGACCAGCGCTTGCGCAGCCAGGTCGAGAAACCGCTGGCAAACGCCCCGAACAAGCCCATGTAGGCGCCCAGCAGGCACACTGCCGCCACCGCCATCGGCCCCGGAATGTTGCCGAAGCGATTCATGGTGATGTACAGCCAGTGCATGCCGGCAACCGACCAGCCGAAGCCGAAGGCCCAGCCGATCAAGCTGCTGCGGCGCACATTGGTGTCCATGCCGATCTGGTAGAACAGGAAGGCGAGCGCGAGGATTTGCAGCGGCCACCAGCTGATTGGCGCGAACGCCAGCACGCTGGATCCTCCCGCGAGGGCGGCGAACAGCATGGGCAGCAGCGTGGTGCGGGGTGCGCGCAGCGCCGGATCGAGCGGAACGGTCGTGCGGCGCAGCATCAATCGTGTTCGTCTTCGGGCAGCGGCAGTTTTTCCACCAGCAAGACGTGCACCTGGCGGGCGTCGGCGCGCAGTACTTCGAAGCGCATATTGGCGACATCGAAGGTGTCGCCCTTGTGCGGCATGCGGCCGAGGTGGCTCGCCACGAGGCCGCCGACGGTGTCGACATCGTCTTCGGGCAGGCTGGTGCCGAGTTCTTCGTTGAACTGGCTGATCTCGGTCAGCGCCTTGATGCGCCAGCGCGGGCCGAACTGGCCTTCCTTGATCGACAGAATGTTGTCTTCTTCTTCATCGAAATCGTATTCGTCCTCGATGTCGCCGACGATCTGCTCGAGCACGTCTTCAATCGTGATCAGGCCGGCAACGCCGCTGTATTCGTCGACGACGATGGCCATATGATTGTGATTGGCGCGGAAATCGCGCAGCAGCACATTCAGGCGTTTCGATTCGGGAATGAAGATGGCGGGACGCAGCATCTCGCGCACGTCGAAAGTTTCTTCGGCGTAATAGCGGAGCAAGTCCTTGGCCAGCAGGATGCCGATCACCTTGTCGCGTTCGCCTTCGATGGCAGGGAAGCGCGAGTGGGCTGTTTCCAGCACCTGCGGCATCCATTCCTCGATCGGCTTGCCGATGTCGATGACGTCCATCTGCGAGCGCGGGACCATGATGTCGCGCGCGGACAGGTCCGAGACCTGGAACACCCCTTCGATCATGGACAGCGCATCGGCGTCGATCAGGTTGCGTTCGTGGGCGTCGTGCAGGACTTCCAGCAGCTCGGCGCGGTTTTCGGGCTCGGGAGAGATCAGTGCGGTCAGGCGTTCAAACAGTGACCGGTGGGTCTTGGCGTCCGTGCGGACGTCATTAGGGTGCTCTGGCATAGTTGGCGTGAGCCGTTGTTGCGATAGGCGTAGGATACACCAAAAGCGCGGTTGCCTGTTTTTTGAGCGGAACCGGCCACCATGGCACAACGTATCCTCCGTCTCCCCCGCGCCAAGGCGGCCCTTCGCGGGGGAGACGTTTCAGGTCCGGCGTTCTTGACCTGCTGCCGGATGCGCTCCTCCACTCTGGATGCCTTCCAGCGTGGCCGCCGCCAGCGCGCGTTTGGCCGGCCCGTGCAGCACCTCCCCATCGGGCGCGAACCTGGACCCGTGGCACGGGCAGTCCCACGACTTCCCGCCCGCGTTCCAGTGCACCGCGCAGCCCAGGTGCGTGCACGCCGCCGATACCGCCTGCAGCCCGCCATCCTCGCCCCGGTACACCGCCAGCAAGCGCCCGCCGTCGCGCAGCAGGGCGCCTTCGCCGCTCGCGATCGCGCCGGTTGCGGCCCAAAAAGGCGAGACCGTCGGACGGCTCCATCACCTCGCCCGACCAGCGGTACGCCACCTCGCCGGCGATCGGGAAGCGCCGACGCGTCCACGCCTCGATCTCGTCGTAGCGCTGCCGCGGATGCGCATCCTGGCCGGTCTTGTGATCCTGGCCGCCGACGATCAGCAGTTCATGGTCGGCGCCAGTGCCGGCCGGGGCCAGGCGCACGTAGTGGTAAGGATCTCCCGTATCCCACATCAGCACGCGCGGCAGCGCATCCTTGGGCACGCGCAGCGCCACCACGTAGGTGCGGTAGCCGGCCTGCCTGGCATGCATCGCCACGCGCTCGTTGAAGGGCGTGTTGCTCGCCACCACCACGGCGGCCGCATCGACCTGGCCATGTTCGGTCGCGACCACCTGGCGTCCCTGTTCGGCGCGCAGGCCGAGCGCGCGGGTGCGGTCGTGGATGCGCCCGCCCAGGCGTTCGATGGCGCGTGCCAGCCCGTCGAGATATTTCAATGGATGGAACTGGCCCTGGCGCGAAAAACGCAGGCACGGGCCGGTGTCGAAGTGCAGGCCGGGCACGCGTTCGAAACGGCGCACGTTCAGGCCGAGGCGCGTGGTGATGGCGTATTCGCGTTCGAGGATGTCGTTCCAGGCGCCGTCGGGGTTGAACAGGTAGCCGTCGACGCGTTCGAATTCGCAGTCGATGCGTTCGGTGCGGATGATGGCCTCGACGCAGTCGGTGGCCTTGCGGTAGGTGTCGGCCACCAGCGCGGCCTTGTCGCTGCCGAAGCTGCGTTCGATCTCGAAAAAGCGTTCGTCGGGCGGGAAGAAATGCGCGCTGGTGCGGCCGCTTTCGCCGGCGCCGACGCCGAGCGCGTCGAGCACCACCACCGATTTGCCTTCGCGCAGGAGCATGTAGGCGGTGGTCAGGCCCGCGATGCCGGCGCCGATCATGCACACGTCGGCGCGCTCGGTCGACATCAAGGGGGAGTAAGTGGGAAGGCTTGCGGTGGCGAGCCATGCGGATGTGGTGCCGTGCTGCGCGGGTACTGCGCTTGCCTGGTTTGTTGCTGTCATTGGCAGGTTGCTCCTGTCTTGGTTTTCCTCTTGCTGAGAATGCCGAGTAGACCCGAAGGTGCCGCATGCCACAGTGCGATGGCATACAAATGGGGGTGAGCGGCGTCGCCTGTTCATGTAGGCCCGCAAGCCGCGTGCGCGTGCGAAAAGTACGACGACGATCTGGCCAGCCCTTGCCGGCTAGTCCTTCTTTTTGTCAAGGTGATGACCGAAGGCGTTCAACAGCAAGTACGGGACGAAGGACAGGGGGAACCAGAACCACTGAAGGCTACGGGCTGTCCAGGCCCAGCATCCCCAGGCCCACAGAAGAACAGTAATCTTGAGTGCTTTGTGCATCAAGCATCTCCTTCAAGGAAGAACAGCCGGCGCCAGGCCAGTGGCCGGAATCAGGCGCAGGCAGCCGCGCCTACGCCATCGCGCCCGACTTCCACGCGTTGACCAGTTCCGGCGGCCAGAACTTGTGCGGCGCGATCATCAGGCACAGCGTGTCGGGGTGGGTCAGCAGCGGGAACCAGGCGCCGTGCAGCACGTCGGCCGGCAAATGCTTGCGGATCGCCAGGAAGGAGGAAATCATCACGCGCCGGCGCGTGAGCACGGCGGGCACCGCCAGGTCCTGCGGGCGTTGCTGTTCGCTGGCCAGGCTGCCGACGATGTGCTGCAGCGCGGCTGGCGCCTCTTTGCCCTTGTATCCGAACAGCTCCACGGCGACGCGGTGCAGCGCTTGCGGGCGCGCTTCGAAATGGCGCTCGAGGCTGTACGCCAGCAGCGCCGGCATGTCGTGCGGACCCTCGGAAAACAGGGCCTTGTTGGCCTGGACCAGCGAGGCCCACACCACCATGCCTTTTTCCAGCAGCAGGTGCTGGCGGCGGTAGATCTCGGTCAGGCTGTCGCTGCCCATCCAGGCCGGGTTGTCGGCGCAGGTGGCCGCGTATTCTTCCGGCGTGGCCGAGCGGCGCCACTTCATGATGGCGTTGCGGACCTGTTCGAGCGCCTGCTCCATCGTGGCGTCGGCCGGCCAGTCTTCGATCTGGCCTGGCTCCAGCGGGCCTGCGCGCTCGTCGGCGGCCTGCGGCAGCAGCTTGCGCGCGTAGTCCAGCAGCGATTCGGCGCGCGCATCGGCCAGCAGCGTGCCGACGGTGGCCAGCGGGTAGGTGGTGTGCTCCACGCTGTCGAGAAAAGCCATGTAGCCGCGCGCGCGCGCACGCTGGCGCGCAAAGGCCGGGTGGGCGCGCACCATGTCGTCGTAGTTCATCCACTGCCACTGGCTGGGGTCGGGCGTGGCGCCGCGCACGACTTCACCCAGATAGGCGCCGGCCGCCTCGGTCGCGTGCGCCAGTTCTTGCGCGGGGATGGCGGCGCCCTGCTGGCGCACCTGGGCCAGCCAGGCGTCGAGATGGCGCAGCGAGGCGACGCTGTAATCGAGCTGCTCGCGCGCCAGTTGCGCGGCCAGCGGCAGGGCGGACTCGCCGCTCCCGAGCAGCAGCGCGCACAGGCGCGGAATGCGGCAGGCGATATCGTCGGCGCGCGCGCAGGCGCTGGCGTCGCTCACGGCCAGCTGCGCATACCAGCGCGCCACGCTGTCATGGGCGCCGTTGACGATGTGGTCGAGCACCTGCAGGTGCGGATGGCAGACGCGCCCGCGATGGGTGCGCACCACCGTCAGGCGGCGCTGGCCGCGCGTGACGTAGCCCCACTGGCCGCCGATCTGGCTGGCGAGCACGGAGCCGAGGTAGCAGCCGGCGCGCAGCGCCCAGCTGGAGGCGACCGGACTGGCGAAGGCGGTATTGGCCGGCTGCTTCGCGCGTTCGAGCACATACCAGGCGTGCAGCTTGTCGAGCAGGGCGGACAGCGCGTTGATGCTGGCGCCGCCGCCGTCGAGCGCGATGCCGTATTTGTCCCGCGCCAGCGCCACCAGCTTGCGCTGTTCGACGTCGGCGCTGGCATCGATCTCGCGCGCGGCGATAAAGCCGGGACGGTGCGCGGACAGCCCCGGGCCCGGGCTGACCATGGCGGCGCTGTGCGCCAGCGGGCCCAGTGGCTCCGATGCGAGGAACAGCTGCGCGCTGGCGTCGTGCACGAAACGGTAGGACGGGTGGTAGCCGGGATTGACGCCGACGGCGGCATCGACGCGCGCGGCGAGGTTGCGCAGCACGCGCAGGGTGGCGGCGTTGCAGGCTTCGGGCCGCAGCGCCAGGTCGATCGTCATTTCCCTGGCGCTGAAATCGGCCTCGTCGAACAGCTGCAGGCCATTCGCGCAGGGCAGGCCGGGAGGCACCTCGTCGGGCAAGCGCGTTTCGAGCTGGTCGGGCCAGAGCTGCTGGGCGCTGTCGACGCGGCGCACGCCGTTGGCGCAGGCGGCGCTCAACGCCGGCGGCAGGCCGGTGGCGCCGCGCAGCGGGGTATAGACCATCTCGAGCGCGTCGTCGAACACGGCGCAGCCGAGCTCGCGCATGCACTCCCACACCAGCGCGCGCAGCGGCGCGTCGAAGCGCGGGCGCTCGAAGCCGACGCACAGGGCGCCGCCGGTGCGCCCGCCGATCAGGGTGGCGCCGGCCGCCAGGCCGTTGGCGAAGGTGATCTCGGTGTCGTGCGCGCCGCGTCCGGGTTTGCCATGGCGCGCGAGGATGGAAAGCAGTACATCGAAAGGCATGACAGCGCTCTCGCCGTTGACGAAGCGCTGCAAGTAAAGAAATGTGGTCACGAAAATCCCGGAAAGGTGCAAAGGCACGTCAACGCGCCACCGTACATACGATTTATATATTTGCCGTATGGTACTTCAGAGCCCCGTTCCGGGTCCATCAAAGCGTTAGCATTGTGGAAAGAAAGTGACAGGCGCGCATGGCGCCCGGCGCTCAGGACGCGTAGGGATCGGGGTAGCCCAGCACGGCGAGGATGTCGCGTTCGAGCTGCTCCATTTCGGTCGCTTCGTCGTCGTCGTTGTGGTCGTAGCCTTGCGCGTGCAGCACGCCGTGCACGATCAGGTGGGCGCTGTGCTCTTCCACGGTCTTTTTCTGTTCGAGCGCTTCTTTTTCGAGCACGTCGGTGCAGAGGATGATGTCGGCGCGGGTCGGTTCATCCTCGGCGATGTCTTCGCCTTCGTTGTAGGCGAAGGTGAGCACGTTGGTGGCGTAGTCCTTTTCGCGGTAGTCGCGATTGAGCACGCGGCCTTCTTCGGCGTCGACGAAGCGGATGGTCAGTTCGGCCGGCGCGAACAGCGCCGCCTGCACCCAGCGCCGTACTTTCGGGCGCGTGATCGATTCCTGCAGGCGGGGGTCGGGATACTGGACCGACAGCGACAGCTTATTTTTTGCGGACATTTTTAGCGATAACAGGTTTCGGCAGGGCGGCCAGGTCGTCGACCGAGGCGGCCGATTCGTAGGCGTCGACAATGCGCGCCACCAGCGGATGGCGCACCACGTCGGCGCTGGAGAACTGGGTGAACGCGATGCCGCGCACGTCCTTGAGCACATGCACGGCGTCGCTCAAGCCGCTCTTTTGCGTCTTGTGCAGGTCGACCTGGGTGACGTCGCCGGTGACCACGGCCTTGCTGCCGAAGCCGATCCGGGTCAGGAACATCTTCATCTGTTCGACGGTGGTGTTCTGCGCTTCGTCGAGGATCACGAACGCGTGGTTCAGGGTGCGTCCGCGCATGTAGGCCAGCGGGGCGATCTCGATCACCTGTTTCTCGAACATCTTCTGGGTGCGGTCGAAACCGAGCAGGTCGTACAGCGCGTCGTACAAAGGGCGCAGGTACGGGTCGATCTTTTGCGTCAGGTCGCCCGGCAGGAAGCCCAGGCGCTCGCCCGCTTCCACCGCGGGACGGGTCAGGATGATGCGCTTGACGGCGTCGCGCTCAAGGGCGTCGACCGCGCACGCCACCGCCAGGTAGGTCTTGCCGGTACCGGCGGGACCGACGCCGAAGCTGATGTCGTGCTCCAGGATCGAGCGCAGGTACTGGATCTGGTGCGGCGTGCGTCCGCGCAGGTCGTGGCGGCGCGTCTTGAGCGTGGGGCTGTTGATCTCGATGTCGGGCAGCGCTTCGGTCGGGGTGCTGTCCGGGCTTTGCTGGCTGTGCAGGCCGGAGCGCTGTTCGACCAGCGCCAGTTGCACTTCCTCGATCGGGACAATCTTGTTGGCGACCGCGTAGAAGCGTTCCAGGATCTGGACCGCGTGTTCGGCGTTATGGCCGCTGACGATGAATTTTTCGCCGCGCCGGAAAATGGTCACGTCGAGCGCCGACGAGATCTGGCGCAGGTTCTCGTCGAGCGGTCCGCACAGGTGGGCAAGCCGCGTGTTGTCGAGCGGTTCGGGGATGAAGTAATGAGGCTGGATAGGTGTCTTGGTTTTCAACTGGCGCAGGCTAAAGTGTCACCGCGCGCAACGAGTTCGCCGCGCAGGGTGTAGTTAAAACTCTCGGTGATGCGCACGTCGGCCATCTGGCCGATCAGCGCGCTCGCATTCATGCCGGGCTCGAAATTGACGACCCGGTTGTTTTCGGTGCGGCCCTGCAGTTCGGCGGCGTTCTTGACCGACGGACCTTCGACCAGGATGCGCTGCACGGTGCCGACCATGGCGGCGCTGTACTTGCGCGTGTTGGCGTCGATCGCGGCCTGCAGCTGCTGCAGGCGCGCCAGCTTGACCTCGTGCGCCGTGTCGTCGGCCAGGTTGGCGGCCGGGGTGCCGGGGCGCTTGCTGAAGATGAAGCTGTAGCTGGTGTCGAAACCGACGTCCGCGATCAGTTTCATCATGGCGTCGAAGTCGGCCTGGGTCTCGCCCGGGAAGCCGACGATGAAGTCGGACGAAATCGACATGTTCGGACGCACCGCGCGGATGCGGCGGATGATCGACTTGTATTCGAGGCCGGTGTAGCCGCGCTTCATGGCGGCGAGTACATTGTCGGCGCCATGCTGGGCCGGCAGGTACAGATGGTCGACCAGCTGCGGGATCTTGGCGTAGGCGTCGATCAGGCGCTGGGTGAATTCTTTCGGATGGCTGGTGACGAAGCGGATCCGTTCGATGCCGGGAATGTCGGCCACGTATTCGAGCAGCAGGGCGAAGTCGGCGATCTCGCCGCCTTCCATCACGCCGCGGAAGGCGTTCACGTTCTGGCCGAGCAGGGTGATTTCTTTCACGCCCTGGGCGGCCAGGCCGGCGACTTCGGTCAGCACGTCTTCAAAGCGGCGCGAGACTTCTTCGCCGCGCGTGTACGGCACCACGCAGTAGCTGCAGTATTTGCTGCAGCCTTCCATGATCGACACGAAGGCCGAGGCGCCGTCGACCTTGGCCGGCGGCAGGTGGTCGAATTTTTCGATTTCGGGGAAGCTGATGTCGACCTGGGCGTCGCCGCTGGCGCGCCGTTCGCGCATCATCTGCGGCAGGCGGTGCAGGGTTTGCGGGCCGAACACCATGTCGACATACGGGGCGCGCTTGACGATGGCTGCGCCTTCTTGTGAGGCAACACAACCGCCGACGCCGATCAGCAGGTCGGGGCGCGCCAGCTTGAGCTCGCGCAGGCGGCCAAGGTCGGAAAAGACTTTTTCTTGCGCTTTTTCACGGACCGAGCAGGTGTTGAGCAAAATCACATCGGCGTCTTCCGGCGTGTCGGTGCGAACCAGACCGTCGGAGGCGCCGAGCACGTCGGCCATCTTGTCCGAGTCGTACTCGTTCATTTGGCAACCGAAGGTTTTGATGAAGACTTTTTTCTGCATGGAATGATCAACGTGGCGCTGCAGCCTGGTTTCAGGCGGGGTTGCCAGTTTATCGTAAATCAGCGGGTGCGGCCATGTTCGCGACGGCAGGCGCCACGGGACGCATGTTGCACTCCCGCCATTGCGGCGTGTCAACGGTCGAACTAGCCGTCCGTCACTCTTCCATGTAGTCCGGAAAAGTTTCCGTCAGAAATGTTTCACAATTGCTTAATTGCACACCACCTATTTCTTCTTGTAAATCAATGAGTTCCGAGGGAATTCTGTGGCCGGACTGAGGACAATAAATGTTCTTGCGTGCGCCACAATTTATCTCGCTGTGTTGAAATGACGATGTGACAAGCTTTCTGGCGGTTAGCTTGATTTCAAACAATGTCACTTATGTAAAGATAAGTTGTACTTATTGCATATGAGTCTAATAATGTGTTTGGAGTTTCAAGTGCGTTGGAAGTGAGTAGCGCAGAGCGCATACGATCCGGAAGCGCGCTTTTAAGCCAGTTATCAGATTTGTTCTGTTTAATCACGCTCAAGGGCGATTTTCCGGGAACTTATTAAGACGCGTATGGGTCTTTAACATAGTTCGTAACGGCATTATTTCAACCACTCACCACGAGGTAAAATCATGGCACACCATGCTCTGGCATCACAGGAAAGTTACAACCCCAACCACCTGCTCGACATTCTGCTTGGCAAAATGCAGCTGAAAAACGATGCAGCGCTGTCGCGCATGCTCGAAGTCGCGCCACCGGTCATCAGCAAGATCCGCCACCACCGCCTGCCGGTCGGCGCCTCGCTGCTGATCCGCATGCACGAAGTGACCGGCATGAGCATCCGCGACCTGCGCGACCTGATGGGCGACCGCCGCACCAAGTATCGCCTGTCGGACGCCCAGGGCCGTCCAAAAGCGACCGAGGAAAAGCCGGCGGCACCAGACGCATCGACGTCCGGAAACTATGCGCACTAAGTCCTCCGGCATGGCGGTGTCAGCTGTCATGCCAGCGGAACGGGGCGCCTGATTCCGCCTCTGCATGCAGAGGCGGGTCGGTCAGCCCATCAGGATCATCGTGATTTCTTCGTACTGCAGTTCGGTTTCGCGGAACACCTGCAGGTAGCATTCTTCGTTCAGTCCCAGTGCGGTCCACGCGACCGGTGACACGGCGGGCACCAGATCGTCGCTTTCGCGCCCCAGGTCGAGCGCATGCACGATGGCGTTGGCCACATGCACAATGGTGGCCAGCAAGCCTGCGTCGGGCGCGCCCGGATCATGGTGGAAGGCGATCGCCATCTTCATCGTATCCGAAAAATTCCAGTGTTCGGCCAGCGCCACGCCGGCCAGCACATGGTCCACACCCATCACCGCCAGTTCGGCATCTTGTACGTACGTATCGTTGGCCGCGCGGTATTCCATCACTTGTTGATACAGATCAGGGTAGCTGCTGACCAGCACCAGGCGCCCGATATCGTGCAGCAATCCTGCCGTGAAGGCGTAATCCTGGTTGAAGCGCACGCGCCGCGCCAGCACCTTGGCGCAGCAGGCGGTGCCGATCGAGTGGCGCCAGAAAGCCTTGTGGTCGAAGGCGGCGCAGCGGCCCTCGGCGAAGCAGCCGGTCAGGGCCGAGGCCGTGATCAGGTTGCGGGTGGTCTGGAAACCGAGGTAGGTGATCGCCTGCTGGATGGTGGTCACGCGCACCTGCAGGCCGTACAGCGAGGAATTGGCCAGGCGCAGGGTCTTGGCGGTCAGGGCCTGGTCGTGCGAGACTTTTTTGGCCAGCACCGTGATGTCGATGTCTTCCTGGTCGATGCTGGTGAGCAGTTCCATCACCACCGCCGGCAGCGAGGGCAGGTCGGCCAGGCGCTTGAGGACGTCGTCGAGCACGATGGCGCTCATAAGGCGGCCTCGCGCGCGGCGCGGTAGTCTTCTATATAGCGGCGCAGCGCGCTGGTGGCCCAGTCGTGCGGTTCGTCGGGCTTGTGCTTGCGGAACAGCTGTGCCAGGCGCTGCCCGCTGGCGGCGTGGTCGGGCCGGGGACTGGCGGCCGGCGCGGCGCCGCTGCGCAGCACGGGAACGGCGTCGATGCCGTGGCTGGGCAGCAAGGCGATGGTGCGGTCGGTCAGGATCGCGCCCTTGGGCAAGAGGATCTGTCCCTGGCGGTCGAGCAGATCGTCGGACAAGACCATTCCCGGCTCCACCTCGGCCAGTGCCAGGTGCTGGTAAGCTGCGCTCATAGGCATCCTCCCTCGTAAGGCTACGATCTTACCATTGCTGTCCGAGCCTGTGCGCCACGCAAAAAGCTTTACTTTTTGCGTGCCCACGTACGGCAATTTCTTGCCAAGGAGAAGGGCTTACCGTACATTCGGAGATGCATCGCGCACGCTGGTTGTCGGAAGGAGCTCAGTGTTGGCTGGAGCTGCTTATCGGACGGAGCTGCTTATCGGGAGGAATCGGATGTTCGGTATTCAAAGCCGGCTGAAACTGCTGTTCGTGGTGATCGTCACCCTGGTGCTGACCATTTCGGGCAGTTACACCCAGTATTCGCTGGGCAAGGCGCTCGAGGAGAGCAACCTGCGCCTGCGCAAGGGCGTGATCACGCGTTTGCAGATCAGCCTGCCGTCGGCGCTGTGGGACCTGGACAAGTCCAAGGTCGACAGCATCGTCGAGGCCGAGATGCTGCCGCCCGAAGTGGTGGCGATCCGCGTCTACGACAGCTCGGTCGGCCTGTTCGCCGGCAAGCTGCGCGCGGCCGACGGCAAGCTGGTCGGGGTCGATGGCGCGTCCGAGCCGGGCGGCCAGGCGGTCGACGCCCCGCTGGTGTTCCATGAAGGCGGCACGGCCAGCGCCTCGATCAAGCCGGTCTCGGTGGGCCGGGTGGTGATCAATTTCAGCCGCGCCCAGATCGACAAGGCGCTCGCTTCCGAACTGATGCGCAAGGTGATCGAAGTGCTGCTGCTCGACCTGATCCTGGTGGCGGCGCTGTCGCTGTCGCTGCGGGTGGTGTTCGAGCCGCTCAAGCAATTGCGCGACGGCTTGTTCGACCTGGCCACGCGCGGCACCGACGAGGTGGAGGAATTGCCCGAGAACCGGCGCGACGAGCTCGGCGAGGTGATCCGCGGCTTCAACCAGATCCAGCGCCGCCTGAAATCGACCATCGGGCGCATCCGCGAAGCCGAGGATGCGGCGCGCCGCTCGGCCCAGCAGACCGCCCAGGCGATGCACGACTTGCGCCAGACCCAGGAATCGCTGCTCCAGGCTGAACGGCTGGCCTCGCTCGGGAGCCTGGTGGCCGGGGTCGCGCACGAAATCAACACCCCGGTCGGGATCGCCCTGACCAGCGCCTCGGTGCTCAAAGCCGCCACCGACGAGCTGGAAATCGCCGTCAACGGCGCCGGCCTGAAAAAATCCGACATCCTGCGCTATGTCGAGACCGCCAGTGAAAGCGCGCGCCTGATCATGAACAACGCCTACCGCGCGGCCCACCTGATCCACAGCTTCAAGCAGATCGCGGTCGACCAGACCAGCGAGGCGCGCCGTCCCTTCGGCCTGCACGAGTACATCGAGGAAATCGTTTCCAGCCTCCAGCCCAAGCTCAAGAAAACCCCGATCTCGCTGGTGCTGAACTGCCCGGACGACATTGTGCTCGACAGCTACCCCGGCGCGTTCGCCCAGGTCATCACCAACCTGACCCTCAACTGCGTGGAGCACGCCTTCGAAGTCGATACCGCCGGCGAAATCATGATCAGCGCCCGGCTCGACGGCGAGGTGGTCGAACTGCACGTCAAGGATGACGGCAGGGGTATCGCGCCGGACGTGCTCGACCGCATTTTCGACCCGTTTTTCACGACCCGGCGCGGGCAGGGCGGCACCGGGCTGGGCCTCAATATCGTGTACAACCTGATCGTCAAGCAATTTCTCGGCACCATCGCCGTGAGCAGCACCCTGGGGCAGGGCACCCATTTCACCTTGCGCATCCCGCGCGTGACGCCGGTCGAGGGCGCTGCCGAGGGCGCGCCATAGTCACGCTGCTTGCGTGCGCCCAAGCGCGAGCGCTCGTTTTATTGTACGCTGGCCATTCTTGAAACGCGCCGCCCTCAAGCGCGCGTATCGCCCCGGCGCCCCGGCGATGCATTGCCAGCGGCTGCGCCCCTTCCATCTCAAAGGACCATCATGAAACTGTATTTCAGTCCCGGTGCTTGTTCCCTTTCTCCGCACATCGTCCTGCTCGAAGCAGGGCTGGCATTTACGACCGAAGCGGTCGATCTGCGCAAGAAGGTCACTGCCAGCGGGGCCGATTTCAGCGCCATCAATCCCAAGGGCTACGTGCCGGCGCTGGAAACCGGGCAGGGCGTCCTGCTGACCGAAGGCCCTGCCATCGTGCAATACCTGGCCGACCTGGCCCCCGAGAAAAACCTGGCGCCCGCCGCCGGCACCCCGGAGCGTTATGTGCTGGTCGAGTGGCTCAACTTCATCTCGACCGAACTGCACAAGAACTTTGCCCCGCTGTTCCGCCCGAATGCCGGCGCCGACCTGGTGAACTATGCGCACAGCAACCTGGCCTTGCGCCTGGGCTATGTCGAACGCAAGCTCGACGGGCGCGACTACCTGACCGGATCGCAGTTCACGGTGGCCGACGCCTATCTGTTTACGGTGCTCAACTGGGCGGGCGTGCTCAAGTTCGATCTCTCCAGCTTTCCGTTGGTACAAGCCTTTCACAAGCGCGTGAGCGAGCGGCCGATGGTGCGGCAGGCCATGCGCGACGAAGGCTTGCTCAAATAAGCGCCGCGCTCGATGACCGGACAACGCTGTATCGCGCTGCTGCGCGGCATTAACGTCGGGCGCGCCAAACGGATCGCCATGGCCGACCTGCGCCAGCTTGTCGGCGAACTGGGCTGCACGGACGTACGGACCTTGCTCAACAGCGGGAATGTGGTGTTCAGTGCGCCACCTGGTGCGCCACGTAGTGCGCCGCCCCGGGCGCGCGCCAGGATCGCCGCGCGCATCCAGGATGCGATGGTGGTCAAGCTGGGCGTGGTGGCCAGGGTAATCGTGCTCGGCAGCGACGAACTCGAGCGCGTGATCGCCGCCAATCCGCTGCTGGAGGTGGCGACCGACCATGCGCGCCTGCTGGTGTTCGTCTTCAGCGACCCGGACGCGCCGGCCTTGCTGGCGCCCCTGGCCGCTACCGACTGGGGGCTGGAGGTGTTGTCCGTGGGCGAACATGCCGCTTACCTGTGGTGTCCGGCTGGCGTGCTGGAAAGCAAGGCGATGGCCGCGATGAGCAAGCTGCTCGGCGACGGGCTGACCTCGCGCAACTGGAATACGATGTGCAAGCTGCAGGCGCTGTGCGCCGAGCCGGCCAAAGGCTGACGCGACTGGTAGTGCGGCCGCCGGCAGGCAAAAAAAATCCCGCGGCCAGCGGGATTTTTATGCAATTCTATGATTACTGGAACTTCTCGCCACTTTCGCGGCGGGCGCGGTAACCGATCAGCACCAGGCCGAGCAGCATCATGGCGAAGACTTCAGGCTCGGGCAATTCCGACATGTGCGGGGCGGGCATCGTGGCCATCTGCATGGCGTTCATCCGCGGCTGGCTGTCCACATGGGCGGCGGCCGCCTGATGGTTGTCCAATACCTCGATAGCGCTCGCTGGTGCGGCGGCGACCAGGGCAAGCATGAAAGCTGCTGCGACTGCGTATTTTTTCACGGTGTTTCCTCTTCTTTTTGGTTTCCGCAAGAGCATGATGACTCATGCTGCATTGCAACCAGATGAGCACTAAATGCGAATCACCCGGGTATGTATTTAACCACGCTCACCACCGATTTCAAAGCCATTCCGCTCTAAACGTCGTTTTTTTGATGTTTTATTGACCAGAGGAATTAACATTTCTCGGCAAATGCTGCGCTGCGGCAAAACGCAAGGAAACTGTCAAGAAGACACGAGGATTGCCCCGTGTTACAGCTCGCTGTCGCGCGACAGCAATCCGTGGCAGTAAGCGGTATCGGACAGGTCGACCGCGCCGGTCAGATGGTCTTCTTCGGCGGCGCGGCGGGCGCCGAACAGGCTGGCGAAATAGGCGAAGAGACGACGCATGTGACTAATCCATTCGTGGGTTTTAAGGATCATCTAATGATCGCGATTTACCATCAAGGGCTGATACGAAATGTTACGAACATACCTGCATTTCCCAAGCGGGCCTTGATGTTGCTCAGGTCCACCACAAGACGCATTGTCGAGTTGATCAGAGGTGTTGCGTCGCAAAATTTTTTCAGCAGATCAAGGTATACCTGGCATTTTTTTGGCGGTATAGTCTCCCTAATCCTATTGCTTCCAGGCATCAAACTGATGGCATAGGGGCACGCATGGGCCACATCGCCCGTCGTGCGGATGTACCGTCAGGCGACATCGATTGGCCACATGGTTTGCGGAAATTGTCATGGTCACATATCGAACGTCGCTGTCACTGCCGCTCCCCATCATTGCGCGGCAGAAGAACGATGTTTGCATAGAAATTCCGTCCGCAGCCACCATTCATAGAGTAACCACATGCCCAATCTTGCCAAGCTTCAGCTCGCCCTCAAGAATGTCTACGTGCGCATCGGCGCCGGACTCCTGTTCGTCCTGCTTGTCGGTTTGGTCATCTATAACGCCGATGTGGAGCAGGACACCAGCCCGCTGGTCCATTCGCAGGACATTTCGCGCATCACCGCGCTGGCCTCGCAGAAGGACAAGCTGGAATACCTGATGGTGGCCAAGCCGCTGTCCGAGTCGCCGCGCTACATCTTCAAATTCAAGGATGCGCCCCAGCTGCACGTGATCAAGGTGCCGAGCACCTCGCACCTGAGCCTGGAGCGCGAAGTCCTGCTCAAGAACGCGATTCCGTACTCGATCGCCAAGGAAGACTACCTGGCCTCGCACAAGGCGGTCCTGCTCGACGAAGGCCAGAACGCCGCCAGCGCCGAAGCGGTCGCTTTTCTGAAGCGCCACGCGCTCGATATCTTCCTGATCCTGCTGATTCTCTACGCGATCAAGTTCGGCATCCCCGGCATGGGCATGAGCGCCGCCGTCATCATGCCGGACAAGCTCAAAGGCAGCATGGATGACCTGATCGGCATGGACGACATCAAGCAGGAAGTGCTGCACCTGGAAGACATGATCCGCAACCGCAGCGAATACAAGTCGCACAACATCGACAAGCCGTTCAACGTGATGCTGACCGGCCCCGCCGGCACCGGCAAGACCAAGCTGGTTGGCTACCTGGCCAAGAAACTCAACGTGCCGCTGATCCAGGCCTCCGGCTCGGCGCTCGAATCGGGCTACGTGGGCGGCGGCTCCAAGGCCTTGAATGCCCTGTACCGCAAGGCCTGCGCGCGCGGCAGCTGCATCATCTTCCTGGACGAAGCGCAAACCCTGTTCATGCCGCGTGGCCGCGGCGAAAAGAAGTGGGAAGACGACACCGCCAACACGCTTCTTGGTTTGCTCGACGGCGTCAAGAGCGACAAGGGCGCCGGCGTGATCTGGGTGGTGGCCTCGAACTTCGACGATGCCTCGGTCGAGATGGACGACGCGATGCTGCGCCGTTTCTCGGTCAAGATCAACTTCCGCCTGCCGAACAAGGGTGAGCGCGGCCAGCTGCTCAAGAGCTTTTTGGGCCGCAAGAAGGACGGCCTGGTCGACTGGAACGACCTCGATCTGGGCCAGGTCGCCGAAATGACCGCCAACCTCAGTCCCGCGCTGCTCGAAACCGTGGTCGAACGCGCCAGCATGATCTCGATCCAGGAAAAGGCGATCATCAACACCGATCTGATGTTCCGCGCTTTCGAGCGCGCCACCCTGGGGCTGACCGATCGCGCCACCACGGCCGAAAAGCACAAGCAGCGCGAGCGCGTGGCGCTGCACGAACTGGGCCACTTCTTTATGCAGATCGATCCGTACCTGCGCCAGGGCCTGTCGCTGGCCGAGGTGAAGGAAAAATCGCACCTGCTCAAGATCAGTACCGAGTCGGTGTCGAAACTGGGTGCGCTGGGGTATGTGCTGCAGTCGGGCGATGACGTGTCGCTGCGCACGCTGGAAGAACTCGAGCAGGACGTGATCCAGCTGTACGGCGGCGTGGCGGCCGAGGAGCTGTTTTACGGAGCGCGCGGGATTTCGGTCGGCAGCCAGAACGACATCGAAAAAGCGACCAAGATGCTCAATCTGATGGTCAACCGCCTGTCGATGTATTCGCGCTCGAAGATCGACTACACGCAGCTGAAGAACGAAGGCGGCGGCGAGCACACGATCCGCCAGGTGGAACAGAAGTCCGATGAGCTGTACACCTACACCCTGGGCGCGATCCGCGATTACAAGGCGGTGATCGAGTCGCTCAAGGATACTTTGCTGGACCAGTACGTGCTGTCGAAGGATGCCGTCTTCGCGCTGCTGGAAGAGCGCCGCGATCTGCTGGCGTTCCACGTGGCCGGCCAGCGTTTGGGTAACCTGAAACTGTGTACCGAGGCCGCTGCGGTTTAAGCATCGACTGTAAAGGTTAGTACCAGCTAAATATGCTTCGTCGTTCCCGCGCAGGCGGGAACGACGATTTGGTGGTTAGTGCGGCTTCGCCGCCGCCAGATCCAGGCTGATTCTCTCCGCCATGCTGCGCGCCAGCTCCCGCTCTCCGACGAACACCTGGCTGCCGGTCTCCTTGCGCAGCAACTCCGCCTCTTCCTCGTTATGCGTGCGCACCAGCGTACGAATCCCCGGATTGAGCGCGCGCGCCGTCTCGATCATGGCGCGCACATGGAAGGTATCCGGCGTGGCGATCACCAGCAAGGCCGCGCGCGCGATGTGCGCCTGGATCAGCACCGCCGGTTCGGCCGCATTGCCCACCACCGCCGCAATATCGCGGCGGCGCAGCTGGTCGACCAGCTCGCGGTTCTGCTCCGCCACCACGATGTGCACGCCCTGGGCCGTGAGCGAGTCCGCAATCATGCGCCCGACCCGCCCGTACCCGACCAGCACCACCTGTCCGCTCAAACGTTCCTGCGGCACCGACATCGGCAGTTCGGCCAGCGGATCGGTCGAGCGTTCCACCTTGCGCGCCGCGCCCGATCGTTCGCGCAGCGCGCGCTGCAGCGGTTCGATCAGCTTGAACAGCAGGGGATTGAGCGCGATCGAGATGATCGCCCCGGCCAGAATCAGGCTCTGGCCTTCTTTCGGCAGCAAGCCGAGCGACATGCCGAGCGCCGCCAGGATGAACGAAAACTCGCCGATCTGCGCCAGGCTGGCAGACACCGTCAGCGCCGTATTGAGCGGATAGCGCAGCGCGATCACCAGCGCAAAGGCCACCAGCGACTTGCCGAACATGACCACGGCCACCACCGCCAGTACGCGCAGCGGGCTTTCGACCAGCACCATCGGATCGGCCAGCATGCCGACCGACACAAAAAACAGCACCGAAAACGCATCGCGCAGCGGCAGCGATTCTTCGGCCGCGCGGTGGCTCAGGGGCGACTCGCGCAGCACCATCCCGGCAAAGAAGGCGCCCAGCGCGAACGACACACCGAACAATTCCGATGAACCGTAGGCGATCCCCACGGCGGTAGCGACGACGGCCAGCGTAAACAACTCGCGCGAACCGGTGCGCGCCACGCGCCACAGGAACCACGGGAACAGCTTGCGCCCGACCACCAGCATGAACACGATGAAGGCGGCCACCTGGCCCAGGGTCAGCCCCAGGGTTTTCCAGATGTTCGCGTCCGGCCCGGCGGCGCCGCCGTCCGGGCCTGTTCCGCCCAGCGCGCCGGCCAGCGCCGGCAGCATCACCAGCATCAGCACCGTGACCAGGTCCTCGACCACCAGCCAGCCGACCGCGATGCGGCCGTTGATCGAATCGAGTATGCCCAGGTCCTCCAGCGCCCGCAGCAGCACCACCGTGCTGGCCACCGACAGCGCCAGTCCGAACACCAGGCCCGCGCCCAGGCTCCAGCCCCACAAATACGCCATGCCGATCCCCATGCCGGTGGCCGCGCCGATCTGCAGCACCGCGCCAGGCACGGCGATGCCGCGTACTTCCATCAGGTCGTCCAGCGAAAAGTGCAGGCCCACGCCGAACATCAGCAGCATCACGCCGATTTCTGCCAGTTGCCCGGCCAGCGCCACATCGGCCACGAAGCCCGGCGTGGCCGGGCCGATCACGATCCCCGCAGCCAGGTAGCCGACCAGCGCCGGCAATTTGAAGCGCACGGCGATCATGCCGAATATGAGGCCGAAGCCCAATGCGGCGGCGATGGTGGTAATCAGGCTGATGTTGTGGTGCATACGGACGCTCTCCTCGTGATGGGCGGAGCCCCCAGTATAGTTTACATCGCCCTGTACAGATGCTTACGGAATGGTGGCCAGCGCCAGCAACACCTTGCGCACCGAGGCGCGTACGGCCAGAAATTCGTCGCGCCGCCCGCTTTTATCGAGCCGGAACAGCATCAGGCCCTCGATCTGCGCCACCATCAGGATGGCGCGCTGGCGGTATTCGTCGTCGCCGATGGCGGGATTGAGGCCGCGAATGAGCTTGAAGATGGCCTTGCGCTCGCGCGCCATCATGATATCCATCAGGTTCGATGCGAAGGCGTTGCGCGAGGCCAGTGCCCAGATCTCGAAAAAGATCGCGTGCGTCACCGGGTCGGTGATCTCGTCCAAAAACATGTCGCAGGTCGAGAAAAACTGGTCCAGGCGCGGGGCGCCCGCCATGGCCGCCGAAATCGAATCCATCTTCGACTGGAACAGGTCCATGGTATAGAGCAGCAGCGCTTCGAGCAGCGCATCTTTGCTCTGGTAGTAGTGCTGCACGTTCGACAGGCTGATGCCCACATCGGCCGCCACGCGCCGCATCGACAGTCCGGCATACCCCTCGGCCGCCAGCAAGGTGCGCGCCGCGCGCAAAATGTCGTGGGCCCGCCCCAATCCTTTTTCGGTGGTGACGGAGGACTTGTGTCTGAGGGCGCTGGCGAGGGTAGGGGACATGGGCGCGATTATCGCATGGCGCTATGCAAAGCAGGTCGGCTGACCTATAATCGGCGCACTAGGTCGAGCGACCTAGTTCATAAAAATATCCAGGAGACGCGCATGAGCCGCAAAGTTTTTGTCACTGGCGTGGGCATGATCCCCTTCGCCAAGCCGGGCGCCAGCGCGCCGTACGACCAGATGGGCGCCCTGGCCGCGCGCCAGGCGCTCGACGATGCCGGCGTGGCTTACGACGACATCGAGCAGGCCTACGCCGGCTATGTGTACGGCGACTCGACCAGCGGCCAGAAGGCGCTGTACCAGGTCGGCATGAGCGGCATCCCGATTGTCAACGTCAACAACAACTGTTCCACCGGATCGACCGCCCTGTTCCTGGCGCGCCAGGCGATTGCCAGCGGCGCCGCCGAATGCGTGCTGGTGCTCGGCTTCGAGCAAATGAGCCCGGGCGCGCTCGGCTCCGTGTTCGCCGACCGTCCCAGCCCGTTCGAACCGTTCGACCGTGTGACCGATGAACTGGTCGGCATGCCCGACATGCCGCTGGCGCTGCGCTACTTCGGCGGCGCCGGCCTGGCCCACATGAAAAAGTACGGCACCCCGTTCGACGCCTTTGCCAAAATCCGCGCCAAGGCCAGCCGCCACGCCGCCAACAATCCGCTGGCGCTGTTGCGCAAGGAGGTGAGCATCCAGGACGTGCTGGACGCGCCCATGATCTGGCCGGGCGTGATGACGCGCCTGATGGCCTGCCCGCCGACTTGCGGAGCCGCTTGCGCCGTACTGGTATCGGAAGACTTCGCGAAAAAGCATGGCCTCAGGGCCGACGTCTACATCGCCGCGCAAGCCATGACCACCGACCGCCCCAGCACGTTTGAGTCGGGCGACATGATGCGCCTGGTCGGCTACGACATGAGCCGGGTTGCCGCCGCCAAGGTGTACGCGCAGGCCGGCATCGGCCCCGACGAACTCGATGTCGTCGAACTGCACGACTGCTTCGCCCACAATGAGCTGATCACCTACGAAGCGCTGGGCCTGTGCCCCGAGGGCGGCGCCGACAAATTCATCAGCGATGGCGACAACACCTACGGCGGCAAGGTCGTCACCAACCCGTCCGGCGGCCTGCTCTCGAAAGGGCACCCGCTGGGCGCGACCGGCCTGGCCCAGTGCTTTGAGCTGACCCACCAGCTGCGCGGCAGCGCCGGCGCGCGCCAAGTGGACGGCGCCCGCGTCGCCCTGCAGCACAACCTGGGCCTGGGCGGCGCCTGCGTGGTCACCATGTATCGAGCCGCGTGAATCGGGCCGCATCATGGAGATGAACGTGTGCGGTACCTCGCCCTGGATGACGGCCGAACTGGAAGGCTTTCGCGATAGCGTGCGGCGTTTTGTCGCCAGCGAAGTCGCGCCGCACCAGCAGCGCTGGCGCGAGCAGCAGCACGTCGACCGCGCGCTGTGGCACAAGGGCGGCGCCATGGGCATCCTGTGCGCCGACATTCCCGAGCAGTACGGCGGATCGGACGGCAGCTTTGCGCACCAGGCCATCGTGTTCGAAGAACTGGGCTACGTGGGCGACATGGCCTTCGGCATCCACGTGCATGCCATCGTCGCCCACTACCTGCTGAACCAGGGTACCGAAGCGCAAAAACTCAAATACCTGCCCAGGCTGGCCAGCGGCGAAATGGTGGCGGCGATCGCCATGTCGGAACCCGGCGCCGGCTCCGACCTGAAAGGCATCCGCACCAGCGCCGTCAAAACGGCGGACGGCTACAAGGTCAACGGCTCCAAGACCTTCATCTCGAACGGCTACCTGGCCGACCTGGTCGTGGTCGTGGTCAAGACCGATGCCGAGGCGGGCGCGAAGGGCGTCTCGCTGCTGCTGATGGAAACGAAGGACAACCCCGGCTTTCGGGTCGGCCGCATCCTGGAAAAGGTCGGGCAAAAGGGGCAGGACACCTGCGAACTGTTTTTCGATGATGCCCATGTCGCGCTCGACAATGTACTCGGCGGCGTCGAAGGCCAGGGCTTCGCCCAGCTGATGACCGAGCTGCCCTACGAGCGCACCATTCTCGGCGTGGCCGGCGTGGCCGCGATCGAACGCGCATTGCGCCTGACGGTCGACCATACGCGCGAGCGGCGCGCCTTCGGCCAGGCCCTGATCGAGATGCAGAATACCCGCTTCGTGCTGGCCGAGATCAAGACCGAGGCCACCATTGCGCGCGTCTTCATCGACCGCTGCATCATTGATACCATCAAGGGCCGCATGGATACGGTCACCGCCTCGATGGCCAAATACTGGATCTCGGACCTGCAATGCAAGGTGATCGACCAGTGCGTGCAGCTCTTTGGCGGCTACGGCTACATGCTCGAATACCCGATCGCCCAGATGTACGTGGACGCGCGCGTGCAGCGCATCTACGGCGGCGCCAATGAGATCATGAAGGAAATCATCGCCCGTTCACTGTAGGAGAAGCGCATGGCAGGACCGCTGGCAGGAATCAAAGTGATCGAAATGGCCGGCCTCGGACCTTGTCCGTTCTGCGCCATGATGTTGGCCGACATGGGCGCTGAAGTGATCCGCATCGAGCGCAAGAGCGCGCCCGGCGCGGCCACGCCGTTCCCCATGCTGGGCACCAAGTACGACGTGCTCGCGCGCGGACGGCGCTCGCTGGCGCTGGACCTCAAGCAGCCGGCCGCCCAGGCAATCGCGCTGGACCTGATCGCCAGGGCCGACGTGGTGCTGGAAGGCTTTCGTCCCGGCGTGATGGAGCGTCTCGGGCTCGGGCCGGACGCCTGCCAGGCGCGCAACGCCGCGCTGGTGTACGGGCGCGTGACCGGCTGGGGCCAGAGCGGTCCGCTGGCGCAGGCGGCGGGGCACGACATCAACTACATCGCGCTCACCGGCATGCTGCACGCGATGGGCCGCGCCGATGCGCCGCCGGCCCCGCCTCTGAACCTGGTGGGCGACTTTGGCGGGGGGGGAATGATGCTCGCCTTCGGCGTCGTCTGCGCGGTGCTGGAAGCGCGCAGCTCGGGCAAGGGCCAGGTGATCGACGCCGCCATGACCGATGGCGCTGCGCTCTTGGGAGCCATGCTGTACGGCCTGCGCGCGCAGGGTGGCTGGAGCGGCGGGCGCGAAGCCAACCTGCTCGACGGCGGCGCCCATTTCTACGACACCTACGCCTGCGTCGACGGCAAATTCGTCTCGGTCGGCGCGATCGAACCGCAGTTCTACGCGCTGCTGCTCAGGCTCGCCGGGGCGGAAGATCCGGCCTTCGACGCGCAGATGGACCCGGCCGGCTGGCCCCTGCTCAGCGAGAAGCTGGCGGCCTTGTTTGCGCGGCGCACGCGCGATGAGTGGTGCGCGCTGCTGGAAGGGAGCGATGCCTGCTTCGCGCCAGTGTTGGACATCGGCGAAGCGCCGCGCCATCCGCACAACGTTGCCCGTGGTACGTTCGTGGACGTCGACGGCGTGCTGCAGCCGGCGCCGGCGCCGCGTTTTTCGCGCACCGTGCCGGAGCTCGGTAGCGCACCGGCGTACCCCGGCCAGCACAGCGCGGCGGTGCTGAAAGACTGGGGCTGGGATGACGCTGCGATTGCCGGCCTGGCCGCGCAGGGAGTCATTTAAGGTGCGTTTTTATCGATATGGCGCAAGTGTGGCCCGATTAACCAGCGCCTGGGGCGATCAGGAGTAAGATCGGTACAGTCAAACACCATGCGGAGGCACTATGCAAGATACCCTGAGCGGCCCTGAGTCCTTCCCGGACGACGGCGCGGCCGATGGCACGGCCGAAGTAGAAGCGGTTCCGGGGCGCGACCTGTTCATCGTCGCCAAATTCTTCACGCCGACCGAAGCGCACCTGGCGCGCAGCTTCCTGGTCGCTTCCGGCATTCCTGCGGTGGTGGCCGATGTGAACCACGCCCAGGCCGACCAGTTCCTGCTGCCCGCGATGGGCGGGGTGCGCGTGCTGGCGCCCGAAGAATACCTGGAACAGGCGCAGCAACTGCTGGCCGCGCGCGAGCATGGCGACTTTGCCCTGAGCGACGATGCCGACGTCGGCCAGCCTGAAACCTAGTGTCCCGAGTCAGAAATTCGTTGAATAAATATGGCGATAATCGCGCCGATACCGCGTCACAAATGCTCGCCAGGCATTGCCTGTCTGCGCTTTGTTCCTTGTCTCGGTGCGATTTCGCCATATTTAATCATCAACGAATTTCTGACTCGGGACACTAGGCCGGCATCGTCGCCCATCCTGGCAGCGTGCCGATGCGCGCTGCCAGGAAGTCCATGAACAGGCGCGTCCGCGCCGGCTGGTAGCGCCTGGACGGATACACCAGTGCCACTTGCTGCGGCGTGCCGCTCCACGCGGGCAGCACGCGCGCCAGTTGGCCCGCTTGCACCAGGTCGTGCACCAGCCACTGCGGGCACAGGCCGATTCCGGCGCCCGCCAGCAGGCTGTCGCGAATCGCCAGTGCGCTATTGACCCGATAGCGCCCGCGCGTCGTCACCTTCACCACCTGCGCACCCCGCTGCAATGCCAGCGCGTCGCCGTCCGCCAGCCACGCGAAGCGAATGAAAGCGTGCCGCGCCAGGTCGTCCGGCCGCTTCAGGCGCGCATGCGGCGCCAGGTACATTGGTGCTGCGACCAGCCAGCGCGGTGATACCGCAATCGTGCGCGCCACCGCATCGGGCGGCAACGGCCCGCCCAGGCGCACCGCCACGTCCACGCCATCGCCGACCAGGTCGACGAAGCGGTCATTCAAAATCAGCTCGATCTCGATGTCCGGATGCAGCGCCAGGAACTCCTGCGCCAGCGCATTCAGGTGAAACTGACCCAGCGCCACCGGCGCATTCACGCGCAGCAGGCCCGTTGCCTGGCGCGCGTGGCCGCGTACATCGGCCAGCGCATCGTCGTATTCGTCGAGCAGGCGGCGCGCGCGCTCATGAAAGCGCACGCCTTCGGCCGTCGCCAGCAGGCCGGTGGTGCTGCGTTCGAGCAGGCGCACGCCAAGGTGCGCCTCCAGGGCGTTGATCGCCTTGCTGACCGTCGGCTGCGTGGTGCCGGCCTCGCGCGCCGCCGCCGACAGGCTGCCCAGGTCGACCGCGCGGGTGAACAGGTGCATCAAGCGCAGGGTATCCATCGTCGCTCCTTATTCCAGATTGGAATGGATGATAGTCGATCCGGCCCGCTACCAGCGCAATGCGGAATGATCTACCTTGTGCCTTCACTTCATTCAAGGGGAAATGCCATGTCGGGATTACGCGCGCTGCCGGTCTTGTTATTGTTTTCAGTGCAGGCTGCCGCCGCCAGTCCACCGCACTGGGTGGCCAGCTGGGGCGCCAGTCCGCAGGCGCGCTGGGACCAGAGTTTTGTCCTGCCGGTGGGCGTTCCGGCGTCGTTCGAACAGCAGTCGGTGCGCGACGTGGTGCGCCTGAGCGTGGGCGGCAAGCGGATGCGCATCGTGCTGTCGAACCGCTATGGCGCCACGCCGCTGCAGGTCGGCGAGATGCGCGTTGCGCTGGCCGGCGACGGGGCCGCAGTGATGGGCAGGAGTCGGGCGGTCACCTTCGGCGGCAGTGCCAACGCCAGCGCGGCACCCGGTGCGGTGATGGTCAGCGATCCGGTCGACCTGCCGGCCGGCGCGCTGGCGCGGCTGGCTATTACCACTTACTACCCGGCGCATACGCCGGTGTCGACCTTTCACTGGGGCGGCCAGCAAACGCCGTATCTGGCGAACGGCAATGCCACGGCGGCGCCCGACCTGCCGGCGGCCGTGCGCTTTCCGGGGCGCGCATTTTTGACGGCGGTGCTGGTCGACGCGCCTGCCGCGACGCGCAGCGTGGTGGTGCTGGGCGACTCGATCACCGACGGTAACGGCTCATCGCCCGACCGGGACCGGCGCTGGACCGACGCGCTGGCGCGGCGGCTTGCCCCAAGCGGCGTGGGCGTCGTCAATGCAGGCATTTCGGGCGCGCGCCTGCTGGGGGACCGCATGGGAGCCAATGCATTGGCGCGCTTCGACCAGGATGTGCTGGCGCAGCCCGGCGTGGCCAGCGTGATCGTCATGATGGGGATTAACGACATCGGCTGGCCAGGCAGCCCGTTCGCGCCGCGCGATGCCGCCGTCAGCGCGGAGCAGGTCATCGCCGCCTATCGCCAGCTGATCGCGCGCGCCCGCTCGCATAATCTGCGCATCGTCGGCGCCACGCTGCTGCCGTTCGAAGGCGCGCTGGCCGGCACGCCCTTCGAAGGCCATTACAGTCCCGCCAAGGAAGCGGTGCGCCAGCATGTGAACCGCTGGATTGTGGGCAGCGGCGAGTTCGATGCGGTATTCGATGCCGATGCGGTGCTGCGCGATCCGGCGCGGCCGTCGCGCATGCGGGCCGATTACGATTCGGGCGATCATCTGCATCCGGGCGACGCCGGTTACCGCGCCCTGGCGCAGGCGCTCGATGTGAGCGCGCTGATGGGAAATAGCGGACGCGGCATTGAACCAGATGGCGCCCGGCGGCGTCCAAGGAGGTGAGATCACCTGCCAAGGAGTTGCCCATGAACGATTTTTTTGACGCGCGCAACAAAAAGCTGATGCGCGACCTGCAAACCGCCGCGCTCAATGTGCTCGACCATAACCAGACTGAAGCGCTGTGCCTGCCGATCGACGGCACCGATCCGGTGCTGTACGTGTTCGTCGGCGACGCCGCCGCCCTGGCGCGCGTGTGCGCGATTCTCGACAGCGGGGGCGGGCCGATGAATTTTTCCTAACAAGCCAGATGGCGTCAGGGGCGCAAACGTAAAAAAACCCCTGAGCGCTTGAGGTCTCAGGGGTTTCAAGGCAAATTGATAGTTGCCGTATTCTTGGTGGTGATAGGTGGACTTGAACCACCGACCCCAGCATTATGAATGCTGTGCTCTAACCAACTGAGCTATATCACCCGACAGACCAAGATTATAGAGATCTGTTTTTTGCGTGTCAAGGCCGTCTGATTATTTTTGCTGTCGGGACACGATCAACTCCAGCATCTGCCCGGCAGGGTTGTCACTCAGGCAATCAATCACCACCCGATCCGGCATCGAACGCAGCCAGGTCAGCTGGCGCTTGGCCAACTGGCGGGTGGCGATGATGCCGGTTTCGCGCAGGGCGGCGCGGTCGATCTTGCCATCGAGATAATCCCACGCCTGGCGATAGCCCACGCAGCGCATCGACGGCAGGCCCGCATGCAGGTCGCCGCGCGCGCGCAGGCCCGCCACTTCGGCCACGATGCCCGCATCGTCGCGCGTGCCCAGCATCTGGTCGAAGCGGGTCGCGATGCGCGCGTGCAGCACGCCGCGATCAAGCGGCTCCAGCCCGAACGAGAGCAGGTCGAACGGCAGTTCGGTCTTTTCGCGCCTGGCCAGCAGTTCCGACATTGGTTTACCCGAGAGGGCGATGATTTCGAGCGCGCGGTTGATGCGCTGGGCGTCGTTGGGCGCGAGGCGGTCGGCCGTGGCGGGATCGAGCGCGCGCAGCTTGTCGTGCATGCCGGGCCAGCCGATGATGGCCGCTTCGGCGTCGAGCCGCACGCGCAGGGCCGGATCGGCCACCGGCAGGTCGTCCAGGCCATCGGCCAGGCCCTTGAAGTACATCATGGTCCCGCCGACCAGCAGCGCCAGTTTGCCGCGCGCGCTGATCTCGGCCACCAGGCGCAAGGTATCGTCGCGGAACTGGGCCACCGAATACGATTCGGCCGGGTCGATGATGTCGATCAGGTGGTGCGGCGCGCTGGCCAGTTCCTCTTGTGTCGGCTTGGCGGTGCCGATATCCATCTGGCGGTACACCAGCGCCGAATCGACGGAGATGATTTCGGCGGGGATGGCGCGCGCAATCGCCAGCGCGGCGGCGGTCTTGCCCGACGCGGTCGGCCCCATGATGGCAACGGCGAATGGTTTCATGGCGTGACCCTCGGTTTCATTGCGTGACTCCCAGTGGCGTGGCGGTCAGGCGCACCGACGCGAATACGGCCAGGCCGAGCGCGCACGAGACCAGCGCCAGCGGATACAGCGTGCCGTCGAAGCTCGCGCCGACCACGCTGCCGACCGCGAACGCGACGCACATATACAGGGCGCCCATCAAACCGGCGGCGGTGCCGGCCTGCTGCGGGAAGGGAGTGACCGAACCCGATTGCGACACCGGAAAATTGACGCCATGCGCGCCCATCGTCATGAACAGGGCCAGCACCACCACGCTCCAATGCGCCAGTCCCGCGCCGACGGCGGCCAGGAACGCGGCGCCGGCGGCCAGCGAGGCGGTGCTGCCGATGCGCAGCGTGACGGCCGCGCCGAACAAGGGCAGCAGGCGGCGGCACACGATGGTGCCGGCCAGGTAGCCCGATACGCCAATCGCGAAGCAGTAGCCGAACCACTCGGTCGGCACGCCCAGCACGCGGATCAGCACCAGCGAGGAACCGGAAATGAAGGCGAAGATCGATCCGAACGACAGTGCGCCGGGCAGTGCGTGAGCCCAGAATTTGCGCGAACCGAGCACCAGCCGGTAGTTTTGCGCGAGGCCGCTCCACTCGGTCGCCCTGGGGTTTTTATGCATGTTCGTCTCGGGCAGGCGCAGCACCACCGCCGCCAGCAGCAGTACCGACAGGACCGACAGCGCCACGAAGGCGGCGCGCCAGCCGAAGGCCACCTGCAGGTAGGAGCCGAGAATCGGCCCGGTCAGCGGCGCGAGCGAAATCCAGGAGCTGGCGCGCGCGATCACGCGCACGCTGTCGGCCGGCGGGTAGGCGTCGCGCACGATCGCGCGCGCGACGATCACGCCCGAGCAGCAGCCCAGCGCCTGCAGGAAGCGCGCCACGATCAGCAAGGTGATATCGGGCGCGGCCGCGCACAGCAGGCTCGCCACCACGTACAAGGACAGGCCCCAGATCAGCACCGGGCGGCGTCCGAAGCGGTCCGACAGCGGGCCGACGATCAGCTGCGCGCCACCGAAGCCGATCACGAACATCGACAAGGTCAGTTGCACGGTGGCGGCGGGCGCGCCGAAGCCGCTGGCCAGGCTGGGGAGCGAGGCCAGGTACAAGTCGGTGGACAGGGGCTGCAGCATCAGCAGGCCGATGATCAGCAGAAGAACAGGGGCGTGCGCGTACGGCGCCAGCGGAGCGATGGTGTCGGGCTGGCGCATCGTCATTGACCGCGCAGGAACAGCTTGTCGAGCGAGGAGATGTCGAGCTGCACCCAGGTCGGGCGTCCGTGATTGCACTGGTCGGCGCGTTCGGTGCTTTCCATCTGGCGCAGCAGGGCGTTCATTTCGGGCTGGTTCAGGATGCGGTTAGCGCGCACCGCGGTGTGGCACGCCAGGGTGCCGAGCAGTTCGTTGCGGCGCTCGATCAGCACGCGCGAGCCGCCGAATTCGCGCACATCGCGCAGCACGTCGCGCGCCAGCGTCTGGGCGTCGGCGTTCTTGAGCAGGGCCGGCACCGAGCGCACCGCCAGGGTGGTGGGCGA
Organism: Massilia mucilaginosa; assembly: GCF_011682145.1. Taxonomy (GTDB): domain Bacteria; phylum Pseudomonadota; class Gammaproteobacteria; order Burkholderiales; family Burkholderiaceae_D; genus Telluria_A; species Telluria_A mucilaginosa. The sequence goes on from NZ_WHJH01000005.1 coordinate 217,430, forward strand.
GAGCGCGGCGATGTCGAAGCCGAGCGCCTGCAAGGTGTCGCGGTTTTCCTGTGCGGTGCCCACTTCGACCGCGTCGGCGAAAAAGGTGACCGGGATCAGGAGCGCCTGCACCTGCATCTCCTGGCCGCCGACCTGCGCGTCGAGCGCGTTTTTCAGCTGCTCGTACAAGATGCGTTCGTGCGCGGCGTGCATGTCGACCAGCACCAGGCCCTTGGTGTTCTGGGCCAGGATATAGATACCGTGCAGCTGGGCCAGGGCGAAGCCGAGCGGGTATTCGTCGTTCGACGTCGTCTGCGCCGGCGCGGTGTAGGGCGTGACCGGGGCGCTGGCCGCGTTCGAGGCGCCGGCGAACAGTGCGCCGTAGCTGTCCATGCTCTGCGCCACGCCGGGGCCGTCGTAGCGGCTGCCGGGCGGGTAGGGCGAGGGCGAATAGGTGGCCGAGAGCTGGGCGCCGAAACTGGTCTGCTCATGCTCGCGGCGCCACGACGATGTGCCGCCCACTTCGGCGGCCATCTGCGGCGCCGGCACGCTGCCGTGGTCCGTGGCCGAGGTTTTGGCGAGCGCGCGCTGGACCGCGTGGAAGACAAACTGGTGAACCGCGCGGCTGTCGCGGAAGCGCACTTCGATTTTCGACGGATGCACGTTGACGTCGACCAGGGCCGGGTCGAGGTCGAGCGCCAGCACATAGGACGGAAAGCGGTCGCCGTGCAGCACGTCCTGGTAGGCGGCGCGCACCGCGTGCACCAGCAGCTTGTCGCGCACGTAGCGCCCGTTCACATAGAAAAACTGGCCGTCGGCGCGCGCCTTGGAGGCGGTCGGCAGGCCGGCGTAGCCGTGCACGCGCAGGGGGCCGGCGCTTTCATCGATGGCCAGGCGCGCCTCGGCGAAGTCGTTGCCGAGGATATGGGCGCTGCGGCGCGCCATCTCGCTCACGTTCCAGTGATCGATGGTGCGGCCGTTATGCGACAGCGAAAAAGCCACGTCCGGACGCGCCAGGGCGATGCGGCGCACCACTTCCGCGCAATGGCCGTATTCGGTCTGTTCCGATTTCAGGAATTTGCGCCGCGCCGGGGTATTGAAGTACAGGTCCTGGACATCGATCGTGGTGCCGTGCGCGCCGGACGAGGGCGCGACGGTGCCGTGATGCGAGCCGACGATTTCCCAGGCATGCGGGGAATCGGCCGTGCGCGAGGTGACCGAGACGGCGGCCACGGCCGCGATGGAAGCGAGTGCCTCGCCGCGAAAGCCGAGGGTGGCCACGTTTTCCAGGTCGGTCAGGGACGCGATTTTCGAGGTGGCGTGGCGGGCCAGGGCGAGCGGCAACTGCTCGGGGGCAATGCCGCGGCCGTTATCGGTAATGGCGATGCGTTTCACGCCGCCCTCTTCCAGGCGCACGGTGATCTGGGTGGCGCCGGCGTCGAGCGCGTTTTCGAGCAGCTCCTTGACCACGGCGGACGGCCGCTCGACCACCTCGCCGGCGGCAATTTGCGAAATCAGCTGGTCTGGGAGTGCCTGGATCGGGCGGTGCGCGGAAATAGGAGCATTCATGCGCGAATTATATCCCCAGCGCCCGCGAATGCCGCAGCGCGCCCCCAACTTCCCAGATTCCTACAACCCTACAACCGGAGTCAGAGCTCTAAATCGAAATATTGTGAAACCCGGAGCCGGGAAACTGTGAACAGACCCTGATTGAAGATATTTGTAAGACTGACTGGCGAATTGTGGCGCAGATGCTGCAAAACTGACATCGGTGCCCAGTTTCGCAACTGAAAAGTTTCGAGTCAGAGCTCTGACCCCGGTTGACCGGTTGAAAAAAATGCTAGTCAGAGCTCTGACCCCGGTTGGGGAGTTATTGCTGTTCGCGCACGGGGATGGGGGCGTTGCAGAGGTCGACGTGGCCGGCGGCGACTTTGGTCCAGGGGCCGCCGCGGTTGCGCTGGGCTTCGACCGCCGCTTTGTAGGCGGCGCTGTCGGTGCGCATCACTTCGAATTTGCTGCGCTCGGCCTCCGGCACATCGGCCGCCACTTTGAACGAGGCGATCGGGACGTGCTGCTCCTTCTTTTCGTAGAAACCCATCGGCGCCGGTCCGCGCGGCAGGGTCGACAGCAGCGGCATGCCGGCGACGACCCGCCCGACCACGGTGATGTTGCGGTCCAGGTGGCGCGGGGCGTGCCCGATCACCACGTACAGCGAGGAGCCGCCGCCGCTGTCGGCGCCATTGTCGCGCCCGACACCGACCATGCCGTAGCAGTGGGTCAGCCAGGCTTGCCCGGTCCTGGGGTCGCGCGCCGACGGGAAGCCGTTCGAGTGCCCGACCTGGCGCGCGTAGCCGTCGCGGTCGGGCAGGCGCGTGAAGCGGCTGTCGTTTTTCATCGGGACCGTGAATTCGCCAGGCAGGGTGGCCTTGGCGGTTTTCATCGGACGCGGGTTCTTTTCGTCCGCATCGCCCCATTGCACTACCCAGTTGTCTTGCGAGCGGATGATCGCCAGGCCATCGAAATAGTTTTCGCGGGCTAGCATTTTGATGTTCACGGCGTGTCGTGGAGCAAATCCGGGCGCCAGTTCGATCACCACCCGTCCGCCGGGCACCTCCATATACAGGGTATTCTCGGGGTCGAGCGCGCGCCAGTCCGTTGGCTTGGAATCCTTGATCACGTCGGCCACGGTGGGCTTGGAGGGCAGTTCCCTGGCCGCCCCGGCGCTGTGCGCGGGCAAGGCCAGGCTGCCTGCAAGCACGGCCGCCACAATGCTGGCCTTGTTTATCCGGTGTTGTACTTCCATCTGTTGTCTCCAGGTCGGTTGGCTAGCATGGCGTCGTGCGCCGCTCGACACAATTGTAAACCGCAAGATAGCTAGTCAGGAAACTTCTGACTCAGCGCAAATTTTCTTGCGGAACCCCCTGTGGCGGATACAAATTTTCGGTCCGAGTGATGTTATTATGCGGCGCTACCTTTTAGGATATCTATGGATCTGATGCAATTCTTCGACATGATTTTGCATGTCGATAAGACGCTGGGGGTGTTGCTGGCCCAATATGGTGTCTATGTTTACGCCGTCCTGTTTGCCATCGTGTTCTGCGAAACCGGCCTGGTCGTGTTGTTCTTCTTTCCTGGCGATACTCTTCTATTCATTGCGGGTGCGGCCTGCGCCACCGGCCAGCTCGATCCATGGATCCTGATGGCCCTTCTGATCACGGCGGCGGTCACCGGCAATACAGTCAATTACTGGATCGGCGAAAAAATCGGCCAGCGCGTGTTCACCCATAATTACCGCTGGATCAACAAGGATGCGCTGCACCGCACCCACGATTTCTTTGAAAAACACGGCGGCAAGACCATCATCCTGGCGCGCTTCGTGCCGGTGGTGCGCACCTTCGCGCCGTTCGTGGCGGGCGTGTCGGACATGACCCATGCGCGGTTCCAGTTCTATAACTTTGCCGGCGCAATCCTGTGGGTGGTCAGCCTCGTGACTGCCGGATATTTCTTCGGCAACTTGCCAATCGTGCGCGATAACCTGACCATCATCGTGATGATCGGCGTGGGCGCGGCGGTCATCCCGCTGGCACTCGGCGGTTTGTATAAAGTCAGCCGCAAGATGCTCAGCCGTTAAGCAGTTCCCCCCATCGGCGCGACATTTTCGCGCCGATGTTGCTTCGTGGACTCAAGTTTCACGAGACAGGTGCCGATAACCAGACTGTATTTCTAACTTTCTGGAACATCATGCGCAACCTGATCGCCTTCTTTGCTTGCAGTCTGGCCATCTCGACGGCAAGCGCCAACGATCCTCCCGCAGCCGCCAAGACGGCCCCCGCCGCCCCTTCGTCGGCCAAGCCTGGCGCGTCCAAGGCCGAGCCGGTCAAGCTGGCGGCGCTCGATACGCCCAAGCCGGCCGCGCCGTCGGCCAAGGCCGCTGCCGCCCAGGCCCTGAGCGAAGCGGATGCCGAAGCCGAGCTGTCGGCCAAGATCGCGGCGCGCCTGGCCCTCATGCGCGCCAACCAGGCAGCCCGCCTGGCTGCTGCCGCCAAGGCCAAAAAGGCCTCCGTGACGCGGCGCGAAGCCGTCGCCGCGATCACCCAGCCGCCGCCGGCGCGCCCCATCCACAGCGATACCTGGTCGTACGAGGGCGAGACCGGCCCGGCCAACTGGGGCAAGATCAACGCCGCCTGGACCAAATGCGGGACCGGCACGCGCCAGTCGCCGATCGACCTGCGCGATGGCATGAAGGTCGACCTCGAACAGATCAGTTTCGATTACAAGCCGTCCGGTTTCAATGTGGTCGATAACGGCCACACCGTGCAGGTGAATGTCGGCGGCGGCAATTTTCTCACGGTGCAGAACCGCTCGTACGAGCTGATTCAGTTCCACTTCCATCGCCCGTCCGAAGAGCGCGTCAACGGCAAGGGCTTCGAGATGGTGGTGCACATGCTGCACAAGGATCCGGAAGGGCGCCTGGCGATGCTGGCGGTGCTGCTCGAACGCGGCAAGGGGAACAATATGATCCAGACGGTGTGGAACAACCTGCCGCTGGAAAAGCTCGATGTGGTCAGTCCCAACGTGGTGCTGGACGTGGCCGAGATGCTGCCGCAGCGCCGCGACTATTTCACGTTCATGGGGTCGATGACCACGCCGCCCTGCAACGAGGGCGTGCTGTGGCTGGTGATGAAACAGCCGATGCAGGCCTCGCCGGCCCAGATGGCGCTGTTCTCGCGCATGTATCCGCTCAACGCCCGGCCGGTGCAGGCCAGCTCGGGACGGATGATCAAGGAGTCGAACTAGGTTTTATGAGGCGGTGTCGATGCTGACCGTGTGCGCGCCGCGCCAGGCGGCGCCCGGGGCCAGGGTCAGCGGCGCGATCAGGGCCGGTTCGATGCACACGAAGCGCCGGTACTCGGCCTCTTCCATGTCGGCCAGCGCGGCCGCGTCGAGCGCACCCGGGTTCCACACCACCGCGTCGGTAAAGCCGCTTTGCGCAAGGCGCAGGGTGGCGCCGCCGTCGGCGAGGGTGATGGCGCTTTTGACGCCGCGATAGATGGTGTCGAACTTGTCGTCGATCTGTAGCGCCCCTTCCTGCACGCCGCCGATGCGCACGCGCGCCAGTTCGCTGACCAAAAAGTAGCTGTGCAGCGCGGCCGAAAACGCAAACGCATCGGCGCCCGTGTTGGTCACCTCGAATGCCAGCGCCAGCGCGCCGCCGTTCACTTCCACCCGCAAGCGCAAGGCGAAGCCGTGCGGCCAGGCTTGCGCCAGCGCCGCGGGCAGGTCGCTGTGTTCCAGTGCGAACACGGCAAAGCCGGCGCCGGTTTCTTGCAAACGCCAGGTGGCCACGCGCGCAAAGCCGTGGCGCATGCCGGTGCCGCGTTCGGCGAACTGGGGAAAGATCAGCGGCACGCCGCCGCGAATCGCGCGGCTGCCGTCAAGTCTGGACGCGGCGCTGCAGAACAGCCGTTCGGCGCCATCGGCGCCCTGCCACGACACCAGGTGCGCGCCGTACAAGGTGACGATGGCCTGGGCGCCGTCGGCGCCGCGGATGCGCACGGCCGGCAGTTGGCCGTAGTCGACCATCTCGATGGTGTTCATGGATTCAGTCATGTCTGGCGGCCCTTGGCCAGCGGCGGATTGGCCGCGAAATAGCGCTTGATGCCCTTGGTGATGGCGGCTGCGATCTGGTCCTGGTAGCCGTTGTCGCGCAGCTTGGCTTCTTCTTCGGGATTCGAAATGAAGGCCGTCTCGATCAGGATCGAGGGGATATCGGGCGCTTTGAGCACCGCAAAGCCGGCCTGTTCGACCGAGCCTTTGTGCAGGCGCGCGATGCCGCTGATTTCGCCCAGCACCGCTTTGCCGAGCTTCATGGAGTCGTTGATCTGGGCCGTCGTCGACAGGTCCAGCAGCACGCTGGCGATCTGCTTGTCGTGGCTCTGGATGTTCACGCCGCCGATGGCGTCGGCCAGGTTTTCCTTGTTGGCGAGCCAGCGCGCGGCGGTGGAGGTGGCGCCTTTTTCGGACAGCACGAACACCGACGAGCCGCGCGCGGTCGGCAGCATGAAGGCGTCGGCGTGGATCGACACGAACAGGTCGGCCTGCACCTTGCGCGCTTTTTCGACGCGCACGCCGAGCGGCACGAAGTAGTCGCCGTCGCGGGTGAGCATGACGCGCATGTTGGGCTGCTCTTCCAGCTTGAACTTGAGCCGCTTGGCAATCGCCAGCACGATGTCTTTTTCGCGCGTGCCGGCCGAGCCGATCGCGCCCGGGTCTTCGCCACCGTGGCCGGGGTCGAGCGCGATGGTCATCATGCGCACCACCTTGCCGCCCTTGTCATTTTTTTGCGCGGTCACGCGCGGCGGCTCGGGACGGATCGGGGCCGGCTCGGGAAGCTCCGCTTTGGGCGCCGGCACGGCTGGCTGGGCCAGTACCGGGCCGGCCGGCGGCAAGGGCGCCGGCTGCTGCGCGGGCGGCACCACCACCACCACCGGCGGCGTGGCCACCGGCGGCAGCGCTGGCGTGGTGGCCGGCGGCGTCGCGACAACCGGTGGCGGCGTTGCGGCGACCGGCGGCTTGGGCGCGGGCGCCGGCAGTTCCGGGTTGCCGGCCGGCGCATCGGCGCGCGACCACTCGCCTTTTTCGATCATCACCGCGATCGGGTCGACCGCCTTGACCGGATACAGGTCGAAAATCAGGCGGTGCTTGTAGCTGCCCACCGGCGCGAGCGTAAACACCTGCGGCTTGATTTCTTCTTTGAGGTCGAACACCAGGCGCACCACGTTGGGCCGGTTCTGGCCCACGCGCACCTGCTTGATGTACGGGTCGCCCGACTGGATCTTGGCGACCAGGCCTTTCAGGGTCGGATTGAGTTCGAGCCCTTCGATGTCGACCACGAGGCGCTGCGGGTCGGGCACGGTGAAGTGCGTGACTTTGAGGTCGCTGTCGTTTTCGAGCGTGACGCGGGTGTAGTCGGCAGCCGGCCAGACGCGCACCGCGAGAATTTGCGCGGCGCTGGCGGGCAGGACGGGAAATACGGAAAGCAGCAGGGTACCGCCAGCTTTCAGGATGGTGCGCCGGGTGACTGCTCCCGGAATCAAAGGTTTGGTGCGAATGTAAGGCGGTCGAGGCATAGCAAACCCAGGTCGGACAACGCTTGCAATTCTACATCACGGCCGAGCCCGGCAACGTGAAGGAATACACGCAAGTCGGGCGGCGGCAGCACCGGATCGGCTTTTTCGGGCCATTCGACAATGCAAATGTTGTCGCCGTTAAATTCTTCGCGGAAACCGGCATCCAGGAATTCTTCGGGACTGGCCATCCGGTACAGGTCGAAATGGATGACATTGACCGTGCGTCCGCCGAGTTCGATGCGGTAGGGCTCGGACAGGGTGTAGGTCGGGCTCTTGACGGTGCCGGCGTGCCCGGCCGCGTGCAGCAGCGAGCGGGTGAGGGCGGTCTTGCCGGCGCCGAGGTCGCCGTGCAGGTGGATGGACAGCCCCGGCAGCAGCGCGCGCGCCAGTGCGGCGCCCAGGGCGGCGGTGCCGGCTTCGTCATGGAGGTGGGCTTTGAAGTGCTGCATGGAATAGAATGTGATCTGTGATGTTTGCCAGTCTCCGATTGTACTCCCGCCCAGCATGCTTTCTTCCCCTAACGAATCCGATCTGTCCGCTTTGGCGCAGTCCATCAAGCAATGGGGCCGCGAGCTCGGCTTTGGCGAGGTGCGCATCAGCGATGCCGACCTGTCGCACGCCGAAGCCGGCCTGCAAGCCTGGCTCGATGCCGGCCGCCATGGCGAGATGGATTACATGGCCAGCCATGGCATGAAGCGCGCCCGCCCGGCCGAGCTGGTGCCGGGCACGGTGCGGGTCATCAGTGCGCGCATGGACTATTTGCCGCCCGCCACGCCCGACGACTGGCGCGAGCGCGAGGCGGCGCGCCTGCGCGATCCGGGCGCGGCCGTCATTTCGATCTATGCGCGCGGCCGCGACTACCATAAGGTGCTGCGCAGCCGCCTGCAGCAGCTGGCCGAGCGCATCGAGCGCGAGACCGGGCAGCTGGGTTTTAGAGTGTTTACCGATTCGGCGCCGGTGATGGAGCTGCCGCTGGCCGAAAAAGCCGGGATCGGCTGGCGCGGCAAGCACACCTTGATCCTGAATCGCGATGCGGGCTCGATGTTTTTCATTGGCGAAATCCTGGTGGACGTGGCGCTGCCGGTCGATGCGCCGGCCAGCGCCCACTGCGGCCAGTGCAGTGCGTGCATCACGGCGTGCCCGACCCAGGCGATTCTGGGGCCGGGGCGGCTCGATGCGCGCCGCTGCATTTCGTACCTGACCATTGAGTTGAAAAACAGCATCCCGGAAGAGCTGCGCCCGCTGATCGGCAACCGGGTGTACGGCTGCGACGATTGTCAGACAGCGTGCCCGTGGAATAAGTTCGCGCAAAGGGCGGTGGTGCCGGATTTTGATGAACGCAATGCGCTCGGGAGCGCGGACATGGTCAGTTTGTTCGGCTGGAGCGAGGAGGAGTTCGGGCGCAGGATGGAAGGCAGCCCGATCCGGCGCATCGGGCACGAGCGCTGGCTGCGCAATCTGGCGGTGGGATTGGGCAATGCGGCCGAGGGACGCAAGGGCGATGCGCTTATCGTGGCGGCCTTGCAGGCGCGCGCCGACCACGACTCGCCCATGGTGCGCGAGCATGTGGCGTGGGCGCTGGGGCGGCATGATAAGGGTTGACGCGTACCGTTACCCTTCGCTCCGTCGTTCCCGCCTTCGCGGGAACGACGGAGCGAAGTTAGTGGAAAGAAATGCGCGATGCACGCTTTGGACACCAATTCCTACAAGCGCTTCAACCTCACCGCCGACCAGTCGCTGTCCATCGACACCATCGCCACGCCCGTCACGCCGTGTTCCTTGGCCCAGGCAAAGATGCTATCCCTGCTCAGGTCGGTGGCCTTGGGCGCGCTCGGCTTGAGGTAGGCCACCCACAAGGAGCCTTTCTCGCCCAGCCGCTGCAATGCGGCGGGGAACCATTTCTCGAGCTCAGCCTGGTTCAGCGCGAATACCAGCACCACGTCCGCCGGCCCTTCTTCCTCGTTGATCAAGCTCTTCGGCAACTGTTCCATCATGGCCGGATGGACCCCGCCATTGAAGACCGCCAGCGACCTGGCCGTCTTCAGGTACATCTTGTCGGCTATCGTTTTTTCACTCATCGGATAGTACCCAGATTGAATTAGGAAGCGAAATTATGCTACCAGTGTTTGACCCTGGTACGCACCATTGCGTTCATTTTCATTTTGATTATGTTGTTCGATTTCTTTACGGACACCTTTGCCGAAGCGGTCCCACAGGCGGTCGTGGAAGGGCAGGACGATGACGTTGAGCACCGGTTCGATCAGCGCGGCCAGGCCGCCAAAGGCAAGCGAGCCGCTGGCCCAGGCCATCACGCCGAACGCCACCGCGATGTGCAGGCCGGTCTGGCTGAGCTTTTCCAGTGCCAGCGCCAGGATCCGCCCGCGTGCCGTGCGCGCCAGCCTGGCGAGCGCGTGCCAGGCTTTTTCGTGGAGCGGCAGCAGGGCCACGTTGATGATGGGCTCGATCACGGCGGCCAGCCCGCCCAGCGCGGCCGAGCCGGTCATCAGCCAGGTCAGCGCGAAGGCGATCCCCATGTGGGTGGCGATCCGGCTGGTGGTTTTTGCGGCGGTCCTGACCATGGCGACCCTTCCAATGCGTGTTTGATCGGTAAATGATAATCGTTCGCATTTGGAAAGGACAGTTGTTTGTGTATCTCGATCCGATAGCCTGAGGCTATGCCCGGCGCGCCGCTGCCGTCTATTTCAGCAAGCCGGCCAGTTCGACCGCGGTTTTGACCTGCATCTTGTCGAAAATGTGGGCGCGGTGCACTTCCACCGTGCGCATGCTGATGCCGAGCTGGTCGGCGACGACCTTGTTCATCTTGCCTGCCAGGATCAGGTCGAGCACTTCGCGTTCGCGCGCCGACAGGCTGGCCAGGCGCGCCTGCACCAGGGCACTGGCGCCGGCCTGGCGCGACACGGCCAGCGCTTCTTCCACCCGGTCCATCAGGCGGTTGCCGTCGAACGGTTTTTCGAAGAAGTCGAAGGCGCCGCGTTTCAGGCTGTCGACCGCCATCGGCACGTCGCCGTGGCCGGTGAGGAAGATGACCGGCAGGCGCGCGGTCAAGCCGCGCGCGACCAGCTGGTCGAACACGGCCACGCCGTTCAGGTCGGGCATGCGCACGTCGAGCAGCAGGCAGTCGCCCTGGGCGTCGAAGCGGGCCGCGGCCTGGTCCAGGAAAAGTTGGGCGCTGGCGTGCCCGCAGGCTTCAATGCCGCGCGAGCGCGCCAGCCAGAGGAGGGAGTCGCGCAGGACGTCCTCGTCATCGACGATATGCAACATGGGGAGTCTCCGGTTTTTCGCGTAGTCTACCCCAGCGGCGCCGCTTGCGCCGGCAAGCTGAAGCTGAAGATGGTGCCGCCGTCCGGATTGGCGGCGTGTTTCAGGCTGCCGCCGTGAAATTCGACGGCGCTGCGGCACACCGACAAGCCCATCCCCATGCCTTCGGCCTTGGTCGAGAAAAACGGCGAAAACAGGCGTTCGGCCACGTCCGGCGCAATCCCGTGGCCCTGGTCGATCACGGCCACGCACACCTGGCCCTGCTCGCAGGTGGCGGCGATGCGCAGCAGGCGCCGTCCGGGGGCGATGTCTTGCATGGCTTCGATGCCGTTGCGTGTCAGGTTGAGCAAGACTTGTTCGAGCATCATGCGGTCGGCGCTCACGCACGGCAGGTCGGGCGCGATGCTGGTCTCGACCAGCACGTAAAACTTGCGCGCCTGTAGTTCGATCAGGGCGTGGATGCCGTCGACCAGCGCCTGCACGCCGATCCGCTGGCGCTGCGGTTCGCGCTTTTTGACGAACTCGTGCACGCTGCGGATGATCTGGCCGGCGCGCTGGGCTTGCAGGCTGGCCTGTTCCAGCGCCGGCCGCAGCAGGCCGGCGTCGACGCTTTGTCCTTGGTCGCGCGCCCGTCCCAGTACGTTCAGGGCGCCGGTGGTGTAGCTGGCAATCGCCGCCAGCGGCTGGTTCAGTTCGTGCGCCAGCATCGAGGAAATCTCGCCCATGGTGGCCAGGCGCGCGCTGGCCTGCAACTTTTCCTGTTGTTGGCGGTTCAGTTCTTCCACCCGTTTCAGGTCGGAGATATCGAGAATCGAGCTCATCCAGCCGGTCTGGCGGCCGTCGCTGTCGACCAGCGGTGCTTCAAAAATGAGCACCGGCACGCGCACGCCGTCGCTGCGCTGGAAGATGGTTTCGAACTGCTGGGTCGCTTCGCCCGCCAGCACCGAGGCGAAGCGCTGCTGGTAGACCGCCATCGCTTCCGGCGCCCAGTAGGGCATGGGCGGCGCCTTGCCCAGCAGTTCCTCGGGCGGCAAGCCGACCATCCGGCAAAACGCCGGGTTGACGTAGGTGACGCGCCCTTCCAGGTCGCGCGCGCGCAGGCCGGTGACCAGCGAATTTTCCATGGCGGTGCGAAACGCCATCTGCTGGCGCAGCGCGCCTTCGGCCGCCAGGCGGCGCGCGATGTGGCGCCACAGCGCCATCAGGCTGATCAGGAGGCCGAGGGCCAGCAGCACCACCGAGCCGACCAGCAGGTTGGGCAGCAGGCGCGGTTCGCTCTTGACGCTGTCGGTGGCCAGCATGACCGTGGCGCCGGCCAGGTCGAGTGCGCGCTTGTGGGTGTACACGCCGCGCCCGGGACCGGCGGCGGCGCGCTTGGCCAGCACGCTGTCGTCGCGGTCGACCAGGGAAATGGCGTTGTCCTGCGCGAACCACCAGGGCACGGTTTCGTCGAGCAGGATCTTGAGGTCGACCGTGGCCACCAGGCTGCCCACGTAGGCGCCGTCGCGAAACAGCGGCAGGTGGTAGTCGAGCAGGCGCTGGCCGGGCGCCGCGCCCGGGTACGGTTCGGCGTAGCGGCCGACCCGGCCGGCGCGCGCCATCTCGGCCGTATCTTGCGCGGGCGCGCGCAGCGAGGGCGCGCCCGGCGCCGCGCTGGCCGCTTGCAGGCGCAGGCCGGGATCGAACCAGCGCACCTGCTCCAGCTCGTGGCTGAGTTTCAACATCTGGGCCAGGCGCGCCCGCAGCGCCGCCTCGTCCAGCTTGCCCCCGGCCACTTCGGCGCCGAGCGCTGCCAGCGCTTCTTCGTTGCGGGTCAATTCGAAACGAATAGTTTGTTCGACCCACAGGGTGTCGGCAATTAATTGTTCCTGGCGCTCGGTGGTTTCCATCTGGCGCGCCTGCCACGGCAGCCAGAACAGCACCGCCAAAAACAACAGTACCAGAAACACCGGCAACAGCCAGCGCCAGGGGCCGCCGAGGACGATACGGGGACGGCTGCGTGTAGATGAGGAATTCATCGCCCAAAGTGTCCGTTTTTATGTCTCATGGCTATTGTGGTTATCCACAGTTGCAGTGCAGAATGGTGGTCGGCAGACTGCCTTGCAGTCAAGAAATGTTGGTTATCATTAACAAGGAGACAAGTATGCAGATTAAATCGCTCGTCGTCGCGCTCGCCGCAACGGTTAGTTTCAGTGCGTGGGCGCAAGCGCCGATCGTGATCAAATTCAGCCATGTTGTGGCAACCGACACACCGAAAGGGCAGGCCGCCGAACGCTTCAAGGAGCTGGCCGAGAAAGCCACCAAAGGCCGCGTCAAGGTGGAAGTCTACCCGAACAGCCAGCTGTACAAGGACAAGGAAGAGCTCGAAGCCTTGCAACTGGGCGCGGTGCAGATGCTGGCCCCGTCGCTGGCCAAATTCGGTCCGCTGGGCGTGAAAGAATTCGAAGCGTTTGATCTGCCTTACATTTTCCCGACCAAGGCCGCGCTGTACAGCGTGACCGAAGGCCCGATCGGCAAGAGCCTGCTGCAAAAGCTCGAGCCGAAGGGCATTACCGGCCTGGCGTACTGGGATAACGGCTTCAAGGTGATGTCGGCCAACAAGCAGTTGCGCGTGCCTGCCGATTTCCGTGGCCAGAAGCTGCGCATCCAGTCGTCCAAGGTGCTCGACGCGCAGATGCGCGCACTGGGCGCCAACCCGCAGGTGCTGGCCTTCTCCGAGGTGTACCAGGCGCTGCAGACCGGCGTGGTCGACGGCACCGAAAATCCGCCATCGAATATGTACACCCAGAAAATGCACGAAGTGCAAAAGCACGTGACCCTGTCGAACCACGGTTACCTGGGCTATGCGGTGATCGTCAACAAGAAGTTCTGGGATGGCTTGCCGGCCGATATCCGCACCAGCCTGACGACGGCCATGCGCGAGGCCACCACGTTCGAAAAAGCCATCGCCCAGCGCGATAACGACATGGCGCTGGAAGCGATCAAGAAAACCGGCAAGACCGCCATCTACACCCCAACCGCGGCCGAACAGGCCGAATGGCGCAAGATGCTGCTGCCAGTGCATAAACAGATGGAAAGCCGCATCGGCGCCGAGCTGATCGCCACGATCAACAAGACCGCCGCAGCCGCGAAGTAAACACGCAGTTCCCCGGCGGGCGCTGCGCCATGCAGTGCCCGCCTTCATGCATTTCCCCATTCCCCTTTCCTCGATTTACAGTTTCAACATAGGATTCGATATGAAATTTCTCGACCATCTGGAAGAGTGGATCATTGCGAGCCTGATGGGCGCAGCCACGCTCGTTGTGTTCGTCGCGGTGGTCCACCGCTATCTGTCCGGCCTGCCGATTCCCGGCCTGCAGGACTGGCTCATTACCATTAACACGAGCTGGGCCCAGGAGCTGTGCATCTACATGTTCGTGTGGATGGCCAAGTTCGGCGCCGCCTACGGCGTGCGCACCGGCATCCACGTCGGCATCGATGTGATCATCAACCGCCTGGACACCCCATGGCGCAACAAGTTCATCGTCTTCGGCCTGCTGGCCGGGGCGACGTTTACCGCCATCGTCGGCACCCTGGGCGCCAATTTCGTGTGGCACATGGCGCAGACCGACCAGACCTCGTCCGACCTCGAAGTGCCGATGTGGCTGGTGTACCTGGCCGTGCCGCTCGGTTCCTACCTGATGTGCTTCCGCTTCATCCAGGTCGCCGTGCACTTCGTGCGCACCGGCGAATTGCCCAAGCATGACCATGGCCACGTGGAAGGTCTCGAAGACGAGATCGCCGCAGCGAAAGGCGGTGCCGCATGAACGCCCTCATCATCTTCGGCCTGCTGATCGTTCTGATGCTCACGGGCATGCCGATTTCGATCTCGCTCGGCCTGACGGTCCTCACTTTCCTGTTCACCATGACCGACGTGCCGATCCAGTCGGTGGCGCTGAAACTGTTCACCGGCATCGAGAAGTTCGAGATCATGGCGATTCCGTTCTTCATTTTGGCGGGCAATTTCCTCACGCACGGCGGGGTGGCGCGGCGCATGATCAACTTCGCCACGGCGATGGTCGGTCACTGGCACGGCGGCCTGGCGCTCGGCGGCGTGGTCGCCTGCGCGCTGTTCGCGGCGGTATCCGGTTCCAGCCCGGCCACGGTGGTGGCGATCGGCTCGATCATCCTGCCGGCCATGGTGCGCCAGGGCTATCCGCGCGGCTTCGGCGCCGGCGTGATCACCACCTCGGGCGCGCTCGGGATCCTGATTCCGCCATCGATCGTGATGGTGATGTATTCGGTCACCACCAACACCTCGGTTGGCCAGCTGTTCATGGCCGGCGTGGTGCCGGGCCTGATGCTGGCCAGCCTGCTGGGCCTGACCACCTGGTACCTGGCGCGCAAGCATAACTATCCGCGCATGCCGAAGGCGAGCTGGAGCGAGCGCTGGCACGCCTTCCGCAAGAGCGCCTGGGGCCTGCTGCTGATCGTCATCGTGATGGGCGGGATTTATTCGGGCAAGTTCACCCCGACCGAAGCGGCCGCGATGGCGGCGGTGTACGCCTTCATCATCGCCGTGTTCGTCTACAAGGATTTGAAGCTCAAGCAGGTCGCCAAGGTGCTGCTCGATTCGGCGTCGATGTCGGCCATGCTGCTGTACATCATCACCAATGCGATGCTGTTCTCGTTCCTGATGACCAGCGAAGGCATTCCGCAAGCGATGGCGGCCTGGATTACCGACCAGGGCCTGGGCGTGATCAGTTTCCTGCTGGTGGTGAACATCTTGCTGCTGCTGGCCGGCAACGTGATGGAACCGTCCTCGATCGTCCTGATCATGGCGCCGATCCTGTTCCCGGTGGCGATGAAACTGGGCATCGATCCGGTCCACTTCGGCATCCTGATCATCGTCAACATGGAAGTCGGCATGTGCCATCCGCCGGTCGGGCTGAACCTGTACGTGGCCTCGGGCATTACCAAGATGGGCATCTCGGAACTGACAGTGGCGGTGATGCCGTGGCTGCTGACGATGCTGGCCTTCCTGGTGGTGGTGACGTACGTACCACAGATCTCGCTGTGGCTGCCAAATTTAATTTACAAGTGAAATATATTTTCCCCCACCGTGAAAAAAAAGCCACATTTTCTTAAATCAAATAAGTTATGATGGGCACCGATCCAGCACCATACTGGTGCGGATGGGGGCGAACGGATTGCAGGTTGGGGGAGTGGGAAGATAGAAGAAACGGTAGTCCATACCGGAGAAATATCGAGGAGACACGCGTTTTACAGAATGCTGTTGGCACGACCAAACAGCCGGGAACGTGAACAAAATTTGGAACGCACCGCGAGGTGCGTTTTTTTTCGTCCGTGCGAAACGGCGGCGGACCGGTTTGGCGCCGTCCGGGCCTATACTCTCGTGTATGAACAATCAAGCAGAGAACATTTTTTCGGCCATCGTGGCGGCGCCCTTCGGTGCGGTCGGCATCCGCACCGACGCCGGGCGCGTGCGCGAACTGGTTTACCTGCCGCCCCATTTTGGTGAGAAAGAGGCGACGGACCCGGTCGCCGAACTGGCTGCGCAGCAAGTCGCACAGTACCTGCTCGACCCCGATTTCCGCTTCACCTTGCCGCTGCTGGACGCCGGCAGCGTGTTCCAGCGCAAGGTGTGGGACGCGATTTCCGCGATCCCGCGCGGCACGGTGCGGACCTACGGCCAGGTCGCCAAGCACATCGGCTCGGCCCCGCGCGCGGTGGGGCAGGCCTGCGGTGCCAACTGGTTTCCGATCATCATTCCGTGCCACCGGGTCACCGCCGCCGGCGGGCTGGGCGGCTTTTCGAACCATGACGATGAAAATGGTTTCCACCTGAGCGTCAAGCGCTGGCTGCTCGCGCATGAAGGGGCGGGCAAGGCACCATGGCAACAGCAGTCAATCTTCAACTGATCGACGCCTTCTGCGACCAGCTGTGGCTCGAGCAAGGCTTGGCCAGGAATTCGATCGACGCCTACCGGCGCGACCTGCGCCTGTTCGCGCGCTGGCTGGAAGTGACGCGCCCGGCTTGCGCCAGCCTGCACGCGGTCGGCGCGCCCGAGCTGGAAGCGTATTTTTCCGACCGCCATGCCGAGTCCAAGCCGAGCACGGCCAACCGGCGCCTGTCCGTGCTCAAGCGCTTTTACCAGCTGGCGCTGCGCAACAAGGAGGTGACCGTCGATCCCTGCCTGCGGATGGCCTCGGCCAAGCAGCCGCAGCGTTTCGTGCATACCCTGACCGAAGCGCAGGTGGAAGCCTTGCTGCAGGCGCCCGACGTGAGTACGCCGCTGGGACTGCGCGAGCGCACCATGCTGGAAGTGATGTATGCGAGCGGGCTGCGGGTGTCGGAGCTGGTGACGCTCAAGATGATGGAGCTGAGCCTGAACGATGGGGTGCTGCGCATCACCGGCAAGGGCAGTAAAACGCGGCTGGTGCCGTTTGGCCAGGAAGCGCGCCAGTGGATCGAACGCTACCTGAAAGACGCGCGTGGGCTCATCCTGAACGGCCAGATGGACGATGCGCTGTTCGTGACCGGGCGCGGCGGGCCGATGACGCGCCAGATGTTCTGGATATTGATCAAAAAGCATGCGGGCACGGCGGGGATCACGGCGCCCTTGTCGCCGCACACCCTGCGCCATGCCTTCGCCACGCACTTGCTCAATCACGGGGCCGACTTGCGCGTTGTGCAACTTCTGCTGGGACACGCGGATATTTCGACTACACAAATTTACACGCATGTTGCGCGCGAGCGCATGAAGCGACTGCATGCCGAGCATCACCCACGTGGTTAATTCAAATGCCGAACGCATAACTGGGTCATAATGCTGTTTTACTACCCCCCTTTCTTTTATAACCCAAGAGGTGATCCATGGCTAAAACTAATTTCCAGTACGAAAAGCGGCAGAGGGAATTAGAAAAAAAGAAAAAGGCGGACGAGAAGGCCAAGCGCAAGCTTGAAGCCAAGACCACGCCTGGCGGTGAAGACAATGAGACGCCGGACGAGGATGACGCCGAGGAAGCGAAGCCGGAATAGGCAACTCGGCAACTGAGCATCCCGGCCGCTGGCGCAGGCAAGCCGCGCCAGCCTGGCGCCGGGATTGCCCGCCGGCGCATCGGGCCGGCGAGCGGCCGGCAACCCTACTTTTTGTTCACCTGGCGTGCCGTGTCATGGTACTGCCACAGCACATTGACGATCTTCCACTCGCTGCGCTGGTTCTTATACAGATGCATGTAGTCGATCCACTCGTCAGCGCTCAGCTTGACGGTTGCCACGCGCTGGTCGACATCGAGGATCTTGATGTCCACCCGTGGCTGGGCCGGGAACTTGCCGCCGTCCTTGTTGTAGGTCCGCGCCACCTTGACCATCGTGTCGTAGTCGGTATGCATGATGAATTCGGAACCGTCGGCCGCCTGCCAGTAGGTGCGCTTGGCGAGTTTGGGATCGAGGCCGCGTTCCATGCGCGCCGGATCGGCCTTGTGTTGCGACTCGATGTAGTCGCGCACTGCGCGTTCGATCAACTGATTATCGGTGGCGTCGCCCGCCTGCGCCATCAACGGCGCCACGGCGCATAACAGAAACAGTAAAGAGCGTTGCATGGATACCCTTCAGTGGTCAGTGACTTGACTTGAGCACGGGAACAGACCAGCCGTTCCCATGCAGTTTGTGCTCCTTGGACATCAGGGCGGTCAGGCGCCGACAGCGATCTTTTCCTCCTCGTGATCCTGATCCTTGTCGCTTCCCTTGAACCAGCGCGCCGCGCGCTTGCCCAGGCTGTCCAGGTAGGTGTACGCCACCGGCACCACCACCAGGGTCAGCAAGGTTGAGGTAATCACCCCGCCGATCACCGCGCGTCCCATCGGCGCCTGCGATTCGCCGCCGTCGCCCATGCCGATCGCCATCGGCAGCATCCCGAAGATCATCGCCAGGGTCGTCATCAAAATCGGACGCAGGCGCACCTGGCCCGCTTCCAGGATCGCATCGTGCTGGTTCTTGCCCTCGCGCTGGCCGTGGTTGGTAAAGTCGACCAGCAAGATCGCGTTCTTGGTCACCAGTCCCATCAGCATCACGATCCCGATCACCGAGAAGATATTCAAGGTGCTGCCCGTCACCAGCAGGGCAATCAGCACCCCGATCATCGACAGCGGCAAGGACACCATGATCGCGATCGGCTGCAGGAAGCTGCCGAACTGCGAGGCCAGCACCAGGTAGATGAAGATCACCGCGATCCCCAGCGCCGCGCCGGCCGCCCCCATGGTTTCGGCCATTTGCTCGGCGTCGCCGCCGACATCGAAACGCACGCCGTCGGGCAGGACGATGCTCTTCATGGCCAGCTTGACGTCGCCGTCGACGTCGCCGGTGGGACGCCCTTCGGCGCTGGCGTAGATCGCCACGCGCCGTTCCAGCGCCTGGCGCTTGAGCACCTGCGGGCTGGTCGAGGGCACGAATTCGACCACCTGGCGCAGCGGCACCATCACCGGATTGCCTTCGGCATCGCGCTTGGTCGACGCCACCGACAGGTCGGCCAGGTCGGCCACCTTCTGGCGCCCCGATTTGGGCAGTTGCACGTTGACATCGTAGTTCTGCCCGTCCGGCGCCAGCCAGCGGCTGATCTGGTCGCCCGCCACGAAAGGCCGCAGCGCCAGCCCGATCTGCTGGGTCGACAGTCCCAGGTCGCTGGCCAGCTCGTTGTTGATCTTGACGATGGTGGCCGGGTTGGCGCCTTCCTGGCTGTATTCCAGGTCGGCGATGCCTTTGATGGCGCGCATCTTGTCCATCAGCTGCTGCGCCACGGCGTCCAGCTTGGCTTCATCCTGGCCCAGGATCGCGATGAAGATCGGCTTCCAGCCGACCGACATGGTGATCCCGGCGATCGGTTCGAGGCGCGCGCGGATCAGGCGTTCGACTTCCTTCTGCGAGCGGCGCTTTGTCTGGTTCACATCGGTCAGTTTCAGGTTCATCTGGGCCGTGTGGCGGCCGTTGTCGGTGCCGACGGTGGTGATGGCGCTGTCGATTTCCTTGAATTCCTTGAGCGCCGCTTCGACCTGCTGCATCTTCTGGTCGGTGTATTCCAGGCTCGATCCGACCGGGGCCTTGAACTGCATGTGGATGTAGCCGTCGTCGGTTTCGGGGAACATCTCGCCGCCGATCATCGGCATCAGGGCCATGCTGCCGACGAACAGGGCCAGCGCCAGCGCCAGCGTGGCTTTGCGCCAGCGCAGCGCCAGTTCCAGCACCTGGCCGTACCAGACGTGCAGGCGTTCGATGCCGTGCTCGATCTTCTCCATGCCGCGCCCCAGCCACGGCACGTACTTGAAGCGGTCCTTGACCGGATCGCGCCACACCGACGAGAGCATCGGGTCGAGCGTGAAGCTGACGAACAGCGACACCATCACCGCCACCGCCACCGTGATCCCGAACTGCAGGAAGAAGCGCCCGATGATGCCTTCCATGAAAGCGACCGGCACGAACACGGCCACGATCGCAAAGGTGGTGGCCATCACCGCCAGCCCGATTTCGTTGGTGCCGTCGTTGGCGGCCTGGGTGTGGCTCTTGCCCATGCCGAGGTGGCGCACGATGTTTTCGCGCACCACGATGGCGTCGTCGATCAGCAGGCCGATGCACAGCGACAGCGCCATCAGGGTGAGGAAGTTGAGCGTGAAGCCGAAGAACTTCATGGCGATGAAGCTGGCCAGCACCGAAATCGGCAACGTCAACCCGGTGATGATCGTGCTGCGCCACGAGTGCAGGAACAGGAACACGATCAGCATGGTCAGCACGGCGCCTTCGATGATGGTGCGCTTGACGTTGTCGAGCTGCTTTTGCACGCGGTCGGACTGGTCTTCGATGATCTTGAGGTGGATATCGGCCGGCAGGGTGGTGCCGAGGGCGGTGATGGCCTGTTTGATGGCGGTGCCCACTTCGACCACGTTGGCATCCTGGACCTTGGTCACTTCGAGCGTGATGGCGCGCTTGCCGTTGATGCGCGAGATCGAGGTTTCTTCCTGCTCGCCGTCGATCACGTCGGCCACCTGGTCGAGGTACACCGGGCCGCTGGCGCGGCGCGCCACGATGATCTTGTTGAAACCGCGCGCATCCTTGATCTTGCCTTCGATGCGCACCAGGCGCTCGGCCGCGCCGTAAGCGATATTCCCGGCCGGCAGATTGGTGTTGGTGCTCTGGATCGCGCGCAGCACTTCGTCGACGCCGATGTTCTGGCTGGTCAGGCCGTCGGGCCGGATGTGCACCAGGATCTGGCGGTTGGTGGTGCCGTGCACGCGCACCTGGCCCACGCCGGCCACGCCCTGCAGGCGCTTGCTGATGACCTGCTCGGTCAGGGTCGACAGTTCGCGCAGGTTGCGCGTGTCGGACATCAGCGACAGTTCGACGATGGCGCGGCTGTTGTCGCCTTCTTCACGGACGATGAACGGTTCCTTGGCTTCCTTCGGAAAGCCGGGGCGCGCCAGGCCGATCTTGTCGCGCATGTCGGTCATGGCCTTGTCCATGTTGGTCGACAGGTGGAATTCGACCTGCACGCCGGCCCGGCCCTCCCAGGAATTGCTGCGGATTTTCTTGACGCCGCTGACGGTGTTGATGGCTTCTTCGAGCGGGCGGGTGACGTCGTTTTCCACCTGTTCGGGCGAGGCGCCGGGGTAGTTGACCTGCACCCAGGCGAACGGAATCGAGACGTTGGGCATGCTTTCCAGGCCCAGGCCGCGGTACGAGAACACGCCGAGCACCACCAGCGCCACCATCACCATGGTGGCGAACACCGGATTCTTGATACTGGTTGTTGTGATCCACATGGCGTCAGCCTTTCGGGGCGGCGGTGGCGGACGGCGCGGCCACGGTGGCGGGCGGCTCGCTGAGCTTGACCTGGCTGCCGGGCTTGACCGCATCCAGCTTGGCGGTGATCACGCGCGCACCGGGTTCGAGCCCCTCGGTGACTTCGACCATGCCGTCATCTTCGTTGCGCAGGCCCAGGGTGACCGGGCGCGCGACCACCTTGCCGGATTCGACCACGTAGACCACATCCTTCTGCTGGTCCTTGCGCAGGGCCGCGAACGGCAGCAGCGGGCGCACGGCGGACTTTTGCGTGGTGATCGATCCCTTGGCGAACATGCCGCCGCGCAGGGCGCTGTCGGCATTGTCGACACTGATATAGACCAGCATCGCGCGCGAGCCGGTTTCGGTGGTCGGATTGATGCGCGCCACCTTGCCGAGGAAGCTGCGGGCCGGGTAGCCGTCGACCCGGAACCTGACTTCCTGCCCGATCTTGACGCGCGGGATGTCGGAGGCCGGCACCTGGGCTTCCAGGGTCAATTGTTGCAGGTTGACGATGGAAAACGCCGCCATGTCGGGCGAGAGCTTGTCGCCGGCCTGCACATGGCGCTTGCTGACCACGCCCGCCAGCGGGGCCCGGATCACCGTGTCGTTCAAGGCGATGCGCGCCAGGTCGAGCTGGGCCTGGGCCGCGCGCACGCTGGCGCGCGCCAGCGCCACGCTGTTGTCGGTGGTGTCGTAGGCATTCTGCGAAATGTACTTTTGCGCCAGCAAAGCGCCGCTGTTGGCGTTGTTCTTGGTGGCCATCGACAGGCGCGCAGTCGCTTCGTCGAGCGCGGCCTGCTGCTGCGCCAGGCGCGCCTTGTGGTCGGCCTGGTCGAGCCGCGCCAGCACTTGCCCGGCCGCCACGGTCATGCCTTCCTGCACGGTTGTCTCCAGCACCTGGCCCGAGACCTTGGACTTGACGGTGGCCTGGGTCAGCGGCGCCAGCGAGCCCGACAGCGGCATGTTGATGCTCAGGGCGCCGGCGGCGACCGCCGCCACATCGGCGCGCGCCAGTTCATATACCGGCTCCGCCTTGGCGGCAGCCTTGGCATCGGCCGCGGCCGGCTTGGGAGCGGCCAGGGCGAACCAGGCGCCGGCGCCCACGGCGACGATCGCCACGCCGAGCGCGGGGGCGCGCCAGCGAGGCTTCTTGAGGATGGGCTGGGCCGGCGCGCTGGGCAAGGTCTCGAGTTTCATGGTGGCTTGGTCTTCTTCTGGTCGGTCGGGCGGGTGGCTGGTTCGGGAGCGCGGCCGCTCCGTCCTGGGGGCAGGATGGAGGCAGGTGCGCATGTTGTCACTATAGAAAATCGGCGTCCCGGCCGCACGCCGAATGCGACAGACCGCCGTTCCGGCACGACAAACTGCAAAAAAACCCGACAAAGCGCAAATTTTGCTGATAAGAAACAATTCTGCCGGCCTTCGCTTTGCGTGCGCGCAAACGGAACCGAACCGGCGTGGTCAGAATGGGTCTAACCATTGATTCAAGATAGGGGCCGGCCTTGGCACCGGTCTTGGCCACAACGAGATGAAGGGATTATCGTGAGTGCTGACACCCCTGCCCAAACGGGCAGTTTCGAGCCGGAAGGACCGGGACGCGAAGCGCTCGACGTCCTGTACCGCTTCGTCGCTGCCCTGGAACTGGCGCCGACGGTGGCTGTTCACAGCACCGACCGCAACGGCATCGTGCGCTACTGGAACCATACCTGCGCCGACGTGTTCGGCGTTTCGGCCGAGGAGGCGGTCGGGCGGCCCCTGACCAGCCTGGCCTCGCACCTGGACCGCGAGGAAGATTTCAAGAACACCCTCGAATCGGTCTGGAAGACCGGCCGCACGGCCCCGCCGCGCGACTGGCACATCCGGCGCCTGGACGGCGCCGATCGCTGGCTGTACTCGACCCACTTCCCGGTGCTGCGCGACGGTGTGCCGCAGCAACTGTTCTGCATGGAAGTCGACATCAGCAGGCGCAAGGTCGATGAGGCCGAACTGATCGAAGCGGGCAGCAACTTCCGCCAGCTGTTCGAGCGCTCGACCGACGCCATCGTGCTGATCGAGGGCAACAACATCATCGACGCCAATCCGGCCGCGCTGGTACTGTTCCACTGCGCCGGCAAGCAAGACGTGGTCGGCAAGACCCTGCTCGATTTTTCGCCCGAGGTCCAGGCCACCGGCGAAACCTCGATCGTGGCCGACGCCGCCCTGACGGCGCGCGCCTTCATCGATGGCAATCACCGCTACGAGTGGGAATACGCGCTGCCCGACGGCACCCATTTCTGGGCCGAGGTGCTGCTCACCTCGGTGACGCTGGACCATGAATTCCTGTCTTACGCGGTGCTGCGCGACATTTCCCCGCGCAAGGCGGCCGAGCACGCGCTGGCCATGGCGGCGCGGGTGTTCGAAAAATCGCGCGACGCCATCCTGCTCACCGACCGCCACTACCGGGTGATCGCGGTCAACCAGGCGTTCAGCGTGCTGACCGGCATCGGGGCGGACGAAGTCATGGGCGGCGAAGTGCCGGGTTTGCATTCGGGCATGCACGAACCCTCGTTCTACCAGCAGATCTGGGACTTCGTGGCGGTGCACGACCACTGGGAAGGCGAGGTCTGCTGCGTGCGGCGCGAGGATGAGGATGTGCCGGTGTGGGTCGCGGTCACGGCGATCCGCGACAGCGCCGAGCAGGTCTCGAACTACATGGCGATCATGACCGACATCACCGAGCGCAAGCGCGCCGAGGAGCAGACCCGCCATCTGGCCGAGCACGACTTCCTGACCGACCTGCCGAACCGCGTGCTGTTTCTCGACCGCCTGCAGCAGGCGCTGGTATCGGCGCGGCGCCAGCACAGCAAGGTGGCGGTCATGTTCCTCGACCTCGACCGCTTCAAGGGCATCAACGACAGTTTCGGCCACCACGTGGGCGACGCCGTGCTCAAGGAAGTGGCCACGCGCCTGACCGGCTGCGTGCGCGGGGTCGATACGGTCAGCCGCCAGGGCGGCGACGAGTTCGTTGTCATCCTGGCCGACATCGGCGGCGTCGACCAGGCCGCCCACGTGGCCACCAGCGTCATGCACGCGGTGGCGCAGCCTGTGCGCAGCAACGGCCACTCGATCAGCCTGTCGGTCTCGATCGGCATCGCCATCTGCCCGGAGGACGGGCTCGACGTCGACACCCTGCTGCAACATGCCGATGTGGCCATGTACCACGCCAAGCAGAACGGGCGCAACGCCTTCAGCTTCTTCAATGCCGACATGAACGCGCACGTCATCGAGCGGGTGCAGATCGAGAACGAACTGCGGCACGCGCTGTCGAACCAGGAGTTTTTCCTCGAATACCAGCCCGAAGTCAATATCGCGACCGGTCTGACCATCGGCGTCGAAGCGCTGCTGCGCTGGCGCCATCCGCAGCGCGGGCTGCTCATGCCGCACCAGTTCATCCAGGTGGCCGAAGAATGCGGGCTGATGGTGCCGATCGGCGAGTGGGTGCTGCGCCAGGCCTGTTCGCAGGCGCGCGCGTGGCGCGATGAAGGCTGCCCGGTGGGGGTGGCGGTCAATTTGTCGGGGGCGCAATTCCTGCATGGCGGGCTGGTGCACAGCGTCGATGAAGCCCTGCGCCTGTCCGGGCTGGCGCCCGAATTTCTCGACCTCGAGATCACCGAAAGCGTCATCATGCGCGGCGACGACGCCACCGTGGCCACGGTGGCCGCCTTGCGCGAACGCGGGGTGCAGCTGACGATCGACGACTTCGGCACCGGGTATTCGAGCCTGAGCTTCCTGCGCCGCTATCCGCTGACCAAGCTGAAGATCGACCGCTCGTTCGTGGACGAAATCCCGGAGCACGACACCACGGCCAATCTGATTCCGGCCATCATCGCGGTGGCGCGCAGCCTCAAGCTGCGCGTGATCGCCGAGGGGGTCGAAACAGCCGAGCAGCTGATGTTTTTACAGCAGCACGGCTGCGACGATTACCAGGGCTATTACGCCAGCATGGCCTCGACCGAGCCCGACCTCAAGCCCCGCCCTCGCTAGAGCCTGCCTTAGCAGATCGGAGTCGCTGCTGGCGCGCCTGTCACGCGGGGGCGGCGTTGTTCGTCGTTGCATGGCTGGCCATGCGGCCTCCTCACGCCTTGCCCGCGCGTGCCAGGCATCACCATCCGCTTCCCCCGATCTGCTAAGCCAGGCTCAGCCTGCGCGGTCCGTCGAACAGGCGGACCCGCGCCAGCACCTGCCCGTGGTCGGAGGCCTCGGGCAGTTCCAGCACCACGTGGTCGTTCAGGTACACCACGTCGACCACCTCGCCGATGGCGTTCGGCAGGGCGGCGTTGAATTCTTCGGACACCAGAATGTGGTCGATGGTCGTGTAATGGCTGTCGTGCACGATAGAAAAACCCACGTGGCGCAGATGGTCCTGGCGCTGCTGCAACTGGTAGGCGTCGAACATGCGGTCGCCCAGGGTGTTGCCGTTGCCCAGCACGAGCATGGTGGTGACCGCATCGGCCACGTCGTTGAAGTCGCCCAGCACCACGCGCGGGCGCTGGTTTTCCTTGGCCAGCTGGCTTAAAAACACGCGCAGGGCCGCCGCTTCGGTGCCGCGCCGGATCAGCGAACGCAGGCAGGCCAGCGCGTACAGCTGCGGGTCTTCGCTGCTGTCGCCGTTGCGGTAGTCGGGCCGCTTGGACTTGAGGTGCACCACCACCACATCGACCGTGCAGTCGGGCGAGACCATCACCGGCGCATGGATCACGGCGCGCGAAAAGCGGTCGGCCTCGCGGCTGCCGGGCGGCAGCGCCACGCCCTCGGGGAAGTGCAGGTGCGCCACGCCGGGCGCGGCCAGCGGCAGGCGCGACACCAGCGCCACGCTCGGCGTGAGGCGTTCGGCGGCCGGATCGGGATCGAAGCCGACGTGCAAGGCGTCGCGGTAGTTGCGGGTGCGCGCCAGCGCGTCAAGCAGGGCGGCCTGCGAAAAAATCTCCTGGAAACCGATCACGTCGGCGTAGAGCAGGTCGATCTGGCGCGCGGTCCAGTTCAGCTTGGCCTCGTATTGCTCCGGCGTGGAGGGCAACAGATTGTCGTACAGCTGCACGCCCGGCGGGGCGAGGTTGTACAGGTTAAACGTGGCAAAGCGAATTTCTTGCTGCATAATAAGAAACTCCTCAATGAACGTTTAGCGTATCACGCATGGCCAAGAAAGAGCACATTTCCGAAACACCGGCGACGCAGTTCCTGCGCAAGCACCGGGTCGATTTCTCGGAACACCCGTATCCGTATGAAGAACATGGCGGCACCGCGGTCTCCGCGCGCGAGCTCGGCGTGCCCGAACATACGGTCGTCAAGACCCTGGTGATGCAGGACGAGGCGGCCAAGCCGCTGATCGTGCTGATGCACGGCGACTGCAAGGTCTCGACCAAGAACCTGGCGCGCGCGATTGCCTGCAAGTCGGTCGAACCGTGCAAGCCGGAGGTGGCGCAGCGCCATTCCGGGTACCAGATCGGCGGCACCTCGCCGTTCGGCACCCGGAAGGCCTTGCCGGTGTATGTGGAAGAAGGCATCCTGGCGCTGGACAAGATCTACATCAATGGCGGCCGGCGCGGCTATCTGGTCGGCATCGCGCCGCAGGTGCTGGTGGCGCTGCTGGCGGCGCGGCCGGTGATGTGCGCGCTGGAAGAGTAGGCCGATGCTCCGTCATGGTCGGCCGCACCCGGCAATGGAATACTTTCATTATTGAAAATACTCGCCGCCATCATCGTTCTGAAAATGTCATATTTTCACAAAAATACGTCATATTATTGCAAATAATGCATGAAAATGTGAGAAATCACGTGCTCAAAAGTTAGCTCGGTCCAGTCCGGCAGGATAATATGCACCCAAGATGCATATGTATGGATCCTGAAACGCTGAACCGGAGTTGATATGAGACGTCTGTTGAACTACCTGGCAATCCTTGCCCTCACCAGCGGGGTGTTGACCGCATGCGGCGATAACACCGGCGCATCCGGCCCTGGCCGCGCAGCCGGGGCGGACACGCCGCCGCCTGTCGTCAGCGCCCCTGCCGCCGATGCGGCAGGGGCCGGCGTGATGAGCGGAGGCGGCGCCAACGTCGCCGACAGCGCTGCCACCGCCAACGCCACCACGGCCGAGCCTGGCGCCGCCCCGATCGCCAACGCCACCACCATGGGCGTGGCCGCCGCTGCCTCGACCACGCAATGGACATTTTGCGCCAACGAAAACAGCAGTTGCGTTTTCAATGGCAACCAGAGCGTGCGCTATGGCGCGGGCGAGCGCTTCGTCAGCAAGACGCTTGGCTGGGGTGCCGCGTGCAACAGCGCCACCTTCGGCGATCCGGCGCCGGGCGTGGCCAAGCATTGCGAAGTCACCAGCACCTGGAAAGCATGCGGCGTCGAGGGCGCCCAGTGCGCCTTTACCGATACGCGCACCGTGCGCTTCGGTTCCGGCACCAGCTTCATGAGCAAGACGGCGACCGGCGGCCTGGCTTGCAACAGCAATGTCTTCGGCGATCCGACGCCAGGCATCGCCAAGCGCTGCGACAGCGCCCCTGTCACATGGACCTTGTGCGCCACCGAAGGCGGCCGCTGCAATTTCAGCGGCACCAATGCGGTGCTGTTCGGGGCGGAGGGCAGGTATTACACCTATACCAAGACCGATGGCGTCGATTGCGCCGTGGGTCCCGCCATGGCCAACCCGGCCCCGGGTCTGGTGAAAAACTGCTATATCCCCGGCGCACCGATTGCCGACGCCACGCCACCGCTTGCCGGCGATCCGCGCATCGGCAGCATCCAGCTGGCGCAATCGCAGTTGTTCGACAGCGGCGACAGCGCCCTGATCCTGATTAACAGCAAGGCGGTGATGGTCAAGGTCAACGCCCTGAGCAACAATCCAGCGGTGGCCAAGCCGGACGGCAAAATCCAGGTCAAGGATGCGAACGGCAATCTGCTGCGCGAGATCGCCTTGAGCAAACCTGCCGGTGCGCTGCCTGCCAGCGTACCCGTCGTGCCCGACAGGAACACCTCGTACATCGGCATCGTGCCCGCCGACCTGGTGCGTCCCGGCCTGCGCCTGAGCGTGGTCCTGTCGAATGGCCAGAGCATGACCATCAATCCAAGGGTGGGCGGCGGCGTGCCGATGGACCTGGTCGTGATTCCGGTCCAGATCGGTAGCTCGGTCGGCAAGGTCGTCAGCAATCTGCGCGACTTCGTGCAGGACCGCATTCCGGTGTCGGCCGTGAACCAGACCGGCCGCGCGCCGTATGTCTCGTCGCGCGTGACCCGCCTGCCTGCCACCGAGGCGGAATGGAGTACCGCGTTTGGCAAGATCCTGGGCGAAATCGGCGATTTGCACCGTCTGGAAGGCGCCAACAATCGCCAGCATTATTTCGGCATCATTCCGAAAGCCAGTTACGGCCTGGCCGGCCTGGCCTATGTGCCGGGCACCGCCGGCGTGGCCGCCGATATTCCGTCGATGAACGAAGACGGCTTGCGCGGCATCGTCGTCCACGAACTGGGCCACAACTACCGCCTGAACCATGCCGCTTGCGGCGGCGCCGGCTCGCCGGACCCGAAGTATCCCTACCCGAACGCGCAACTGGGCACGGGCAACCATTACACCTGGGGCTATCTGTTCAGCCGTGGGGCATTCTTCGATCCGCGCAGCACGAAAATCCATGACATCATGAGTTATTGCGGAGGCAGCACCTTTTCGGACTACAACACCCATCTGATGCAGGCATTCTTGACCCCGGCTGACGCGCTCAGAATGTCGGCGGCGAGCGCCGCAGCGCAGGACCTGGTGCTGATCAGCGGCCAGATCAGCGGCGACAAGGCCAGCCTGTCGCCACTGAAATCGTTCGTCGGCCGTGCCAGCCTGCCGGCCAGGGGCGAGTACACCTTGCGCATCGTTACTGGCAAAGGTACGCTCGAGTATCCGTTCGCCACCTTGGTGGTCGACCATGCCGACCAAGCGACAGCGCACAACTTCAGCTTCGCGATTCCGAATCCGGGGCCGATCGTCGGTATCTCGGTGCTCAAGGGCATGGCCAAGCTGATGCAGGCGAGCGCCCGTCCGGTTCCGGAGAACAATGTCCAGGGCCAGGCAGCGGTGGTGCAGGTGCGCGAGCAAGCCGGCACGGTTCAACTGAACTGGGATCGCGCGAGCTATCCGTACCTGACCGTGACCGTGGTGAACGATGCCGGGCGCTCGACCCTGGCGCAGGATCTGCAAGGGGGGAGCGCGGTCTTGTCGCTCGGTCCCTTGCCGGCCGGTGGCGCGTTCGAATTGAGCCTGTCCGATGGCGTCAATTCGGTGCTCGTCAAGCAGCCGCGCGCAAGCGCGGCCGAGTAAGCCGGGCGATTAACCCGTCGTAACAGAAAACGGCCCACAACCGAGAACCTGGCGCGCGCGATTGCCTGCAAGTCGGTCGAGCCATGCACGCTGGTGGCGCTGCTGGACGCGCGCGCGGTCAGTTGCGCGCTGGAAGACCAGGGCGCCGGTGAGCGGCGGCCCTGGTCAGGCGCTTGGTGCGAACGCGGCGCGCATCGTGCCTAACCACTGACTGGTCCACTCCAGCGCAAGCGCGGAAAACTGGTTGTTTTCCGGCGTGCCGCCCAGGACGATACCCATGAAAAAGCATTCGGCAGGGCGCATGCAGTCGGGTTTCAAGGTGCCGAGCTCGCCGATCGGCACGCGGCGCGCGGCGGCGATCGTGCCGAGCAGGCCGGTGGCTCTGTCGGCGTAGGTCGAGCCATCCACCCGTCCCGCCTTGAGCGCCGCGATCAGCGCCGGTACTTCGCGCGGCGCGGATGACAGGACTGCCCAGAGATCGTCACGAATGGGCAGCAGGTTGGCGCCGCCCAGCCTGGCGCCGCGCAGGATGGCGCCGCAGACATCGGCGCTGCGCAGGTCGGCGCGGCTGAGGTCGGCGTTGCTCAGATTGGCATCGCTCAGGTCGGCGCCGCGCAAGTTGGCATCGCTCAGGTTGGCGCCGTCCAGGTTGGCGCCGCTGAGGTCCGCTCCGCTCAGGTCTGCGCCGCTCAGGTTGACGCCGCTCAGGTTGGCGTCGCGCAAGTCGACGCTGGTGAGCTCGGCGTAGTACATGGTGGGGTCGCGCAGCGGGTCCCCGCTCAGATCGGCGCCGCGCAGGTCGGTCTCGCGCAGGTCGGCGCCGCGCAGGGCGGCGTCGTTCGCGCGCGCCGCGGCCAGTGCCTCGGCCATCGTGGCGCCATCGACCGCATGGGTAAACACCACGACGCGCGACCAGCGATTATATATCTCGATTGTCATTGGTACCGCCCGTCAGGAGTAGCGGTACGGGCTGCCGGTGAAGTCATCGTCGTCCTCATCGTCGTCATCGTCTCCCTTGAACACCATCGGGCCGTCCATGGTGACGCGCACGCGCTCGCCGTCCCACTGCATCCAGGGCGTATTTTCGCTGCCCGGCTCCGAGGTCTGGCCCGACGGCCCCAGCGAGATCTGGTCGCCGTCGATGATGGCCGTGCCGATCACGTAGGTGTACACGCTGCTATCCCTGGCCGCCTCGCTGCCGTTGAAGTCAAAGGCGCATTCGACCACTTGCTCGCCGTACTCCATGCGCATGACCGGCTTGAGCGAGGCCACCGAGACCGCGCCATTGCCCACCGCCGAGTAGACGCTGAACACCAGCGCCACCCGTCCGCCCGAGAGCTGGGCCAGGGCCGGATTGACCTCGACCGTTTCGGTGGCCGGCTGCTTGGCCGAGGCCACCTTGACGTCGCCCATGTGATGCACGAAAGGCGCGCTGTCGAAGGCGTCGGCGCGGTCGGGCGCGGTGATGAATTTCATGCGGCCGTCGGGCAGCAGCAGGCCGACGCGCAGGTCGAGGTCGTCGTTGTCGCTATTGCTGTCGCCGTTGTCCTGCCAGGTGGCGCGCACCACCAGCTTGTTGGGCGCGCCCGCGCCTTTGACCAGCGAGACCACATGGCGTTCGCCGGGCTTGGTCAGCGTGACCTTGGACAGCGACACCTTGGGCGCGGCCGCTGGCGCCGGTGCGGCCGGTGCCTTGGCGCCGGTATCTTCCGCGCCGCCGTAATGGGCGAGCAGGGCCGACAGGCCGCCGGCAAAGCCCTGGCCAACGGCGCCGTAGCGCCAGGTGCCGTCGCGCAGGTACAGTTCGCCCACGATGACCGCTTTTTCGGTGTCGAAATCGGCCCCTGAAAAACCGAAGCGCGCCGAGCCCAGGGTCATCGCGCTGTGCCCGAGGCGCTTCATGTTGCCCTCGCCGTCGATGGAGGCGGCGAACACCAGGCGCTCGATGCTTGCCGGCAGCCGGGCCAGGTCGATCGCGAAGATGCTGGCGTCGCCGCGCGTGTCGTACTTGACGGCATCGGCGGGACTGGCCGTCTGGTTAAAGAAGATCATGAAGCGCTCGTCCGACAGGCGGCTGTCGGCGTCCAGTCCGAAGCAGGCCACGTCGATCACCAGCCCGGCCGGCGCCATTTCCACTGTCACGTTGAATGGTCCGGAGCAGCCAATGTCGGCCAGCTTCCCTTTTTGTCCGCGTCCTATCTCGTTCATCTGTTTCATCCTCGAAAGTGGGGGTAGCAGCTGCGATGCCGGGTGGCGCCGGCAGACGCCATAGCGGGAATTATAGCGTGCAAAGAAGCCAAGATTGCATACCGTCGTTGCTCCGATGCAATTGCCATGCTATATGAATACGTATTATAATGATAATGATTCTCATTTGCGTCAATACAGTAGCCACCTCCAGGAGTGATGTATGTTTTGCCTCAGCGCCCAAGCCACCGCCCGCCCTCAATCCCTGTCTGTGCCATTGCACGGCATCGCGCGGGGCGCCCGGATCCTGTGCGCCAGCGCGCTCCTGTCGGCCGCGTTCGCGGCCCACGCGCAGCCGGCCGCGCCGGATGCCAGCACCACCATGCCGGTCATCACCGTCACCGGCGAGGCCGACAACAGCAATACCGAGAACTCCGGCTCCTTCGCCGCCAAAAAGGCCAAGCTGTTCAAGGGCATCGACGCCATCCGCGACATTCCGCAGCCGGTCACCGTGATGACCCGCCAGTTCCTCGACGAACGCGCCTTGCTCGACCTGCACGACGTGCTGCAGAACACCCCCGGCGTGACGGTCGATTACGTCGACAGCGAACGGGTCACCTACTTTTCGCGCGGCTATTCAATTGACGCCCTGCAAGTGGACGGCCTGACCGTCAACCAGGCCGGCTCGGCCTTCATCCAGCCCGATACCGCCGTGCTCGACCGCGTCGAAGTGCTGCGCGGCGCATCGGGCATGCTGCGCGGCTCGGGCAACCCCTCGGCCACGGTCAATATGGTGCGCAAGCGCCCGAGCGCCGAATTCCAGGGATCGGTCGGCCTCACGCTCGGTTCGTGGGACCGGCGCCGCCTGGAAGCGGACATCGGCGGCGTGCTCAATGCCGCCGGCAGCGTGCGCGGACGCATGGTGGCCGTCAATGACGAGAAAGAGTTCTACCAGAAAGGCCGCAAGGAAGACCGCAAGGTGTTCTACGGCGTGCTCGAAGCCGACCTGGGCAAGCGCACCATGCTCAGCGCCAGCCTGCAGCACACCGACCTGGACGCCACCGGCGCCTGGGGCAACCTGCCGGGCAAGCTGGACGGCACAGCGCTGGCCCTGCCGCGCGAAACCTACCTGGGCGCCGACTGGAACCGCTGGAATCGCTACAACACCCAGGCCTTCACCGAGCTCGAACACCGCTTCGACAACGACTGGACCGTGAAAGTCAACGCCGCCTACACCCAGCTGCACCTGAAAGAAAACGGCTTCAAGCAAACCTACATGGTGCGCCCCGCGCGTGAAACCAACCCTTACCTGATGTCGATCGAGACCGCCCAGTACACGGGCGCGGCCAGCGACCAGCTCAACATCGGCGCCACCGCCAACGGTCCGTTCACGGCTTTCGGACGCAAGCACACGCTGGTGCTGGGGGCCGAGGGCACCCGCAACAAGTCGGTCGACAGCTGGGGCCAGGGCAGTCTTTACCCGACCATGATCGATATCCGCAGCTTCGATCCGTCGTCGACCTATCCGGAACGGGACGTTCCGATGCCGGTCAAGAAAAACACCCCGGGCACCATCAGCCAGAAAGCGGCGTTCGCCACCGCGAGCCTGTCGCTCACCGATCCGCTCACGCTGCTGCTTGGCGCGCGGGTGAGCTGGTGGCAGTCGAAGTCGCCCGCCACGCCGGCAAGCAACTACGCCGTCAACCGTGAAGTGACGCCGTTCGCCGGGCTGGTGTATGCATTGAACAAGCAAGTGAGCGCCTATGCCAGCTACACCGAGATCTTTACCCCGCAAAACGTCAAGGGCGCCAATGGCGCGATCCTCGACCCGATCCGCGGCGAAGATGTCGAAGCCGGCCTGAAGGGCGAGTTCCTGGGCGGACGCCTGAACGCCTCCGCCGGGGTGTTCCGCATCAACAACGTCGGCAAGGGGATCGAAGACAGCAGCTCGATCAATCCTTGCCTGCCATACTTCACGACCGGCTATTGCCGCATTGCCGGCGGCAAGACCCAGAGCGAAGGCTGGGAAATGGAAGCGTCCGGCCAGCTGATGACCGGCTGGCAAGTGATGGCCGGCTACACCAATACCCGCACCCGCTACCTGGCCGACAGCAACGCCAGCAATGTCGGCCAGCCGCTGCGCTCGATCGATCCGCGTCATCTGGTGGACCTGTTCACCAGCTACAAGCCGGGCGGGGCGCTGCAGGGCCTGACGGTGGGCGGCGGCGCGCAGATCCAGAGCGAGGCGTCGGTGAAAGCGGGCGCGATCACCTCGCGCCAGGGCGGCTATGCGGTGTATAACGCCATGCTGAGCTACCAGATCGGCAAGCTGTATTCGGTGCAGGCCAACGTGAATAATCTGTTCGACAAAACCTATTACAAGAAGTTCGGCCCGACCGGCATCGCTTATTACTATGGCGATCCGCGCAGCGTCTCGGTGTCGCTGCGCGCCAACTTCTGAGGGGCTTGAGGCCGCGCTAGCGAACAACATGCGTCCCGGCAGGGGGTGATCAGGCAGCGCCGATGGTGTATATTCACGCCCGGCGCTTGGCGCCTGTTCACAACACGAGAGAGCACAATGAATACAGCAATTTTCGCCATCGTCGCCTACCTGATCGGCTCGATTTCCTTCGCCGTGGTGGTAAGCCGCGTGGTTGGCC
Source organism: Massilia mucilaginosa (assembly GCF_011682145.1). Classification (GTDB taxonomy): domain Bacteria; phylum Pseudomonadota; class Gammaproteobacteria; order Burkholderiales; family Burkholderiaceae_D; genus Telluria_A; species Telluria_A mucilaginosa. Next base: position 251,844 of record NZ_WHJH01000005.1, read on the forward strand.
TGTCGGACCCGCGCACCTACGGTTCCAAAAACCCGGGCGCGACCAACGTACTGCGCAGCGGCAACAAGGGCGCCGCCATCGCCACCCTGGTCGGCGACGCCGCCAAGGGCTGGTTCGCGGTCTGGCTGGCGATTTTGCTGGCGCCCAAGTTTGGCGTGGCCACGGCCGGCATCGCGCTGGTGGCCATTGCGGTCTTCCTCGGGCACCTGTGGCCGATCTTTTTCCGCTTCGTGGGCGGCAAGGGCGTGGCGACCGCGCTCGGCGTGCTGCTCGGAATTAACATCTGGCTCGGCCTGGCCGTCGCGCTGACCTGGCTGGCGGTTGCTTTCGCCTCCCGCTATTCGTCGCTGGCGGCGCTGGTGGCGTCGGTGTGCGCGCCGGTCTACTTTGGCGTGGTGTTCGGCATCAACGAGCTGTTCTTCGCGATTGTGGCGATGTGTTCGCTGCTGCTGTACCGCCACAACCAGAACATCGCTAACTTGATGGCCGGCAAGGAAAGCAAGATCGGCAGCAAGTCGGCGGAAGCGAAAAAGTAAGACGTGCAGATGGCTAATGTCAGTTGGGGCTAGAATGGAACGCCCGACTGAGAGGAGCATTTGTGACCAAGCTGAAAATTGATTTTGTATCCGACATCTCCTGCCCCTGGTGCGTGATTGGCCTCAAGTCGCTGGAACAGGCGATTGGCCGCCTGGACGGCGCGGTCAGCGCCGAACTGCACTTCCAGCCGTTTGAACTCAATCCGCGCATGGCAGCCGTTGGCCAGGATATCGGCGAACACCTGACCGAAAAATACGGCGCCACGCCGGAGCAGGGCGCGCAGACGCGCGAGATGATCCGCGCGCGCGGGGCCGAGCTGGGCTTTACCTTCGACATGGATGCGCGCAGCCGCATCTACAACACCTTCGACGCGCACCGTTTGCTGCACTGGGCCGAGCAGCAGGGGCGCCAGCGCGAACTCAAGATGGCCTTGTTCGAAGCTTACTTCACCAAAGGCGACAGCCCTGGCGACCATGCCGTGCTGGCGCGGGTGGCAGGCGAAGTGGGGCTGGACGCGGCGGCGGCGGCCGAGGTGCTTGCCAGCGGCGCGTATGCGGGCGAGGTGCGCGAGCGCGAGCAGTTCTACCAGCAGCAGGGCATTAATTCGGTGCCGGCCATCATCATCAACGACCGTCATTTGATTTCCGGCGGACAGCCGCCGGAAGTGTTCGAGCAGGCGCTGCGCCAGATCGCAGCCGAATCCACAGACAACCTCACTTCAACGGAGCAATAAGATGCCTACCGCAAGCTGGAACGGCGCCGTGATCGCCCACGCGCCGGATGAGCAGGTGCGGATCGTCGAAAACAATGTGTATTTCCCGATGTCGGCGGTGAAGCAGGAATACCTGCAGCCGAGCGCGACCGAGCCCAAGTGCCCGTGGAAGGGGACGGCGAACTATTTCAGTTTGCTGGTCGATGGCGAAACCAATCGCGATGCGGTGTGGACTTACCGCGCACCGTTCGATGCGGCCAAGCAGATTGCCGGGCATGTGGCGTTCTGGAAAGGCGTTACCGTCCAGCGCTGACCTGCGCACCTCCGGCTCCGGCATTGCCGGAACCGACGACCATTTTGGTGCGCCGCACAACAACGGTGCCCAAAACCGCCCATCCCGGCGCCTCCCGCCCTTGATTTTCCTCTCCCTCACTCTCGTTTCCCGCTGGCACGCCATTTGCTGATGCTGTGGTAACGGCGCACGTCCGCGCCTCGCTTGCCAAACGAGGGAACCATGACCACCGACCGCACCACCAAGCTGTCCCGCCGCACCCTGCTCAAGGCCGGCGCCGCCGTCTCGCTGACCGGCCTTGCCAGCGGCGGCGTGTTTGCCGTCGGTTCCGACAAACCCGAAAAAGAAGAAATCAAGGTCGGCTTCATTCCCCTGACCGACTGCGCTTCCGTGGTCATGGCGTCGGTGCTCGGCTTCGACAAAAAATACGGCATCAAGATCGTCCTGAGCAAGGAATCGTCCTGGGCCAGCGTGCGCGACAAGCTGGTCAACGGCGAACTCGACGCCGCGCACGTGCTCTACGGCCTGCTGTACGGCGTCCAGATGGGCGTGGGCGGCGCCAAAAAGGACATGGCGGTGCTGATGAACCTGAACCACAACGGCCAGGCCATCACCCTCTCCAAGAAAGTGGCGGACAAAGGCGGCGTGGATGGCGCTTCCCTCGCCAAACTCATGCAAACGGACAAGCGCGAATATTCCTTCGCCCAGACCTTTCCGACCGGCACCCACGCCATGTGGCTGTACTACTGGCTGGCGAGCTACGGCATCAACCCGCTCAAGGACGCCAAGGTGATCACCGTGCCGCCGCCGCAGATGGTGGCCAATATGCGGGTCGGCAATATGGACGGCTTTTGCGTGGGCGAGCCCTGGAACCACCGCGCCATCGTGGACGGGGTCGGCATCACCGCCGCCACCACCCAGGACATCTGGAAAGACCATCCCGAAAAAACCCTTGGCACCACGCTCGAGTGGGCCAAGAAATACCCGAACAGCGCACGCGCCCTGATCGCCGCCGTGCTGGAGGCGAGCAAGTGGATCGACGCCGGCCTCGTCAACAAGACCAAGATGGCCGCCACCATCGCCGACAAGTCCTACGTGAACACCTCGGTCGATGTGATCAACCAGCGCATCCTGGGCCGCTACCAGAACGGCATGGGCAAGACCTGGGACGATCCGAACTACATGAAGTTCTACAACGACGGCTCGGTCAACTATCCGTATTTGTCGGATGGTATGTGGTTCATGACCCAGCACAAGCGCTGGGGCTTGCTCAAGGCCGAGCCCGATTACCTGGCGACCGCCACCAAGGTCAACCAGATCGGGCTGTACACCGAGGCCGCCGCCATGGCCAGGGTGAGCGTGCCGACCTCGCCGCTGCGCACGGTGAAAATGCTCGACGGAACGGTCTGGGATGGCAAGAATCCCAAGGCCTACGCCGATTCCTTCAAGATCAAAGCCTGAACCGGGAGCCCATGATGCGTGCCGTACTGGAATCGATGACCGCAAGCGCCGCCCCGCTGGCCGCACCCTTGCCGGAAAAGCGTGCCCGCAGCGAACGCCTCGCCAGCCAGGGAGTGACTCTAAGCAACGGCAAGCCGCGTTTGCGCGCTTTCTTGCTGGCGGTACTGCCACCCGTGCTCGGGCTGGGCCTGCTGGTGCTGCTGTGGCAGATTCTGTCGCTCAACAACAGCAGCTTTCCTTCGCCCGCCGTCACCTTCGCCGAAGCGGTGCGCATGTTCGCCGACCCGTTCTACCGCAACGGTCCCAACGACCAGGGCATCGGCTGGAATATCCTGGCCTCGCTCAAGCGCGTGGCGCTCGGTTTCGGGCTGGCGGCGGCGGTCGGGATTCCGCTCGGCTTCATGATCGGACGCTTCAGTTTTCTGGCGGGCATGTTCAACCCGATCATCAGCCTGCTCAAGCCGGTCTCGCCGCTGGCCTGGCTGCCGATCGGCTTATTGGTCTTCAAGTCGGCCGATCCGGCGGCGATCTGGTCGATTTTCATCTGCTCGATCTGGCCGATGATCGTCAACACCGCTAGCGGCGTGCAGCGCGTGCCGCAGGACTACATGAACGTGGCGCGCGTGCTCCAACTGTCGGAGTGGAAAATCTTTACCAAGATCCTGCTGCCCGCGGTGTTGCCCTACATGCTGACCGGCGTGCGCCTGGCCATCGGCACGGCCTGGCTGGTGATTGTCGCGGCCGAGATGCTGACCGGCGGCGTGGGCATCGGTTTCTGGGTGTGGGACGAGTGGAACAACTTGAACGTGCCGCACATCATCATCGCCATCGTCGTCATCGGCGTGGTCGGGCTGGTGCTGGAACTTGCCCTGGTGGCGCTGGCCAAGGCCTTTACCTACGAAGAAGCGGGGACCTGACATGAACAATAAATTCATTGAAGTGCAGCACGCCGAGATGGTGTTCGAGACCCGCAAGGGCCGCTTTCATGCGCTCGGCAAGGTCAACCTGACGGTGGCGCAGGGCGAGTTCGTGACCCTGATCGGGCACTCGGGCTGCGGCAAATCGACCCTGCTCAACCTGCTGGCGGGATTGACCAGGGCCACCGACGGCGCCCTGATCTGCGCCGGGCGCGAGATTGCCGGCCCGTCGCCCGAGCGCGGCGTGGTGTTCCAGAACCACTCGCTGCTGCCGTGGCTGAGCTGTTTCGAGAATGTGTACCTGGCGGTCGAGCGCGTGTTCGCGAGCAAGGAGTCAGGCAGCCAGATGCGCGAGCGCACCACGGCGGCGCTGGCGCTGGTGGGATTGAGCGCGGCGGCCCGGAAGCGGCCGAACGAAATCTCGGGCGGCATGAAGCAGCGTGTCGGCATCGCCCGCGCGCTGTCGATGGAGCCGAAGGTGCTGCTGATGGACGAGCCCTTCGGCGCACTCGACGCCCTTACGCGCGCGCACCTGCAAGACGAATTGCTGCGCATCGTGGCCCAGACCGGTTCCACGGTGGTGATGGTGACCCACGATGTGGACGAGGCGGTGCTGCTGTCGGACCGCATCGTGATGATGACCAACGGGCCGGCCGCGACCATCGGCGACATCGTGCGGGTGCAACTGGCGCGCCCGCGCGAGCGGGTGGCGCTGGCGCATGATCGGCTGTACATGGAATACCGCACGCGGGTGCTGGAGTTCTTGTATCACCGCCAGGCACGGCCGCAGGCGGCGTGAACAAACCGGTGATCAGGCAATATCGAGCACGATCGGCTGATGGTCCGAGGCGGCCGTTTCCGACTGCACTTCGACCTCGGTCACGCGCTGCGCCAGGTCCTTGGTGACGAAAAAATAGTCGAAGCAATCGGCCCGCTCCGGCCACTTGAAGCCGTGCAGGCCGGCTGTGGGCGCGCGCGCGATCTCCGGATGGCGCAAGCGCCAGGCGTCGACCAGCGGCAGCGCGCTGCCCTCGTCTGGCGCGATCAGTTCCTGGTAGTCGGGCGAGTCGGGCGTGAAGTTGAAGTCGCCGCAATAGATTGCCGAGCCCGGCCGGAATCCGAGCTGGTAGGGCGAGTCCATGCTCGGGTCCGGTTGAAACAGGCGCGCCCGTTCGCACGCTTCCCAATGCAGGTACTTGATATGCCGCACCTGCGCCATGCGCTGCACCGGCGAGTAATATTCCAGATGCGTGGTCAGCACGCGCACCTTGCCGCCGGGCGCGTCGACGACCGCCTCGATCAGCCCGCGCGGCATGCCGGCCGGACTGTTCGGATCGGGCGGCCACGGCAGCAGGTAGCGGTGCACTTGGTTGATGCGGTATTTGGAGAGCAACATGTTGCCGAACTGGCGCGGCAGGTTGTTCTGGTAGATTTCGCTGGTCGGTTCGATCACCGGCTGGTAGCCACCGAAGGCGCCCGCGAGTTGGCGGAACTGGTTGGACGCCGCGTTGCCTTCGAGCTCGGCATGATTTGACGCAACTTCTTGCAGGCAAATCACATCGGGATTTAACTTACGCAACACATCGATGATGGCGTGGATGCGGATCCTGCCATCCTTGCCGCAACCCCAGTGAATATTCCAGCTAACAACACGCATACAGCACCTCCGGAAAAACAGAACCGGGGGAGTGTGCCATTCTTTGGAAAATGACGGTACACGGTAGGATCGCCGCGCCGGCTTTTCAGACCGTCTTGATCTCGTCGAGCGGCCAGCGCGGGCGCACATTGAAGCCGTAGTCGCGCGTGGCGGCGCCGGGATTGATCTGCAGGCGCATGGCGCCGGCAAAGGCGATCATGGCGCCGTTATCGGTGCAAAATTCCAGCTCCGGGTAGAACACGCGGAATTTCTTGGCCGACGCCGCCGCGTTGAGCGAGGCGCGCAGTTGCGAGTTGGCGCCCACGCCGCCGGCGATCACCAGGCGTTTGAGGCCGGTGTGGCGCAGCGCGCTGACGCACTTGGCGGTCAGCACATCGACGATGGCGTCGACGAAGCCGCGCGCGATGTTGGCCTTGTCCTGTTCGCAGATATTGGCGATGACTTTTTCGTCGTGGTTCTTCACCACCGTCAGCACGGCCGTTTTCAGGCCCGAGAAGCTGAAGTTGAAGTCTTTTGAATGCAGCATGGGACGCGGCAGCTTGTAGGCCAGCGGATCGCCGAATTCGGCCAGGCGCGAAATCGCCGGACCGCCCGGGTAGCCCAGGCCAAGCAGCTTGGCCGATTTGTCGAAGGCTTCGCCGGCCGCGTCGTCGAGCGTTTCGCCGAGCAGGGTGTACTGGCCGACGCCGTCGACCCGCATCAATTGCGTATGGCCGCCCGAGACCAGCAGCGCGATGAAGGGGAACTGCGGCGGATCGGAGGCCAGCAGCGGCGAGAGCAGGTGGCCTTCGAGGTGGTGCACGCCGAGCACCGGCTTGTCGAGCGCCAGCGCGAGGCTGCACGCGATCGAGGAGCCGACCAGCAGCGCGCCGGCCAGGCCCGGGCCCTGGGTATAGGCGATGGCGTCGATATCGGCCATGGCCACGCCGGCGCGCGAGAGGGTTTCTTCGAGCAGCGGGATGGCGCGCCGGATATGGTCGCGCGAGGCCAGTTCCGGCACCACGCCACCGTATTGCTCGTGCATGGCGACCTGCGAATGCAGGGCGTGGGACAGCAGGCCGCGTTGCGTGTCGTACAACGCAAGGCCAGTTTCATCGCAGGAGGATTCGACGCCGAGAACGATCATGGGAGGTGCACAGAATAAGGGGGAATGCGCCATTGTAAAGCACCGGCTGCGCCGGCGCAGTGAGGCGCCCGGGGGCGGGTGCTGGCATCGCTCTTGCTATGGATAGGTATCCGCCTGTGCCTTGTGCCCACGCGGTCGCGTCGAATCCACAGGGAGGGCGGTATGGCGCAACAATGGAAAGCGGTTTGCAGGCTCAGGGACATCCCGCCGCAAGGCTGGCACGCAGTCGCGCGCGGACTGGCGTGGCAGGAGCTGCCGGGGGGGCGGGTGTTTCGGTCGGAGGACGATCAGGTGGTGGCGCAGCTCGATGGCGGGGAGGGCAGGCGCTATGCGGTCAAGGTCGAAGAGGGCCGGGTGTACCTGGACCAGAACGAGTTGAATGCGCCGGCCAGCAGGGCGGAAGCGGCGCTGGCGGGGGCGTTCGCGACGATGCCGCATGGGTAGGCGCCTGCGCCGTCGTTATCGTTAAAACCCTCGTTAACCTAAAAACCGTCGTTCCCGCGCAGGCGGGAACGACGGTTTTTAGGCTAAGGGTTTTATAGGTTGTAGCGGCCTACGGACGCTGTAACAGCTCCGCGTGCGCGGCACGCAGCATGGTCTCGGTCGCATCCCAATCGATGCAGCCGTCGGTCACCGAACAGCCATACTTCAACTGCGTCAAGTCCGCCGGAATCTTCTGGTTGCCGCCGACGATATTCGATTCGATCATCACGCCCACCAGCGACTTGTTCCCGTGACGGATCTGCTGCACCACGTCCGACATCACCAGCGGCTGCAACTCAGGCTTCTTGTAGCTGTTCGCATGCGAGCAGTCGACCACGAGGTTGGCCGGCAGCTTGGCTTTTTCCAGCGCCTGCTCCGCAATCGCGATCGACACCGAATCGTAATTCGGACGTCCATCGCCGCCGCGCAGCACCACGTGCCCGTAGGCGTTGCCGCTGGTGCGCACGATCGAGACCGTGCCCTGGCCGTTGATGCCCAAAAACGAGTGCGGATGCGCCGACGACAGAATGGCGTTGATCGCGATGCTGATGTCGCCATCGGTGCCGTTCTTGAAGCCGACCGGCGTCGACAAGCCCGACGACATTTCGCGGTGCGTCTGCGATTCGGTGGTGCGCGCACCGATCGCGGTCCAGGCGATCAGGTCGCCCAGGTACTGCGGCGAGATCGGGTCCAGCGCTTCGGTGGCGGTAGGCAGGCCCAGTTCGCACACGTCCAGCAGGAAGCGGCGCGCCTTTTCCATGCCTTCGTCGACGCGGAACGAATCGTCCATGTGCGGGTCGTTGATATAGCCCTTCCAGCCGGTCGTGGTGCGCGGCTTTTCGAAATACACGCGCATCACCAGCAGCATGGTGCCGGCCACCTCGGCCTGCAGCGCCTTGAGGCGGCGCGCATAGTCGATGCCGGCCACCGGGTCGTGGATCGAGCACGGGCCCACCACCACGAACAGGCGTTTGTCCTTGCGGTCGATGATGTCGCGCAGCGCGGCGCGGCCTTGCATGACAGTGGCGAACGCGCTGTCGGTCAGGGGAAGGCGCTTGTGCAGCTCTTCCGGGGTCGGCATGGTCGCGAACGACGTGACGTTGGTATTTTCGATGTCTGGAGTAGTAATCATGAAGGCTGCTTTTTCTCGTGTTTTTCGGCGTGGATACGGGAGTTTAGCCCGAATCGGGCCTTCTTGCACCGCTTGCATCAAAAGCCGGCCCGACACGGCGGCGCGTGTCATCATCGAGTCATCTCGCCCGTTTAAGCTTGCCGGCTTCCCAACTCCTATCAAGAGCTGTCATGACCCAACCGAATTCGCGCCGCAAGTTCCTTCGCAATCTCTCCCTCGGTACTGTCGCGGCGTCCAGCGTCGCACTGGCCGGCTGTGGCGGCAGCGACGGCGGCGATAGCGATGTCCGCTACGCGCACGGCGTCGCCAGCGGCGATCCGCTGAGCGACCGCGTCATCCTCTGGACCCGCATCAGCACCGCCGCCAGCGGCGAGATCGAAGTCAGTTGGGAGCTCTCCGAAGACAGCGGCTTCGCCGTCATCGCCGCCAAAGGCAGCACCGCTACCGGCCCGGCGCGCGACTACACCGTCAAGGTCGACGCGACCGGCCTGGCCGCCAACCGCGCCTATTACTATCGCTTCGTGGCGTACGGCGTGGTCTCGCCGGTCGGTCGCACCAAGACCATCGGCACCGGCAACCTGGCGCAGGTCAAGCTGGCCGTGTTCAGCTGCACCAACTACCCGGCCGGCTACTTCCACGTGTACGCCGAAGCGGCAAAGCTGAACGACATCGACGCCGCCATCCACCTGGGCGACTACATCTACGAATATGCCAAGGACGGTTACGCCGCCAAGGATGCCGAGGCGATGGGCCGGGTGTCGGTGCCGGCCAACGAGATCATCACCCTGAGCGACTACCGGCGCCGTTACGCCCAGTACCGCGCCGACAAGGACCTGCAGGCGATCCACGCGCGCATGCCCTTCATCACCGTGTGGGACGACCATGAACTGGCCAACGACACCTGGCGCGAAGGCGCGGAAAACCACGATCCGGCCACCGAAGGCCTGTTCCTGGCGCGCCGCCAGATGGCGATCCAGGCGTACAACGAGTGGATGCCGATCCGCCTGCCGGACGCCAGCAAGCCTGAGCGCATCTACCGTTCCTTCGACTTCGGCAACCTGCTGTCGCTGCACATGCTCGACACGCGCGTGATCGGCCGCGACAAGCAGCTCGCTTACCCGAGCTATGTCGGCGCCGACGGCGCGTTCAACGGCGCCGCGTTCGCGGCCGACGTGGGCAATCCGGCGCGCCAGCTGATGGGTCCAGAGCAGGCCACCTGGCTCAAAGGCCAGATGAGCAAGTCGAGCGCCACCTGGCAGATACTGGGCCAGCAGGTGCTGATGGCGCGCATGAACCTGCCCGCGCCGCTGGTGCTGGGCGCAATCGGCTTCGGCGCCTACGTCGCGCTGCTGACCAAAGCGAAGACCGCGCCGGCCAGCTTGAGCGCGGCCGAGCAGCAGATCCTGGCCCAGCCATCGGTGCCATACAACCTCGATGCGTGGGACGGCTACCAGGCCGCGCGCGAAACCGTGCTGGCCACGGCCAAAGCGCTGAACAAGAACCTGGTGGTGCTGGCCGGCGACACGCACAATGCGTGGGCCAGCGACCTGGCCGACATGAACGGACAGGCGGTCGGGGTGGAGTTCGGGGTGTCGTCGGTGACCTCGCCGGGTTTTGAAGAGATCTTCAAGAACGAAGATCCGGCGCAGGTGGCGGCGGGCCTGGAACAGATTATCGGGCCGCTGGTATATGCCGAAACCAAGTCGCGCGGCTTCATGGTGGTGTCGGTCACGCCGCTAGAGGCGCGCGCCGAGTACCGGTATGTGAGCACGGTCAAGTCGGCCAGCTACACGGTCGTGCCGGGTAAAGTGCTCAGGACGCTGCCGGGCGCCGCCAACCGCAAGCTGATCGCTGCATAAGGCTGCACAAAAAAAGGGGACGGGGCGCACGGTGGAATGCGGCGCCGTCCCCAATAACCCATTACACGGGCAGCAGCTTCATATCGAAGACGCGCTCGAACAGCCATACGGCGGCAATCAGGGCGATGGCGACCGACCCGGTGGTCATCAGCTGGCGGTAGAACCAGGTGCGGCGGGTCAGGAAGGCCAGCGGCAGAAACACCGCCACGATCGCCAGCTGCCCCAGCTCCACGCCCACGTTAAAGCCGGCCAGGCTTAACACCAGGGAGCCTTGCGGCAGTCCCAGGTCGGCCAGCACGCCGGCAAAGCCGAAGCCGTGAATCAGGCCGAACACAAACGCCGCCAATGGCCGCCGTCCGCGAAACAGCGGGTAAACGTTATTCACCGCCGCCAGCAGCACCGACGCTGCAATCGTCGACTCCACCCAGCGCGATGGCAGCGACAGCACCCCCAGGCTGGCCAGCGTCAATGTCAGCGAGTGCGCCAGCGTGAATGCGGTGACCACCTTGAGCACATCGAAAAAGGCGGCCCTCAAGGTCTGCGCCTCCTTCATCGCAATCGGCGCGATCACCGCCGGCAGCAGCAGCGCGAGCAGGAACAGGATGTGGTCGAAGCCGATCCAGATATGCCACACGCCGTGCCGGACGTAATCAAGAAACTGGGCCAACTTGCCGGGCGCGCGCAACGACAGCTCCTGGCGCGCCGCCTCGGGGCTGAAGATGGCCGTCGATGTCGCGCCTTCGTGTTCCAGCTTGACCAGGCCCTTGTGCTGCGGATCGAGGTCGGCGAACAGGCGGTAGCTCACGCCCAGCGCCGCGCCGCCGGCGGGGCAGGTGGCGTGAAAGCGCAGCACCGTGTAGGCACCATCGGTGTGATTGTCGATCAGCTGCTCGCCGGCGACGATGGGGCAGGGCGCCTCGCCGCTGGTCAGCGCCAGGCGCGCCAGCGCATAGGTGGCGATGGCCTCGTGCTGGCTGCGGATTTCATCCCAGGTCAGGTCGCCGTCGCCGTTCTGGTCGAGGTTCAGGGCAAAATCGAGGTCGCGCAGGGCGATGTCCCACTGGCCGCTAATCTGCTGACCGTCGACCTTGAGGGTCAGGTAGCTGTCGCTCGGCTTGTGGGCGCGCGCCGGCGCGGCCACCAGGGCCAGGGTCAGCATAATAAAGGCGATGAAGGCGCGGCCGGTCATGCGCCCGCCTTGATCTGCTTGATCAAACGCGCCACCGCCACATCTTCCAGCGCATGTTTGGCGACCCAGGCGATGACCGGTGCGGCGGCGGCCTTGTCGCCGGCTTTAGCGGCAGCTTCGAGCAGCACGATCATGTCGGCCGATTCCTTTTGCACAGCCCAGTTTTGCTGTGCCAGCGCCAGGGCGGTTCTGGCGTTAGCGCGGATGTGCAGTTCGTAACGCGCCTGTTCGCGCTGGTGGACGGTGTCGCCGCGCCGCATGGCGGCCTCAAACCGCGCCTTGAGTTCGGCATCGGCGTTGCGCAGTGCATCGCCAGTGTCGCCGGTGCCGCGCTGGCGCAGCGCCAGCGCGTGGCGCAGCAGCAGGCCGTCGATACGGGTGTGGTCCTTGACGAGTGCAATCACTTCGGACGCGCGCTGCTGCTCCAGCAAAAAGTCGGTGTAGGCGCCGAGCAGGTAGCTGTCGCGCGCGTCCAGGGCCAGTGCGCGCCTGAAGCGTTCTTCGGCGGCTTTGGCGTCGCCGCGCCGCTGCGCCATTTCGCCGAGCAGGGTCAGGACCCAGACCCGCATGCCGGCGTCGGCTTCCTGGTTGCGGCGCAGGGTCAGATCGAGCAGGGCTTCGCTTTTGGCCGAGCGTCCGGTCATGGTGCCCACGTTCGCCACGCAGGTAATCGTGAGCAGTTCGGTCGACAGCGACGACAGGCGTCCGCAGCTCGCGGTGGCGGCCTCGTAGTCGCCGCGCACGGTCTGCACGATGGCGAGGGTGAGCCAGGCTTGCGGATTGGCCGGGTCGGCGGCGACGATGGCGTCCAGGTCGCGCAGCGCTTCGGCGAAGTGGTGGGTACTTTGGAGCAGGATCGCGCGCAGCAGGCGCACCTCGGGCGGGGGCGCCGCCATCGACCACCACGGCGCCAGCGCGGCCTGGGCATAGCCGAAGTAGCGCGGATCGGTTTCCTGGCGCGCCACCGTGATGTAGCGCTGCGCGGTGCGGGTGGCCAGCGCCAGGTCGCTCGGGCTGGCCGCCAGTTGCGCGCGCAAGGTGGCCAGTTCGCGCTGGACCGGGTCGGCGCGGCGCGGCAGGCGCTCGACCACGGTGCTTGCGCTGGCCGGAATATGCGGCGCGGCCTGCGCCAGCGGCGTCAGGAGCGCGTACGCCAGCAGCGCGGGCGCGGTAAAGCGTGCGAATCGTGTCGGCATGGTGTGTTCTCGGTGCGTGAGAATTTTCTGTTTTTTTGGGCGCGAACTCCGGCCGGAAAGCGGCTTCCCGGCCGGATGGACTGCAACGGCTTACAAGGCCGACGGTTCCGTGTCTTCCGGCGCGGTGCTGGCGATGGCGTCGATGCCGACCGCTTCGCTGTCGTCCGGCATGGCCGCCACGGTCGTCTTCACCGTGGTGAAGAAGGCGTCGGCGACCGGGCCGGTTGGTGGCGGCGCTGGCGTCGGCACCTCCGGCGGCGACGAGGTGTGCGTATCGCTGCCGCAGGCCGCCAGCAACAGCATGGCGCAGATCAGACTGAGTTTTTTCATGGTGCTCTCCTGATGGTGTGATTACTTCTGCGGCGAACCAGGGATCGGCGATTTGAGGTACGGGAAGGCGGTGGTGACCATCGTCTCGTCCAGATACGCGCCATCGGTAAAGCGCAGGGCGCCGGCCGGTGCATCGGTGGGCGCGCAGCCGATGTTGATGGTGCACAGCTTGCCCATGACGACGCGCAGCGCCACGTCGACCACGTCGTCGCCCGGACGGCGGCCGTTCGGGAAGCCGGCGTTGTCGCCGTCAATCACGCCCAGGCGTTTTTGCGCGCCCGGCGCGGTCGGTGCGATCGAGGTATTCAGGCGCAGCATCTCGGACGCGGTGACGGTCTTCGGCTGGTTCACGCCCTTGATCCCGGTCAGGAAGGTCGCGACCAGGTCGTTGCGCGGGAAGTTGGTCGGGGCCTTGGCGCCGGCGCTGCCGTACAGGATCTCGACCAGCGCAGGCAGGGTCGGGTTGGTGACGTAGTCGGCGAACTGGCCGTCGGCCGACGGCTTGCTGTGGTTGAAGCGGTCCTTGTCCTTTAAGCCGATGACGACTTCATTGACCAGTGGCATGCCCAAGCGCGATACCTGGACCCAGGCGCCGCCTTCTTTCGAAACATCGGCGTCGGACTTCGGCGTCGGGTTGATCAGGCGGCCCTGGCGCAGGCTGGCCGTGGTCCAGCCGCCGATGACCGGGTCGCCGGCGCTGGCGTTGAGCAGGCACGAGGTCGGCATTTCCATGCTCAGGGTGGTCACGTTCTTGTTGGCCAGGTCATCCCTGGCGCCTTTTTCGGCGTTGGCGCTGAACTCGACGGCAGGCGCCTTGATGTTGATCAGGTCGAACGTTTCGCCGAGGTTGACGACGAACGGGTCCTTGCGCTGGCCGACGAACAGTCTGGCCGGCGCCGAGCAGCCGGGCACGCTGACGTTGTACATGTGCTGGGCGGCGTAGGCGTCGTAGTTGGCGATCGACTTGTTGCCGATGTTGTCGAGCGGCTTGTCGAAGGTGGTGCCGCCGCCGTCGGCATTGGCGACGGCGGCGCGGGTGCCGCTGCGGCGGTCGCCGCGCACCACGGTAACGCTGAAGGTTTCGCGCACGTTGGCGCCGGCGGCGTTGGCGTCGGCGATCGGGCCGCCATTGATCACGAGCGGAATCGAGACTTTTTTGCCGCCCACGGTCAATTGCGTATCTTTATTGGTATTCTTGAAGCGGAACTGGAAGGTGATGTCTTCCTTGGCGTCGCCATTATTATCGACATGAATTTCGTAGAGCGCGTCCGGGTCCATCATGAAGTAATTCGGGCCGCCGTAGGCATCCTGCAGCGGCACATAATTGGCGATCAGCGTTGTAAAATCGCTGCGGCCAGCCTGGTAACTGCGGAACATGTAGAAGTCGGTGGCATCGACCTTCGGACTGCGCGTAATGAAAGGCGCTTCCCGGTGGCTCGATGCGAATGCCGACGGCGCGAATGCGCAGGCCAGCAGGTTGCCTGCCAGTACCGCGCCGATGGTCGCCCGTAGTCTCATCTGATTCATGTTTCTCTCCTCATTATAGGTTTCACACTGATGTGTATGCGGATATACGCGGCGTTACCATCGCCGGATTCACTTTATGGCAAATAAATTTTTATGAATGCAGTGTTAAGCTGAACCCCATGAACAAAACAACCGAACCATTCCTGGCCGCCACTTTCATCAAAGAAATCGGGCGCGGCAAAAAAGGGGCGCGCAGCATGACGCGCGAAAACGCGCAGGTGCTGTACGGCGCGATGCTCGACGGCAGGGTGTCCGACCTGGAGCTGGGCGGCATTTTGCTGGCGATGCGCATCAAGGGCGAATCGGTGGACGAGATCGCCGGTTTCCTGGATGCGGCCGAGGCTTCCTTTGCGCCGCTGGCGGTGCCGGCCGGGGCGTATGCGCCGGTGCTCGTTCCCAGCTACAACGGTGCGCGCAAGCTGGCCAACCTGACGCCGCTGCTGGCCCTGCTGCTGGCGCGTGAAGGGGTGCCGGTACTGGTGCATGGCGTGACCAGCGATCCGGGCCGGGTGACGAGCTTTGAAATTCTGCGCGAGATGGGGCTCGCGGCGGCGGGTTCGGCAGGCGATGCGCAGGCGGCGTTTTCCGCCGGCAAGCCGGCCTTCATGCCGATCGAGACGCTGGCCCCGAAGATGGCGCAGTTGCTCTCGCTGCGCCGCATCCTGGGCGTGCGCAACTCGACCCATACCCTGGTCAAGATCTTGCAGCCGTTCGCCGGGCCGGCGCTGCGGCTGGTCTCGTACACGCATCCGGAATACCTGGAGATGCTGGGCGAATACTTCACGACCATCGCGCGCGAAGGGCGGGGCGACGCTTTCCTGATGCGCGGCACCGAAGGCGAAACCGTGGCCAACGCCAACCGGGCGCAGCAGATCGACTGGTTCCATGGGCTTGAACGCACCGTGCTGGTGCAGCGCGATGCACCAACGGATGACGTGGCGGAGGGGCCGGCCGAGCGCGACGCGGCCACGACCGCGGCCTGGATTAGCCGTGCGCTGGCGGGCGAGCTGCCTGTGCCGCCATCCATTACCGAACAAGTGGCACAGTGCTTGCTAGTTTCAAAGTCAATACAGGCAAACACAGGTGCGCATCATGGGGAACAAAGGTAAGGTTTATCTGGTTGGGGCGGGGCCGGGGGATCCGGAACTGCTGACCTTGAAGGCGGTGAAGGCGATCGCGGCGGCTGATGTGCTGCTGATGGACGACCTGGTCAATTTGGCGATCCTGGCGCACGCTGCGCCCTCGGCGCGCATCGTCCCCGTGGGCAAGCGCGGCGGCTGCCGTTCCACTTCACAAGAATTCATCGAACGGCTGATGGTGGCCGAGGCGCGGGCCGGGCGGCAAGTGGTGCGGCTCAAGGGCGGCGACCCCTTTATTTTCGGGCGCGGCGGCGAAGAGCGCGCGCACCTGATGGCCGAAGGCGTCGAGGTCGAGGTCATCAACGGCATCAGCAGCGGGCTGGCGGCGCCCTCGTCGATCGGCGTGCCGCTGACGCACCGCGACTGGAGCTCGGGCGCGATCTTCGTGACCGGTCACGAGCGTGGCGACGAGGCGGGCAGTGCCCGCACGCCGGACTGGGCCTTGCTGGCGCAGACCGGGCTGACCCTGGTGATCTACATGGGCGTGGCGCGCTGCCGGCAGATCCAGGCGGCGCTGCTGGCTGGCGGCAAGGCCGGCAGCACGCCGGTGGCCGTGATCCAGTCGGCGACCGGGGCGGGGCAGACGCAACTGCTGACGACCCTGGCCGACCTGGCCGACGACCTTGCCGTGTCCGGCCTGGGCAGTCCCAGCATCATCGTGATCGGCGACGTGGTGCGTTGCGCAGCCAGCCTGAATTTTCCTAACCCGGTGCAGAGTTTCACTCAGCCCGCCAGCTTCAAACTCCTACAACCGGGGTCAGAGCTTTAATCTGCAACATTTTTGTTGCAGATTGGAGCTCTGACCCCGGTTGTAGGGTTTTCTACCGATGGTTCGGACATGTTCGGACACTTGCCTGATACTGCGCGGTTTACAATCACTGTTTTAGTGATTAGCGGAAACCGGCATACGCCATGGCAAAACAATTTGATGTAGCAGTGATCGGCGCGGGTGCGGCCGGGATGATGTGCGCGGCTGTCGCCGCCCAGCGCGGCAAACGGGTGGTCTTGATCGATCATGCGGAGAAACTTGCAGAAAAGATCAGGATTTCTGGCGGTGGGCGTTGTAACTTCACCAATATCAATACGGCGCCGCAGAATTTTTTGTCGGATAACCCCCATTTCTGCAAGAGCGCCTTGTCTCGGTATACCGCTCAGGATTTTCTGACGCTCGTTAAGAAACACCGCATCGGCTATCACGAGAAACATCGCGGCCAGCTGTTTTGTAATGAGTCGGCCGAGCAAATTATCCAGATGCTCAAGGCCGAGTGCGCCAGCGGCGATGTGACCTGGCGCATGCCGTCCAAGGTCGAGTCGCTGGAAAAGACCGCCGAGGGTTTCTTCATCCTCACCGATAGCGGCGAGATCCTGGCTGACAGCGTGGTCATCGCCACCGGCGGCTTGTCGATCCCGAAGATCGGCGCGACCGACTTCGGCTACCGCATCGCGGCCCAGTTCGACCTGAAGATGGTCGAGCCGCGCCCGGGCCTGGTGCCGCTCACGTTCGACGGCCCCAGCTGGGAAGCCTTCGTGCCGCTGGCCGGCATCGCCCTCGAAGTGGAGGTGGAAACCGGCTCCAACAAGGGCAAGGGCAACAAACGCGGCCATTTCCGCGAGGATTTGCTGTTCACCCACCGCGGCCTGTCGGGTCCGGCCATCCTGCAAATTTCCAGTTACTGGCAGCCGGGCACGCCGATCATCGTCAATCTGCTGCCGGAAATGGATGTGGCGCAGGAGTTGATCGACGGCAAGAGCACGCTCAAGAAGCAGCTGGGCAACGTGGTCTCGCAGTGGCTGCCGGCGCGCCTGGCCGAGGGCTTGATCGCGGTGGCCGGCCTGACGCCGGACGCGCGCCTGGCCGATTTGCCCGATGCCAAGCTGCGCAAGCTGGGCGATGCCATCAACCGCTGGGCCATCGTGCCGACCGGCTCGGAAGGCTACCGCAAGGCCGAGGTGACCCTGGGCGGCATCGATACGCGCGAGCTGTCGCAGCAGTCGATGATGGCCAACAAGGTGCCGGGCCTGTATTTCATCGGCGAGGCGGTCGATGTGACCGGCTGGCTGGGCGGTTACAACTTCCAGTGGGCCTGGGCCTCGGGCGTGGCGGCCGGGCAGGCGGTGTAAGCGGCATCGCGGCGGCTGTTGCGAAATAGCAAAAGCAGAATGGCTTGAGCGAAAACCTTCCAAAGCTGTGGAAACGGTGCTATTATCTCGTTCTTCCCTAAATCTAACGGTTTGATTTTTACATGACCACTATTCGCCTTAAAGAAAACGAGCCGTTCGAAGTCGCAATGCGTCGCTTCAAACGCACCATCGAAAAAACGGGTCTGCTGACCGAACTGCGCGCACGCGAGTTCTACGAAAAGCCAACGGCTGAGCGCAAGCGCAAGCTGGCAGCTGCCGTCAAGCGCCACTACAAGCGCATCCGCAGCCAGCAACTGCCTAAGAAATTATTCTAAGACTGTCCAGTCGAACCTGATCCGGTGACGGCCAACAGCCTGTCCGGGTCATTGTTTTTACTGTAGTCGCAGACCCGCTCCGGTTTACCGCAGCGGGTTTTGCTATTTGGTTTTTGCTGTAGTTTAGCTGCTGAATTACCCGATATCTATTAATTATCCATACGAGGATTGCCATGGGCTTGAAAGAACAAATTACCGACGACATGAAAGCGGCGATGCGCGCGAAAGAAGCGGCCAAGCTGGGTACGATCCGCCTGATCCTGGCCGAAATCAAGCGCCGCGAAGTCGATGAGCGCATCGAGCTCGACGATGAGCAAACCCAGGCGATCATCGAAAAAATGATCAAGCAGCGCAAGGATTCGATCAGCCAGTTTGAAAACGGCAACCGCCAGGATCTGGCCGATATCGAAAAA
The DNA here is from genome assembly GCF_011682145.1 of Massilia mucilaginosa. GTDB lineage: Bacteria > Pseudomonadota > Gammaproteobacteria > Burkholderiales > Burkholderiaceae_D > Telluria_A > Telluria_A mucilaginosa. The sequence goes on from NZ_WHJH01000005.1 coordinate 270,270, forward strand.
GCCGAGCTGGTCATCCTCGCCGCCTACATGCCTGCCGGCCTGTCGGAAGAAGAAATCGCCGCCGAAGTCGCCGCCGCCGTGACCGCCTCGGGCGCCGCCGGTCCGCAGGACATGGGCAAGGTCATGGGCCTGCTCAAGGCGAAATTGCCAAAAGGCACCGATATGAGCGCCGTTTCCGGCCTGATCAAGAAGGCGCTCGCGCCCGCCTGATCGTCGTACGCGGCGTTCTTGCAGAACGCGGCTTCCCGACGCGGCAAGCCGACTCGCCCGCGTCTTGTCGCAGATCAAATCTGCGGCGGGCGCGGCGGTATAGTCTGACCTGACACAAAGACTGTTCATCGCACGTGATTCCACAATCCTTCCTTACCGATTTGCTCAACCGTATCGACATCGTCGATGTGGTCGGCCGCTACGTCCAGCTGAAGAAGGGCGGAGCGAATTTCATGGGCCTGTGCCCGTTCCACAGCGAAAAATCCCCCAGTTTCACGGTCAGCCCGACCAAGCAGTTTTACCATTGCTTCGGTTGCAGCGCGCACGGCAACGCGGTCGGTTTCCTGATCGAGTATTCCGGCATGGGCTTCATCGATGCCGTCAAGGACCTGGCCCAGGGCGTCGGCATGGTCGTGCCCGATGCGGATGACAAGATTCCGCCGCTGCAACGCGCTGCCAACCAGGCCCAGGCGCTGGCCCTGACCGAAGCCATGACCCAGGCCTGCGATTACTATCGCGGTCAGTTGCGCGGCGCCACGAATGCCATCGCCTACCTGAAAAACCGCGGCCTGACCGGCGAAGTGGCGGCCCGCTTCGGCATGGGCTATGCCCCGTCCGGCTGGGATAACCTGCGCACCGTGTTCCCCGATTACGAGGTGCTGGCGCTGGTCGAGTCCGGCCTGGTGATCGACAAGGTCGACGAGGACGGCGGAAACAAGAAGCGCTATGACCGCTTCCGCGAGCGCATCATGTTCCCGATCCGCAATACCAAGGGCCAGGTGATCGGCTTCGGCGGGCGGGTGCTGGACCAGGGCGAACCGAAATACCTGAATTCCCCCGAAACCCCGCTGTTCCAGAAGGGTCTGGAGCTGTACGGCCTGTACGAGGCGCGCCAGGCCATCCGCGACGCCGGCTACGTGCTGGTGACGGAAGGCTATATGGATGTGGTCGCGCTGGCCCAGCTCGGCTTTCCGCAAGCGGTCGCCACCTTGGGCACGGCCTGCACCAGTACCCACGTGCAAAAGTTGCTGCGCCAGACCGACAGCGTGATTTTCAGTTTCGACGGCGACAAGGCCGGCCGCCGCGCCGCCCGCCGCGCGCTCGAAGCCTGCCTGCCGCAGGTGAGCGACAACAAGATCATCAAATTCCTGTTCTTGCCGTCCGAACACGATCCGGACAGTTTCGTGCGCGAATTCGGCGCCGATGTATTCGAGCAAGAGATTCACGAAGCCATGCCCTTATCGCAGTTTTTGCTGCGCGAAGTGTCGGGCGAGCACGATCTTTCCACGTCGGAAGGGCGCGCCCACGTCCAGTTCGACGCCAAGCCGCTACTGCAATCGATGTCGCCCAGCTCGCTGCGCCTGCAGATCGTACGCGGCCTGGCCAGCATGACCGAGTCGACCCCGGCCGAAATCGAAGCCCTGTTCGAGCTGTCCAAGCCGGTCTCGGTGGCGCGCCGCGCGCCGCCGCGCCAGGGGCGGCCGGAGCCGGTCGGGCTGGAGTTGCAGATTTTGCGCCATCTGGTGGCGCATCCGCCGCTCAGCCTGGAGCTGGACGAGGCGGCCCTGGCCGCATTCAATCATTTCGGCCCGGATGCGGCCGAGCGCTTGTTATATCTGGTCGCTTGCGGCCAGGCATTGGGGCCGAACGGCGGCTTCGCGGCCCTGTCCCAGCATTTGAAGGATACGAGCAACGAATACGACGGCCTGATCGCCGAAATTGCCTCGGAGCCGGAATCGGATATCGACAGCGTGAAATTGTGGCTGGTCGGGGCTGTGAGGGAGATCAAACTTGCGGCGCTTAAACAGGAGCTGACCCAGTTGTTTTCCGCCGGCCTGACCTCAGATCAAGTGGGTGTGCGCTACCGCGAAATCATGGCTGAGCAAAAGCGGCTGGAGGACGAAGGTGGACCGAGTTAGACCCTGCGCAAAGCATGAATTCGGAGGCCCGCACAGGGGGCGTTTGGCACTGGAAAAAGACGGACTGCGTGCTATAATAAAACGATAAGTGTTGTGTTCGCAGAAATTTTTTCGTTGTCCGTAAGTTGTATTTCTTTCAGTGAGTTAGGCTCTTGATCGGCGCAAAGATGGTGGGCGTCGGCGGCCAGGGCCAGCTTTGGTTGCGACGGCAGCGCCGTCGATGGCAAACATCGGTTTGCTTTTCAGCCACACACGGCTCGCGCCTCCAACCGCCGTTGTATGCAGTAGACTACTGCCGAAATCGCGCGGGTCGTGCCCGTAAGGTGATGTAAAGGTGTTAATGAGTGCAGCAATGCCGGAGGGGCCTGCGAAGGCCGGTCCGGGGACGTAGGGCCCAAAAGGCCGGCAACAAACTTTATCTTAATCCACCATAAAGCTAGTCGTTGTGACATCGAAAGCGCCTGTGCCAATCAAGAAACCTGAAACCAAAGCGGCTGATAAGCCAACGAGAATGTCCGCCAAGGCGGACAAAGCGCAAGACAAGGCGGAAACGCGCAGCCCGGGTACGAGCGCGAGCGCGACGCCTGTCGTCAGCCAGACCACCGATGCCGCCGCGCTGGCCGCGATCGACACGTCCGGTTACGTGCTGCCCTCAGTCAAGGTGCCCGGCCGGCGCGGGCGCAAGCCGAAAGAATTCCAGCCCGAGAACGATGAAGTCGCCGCCCTCAACGCGGTCGAGCGGGCCGAGCTGAAAGCGGTCGACAAGGCCAAGGCCAAGGACCGCAAGGCCAAGGAAAAGGCCCTGCTGAAAGACGCGTTCTCGTCGGACACCGAAGCGACCGAAGAAGAACTCGAACGCCGGCGCCAGAAACTCAAGACCCTGATCAAGTTCGGCAAGGAACGCGGTTTCCTCACCTACGCCGAAATCAACGATCACCTGCCCGAAAACATCGTCGATCCGGAAGCGATCGAAGGCATCATCGGCACCTTCAACGACATGGGGATCGCGGTCTACGAGCACGCGCCCGATGCCGAAACCTTGCTGCTGTCCGACAATGTGGCCACCGTCACCAGCGATGACGAAGCCGAGGCTGCGGCCGAAGCGGCGCTGTCGACGGTCGATTCGGACTTCGGCCGCACCACCGACCCGGTGCGCATGTACATGCGCGAGATGGGCTCGGTCGAACTGCTGACGCGCGAAGGCGAGATCGAGATTGCCAAGCGCATCGAAGATGGCCTCAAGGACATGATCCAGGCGATTTCCGCCTGCCCGGTGACGATCGCCGAAATCATTTCCGCCGCGATCCGCATCCAGAACGACGAAATCAAGATCGACGAGATCGTCGACGGCATGGTCGACCCGGACGAGCCGCTCGAACCGGTGGTGGCGCCGGTCGCCGCCGACGACGATGAGGACGAAGAAGAAGCCGACGAGGAAGAAGAGGAAGAGGAAGAGGAAAACAACGCTTCCGGCGCCGCGGGTTTCTCGGCCGAACAGCTCGAAGCGCTGAAAAACCAGGCGCTCGAAAAATTCGACATCATCTCGGTGCAGTTCGACAAGATGCGCAAGGCCTTCGAAAAAGATGGCTACAACTCGAAAGCCTACGTCAAGGCGCAGGAATCGATTTCCAACGAACTGCTCGGCATCCGTTTCACCGCCAAAGTGGTCGAGAAACTGTGCGACACCCTGCGTGGGCAAGTCGATGAAGTGCGCCATATCGAGAAGCAAATCCTGGACGTGGCCGTGAACAAGTGCGGCATGCCGCGCGCCCACTTCATCAAGGTATTCCCTGGCAATGAAACCAATCTGGACTGGGTCGATGGCGAAGTGGGCGCCGGCCATGCGTACTCCGCCATCCTCGGACGCAATATTCCGACGATCAAGGAACTGCAGCAGCGCCTGATCGACCTGCAGGCGCGCGTGGTGCTGCCGCTGCCGGACTTGCGCAACATCAACCGCCAGATGGCGGCCGGTGAAATGAAGGCGCGCAAGGCCAAGCGCGAAATGACCGAGGCCAATTTGCGCCTGGTAATTTCGATCGCCAAGAAGTACACCAACCGCGGCTTGCAATTCCTCGACCTGATCCAGGAAGGCAATATCGGCCTGATGAAAGCCGTGGACAAGTTCGAGTACCGGCGCGGCTATAAATTCTCCACGTATGCGACCTGGTGGATCCGCCAGGCCATCACGCGCTCGATCGCCGACCAGGCGCGCACGATCCGCATTCCCGTGCACATGATCGAAACGATCAACAAGATGAACCGCATTTCGCGCCAGATCTTGCAGGAAACCGGTGCCGAACCCGATCCGGCGACCCTGGCGATCAAGATGGAAATGCCGGAAGATAAGATCCGCAAGATCATGAAGATCGCCAAAGAGCCGATCTCGATGGAAACGCCGATTGGCGACGATGACGATTCCCACTTGGGCGACTTCATCGAAGACAACAATACCCTGGCGCCATCGGACGCGGCGCTGCATGCCTCGATGCGCGGCGTGGTCAAGGATGTGCTCGATTCCCTGACGCCGCGCGAAGCGAAAGTGCTGCGCATGCGTTTCGGCATCGAGATGTCGACCGATCACACCCTGGAAGAAGTGGGCAAGCAGTTCGACGTGACGCGCGAGCGGATTCGCCAGATCGAAGCGAAGGCGCTGCGCAAGCTGCGCCATCCGTCGCGCTCCGACAAGCTCAAGAGCTTCCTGGAAGGTAATTAAGTCTTGACGGGCTGATGCGAAAAGCCATATCCTCTCGCCACTTTGTGACGGGAGGCGCGCTTCCTGGCTTCATCCTCGTTGCGGCGATGTCGGGCGTTTTGCCGGAAACAGCCGGTATTTTGTACAAATTTTGGGCCTGTAGCTCAGTTGGTTAGAGCAGAGGACTCATAATCCTTTGGTCGACGGTTCAAGTCCGTCCGGGCCTACCAAACAGAAGAGGGGGAGCAGCGTGAGCTGCTCCCTTTTTCGTTTCGCCGTCGCCTCGGCGCGTCAATATTGGCGTGGTCATCAGCAGTCATTGAACAAACGCCTCTTTCAGATAGCACCGTGCCCCGATCCTTCCATAAATTTGCGTTCGACGAGCGCAATTGGAGCGCAATTGCGCGCCCGATGCTGTCATCGCGGCCTCCGGAAAACGATGGCGTCCGGAATTTATGAACAGGAGCATCGATTGATCAAGGCATCAATTTCGTTGGCAGCTGAATACGCATCGGTATTTCCGCTGGCAGCATCGGCCCGAGACCCCGTATAGCGTCGAACGGCCACGTCCAGCTGCTTTCGAACCAGGATCCTGAACTCGCGGCCAACCAGCGCTTGGTCTACGATTTCTGACGCGAGGTATTCGAAGGCGGTCACCTTGAACTGGCCGGCAAGTATCTTGACGATGCGTATATCCAGCATAATCCGACCGTGATAATCCGACCGTGCCCGGAGGACGCGAAGGGTTCGTCAATTTCTTCTCCAAGCCACAGCGATGATGTCCAGCACCGGCGTGCTCTTGTACAAGGGACAGCCGCAAAAGCAAGCGGCCTCGGCAATTGAGAACCATCAAAAGCGGGCCGGAGTCGACCGATACACTCGACCATTGAAGCGGCCGGTTTGCACTGCGTGCACGGCGGCATCAGGACCTTTCGCTGCCGCCTTTTTGCGCAGCACTCTCAAGGAGAAACTTCATGAAAACAATACTCTCAACCATCGCCGCTGCCTTCGCCATGGCTTTTGCCAGCGGCGCAGCCTTGGCCCAGCCCACGGTGTCCACCTCTCAAGTGGGTACAGGTAACAGCCTGTACGTGGTGCAGCAGGCCCCGGATTATGAATTCTATGAACTGGCTGCCACGGTCAAGCAGACAGGCAATAACAACGTCGCCGGCGATCCGCTGTCCAAGACCCCCGGCATTTTCCAGATCCGCTCGTACGATGCTTACGCCGAGATCGTGCAAAACGGAAACCAGAACGGGGCGACTATTGCGCAGGACAATATTTACCGCAGCGGCACGAACATCAAGCAAGTCGGCGCCGATAACAAGGCTGCCGTGAAGCAAAAGGATTCCGGCGAAGTGGCCAATAGGGTCGAGCAGATCGGCAATCGCAATCTGGTCAATGTCGATCAGCTTTACGTATTCCCGTTCAGTATCCGCGCCTATCAGAATGGCAATGACAACAACATCACTGCGAAACAGATCAACTCGGGTTTCGGCGGGCCGCTGGTGGAACAGGTCGGCAATCTGAACAAGGTCACGATCGACCAGGATAATGCGCTCTATTCGGGGGTGCAGGTGCAGCAAACCGGCAACGCCAATAACGCCAGCGTCAAACAGAAGGATTCCTATTTCACGCGCGAACAGACCATTATCCAGAAGGGCAATAACAACCTTGCCAGCGCCGACGAGCAAGGCCACGACAATGCCAGCCGGATTGTCCAGACCGGCAATCTGAACAAGGCGACGGTGGTGCAGCGCCTGGACTACAGCCAGTCGCTGATCAGCCAGACGGGTAACAACAATCTCGCGTCCGTTACGCAAAACGGCGGCAATAACCACGAGAAGCCGAATAACGCGTCGATCATTCAGAACGGCAGTGGCTTTGCCGCCACGATTACCCAAAGCGGCAGCGGTAATCAGGCCGGTGTGGTGCAGCAGTAGCAGCGCCAGCAGTAACCCGGGAGCCTGGCCGGACAGGTTCCCGGCCGCACATCGGCGCTTACTCGCCCCGGTTCAGATTGTCCTTCACCCGCAGCAGCAGTTCAAGCAGTACCTGCTGCTGTTCATCGCTCATCCCCCGCACCGCCAGCGCGTTGAGCTTGCCCGCTTCGGCCTGGGCCGCCTGCTGGATGGCCCTGCCGGCATCGGTCAGGGACAGATGCGTGTTGCGCCGGTCGGCCGGGTCGGCAACGCCGTGCAGCAAGCCGCGTTCGCGCAGCGCCGTGATCAGGCGCGCGACCTGGGCCTTGTCGCGCCCGCTATGGCGCGCCAGTTCGCTCTGGGTCGCGCCCGGACGATGGCCGAAAAACGCCAACACCTTCGCCTCCATATGCGTCAGCTCGTGCTGGCCGTCGCGCAGCGCCTGGAATTGCTGCGAGCGGTACTGGTGCATGATCGAATGAATCAGTTCCAGAACGGCATCCCGGCGCGCTTCGCCGGAATGGTTGACATTGTCACTTGATTCGAGGATGATAGGGGACATTGTCAACCAATTGAAAGATAAAGAGATGAGTATAGACGCTCCAGTCAGCCGTGTGCAGCGTGTGCGCCACGAGCTCAAGATTCGCCGGGTCGAGGTGCTGAGCGTGCGCGCCATCGGCAGCCATTTTCGCAGCATTACGTTCGGCGGCGCGGCGCTGCACGATTTTCACAGCGCCTCGTTCGACGACCACATCAAGTTCATTCTCGGCGATGGGCCTGACGCCGCCAAGCGCGATTACACCCCGCGCAGCTTCGATCCGGCCGCGGGCGAACTGGTGATCGAATTCGCGCTGCATGGCGACGGTCCCTGCGCGGCTTGGGCGGCCCAGGCCGCGCCCGGCCAGCAGGTGATCATCGGCGGTCCGAAAGGCTCGCTGATCATCCCGGTCGATTACGAATGGCATTTGCTCGTAGGCGACGAAACCGGCTTGCCGGCCATTGCCCGCCGCCTGGAAGAACTGCCCGCCGGCACCCGCGCCACCGTCATCGTCAAGGTTGACGATGCGGCCGACCGGCGCGCCTTTGCCGGCCAGGCCGAGGTCGACCTGCGCTGGGTGGCCAGCGACGCCGAGCTGCTCGCTGCGGTGCAGGCATGGTCCTTGCCGGCCGACGAGGGCTACGCCTGGTGCGCGGGCGAAGCGGCAAGCATGGCCGCCGTGCGCCATGAACTGGTCGGCGTCAAGGGCCTGGACAAGACCGCCATCCGCGCCGCTGCCTACTGGAAGCGCGGCGGCAGCGGTTTTCACGAAAACCTGGAGTAAGCGTGCGCCGCCGCGCATCTCACGGCGCGGCTGGTTCGCCGTCGGCTGGGGCGTCGAACCAGATGCCGTAGCGGTCGCCTTGCCACGTCAGGAAGTAAAACCAATACGCCGTGACCAGCATGATCAAGCCGCCCGCCAAGGCCGCTTCGCTGACGAAACCGAGCAAGCAAAACAGAAACCCGGTGACGTGCGACACCACTTCGATGCGTTTGACAACGCGCCGGGTGGGGTGCATATGCAGCATGCTGAAACCGAACCAGGAGCGCAGCCACAGCGGCAGCGTGTGCCAGTCGAGCGCATGTTTGTCGATCACGAATGTTTGCTCATTCAGGGTCGCCACCTCCACGTCAAGCACCGCCGCGAGGCATTTGAGCGACTCCACGCTGGCCTTGTGGCCGCTTTCGATGCGCTGGATGGTTCTCGTGCTCAAGCCCGACATCTGGGCCAGCTGTTCTTGCGAGAGATGACGGCTGATACGCAGTTGTTTAAGAATTATCATGGTTCCCGAAGCTGGTGAACCGTGAGTATCGACCGATTTGCGTCGTGTCGGTGACGAAAAGCACCCGACAGCGACCCGACAGGGGCTCGCTTGCCACTATTTCCCCATGTTTTCCTGCGCGCGCAGGACGTGGGCCACCGCCGCCACCGCACGCGCGACGTCGGCGTCGCCAGTCTGCCAGTTGCATACCGATACCCGCATGCAGCGCTTGCCGCGCCACGTCGTGTTGCTGAACAGGGCCTCGCCGCCGGCTAGCACGGCGTTGCTGACCTCATCCGTCCAGCGGTCGTGATCGCCCTGCGTGGCGCCCGGCGCCCGATCGAGAAAGCGCACCAGTCCCTGATTGACCGTCGGATCCCACACAAGTTCCACGCCGGGCAGGGCGGCGATCCCGCTCACGAGCGCGTGTGCCGCCGCGCAACAGCGCTCGATCATGGCGGCGATCCCATCGCGTCCGAGCTCGCGCATGGCGGCATACGCGGCCACGCCGCGCCCGCGCCGCGACCACTCCGGATTCCAGTCCTTGGGCTCGCGCACATGATCGTTGTGGGTCACATAACTTGCCTCGTAGGACATGGCGCGCCGCTGCGCATCCGCATGGGCAATAAAGGCGAAGCCGCTGTCGTAGGGCACGTTGAGCCACTTGTGACCGTCGGTCGCCCAGGAATCGGCATGCGCCACCCCGGCCAGCAGATGGCGGTAGCGCGCGCTGGCGTTGGCCCACAGGCCGAAGGCGCCATCCACGTGCACCCAGGCGCCGTAGCGGTGCGCCAGCGGAATCAGCTCGGCAAAACAATCATAGGCACCGATGTTGAGGTCGCCCGCCTGCAGCACCACGATGACCGGGGCGCCGGCGCTCTCGACCAGCGCCTGTTGCAGGCTTGCCGCCTCGAGCTGGCCGGCCGGGTTGACCGGCAAGCCCCTCACGGCGCCCGCGCCCAGGCCCAGCAGGCGGGCCGCGCGCGCGATGCTGCCGTGGAGCTGGTCCCCGCTCAGGATGCGGATCGCCGGGGCGCCGCCCAGGCCGTCGCGTTCGACATCCCATCCACGGCGCGCCAGCAGCGCATTGCGGGCCGCCGCCAGGGCGGTCGCGTGCGCCATCTGGCAGCCGCTGGTGAGGGCGAAGCTGGCGTCGCGCGGCAGGCCGAGCAAGTCCTTGAGCCAGCTGCCGCAGACTTCTTCGATCACGGTGAGCGCCGGCGCGCAGGCAAAGGTGGCGGCGTTCTGGTCCCAGGCGCTGGTGAGCCAGTCGGCCGCCAGCGCGGCCGGCAAGGCGCCGCCGATCACCCAGCCGAAGAAGCGCCCGCCGGCGCTGCCATTGATCCCGTCGGCCGTGTCGGCGGCCAGTTCGTCGATGACTTGTGCGGCCGGCAGGCCGGCCTCGCCCAGCGGCTTGGACAGCCGGGCGCGCAGGGTGTCGAGGCTGGCGCGGGCGCCCACCGGCTGTTGCTCCAGATGATCGAGATGGGCCAGGGCGTGGCTCAGGGCACGTTCGAGTGCCGGGTGAAACGGGGACATGGTCTTCATGGCGGGTTGCTGCACCTTATTCGATTGGCTGGTCCCGAGCGTAAAGCGGGCATCGGGCGCGCGCAAACGATCTGTTGCCGCTTTTACTATAGCTGGGCTAAAGTGAAGCCATGCATATTCCGCTCCACAGCTTGTATACCTTCTTTGTCGTTTGCCGCGCCGGCAGCATGAAAGAGGCCGCGCGCGAATTGCATGTGACGGCCGGCGCGATCAGCCAGCGCATCCGTGAGCTGGAGTTGCGGCACGGTCAGCGCCTGTTCGAACGCACCCGGACCGGCGTCATGCCGACGGCTGCCGGGGCGGCCTTGTATGCGGATATCCGGGCCGCGTTCCAGCAGATCGAAACCGTGGCGCGCCGCGATCTGCCGGATGACGCTGCGCGGCAACTGGTGGTGAGCGTGATGCCCTCGTTCGCGTCCGGCTGGCTGTTGCCGCGGCTGGGCGATTTTGCCAGGCGCCATCCGGCCGTCTCGCTCTCGATCGACAGCGATGCGCGCGTGGTCGACCTGAAAACCGAGGCGATCGATTTCGCCATCCGGCATGGCCTGGGAAACTATCCCGGACTCGAAGCGCGCTGGTTGATGTCGCCCGCCATGATCGTGGTCGGCGCGCCGGACTTATTGCGGCAGGGGCCGCCGATTCGCTGCCCGGCCGATTGCCTGGCCTACCCGCTGCTGCATGACCGTGAACGCCAGGATTGGACCTTGTGGCTGCAAGCCAGCGGCAGCGCATCGCCCAAGGCGCGGCGCGGACTCTCGTTCAACGACGAGCATATGCTGGTGCGCGCCGCTATCGAAGGACAGGGGCTGGCGCTGGTGCGCGATATTTATGCCGGCGCCGACCTGGAGAAGGGGACCTTGCGCAAGGCGCTCGACGGGCAGTGGCCGACGCAGTTCGGCTACTACCTGGTCGGTTTGCCGGACAGCTTCGCCGCGTCGGGCGGGCGCGCTTTCGTGGACTGGATCCAGGCCGAAGCGGCGCGCGCGCCGGGCCTGCCGTGACGCAGGGCCGGCAATGGCGTTGCTGGCCGCAAGCGGGAGGGGGGCGCGGCAAGTTATCATCGGACTGCTAACCGCGGCCGCTGTCCGGCACGGTCGATATCAACTTCGCGCCGCAGCTGGTCGCATGGCCTTCAAAAGCGACCGGGATGCCGTGGATCAGCACTTTCGGATCGCCCTCGACGATGACGCATGCCCCGTGGCCCGAAATCGGGCAGGAGCAGCGGTCGCCAAGGCGCGCGACCTTGATGCCCAATACCGTGGTCGTCGGGGCGGCGGAGATGACTTTGCCGCCGTGGGTCGTGGGATCGTTCAGGCGAATGACGAGACGCATGGCGGGTCCTCGCGAACAGTGTGCTTGAACTCATTCATTTGGAATAGCCTTGCGAGCCCGGCGTGGCGTCGTGACGCAAGCCCCACCATGGAAGGTAGGCGTTGTTCTCGCCACGCGCACGAAACCATGGCGCGTCCGGATTCAAAGGACGCACCTTCGCCGGCGGGGTGACGAGCACTGCGGTCGTTTCGTCGGCATCGGTCGTGCCCGCGACCAGGACGTGCTTGCCCATGTGATTGGCCATGGCTATGCCGAGCGCAACGTTGGTCAGCGCGGTGCCGGCGCCCATCTCTCCGAGCAAGGCGGGCGTGTTGAAGGTTTGTTTGGCGAAATCGAATTCGACCAGCTCGGTCGTGAAGGTGTGGGCCAGGTTGGCCAGCCGGTCCGAGGATGCCGCATGGGTGTTGTTGGCGTCGTGAATCACGAAGCCGATGTCGGTCGTCGTTTTGCCAGCGTTGATGGCGGCAGTGGACAGCGTCGCTTGCCATGCCTGCACGGCGCGGCTTGGTTTGCCTTGTTGAGCATCGAAGTCGGCGACCTTCTTGCGCGCTGGATAGCTCAGCCATGCGAGGGCGGCGCGTTCGGTGTTGTAGTTGGGACCGGCGAGCACCAGCAGCACCATGTTCTCGTTGATCTGTTCGTCTTTGGGCGGAAAATTCGGGGCGTCCCAATTCATGACCCAGACCGTTTCGTTCGGGTGGGCCTGCAGGTAGTCGAGTCCTGCGGACAGGGAAGTGAAGCCGGCGTTCGGACCGCCCATGGTCACGCGTACGTCTGGTGGAGTGCTGCGCGACCATGTGGTTGGCATATGCACGTTACCGATGGAAAAAGTCTTAATGAGAGTGTCGCGCGTCGTTTCTGCGGCGGTAAGCGGATCGAGCCTGTCGACAGGAAGTGCATATTCCACTCGGATGCCTGCCAGTTCCCGCCAGGTTTTCTTGTCAGTACGCGAGTGCGCATTATAGAAATACTTGGAATTTGAGAAATAGATATCGTGGAAAAGTACAGTCAGCTTATTGACGTATTTATGGTGAAAGCCTTCAAAGGTTTCGCTTCCATTGTTGCCGTTTGCTATTCCTGCAATCGCCTGAAGTGTCGTGTATTTCTTTGGATTAGTCCTGACCATATCATCGTCCTTGTTCGACTGTACTAGCCCTAACGTCCATAGCAACTGCCATTCAGTCGGATAGTCGCGACGTTGCAGCGGATTGAGCCATTGCACGCCAACAACTTGAGCGGCGAAGGGGGAAGTCGGTTTAACGGAGAGCGCTGGCAGGGCATTTCCGGCTGTAGTGTTGGGCTTGGTCGCGCAGGCAGTCGTTAGCGCAAGAACTGCAACGGCGAGTAGAGTAGGTAATACCAGCAATCGGATCATGAGTTCTCCATCGGTTAATTTCTGTGATGAGGCGTTATCCATGTTATAGATGAGCCAGAGAAAAGCACCCACCGCAATGACAAAGGAAAGTACTGCCCAGCTGAGGCATTTTTTGCCGCTCGAAATAAGACCATTCATGAAATTTTTCCTTTCTTGCTTCCGAAAATTTCTCGCTGATCTACAATTTTCGATGGCATCCTGCCGTTGGCTGAGCTTTTTACCCACTGCTCAACCGATTGTTCAATGAACTTCCCGTAACGGAAATAGTCCAAAAATGTACAGTGACTGTCGTTCTCTTCTAATCCGTCAAGATGACGCCAATCCGCAGCCATTCTTAATTTGTACAAATCTTCTTTCTTCAGATGGCAACAACCAATCGCCACGTCATAAGCCAGTGCCTTCTGTGCATGCATCCCATTGGTCATGATCGTCGAGTGATCGGTCGCATGTGCATTGATATTGGCGGCGAGATTGGACTTGATATGTTTTGAGCGCCACGCCTTGTAGTCTTCACTGGCGCCGGCTGGCTCGTCTTCTTCATTTATCGTAACTATTCAGCGTAAGCGCTCCATAAACCCCAGACTTGCTGGCTAATCCGAATTTCCGCATTCTTGCTACTTCGATTTGATACCGGAGCAAGCATGGAAAACACGACCGTTTTTTGGGAGAAGCACGTTGCCGCGAT
>NZ_WHJH01000060.1 GCF_011682145.1 Massilia mucilaginosa
CTTGCCAGCGGCGAAAATCGTGGATGACGTCGCGGCGCTGCTGCCGTGGAATATGAAGGATTTGCATACCCCCGATTTAACCAGCGGCGTGACTTCCTGAACAGTCTGGGGTTGATGGATCGCTTACGTCACATTGCACGCTCAACTCATTTTGACACCTTAGTTGAAATTTAATTAAGAGTGTCATTTTACACCAAGAAAAACATGAAAAGTATTGTGGATTTTGCATTTATTCGAACAGAAAGCCATTCTTGAAGACATCGCCTTACTGCCCGGTTACTCATCGCTGGCGAGTGTATTGCCGTGCGCATCCAAAAGACCTTTTGAATTCGGACATTGCCAGAAGCCGATCGCGTTTGCAGCTTTCCCTTCTCCGCCTGACGGTATCACCTTGCTTATCCAGCGTATTTGATGGAGCAGCCGTAGGGCCTGGTATTGGCCTTCTCGACCGGCTTGCCGGCGTTGATGGCGGCGAGGGCCGCGCTCACGTAGTTTTCGGCTTTTGCCAGGTCATTCTTGTCGGCGGTCGGAATGCTGTCGATGCCACCCTTGTAGACCAGCTGGCCAGCCGCATTGACGATGAAGATGTGCGGCGTGGTTTGCGCGCCGTACAGCTTGCCGATCTTGCCGTCCGCATCGAGCACGGTTGCGGCCGGTGCCGCCTTGCGCTCGCCATTGAGCTTGCGGGCGGTGGCGCCGTCCACATGGCCCTGCTTGCCCGGCGCCGACGACACCACCTGCAGCCACACCACGCCCTTGCCGGCGGCGTCCTTCTGCAGGTTCGGGATGTTGCCGCTCTCATAGTGCTTGGCGACGAACGGGCATTCATGGTTGGTCCACTCCAGCACCACCGTCTTGCCCTTGTAGGCGTCGAGCTTGAGCGGCTTGCCATCGGCCCCGACCGCATCGAACGCCGGCGCCTGCTTGTTCAGTTCGGCATTTGCCATCGCTCCCGAGGCGGCGGCGAGCAAACCCACCGCGACTGCGGCCTTGATCAAATGCTTGATTGTTACCGACATGGCGCTTCTCCTTGAATTCCAGTTGAACGAAAGATGAGCCGGCGCTATTTCGAACGCAACGCCAAGCTGACGATGTCATGCGTCAGGATCTGGGGCAGCACATGCGCCTCCGATCCCGTGCCTGAGGGATAAAACAGATACAGCGGCACGCCGCTGCGCCCGTATTGCTTGAGCAAGGCGCTGATCCGCGCATCCTGGTTGGTCCAGTCGCCTTTCAGGTACGTAATGCCTTCCTCCTGTAACAATTCCTTGAACGCCGGCTTGCTCAGCGCTACTTTCTCGTTGACCAGGCAAGTGATGCACCAGGCGGCGGTCAGGTTGATGAAGACCGGCCTGCCCTGCTGGCGCAGCTCAGCCAGCCGCGGCGGCGAATACGCTTCCCAGTCTTGCCGCGCGCCTGCCTGCGCCACTTGCGCGGGCGACCCGGCCAGCAGGCGCACTGCCTGGAAGCTTACGCCGAGCGTGGCCAGCGTTGCCACCAGCAGCACGCCATTGGCCGCCAGGCGCCGGGCGCCGCTGGTGTTGCGGGTGCTGTCGAACAGCCACGCGATCAGCGCCAGCATGATCATTCCGCCCAGCGCCAGCGGCACGGCATTGACCCCCGCCTGTTGCGCAAGGACCCACACCAGCCACACGGCCGCAGCGTACATCGGGAACGCCAGCGCCTGCTTGAGCCGCTCCATCCACAGGCCGGACTTGGGCAGAACCCGGTGCAGCGCCGGCCAGGCGCTGACCAGCATGTAAGGCAAGGCCAGGCCGAGGCCGAGCGCGATGAAGACCAGCCACAGCACGAGCGAGGGCTGAGTCAGCGCGAAGCCAAGCGCCGCGCCCATGAAGGGGGCTGTGCACGGGGTGGCGACAATGGTGGCCAGTACGCCCGTGAAAAAACTGCCGCTGTAGCCGTTGCGACTGGCCAGGCCCGCGCCGAGGTTGGCCGGTCCTCCCAGCGCAAACACGCCGGACAGGCTGAGGCCGACGACAAAGATCAGGTAAGCCACCCCGAGCACGAAATAGGGCGACTGGAACTGGAAGCCCCAGCCGACCTGGGCGCCCAGGCTCTTGATGACGATCAGCGCCAGGGCCAGCAGGCTGAAGCTGACCAGCACGCCGGCCGTGTAGGCGACGCCCTGCATGCGTTTTTGCGCGCCGCTCAGGTCGGAGTGCTTGAGCAGGCCCAAAGCCTTGATCGACAGCACCGGAAATACGCAGGGCATCAGGTTGAGCACTACGCCGCCGGCAAAGGCCAGCAGCAGTGCGCGCCACAAGGTGATGTTGCCCTCGCTTGAGGCGGGTACCGGCGCCGCGCCTTTGCCGGGCCGGGGCGCCGCCGCTCCCGCACCCAGTTCGACCGCGTGGACAATGGCGCCATCGCCGCCGGACGAGGTCTTTTCGTGCGCCACCAGTACGCCGCGCACCTGGCTGCCGTGCGCTGGCGGCGTCTCGCCGGCGGCCAGCGCGATCGTGAGCTGCTGTCCGTCGAGACTGAATGACTGGGCAGCGTTGTGGGCCACCGTTCCCCATTGCGCCGGATAAAAGCGCAAGGTATGCTGCCGGGCGAACGCCGCTGCGCCGGTGCCGCCGACTTGCGCCGGCAAGGTCAGACGCGCCTGGAGTGTGTCGCCCTGGCGCAGGTAGACGGCCTGCCAGTCGACCGCCAGCGGGATCTGTTTCAGTGCGGCGTCGATGACCGGCTTGTGCTCGCTGTGGACGGACGCGGTTGCCGCCACCGCCAGCGTGGTCCTCAGCGTCGCTTCTTGCGGAAAGCAGCTTTCTGCGCAGACCAGCCAGCTTGCCTTGGCTTGCACCGGGATCTCGCTACCGATCGCTTGCGAGCCTGGCACGGTCAGTTTGGTGAGCAGGACGACCCGGTCGGCGTAGCCGTAGTTGGTGATCGGACCGATGTCGAAGCGGCTTGGCGCCGGCCAGAGAATCGCGCCGGTTGTCACGCCCGCCGGGAGCGTCCACGCGATGCTGGTGCTGGTGCCGGAGTCACCTGGATTCTTCCAGTAGGTATGCCAGTGTGGAATGATCTTTTGTTCGAGGCCCAGGTACACCGTCTGCCCGGGAACCACCTTGACGTGGTCGCTGATCAGCCGTACCGCGACCTGCTCCGTGCGCGCCTGGTCGAGCGGCAACTGCGCTGCCGCGGCGAGGTGCGCGAGCGTCAATGCGGCGGCGCTAAGCCATCGAACCTTTACAAGGAACATGAAGACACTCCAGAGCGGCGTAAACACGCGGGCGGCACCGCTGAAAATTGATCGATCCAGCCATACTAATCAAAGTCGCGACCCGACGCAACGCAGGGGCGCCGCGCCGCGCCACATGGCAAAAACCCGCCGGCGTCGGACGCGGGCGGGTGGTTTGCTGCCAAAAACGACGATGGATTAACGCAGGTTGAGCGCCTCGGACAGCGACCATTTCAGTGGCTGTCCGCTGGCATCGGTAATCGTGGTCAGATCGCCGAAGATGCGGCCCTGCATGGCGTCCGGCAGGCGCACGAAATTGGCGTTGCCGACAATCGAATCACCGTGGGCGAAGCCCCAGGCGAAGAATTTCAGCGTGGCGATGGTCTTTTCCGGATTGTTGCTCGCTTGCGAGGCAACAATGAAGGTGCCCGACGTGATCGGCCAGGTGCCCGGGCCGGCGCGGTCGGTCAGCATGTCTTCGTACTTGGCCTGGGTGACCCAGGTGCTGTTCAGCAGCGCGGCCGTGAAGCCTTCCGCGCCTGGCGCCACGACCTTGCCGTCGCGGTTTTTCAGGCGCGTGAACGCCAGTTTGTCTTGCACGACGTACTGATAATCGACGTAGGCAATCGCCCCCGACGTCTGCTTGAGCGCGCTCACGGCGCCGCTACTGCCGTTGACCTGGGTGACGCCATTGGCCCAGGCAACCGTAAAGTTGCGGCCGTACGCCTGTTTCCATGCCGGGCTGACCTTGCTCAGGTAATCGCTGAAGTTGTAGGTCGTGCCCGAACCATCCTGGCGCGCGATGACGGTGATGCCCAGGTCCGGCAGTGCCACGCCCGGATTGGCCGCGGTCAGCTTCGGATCGTTCCATTTGGTGATCTTGCGCGAGAAGATGTCGGCCAGCAGTTCGCCGCTCAGCTGCACGTCACCGCGCTTGAGGCCCGGCAGGTTGACCACAGGTACCACGCCCGACACGGCGCTCGGGAAGCAAATCATCTTGCCGGCCTTGAGGTCGGCTTGCGATGGCGCGATGTCGGTCGCGCCGAACTCGACGGTTTTGGCTTTGACCTGCTTGATGCCTTCGCTCGATCCGTTGGCCTGGTAGTTCAGCTTGAGGTTTTGCGATTTGCCATATACATCGGCAAGTTTGACGTACAGCGGCTGCGCTGCGGACGAACCGGCGCCGCTGATATCGATGGCGTGCGCCGCGAACGAGGAAAGAAACAATGACAGAGTGATCGTAGTTTTTACAGCAGAGAACATAAATTCCAGGAGTCTTGAAGTAATCGGAAACGCGCCGGCTGCTGGGCAGCCAGGAAACGAGCAACCGAAGATAATAACAGATGTACAACACCGCCACAATCCGTGTAAATACTTAGTTTTGGTAAAAACCAGGGAAAATCGTCAAGTAAACAGCCACTTATGAGCGTTGCATAAAATATATTCCCGGTGCATGGCCGGCGATCATGGGCCGAGCGGACCGGCGCCGCTGCTGTTACAATCGCCCCATGCGACGTTTGTTCATTATTTTCATGCTGCTGATCTTCCCGCTCCAGGTGAGCTGGGCGGTTGCGAGCGCGTATTGCGCGCATGAACCTTCGTCGACCATATCGCATCCCGGACATCACGAGCACGCCGGCGACGATCACGCCAGCCACGACAACTCCCCGTTCGGCATCGACCAGGATTGCGGCGACTGCCACTTCACCAGCGTCGGCATCACCACCTCCACCAGCGGCAGCATCGCGCCGCCGCCGACGGCGTACGCCCACGCAGCGGACGCCGCACGCCAGGGAACCTTGCGTCCCACCCGTCCTGAACGTCCCAAATGGCAAGGCCCTGCCTGATCCGGCTGCCGCTGCCGCACTTCTGATACCAGCCCAAGGCTGGACGTCACTGCCGTAATCGACACCTGCACCGCTGGCGCGCCCGGCCGGATTCCCTTGTCTGTTTAACCAGGAGAATTCGATGTACAAACTCGTCTTGCCGTTAGCGATTGCTGCGGCATTGGCCTGCCATGCGCAGGCTCAAACAACACCCTTTGCCATTGCGGCACCCGGCCCGATGAAGACCGCAACGCCCGGCATGCCTTTACGGGCGCCAACGATGACGTCCGGCCAGCCGTCCTCTACGGCAATCATTCAGGCGTCCCCTGCCGGGGCACCGCTATTGCTGGCCGGCGCCCTGGCGCGCGTGCTGCAAGCCAATCCCGACCTGCGCGCAGGCGCGCATGAAATCGACGCCCAGGCCGGCGCCGTCATGCAGGCTGGCGTGGCCCCCAATCCGGAACTGGCCACGCTGGTCGAAGACGCGCGCGCATCGGCCCGGACCACCACCGTCCAGCTCAACGTACCGATCGAACTGGGCGGCAAGCGCATGGCGCGCGTGAACGCCGCGCAACTTGGGCAGGATGCCGCCGGCGCCGAACTGGCCGTCAAGCGCAATGCCGTGCTGGCCTCGGCACGCGCCGCCTTTTACGATCTGCTCGCCGCCCAGCAGCGCCTGCACATCGCCAACGAATCGCTGGCCCTGGCCGATGGCGCGCTCGCCGCGGCGTCCAAGCGCGTCCTGGCCGGCAAGAATTCGCCGGTCGACGAGACGCGCGCGCGCATCGCCGCCGCCAGCGTCAAGCTCGACCTGGCGCAAGCCGGCGGCGAACTGGCGGGCGCCAGGCAGCGCCTCGCTGCGCTGTGGGGCGGCAGCGGGCGCGATATCGGCCATGTGCAGGGACGGCTCGACCGTCTGCCGGCGCAGCCGACCCTGCCCCACCTGATGGCGCAATTGGACGCCGCCCCCGCGCTACGGCTGGCGCAGACCGAACTGGCGCGCCGGCAAGCGCTGGCGCAAGTCGAACGCGCCGGCCGCCTGCCCGACCTGACCGTCAGCATCGGCGCCAAGCGCGACCAGCAGGCGGGCCGCAACCAGGCGGTGTTTGGCCTGGCGATTCCCCTGCCCCTGTTCGACCGCAACCAGGGCAAGCTGCACGAAGCGTTGCAACGCGGCGAAAAGGCCCGCGTCGAGCTCGACGGCGCCCGCGCGCGTCTGACCAGCGAGCTGGCTCAGGCGTACGAAGCGCTGGCCGTCGCCCGTGAACAGGCCCGGCTGCTGAACGACGACATCCTGCCCGGTGCGCAAAGCGCCTACGAGGCCGCCCGTACCGGCTTCGAGTACGGCAAGTTCGCTTTGATCGATGTGATCGACGCCCAGCGCACCTTGCTGCAAGCGCGCCTCCAGCACCTGCGCGCCCTGGCGGACGCCCATCGCGCTTGCGCCGACATCGACAGTATCCTCGGCGCCCATGGCGCCACCCAGACAGTGGAGTAATGCATGAAAACCCCTTTGAACAAGAAACAAATCATCGTCATCATCGCCGCCCTGCTGATCGGC
The DNA here is from genome assembly GCF_011682145.1 of Massilia mucilaginosa. Lineage (GTDB taxonomy): Bacteria > Pseudomonadota > Gammaproteobacteria > Burkholderiales > Burkholderiaceae_D > Telluria_A > Telluria_A mucilaginosa. The sequence goes on from NZ_WHJH01000060.1 coordinate 6,593, forward strand.
GCCCTGCTGGCACTACTGATCGTGATGCGCAAGGGCGCGCAGCCCGGCCACGACGAGCATGAGGAGCACGGCGGCCATGCCGAAACCGCCCAGGTCGACCACGGCGGCAAACCGCACCAGGAAGACGCGGTCCCCGCGCGCGGCCCGCACGGCGGCAAGCTGTTCGTCAGCCAGGGCTACGGACTGGAAGCGACTATCTTCGACCACAGCGCCGGCCCGCAGTTCCGTATTTATACCTACCAGGACGGCAAACCGCTCGACCCCTCGGCCAGCAAGGTCCAGGTGACGCTCGAACGCCTGGGCAGGGCCGCCCAGACCATGCGCTTCGCGCGCGAAGAAGACTACCTGCGCGGCGACGCCCTGGTCGGCGAGCCGCACTCGTTCAAGGTCGGCGTGCTGGCGCAACACGGCGGCAAGACCTACCGCTTCGCCTACGACCAGGTCGAGGCGCGCGTGACGATGTCGGAAACCCAGGTTGCCCGGAACGGCATCGACATCCACACCGCCGGCCCGGCGCGCATCAAGAGCGTGCTCAAGCTCAATGGCGAGATCATGCTCAACGCCGACCGCACGGTGCACGTGGCCCCGCGCCTGGCCGGCATGGTGGAGTCGGTCAGCGCCACCGCCGGCCAGACGGTGCGCAAGGGCCAGGTGCTGGCGGTGCTGTCGAGCCAGGCCCTGGCCGGCGAACGCAGCGCCTTGCTGGCCGCGCAACAGCGCCTGGCGCTGGCGCGCAGCGTCTTCGAGCGCGAACGCGCGCTGTGGCAACAGAAAATCACGGCGGAACAGGATTACCAGCAAGCCCGCGCCGCCATGCAGGAAGCCGAGATCGGCGCCCAGAGCGCGCGCCAGAAACTCGACGCGCTCGGCGTCGGCGCCGGCAGCCTCAAGCAACTGGCGCGCTATGAAGTGCGCGCCCCGATCGATGGCGTCATCACGCAAAAAACCGTGGCCGCCGGCGAATCGGTGAAGGAAGAGGCCAGCCTGTTCGTGGTGGCCGACATGTCGACCGTCTGGGCCGAGCTCTCCGTGAGCGCGCGCGACCTCGAAACCATCCGCCAGGGCCAGGACGCCACCGTGCGCGCGGCCGATACCAGCGCCAGCGGCACGATTTCCTATGTCAGCACCCTGGTCGGCGAGCAAACCCGGGCCGCCAGGGCGCGGGTTGTCCTGTCCAACCTCAAGGGGGTGTGGCGTCCCGGCTTGCCGGTGACGGTCGACGTGGTGGCTGCCGAAGTCACGGTGCCGGTCGCGGTGCTGCTCGAAGCGGTGCAGAACGTCAACGAATTGCCCTCGGTATTCGGGCGCTACGGCGACCATTTCGAAGCGCGTCCGCTGGTGCTCGGGCGCAGCGATGGCGAGTCGGTCGAAGTGGTCAGCGGCCTGCTCGCGGGCGAAAAATATGCTGCCAAGAACAGCTTCCTGATCAAGGCCGACCTCGGCAAAGCCGGCGCCAGCCACGACCATTAAGGATTGCCATGTTCGATACCCTCATTCGTTTCTCGATCGAACGGCGCTGGCTGATCCTGATGCTGGCCGCCTTCATGGCCGCGCTCGGCATCTACAGCTACCGCCAGTTGCCGATCGACGCCGTGCCCGACATCACCAACGTCCAGGTCCAGATCAATACCGCCCTGCCCGGCTATTCGCCGCTGGAAGCCGAGCAGCGCATCACCTTCCCGGTCGAAACGGCGATGGCCGGCCTGCCCAACCTGGAACAGACCCGCTCGCTCTCGCGCTACGGCCTGTCGCAGGTGACCGTGATCTTCAAGGATGGCACCGACATCTATTTCGCGCGCCAGCTGGTCAACGAACGCCTGCAGCAGGCGCGCGCCGGCCTGCCCGCCGGCGCCTCGCCCGAAATGGGGCCGATGTCCACCGGCCTTGGCGAGATCTATATGTGGACCGTGGAAGCCAAGCCGGGCGCGCTGAAAACCGACGGCACGCCGTTCGACTCCACCGACCTGCGCCAGATCCAGGACTGGATCGTCAAGCCGCAGCTGCGCAATGTGCCGGGCGTGACCGAAATCAACACCATCGGCGGCTATGCCCGTGAAATGCACGTGGCCCCGAATCCCGGGCAGATGGTGGCGCATGGCCTGTCGCTGTCGGACATCGTCGAAGCGCTGGAGCGCAACAACAGCAACGTCGGCGCCGGCTATATCGAGCGTGGCGGCGAGCAATACCTGGTGCGCGTGCCGGGCCAGGTCGGATCGAGCGAGGATATCGGCGGCATCATCCTGCGCTCCTCGCAGGGGGTGCCGCTGTACATCCGCGACGTGGCCGAGGTGGGCGTAGGCAAGGAATTGCGCACCGGTGCCGCCTCCGAGAACGGCCAGGAAGTCGTGCTCGGCACGGTATTCATGCTGATCGGCGAGAACAGCCGGGCCGTGTCGGCCGCGGTGGACCGGAAACTCGGCGAGATCAACAAAACCCTGCCGGCCGGCGTGATCGCTCGCACCGTCTACGACCGCACCGACCTGGTCGACAAGGCCATCAACACGGTGCGCCAGAACCTGCTCGAAGGCGCGGCGCTGGTGATCATCGTGCTGTTCCTGTTTTTGGGCAATATCCGAGCCGCATTGATCACCGCGCTGGTCATTCCGCTGGCCATGCTGGCCACCTTCAGCGGCATGGTCGCGAAGGGCGTCAGCGCCAACCTGATGAGCCTGGGCGCGCTCGACTTCGGCATCATCATCGACGGCGCCGTGGTGATCGTGGAAAACTGCGTGCGCCGCCTGGCCCATGCCCAGGCCGCCGCCGGCCGTCCGCTCACGCGCGAGGAACGCCTGCGCGAAGTGTTCGCCGCCGCCGGCGAAGCGCGCCGCCCGCTGCTGTTCGGCCAGCTCATCATCATGGTGGTGTACCTGCCGATTTTCGCCCTCACCGGTGTCGAAGGCAAGATGTTCCATCCGATGGCCTTCACGGTCGTGGCCGCGCTGGTGGCGGCGATGGTGCTGTCGGTGACCTTCATTCCCGCCGCCGTGGCGCTGATGATCGGCAACAAGGTCAGCGAGCACGACAGCCGCCTGATGGCCTGGTCCCGGCGCGCCTACCTGCCGCTGCTGCGCCGCGCGAATGCCAACAAGGCGCCAGTGATGGTGATCGTGGGCGTGGTGATCGGCCTGTCGGCGCTGCTGGCCACGCGCCTGGGCAGCGAATTCGTGCCCAGCCTGAACGAAGGCGACATCACCATGCACGCGCTGCGCATTCCCGGCACCAGCCTGACCCAGGCGGTCGAGATGCAACTGTCGCTGGAACGCACCATCAAGCAACTGCCCGAGGTCGATACCGTGTTCTCCAAGATGGGCACGGCGGAAGTGGCCACCGATCCCATGCCGCCGAGCGTGGCCGATACCTTCATCATGCTCAAACCCGAGTCCGAGTGGCCCAGGCCCAAGCGCAGCAAGGAAGAGCTTCTTGCAGCGCTGGAACAGGCGGTTGGCAAGGTTCCCGGCAATAACTACGAGTTCACCCAGCCGATCCAGATGCGCTTCAACGAGTTGCTGTCCGGCGTGCGCAGCGACGTGGCGATCAAGGTGTTCGGCGACGACAGCGCCGTCATGGGCCGCAGCGCCGGGCAGATCGCCGCCGTACTCGAGACGATTCCCGGTGCGGCCGATGTGAAGGTCGAGCAGACCACCGGCTTGCCGATGCTCACCATTCGCATCGACCGCGCCCGCACCGCGCGCGTCGGGGTCAACGTGGGCGATGTGCAGCAGGCGATCGCCACGGCCATCGGCGGGGCCAGCGCCGGTTCGCTGTTCGAAGGCGACCGCCGGGTCGACATCGTGGTGCGCCTGCCCGAGAACCTGCGCGCCGACCTGGAGGCCATCCGCCGCCTGCCGATCCGCGTGGCGGCGCGCGAGGGCAATCAGGCGGCCGCCTACGTGCCGCTGGGGGACGTGGCGCAGCTCGACATGGCGCCGGGACCGAACCAGATCAGCCGCGAAAACGGCAAGCGCCTGGTGGTCGTGACCGCCAATGTGCGCGGGCGCGACATCGGCTCCTTCGTGGCGGACGCCAGCGCGGCGATCGGCCAGCAGGTGAAGATTCCAGCGGGGTACTGGATTACCTGGGGCGGTACGTTTGAGCAATTGCAATCGGCCACCAGCCGCCTGCAACTGGTGGTGCCGGCCACCCTGGCGCTGGTGTTCATGCTGCTGTTCGTCATGTTCGGCAATGTGCGCGATGGTTTGCTGGTGTTTACCGGCGTGCCGTTCGCGCTGACCGGCGGCATCGTGGCGCTGTGGATGCGCGGCATTCCGCTGTCGATCTCGGCGGCGGTCGGGTTTATCGCCTTGTCGGGCGTGGCGGTGCTCAACGGGCTGGTGATGATTTCGTTCATTCGCGGCTTGCGGGCGCAAGGCATGCCGCTGGCGCAGGCGGTCGAAACCGGCGCCATGACGCGCTTGCGTCCGGTGCTGATGACGGCGCTGGTGGCCTCGCTCGGCTTCGTGCCGATGGCGCTGGCGACCGGCACCGGGGCGGAAGTGCAGCGGCCGCTGGCGACCGTGGTGATCGGCGGGGTGTTGTCGTCCACCTTGCTGACCTTGCTGGTGCTGCCGCTGCTGTATCAGTGGGCGCACCGGGGTGACGGTCCGGCTGGCGGCGAAAGTTCCTGATGGCATTCTGTGGGATTCCGGCACACCCATTAGTGCCGAGCTTGCTTGCGCTCCGCGCCTGCGTTAGCATGATTGCATCTCGGACTCCCGGACCGCGCCATGGAAACGTCATCGATTGTCAGTGCAGTCAAGATCGACCAGTGGCAGCGCAAGCGCCAGCAGGGCTTCAAGTCGGTCCCTGACGAGGGTCGCACCGTTACCTACCTCGGCAAGGCCTTTCACGTCTATCCCGACACCTTCTGGCCCTTCCTCGACAGCCAGCCGCTGGTGCGCAAGCTGCGCATCGGCGCCGGCCAGAGCGTGCTCGACGTCGGCACCGGCTCCGGCGTGATCGCCGTCTTCGCCAGCCTCGGCGGGGCCGGCCGCGTGCTGGCGGTCGATATCAATCCGGCCGCCATTCGCAGCGCGCGCCGCAATGCGCGCGCGCATGGCGTCGACGGCGTGATGGAAGTGCGCCGCTCCGACCTGTTCGAGCAGGTCGGCGACGAACGCTTCGATGTCATCACCGCCAATCTGCCGTTTCGCAACAAGCCGGCGCCCGATGTGGTGGCGCAATCCCAATGGGACACCGGCTTCCGCACGAATACCCTGTTTTTCGAGCAGGTCGGCGCCCATCTCAAGCCGGGCGGGCGCATCTATTTTGCGCATGCCAATTTCGGCGAGGTGGACGAAGTCCGGCGCCTGGCCAGGCAAGCCGGCATGCGCGTGCGCCGCCTCGCCAGCAGCGTTCCGGGCGAGGGCGAAGAACGCCAGTTCCATGTCTTCCTGATCAAGCCCGCGGCGTCGGCGTAGCGCCGGTGGAGCGCTTGCTGGCAAGCGTCAATGCCTTGCGCGCGGTGCCGTGCGCGCCCTGGCGCCTGCGGGTACGGCGCGTGCTCGTGATTCTGACCAGCTCGCGCTCCGGTTCGAGCGTGTTCAAGGACACCCTGAGCCGCCATCCCGCGTTCGCCGCGCTGGACGGCGAAATGGAGCCACTGCTGGCCCTGAGCGGCAACGGCTTCGGGCACGACCGCGCCTGCGCCAGCGATGCGCTGGCCGGACTGCACAACCCCGATGCGCTGGCCGACAATATTTTCGATGGTTTGACGGTGGCCTCGGCGCAGTGGGCGCCGCGCGCCGAGCTCGAGGCGCGCTGGTGCAAGCGCATGCTGCTGCAGTTCCCCTCCCTGTTCGCGGCGCCCGGGCCGTGCGCGCAGCTGCGGCGCACGCTCGCCGAGGCGCTGGCCGAGGCTTGCGATGGCGCGCTGCGGCCCACGCCGCGCCAGGCCGCACAGACCGTGCTCGAGCGCGTGTTCCGGCACAGCAGCTGGCGCATCGACTACTACGACGGCGCGGCCGGGCCGGGCCAGCGCCGTCCCTTTGCCGAAGCGGCCAAGCTCGAGGAGCCGCCCTTCGTGCAGCCCGACCCGTGCCGGCGCCGCTTTACCGAAGACGATGCCGGCGCCAGGGTATTGCTGTTCAAGACGCCGTCGGACGCCTACCGGCCCGGCCTGCACCAGCGCCTGTTTCCCCAGGCCGAAGTGCGCTACCTGCACCTGACCCGTGGCTTTGCCCAGAGCGTCAACGGCCTGATGGACGGCTGGTTGTCGCCGACCGGATTTTTTGCCCACGACATGGCGCGCGCCGCGGTACGCCTCGACATCGGCGGCTATTCGGAACAGTGTGCCTTCGGGCGGCGCTGGTGGAAGTTCGACCTGCCGCCCAACTGGCGCGACTTTACCGGCGCACGCCTGGAAGAGGTATGCCTGAACCAGTGGCTCTCTTGCCACCGTTCCATCCTCGACAGCGGCGTGCGCGCGCGCCGGCTCGCGTTCGAAGACTTCCTGGCCGACCCCGCCGGCAGCGTCGACGCGCTGGCCCGCTGGCTGGACCTGGATCCGGCGCCCGCGCTGGGCGCGCTGCCGCTGAGCATGGTCACCGAGGCGCCGGCGCCGGGCCGCTGGCGCAAGCGCGCCGCCCTGCTGCTGCCGATGGCGCGGCGCACCGCGGTAGCGCGCACCATGGACGAGCTGGGATACCGGCCGGACCCGGAAAGCTGGCCGTGATCAAGCCCCTGCTGGTTCCCTACCTGATGGGCCAGCGGCGCGACGGCTTGCTGCGCGTCGGCCCGCTACGCGGCCAGGCATGGCAGGTGGTGGCCGCGCCGCTCCCGACGCCCGAGCGCATCGCCAGCAAGGAGCAGCAGATGCGCAGCATGGAAACGATCTATGCGCGCCTCGCGGACCAGGTCGGGTCGGCCCTGCTGGAGGGGGATTTTCCGTGCAGCCTGGCGGGCGATTGCGTCTCGGCCATGGGCATGCTGGCCGGGCTGGAGCGGGCCGGACGCCTGCCGCAGCGCATCCTGTGGCTCGACGCGCACGGCGATTTCCACACCTGGGGCACCACCGAGACCCAGTATCTGGGCGGCATGCCGCTGGCGATGCTGGTCGGGCGCCCGGACCGGCGCCAGGAACAGCGCGACGCCAGCGCCTCCCTGCGCGCGGCGCTCGGCGTGCATCCCTTTCCGGAGCAGCGCGTGGTGCTCTCCGATGCGCGCGACCTGGACGCGGGCGAGTACCAGGCCCTGCGCCATTCCGCGATCGTGCATTGCCCGCTGGACGCGGTGCTGTCCCATCTGCACCCGCGCGAGAGCCTGTACGTTCATTTCGATACCGACGTGCTCGATGAGCCGCAGCGCATGCCGGCCCTGAAATACCACGTCCCCGGCGGGCCGCGCCTGGAACAGATGGCGGCGCTGTTCGAGCGCCTGCGCGCTTACCGGCTGGTGGCGCTGTCGGTCTCTGCATGGCATGCCGAGCAGGACGCCGATGGCAGCGCCGCGCACGCCTGCCTGGCCCTGATCGAGCGCCTGCTGCCCGCCTGAGCAAGTGTGCGGACATGACAGGAATGCATGCGCACTTGCTTAGCCGGTTACCTCCTGGCCGGGCGCTTTCGTGTGCTCGTCCAGGACCCGCTCGATCGTCGCGGCGAAGACATCGATGTCGAGCGGCTTGGTGAGATAGCAGTAAAAGCCCGCTTCCTTGCCGTTCGCCATATCGTCCGGCATGGCGCGCGCCGAGACGGCAATGACCGGAATGTGGGCGGTGCGCGGGTCGGCCGCCAGCGCGCGCCGGATCGCAAAACCGTCGATGCCGGGCAGGTTGATGTCGACCAGGATCACGTGCGGCACGTGCTGGCGCGCCAGCGCGATACCGGCGCGGCCGTCCGGCGCCGACAGCAGGCGCAGGTCGCTGCGCGGGCGCACGATTTCTTCGATCAGGCACAGGCTGGCCGGATTGTCTTCGATGTACAGCAGCGTGCTCAGCGCGCGCGGCAGGCGCGGGGCAGCCGCCGCGCCTGCCGCGGCGCGCCCGTCGTGCGCCCCGGCGCACTGTCCGAAGGTGACCCAGAAAGTGGTGCCGACCCCGGGCGTGCTCTCGACCCCGATGCTGCCGTCCATCAGTTCCACCAGGCGGCGCGTGAGCGCCAGGCCGATCCCGGTTCCCTCTTCGGCGCCGGCCTCGCGCCCGAGCCGGTTGAACGGCTCGAACAGCTGCGCCATCTGGCCGGGGTCGAGGCCGGCGCCGGTGTCGCGCACCGCGATCCTGGTCTCTCCCGCGCTGCCGGGTTCGCAGTTGACCATCACGCGCCCGTGTTCGCGGTTGTACTTGATGGCGTTCGAGAGAATATTGATCAGCACCTGTTTCAGGCGCAGGCGGTCGCACAGCACATGGGCTTGCCCGCATGCCGGAAAATACAGCGTGACCGCGTGCCGGTCGGCCAGCGGCGCCAGCAGGGCCTCGCATTCGGCCAGCACCGGCGCCAGCGCGACCACTTCCATGTTCACGCTCAGGGCGCCCGCTTCGACCCGAGCCAGGTCGAGCACCTCGTTGATCAGGGCCAGCAAGTGCTTGCCGGCCTTGAGGATATGGCCGACGAACACCTTTTTCTGGACTGGCGTCGAGGGCAAGGTGTCCGAATGCAGGATCTGGGCGAACCCGAGAATGGCGTTGAGCGGCGTGCGCAGCTCGTGGCTCATGGTGGCCAGAAAGGCCGATTTCATCGCGCTCGCGTGTTCGGCTTCGCGCCGCGCCTGTTCCAGCGCGACGTTCATGGTGGCCATGTCGGCCGCGTGCTGGCGCACTTGCCGTTCGAGCGCGGCATTATCGATGCGCAACTGGCGCGTCTCGATGGCGCGCGCCAGCACCGGCAGGATCGCCGACAGCCGGCACGGCTTGAGAATGTAGTCGAGGGCGCCGACCTGCATGGCCTGGACCGCCGAGGCGATGCTGCCTTCGCCGGTCATGATGATGCAGGCCAGGTCCGGGTCGAGCGCGCGCGCCTCCTGGACCAGGGCGATGCCGCCGGTGCCGGGCATGACCAGGTCGGCCAGCAGCAGCTCGTAGCGGCCCTGGCGCAGCAGCGCCAGGGCCTCGGCGGCGCTGCAGCAGCCGTCCATGGCGTAGCCCTGGGCGGCGAGGGTGTCGCACAAGGCCCGCACATGGGCCTGTTCATCGTCGGCTACCAGGATCCGCACCGCGGCGCCTGTTTGCTCAGCTTGTTCCGGCATGATCCGTGTCTCCGTCGGGTACGCACGCGGCCAGCGCCTCGCGCAATTCGTGCAGCTTGGGTGGCTTGCTCAGCACCAGGTTGACATCGGCCGGCAAGTCGTCTTCGGTGGCGATGCGCTGGCCCCATCCGGTGAGCAGGATCACCGGGGTCAGCGGCGCCATGGTCTTGACCGCGGCGGCCACGCGGCGCCCGTCCACATGGGGCATGCCGAGGTCGGTGATGACCAGTGCGTACGGCACCCCGCCATGCAGGGCGGCGCGGAACTGCTCGATGCCGGCCTGGCCGCCGTCGGCCGCCGACACCTGGTGGCCATCGCTTTCGAGCACCGTGCGCAGCGCTTTTTGCACCAGCGGATCGTCGTCCACGGTCAGGATACGCAGCGGCGCCGACCGCCGCGCCGGCGCCTGCGGCGGCGCGGCCCCGGCCACTTCGGCGGGCAGCGGAAAGGCCAGCCGCATGGTGGTGCCGCGCGCGCGCGCCGATTCGATGTCGATGCGCGCGCCGTGGCGCTCGACCATGCCGTACACCATCGCCAGGCCGAGCCCGGTGCCGCGCTCGCCCTTGGTCGTGAAAAACGGCTCCAGGCAGCGGCGCCGGGTATCCTCGTCCATGCCGACCCCGCTGTCGCCGACTTCCAGCCAGACTTCCGCCGCCACGGCGCCGCTGGCGGGCATGCTGCGCGTGCCCAGGGTCAGGGTGCCGCCCTCGGGCATGGCGTCGACCGCGTTGAAGACCAGGTTGGTCAGCGCTTCGCGGATTTCGCTCTCGATGCCTTGCAAGGGCGGCAACCGGGCCTCGAAGTTGCAGCGCAGCGCGATCACGATGCCGCGCTGCTGCGGCATGTCGCTCCAGCGGGCGCGCGTCAGATCGGCCACCTCCTGCATCAGGCGGTTGGCATCGACCCGCGCCAGATGCACCTGCGGTTCGCGCTGGCGGTAGAATTCGCGCATGCGCGCCACCGTCGCCGCCACATCGTCGATCGCGCGCTTGATCACTTCCAGGCAGGCCCGCGCCTTGCCGCTGAGCCCGGGCTCGGTTTCGAGCAGCGATTCGGTGTACAGGGCGACCGGCGAAATGGCGTTGTTGATGTCGTGCGCGATGCCGCTGGCCATTTGCCCGAGTGCGCGCAGGCGCTCCTGCTGCACCGCTGTCTTCTGGCTCTGGCGCAGGTCTTCGTAGGCGCGCTGGAGTGCGCCGTAGAGCTCGGTCTGGTTGGCGGCCAGCGCCACGTGCTCGCTCAGCTGGCGCAGGAATTCGCATTCGCCGCTGCTGAAGCTCGACGGCGCCAGGCGCGCCGTCACCAGCACGCCGAACACGGTCGACTCGACCAGCAGCGGCGCCATCACCAGCGCGCGCAGGCCGCCGCCGGCCAGCCGCTGCGGAAACGGAAACGGCACGTCGACGACGTCCGGCTCATACACCAGTTCGCCGGCCACGCAGCGCGACAAGCCGTTCTGGCCGACCTCGATCCGGGCGTGTTCGCGCATCGCGAATTCCTCGGCCAAAGCGGCGCTGCGCAAGCCCACGCAACTGACCTCGAGCGCCGCGCTGCCCTTGCGGTACAGGCAGATGCAGCAAAAATCGACCGGCAGCTGCTCTTCCAGGCTGCGGATGACGACCTGGAAGATGCTGCGCATGTCCTGGCGCTCGCCCACCGAACGGGTGATTTGCTGCAGCAGGGACAGGCGCGCAAGCTGGGAGCGGACCTTCCTTTCAGCCAGCTCGCGTTCGGCGATTTCGGCCTGCAAGGCCTGGTTGGCGGCGCTCAGATCGAGCCGCGAGACCGTGCTTTGCTTGAGCGCGTCCGTCATGCTGTCGAATGCGCTGGCCAGCTCGCCCAGCTCGTCGCGCCCGTGCCAGCCGAGCTTGAAGTCGAGGTCGCCCGCGCCGACCTTCCTGGTGCCTTCGTGCAAGCGTTCGAGCGGGCGTACCAGGCTGCGCAAGGTCAGCAAGCTGCCGGCCACGATGGTCGCCAGCACGATCGCGCCGAACGCCGCCACCGCGCCGATCTCGCGCTGCTGCGACGCCAGCACGCCCTGGCGGCTGCGTTCCGACAAGTGCATGGCGTCGGCGATCATGGTCTGGGTCTTGCCCGAAATCTGCCCGGTCAGGCGCGAGGCGAGCTCGTCGCGGACCTCGTCGGCGGGCTGCGCGCGGGTCGCCACCAAGAGGGAAAACAGGCGCCCGACGCTGGCGAAGCTGTCGCGCAGCGAGGCGATGCGGGCCGCATCGTCGGCGCCGCTGAAGGTGCTGTCGGACGCCAGCAGCACGGCCAGCGAAGCGCTGCGCAGGCGCCATTGGGCAAACACCCGCTGTTCGCTGCGCAGGCCGTATTCGAGCGACAGGTAGCGCAGGGCGGTGACCGCGTTGAGGATCTCGTCGGCGCTCTGGTTCTTGTTCAACTCGCGCCGCACCTGGGTCGTGGTCGACAGCAGGATGGCCCCGACCAGCGCGACCACGACGGCGCACAGCAGGCTACCCAGTTTGAGGCGGGTCGCAATCTTCATCCAGTCTCCTCAGCGAATCACGGTGACCGCCGCCGGGGCCACATGCACCAGGGCGTCGAGATACATATTGTCGAGGAAATTGGGCGTTTCCCCGGGCGCGGCCAGGCCGTTTGCGACCGCCCAGCGCGATTCATCCTCCAGCGCCAGGATCAAGCCCTGGTCGAGCGTCATTCCGAATTGCAGGCGCTGCCAGCGCGTGGCCCACGCGTCCGTGTCGGCGCGCAGGACGGCGTTCATCACGGCGCGCGCGTGAGCGGGCCGGTCGCGGCAGTCGCGCACCCCTCGCGCCAGTGCGCGCAGCACGCGCCGCATCAGCTCCGGGTTGGCGGCGACGAAATCGCGGCTGCCGGCCAGGCTGTACGGAATCTCGTAGATATCTTCGGCATAAAACAGCGCGCCATTCCTGCCCAGCGCGCCCTGGAGCTCGTCCAGAAAAGGTTCCCAGGTTGCAATCGCGTCAACCCGGCCGGCAGCGAGCGCGGCGCCGAACTGTTCCGGCTTCAGGTCGACCACGTCGACCTCGCCGCGCGCCAGGTGCTGGCGGCTGAGAAAGCCGTCGAGCACGAAATGGGCCGAGGTGCCCAGGCTGACGCCGATCCGCTTGCCTTTCAGGTCGGCCAGGGTCGCAATACCGCGGTCGCGCCGGGCCACGATGCCATGATCGTGTTCGGTTTTGAAGAAGGTCGCCACCACCGATACAGGCACTTTTTGCATGGCCGCGAACATGATCGGAATATCGGCCGTGGTAGCCAGGCCGGCCCTGCCGGAAAGTGCCGCCGCCAGCGCCGCCTTGCCGGTCAGGTGGGTCTGGAGACTGGCGGCGACGCCCTCCCCCTCGAAATAGCCGCTGCCGACCGCCACGGTGACCGGGCAGGTACCGACGTATGCCGAGTTCGAGGCGATGGTCAGCGTATAGGCAGCGGGCGGGCTGAGCGCCGGCCGAAACGGACGCAGCCACTGAACCAGCACGCCTGCCAGGGCAAGCGCGAACAGGACTGCCAGCGCGTACCGCTTGCGACTGTTCGGTAGCGTTTCTCCCATCTGGCTCTCTCCTCGCGGATAACCCGCGCAGCAAGATCAGCGTGACATAAATACGCGGGGAAATTCTATCCAATTATCGCAATTTTGAAAATTATTGCAATTTCGCTATTGCGAACTGCGCCATGACTGCGCTGCCGCGCCGATTGCAGGGCGACGCCGCTAGAAATGTGTTGCTAAGAGTGATGTATTTGAGTACGACAAATTGCTCAAATACCAATTTCCCACCCAATTTCGGCTATTATTGCTACATTGAAAGTCCGCGCGCAACGCGCACCGGCACCGTTACTCAATGGAAGCAAGATGATCGTAGGAATCGACCTCGGCACCACCAACAGCCTGATTTCCGTCTGGGAAAATGGCGCAGCCCGCCTCATCCCGAACAGCCTGGGCGAGGTCCTTACCCCCTCCTGCATCAGCATTGACGAAGATGGCAGCATCCTGGTCGGCCGCGCCGCGCGCGAGCGCCTGCAAACCCATCCGGACCGCAGCGCCGCCGCCTTCAAGCGCCACATGGGCAGCGACAAGCAAATCACCCTCGGCAAGCGCGCTTTCCGCGCCGAGGAACTGTCGGCCCTGATCCTGCGCGCCCTCAAGGAAGACGCCGAAGCCGCCCTCGGCCAGCCGGTCACCGAAGCTATCATCACCGTCCCCGCCTACTTTTCCGACGCCCAGCGCAAGGCCACGCGCGCCGCCGGCCAGCTTGCCGGCCTGAAAGTCGAGCGCCTGCTCAACGAACCCACCGCCGCCGCCCTCGCCTACGGCATCCATCTGCGCGACAGCGAAAGCAAGTTCCTCGTGTTCGACCTGGGCGGCGGCACCTTCGACGTCTCCGTCCTCGATCTGTTCGAGAACGTGATGGAAGTGCGCGCCTCGGCCGGCGACAACTTTCTCGGTGGCGAGGATTTTGTCAACTCCCTGGTCGACCAGTTCTTTGAACACAACAAGCTGGACAAGCGCTACCGCGACAACGCCCACTTCATGCAGCGCCTGACTGCCCAGGCCGAGGCAGCCAAGCGCGAACTGAGCACGGCGCCTCGGGCGCTGATCCTGCTCACCGAAGGCGCACACAACTTGTCGATGGAACTCGACGAAGCCAGCTTCGAGTCGCTGTGCGCACCGCTGCTGGCGCGCCTGCGCCAGCCGGTCGAGCGCGCCTTGCGCGACGCCAACCTGGCCGGCGCCCAGCTCGACAATATCGTACTGGCCGGCGGCGCCACCCGCATGCCGCTGGTGCGCCGCATGGTGGCGCGCATGTTCGGCCGCTTCCCGGCCTGCGACATCAATCCGGACGACGTCGTCGCCCTCGGCGCGGCGGTCCAGGCCGGCCTGAAAAGCAAGGACGCCGCCCTCGACGAAGTCGTCATGACCGACGTCTCGCCCTATTCCCTGGGCGTTGAAGTGTCGATGCAGTACGACTCGGGCGGCCATTCGCTCGGCCATTTCGACCCGGTGATCGAGCGCAACACAGTGGTGCCGGTCAGCCGCGTCAAGGTCTATTACCCCGTGCAGGATCAGCAGACGATACTGGAAATCAATGTATTCCAGGGCGAGGCGCGCATGGTGTCCGACAACATCAAGCTCGGCACCCTGAACGTGCAGTTACCGCCCGGCACGCGCGAGGACAAAGCCGTCAACGTGCGTTTCACCTACGACGTCAACGGTTTGCTGCAGGTCGACGTCACGCCGCTCAAGGGCGGCGAGAGCACGCTGCTGGTCATCGAAGGCAACCCGGGCATGATGTCGCAGCAAGAAATCGCCGAGTGCCTCGCTTCGCTGTCGCAACTCAAGATCCACCCGCGCGACCGCATCGACATGCGCACGCTGGTCGCGCGCGGCGAGCGCCTGTACCAGCAGTTGCGCGGCAGCGTACGCGACCGGCTGTCGCTGGAAATCACGCGTTTCGAAGGTGGCCTCAATACCCAGGACAAGCGCATCATCGACGCAGCCGCCAGACATTTCCTGGAAGTGCTCGATGACGTCGAACACCAGCACGCCGGCAACCCGTTCGGCGACGCCGACCTGTAAGGCATGCCCCGCACACCCGCTTTCCTTGTCCGTCTGGGCCTCGACACGACCGCCGACGAACGGGCGATCCGGCGCGCCTATGCGCGCTTGCTCAAACAGATCGACCAGGAAACCGAACCGGCCCGTTTCCAGGCCCTGCGCGAGGACTACGAACAGGCCATCGCGTGGCTCTCCCGGCGCGAGGCGGACGACCATGCTGACGAGGACGAGAACATCGTGCATGAAGATGCCGCTGGCGCCAGCGCAGCCCCGGCGCCGGTCCGGTCCAGCGATCTTTTTGAACGGATCGATCCCGACGCCCTCGCCGACGAGGTATATCAGGAATTTCTTGCCGCCCTGCCGGAACTGCGCAGCGGCCCCATGCAAGCCGACGTCATTGCGTGGAGTAACGCGCTACGGCGCTGCCTGGACCACCAGCGCCTGCTCAATATCGCTGCCGGCGCGGCCTTCGAGGCACGCATCGCCGCTTTGCTCGCCGGCCCGCGCCAGCCGGGGCATGAGACCCTGTTCAGCGCCGCCATCGAGGTATTCGGCTGGGTGTCGGGACGTCACCGGCTGCGACAGTTCCACCGTGCCGGCGCGCTGCTTGACCGCGCCATCGATGAGCGCGATATGTTCAATGCGCAAGAATCCCGCGAGCGGCTGGCCCAGCAACAGGCCCTGGCGATGCTCGCTTTGCCGGACCTGCCGCATGCCGATACGCTACGCCGCCTGGCGCCGCACGTCGAGATGATGATGGCGCGCTTCCCCGTACTCATGCGCATCGTTGCCGATCAGGACAGCCTGGACCGCTGGCGCGCTGGCGCGGCGGCCCTGTCGGCCGAACGCGTGCGCCTGACGGCCATCGTGTCCGCACGTGCGCAGCTGCCAGCCGACGCGGCCCGCCATGGCCATGCATCGACCGTGTCCGATCGCGCCAGGGCTTACCTGAAAGACAAAATGGCAGGGCCTTTGCCAGCCATCCTGGCCGGCCTGCTGATTATCTTCGCTGCCCTCTGGTGGCACAGCGCGCAATCCGTTGCACCAACGCACTACACACCGCCAGCGGACCATGCTGCGCCGCTCAATCCGTCCGGCCAACAGGGCAATGCCTCCTCGCGCATCCGAATGGCCTGGCCCGACTTCTTCATGGCAATGCCGGCCTCACGTCCGCAGAGCAAGTTAATGACGCGAAAGCAGCTCGATGCGATCGGCGCGCATTTCAACTACACGGTCGAGAAGCATACCCCGCTCGGCCGGCGCTCCATCGACCTGGACATCCATCTCGATCAGGACAGCAAGATCAAATCGATGACCATCGCGCGCTCATCGGGCTACCGGGACTTCGACGATGCCGTCGAAAAGGCGCTGCGTGATGCGCAGCCATTCCCGGCGTCGGCGGCGCGCTCGTTCAAAATGATCTACATCACCAACGTCACGCAGCAGCATCTTCCGAAAGAGCCGGTCGGCCCGCTCCCGCAGTCCTGATCTTAGGTAAGATGTGCTCCCGATAACTCACGCCCGACGTGTAAAAACATCCAAAATGTCGCAAATCAAAGCCGTTCCGCACCTGCCTTTGACGCCGCGCAAAGTCGGTGCACTTGATGCAGGGTGCGTGAAGGGTGATGCCTATACTTCAGACAAAATGCGGCCTCAGCATTAACGCTGGAGGCCGTACTCTCGGGGAAATGCGCCGCATTTTCCGAGGGAACACACCAATCACCCACATCACAGGAGCGTCACGTTATGGATACCAACGCCGTCGATCTGCGTACCACCCTGGCCGCACAAGCCGCCAACCGTAGCGTCAGCGTGTCGGTGCCGAGCCAGGAGTATTTCGACCTGGACCAGTTCCAGCGCGTCCAGAAAGCGTTGCTTGGCCAACTCGGCTGCCCGGCCTGCACCTCCGGCTTCGATATCCGCTACGGTATCCAGCGCCGTTTCATCGTCGACGCCAATCTGGGGGTGCAGGCAACCGGGCTGGCGCAAGACCAGTTCTCGCCCTGACATGCGCGACCTGCCCGAAGTGGGCGTCGGCATGGTGTGCCTGCCCGGTCTCGAAGCCTTCATCGAGGCCGCGCACGACCTGATCGACGTCATCGAAATCGAACCCCAGCCGCTATGGTTCAAGTCGGCGGCGGCCGGGGTGCCGTATGCGATCAATGCCGCCGCCCTGGTGCAGCTGTGCGCCGATCCGCATCCGAAGCTGGTGCATGGCGTCGGTTTTCCGGTCGGCGGCAGCGTGGCGCCCGAGCCGGACCAGGTGGCGCTGTTTGTCGAGGTGATCAGGGCGCTCGACGCTTGCTGGGCCAGCGAGCACCTGAGTTTTTCGCGGGTCGACGGCGCCAGCGGCGTATTCCATACCGGCTTCTTGCTCCCTCCCCTGCAAAGCGCGCAAAGCGTGGCGCTGGCCGCGTCCAACATCCGCGCCTTGGGCGCGCAATTGCCGGTGCCGTTCGCTGTAGAAACCGGCGTCAACTATCTGCGCCCGCTCCCCGGCGAAATGTCGGACGGCGCCTTCTTCGGCGCCATTGCCGAAGAAGCCGATTGCGCCATCCTGCTCGACCTGCATAACCTGTGGTGCAACGAGCGCAATGGCCGCCAGGGCGTGCTGGAGGCGCTCGATGAGATGCCGCTGGAGCGCGTGTGCGAAGTCCATCTGGCCGGCGGCGACCATCTGGCCGGCTATTATCTCGACGCCCACTCCGGCCTGGTGCCGCCGGAGCTGATGCAACTGGCGCACACGGTGCTGCCACGGCTGCCCAATCTGAAAGCGCTCATATTCGAGATCGTGCCCGCCTATATGCCGGCGCGCCCCATCGGCCAGGGCGAGCTGAAGGCGCAGCTGCTCGACCTGCGCCAGTTGTGGAACGAGCGCAGCAAGCGGCTTCAGGTCGCAAGCGGCACGCCGCGCGCGATCCCCCGGTCCATCACGGCCGCCGATAGCGCCTTGCCGTCGCCCACCGCATGGGAGCGCGCACTGGCCGGCCGCGTGCTCGAATCCGAACCGGACGCGCCGTTCGCGCAGGTGCTCGATGCCGACAATGGCGTGGCCGTCTTGCGCCAGCTGGTGGCGGCGGTGCGCAGCGGGACCATTGTCGATTCGATGACGCTCAGTTACCGCCTCATCGTTCTCAGTCTCGGCGAGCCGGCATTCTTATCGCTGCTGCGGGCCTTCTGGAAAACCCGCCCGCCGGAACCGTTTGCGACCGAAGAAGCGCTCAATTTCGCCGAATTCCTGCGCACCCAGGCGCTCGCCATTCCGCATCTGGACGAGGTGCTGGCGTTCGAACTGGCATCGCACCAGGTGCGCATGTACGCCCAGCATAAAACCGTGCGCTTTACCTGTTCGCCGCTGCCGCTGCTGATGGCCTTGCGCCAGGCACGCATGCCCGACTTTGCCGATCATGGCGATTTTGCGCTGACGATCGAGCCATAGATCGCGCCATAGCCTGCCTGCGATGATCAAAACAATGCTTGAACCTCTATTCGGGATACCTTACGATGCCAGGAGTTTCGATTAACTAAAGGTGCCAATGCAATCCTCGCGCGTGCCGGCGTCCAGGCGACGGTTCTTATCGGTGCCGCATCCCTCTGTCTTGCTGCTAGCGGTCTTCCTGGCGGGGTGTGCCTCGTCCAATCGCCCTGACCTGGGCTCGCGCAACCTGCACGATACATTAACGGTTCTCGCTGAACGGCATCATGTTTGCGCTGTGGCGGTCGCCGTCATCAAGAACCGGCAGCTTGCGTCGATCGACACGGCGACCGCTTGCCTGCCGGCGGCCACGCTCGCTCCGGACAGTGTATTTCAGGCCGCATCGCTCAGTAAGCCGGTGTTCGCCTACGCGGTACTGAAATTGGTAGCGCAAGGCAAACTGGATCTCGACGCACCGGTCATGACGTATTTACCGCAAGGTTATCGGCACCAGCGCGACCTGTTAAGGGCGGAGCCGTCCGATCCGGTAAGCGACCCGCGACTGGCGGCCATTACCGTCCGCATGGTGCTGAACCACACTTCGGGGTTGCCGAATTGGACCTCCGGAACGCTGCGTGTCGGCACGGTTCCCGGCACGACTTGGGACTATTCGGGCGAAGGCTACGTGCTGTTGCAGCGCGCGGTGGAAGCAGTCACCGGACTGCCGCTGGATCAATTCATGAGCGCACAAGTATTCCAGCCTTTGGCCATGAACCACAGCGACTATGCATGGAATGAACGCGTCGCCAAACATCTGCTGCCGGGAACCAAAGCGAATGGCGCACCGAGGGAGGCGATGACGCTGACCAACCCGAACGCCGCCTTCTCGCTCCTCACCAGCGCCGCCGATTACGGAAAATTCATGGTCGCGCTGCTGGCCGACGACGCTCTGCTGAAACAGGTGACCGCGTTACCTGTCGCTGTCGATCCGGCGCTCGGGCTCAGCTGGGGATTAGGCTGGGGAATCGAGCGCGGACAGGACGATTCCGCTATTTGGCAGTGGGGCAACAACACCGGTTACCGCGCCTTCGCGATTGCTTCGGTCCGCAGCGGCGACGGCTTTGTGATGTTGACCAACAGCGAAAATGGCCTGGAACTGGCGCAACCATTGGCAGAAAAAATCCTGCCGGGCCAGCACACCCTTTTCCAGTCGCCGATTCTGGGGACCGACGTGCTCAATATTCTCTGCAACCGGCTGCATATCTGCCTTTAACGGATGACGACGCCACCGAAACCCGCGTTTTCGATCTCGACGGGTATTTTTGCAGGCTGGCTGGCGCGGACGAGCTCGGCGCATCGGCGCCGACGGCGTCCTGATCGTCGATGCGGTCGATGGCGTGCTGCGCGGTGCCGGCGAGTGGGACCCGCCCGGCGGCTGGCGCGATTTCACCCTGGCGCTCGATACCGGCGAACGTTTGTCCGGCGCTCGATGACCCTCAGCGCGGCTGGCGCCGTACCAGTTCGATTTCGAACAGCTTCGGCCACAGTTTGCCGGTGACGAACAGGCGCTTCTTCTTGCTGTCGTAAGCGATGCCGTTCAGGACATCGACCGCCCCGCTGGCGCGGCTCTTTTCATCAAGCAGGCCGGCCAGGTCGATCCAGCCGACCACCTTGCCGCTGGCCGGGTTGATGCGCGCGATCACGTCCGAACCCCACACATTGGCATACAGTTCGCCGTCGACCCACTCCATTTCGTTGAGGCGGTCGATCGGTTTGCCGTCGGCCGTCACCTGGATGCGTCGCACTTCGGCCAGCGTCTTGGGGCTGAGCACCCGAATCACGGCGGTGCCGTCGCTCATGAAGACCTCGGTGCCGTTATTGGCCAGGCCCCAGCCTTCGCCGGGATACGAAAAGGTCTGCTTCATCTTCAGCGTGGCCTTGTCGAACACAAAGCCGACGTGCGAGGTCCAGGTCAGTCCGACGATGGTGTTGCCGACATCGGTGATGCCTTCGCCGAAGTAGTCGGGAGCAATGTCGGTCTTCATCAGCACCTTGCCCGTTTTCAGGTCGGTCTTGCGGACCGAGGACTTGCCGTTCAGACCCGTGCTCTCGTACAAAACGCCATCGGTATAGAACAGGCCCTGGGTGAACGCGTCCGGATCGTGCGGGTAAGTATTTTTGACAAGGAAGCCGTACACGGGAATGGCAGCCTGCGCCGCACCGGCGCCCGCCAGCAGCAAACTGGCCGCCAATATGATCAATCTCTTCAAATAACACCTCGGGTCGGAGCGATGAAACAGTCGTCATACCGTTTCTCAAGGCATGAATACTAATACAATTGGACGGGAACAGCGTCGCGAGCACCGGCGCTGCCGAAAAAACGATCACTCACCATGGGAGCCATGCTTGAACATTCGCAATGCCGAGGCCGGCGATGCTGGCGCAATTGTCTCGATCTATAATCACTACATTCTTACCACCACCATTTCATTCGAAGAAGAAAGCGTCAGCGAGCAGGCCATGGCCAGCCGCATTGCCGACATCCAGGCCGGCGCGCTGCCCTTCCTGGTGCTGACCGATGGCGACACCATCGCCGGCTACGCCTACGCCACCAAATGGCGCGTGCGTCACGCCTATCGCTTCGCGGTCGAGAGTTCGATCTACCTGCTGCCCGGCCACGGCGGCAAAGGCCATGGGGCGGCGCTCTACACCGCCCTGCTGGCGCGCCTGGCCGAGGGCGGCTTTCACATGGTCATCGGCGGCATTGCGCAGCCCAACCAGGCCAGCGTGGCGCTGCACGAAAAATTCGGCTTCAGGAAGGTCGCCCATTTCAGCGAAGTCGGTTTCAAGTTCGGACGCTGGATCGACGTCGGGTATTGGGAGCTGAAACTCGAGGGTGCGTAACAAGCAACCAAAAATTGACCAGTAGCGGTTTCCCTTGGGAATGATAGTATGCAAAATTGCCTAGTTTGCAACCCAAGGAAAATTGATGGAAGTATTTTTGTTATTGCTGGTGGTGGCGTCCTACGCCCACTTCCTCAGTGCGAGCAGGGATGCCCGACGGCGTACCGACGAGCTCGAAAAATCGCTGACGAAGCTGAAAGGCGAAGTTGTCAGGCTCAGGGACGAAGCGAGCCGGCGCACGGGCGCCGCCTCCGCCTCCACCGCCGCCGCCGCCGCCGTCTCAGCGGCCACGACTTCAACGCCGGTAAGGGACACGCTGGCGCGTAACGCGGCGGCCAGAACGGCCAGGGCGGCGCGCATGGCGCAGGACGGCGCCGCCGAAGCGGTAGTACCCGCGCGGCAGGCAGCTCCACCGCAGCCGCTTGCGCCCCGGCCTGCGGAGCCCGCTACTGTCGCGCCGGCTCCCGCCGCACCCGCTGCTCCTGTCGCACCGGCTCCTGTCGCTCCCGCGCCTATGCCGCCAGCGCCCGCAGCGCCTGCGCCGGCACGCCCCGAAGCGCATCCGGATCGCAGCGATACCGCCCCGGAGTGGATCGTGGCGGCAAAAAAATGGATGTTCAGCGGCAACCTCGTCGCCAAGCTCGGCTTGCTCATCCTGTTTATCGGCGTCAGCTTCCTGCTCAAATACGCGGTCGAACGCAATATCGTGCCGATCGAACTGCGCCTGGCCGGCATCGTGCTCGCCGATATCGCCCTGCTGGTCTGGGGCTGGCGCATCCGCGACAGCCGGCGCGGCATCGGCCTGCCGGTGCAGGGGGCGGCACTGGGCATCCTGATGCTGGTCACCTTCGGCGCCTTCCGCATGTACCAGCTGATTCCAGGCGGCCTGGCATTCGGCCTGCTGTTCGCACTGACCTTCTTTACGTGCCTGCTGGCGGTGCTGCAAAATGCCTTCTGGCTGGCCGTGTTCGGCATCACCGGCGGCTTCCTGGCGCCGATCATGACCTCCACCGGCCAGGGCAGCCACATCGGACTGTTCTCGTACTACACCTTGTTAAACGCCGGCATCCTCGGCATCGCGCTCAAGCGCGCGTGGCGCTCGCTCAACCTGATCGGCTTTGCCTTCACCTTCGTCATCGGCACCGCGTGGGGCGTGCTGCGCTATACCCCCGAAAACTACCTGTCGACCCAGCTGTTCCTGATCGTCTTTGTGCTGTTCTACGTCGCCATCGCGATTGCCTACGCCGCGCGCCAGGCGCCCGCGCTGAAAAACTATGTCGACGCCACCCTGGTGTTCGGCGTGCCGCTGGTCGCCTTCGGCCTGCAGTACGGCATGGTCAAGGACACCCGCTTCGGCGTGGCCTTCTCGGCGCTCGGCCTGGGCCTGTTCTACACCACGGTCGCGCTGCTCATGTGGCGGCGCGGCGCGCAGAATTTCAGGCTGCTGGTCGAATCCTTCCTGTCCATGGGCCTGGTGTTCGGCACCCTGGCCCTGCCGTTTGCGCTCGATGGACGCTGGACCTCGGCCGCCTGGGCGCTGGAAGGCGCCGGCGTGGTCTGGGTCGGCCTGCGCCAGCGCCAGGCGCTCACCTGCGCGTTCGGACTGCTGGTGCAAGCCGGCGCGTGGATCTCCTTCCTCATGGCGATCGCCGGCATCGGCGGCGGTGCCGACGCGGCCGATGCCAACCTGTGGCTCGGCTTCCTGCTGTTGACCGGCACCGCCTTCCTGATGGCCGCCAACTTCCGCTCGCGCGAAGCCGACCTTCCGACGCCGCTGCCGCGCGGGCTGGCCGGCGCCTTCCTGATCGTGGCGGCGATCTGGCTGGTGGCGGGCGCCTGGACCGAAGCCGTGCTGCGCACCAGCGGCGGCGCCCAGACAACGCTGATGGCCGCGAGCGCCCTGGTGGCATCGATGATCCTGGCGTTGATCGCCAAACGCATGCAGTGGCCGCTGGCGCGCGCGCTCGCGCTGGTCGTGCAGGCGGTGGCCGGCGCGGTCCTCGCGCTGCTGATCTGCGTCATGCTGCTGTTCGCGTTCGACCCCGACGCGAACCTGTTCCGGACCCCGTTCCTGGCGGCGCTGCTGATCTTCGCCGGCGCCATGTTCAGCAGCTGGGCCATGCAGCGCGGGCCGCAGCCGCAACAGCCGACACTCTCGCGCATCATGCTGGCCTGGTCGGCAGCATGGTGGTTCGTGCCGGTCCTGGTGCTGTTCTGCGTCTGGCTGACCCGCAACTACCAGTTGATCGGCGGCGGCTACTCGCGCGACACAGCGATGTTGTACGCCTATGGCGTGGCGCTGTCGCTGTCGGCGCTGGCGTTCGCGGCGGCGGCAAAGCGCCTGGCCTGGCCGGCGCTGCGCTGGTTCAGCGCCGCCGCCTGGGCCGGCCTGGCCGTGGCCACGGTCTGGATCCTGGCGGTGCTGTACGGTGGCGACACGGTGGCGTTCGAGGCCGGCGTGGCGCTGGCCTGCCTGTGGCTGACCTCGGAATACATGCTCAAGCGCTGGCCCGCCAGCGGCTGGGATATCGCCGCGCCATGGTTGCAGGTGCTGCACACCGTGCGCACCGCCGGCCCGTGGCTGATGATCTGGCCGGCCGCCTCGATCGCGGTATCGCGCTGGCTGTTCGAGCTCGACAACGCCGATGGCCTCACGCTGGTCAATGCCGACTGGGAAATCAGCGGCAGCTGGGCGCGCTTCATCCCGGCCTGGCTGATGATGCTGGTCATCGTCTGGCTGATCGCCCGCGCCCGCGCCGACAAGTGGCCGGCCGCCCCGGTCGCCAGCTGGCACCGCGCCACCCTGCTGCCGCTGGCGACCGGCTGGTCGCTGATGCTGGCCGCCGTCTGGAACCTGACCCAGAATGGCGCCATGGCGCCCCTGCCCTATCTGCCGGTGCTCAATCCGCTCGACCTGACCAGCGGCTTTGCGATGGCACTGGCGCTGGCGTGCTACCGCATGCGCCTGCATGACGCGCGCACCGACGACGACCGTGCGCTGCTGGCGCGCGTGCCCGCAGTGCTGGCCTGGGCCGGCTACGCCTGGTTCAACCTGATGCTGCTGCGCACGGCGGCGCATTATCTGCACATCCGATACAACTTCGACCAGATGTTCGCGTCGCAGTTCATCCAGGCCATGCTGTCGCTGGTATGGAGCATTTCGGCGCTGGTGCTGATGTGGCGCGCGGCCAGGCGCGCATCGCGCAGGCAGTGGGTGATCGGCGCGGTACTGCTTGGCGTTGTTGTCGGCAAGCTGTTCCTGATCGACCTGTCGAACGTGGGCGGTGTGGCGCGCATCGTCAGCTTTGTCGGGGTCGGCTTGCTGATGGTCGTGATCGGCTATATCGCACCGTTCCCAACCCAACAAGAAACCGCGCCGGAAGCACCGGCGCAATGAACCAAGGATCCATTTTGATGTCGAACCTACCTCTGGCCTCGCTTTGCCTGGCGGCGCTGGCCGCGGCAAGCTCTCCCGTGGCGCTGGCGGACGCCCCGGCCAGCGACTTGCCGGGCGATTACCGCCACGCCCTGCCGCTGACCGTCAGCGGCAAGGAATCGGTGGTCCAGCTACGCCTGCCCAAGGACGTGTACCTGCACGCCCGCACGGCCGACTTGCGCGACCTGCGCCTGTTCGATGCGCAGGGTAACAAGCTGGCGTTCAGCTTGCAGGAACCGCTGCCGCGCGCCGAGCGCTCGCGGCGCGACCTGCCGGTGCGCCTGTTCGGGGTGCAAACGGCGCGCCCGGCCGGGTCCCTCGCCGACACCGACATCGACGTGCAGCGCTCCGGCGACGGCACGGTGCTGTCGGTGCGCGCGCGCTCGCGGCCGGCCGCGGCCGCCGCCGATGGCGGCATCGACACGCTGGTGCTCGACCTCGGCGCGAGCGCCGCGGCCGCCACCATCGATGCGCTGCGGTTTACCCTGCCTGCCGGCACGAGCAGCTACAACGCGCGCGTGGTGCTGGAAGTGAGCGACGATCTCAAGCATTGGGATACGGTCGGCGAGACCGACCTGTCCTGGCTGGTCAACGAGCGTACCGAGACCCTGGCCAGCGACCGCATGGAATTCGAAGCGCGCGCTTTCCGCTATGCGCGCCTGAGCTGGCGCCAGGGCAAGCCGCTGCAGTTCGCCGGCATCACCGCCGAGTCGCCCCTGAATACGGCGCTGGCGCCGCATGTGGAGCGCCTGCTGATCCAGCCCAAGCCGGGGCGCTTTGCCACGGACCATGTGTATCCGGCCTCGGTGGCGATTCCCGTGCAGCGCATCGGCGTCGATCTGGGCGAGCAGAACGTGGTGATGCCTGCCCAGCTCGGCCGTTACGTGGAATTGCCCGACCGCCAGGGCGGCAAGACCACCACCTGGCAGTTCGAAGCGCTGACCGCCGCCACGTTCTATCAGCTGACCCAGGGCGGCAAGCGGCGCGCTTCGGGCGATATCGGCATCACGCCGGCGCACCAGGCCGAGTGGGTGCTGCGCACGGAAGTTGCCGGTGCGGCGGCGCCCAGCCTGCGCCTGTCCTGGACGCCGTCCACGGTGGTGTTCCTGGCCAACGGCAAGCCGCCCTACCGGCTGGCCTTCGGACGCGCCGACGCCAAGCCGGCCGCCAGTGCGCTGGCGCAGGTGGCGCCCGGTTTCAGTCCCGCCGAAATTGCCGCCCTCGAAAACACGCTGGCCGGACCGCTGCAAACCTCCACGGCAGCTGTTGCCGAGGGGGCCAGCGCAGCCGACAAGGCGAGCGCGGCCGCGCGCACCCGGATGTTCGTCCTGTGGGGCGCGCTGCTGGCGGGCGTGGGCGTGCTGGGCTTCATGGCGTGGCGCCTGGTCAAGCAGATGAAATAGCCAGGCCGCTAACGGCGGGCTTCAGGTGAACAACAGGGAAACGCAATGCAGGGTCAGCCCCACCAGCCCGCCGACGATGGTGCCGTTGATGCGGATGTATTGCAGGTCGCGCCCCACGTGCAGTTCGAATTTGCGGGCGATGGTCTCGGCATCCCAGCTGCGGATCACGCGCCGCACCAGGGCGATGATCAGTTCGCGCTTGGACACGATGGTCTCGGCCGCAAAGGTGCGCAGCCAGTCGTTGATGCGCTGCTGGATCGCCGGATTGCGCTCCAGGGCGCGGCTGAATGCCTGCAAGGCCGTTTGCAGGTGCGCCGACAGCTGCGAATTGTCCGATTCGGCATCGGCCAGCAAGCGGTCGCGCACGTCTTCCCACACCTGGCCCACATAGGTGCGGAACAGCGGATGGTTCAGGCTGGTCTCTAACAGGCTGCGCAGCTTTTCTTCGTATTCGGGCGAGTGCGCCAGGTTCTCGATCAGCTCTTCGGTGGCGGCCTGGAAGCGCACGCGCCATTCGCTGTCTTCGCCCTGGATCTCGTCCAGCGTATTTTGCACCCCTTCCATCAAGCGCTCGTAGAATTTTTCGTCAATCGCGCGCGGCAACCAGCGCGGACTGTGCTCGTGCACCTTCTGGCGGATATACGGCCGGTGCGCTTCCAGCGCACTTGCAATGAGTCCCAACAGGCGTTCCAGCAGCACATGATGCTGACCCCCCGCCGCCAGCACCGACAAGACCTGCGACAGGATCGGCGCCAGCTTGACGTCCTGCAGCGCGCCGGACAGCGCTTCGCGCAGGAAACCGGCGGCATCCTTGTCGTCGATCATGCGCAGCAGCACGGGCACCGCACTGACGGCCTGGTCGGCCACGGCGCGGCTGTTGGCCGGTTGCGCCAGCCAGTGCGCGGCCGAGCCGGCGAAGTCGATGCGCACCAGTTCGGCGTGCACCACATCGTAGCTCATGAAGTTTGTTTCGAGAAAATTGCCGAGATTCTCGCCGATCTTTTCCTTATTGGTCGGAATGATGGCGGTGTGCGGGATCGGCAAGCCCAGCGGATGGCGGAACAAGGCGGTCACGGCGAACCAGTCGGCGATCGCGCCGACCATGGCCGCTTCCGCGAAGGCGGCAACGAAGGCAAACGCCGCGTGACGCGGTTCGAGCATGCGCGCGGCCACGAACAGCAGCGCCATCGCCACCAGCAAGCCGGTGGCGATCAGACGCATGCGCGTCAGCCCAGCCTGCTGTTCGCTTTCGCGCACGGAGCGAGGGGCAATCAGAGCTTGATCGTGCCGTGTTCGCCCGGATCGACGTCGGGCGTGGTGCTGGTCAGGACGGCCTTGGCCATGTCGAACAGGCTGACCAACTTGCCGCCGGTCGAATCCCAGTACTCGGCGCTGCTCGAGACCACGCGCACCAGCACGACATGCGGATCATCCGGGCCGTGCGGATACCAGGCCTGGACCGCGGGGTTCCACATGGCCTTGATTTTGGCGCGATCGACGATGCGCTCGGCGCGCCCGCTGACCGACACATAGGTGTGGTCTTCCGGCTCGGCGAAGCTGACGTTGACTTCGGGGCGGGACACGATGTCTTCCCACAATTCGGTATCGGTCGAGGTGTAAAACCACAGGTTGCCATCGTTGTCGGTTTCCTGGTTGGTCATGGGACGGCTCACGAGGCGGGCCTGCGCGTTAACGGTGGTGAACATGGCGAAGCGAATCGACTTGATCTTGGACTTCAACTCAGCCACTTGATCGGAATGGTTATATGCTGACATGGGCTTTTCCTTCACGCAGTTCTAGGTTATTAAGAAACTATATCGTAATCGCAATACTCCTGCACTTCTGTGCGCAAGCGAACTTATTGCGCAGCATGGCCCGAGGCGGAGTTCACACGCTTCTCACCACATCAGCTCGAAAAACTCCCCATTGGTTCAACTGCGCACATTGATGTGTATCAATTTGCGTATTGAGCGTGCGCTGATACTGAAAGGAGACCAACAAGGAGACAACGTGAGTATTCCCGGCGACGAGCAAGCGACCACCCTGCAGGACCCGCACGCCTCTTTCATCGAGAGCCTGGGGGTGTTCACGCGCCAGCACCGGGCCGGGCACTGGTCGGGCACCTTCGCCCAGTTCATGCAACAGGTGCTGCCGCGCATGCCGCAGCAGGTCGCGCGCACCTCGCACCAATATATATGGGACATGATCCGCGCCACCTGCACCGACGATGGCGACGGCCACTTCCGCTGCCGCCTGTTCGGGGAGGACCTGTTCGGCATCGACGACGCCATCGACCGCGTGGTCGACTACTTCAAGGCGGCCGCCGCCGGGTCCGAAGTCGGGCGCCGCCTGCTGCTGCTGCTCGGGCCGCCGTCGGGCGGCAAGTCGACCCTGGTCATCCTGCTCAAGCGCGGCCTGGAAGAATACAGCTACACCGACGAGGGCGCGCTGTATGCCATCGCCGGCTGTCCGGTGCACGAGTCGCCCCTGCACCTGATTCCGCACACCATGCGCGCCGGCTGCCGCAACACCTACGGCATCGATATCAGCGGCGAAGTCTGTCCGCACTGCCGCGCCCGCCTGGAAGACCAGTACGCCGGCGACTTCCTGCAGATGCCGGTCGAACGCTTCTTCGTTTCCGAATCGGGGCGCAGCGGCATCGGCACCTACGCCCCGCACGACCCCACCACCGCCGACCTGGCCGACCTGGTCGGCTCGGTCGACCTGTCCAAGGTGGCGCAGTACGGCGACGAGGGCGATCCGCGCGCCTGGTCATGGTCGGGGGCGGTGTACGCAGCCAGCCGAGGCGTGCTGGAGATGATCGAAATTCTCAAGGTCAAGCGCGAGTTCCTGTACCTGCTGCTCACGCTGACGCAAGAAAAGAACGTCAAGGTATCGCGCTTTCCCCTCATCTACCTCGACGAAACGATTCTGGCGCACACCAACCTGGCCGAGTTCCGCCGCTTCCTGCAAGAGAGCGAGAACGAAGCGCTACTCGACCGCATGGTGATCATCCAGGTGCCCTACACGCTCAACTACAAGGAGGAGGCGCGCATCTACAAAAAGCTCATTTCATCGGCCGCGCCGGCGTTTCGCGACGTACACCTCGACCCGCACGTGCTGCACGCGGCCGCCGTGTTCGCCATCCTGAGCCGCATCCAGGATGGCGACGAGAAAGAGGTGGAACTGGTCAAGAAGGTGCGCATCCACGCGAATGAAGAAGTCGACGGCGTGAACCGCGCCGACGTGCGGCGGGTCAAAGAGAAAGACAAGACGCCCGACGAAGGCCTGGCCGGCGTGTCGCCACGGTTCGTGATCAACGCGCTGTCGAACGCGATCATCCAGTCCAACCGCAACAGCCTGTCGACCATGGACGTGCTGCTCGCGCTCAAGGACGGCATCGAGAGCGACGCCCGCATCGACCCCAAGAAAAAGCGCAAATGGGTCGATTACCTGGTGCTGACGCGCAAGGATTTTTACAACCGCTGGGTCAAGGAAGACGTGCACAAGGCGCTGTTCGTGTCCTTCGAACAGGAAGCCCAGGACTTGCTCAACAAATACCTGGACGAGGTGGAAGCCATGCTCGACAACCGCCAGATCAAGGACCCCATCACCAACGAAGAGCGGCGGCCCGACGAACGCTTCTTGCGCGCAGTGGAAGAAAAAATCCATATTTCGGAGTCGGGCAAGCAGTCGTTCCGCCAGGAAGTGGTGCGCAAGGCGATGGGCGCGTACAAGCGCGGCGCCAAGTTCGGCCTCGACAGCCATCTCCAGCTCAA
Organism: Massilia mucilaginosa; assembly: GCF_011682145.1. Classification (GTDB taxonomy): domain Bacteria; phylum Pseudomonadota; class Gammaproteobacteria; order Burkholderiales; family Burkholderiaceae_D; genus Telluria_A; species Telluria_A mucilaginosa. The sequence goes on from NZ_WHJH01000060.1 coordinate 36,258, forward strand.
CGACGCGGTCCAGCAGTACCTGTTCGAGCAGCGGCGCGATGTGCTGCGCCTGGTCAGCTCGGCCAAACGGCCGGACGACGAGATCCGCACCAAGATTTCCGCCGTCGAGAAACGGCTGGTCGACGAGTACGGCTACGACAGCCACAGCGCGCGCGAAGCGCTGAACTATGTAACGACCTTGCTGGCGCAAGAATAGCGGGAGACATGGCGTGAGCGCGACCATCAACACGGCCTGGTACGACCTGTTCTCGCGCGGGGCGCGCGACTGGCTGCGCCACAACGACAAGGTGCGCGAGGCCGTGCACCAGCACCTGCCCGAGCTCATTGCCGGCCCCGACCTGATCACCGGCCCGCGAGAACGCACGGTGCAGGTGCCCGTGCGCATGCTTGAACATGCCCGCTTTCGCCTGGCAGACGCCCGCACCGAGACTGGCGCCGGCCAGGGCGCGGGCAAGCCGGGCGACGTGCTGCAACCGGGCACGCCGGCGCACAGCGGCGGCGCCGATGGCCAGGACGGTGGCGGCAACGATGATGGCGACGTGCGCCTGCTGCTCGAACTGTCGATCGACGAGATCATGGACTGGGTGTGGGAAGAACTCAAGCTGCCCGAACTCAAGCCCCGCAACAGCGCCCGCATTGAAGACGTGGAACTGGTGCGCGAAGGCTGGGACAAGCGCGGCGCGCGCTCGCGCCTGGACCGGCGCCGCACTGTCAAAGAGGCGATCAAGCGGCGCGCCGTGCAGGCCGATGCCGTGCCTTTCACCAGCGACGACCTGCGCTTCCGGCAACTGGCGTCGCGCCTGCGCCCGAGCACCAGCGCGACCATGTTGTTCGTGATCGACGTGTCGGCAAGCATGACCGAGATCGAACGCAAGCTCGCCAAGTCCTTCTTTTTCTTCGCGCTGCAAGGCATCCGGCGCCAGTATGCCAGGGTCGAGACGCGCTTTATCGCCCATACCACCCACGCCTGGGAATTCTCGGAACGCGAGTTCTTCCAGGTGGCGGGCATGGGCGGCACCATTGCGTCGAGCGCGTTCCGGCTGGTGCTGGACCTGATTCGCACCGAGCTCGACCCGGCGCAAAACAATCTGTACATGTTTTACGCCTCGGACGGCGAAAACTTCACCGAAGACCGCGCCGCCGCCAGCGCGGCGCTGACCGAACTGGGCAAACTGTTGAATTACGCCGGCTATATCGAAACCCTGCCCGGCGTGCCGCGCGCGCTGGAAACCGACATGCGGCGCCTGTGCAATGAGCTGGAGCGGCGCGGCGTGCACATCGGCAGCACCGTGCTGCGCACCCCGGACGATGTCTGGGGCGCGCTGCGCAAGTTCTTTGCCAGCGAAAGCGAGCAAGGGTCGGCGGAGGCGGCCCGATGAACGCATCCAGCGCCGTCCTGGCCGACTATACCGCTCGCCTGGAAGCGCTGGCGCTCGAACTGGGCATGGATTTCTACCCGGTCAACTTCGACCTCGTCCCAGACAATTTCATGGTCGAGATCGCGGTGTACGGCTTGCCGGTGCGCATGCAGCACTGGTCCTTCGGCGTGCGCTACATCCACCAGCTGGTGCGCCAGCACATGGGCCATTCAAAGATTTTCGAAGTCATGTTCCCGGGCGACCCGTGCCACGCCTTCATGCTTGAGCAAAATTCGCTGGCGGAAAACACCCTGGTCACCGCCCATGTGCTCGGTCACGCCGATTTTGCCAAGAACAATCAACTGTTTGCACGCTTCATGGCCATGGCCGGCAGCCACATCCTCGAACAAAGCGCCGCCCGCGCGCACCGCCTGCAACGCGCGCTCGAAGCGCACGGGCAGGCGCGGGTAGAAGCGGTGCTCGATGCCGCGCTGGCGCTCGAAACCCATATCGACATCAACCAGCCGCTGCACCGGCCGCGCTATCCCGAGTTTGTGGCACCGCGCGCGCGTCCTGCGGTCAGTCACTTCCACGACCGTTTCGCACGCCTTCCCGGCGAGCACGTCGAACCGGCAAGCAACGATGCGCCGCAACGCGCACCCCTGCCACCCCAGCCCGAGTCCGACCTGCTGTGGTTCATCGCACAGTACGCGCCCGACATGGACGATTGGGAGCGCGATATTTTCCTTGCCGTGCGCGAAGAAGCTTACTATTTCCACCCGATCCACGCGTGCCAGATCATGAACGAAGGCTGGGCGTCTTACTGGCACGCGCGCCTGCTGCGCGAAGCCACGTTCCTGCCGCACGACCTGTATGTCTCGGCGATCAAATCGCATTCCGACGTGGTGCGCCCGTTTGCCAGCGGCCAGCAGCTGGCCTTGTCGCTCAACCCCTACCACCTCGGCTTTTCGCTGTGGGAGCACATCATCGACAAACACGGGCTGGAACGGGCACGCCAGATCTGCCGCGAAGAAGACGATTTCGGTTTCGTGCGCAACTACCTGGACCAGGAACTGGCGGACCAGCTCGACCTGTTTGTATACGAAGCGCGCCAGGATGGCGACACCAAAATCGCCAGTCGCGACATCCACCAGATCCGCGAAGCGATCCTGGCGCCAAAGTTCAATTACGGCGCCCCCTGCATCGCCGCCGGACAGGTCGGTGCCGACGGCGCGCTCGCGCTGCACCACGATTACCTGCGCGACGGCCGCGGGCTCGACTTGCCGCAGGCCGAAAAAGTGATGGATTACGTGGGACGGGTGTGGCGCCGCCCGGTGACCTTGCACACCGTCGACTTTCGCGGCATCGTGCGCGTCCTGCCGGCACGCAAATTGTGACAATGAACGCGGCACGCTCGCTTGTCGGGTTGGAAAACGTGCCACCCCCGCCATGCCTGGCAGTTTGCGCAACTACTTACGAGCGCTTACCCAGATGCGCCACATACCAGTCCAGCGCTTCCTGCAAACCCTGTTCGAGGCGGTGCGTGGGCTGGTAGCCGAGCAGGCGCGCCGCTTTGGAAATATCGGCCTGCGAATGCCGCACATCGCCCACCCGGAACGCGCCATACTCCGGCTGGTAAGCTTCCAGGTGGGCAAAGCGGCCGACCAGCAGCGCATGCATCATCGCGTACAGTTGGTTCAGGCTGGTGCGCGCGTTCACCGCCACGTTGTAGACCTGGTTGACCGCCGCCGGATCATCAACCAGGCTCGCCAGCAGATTGGCCTGCACCACGTTATCGACAAAGCAGAAGTCGCGGCTGCTGTCGCCATCACCATTGATGCGCAGCGGATGGTTGTGGATCATCGCGTAAAACCACTGCGGAATCACGGCCGCGTACTCGCCGCGCGGGTCCTGGCGCGGCCCGAATACATTAAAGTAGCGCAGTCCGATGGCATCGAGCGCGTAGCAGCGTGCAAACATCTCGGCATACACTTCATTGACGTGCTTGGTGAGCGCGTACGGCGAGAGCGGTCGCCCGATATGCTCTTCCACCTTGGGCAAGTCGGGATGGTCGCCGTAGGTTGCACTCGAGGCTGCATACACGACGCGCCGCACCCTGGCGTCGCGCGCCGCCACCAGCACGTTCAGGAAACCGATCAGGTTGACGTCGCTGGTCAGGATCGGATCGGCGATCGAGCGTCCGACCGAACCCAGCGCAGCCTGGTGGAGCACGACATCGACGCCCTGGCAGGCGCGCCGGCAACTGTCCAGGCAGCGGATATCGCCCTCGATAAAGTCGAAATTCGCCCAGCCCGAAGCTGGCACCACGGCGCGCACTTGCGCCAGGTTGGCGCGATAGCCGGTCATCAGATTGTCCAGGCCGGTCACGCGCTGGCCGAGCTTGAGCAAGGTCTCCAGCAAATTCGACCCGACAAAGCCGGCCACGCCGGTGATGAGCCAGTGATGCCGGGTTTCGCGCAGGTCCGACAGAACCTGCTGGTAAGGACTATTTTCGGGGGTGCTCAGCATTAACATCTCCAGGCAGGGCAGACAGCACCAGCGGCGAACCTGCACGTACAACGGCATCGGATCGGCCAGGGCCGACAAGGTGCCAATGATCGGGAAACCGGCGTCAACAGACCGGCAACGGCACTACCTTTCATCGCCGGGAAAGCCGACGCCCAACCCGGCTGTACCACGATGGCGTCTCAGGAAATTCTACGGAGCACGGCTTGGAAACTTTTGATTTTGAGCAATTTCATGCCGATCAGATCGTCATTTGCACAACCGCAAAACATTGACGCAACACAATGACTTGCCGCTCCGACTCTCTACCCTAGCCTGAATGTTTCATAAACTGCCACCGCAGTGCCGGTTCGGCGATACATGAGCTCCTCAGTGACGATCACGATGTCGCGGGCAATAGCCCCCCTACCCGATTGAACGGGACATCGAATGGAGCA
>NZ_WHJH01000061.1 GCF_011682145.1 Massilia mucilaginosa
TCATGCCGCTATACCCTGCCCCGTTCAATTGGGTAGGGCGCCTATTGCCCACAATAGGATAATTCGAACCGAGCGGCGTCGAGAGCGACAATTCGGAATTGCGGATGACGTTTATGAAACATCCAGGTTAGGAGCCTGCGCGCCGCTTTCAAGGCGCGCACTCGCGCTCGCGCAGGAAGCTCGCGAACGGGTGGGCCGGTTGTTCCAGCTCACCCGGCGCCAGCGGGAACAGCGCCCAGTAGAAGTCCTGGGCTCCCCGGCAGCGCTGGGCGGGCGCGGTCCAGCGATGCCAGTTCCTGGCGAAATCGCGCGCATACATGCCGTCGCCCTCGCGAAAATACGGCACGATGCAGCGCTCGCGCACCGCCTGCAGGAACGACGGCGGCGCATCGTTGTCGCAGCCGACTTCGTAATGCGCATTCATCCCCGCCTCGGTCTCGACCACCATCAGCTGCGCGTGTCCGCACGCGTCGTACAGCAAAATGCCGGCCGGATTCGGATACAGATAGTGCTCCACGATCCCGTGCTGCTCGACCACCATGCGCACCACCGCACTGAACGCCGGGTCGCTCAAAAAACTGTGGTTGTGCAGCTTGAGCATGTCGCGCAGCGGGTCGGAGCGGGCCGCGAAATACTCGCGTTGCAAGGCCACGATTTCGGCTTCGAGCCTGTCGAGCGCGCCGTCGTCGCTTTTCTTGATGTAGCGGTCGATCAGGCCGCGGTTGAAGGCGTCGACCGCCACTTTTTCGTCGGCCACGCCGGTAAACAGGATTTTCTTGCAGGGCAGGTGGCGCAGTGCCTCGCACAATTCGAGGCCATCCATCTGCGGCATCGAATAATCGACCACCACCACCGACGGCGTCATGAAGCGTTCCGGCTCGAAGCTGATGCGGTGGATCTGCTCGATGTCGACGGCCACGTTGCAGCGGTCTTTCGAATCGGGATAGGTATCGTGGCTGGCCGCCAGCCGGCCCGGCTGGGGCTCGCCGTGGGCGCCGATCCAGGCCAGCGCGCTGCTGGTATCGGCAAAGCACTTGCTGGCCAGCGCGGGGTCGAGCTGGAAGGCGACGCTTTTCAGGAAACTGTCGCTGTCGTCGATCAGGACGGTCAGGCTGGGATGGCTGTAGATCGGCAGGGTCATGCTGGGCCTTTCATAAGAGGTCAATGCGGGTCCGGCGGCACGGCCACGCGCGGGAACTCGAGCACGAACATGGTGTAGCCAAGTTCGCGCGAGACGCAGCGGATGCTGGCGTGCCAGGCATCGATGATGTCCTTGCACAGGGCCAGGCCGATGCCGGCGCCGGAACTGGGAGGGTAGGAATAGAAGCGCTGGAAGATCAGCGGCAAGTGGCGCTCGGCGATGCCGCAGCCGGTGTCGATGACCAGCAGGCGCGGCAGCTCGGGGCGGCCATCGACGACGATGCGGATGCGGCCCTTGCCGGCCCGGTGCAGCGCCTTGAGCGCGTTGCGCAGCAGGTTGAGCAAGATGACCACCGACAGCTCGTGCTTGCCGGCGAAGCGGAAGTCGGTGCGGATGTCGACGCTGACCGCATCGCGCTGCGATTGCGCCGCGAACGGATAGCGCCGGATCACCGAATCGACCACCTCGCGCATCGACACCAGCTCGGTCGCTTCGAGCCGCTGCTCGACCGCGCTGGCCGACAGCAGGAACAGGTCGATCATGTGCTTCATGTGGCGCACCTCGTACTGGATGCGCGCCATGGCCTCGCTCATCGCCTGCCAGTCGGCCTCGCTGGCCTTGGCCGGCGGCGCGATGCGGCGGCCGATGCCGCGCACATTGGCCTCCACACTGACCAGCGGCGTGCGCAGTTCGTGCGACACGCTGGCCAGGGCGTGCGCCATGCCGGCCAGCTTTTCGCGCGCCAGCGCCCCGCGCCCGGCCTTGGCCACCGAGACGGCGATGATGGTGAACGCATAGATCGGCAGCTGTTCCAGCACCGTGGGACTGAGCATGAAGGCCGCGTCGCCCACCAGCGCAAACAGGGCGCAGGCCAGCGCACTGCCGGCGGCGCAGGCGGCCAGCGCCCAGCGCGTGCGGAAGTGGAACAGCACGGTCAGCGCGATCAGCAGCGACTGGCTCCACACGGCCGAACCGTGGTTCATCAGGTACATGAAGACGAACTGGAACGGCAGCACGTAAGTGACCGCGATGAACAGGTAGGCGTTGACGAAGCGCCCGCGCAGCAGGCGGCCGGGAGCCAGCGCGGGCAGGCACAGGGCGGCGCCGACCATGCGCAAGGCCAGGCTTTCGAACTCCTGCGGGAACCAGTAGGTCCAGATCGAATAGTAGGCCGGCATGCCGAGGAAGCCGATCCATGCCAGCAGGATGAAGCGCCCGGTCGCGTGCGCGTGATGGCCCTCATGCCGCACCAGCCATTGCAGCAGCCATCGCAGCAAGGATTGGCGCAGGCGGTCGGCGGACAAGGGGGCAGTGGCGCTGGCAAAGGTCATGAAAAGCTTTCCTGGCTCGCACGGGTGGGCGGGAAAGGACAATCTTGACCTATGTTGATATTTTGCAATTTGATATATGTCAAGGTCCATCGATGTTGCAGGATTGTCAAGGAAGGGCGGCACAGAATGGATGCTTTTTCCAAGGAGAATTCATGTCATTTGCTGTCGATCAAATTTCGCCTGCCTTGCGCGCCGTACCGGCCATGCCATCGTTCGTTACCGGCCGCATGGACGAGCACTACGTCACGCGGGTGGCGCAGTTGCTGGGCGGCGAGCACCTGCATGTGTGGACCGCACCCCAGCCCGGCGCAATCATGTTGGCCAGCAACGACTACCTGTGCATTTCCGGCGAAGCAGCCTTGCAGGACGCGCAGGCGCGCTGCCTGCTGCGCAACCGGGGCGGCATGCTGATGTCGTCGGTGTTCCTGCAGCAGGGCAGCGCCCAGCACCGGCTGGAAGCGAAGCTGGCCGCCTTCATGGGGGCCGAGGACGGGGTGCTGACGCAGTCCGGCTGGGCCGCCAACGTCGGCCTGCTGCAAACCATCGCCGGACCGGGTGTGCCGGTGTATCTGGACATGATGGCGCACGCCTCGCTGTGGGAAGGCGCGCAGTCGGCGCAGGCCGCGGCGCTGCCTTTCCTGCACAACGACGCGGCGCATCTGGAGCGCCAGGTGCGCAAGCACGGTCCGGGCGTGATCGTGGTCGACGCGCTGTACAGCACCAACGGCAGCGTTGCGCCCCTGAGCGCGATCGCGCGCATCGCCAGCACCAGCGGCAGCATCCTGGTGGTCGACGAATCGCATTCGCTCGGCACCCACGGCCCGCGCGGGGCGGGGCTGGTGGCGCAACTGGGCCTGGCCGGGCAAGTGCATTTTCGCACCGCCTCGCTGGCCAAGAGCTTTGCCGGACGCGCCGGCTTCATTACCTGTTCGAGCCACTTCAAGGGCTACTTCCTGTCGGCCTCGCGTCCGGCGATTTTCAGCTCCTGCCTGCTCGAACACGAGCTGGCGTGGTTCGACGCCGCGCTCGACTTCATCGCGCGCGCCGACGGGCGCCGCGCCGCGCTGGCCCGCGTCACGCGCACGGTGCGCGACGGCCTGCGCGCCCTGGGCTACAACGTCGACGACGGCAGCGAACAGATCGTGGCGCTCGAAGCCGGACCCGAACCGCGCACGCTGGCGCTGCGCAAGGCGCTGGAGCGGCGCGGGATTTATGGCGCCGTGTTCTGCGCGCCGGCCACCGCCAAGAACCGCTCGCTGGTGCGCCTCACCCTCAACAGCGGCTTGACCGGCGCGCAGTGCGCGCGCCTGCTCGACGCCTGCGCCGACATGCGGCTGGAGGTCGGCATGGACAGCTGGCCGTCGACGCGGCGCCTGCGCCGCCTCACACTGGTCTGACAGCGGCGCGCATGCTGCGCTATCATGGCGGCATGAGTGAACCACAAACCCTGTATGACGTCATCGGTGGCGAAACGCGCGTGCGCGAGATGGTCGACCGCTTTTACGACCTGATGGAACTCGAACCCGAGTTCGCCGGCATCCGCGCGCTGCATCCGCCCTCGATGGACGGCTCGCGCGACAAGCTGTTCATGTTCCTGAGCGGCTGGATGGGCGGGCCCGACCTGTTCGTCGAACAGTACGGCCACCCGCGCCTGCGCGCGCGCCACCTGCCGTTTGCGATCGGCGGCAGCGAGCGCGATCAGTGGCTGCGCGCCATGGCGTGGGCGATGGAAGACATCGGCATCGACGAAGCATTGCGCCTGCGCCTGATGGAGTCGTTCTACCAGACCGCCGACTGGATGCGCAACCAGCCGGGTTGATGTCCGATTGATCCAATGACCCAGACCGAATTCCTGATCCTCGCCGCGCTGGCGCTTGTCGTCATCATCCTGCAAGCGCTCGCGCTGTTGCGCGCGCGCGGCAATGGCGACGGCGCGCAGCTGGAAAAGCTGCAGCTCGAACGGCTGGAACGCGAACTGCGCCTGGAACTGCAGGCCGGCGCCCAGGGCACGCGCCAGGACATCGGCGCCAGCCTCGCGCAGTACCACGGCGCCACCGTGCAGCAGCTCGACAGCATGCGCCAGCAGATTCACCTGGCCAGCATCAGCGGGCGCGAAGAGCAGTCGGCCACGCTCAAGCGCTTTGCCGACACCATGCACCAGACCCTGTCGGCGCTGACCGAATCGAACGCGCAGCGCATGCTGGAAGTGCGCTCGACGCTGGAGGCGAAGATCCGCGACCTGCAGAACGATAACGGCGCGCGCCTGGAAGAAATGCGCAAGACGGTCGACGAGAAGCTGCATGCGACGCTCGAGACGCGCCTGTCCGAATCGTTCCGCCAGGTGTCGGAACGGCTGGAGCGGGTGCACCAGGGGCTGGGCGAGATGCAGCAGCTGGCCATCGGCGTGGGCGACCTGAAACGCGTGCTCACCAACGTCAAGACGCGCGGCACCTGGGGCGAAGTGCAGCTCGAAATGCTGCTCGAACAGGTGCTGACGGTGGACCAGTATGCCAAGAATGTCGAAACCATTCCCGGCACCGGCGCGCGGGTCGAGTTTGCGATCAAGCTGCCCGGTCATGTCGACGGCGGCGTGCCGGTGTGGATGCCGATCGACGCCAAGTTCCCCAAGGAGCAGTACGAACGCCTGCTCGACGCGGCCGACCGGGCCGACGCCGACGGCGTGGCGCTGGCCGGGCGCGAGCTCGAACGGGCGGTGCGGCTGGAGGCCAAGACCATCTGCGACAAGTATGTATCGCCGCCGCTGACGACCGATTTTGCGATCCTGTTCTTGCCGACCGAGGGGCTGTACGCGGAGGTGATGCGCAGGCCGGGGCTGGCCGACGATTTGCAGCGCACCTTGCGCGTGTCGATCGCCGGGCCGTCGACCTTGTCGGCGATCCTCAATAGTTTGCAGATGGGTTTCCGTACGCTGGCGCTGGAAAAGCGCTCGTCGGAAGTGTGGCAGGTGCTGGGCGCGGTGAAGACGGAATTTACCAAGTTCGGCGATGTGCTCACCCAGACCAAGCTGACCCTGGAAAAGGCGGCCAAGAATATCGAGAGCGCCGAAGTGCGCAGCCGCCAGATGGCGCGCAAGCTGAAATCGGTGGAGGCGCTGCCGAGCGAGGCGGCGCAGTTGATGCTGGGGCCGGATCTGGATAGCGAGGCGTAGCGAGGCTAGCGCGCCCGCACACGGCGCCTGGCGGCACCCAGCACAGCCACCAGGCCCAATCCCATCATCATCCATTGTCCCGGCTCCGGCACCGGCACCGCCGGCACATTGGTCTCGGGGACCGGCGTGAGGTCGATGCCGGTGGTCGGTCCGTCCCTGAACGGCGGCCCGAAACCGCCGGTGCCGATCGGCGTCACCGGAATCGCGCCCTGGTAGCCGATCGCGCCCGGAGGCGCGGCGGGCGCCCGCTCCGGTACCACCGACTTGGTCGTGGCGCTGCCGCCGCGCGGCGCGATCGCCAGTTCGCTGTCGGTCGCTGCCGGCTCGTCGGCGAGCGAGGTCGACGAGCCCGGCCCGCCGGCGTCGGCGCGGCCCCGTTTCGGCGCGCTGGTGCCGAGGCGGTGAATCCGGCTCACGTTGCGGCACACGGTCGGCACCAGGATGCAGTGATCGCCTTCGCAGTACACCAGGCCAGCCTGTTTCGTGCGCGCGCTCCAGCCGGCGCGCGAGACGTTGCCGCACACCGTGCCGGCGCCGAAATGCATGTCGCGGATGGTCGGGTCGTAGTAGTTCTGGCCCTTGATCGAATCGCGTCCGATGGTGACGAATTCGTCGAAATTGCGGTCGGCCATGCGCTGCTTGAGGCGCGCGCGCACCAGCGGCGGAATGTCGCGGTAACGGTCGACGGCGGCGACCACGTCGCCCATGAACGGGTTCACGCCGGGACGGTCCCAGTCGCACTTGGCGACGCGGCTCGCGGCCGCCGCCTGGGCCGGGTTCGCGGCCAGCATCAGCGCCGCGCCCAGCATCAACAGGCAGGCCGATACAGGCCCCGCGACCTTGTCGTTTGCGACGGTAATGCGGCTTGCGCGCTTCATGATCTCTTACCGGATAGGTTTGTGTAGAGACCAATATTAGCAAGCGATTTTCAAAAAACCGTGATCATTTTAGTAATAGTAAAAAGACATCAACGATGGCTTTTAGTCATTTCTCCTATGATAACTAGCTAGATGTCAGGGAAATATAAATGCAAGCTATGATAAAACATAGTGACTTGAAAACAACAATGTTATTAGAAAATTCACATTGCGTGTAAATTGTTGCTTGCCGCGACGGGTTGGCTCACATCAGCCCTTCAAATGGCATGATCTCGACCAGATCGCCGGCGTCGACGTTTCCTTGTTCATCATGCAAGATCACCATGCAGTTGGCCTCGCTCATGGAGCGCAGGATGCCGGAGCCCTGCGCGCCGGTGATGCGCACCGTTTGCGCGCCGTCGTCGCCGCGCGCGAGGATGCCGCGCTGGTACTCGGTGCGCCCCGGTTTCTTGCGGATGGCGCAGCTTGATCGCACCTTGAACAGCGGCAGCGGCGCCTCGGCGCCCATCATGCGCAGCAGCGCGTCGCGCGCAAAGAAGTAGAACGACACCATCACCGCCACCGGATTGCCGGGCAGGCCGAACAGGAAGGCACTGTGGCCGTTCGAGGCGATGCGTCCGAACGCGAGCGGGCGCCCCGGGCGCATGCCGATCTTCCAGAAGCTCACATCGCCCAGTTTGGCCATGATCGCGCGCGTGTAGTCGGCCGCGCCGACCGAGACCCCGCCCGAGGTGACAATCGCGTCCACGTTCTCGCAGGCGTGGCGCAAGGCGTCTTCGAGCGCTTGCGGGTCGTCACGCACGACGCCCATGTCGACGATCTCGCAGCCCAGGCGCGTGAGCATGCCGTGCAGGGTATAGCGGTTGCTGTCGTAGACGCAGCCGGCGTCGAGCGGCTGGCCGATCGAGCGCAGTTCGTCGCCGGTGGAAAAGAACGCCACGCGCAGGCGCCGCGTCACCGGCACCGTGGCAATCCCGAGCGACGCCAGCAGCCCCAGGTCGGCCGGGCGGATGACTTTACCCTTGCGCAGGGCGGCGCTGCCGGCCGACAGGTCTTCGCCGGCGAAACGGCGGTTATCGCCGCTGCGGATCACGCCCGGCGCGATGGTGATGCTGCCGGCGCCGATTGCCGCCACCAGCTCCTGCGGGATCACGCTGTCGCAGCCGGCCGGCATGACGCCGCCGGTCATGATGCGCACGCACTCGCCGCTGGCCGGCACCACGGCGCACGGCCGCCCGGCGAACACGGTGCCCACCACCGCCAAGGTGACCGGGCCGGTCGCGGTCAGGTCGGCCCCGCGCAGCGCGTAGCCGTCCATGGCCGAATTGTCGTGCGCCGGCACGCTGATCGGCGAGATGATGTCGGCCGCCAGCACCCGGTCCAGCGCCGCGAGCAGCGGCACCTGGTCGATGCCGTCGACCGGCTTGATGAAGTCGCGGATGATGCGCTGGGCGTCGCGCACGGGCAGGGCGTCGGGATCGTAGGCGGACAGGCAGCTGGTGACGTCGTTCAGGGTCGGCAGGGTCATGGTGTGCGCAGGTAGATGGATTATTCTGGTTCGCACTGGCGCAGTTCGTCCAGCGTGTTGATGTTACGGAAGGCGCTGGCATCGTCGAAGCGCACGCGCGCGACCGTGATGGCGGCGTACCAGCCATCCATGCGCCGTCCGCCGCCGGCGAGGTAGGCTGCCAGGTGGGGCAGGGCGGCCGCGCGCACCAGGGCGAACACGGGCTGCGGCTGGATGCGCGGGGCGCCGTCGGCGCCGGGTTCCTCGGTTTCGGCCAGCGCCAGGTCGGCGCCGCCGGCCGTCAAGGCCTGGTGCAGGCGTGCCACCAGGTCGGGCGGCAAGAATGGCGAGTCGCACGGCGCGGTGGCCAGCAGCGGCGTGGCGCAGCGGGCCATGCCGGTCGCCAGCCCGGCCAGCGGGCCTTCGAAACCGCTCAGCTGATCGGGCCACACCGGCACCCCGAAACCGGCGTAGACGTCCAGGTTCCGATTGGCGTTGATCGCCAGCGCGCCCACCTGCGGCGCCAGGCGGCGCAGCACATGCCGCGCCATGGCGGCGCCACGGAAGGCTTGCAGGCCTTTGTCGACGTGGCCCATGCGGGTGCCGCGTCCGCCGGCCAGGACCAGGCCGGTGATGTCGTCGAGTGCTGTCACTGATATTGTCACTTAGCCGCCGATGTAGGACATTTCGACGCGTTTTTCTCGATGTTCATCAATGCCGCTCGTGTTGATGGTACGGGTTTCGGAATAGCGGTCGGCGCGCACGCTCCACAGGGCGCCGACGGCGGCCGAGATTTCGGCGTCGCTGCGGCCGTCGCGCAGCAGGGCGCGCAGGTCGTGGCCACGGCTGGCGAACAGGCAGGTGTACAGCTTGCCCTCGGTCGACAGGCGCGCGCGCGAGCAATCCTTGCAGAACGCTTGGGTGACGCTGGAAATGAGGCCGATCTCGCCGCCGCCGTCGGCATAGCGCCAGCGCGACGCGGTTTCGCCGTTGTAGTTCGCCTGCAGCGGCGCCAAAGGCATCTCGGCCGAAATGCGGCGCGCCACCTCGGCCGACGGGATCACTTCGGCCAGGTTCCAGCCATTCGACGCGCCGACGTCCATGTATTCGATGAAGCGCAAAATGTGGGGGCTGCCCTTGAAGTGGCGTGCCATCGGCACGATTTCCTGGTCGTTCATGCCGGCCTTGACCACCATGTTGATCTTGATCGGCCCCAGGCCCACCGCATGGGCGGTGTCGATCCCGGCCAGCACGTCGGCCACCGCGAAGTCGACATCGTTCATGCGCTTGAAGGTGGCGTCGTCGAGCGAGTCGAGCGACACGGTGACCCGGTTCAGGCCCGCGTCTTTCAGCGACTGCGCCTTTTTCGCCAGCAGCGAGCCGTTGGTGGTGAGGGTGATGTCGAGCGCACGCCCGCTCGGGGTGCGCAGGGCGCTGAGCATGCCGACCAGGCGTTCGAGGTTCTTGCGCAGCAGCGGTTCGCCCCCGGTCAGGCGCAGCTTTTCGACGCCGTGGGCGACGAACAGGGTGGCGATGCGGGTGATTTCTTCGAACGAGAGCAGCGAGGAATGCGGCAGGTAGGCGTAGTCCTTGTCGAACACTTCTTTCGGCATGCAGTAGACGCAGCGGAAATTGCAGCGGTCGGTGACGGAAATGCGCAGGTCGTGCAGGGGCCGCCCGAGCGCGTCGGCCAACAGGCCGGTGGGCGCAGCGAGCCGCGCGGGGATTGCCGGCGGCGGCGCGCGGCCGTCGCTGAGCATGATAATTTTTTCAGCCATGCCGATACGATAGCACGAGCCCCGCGACGGCACAGGCGGCGAGCAGTTTGATGGTGCCGGCCTTGTAGCGGAACAGGGCCACGCAGGCGGCCGCGCTGATGGCGATGGCGGCGATGTCGACCTGCCCGGCGCGCACGAACACGTGCTGGCCGAAGAACAGCGCCAGGCTGACGATCACGCCCACCACGGCCGCCGAAATGGCGGTCAGCGGCGCCGTCATGCGCACATTGTCGCGTGTGGCTTCGAGCAGCGGGCCGCCGGCCAGGATGAACATGAACGAGGGCAGGAAGGTGAAGAAGGTGGCCACGCAGGCGCCGGCCACGCCGGCCAGCAGCACGCTGCCGGCCCCGAAAATGGCATGGCTCCAGGCGCCCACGAAGCCGACGAAGGCGACGATCATGATCAAGGGGCCGGGCGTGGTTTCGCCCAGCGCCAGGCCATCGATCATCTGGGGCGCGGTGAGCCACTGGTAGTGCTCCACGCCGCCCTGGTACACGTAGGGCAGCACGGCGTAGGCGCCGCCGAACGTCATCAAGGCGGCCTTGGTGAAGAACCAGCCCATCTGCGCCAGGGCCCCGGCGGCGCCGTAGCGCCATGCCAGCAGCAGCCACACGCCGCCGCCCAGCGCGAGGCCGCCCAGGGCCACGCGCGCCAGGCGCGGCCAGGTGAAGCGCGCGTGGGCGGGCGTGGGGGTGTCGTCGTCGATCAGGGCCATGCCGTACGAGGCGCGGCTGTCCGGGTGCTTGCCGCCGACCTGGAAGTGCGCGGGCAGCAGGCGTCCACCAAGCATGCCGATGGCGGCCGCCGCCAGCACGATCAGCGGGAACGGCAACTCGGCCAGGGCGATGGCGAAAAAGGCGGCGACGGCGATCGCCAGCAGGGTGCGGTTTTTCAGGGTGCGCGAGCCGATGCGCCAGGCCGCCGCCAGCACCACCGCCACCACCGCCGGCTTGATGCCGTACAGGATGCCGGCCACCACCGGCAGAGTGCCGTAGGCCATGTAGATCCACGACAGCACGATCAGGATCAGCAGCGAGGGCAGGAAGAACAGCAGGCCGGCCAGGATGCCGCCGCGCGTCTTGTGCATCAGCCAGCCGATGTAGATGGCCAGCTGGGTCGCTTCGGGGCCGGGCAGGAGCATGCAGTAGTTCAGCGCGTGCAGGAAGCGCTGTTCGGAGATCCAGCGGCGCCGCTCGACCAGTTCGGTGTGCATCAGCGCGATCTGGCCGGCCGGGCCGCCAAAACTGATGAAGCCGAGCTTGAGCCAGTACCAGAAGGCGACGCGCAGGGGGACGGGATCGGGGCGGGTGTCGGCGGGCAGGTTCATTGTGGGTGTCGATACGTGGCGTTGCGACGTAAAAAAGGGAAGCCGAAGCTTCCCATTTTAATGTGACCGCGTGATTACTGGCGGCTGGTGTCGACCTGGATCAGCGGTTCCTCGACCTGCGGCGGCAACGGCTTGCGCTCGCGTGGCACGCGTACCGGTGGCGCTGCGCTGGCGGCCGCTTCCTGGGCTGCGCGCAGCTTGTCAGGATCGGTGGCTGCCAGGGTCAGGCCGGCCGAACCGAGGATCTCGGTCAGGTCGGCAACCGGAGCGGCTGCGACTGGCGCCGGCGCCGGCGGGACGACAGGCGCTGGTGCTGGTGCTGGCGGGGCGACAGGCGCAGGCGGGGCCACAGGTGCCGGTTCTGCGACTGCAACAGGCTCATGTGCTGGAGCCGCTACAGGGGCAGGTGCCTCCTCGGCGACCGGCTCGGCCGGGGTGAACATGGTTGCAGGCACGATTTCTTCAGGTACCGGAGCAACTTCCGCAACCGGCTCGGCCGGGGTGAAGATGGTTGCCGGTACGATTTCTTCACGTACTGGCGCCACTTCCGGCGCTGCTTCGACTGGCGCTTCGGCAAGCACCTCGGCGACTGGTGCCGGCTCGGCCGGGGCCGGTGCGGCGTCGACTGGTGCCGGGGCCGGGGCTGGTGCTTCCACCGGCGCTGGCGCCACCACGTATTCCGACACTGGCTCAGGCGCGGCTTCGGCTTCCGGCGCGGCCAGCGGGGCGGCAACTTCGGCAACGACCGCTTGGGCCACGACAGGCTCGGCTACGGCAGGTTCCGCGGCCGCGAATACCGGCGCTGCAATCTTGTCGAACGACACGTTTGCGTCGGCTGGCGCTGGTTCGACGGTGAAGCTGGCTTCGTTGACAACGTCGCCGTCTTCGCCGTCCATGCCCTCGGCCTGGTCGCGGTCGCGGCGATTGCGGTTGCGTCCGCCACGACGACGACGACGGCGCGGCTCATCGCCACCGGCTTCGACTTCGATTTCTTCACCGTTCGGGCCGATCGTGGTGATCATTTTCGGCACGGCGGCTTCTTCGTCGCCTTGTGGCACAGCAACATTCACTGTCGCTGCGGCTGCGGCGGCCACCACTGGCGACACGGCCAGTTCATCGCTCTTCGCTTCGGCGACCGGGGTGCGGTAGTCGGCGCGTTCGCGCGGTGGACGCGGGGCGCGCTCGGCGCGCTCGCCACGTTCCGGACGCTCGCCGCGTTCAGGGCGCTCGGCACGTTCGGCGCGTGGCGCCACCGGCACACCGGCGGCGTCGACCTGCGGCTCACGCGGCTCGCGCGGTGGACGTGGAGGGCGTGGCGGACGGGCGGCCTTGTCGGCGTCGCCCGGCTTGCCGGCTTCTTCCAGTGCGGCAGGCTTGCCCGGCTCGCGCTCGGGACGGCCGTCCGGCTTGCCGCCACGACCAGGGCGGGCGCGCGGACCACGGCCATTGCGGTCTTCGCGGGCGGCAGGGGCCGCGGCCGGCTTGGCCGGCGCCACAGGCGCTGGGGCAACAATCGCCGGCGTTTCCTTCTTGAAGAAGAAATTCATGATCTTGGCCATGAAACCTTCTTCGACAGGCGCGGTCAGCACCGGCGCCTGGACCGGCGGGGCGACCGGCTTGAGCACTTCGGAGCGGTCCACCATCGGGGCAGGCTGGTCCGGGGTGATGGTCTTGACGACGGCTTCCTGGCGCGGCTTGACTTCTTCCTTCTGGCGCTTGCTGTAAGCCATGTCGGTTTCGGCTTCTTCGGCCAGGTTGTAGCTGGCCTGGCTGTCTTCGAGGCGCGGATCGTCGTGCTTGATGCGCTCGAGCTTGTAGTGCGGCGTGTCCAGGTGCTTGTTCGGGATCAGGATCACGCTGATGCGGTGGCGGTTCTCGATCTTGAGCACTTCGCCACGTTTTTCATTGAGCAGGAAAGCGGCGACATCGACGGGCACCTGCACGTGGATGGTGGCCGAGTTTTCCTTCATCGCCTCTTCCTGGATGATGCGCAGCACCTGCAGGGCGGACGATTCGGTATCGCGGATGTGGCCGGTGCCGGAGCAGCGCGGGCACGTCACATGCGAGCCTTCCGACAGCGACGGACGCAGGCGCTGGCGCGACAGTTCCATCAGGCCGAAACGGGAAATCTTGCCCATCTGAACGCGTGCACGATCGTGGTGCAGGGCATCCTTGAGGCGGGTTTCGACTTCGCGCTGGTTCTTCGCCACTTCCATGTCGATGAAGTCGATGACGATCAGGCCGCCAAGGTCGCGCAGGCGCAGCTGGCGTGCTACTTCTTCGGCTGCTTCGCAGTTGGTATTGAAGGCGGTGGTTTCGATGTCGGAGCCGCGGGTGGCGCGGGCCGAGTTGACGTCGACGGACACCAGGGCTTCGGTGTGGTCGATGACGATCGCACCGCCGGACGGCAGGGGCACGGTGCGCGAATACGCGGTTTCGATCTGGTGTTCGATCTGGAAACGCGAAAACAGCGGTACATCGTCGCTGTAACGCTTGACCCGGTGGATCATGTCGGGCATCACATGGCGCATGAACTGGTGCGCTTGTTCGTAGATATCGTCGGTATCGATCAGGATCTCGCCGATATCGGGCTGGAAGTAGTCGCGGATCGCGCGGATCACGAGCGACGATTCCTGGTAGATCAGGAAGGCGCCGCTGGCCGACTTGCCGGCGCCTTCGATGGCGCGCCAGAGTTGCATCAGGTAATTCAAGTCCCACTGCAGTTCTTCGACATTGCGGCCGATACCGGCGGTGCGGGCAATCACCGACATGCCTTGCGGCAGGTCCAGCTTGTCCATCGTTTCGCGCAGTTCCTGGCGCTCTTCGCCTTCGACCCGGCGCGACACGCCGCCGCCGCGCGGGTTATTCGGCATCAGGACCAGATAACGGCCGGCCAGGGAAACGAAGGAGGTCAGGGCGGCGCCCTTGTTGCCGCGTTCTTCTTTCTCGACCTGGACCATGATTTCCTGGCCTTCGCGCAGCGCTTCCTTGACCGACGCGGTACGCACGTCGACGCCCTCGCGGAAATAGGTGCGGGCGACTTCCTTGAATGGCAGGAAACCGTGGCGGTCTTCGCCGTAGCTGACGAAGCAGGCTTCGAGCGACGGTTCGATGCGGGTAATCACGCCCTTGTAGATATTCGATTTGCGCTGTTCGCGACCTGCGGTCTCGATATCGATGTCGATCAGTTTCTGACCGTCGACAATCGCTACGCGCAGTTCTTCCTGCTGCGTAGCGTTAAACAACATGCGTTTCATTTTTATTGACTCCGCGACCCGTGGGCCGTTCCAGTGCCACCTTGCGCTGGGCGCAGGGCGGCGAAAAGTACAGGGGATGTACGCGGGAAGGGAAGTGGAGGGTGGGTATGCCTTTTCGCACGGCGCAGCAACGCAAAGCGTCACGGCCGCAACAGGGCGCGGTGGGGTCGATCGACATGCCGAGTGTACGCAGCACCTGCAACTTAGCTGAAGCAGCCCCGGTTTGTTCGGGGCGCAGACAAAGCCAGGCTGAGCGAAATCGGTGAGCCAAACCGTAGCCAGCGAACATACTAAGACTTCGATACCAGGCTTAAACACCAGCCCTTGGGGGGCCTCGAAAAACCGTAGCGAGCGACGCAAGTGTCGTCCGAGAAGCGCAGCCGTACGAAGGTACGGTGAGCATCGCAGGGCGACAATTACGCCGCGCAGCAGGTTGTTCGAGGTCCCCTTATTCTCAAGCCTTCAGGATGAGGCTTACATCGGGTCGGGCGAAAACGACAAGCGTTATCGACGCCATCATCCGGCGAGCTGGCCCCGAGGGACAGCTTGCCAGTACTTATCCTTACAATTCCAAACAATCCATTCCGCAGCCTTGCGCGTTATCCGATTACAACAACGGTGCAACCTTGATTCGCGCCGGGATGTGCGTACACATTTTTTCCATCGAATTTGCAATTTGGCGGGGCCGATGGAGACGCCCCTGTGTAAAATATCGTTTTAATTCTTACACCAGCAGAGGTTTGACCGCCGCCTGTCGATTATATATTCAAAATGAAGGACTTAGAGAGAATTTCTGGGAAGACAGAGCAAATGAAGATGCAAAACGATGTTGTTCCCCCTTCATCACAGGCCCCCGTTCAAGCCCAATTTGTCACAATTACCGAAGAAGAAGCCGGACAGCGGATCGACAACTACTTGTTGCGGGTCTGTAAGGGCGTTCCGAAGAGCCATATTTACAGGATCCTGCGCTCCGGCGAAGTGCGCGTCAACAAAGGCCGTATCGACCAGCTGTACCGGCTCGAAAGCGGCGATGTGGTGCGCATTCCGCCGGTGCGCGTGGCCGAGAAATCGAGCGCCGTGGTACCGGGCGCCGAGTTCCCGATCCTGTTCGAAGACGCGCACCTGCTCATCATCGACAAGCCTTGCGGCGTGGCGGTGCATGGCGGCTCGGGCGTGTCCTACGGCGTGATCGAACAGTTGCGCGCGGCCCGGCCGGATGCCAAGTTCCTGGAACTGGTGCACCGGCTCGACCGCGAAACCTCGGGTTTGTTGTTGTTGGCCAAAAAGCGTTCGGCCCTCACCAACCTGCACGAGCAGATGCGCGACGGCCTGACCGACAAACGCTACCTGACCATGGTCGCGGGCGACTGGAAAAACGCGCGCCAGCACATCAAGCTGCCGCTGCACAAGTTCACCACCGCCGACGGCGAACGGCGCGTGTGCGTGCAGGCCGGCGGCATGGAATCGCATACCGTGTTCAGCCTGCTGCGCAAGTTCGACAAGTTCGCCCTGCTCGAAGCCGAACTGAAAACCGGACGCACCCACCAGATTCGCGTACATCTGGCTTCGTCGGGCTTCGCCATCCTTGGCGACGACAAATACGGCGATTTTGCGCTCAACCGCGTGCTGCTCAAGGGCGACGCCACGCGCGGCGCGCTCAAGCGGATGTTCCTGCACGCGCATCAAATCACGTTTACCCATCCGGAAACCGGCAAGGATGTGACGATAAATGCACCGTTGCCAGCAGAATGCGAACGTTTCTTGGTAAGCTTGGGTAAACCGCTGAACACAGCACCGCGCTAAAGCGCGTCGATCAATTCTGGAAGGAGCCGGCCGCCACAAGCGGCCGCAATACATGGCACGTAAGCAATTTGATCTGATCGTTTTCGACTGGGACGGCACCTTGATGGACAGCACGTCCACCATCGTCAAGTGCATCCAGGCCGCAGCCAGGGACCTCGGCTTGCCGATCCCGCGCGACGATGCCGCCTCGCACGTCATCGGCCTCGGTTTGCACGAAGCGATGCAGGCCGTGATGCCGAATATCGACCCGGCGTTTTACCCGCGCATGGTCGAGCGCTACCGTTTTCACTTTTTATCGAAGGACCACGAACTGGTGCTGTTCGACGGCGTTCGCGAGATGTTGACCGAACTTTCGCAGGAAGCCTACTTTCTGGCGGTGGCCACCGGCAAAAGCCGCGTCGGCCTGAACCGGTCGCTGAATGCGGTCGGGCTGCTGTCGCTGTTCGACGCCACCCGTTGCGCCGATGAGACATTCTCCAAGCCGCACCCGGCCATGCTGCAGGAGCTGACGCGTGAACTGGGGCAGGATCTCAAGCGCACGGTGATGATCGGCGACACCACGCATGACTTGCTGATGGCAAATAACGCCGGCGCGGCCGGGATCGCCGTGCAGTACGGCGCCCATCCGCACGATCAGCTGAGCGCCTGCAAGCCGATTTACTCGGCGCAGACGGTGGCCGAGCTGCGCACCTGGCTGAGCGAGAACGCATGATGGCCGGGCAGAGCGGCGTGCTGGTCTGTGCATCGGAACAGGTGCTCGAAGGCGGGAAGGGCGTACGTTTCGGCGTCTTCGCCTTCGGCGACAAGGCCACCGGCTTCGTGGTGCGCCACAAAGGGATAGTTTACGCCTATCTGAACCGCTGCGCCCACGTGCCGATCGAGCTGGACTGGGCCGAAGGCGAGTTCTTCGAGTCGAGCGGCGTGTACCTGATGTGCTCGACCCACGGCGCCATCTACGTTCCCGAAAGCGGCTTTTGCGCGGGCGGACCGTGCAAGGGCGGGCGCCTGCGCCCGATCGGCGTGCGCGAGGAAGACGGGCGGATTTACTGGGAACCCGACGAGTTCATCCAGCCGCCTGGCGCCTGACGACAGCACGACACAGCACAAGCAGCAGAAACCACTTATGTAAAGCGATTTATGAGCGACAACACTTTCGGCGATTCCAAGGACAACGCGCTGGCAGCGGTCCCGACCACGGGCAACTGGGAACGCGAGACCCTGGAAAAGCTGGTCTTTGCCACGGTACGCGAACAGCGCGCCACGCGCCGCTGGGGGATCTTTTTCAGGCTGACGTTTCTCGGGCTGGCGTTTTTCGCGCTGTGGGCGTTTTTCGATTTCGATTTCACCGGTACCGACGGCGAGACGCTGGGGCGTCATACCGCCCTGATCGAAATCGACGGCAGCATCGAATCGGAAGGCAGCGGATCGGCCGACGTGGTGATCCCCTCCTTAAACAAGGCATTTGCCGATTCCGGCTCGGTGGCGGTGGTCCTGCGGATTAACAGCCCGGGCGGCAGCCC
Organism: Massilia mucilaginosa; assembly: GCF_011682145.1. Taxonomy (GTDB): domain Bacteria; phylum Pseudomonadota; class Gammaproteobacteria; order Burkholderiales; family Burkholderiaceae_D; genus Telluria_A; species Telluria_A mucilaginosa. Next base: position 17,712 of record NZ_WHJH01000061.1, read on the forward strand.
GGTCCAGGCGGGCAATATCGTCGATGAGATCCTGCGCCTGAAACAGGCCTATCCGGCCAAGCCGGTGTACGTGGTGGTCGATGAAATCTGCGCCTCGGGCGGGTATTACATCGCGGCGGCGGCGGACAGGATCTATGTTAACAAGGCCAGTATTGTCGGTTCGGTCGGGGTGCTGATGGACGGTTTCGGCTTTACCGGCACCATGGAGAAACTCGGGGTCGAGCGGCGTTTGCTCACGGCCGGCGACAACAAGGGTTTCCTCGATCCTTTCAGCCCGCAATCGGACAAGCACAAGGCGCATGCCCAGGCCATGCTCAACGAAATCCACCAGCAATTCATTTCCGTGGTGCGTACCGGGCGCGGTAAGCGCCTGAAAGAGACGTCCGAAACGTTTTCGGGTCTGTTCTGGAGCGGCGCCAAGGCGGTCGACATGGGCCTGGCCGATGGTTTCGGCACGGTCGAGACGACCGCGCGCGATGTGGTCAAGGCCGAAGATATTGTCGACTACACGGCGCATGAAGGTTTGCCGGAGCGGGTGCTGAAAAAATTCGGTGCGTCGGTGGGGGCGGGAATGGTAAAAACACTGGGACCGGCGGCGCGCCCGGTGTTGCGTTGAGTTCGAAGTTGAAATATTTTCCTTGAAAGTTCGGGCAGGTGTTCTATAGTGGACCTGTAGTTCTTTCCAAGGGAGGCCGATATAAAAAGTAAAGCGTGTGTTGGCAGCATATTGTTTGAAATGAACTACTAACCGCATCATGATGCGGCATAGAGAGAATTACAATTCCTCGCATGAAGTCCCCGCACGGGGACCTGGAAACGGCGGCGTAAAAGCCGTCGTTTTCCATCCAGCCGATGTATTCCCGCCCTTGTATATTGACCCATGTTCCGATGTGCGTTTCGCTGGTGGCGAGGACTGATCGGTGATCACCCAATAAACCGCGTCGTCCGCACGCAAAAGCGCAGGGACGACGGGTTTGACGTCTTCGGTGTGCAACCACGCCTGCCACCGCCCACGATTGCGGGGCGATGAAGGGGATCAATCCAGGCAGAAATCGCTGTTTTCGGCATCCACCGTGCGCAGCGGGTCGGTCATTTGCTGCGACGACGCCACATCGAGCGCCACCTGGCCGGCGCAATTGGCGCGCAGGCCCGCTTCGGCCATGCCGGCGCCAGCCGCGTCGCCATCGACGCCCTGGAATCCACCCTGGCTCAGCCATTCCTGGAAGCCCTGATTGGCCTGGGCATACCAGCGCGCCTGCGGCGACACGCGCACCATGCCCGGCACCAGCATGCGCGGCAGGTGGATGCCGCCGGTCCAGCGGGCGATCGCATCGCGCGTCGTTTCCAGCGCCGACTGCGCCAGCGGATTGTCGGGGAGATTGTCGGCGGCCGATTCCAGGAAGTCGGCGTTGTCCAATGGCGTCGCGGCGTTAGTAATGGTGCGCATCCTGGTCCTCATCATGTTGGTACTGTTCAGTTATCCTAGTGGTGCCGTAAGCATTGGCAGGTGGCGTTAGGCCGATTCCTACTGAAGTTTCAGTGTAACAACCGGACCCCTGTCACTCTTGATCTGTGTCAAAGATGCGTAATGGCTCTTCCGTAATTCGCACTGGTTCGGCATTTGTCCTACAAACCACTAGGCCGATTCCTATCCGCTACGGGGCGCATCTGGTAAAGTCTCGCCCATGAGTAAATTATCTTTGGACCGCATCCTGCAATCGCAGGGATTCGGCACACGCAAATACTGCCGCACCCTGATCGAGGATGGCGAAATCGTCATCAACGGCGCTCCCCACACCGACTACAAGACCGCGATCGACACCGAGGGCCTGGTCATGACCATCTTCGACGAAGAGTGGGTCTACCGCGAACATGTGTATATCGCGCTGCACAAACCGGTCAACGTCGAGTGTTCGCGCAAGCCGAGCCACCATCCGGGCGTGCTGACCTTGCTGCCCGAACAATTCACCTGGCGCGACGTGCAACCGGTCGGCCGGCTCGACCACGACACCACCGGCATGTTGCTGATGTCCGACGACGGGCCGTTCATCCACACCCAGTCCTCGCCCAAGCGGCACGTGCCCAAGATATATCAGGCCACCACGCAGGACCCCGTCACGCCTGAACTGATTGCACAACTCCTGTCCGGCGTCAAACTGCATGACGAGCCGGCGCCACTGGCGGCGCTCAGCTGTGTGCAGCGCGGCGAGCACCAGCTCGAAATCGTGCTGGAACAAGGCAAGTATCACCAGGTCAAACGCATGCTGGCCGCGGCCGGCAACCATTGCAGCGCGCTGCACCGGTCCGCCATCGGCCAGCTGACCCTGGAGTCGCTCGGCCTTGCCGAAGGCGAATGGTGCTACCTGGATCAGGCGCAGCGCGACTTGCTGGTGCCCGCTTGATTGCGCTTTAGCTCACATTATGAAATTAGCCACACTCAAGGACGGTAGCCGCGACGGCCAGCTGGTGGTGGTCGCGCGCGACCTGAAAACGGCGCACGTGGCCGACGGCATCGCGCCCACCCTGCAGGCGGCGCTGGACGACTGGGCCTTCATCGCGCCCCAGCTGAACGACCTGTCTCTTCTGCTCAATACCGGGCGCACGGCGCGCAGTTTCGATTTCGATACGGCAAAGTGCATGGCGCCGCTGCCGCGCGCGTTCCAGTGGGTCGATGGCTCGGCGTATGTCAATCACGTCGAGCTGGTGCGCAAGGCGCGCAATGCCGAGATGCCGGCCTCGTTCTGGGAAGATCCGCTGATGTACCAGGGCGGCAGCGATGATTTTCTCGGGCCGACCGACGAGATCGTGCTGGCGCATGAAGAGTGGGGCATCGATTTCGAGGCCGAGATGGCCGTGATCACGGGCGATGTGCCGATGGGCAGCACGCCGCACCAGGCTTTCGACCAGATCCGCCTGCTGATGCTGGTCAATGATGTATCGCTGCGTAACCTCATTCCGGCCGAGCTGGGCAAGGGTTTCGGTTTCTTGCAGTCCAAGCCGGCATCGTCGTTTTCGCCGGTGGCGGTCACGCCCGATGAGCTGGGCGACGCCTGGCAGGACGCCAAGGTGCATTTGCCGCTGCGTTCGACCTGGAACGGCAAGCTGGTCGGCCAGCCGCATGCCGGCGTCGATATGGTATTCAACTTCGCTCAACTGCTGGCACATTTGTGTAAAACCCGCAATGCGCGCGCCGGAACGATTCTTGGTTCGGGCACGGTGTCGAACAAGGATGCCAAGCGCGGCTACTCCTGCATCGCCGAGAAGCGCGCGCTGGAGATGATCGCCGATGGCGTCTCAAGCACGCCGTTCATGCTGTTTGGCGACACCATCAGGATCGAGATGCTCGATGGCGCGGGCAAGTCGATTTTTGGCGCCATCGATCAGACGGTGAAACAGGCTGAAGCGAAGAAAACCCGTTAATACCCGTGCATACGCTTTAGATAGGCCGGCAAAAACCACCATACGCACATGATGAACGTGGCGATCCCGCCCGCCATGATCAGCCCCACCACGTGCCCGAACACTTCCGACATCACCAGGTTGGTTGCCAGAATCAGCGCGATCGCCAACGTGAACGCGCCCGCCACGATCTGCCGCGTCGCCACGCGCTTGAAGCGCGCGCGGTCGTTGAGCGGGCGCATTAGCCGGTGCTGAATCGCCGGCGCGCTCAATAGCACCAAACTCATCAGTGCAAGCACGAAGGTCGCCAGGAACACCAGCTTCTCGGTGTGCACGATCTGCTTGAAGCCGCCGTTGAACGGCAGGATGATCAGGAAGGCCGTCAGCATCTGCGCGCCCGGCAGCAGGATGCGCTGTTCGCTGAGCATGTCGGAAAAGTCGCCATCCTCCTTGAGGTCGGCGTCGACCAGCGCTTCCTGGGGATCGGGTGGGACCATCGAATTCATGATATTCGTGTAGAGGTTGATAATTTTCGATTATACGAGAGCCCGCGCCTTTGCCCCGTTCGCCTGCCACCGGCCGAATTGAGCCCTGTTTGCCGCCCTAATCGCTAGATAGCTTCAGAGCAATATCGCGAATAATGGCATCTGTTAACGGGAGCCTGGCATGTCAGACAGTAGCGACGCAGAAAAGACAGAAGCAGCGTCACCCAAGCGATTGGAGCAGGCGCGTGAAGAAGGCGACGTGCCCCGATCGCGTGAAGTGGCAACCTTTACTGTCCTGATGACGGCTGGCTGCACCCTGTGGTTCTTCGGTGCCGGCATCGTACGCCAGCTCAACGCGACCATGATCTCCGGCATGGCCATGGACCGCGAGCAAATCTTCAATCCGAACGCCATGATCCTGCGCGTGGCCAGCGATATCGCCCAGGTCATGCTGGCCTGCCTGCCATTGGCGCTGGCCGTCATGCTGGTGGCGCTGGCCTCGCCCCTGCTGATCGGCGGCTGGCTGTTCAGCAGCAAGTCCTTCATGCCCAATTTCAACAAGCTGAATCCGGTGCGCGGCCTGACCAACATGGTGTCCACCAACGCGCTGGTCGAATTGTTCAAGGCGATCGTCAAGACCATCGTGGTCGGCACCATCGCCTGGATGGTCGTGATGAGCCAGAAAGAGGCCGTCATCGGCCTGGCGGTCGAGCCCCTGAAAAGCGGCAGCGCCCACATGATCGACCTGATCGGTTCGGCGTTCCTGTTCATCGTCGGCGGCCTCGGCATCGTGGCCGCGATCGACGGTCCTTACCAGATCTGGCATTACGCGAACAAGCTCAAGATGACGCGCCAGGAAATGATCCAGGAGTCGAAAGAGTCGGACGGCAATCCTCAGATCAAAGGCAAGATCCGCCAGATGCAGCGCGAAATGTCGCAGCGCCGCATGATGGCCGACGTGCCGACCGCCGATGTGGTCGTCACCAACCCGACCCACTACGCGGTGGCGCTGAAATACGCCGACGGCCAGCGCGGCGCGCCGCGCGTGGTGGCCAAGGGCGCCGATGAAGTGGCGGCCAGGATTCGCGAACTGGCCAAGGAAAACAATGTGGCCATGCTGGAAGCGCCGGCGCTGGCGCGTGCGCTGCACAAGCACACCGAGATCGGCGACGAGATTCCGGAAGCGCTGTACTCGGCGGTGGCCGAAGTGCTGGCGTATGTGTTCCAGCTGCGCACCTACAAGAAGGAGGGCGGAACCTATCCCGACCGGCCGACCAGGCTGCGCGTACCACCCGAGCTCGACCCGCATGACCCGGCATCGCAAACGACACCTGAACCGAAGAACGGAGCCACACCATGAACCGCCTGAATATGCCCTCCTGGTTAAGTGGAATGAAAGGCGGCGGCAACGCCCTGGCGGCGCCGGCCATCATCATCATGCTCTTGATGATGATGATCCTGCCGCTGCCGGCCTTCGTGCTGGACGTGTTCTTCAGCTTCAACATCGCGCTGTCGGTCATCGTGCTCTTGACCAGCCTGTACACCGTCAAGCCGCTCGACTTCATGGCCTTCCCGACCATCCTGCTGGTGTCGACCATGCTGCGCCTGTCGCTGAACGTGGCCTCGACCCGGATCGTGCTGACCGAAGGCCACACCGGCGGCGCCGCGGCCGGTAAAGTGATTGAAGCCTTCGGTCACTTCTTGATCGGTGGCAACTACACGGTCGGTATCGTTGTGTTTATCATTTTGACCATCATTAACTTTACCGTCGTCACCAAGGGTGCCGGCCGTATCGCCGAAGTGGGCGCGCGTTTCGCCCTCGACGCGATGCCGGGTAAACAGATGGCGATCGACGCCGACCTCAACGCCGGCCTGATCGCCGAAGACGAAGCGCGCCGCCGCCGTACCGAAGTCGCCCAGGAAGCCGAGTTCTACGGCGCCATGGACGGTGCCTCGAAATACGTGCGCGGCGATGCGGTGGCCGGCATCATGGTCACCGTGATCAACGTGATCGGCGGCCTGCTGGTCGGTGTCTTGCAGCACGACATGCCCTTCGGCGAAGCGGCCAAGACCTACACCCTGCTGGCCATCGGTGACGGCCTGGTGGCGCAGATTCCCTCGCTGATCATCTCGACCGCGGCCGGTATCGTGGTCTCGCGCGTGGCCAGCGACCAGGACATCGGCACCCAGCTGGTGCGCCAGTTGTTCGCCAAGCCGGAAGTGCTGTACATTACCGCCGCGATCATCGGCGGCATGGGCTTGATTCCTGGCATGCCGAACATGGTATTCCTGCTGCTGGCCGCTGCGCTGGGCGGCACCGCCTATCTGATCAACAAGAAAGCCAAGGCGCCGCCGCCGGAAGAAATCGCAGCACCGGTGCCGCCGGCCCCGACCGAGCAGGAAGAGGCCAGCTGGCAAGACATCATGCCGGTCGATACCCTGGGACTGGAAGTCGGCTACCGTTTGATTCCGCTGGTCGACAAGACCCAGGGCGGCGAGCTGCTCAAGCGCATCAAAGGGATCCGCAAGAAGTTTGCGCAGGAAGTCGGTTTCCTGGCGCCGCCGGTGCACATCCGCGACAACCTGGAACTGAAACCGTCGGCCTACCGCATCACGCTCAAGGGCGTGGAAGTGGGCAGCGGCGAGTCGATGAACGGGCAGTTCCTGGCGATCAATCCGGGCATGGCGAGCGGCAGCCTGGCCGGCCTGGTGACCACCGATCCGGCCTTCGGCCTGCCGGCGGTGTGGATCGACGCCGGCCTGCGCGACGAAGCGCAGAGCATGGGCTACACGGTGGTCGATGCCGGTACTGTCGTGGCAACGCACCTGAACCATTTGATTACCACCCACGCGTCGGAATTGCTCGGCCGTGCCGAAGTGCAAGCCTTGCTCGACCATCTGGCCAAGGAAGCGCCGAAGCTGGTGGAAGACCTGGTGCCGAAGCTGGTGTCGCTGTCGACCCTGCAGAAAGTGTTGCAGAATTTGCTGATCGAAGGCGTGCACATCCGTGATATGCGGACCGTGATCGAGACTCTGGCCGAGTACGCGCCGCAGACCCAGGATCCGGCCGATCTGACGGCCGTGGTCAGGATTGCGCTGGGGCGCGCGATTGTGCAGCAGCTGTTCCCGGGGACGAATGAGTTGTCGGTGATGACCCTGGATAACCGGCTTGAGCGCTTGCTGATGCAGGCCATGGGCGCGGGCGGCGATGGCGCCGGGATCGAGCCGGGCCTGGCCGATACGATCGCGCAGCAGGCTGGCGCGGCGGCGGCGCAGCAGGAGCAGATGGGCTTGACGCCGGTGTTGCTGGTGCCGGGTCCGTTAAGGGCCTTGTTGTCGAAATTCCTGCGCCGGGCGCTGCCGCAGTTAAAGGTGCTGTCGCACAATGAGATTCCGGAGACCAAGACGATTCATGTGACGAATTTGGTGGGTGCGCAGTAACAAAGTTCTTGTAGCCCTTTACCTCGTCGTTCCCGCGAAGGCGGGAACCCAAGTTTCTTGCTCAGCCGTTGGCGACGGAACGAACTTGGGTTCCCGCCTTCGCGGGAAGTCGGGTCTGGCAATGCCAGAGACGACGGGTTAGTGGCGGGGAACGACGACACCCCTTAGTCCGCAGTGAAATCCAGATACAAATCGCGCCATGTTGGATTGCCGGCCTGCACCAGATTCACCTTCCAGTTGCGCCGCCACTTCTTGATCTGCTTCTCGCGCTTGATCGCTTCCATGATGTCAAAGTGCATTTCATACCAAACCAGCTTGTCCACCCGATAGCGCTTTGTGAAACCCTCGGCAAGGGCGCTACGATGTTGCCAGATACGCTTCACCAGGTCCGATGTCACGCCCGTGTACAAGGTGCCATACGGATCGCTGGCGAGGATATAGACATAGCTGTACTTTTCCATGGCATGCATGGTGGGCTGTTACAAGTGCTGGTTTCTGGCCTGGCTCAATGGTGTGGGAGATTACGCGTACTTGGGTTCCCGCCTGCGCGGGAAGTCGGTTCCGGCAATGCCGGGAACGACGGCGGGGAGCGGCGGTTTGCTCAGCGCGGGAACGACGCGATCGAAATGAACCCCTTTTACCATCCTCCTCCCCAGATCATTTCCATCCTGCATCGTCAATAATGGTTCCTGTCAGTGCTCATGTGAGCACCCAGCAGGAACCCCCAGGAGTTGGCGATGAATGTCAAAAAATTTACGGCTGCAACATCACGCGACGCACTGCGTAAAGTACGCGAAGCGCTCGGGCCGGACGCCGTCATCCTGTCCAACCGTCCGGTCGATGGCGTGGTCGAAATCCTCGCCCTCGCCAGCGATGACGTCGCCTCGATCTCCTCGCCCGCCCCCGAGTCCGAGATGGCCCAGCCGCGCCCATCCCTGTCGATCCCGCCGGAAACCTACGCCAACCGCCGCGTCGCCCCGACCCCGGCCCCGGCCTACGCGGTCCAGCCCGAATCGTTCGACATGTCGATGATGGCCTCGCAAATGTCGTCGATGATGATGCAAGTCATGGCGCAGGCCAAGGACAGCGCGGCCGCCGAAATGTCGGGCATGATGAATGAAATCCGCGCCATGCGTGGCTTGATGGAAAGCCAACTGGCCGAAATCGCCTGGGGCACCACCCAGCAGCGCGAACCGCAAAAAGCCGGCGTGCTGCGCGACATGCTGGCCGCCGGTTTCTCGGCCAGCCTGGCGCGCTACCTGATCGAAAAACTCCCGGCCGGCAAAGACGCCGCCGAGAGCCTGCGCTGGATCAAGACGGTCCTCGCGCGCAACCTCACCACCATCTCGAACGAAGATGAAATCCTGGAAAAGGGCGGCGTGTTCGCCCTGGTCGGCCCGACCGGCGTCGGCAAGACCACCAGCACCGCCAAGCTGGCCGCGCGCTGCGTGATGCGCCACGGCCCGGAAAAACTGGCGCTGATCACCACCGACGCCTATCGTATCGGCGGCCACGAACAACTGCGCATCTACGGCAAGATCCTCGGCGTGATGGTGCACTCGGTCAAGGATGAATCGGACCTGCGCATCGCCCTGAAAGAACTGCGCAACAAGCACACCGTGCTGATCGACACCGTCGGCGTGTCCCAGCGCGACCAGAACGTGGCCGAGCAGGTGGCGATGCTGTCCGAGACCGGCGCCGACGTCAAGCGCCTGCTGTGCCTGAATTCGACCTCGACCAACGAAACCCTCAACGAAGTGGTGCGCGCCTACCAGGGCAGCGGCCTGGCCGGCTGCATCATGACCAAGCTCGACGAAGCGGCGTCGATCGGCAATGTACTCGACGTCGTGATCCGCCAGAAATTGAACCTGTTCTATGTCTCGAACGGCCAGCGCGTGCCGGAAGACCTGCACCTGGCCGACCGCAATATGCTGGTCGACCGCGCCTTCCGCCTCAAGCGCGATGCCGCCGCCACCCAGTTTTTGGATGCCGAACTGCCGCTGCTGATGGCCAACACCAGCACCGCCCGCAACGACCGCAGCCTGCGCGAGGTGTCCCTTGGCTAATCACTTCGATTTCGACCAGGCCGAAGGCCTGCGCCGGATGCTGGCCGGCCCCAAGCCACGCATCGTCACCTTTCTTTCCGCCACCCCCGAAGACGACAAGGGCGCCATGCTGGTCAACCTGGGCGCCTCGCTGGCCCGGGCCGGCAACGACGTGCTGATCGTCGACGCCTGCGACCGCGAATACGGCGTGGCCCAGCGCCTCGGCGTGGCCGACCGCGCCAGCCTGCTGCAGGTGGCGCGCCAGCAGTGCGCGCTGAACCAGATCATCCACCAGGTGCCGCAGGGCTTCGGCGTGGTCAGCATGGCGCGCGCGCGCGGCGGCCCGGACGAGGCGCGGCGCCTGGCCAAGACCTTCGACGTGCTGGTCAAGCAGACCGGCATCGTGATTGTCGACGGCGAATTCGGCGACGACGACACCTTTCCGGTGCCGATCATGGAGAGCGCCGAAATCGTGGTCCAGGTCTCCACCAGCGCCACCTCGATCACGGCCGCGTACGCCCTCATCAAGCGACTTTCGCAACAGTTGGGACGCCGTCCGTTCGGAATTCTGGTCACGGGCGCATCCGAAGCCGAAGCCAAGGTGGTATACGATAATATGTCATCTGCGGCAAGTCGTTACCTTGCCGTACAGCTCACGTCGATGGGCTCGGTCCCGGCGGACGAATACCTGCACCGGGCCGCGCGCTTGGGCCGGGCCGTGGTCGACGCGTTCCCGCTGGCGGGAGCCTCGGTTGCATTTCGCCAGCTGGCGGGGCGCTTTGCCCTGTCGGCCATGCCGCAGCTTGGGCACACAGGGGGGACTTCCCATTTTGGTTCTTAAAACATACTGAGATCTATGTACACCGTCAAAGGGAAAGCGGACAAGAACCATTTACTGACCGAGCATATGCCCTTGGTGAAGCGGCTCGCCCACCACATGAAGGCCAAGCTGCCGCCCAGCGTGGAGGTGGACGACCTGGTCCAGGCCGGCATGATCGGCCTGCTCGACGCCATCAGCCGCTATGAAGAAACCCATGGCGCCCAGTTCGAAACCTATGCCGTGCTGCGCATCCGCGGCGCCATGCTCGACGAACTGCGCAGCAGCGACTGGCTGCCGCGCTCGATGCGCCAGAACATGCGCAAGATCGAAACGGCGATGAGCACCCTGCAGCAAAAGCTGGGCCATCCGCCCACCGAATCCGAAGTCGCCAAGAGCCTCAAACTCTCCTTGGCCGACTACCAGGACATGCTGACCGACGGCGGCGGCCACCAGCTGGTGTATTACGAAGATTTCCACGACAACGAGGGAGGCAACGACAGCTTCCTCGACCGCTATGCGGTGGACGATGCCGATCCGCTGCGCAGCCTGCTCGACGGCGACTTCCGCCAGGCCGTGATCGACGCCATCGACGGCTTGCCGCCGCGCGAAAAAATCCTCATGGGCCTCTACTACGAAGAAGAACTGAACCTGAAAGAAATCGGGGCCGTCATGGGTGTATCGGAATCGCGCGTGTCGCAATTGCACACCCAGGCGGTCGCGCGCCTGCGGGCGTCCCTGAAGGAGCAGGCGTGGACCGGGCCAGCGTAGCGGGGATTTTCCTGGCCCTGGCCGGCCTCTTGGTCGGCCAGGCGCTCGAGGGCGGCAAGCTGTCCTCGCTGGTGCAGCCGGCGGCGTTTGCCATCGTCGTCATCGGCACCGTCGGCGCCGTGCTGCTGCAAAGCGAAGCGCCGACTTTCATGCGCGGCCTGCGCATGCTGCGCTGGGTGTTTTCGCCGCCGCCGAGCCAGCGCGCCGCCCTGGCACGCGAAATCGCCGTGTGGGGCTTGCACGCGCGCCGCGACGGCCTGCTGTCGCTGGAAAAATACATGGCGGTCAACAAGGATAAATTCGTGCAGAAAGGCCTGCGCCTGGTGGTCGACGGCATCGCGCCCGACAAGGTGCGCAGCCTGCTCGAGATGGAAGTGACGGCCTACGAATTCGGCGAACGCCAGGCGGTCAAGATCTGGGAGGCGGCGGCCGGCTACTCGCCCACCATCGGCATCCTGGGCGCGGTGCTGGGGCTGATCCACGTGATGGAAAACCTGAGCGACCCGGGCAAGCTCGGCAGTGGCATCGCGGTCGCTTTCGTGTCGACCGTGTACGGGGTGGGGCTGGCCAATATGTTCTTCTACCCGATCGCCAACAAGCTCAAGACCATCGTCGCCGAACGGGTGACCCAGTACGAAATCCTCACCGATGTGTTTCATGATATCGCCAGCGGCGACCATTCGCGCGTGATCGAAGAACGGATCGCCTGCCTGCTCTCGCGGCCCTGACCATGGCCCGCAAAAAGTACGAAGCCGAGCACGAAAATCACGAACGCTGGCTCATTTCGTACGCCGATTTCATCACCCTGCTGTTCGCCTTCTTTGTCGTCATGTATGCCATTTCGGTTGTCAACGAAGGCAAGTACAAGGTGTTTTCGGTCTCGCTGGGCGACGCCTTCGGCGGCAAGGACCAGAAGACGGCCAGCGTCGCCAGCAGCGATGTGCCGCAGCTGATCGTGCTGCCCGACCCGCTGATCAAGCGGCGCGCCGAAGCCATGCGGCGCGAAAAGGAACGCCTCACCAACCTGGCGCAAAAGCTCACTTCGACCCTGGCCCCGCTGGTGCGCGAAGGCAAAGTGCGCGTGACCCAGAACAGCCGCGGCGTGAGCGTGGAGATCAATGCCAGCGTGCTGTTCGATCCGGGCGACGCCACCCTCACGCCCGAATCGGACCAGGCCCTGCGCGCGCTGGCGGTGCTGCTCAAGGACGATCCGCACGCGGTGCAGGTGGAAGGCCACACCGACCCGACCCCGATCCGCAACGCGCTGTTTCCGTCCAACTGGGAATTGTCGGCGGTGCGCGCGAGCAGCGTGGTGCGCCTGTTTATCGACAGCGGCGTGGCGCCCGAACGCCTGACCGCGGTGGGGCATGGCGCCAACATCCCGGTCGCCTCCAACGCCACGGCCGAAGGCAAGGCGCGCAACCGGCGCGTGGCGGTGACAATTCTGTCGGCGCTGCCCGATACCACGACCGAGATCCCCACCCGTTGATCCAAGCGGGCTGGCTCGGCGGCCGAAACGGTGCACAATGGCCGGGAACGGCGCAGGCGGGCGACCCGGCCCCGCCGCAGGCACGCGCTGCCGGCCGGGACCGACAAGGACAAGACAAAGACAAGGAGCAAGGCGATGAAACGATCAGTGGCGGGCGTGTTGATGCTCATGGCGCTGGGCCTGGCCTATGCCAAGGAGAAGCCGATGAGTGGCGTGAGCGAGAAGGTGTCGGTGGCCTCGCGCGGCGGCAAGGTGCTGGTGACCTTGACGGTAAGCAACAGGAGCAAGCAGCCGATTTATCTGTGGAAAGTCACATACCAGGGCCGCCAGCTGTTCGGGCCGGATTTCGACATCAGCATGGTTGGCAGTGCGGCGCCGGTCAATTACATCGGGCCGGTGGTCAAGCGCGCGCCGCCGCAGGCCGGCGACTATTTCAAGGTGTTGCCGAACGGCGTGCACCGCAATACCATCGACATCACGCAGTCGTATGATTTTCAGCCGGGCAAGCAGCGCTACCGACTCAGTCATACGGGAAGTTACGTGACCGACTTGCAGCAGCTGGATAATCCGGTGGCGATGAAGCCGGCCTCGACGGTGTTCACGCATACCCAGGTGGCGCAGCCGGCGGAGCAATAACGCCCGCAGCGCAAAAAAACAGCCTGGCCACTCGCGCGGCCTGGCTGTTTTTCATTGTCTACCCGATTAAGGCAGCGAAGGCGTATTCTCGCTGAAATACTCGTGCGAGTCGGCATTGTCCACCGCCTTGGTCGGATTGCTGGTCGCCAGGCTGGCGGCGGCCGACTGGCCGTACGCCCAGTCATCCGTCGCCGCCACCACATTGAAGTGGCTCAGTTCGTGTATCAGGGTGCCGCCCTTGGAATCGGTACCGGAGGTTGGTGCCGACCAGAAGGCGTTGCAGACGTAGATCTTGTACGGCTGGGTCGGGTACACATAGGCGTAGTACGATTCCTTGCAGCTGCAATCGACCACGATCGGCTTGCTATCGAGCGCGTTCTTGATGTTGTTGAAGTGCGATTTCACCGTCGAGTAGCGGCCCGAGGTGTACGCGCCGAACCATTTTTTATAGCGCGTGCCCTGCAGGTTGCTGTTGAGATAGCTAACGCTGCCGTTGGCCATGGTCTTGGCCGCCGACAAGGCCGAGTTGACCGAGGTCTGCTGCGAGGAGCTGCAGCTGGCGAAGGAAATGCCGGCCGGACCCGCAGCCTGCTGCTTGGCCGCCAGTTCAGCCGGATCGGTCACCACCGTGCCGCGCTCGAGGCGGCCATCGATCCACAACGATACCGGCGCCGATGCGATTTCGCCGATCTCGCGCTCGCCCTGGCGCGCGGTCAGGCTGTTGTCCTCGTCCGCAGTCGAGTTGAACAGGTTGAACGAGGCGGCGTGGTAGCGGATCGCGTAGTCGCCGGTAACGCTCATGTCGTACATCGCCGACAGCTCGACCTTGGCGGTGTGCGAGGCGCCCGGCTTGAGCAGGTAGTAATCCTTGGTGGTCGGGGCGGGGCGTTTGTAATGGCGGCCCTGGTACGGCACGTCCACGCCGTCGCGGGTGACCTCGAACAGGTGATCCTCGACGCCGGCAAACGGGGTGTGCCATTTGAGCACGTATTGCGGCTTGGACGAGGTGTTGGTGATGGTGACGCGCAGCACCACGTCATCCTGCTTGCCGAGCGAGGATTTTTCGGGACTCAGGCTGACAGTGACTCCGTTCGACCCCGCCTGGGCGGCCAGGCAGGCTGCCGCCGCAACGAGTCCGACGCTTGCTTTTACCAAGTGATTCCAGTTCATACAGTTCTCCGTGAGTGAATGTGCTTGTTCTGAATGCCGGGCCAAGGAAACGGCCTCAACAACCCATCGTTACACTTCCGTTCCCCACACGACAGTCATATTCATCGGAAATTATGTCCGTCGGGCGAATTCTGAACGTATCACTGCCTTGCTAAAAAGAATGTGCTTTCGCACAATTCCCCCCTGAAATTATCGAGCGCCTCGTCGCCTGATTTACCGGCAACGATGGAAAACGTCCCGGCCGCCGTGTATTCTGTGGCCAACGCCACCGAGCGCAATCCGACTGAAGGGAATGAAGAATGACCGAGACCCGCGCGCTGCCCGCCAGTGCTTCGATGTTATTGGACGCCGGTGGCGCGCACGCCGCCGGCCGTGCCTGCGCGCTGGCGCTGCTGCTCGCCTGCGGCGCGCCGGCCCTGGCCGCCCCCGGGAGCCTTGCCGAGGGCACGGCCGATACCATCTACCGCAACGGCTACATCTACACTGTCGACGCCCGGGACAGCGTGCAGCAGGCGCTGGCCGTGCGCGCCGGACGCATCGTCTACGTGGGCGACAACGCCGGCGCGGTCGCGTTCAAGGGCAGGCAGACCCGCCTGATCGACCTGCAAGGGCGCATGCTGATGCCGGGCCTGATCGACGCCCACATGCACCCGCTGTCCGGCGGCAAGCGCCTCCTCCATTGCAACCTGAACTACGAAGCGCTGACCGTGCCGCAGTTCCAGGCGCGCATCCAGGCCTGCGCCGACAAGGACCGTGGCGCCAAAGGCGGCAAGCATGGCAAGAAATGGCTGCAAGTGGTCAACTGGTTCCAGCAAAGCATGCTGCCGGCCGGCGTGGAAACCACCCGCGCCACGCTCGACGCCATCAAGACCGAGCGGCCGATCGCGGTGCGCTCCTCCTTCGGCCACTCCTACCTGGTCAGTACGCGCGGCCTGCAAGCGGCCGGGATCGGGCGCGCCACCCCGGACCCGGCCACCGGCAAGATCGTGCGCGACGCCAGCGGCGAGCCGACCGGCCTGCTGGAAGACGCCGCCATGGAGATGGTCAGCAAGGTGCTGCCCAAAACCACGGCGGCCGAGAACGTGGCAGCCGCCAGCTTCGCCATGCAGGCGCTGGGGCGCCAGGGCGTGACCAGTTTTCTGGACGCCAGCAGCGACGAGGAAATCTTCACCGCCTTTGCCGCCATCGAGCGCCAGGGCAAGCTGAGCGCGCGCGCGCATTTCGCGGCCGAGGTCGCAACCGAAGACGGCCTTGACCCGGCCCGCGCGGTCGCCTCCGTGCTGAAGATGGCCAGGCGCTACCACCAGGATGGCGACAGCGTCGCCCCGGCCATGCGCGTGCGCCACGCCAAGATCTACATGGATGGCGTGATCGCCGCGCCGGCCTTCACCGGCACCATGGTCGCGCCGTATTTCGTCGACCGCGGCACGGCGCAGCATCCGCACTGGGTGCCGGGCGACAGCAAGGGGCCGCCGACCTACTTCAAGCCGGAGGCGCTGAAAGCCATCCTGATCGGGCTGGCCAAGGCCGGCATCGATGCCCACGTGCACGCGGACGGCGACGGCGCGGTGCGTGAAACGCTCGACGCCGTCGAGGCCCTGCGCGCCGCGCCCGGCGGCAAGGACGCGCGTCCGGCGCTGGCGCATGCCGAAATCGTCGACCCGGCCGACTTTGGCCGCTTTGCCGCACTCGACGCGAGCGCGGTGCTGTCGTTCCAGTGGGGCAAACCGGCGCCGGACACGGTGGCGGGTCTGAAGGATTACCTGGGACCGGCGCGCTACGCGATGCTCGAACCGCAGTCGCTGCTGCTCGACGCCGGCGCGCGCGTGGTATTCGGCAGCGACTGGCCGGTCGATGCGCTCGACCAATGGTTCGCGCTCAAGGTCGGCGTGACCCGCACCAACGCGCCGGCGGCCGGCCCGGAGTTCGCGGGCAGACTCGGTGCGGCGCCTGGCATGCCGCGCGCCGCCGTGCTGCGGGCGGTGACGATGAATGCCGCGTATACCTTGCGCCAGGAAGGGCAGGTCGGTTCGCTGGAAGTGGGCAAGCTGGCGGACATGATCGTGCTGGACCGCAATTTCTTCCAGATTCCGGATGAGGAAATCGCCGACATCAAGGTGCTGCAGACGGTTGTGGGCGGCAAGGTTGTGCACCAAAGTCCGACTTTTCCGTAGCAAATCGACAGTGTGCTGCCTGCTTCAGGAGCGGCGGCCGGCCAGCAGTGCTTGGCGCGCCGCATTGGAGATAAAGAAACCTTGGTGCGGGAAATCGCCGTCTGGGAAAAATGCCGCAACGACGCTGCAGCACAAATCCAATGGATGTTCACCATAGAGAAGGCGCGCACTAAACTCGGGCGGGTCTATCAGCCACTTGAGCAAGCGCGCCAGGAGGACGCAATAAAGGAGGCTGCCTGAACCCTTCAAATCCACTGAGACGAGGTACTAGTTATATAATGAACTAATCAGTTATATTAAGGGGATGAGCACAATGAATCCATCGCGACTAGGACGTCCCGTCGACGCCGACAGGCGTGCCGCGCGAAGGCGGCAAATCATAAATGGAGCGCGAGGCGTCTTTGCCCGCAAGGGATTCCACGCCGCTAGCACGGCAGAGATCAGTGCCGAGGCCGGCGTGAGCGGGGCCAATCTCTATCAATACTTCGCGACCAAGGACGATCTGATAATGTCTCTGATCGAGGAAAATCTCGCCGGCGATCTTGCGCTCATCGAAAGCCTCAACGACGCGAAAAGTCTCAAACGAGGAATTATGAGCTTGGGAAAGGCGCTCTTTGAGACACCGCCTGACCGGCAATCCCATGCTCTGAGGCTAGAAATCTTGGCAGAATCCTTTCGACAAGAAGCGGTCGCAGCGACCCTCAGGCGCGCGGAAATCCGCATGATCGACACTCTTGGCGCCGTCATAGGCAAGGCACAAGTTAGTGGAGAAGTTCCAGATGAGATCAGCACCCGTCAAGCGGCCGCGACTATCATCGCCTGCGTTGACGGATTCATAAGCCGTATCGCTTTCACCCCCATATCGGCGGAGGCGCAACTCGCAGGCTTTGTCATGCTAATAACGGCAGCCTTGCGGTTACAGCAAAGTTAATCGGACGCTTTGAACACAACTAGCGCCTTTCGGTTGTGCCGGGGGCGAAACGACAGGAAAAAGTATGACACCAACTCGAAAACTCGTCGCTGCGCTGACCTTGGTCTCGGTTCTGCTATTTTCAACTATGGTTCCAGGTGGACCAATCGAGACTAGGAACTTTGCCAATATTGGGGAGGCTTCGGTCATCCTATTCAATATATTCCTTACGACGCTGGGCATAGGCAGCTTGGCACTCGTCTATTTTGTCCTGAAAGGCAGCCGATGGGTTGCGCATGCCACAGCCATCGCTGGTTTAGGCTTTGCCGTCGTCTACGCTCTCGATCTCCTGAGTATTTTTCCGGTTTCGCTTGATCCGATGCCAAGCCTCTTGCAAAGGCGGGAAATTATTGGAATGATCATCTCGCTGGCACTGATAGGAGCGTCCCTCGCACTGGCACGTGAACACTCATCAGGGAATGATCCGATAACAATGATGGGCGCAAAGCCAACATTTCTGATTGCCGGTGGAGTGGCAATTCTCATCGGCGCAGGCATCGTCATCTTTGCGAGCTATCATGCAATGCATAGATGAATCCAGTAGATCGCGGTCAGCGCGGGCGAAGCGCGCCGCTGACTCGATCCAAAGCAAAAGCGCACGGCGACCCTCGATGCTGCTCGTTTCAAGCAATATGCCGTGAGCGCAAAACTAAACCGTGGCGAGGAGGGACCGCAGGTTGCCTCGTCGCTGGCAAACGCGGAGTAAGTATGGCGTGCCTGCCTTCAATGCAGCCCGTCAAGGAAAAGAAGCCCCAATCGCAAGCATTGACCAGCAGCACGAAAAAAACGCTCAAAGTGCGTCAAAATGCGTCAAATCGCACTCCCCCTTTTCGCCCCGCCGCGCCAGTCCTCATGCGCCTTCGGCCATGGCGCAAATTTGAGTCAAAACCCCCTAACTTGTACCTCGTCTCAGGGATTTTGAAGGGATGGTCTGAGTGAGTTATTCGACTTGTCTCAGGATTGTCAACAGCGATTTAAAACTGATACAGTTTTGCCGCTCGCAGCGATTTAAAAGTGATACACCTCAGTCACCAGCACACGCTGGAATTTCACTTTTTGCACCGCCCCCTCACGCCGCCTTTTCTGCCCGCTTGCCTTGAACGGTGCCGGCCTGCCGCTGGTGCTTGAGCCGGTAACTTTCACCGGCGATCGGCACGATGTGCGCGTGGTGCAGCAGCCGGTCCAGCAGGGCTGCCGTCAACGTCGCGTCCTGCGCAAACGTGGCGTCCCATTGGCCGAACGGCAGATTGCTCGTCACGATCAGACTTCCTTTTTCGTACAGCGCCGCGATCACCTGGAAGAACAGGTTGGCCTGTTCTCTGTTCATCGGCAGGTAGCCAATTTCATCAATGATGAGCAGCCGGTACGTCTTGATGGCCCGATGCATCACCGTTTTCAAACTGTTTTGCGCATGCGCCGTCGTTAGCGTCAGCAGCAGGTCCGATGCCGTTATGAAGCGCGTTGGTTGGCGTCAACTATCTTGGCCGGTCGGCGTCAATTATCTTGGCCGGTGAAGCGAGGTGTGGCGCGCCGCATTGGAGATAAAGAAACCTTGGTGCGGGAAATCGCCGTCTGGGAAAAATGCCGCAACGATGCTGCAGCACAAATCCAATGGATGTTCACCATAGAGAAGGCGCGCACTAAACTCGGGCGGGTCTATCAGCCACTTGAGCAAGCGCGCCAGGAGGACGCAATAAAGGAGGCTGCCTGAACCCTTCAAATCCACTGAGACGAGGTACTAGGAGTCTGCGCGGCAGAAGCTCGTCGGCCGAAACGGGTGGAGAAAAGTCCCACTCCCCACCCATTTCTCGGTCGTAGGTGCGCCGTCGCGCACCTACCTACGGCTACAGACCTCAAAAGTGGGT
>NZ_WHJH01000062.1 GCF_011682145.1 Massilia mucilaginosa
CGCAACATTTGATATCCCGATCGATCGGGTAGGGCGACTATTGCCCGCGACACCGTGATTGTCACCAAGGAGCTCATACATCGCCGGACCAGGACTGCGGTAGCAGTTTATGAAACATTCAGGCTAGGACTACCGCTTTTGGCTGGAAGGTGCGCGGTGTTCCAAGGTGCTAGCGAATGCCGAAGAAAAGCCGGGTTTCCCCGGCCCTCCGTTCTTGACTCATAAACTCCGCGACGATGGCATAACCCAGGAAGACTTGTTTGCCTTTTCCGCGTGCCCGACCTATTCCTGCGGAGGATTTTTTCGGCGATGCGCGATAAAGAACCAGGTGGTGACGACAAATGTAAACACTGGTGCCCAGTCTTGAACAACCGTCGGCATCCGGTCACGGTAGTACGTATGCAGCAAGAGCCAAAAAGCGCAAGATACGATCAGCACCACGGTACAGATCACAGCCACATCACGCCAAAATTTCCAGGTATATTCCTTCATGGGTTATGGTAAGAAGGTGAACGGCGCGAGCGTTGCGTCGGAGTAGATGCCCAAGACAGCGATTATGCTTCCGCCGCCGCCTTCACCCGCATAGTCGATGCCGGCATTTGCAAATGCGTCACCAGGGTCACGATACGCAGTATCGCCGTTTCCAGCCACGCGATCCCCCATTTCTGGTACATACCACCACACCTCTTTCGGTGTGGATTGCGGGCCGGCTTCAAACTTCCACCCCCCTTCCGGGTAGTCCCCCATCTTGTAAAATCTTTCCAGGCCCTCTGGTAGCTCCGCAGAGCCTAAAAATATGCTTGTCATGAAATCGACGTGTGCTTTTACGGCTGGGATTTCGCCAATCAGAGTGCCGGCCTTCCATCCCAACACCCCAGCGGCAGTGATGCCGGCAGCTCCCGCACCCAAAGTGGCAATAGCTGCCCCCCCTGCTAAGGGTCCGGCTTTCATCACAAGGTGTGCGCCGTACCCTCCCCCTAAAGCCGCGCCCATGCCAATGATGTCCGTCGCCCCGCCGCCATCGTTCTGGTCACCTGGGATGGTTGGCGTTGAGTTTGTCCCGCTGTCCGGTGACGCTTGGAATCCCTCGCTGTTAGGACGGTCTTGCGTAAAAGTGCTTTGCATCCATTTCTCCTATTGATCACCGCCAATTGCGGCAGAAAAATCATGAAGGGTAGAAGTGATCAGAGTTTGATATATATCAATGTTCAAAATCCAACATGATATATTGCCTCAAGCCATCCTCATTTAACGCCGCAGTTCTTTAGCTAATCCCAAGCACGCATCGCTGTGCCATTTGTTAAACCGCACATAGAAAAAGCCGGGTTTCCCCGGCTCTGCTTGCTTCGCTTTTACACTCCCCGCTTACTTAATCCTGTAGTCGCCAATCATTATCTGGCCGGCGCCGATCACCAAACCACTATCCCGTGCTTGGCGGGCCGCCTCCATGAGCAACTCATGCTCGGGTAATTCGCTGTGCTCCTCGGTTGTCAGGCACACATCAGATTGCCCATCGGTCCAGTAGGCTGCGCGGAAGGTTCGGCCACCTACTGATGGCTGTTTGAAACCCGACTCAGCGGTATGCTGCAGCGCGATCCGGATTCCCGCGCTAACTTCACCCTTGCCGAGGCGCTTGGCTTCCGCCACGCTGGCGTCGTCCAGGAAAACTTGCTTGCGCTGTCCGCCTTGCAGCTTGAACTTTGGGCCCACCTTTTTCCTCGGCGCTTCGACCACGCCGCCTTCTTTCGTTGTCATACCTTGTCCCATAAGCAGTACATCATGTGTTGCGCGGCAGCTTCTACCAGCAGAAGCGGGTCGCCGAAGCCGGGTTCGTCGCGGGGGTCGTACCCGACAGTTTCTTTAAACCACAAGCAAATTGCCTCCTGGTCAGCCATATCGAATGTCCCCAGTTCCTTGCTTTCGCGGAAGACCGTGAAACGAAGTGGCTCACTGGGCAAGTACCTCGGCTTGCCGCCATCAGCATTTTTTACGCTCACATGCAGGTCGTGGGTTTCCAACTCCTGACGCAGGGTAACGATTAACTCCTGATCCCTGAATTCGACCTCGGGTTTGCCCACCGAAGGGTCCGGCTCTTCGTCCTGCAGAGCGTGGTCCCTCGATAAGTCCGCCATGCAGTGCTCGGTATGCATCCACTCGGCCAGCATTTCAAGCCGATGCGCCGACGTGGCAGTCGGCCACCGTTCACCATTCGGACCCGCAAACACCATACCGGCCACATCGCCGTGCAAGATGCCGGCCGCCTTCATGAGCGGCCTCAATGCCACGTCTAGATCAGGCTGCTCGCTCGCTTTGGCGAGCATGGCTTTTGTGATTGCAGAAATATTGATCGGCGCCCTCGTGAGGCTTGATTCCTCGCCCTCATCGCTCGATGGCCCATTTTCTTTTAGGAATTCGTCGCCAGTGTTGGCCAGGCCGGCATCAATCAGATCGCCGTTCGCCCCGATATCGAGATAGTAGTGATCGCGTCCCTCCGACAGCTGCCCGTCGAACCAGTCCTGGCGCGTCTCGTGGGTGTTGACATCCTGGGTGCTTACACGACTCCCGGCGATCGTCATGGAGTACACGCGCATGCGCTCCGGATACGGGCCCGGCACGGCTGGCGGCGTACCCATTTCTGTCAAGGCGGCCATCATGCCGGCGAAGTCCTCCGGCAGGCTGGCCGCAGTGATGCGCCCAGCCTCGATCGCGGTCTTAACGATGGTGCGCAGCTGCACCATTGACGCGTACGAGTTGCACGCCTCTTTGATCAGCAACGCGTTTCGGCGGTCGCTTGGGTACTCAAGCACGGCATTCTCGTCCCATGCTGCGGAATGGCGCCTCGCACGCCGCCTTATTGCGCCCTATTGCGCCAGTTTGCCGCCGCAGGCGCCATCGCCCGCAAGATCGAACGCAATCACCGGGCAGCGACTGGCAAGACGGACCGGGCCAGTCATGTTTTGCTGCTATCATCGCCCGCTCAATCAGGGAGAAACCATGACCGTCACATCCGTGCCACATCCGTACTTTGACCGTTTGATCGACCTGGCGCGCGCGGCGGGACCCGTTACCGTGGCGCTGGCGCACCCTTGCGACCGGCACGCCCTCGAAGCGGCGCTGCATGCCGTGCGCCTCGGCCTGATCACGCCGATCCTGGTCGGCCCGCGCGCGCGCATCGAACGCGCCGCCGCCGAAGCCGACCTCGACATCTCCGCACTGCCGCTCCACGATACCGAGCACAGCCATGCATCGGCCAGGCGCGCCGTCGAGCTGGTGCGCGACGGCAGCGCCGCCATCCTGATGAAGGGCAGCCTGCATACCGACGAATTGATGGGCGCCGTGGTGGCCGCCGATACCGGCCTGCGCACCGCGCGCCGCCTGAGCCACTGCTTCGTCATGGACGTGCCGGGCCGCGACGAGCCCTTGATCATCACCGATGCCGCCGTCAACATCATTCCCACCTTGTCCGACAAGGTCGACATCGTGCAGAACGCGATCGACCTGGCGCACATTTTGAAGTTCCCTGAAGTGCGCGTGGCGATCCTGGCGGCGGTGGAAACTGTGAACGCCAAGATGCCGTCGACCATCGACGCCGCCGCCCTGTGCAAGATGGCCGACCGCGGCCAGATCACCGGCGCCCTGGTGGACGGCCCGCTGGCCATGGACAACGCCATCGACCCGGAAGCGGCGGCGATCAAGGACCTGGTCTCGCCGGTGGCCGGGCGCGCGAATATCCTGGTCGCACCCGACCTTGAAGCGGGCAACATGCTGGCCAAGAGCCTCAGTTTCATGGCCAATGCGGCGGCGGCCGGCATCGTGCTCGGCGCGCGCGTGCCGCTGGTGCTGACCAGCCGCGCCGATTCGCTGGAGGCGCGCCTGGCCTCGTGCGCGGTGGCGGTGCTGGTGGCGCAAAGCCGCCTGACCGGCGTGAAGACCCTGGGCCTGTGATGGCGGCGCCGAACGACTGCATCGTCGTCATCAACGCCGGCTCGTCGAGCATCAAGTTCACCCTGTTCAAGGGCGCCGCGCTGGAACTGCTGCTCAAAGGCAGCATCGACAATCTGTACAGCGGCCCTACCCGGTTCATCGCGCGCGACGCCGGCGGCGCCACCCTGGCTGAACGCAGCTGGGCCGATGCGCCGCTGGACCATGCGGCGGGCATGCGCCATTTGATCGACTTCGTGGAGCAGCACCTGGACGGCCACCGGATTACCGCCGTCGGCCATCGCATCGTCCACGGCGGCATGCACTACAGCGGGCCGCAGGCGCTCGACCAGACTGTGCTCGCCGCGCTCGACGCCTTGGTGCCGCTGGCGCCGCTGCATCTGCCGCACAACCTGGCGGCGGTGCGCGCCATGATGGCCATGGCGCCGGGCGTGCCGCAAACCGGCTGCTTCGACACCGCCTTCCACACCGCCCAGCCGGCGCTGGCGCAGGCCTTCGCGCTGCCGGCCGCCATGACCGAGCTGGGTATCCGGCGCTACGGCTTTCATGGACTGTCGTACGAATACATTGCCAGCCGCCTGCCGCAGGCGGACGCGCGCCTGGGCGGCGCCAAGGTCGTCGCTGCGCACTTGGGCAACGGCGCCAGCATGTGCGCCATGGCCGCAGGACGCAGCATGGCCAGCACCATGGGTTTCACCGCTGTCGACGGCCTGCCGATGGGCACGCGCTGCGGCACGCTCGACCCGGGCGTGGTGCTGTACCTGATCGACGAACTGGGATGGGATGTCGCGGCCGTGCAAAAGCTGCTGTATCAGCAATCGGGGCTGCTGGGCGTGTCCGGCATCTCGTCCGACATGCGCGTGCTGGAACAGAGCGAGGCGCCGGCTGCGCGCCTGGCGATCGACCTGCTGGTGTACCGGATCGGGCGCGAACTCGGTTCGCTGGCGGCGTCGCTGGGCGGACTCGATGCACTGGTTTTCTCCGGCGGCATCGGCGAAAACAGCGTGGCCGTGCGCGCCGCCGTGTGCCGCGACGCCGCCTGGCTCGGCGTGACGCTCGATGCGGCCGCCAACGCCGCCAATCCGCGCGATGTCGCCTGCATCAGCGCGCCGCACAGCAAGGTGGGCGTGTGGGTGGTGCCGGCCAACGAAGAGCTGATGATCGCGCGCCATACGCTGGACCTGCTGCAACAGGCCTAAGGCGCTAGCGACCGACGCGCGCCTCATCCCGATCGATCGATCGTCGAGATCATGCCCCGGGCGAAGGGACGCCCCGGCATGGCCGCAACTTTGACGACAGTCGGCCGCGACGCGTCGCTGGGGGCAATCCGGAACCCGGTAACACCGAGCTTCGATTCCGGAGCCGGTATGATGGCTGCGAAGGCAAGCCTTTGAGCGCTATTTAGGCACCAATTTGCCGGTATCGCGGTCGAGTTGGAATGTACGCCGGGCATTCATGTCGGCCACACAGGCCAGGCGTTTGATCTCATGCGAATTGCCGGCGCCGCCGCCGATCAGCGAGGAAGCGAAGGCGCACTGGACCTGGCGGTCGCGCACGAACGAGGCGTTCGCGGCGCGCAGCTTGGCGCCGGCATCCTTGATGTAGGTATCGCTTTCATCCCAACTGGCAATCGCGGCCGCCGCCCTGGCTTCGGCCTGCTTGAGCGCCGCTGCGCTGTCGGTCGCCAGTTTCTTCAGGCACTCGCGGATATCGAACTGCGAAAACTGATTGCATTGCTCAATTGCAGGGACAGGTGGTGGGCTGTCTGCCACGGCATGGCCCGACAATACGAGTGACGAGCAAACAAGTACCGCTACTATTCTGCTTCGCATATTGCGCTCCCTGCTTTACGCACATGCGGCATCACGAAATCGAGTTTCCTTACATACATTTCATCACCGCCACCGTTATACAAGCGAGCGATATTGCTGTGGTTAATGGGGCGCCAGCCCGTAATGACCTTGGCCATCTTCGCTTTCTGAAACTTGATGACATCACCCTTATGCAGCACGTTCGCGCGCGGATTCAACTCGCGCAAGACCTCCACCGTGCTTTTGTTTTTGCTGGCAATCCGCTCCAGTGTATCGCCGCTATCGACCTTGACTTCCTCGACCCGCGATCCCGGTTCGCGGATACTTTGGAATGCATATTTCGCCAAGCGCATCAACAGATAACCAATGCCAGCCCGAATATTATGCGTCGCGTTCGTGCGGATCATGCCGCTGCTGGTACCCGACCGATATGCCGGGGGCATGATCAAATCGCCGCCTTCATGATTCCCCAATAGCGCCATCATGCCCGCATCGCCAGGCACGCCGATCTGCAAGGGTTTGATTTTCCATTCAGACGATCCCGCACCCGTTTCAGTCCATAGCATGCACTTGATATACAACCAGTCCAAAGCTGAATAGCCGGGTGTTGCCGCCAGGTGACGGTTATATTCATTGACGGCGACCCGGATGTCGCAGTCGTGTATATTCCATTCCGGCTTGCCAGCGCCGTTCACAATTCCCTGCTGCCACTGTTCATATGACATAAAATCCCCTTGACATCACGTTTTAGCGTTGACGCACTCTCGAAGGAAAGTGATCACGATGACAATTTTAACATTGCTAATGGGTATGCAAGATCTACATTGAATGGAAACCTGATCAACCGATCTCCGACCACTAGACCAAGTCCGGTTCCCGGGACAATACATTGCCGGCCTGTGAACATCGCGTCCGCGAAGCAGAATAGGGGAGAATAAACCTGCTACGATTCCCAGCGCGCCCTGACATCGAACGCAAGCGGGTCGGCAATGCCCAGCCTGGCTTGCAGCGCCGCTTCCTCGTCCTGGCCGATGAGCGCCGTCACCATCTCAACACGTCCTTTCGTCCCCTGGCGATACGGGTGTTCGGCCGCCGGCTTGTCGAGGCAGTCGTCCAGCACAGCTAGCAGCGACGGATCGAGCGACCCGGCCACCCTTGCCACGTCGGCGCGCAGAAATGCCACCGGATCGCCGTCGTCGTCGTCGATCAGCGCGAGGTCGGCAAACACGGTCACATATTCGGCCGCGACGAACCGGTCGAAGCTGGCGTAACGCAGATGCGACACTGGGCGATCGTGCCACACCATGCACACGCCCTCCTCTCCGCTGCGCAGTCGCACGACGCAGTAGGCGTCGCCCGCGCCCGACCGCGCGAACGGCAGGAACAGGTTGCCGTTCTGCCTGGCCGGATTGAGCCACCGATCGATCACCTGCTGCGCTTGCCCGGCGGACAGCCATTCGACATCATACAGCGCAGCCATCGCGGTGCGCTCCGGATCGTCGTAGCTGGCCGCGCCGCTGTCGATCAGATGGCGCAGGGTGGCCGGCAAGGCTATCCCGGTCGATGCCGACAGCGCGTCGAACGATTCGCTCATGTTTCGCCCCTTAGCAAGCCGCGTGGTTGACCGTCACCACATGAATCGCCAGCCCGCCGAGCGAGGTTTCCTTGTACTTGTCCTGCATGTCGGCGCCGGTCTGGCGCATGGTTTCGATCACGTCGTCCAGGCTGACGAAGTGGGTGCCGTCGCCTTTCAGGGCCAGCGAGGCGGCGGTGATCGCCTTGATCGCGCCCATGCCGTTTCGCTCGATGCACGGAATCTGCACCAGCCCGCCAATCGGGTCGCACGTCATGCCGAGGTGATGTTCGATGCCGATTTCGGCCGCGTTTTCGATCTGTTCATTGGTGCCGCCCAGCGCCGCCACCAGCCCGGCCGCGGCCATGGCGCAGGCCACGCCGACTTCGCCCTGGCAGCCGATTTCGGCGCCCGAGATCGAGGCGTTCTTCTTGCACAGCATGCCGATCGCGGCCGAGGTCAGCATGAAGTCGCGCACCCCGCGCACCGGGTCGCTCGGACGGCAGTCTTCGGCGTAGTAGCGCAGCACCGCCGGGATGATGCCGGCCGCGCCGTTGGTCGGCGCCGTCACCACGCGTCCGCCGGCAGCGTTTTCTTCGTTGACGGCCATCGCGTACAGGCTGACCTGGTGCACCGCGTCGTGCGGCAGGTCGTTGGCGCGGTTGTCGCCGTTCCTGGCGTCTTCCGACTGCTTCCACAGATTGGCCGCGCGGCGCTTGACGTTCAGGCCTCCGGGCAGCTGGCCGGCGGTGACCAGGCCATGGGCGATACAGTCGCGCATCACCTTCCAGATTTTGTCGATGCCGGCGTCGAGCTGCGCGCCATCCATGCGCGCGCATTCGTTCGCGCGCAGCATGTGCGGGATCGACAGGCCGCTCGCGCGGCCGTGCGCCAGCAGCTGGTCCATCGTGGCGAAGCTGTAAGGAATCGGCGCGCTGCTCTCGCCATTGCTCTGGCGCGCCTGCGATTCGCCGGCGGCGTGAATGAAGCCGCCGCCGACCGAGTAGAAAATCCGCTCGATGACGCTGCCGTCGTCGAGCTTGAGCGTGAAGCGCATGCCGTTCGGGTGCTCGGGCAGCGATGAACTCTTGTGCCAGATCAGGCCGGTGCGCGCCGAAAACGGCACTGCGTGGGTGCCGAGCAGCTTGATCACGCCATCGAGTTCGACTTCGGCCAGCATGTCGTCGACCCGCTCGGGATCGACGCCCTGCGGCGTTTCGCCCATCAGGCCGAGGATGACTGCCTTGTCGGTGGCGTGGCCCACGCCGGTCAGCGCCAGCGAGCCATACAGCGCCGCCTCGACGCCCACCGCCCGGTTCAGCGGACCGCATTCGACCAGAAAGCGCCGCGCCGCCACCATCGGCCCCACGGTGTGGGAACTCGACGGCCCGATGCCGATTTTGAATAGGTCGAATACGCTCATGTCCATCAGGTGCCTCTTAGGTGTTTTTATCGGTGTGGGTAAAACGACTCAGGCAGCCTTGGTGAGGCTGACGTCGATATTGGCGAGCATGTCGGCCACCAGTTGATGGAGCCCGATCTGCGCCTTCCAGCCCCAGTCGGCGCTGGCGCTGCTGTCGTCCAGGCTGTGCGGCCAGCTGGCGGCAATCGCCTGGCGGCTGTCGGGTTTGTAGCCGATCTCGAAGGCCGGCATGGCGCGCCGGATCGCTGTCGCCAGCTCGCTTGGATTGAACGACAGGCCGGCCACATTGTAGGCCGAACGCACGGCGATGCTGGCGGCCGGGGCGTCCATCAATTCGATCGTGGCGCGGATCGCGTCGGGCATGTAGATCATCGGCAGCGTGGTCTCGGGGCCGAGGAAGCATTCGTAGCGTTCGCCGCGCAGGGCCGCGTGGAAGATCGCGATCGCGTAGTCGGTGGTGCCGCCGCCCGGAGGCGACTTGTAGCTGATGATGCCGGGATAGCGGATGCTGCGCACGTCCACGCCGTATTTGGTGAAGTAGTACTCGCACAGGCGCTCGCCGGCCAGTTTGCTGATGCCGTAGATGGTGGTCGGGTCCATCACCGTGTACTGCGGCGTATTTTGCGGCGGCGTGTTCGGGCCGAAGGCGGCGATCGACGACGGCCAGAACACGCGCAGCGGTTTGCCCGCTTCGCCGCGTTCGCGCGCCACTTCGAGGATGTTCAGCAGGCCGTCCATGTTCAGGGTCCAGGCCTTGAGCGGGGCCTGTTCGCCGGTGGCCGACAGCAGCGCCGCCAGCTGGTACACCTGGGTGATGCCTTGGTCGGCCACCAGGGCCGCGAGGCGGGCTTTATCGAGCACGTCGAGCTGGGTATAGCGCGCCGCCTTGTAGACGTTGGCCGCGCCGATGTCCGAGGCGATGACGTTGCCGGCACCGTGCTGCTGCGCCAGCGCGCCGACCAGTTCACTGCCAATCTGGCCGTTCGCGCCGATGATGAGAATGCGTTCCATGTGCTTGACTTCCGTATTAGTGTTCTTGTATGAGTGTGCTTAAATCTTGAGAATGCCCAGCTCGCGCCCGGCCTGTTCGAATGCCGCGAGGACCGTGTCGAGCTGTTCGCGGGTGTGCGCGGCCGACAGCTGCACCCTCACCCGCGCCTGCCCCATCGGCACCACCGGGTAAAAGAAGCCGCTCAGGAGCACGCCCAGTTCGTACATGCGCGCCGCGAAGCGCTGCGCCACGGGCGCTTCGAACAGCATCACCGGCACTACCGGGTGCGTGCCCGGCTTGATGGTGAATCCGATGCGCTCGATCTCCTTGCGGAAGTAAGCGGTGTTCTCGTGCAGGCGGTCGCGCAGTTCGGTCGACTTCGAAA
This sequence comes from Massilia mucilaginosa, assembly GCF_011682145.1. GTDB lineage: Bacteria > Pseudomonadota > Gammaproteobacteria > Burkholderiales > Burkholderiaceae_D > Telluria_A > Telluria_A mucilaginosa. The sequence goes on from NZ_WHJH01000062.1 coordinate 10,126, forward strand.
TACGTGCCAGCACCGACAGCGAGGCGCCGGCAATCGATGGCGCCAGCGTGTTCGAGAACAGGTAGGGACGCGATTTCTGGCGCAGCGTGTCGATCACTTCCTTGCGCGCGGCGGTGAAGCCGCCCATCGCGCCGCCCAGCGCCTTGCCCAGGGTGCCGGTGATGATGTCGATGCGGCCCATGACATTGTGGTGTTCGTGCGTGCCGCGCCCGGTCTTGCCCATGAAGCCCGATGCGTGGCATTCGTCGATCATCACCAGCGCGCCGTACTGGTCGGCCAGGTCGCAGATCTTGTCCAGTTGGGCGATGGTGCCGTCCATCGAGAACACGCCGTCGGTGACGATGACCTTGTGGCGCTTGCCGGCGGCAATGGCCGCCTGCAGCTGCACTTCGAGGTCGGCCATGTCGTTGTGCTGGTAGCGATAGCGGCCGGCCTTGCACAGGCGGATGCCGTCGATGATCGAGGCGTGATTGAGCGCGTCCGAGATGATGGCGTCGTTCTCGTCGAAGAGCGGCTCGAACACGCCGCCGTTGGCGTCGAACGCGGCCGCGTACAGGATCGTGTCTTCGGTTCCGAGGAAGGCGGAAAGCGCTTTTTCGAGTTCCTTGTGCACCGTCTGGGTGCCGCAGATGAAGCGCACGGAGGACAAGCCGTAGCCGTACTTTTCGGTGGCCTCGATCGACGCCTGCTGGGTTTGCAGGTCGCCCGACAGGCCGAGGTAATTGTTGGCGCACATGTTAATCAGGGTGCGGCCGTCGTCGGCCACCACTTCGGCGCCCTGGCGCGAGGCCAGCACGCGTTCCGGCTTGTACAGGCCCTGTTCGCGCAACGTGTCCAGCTTGTGCTGCAGGCCACTGAAAAACGCACTTTTCGCTTGGTCGCTCATCATTATTCCTCGTCATGTAGTTGCCGGCTTGACCGACGGTTAAACTATGCTGTACCGTGTTCCGGAGCGTTCGACTTCACCTGCGCCGCAAAATTCCGTTATGTCGAACAAAGATTCAATATAATGGATACTATCCAAGCCGAGTGCACTTGGCAACCCTCGGCTTAGTTATATTTATGTAAATTTTTTGCTTGACTACATTGCCGAAACCCCATGAAATCACCTGGATCGACGAATTCTCCACCCGAAGTAGGCGCCACACTGCAACGTTTGCGGCTGGCGCGCGGCCTGACCCTGGAGGACTTGTCGCGCATCGCCGGCGTCTCCAAATCGATGTTATCGCAAATCGAAAGGGAGAAGGCAAACCCCACGATCGCGATCACGTGGCGTCTTGCCAACGCTCTGGGCTTGCCCATCGGCGAGCTGCTGTCGGTCGATACCCGCCCGGTGGAGACCATCCGCGTGGTGGACGCCCACGAAACCCCGACCCTGCCCGGCGCCCACGCCGGCTACGTGCTGCGCATCCTGGGGCCGATGGATCTTGCTGGAAAGTACGAGTGGTATGAACTGACGCTGGCGCCGGGCGGCGAACTGGCGTCGCAGGCGCACGACCCGGGCACCTGCGAACACATGACGGTGCTGCACGGCAGCATGGAACTGGAAGTGGGCAACGACAAGAAGAAAATCAAGCTGGGCGGCACGGCGCGCTATCCGGCCGACCAGAACCACGTGATCCGCAATGCCGGCAAGACCGAGGCGAAGGCCTTGCTGGTGGTGGTGCACCGCTAGGAGTCCTAGCCTGTTGCGGATGCTGTGCGCGATTCGGCGCCTTCGGGCACCGGATTGGCTTGAAGGCGCTGTGCGGCATTGTGCCTGATCAGGCGGCTACGGGCGCCGATTCCGCCAACTAACGCAGTACCCGGTCGGTCGCGACGATGCGCACGTCATGCATCTGGCCGAGGCAGGCCTCCAGATAGGCCTTGTGCGCCGCGCCGACCACCACCAGCACGCGCATGCCGGGCCGCGCGCTCATCACCCCGCGGATGTTGGACGCCATCCGCAGATTGCGCGTTTCCCAATAGGCAACATAGCCACGCCCGAAGCGCTGCGGCGAGGGTTCTTCGAGCGCCGCGCCGAAGTCGCTGCGGAAGGTCTCCAAGGCCGCGCCGGGGGCGTTGTACGCGCGATACATGGACAGCGCGCCGGCCGGCGTATCGAGCCGGCTTTCGAGCGCATTGGCCCGTCGCATGCGCGCCGCCGTGTAGCGGTTGTCCCAGGCCTTCGCGATGGCGGCGCCGGCGGCTTTCGGATCGGCGTCGGGAGAATCGGCCGTGTGGTCGTCCACTGGATGGACCCGCTCGTGCCCGCGGCGGGCCGCCAGCACGGCCGCGATGCGGTAATGCTCGTCGGGGCGCTGCATCAGGCCAGTCAGGATCGTCACCAGATTCTCGTCCAGGCCGTCGCCGGCGCGCCGCTCGTCGCCGGGCAAACGCAGCCATTGCACCAATGCCGACGCTGGTTCGCCGCCCGCCAGCAACAGCGACGCCAGCTTGCGGCGCTGCGCCGGGCCTGGCGCGGCCGGCCAGGCGGCCAGCAGACGCTCGGCCTGCGCAGTCGCCTCCGGCACATCCAGCCCGTGGCCGCCTTCGCCGCCGCCGGATCCCAACAATACGACGTGATCGAATCGGCGTAACGCTGCGGATAGCTGCGCATGAACGCGCACTGCGGTCCGGACAGCGCCTCGATGGCGACCGCCTGCGGCCGCCACTGCGCCAGGCGCTCGGTCAGCAGACTCAGCGTAGCTGGATCGAACGATGCCGGCAACTGGCGCAGGTGCGGTGTACCGAGCACCATCAGCTCGTTCGGCTGGCTGCGCTGCAGCTTGTGCGCGCCCGGCGCGAACGGCGGCGATTCGGCGGCGGACGCCGGCGCGTGGCAGACGGCGGCAACAGCGGACATGATGGCAAGCAGGCGGTGCATAAAGTTCCTCAACGCGATAGGGTCGCCCTGCCCGGCCGGGTCAGGTTCGGGCAGCGTATTCCTGACGCAGTGGCAGCGGAACCGGCTTGCGACACAGCGCAGAATCGCTTGCATGAAATGCATGTGGCCGGGACGGGCCGGGACCGCGCTCAGCGCATCCTGGCGATCATCCGCGCCAGCACCAGCGCGGCCAGAGTGGCAAACATGTGCTTGAGGGTGTGGCCGCTGATGGCATGAATGGCGCCGAGAATGGCGCCGTCGGCCAGTTCGCACAGCTTCGCGAGGACATACAGGCCGATCGCGATGCCGAAGGCGCGCCGCTGCGCCAGCGGCGCGCCGGTCTGCCATTGCAGCACCGGGATCAGCACCAGCGGCGCCAGTTGCAGCAGCAGATAGGGACCGAGGTTGCCGCTGGCGGACCACCAGAAGACGCTGGCCACGCCCAGCGCGCACAGCGTGGCCAGGGTCGGTAGCGGCGCAAAGCGGGCCGGAAAAGCATCGTGCAGCGCGGCGGCCAGCAGCGAGACGCAGGCCAGCGCGATCGGCAGCCGGTCCCAGATCAGGCGCGTGTCGTCCGGCGCCAGGTGATACCAGGACGAGCCGAAGGCGGTCATCAGGATCGCGGCGAAGAACATGATATGGGCGGGGCGCGCTGGGCGCACGTGCAGCAGGCCATACAGGCCGATGAGCAGGAAACCGAGGTTCGACAGCACGTCGGCGGCGTTGGCCAGGCCGGACAGCGCGCGCTCGTCGGCAAAGGCGTGGTAGCCGGCCGGTTGCAGGATGGGACCGGCCAGCAGCATGGCGGCGGTCAGGATGACGGCCAGGTACAGGGCGACGTTGGGTCGGACGAGGGAGAGTTGCATGACGGTCCTTTGCGGTGGAAAGGATCGCACTGTGACGTGCGCGGCGGCAATGGCGGAAAATTTGACCGAAAGCACCGCCGGACGGGATGCCGAGTAGCGCCTGCCGATACTTTGCATCGCGACCCGCCCTGCCCGGGTCTTCCGTTCACAGACATTGACCCGGCGTAAAGGCAGCGCTCAGCAGGCTTGCTTTTCGTTCAAGCCGCTCTTTTTCGATCCCAAATACTGGAAGCCTGCCCACCCGGGGCCGGCACCAGGAGAACCATCATGGAAGTCAAACTTTTCATTACCCCAGCAGAAAACCAGCCAGGCAATTATCTGGTGGTCGTCAACGGGGACGGATTTTTCAACTCGGTCAACAAGAAAGTCGGTGCGCGGATTCGCGGCGACGACGAGTGGTTCGATGACACGCTTTTCAGCATTGGCGGCACCGGCATCGAACGGGTGGGGGTCGATGGCAGCTTTTCGCTGTCGAACACCGTGTCCGCCGGCCAGCTGAACGAAGACTGGGGCCAGGATGAGGTGTATGCCCTGGTCAGCGTGGAAGGGCTCAGCGGCTCGTTCAGGACCAATACGATCAAGCGCAATTTTTGAACAGGAAAGGCGGCGCCATCTCGATCTCGCCAGCCAATCGCGATGGCCAGGTCTGAAAACACGTTGCGCCGCAGCCAGTCAAATCGGAACCGCGCATGAAAGAAAGCCGTCCCCTCGCCCATGCCGGCACGGCGAGGGGACGACAGCCAGCTTTACTGCGCCGCCACCTTGGCCGGCTCGTTCATGCGCAGGGCGCGGCTCAGGAAGCCCCAGCGATCGGCCACTTCCTCGATCTGCTTGGTGGTCGGTTTACCGGCGCCATGGCCCGCCTTGACATCGATGCGGATCAGGATCGGCGCAGCGCCCGCCTGCGCCGCCTGGGCCGCCGCCGCGAACTTGAAGCTGTGCGCCGGCACCACGCGGTCGTCATGGTCGGCCGTGGTGATCATGGTCGCCGGATAGCACGCACCCGCCTTCAGGTTATGCAGCGGCGAGTACTTCACCAGCGCCTTGAATTCGTCGGCGTTTTCGGACGAGCCGTAATCCGAGATCCACGCCCAGCCGATGGTGAACTTATGGAAGCGCAGCATGTCGAGCACGCCCACTTGCGGAATGGCCGCGCCGAACAGTTCCGGGCGCTGCGTCATGGCCGCACCGACCAGCAGGCCGCCATTGCTGCCGCCGCCGATCGCCAGCTTGGCCGGCGAGGTCACCTTGTTCGCCACCAGCCACTCGGCCGCGCCGATGAAGTCGTCGAACACGTTCTGCTTTTGCAGCTTGGTGCCGGCCGAGTGCCACGCTTCGCCGTACTCGCCGCCGCCGCGCAGGTTGGCCACCACGTACACGCCGCCCATTTCCATCCATGCCAGGTTGGCCGGCGAGAAGCCCGGGGTCAGCGACACATTGAAGCCGCCGTAGCCGTACAGGTAAGTCGGATTGCCGCCATCGAGCTTGAGGCCCTTCTTCGAGACGATGAACATCGGCACCTTGGTGCCATCGCGGCTGGTGTAGAACTGCTGGCGCGTCTCGTACGCGTTCGGGTCGAAGTCCACGGTCGGCTTGCGGAACACCGTGCTCGCGCCGGTTTTCATATCCAGGCGGTAGATGGTGGTCGGGTTGGTAAAGCCGGTGAACGAGTAGAAGGTCTCGCTGTCGCCAGGCTTGCCGTTGAAGCCGGACGCCGAGCCGATGCCCGGCAGCGCGATCTCGCGTACCAGCTTGCCCTTGCGGTCCATGATCTTGACCATGCTGCGCGCGTCGGCCAGGTACTGGACGATGAACTGCTTGTTGACCATCGACGCGCCAACCAGAGTTTGCGCGGTCTCGGGCACGATCTCTTTCCAGCTTTTCTCGGCCGGCTTGCGGGTGTCGATGGCGATCAGGCGCGAACGCGTGGCCTTCTTGTCGGTGCTGAAATAGAACACCGGACCGTCGTTGTCGATGAAGTTGTACGAGGCCTCGAACTGGTCGATCAGCGGCACGACCTTGGAACCCTGCCTGGTCAGGTCCTTGTAGAAGATGCGGTACTTCGGCGCGGTGCCCTTGGTGGCGGTGATGATCAGGTATTTGCCGTCGTTGCTGACCTCGCCGCCGAAACCCCATTCCTTTTCGTCCGGACGGTCGTAGACCAGCGTGTCTTCGCTCTGCGGCGTGCCGACCTTGTGGAAGTACAGCTTCTGGAAGTAGTTGATGCCGGCCAGCTTGGCCGATTCTTCCGGCGCGTCGTAGCGGCTGTAGAAGAAGCCCTTGCCGTCCTTGGTCCACGAAGCGCCCGAGAACTTGACCCATTTCAGGTGGTCGTCCAGGTCCTTGCCGGTGTCGATGTCGCGCACTTTCCACTCGTTCCAGTCGGAGCCCGATGCGGCGGTGCCGTAGGCGAGGTATTTGCCGTCCGGGCTGACGGCGGTGCCGGCCAGCGCCACGGTGCCGTCGGCGGCCAGGGTATTCGGGTCGAGCAGCAGGCGCGGTTCGTCGCTCAGCGACTTCATGGTGTAGAGCACCGACTGGTTCTGCAAGCCATTGTTGCGGCTGTAGAAATAGCGCCCGCTTTCCTTGTACGGCACGCTGTAGCGCTCATAGTTCCAGAGCTTGGTCAGGCGTTCCTTGATGGCGCCGCGCTCGCCGATCTGGCCCAGGTAGGCCTGGGTGACCTTGTTCTGGGCATCGACCCACTCCTTGGTCTCGGCGCTGTTGGCGTCTTCGAGCCAGCGGTAAGGGTCGGCGATGCTGGTGCCGTGGTACACATCCTGCTGCTCGACTTTTTTCGTGACCGGATAGGTCGTTGGCGCTGCGCCGGGCAGGCAGGTCTGGGTCTGGACCTGGGCCAGGGCTTGTCCGCCGAATGCGGCGAGCAGGCTGGCGACGAGGACTGCATGTCTGATTTGCATGGTTCTGTCTCTTGGTGATATGGGCAACTTTGCCGGGGAAGATCATAGCGCGAAATGCGGGCCTTGGCGATGGCCTTCCCGCCGGCCGTGATGGCGACCCGCGGGACTCAGGCCGAGTCCACCGACTCGGTGTAGGGCAGCGCCGCCCTGGCCGGCGGGGTCCAGCCGGCGATCCAGCCAACCAGCTTGTCGGCGGCGATCGGCCGGCTCATGAAATAGCCCTGGCCCTGGTCGCAGCCCAGCGCCGCCAGCAGGCGCCACACCGCTTCGCTCTCGATCCCTTCGGCCACCACCCGAAGGCCCATGTTGTGACCGAGGTCGATGGTCGAGCGTACGATCTTGGTGTCGCCGATGTCGTTTTCCATGTTCAGCACGAACGACTTGTCGATCTTGAGTTCGTCGACCGGCAGCCGCTTGAGGTAAGCCAGCGAGGAATAGCCGGTGCCGAAATCGTCGATCGACAAGTCGACGCCCATGGCATGCAGGCGTTCCAGGGTCTGCTGGGCGCGCACCGGGTCGTCCATGATCGCGCTCTCGGTGATCTCGAGGCAGAACGAGCCGGCGGCCAGCTGGTGGCGCGTGAGGATGTCCTTGAACTTGGCCGGCAGGTCCTGGTCGAGCAGGTCGCGGGTCGACAGGTTGACCGAGATTTTCAGGAAAATGCCCTGCCGTTGCAGCTCGCTGCACAGCGCGGCCGACTGGTCCAGCACCCAGCGCGTGAGCACGCGGATGAACCCGGTCTGCTCGGCGAACGGGATGAATTCGTCCGGGAACACGTTGCCGCGTTCGGGATGGACCCAGCGCACCAGCGACTCGACCCCGACCACTTCGCCGGTGTCGAGCCGGATCTTGGGCTGCACGTGCAGGCGGAATTCGCTGCGCTCGATGGCGTTGCGCAGTTCCGTCAGCAGGCTCAGGCTCTTGGCGCTGGACTTGTCCATGGCCGCGTCGTAGGCCACCGCGCCGTCGTTGCGCTGCTTGGCCGCGTACATCGCCACTTCGGCCATCGACAGCAGCGACTCGGGATCCGCGCCGTTGATCGGAAACGCCGCCATGCCGAGGCCGGCGCCGATGTCCACGGTCTGGTCTTCGAGCGAGAGCGGCGCTTCGAGCGCGCGCAGGATGCTGGCCGCCACCTTGTGCGCATGGTCGATCGAGGAGGCTGGCAGCAGCACCACGAATTCGTCGCCGCCCAGGCGCGCCAGCTGGGCCTGCGGCTGCGATTCGGCCAGCAGCGCGCGCAGGCGCTCGGCCACTTTTTGCAGCAGGGCGTCGCCGAAGGCGTGGCCCATGACGTCGTTGACGTGCTTGAAGCGGTCCAGGTCCATCATCAGCACGAACACCACCTGCTCGCGCTGGCGCGCCTCGTCCAGGGCGTCGCCCAGCAGGCGCACGAACTGGGCGCGGTTGGGCAGGTCGGTGAGCGAGTCCCAGTACGCGAGGCGGCCGATTTCGTGCTCGCGCCTGGCGATCGACTCGCGCATGCCGGCAAAGGCCTTGGCCAGCGCCCCGATTTCATCCTTGCGTTCGACGTCGATCTGGCCGTCGTAGTCGCCGCGCTCCATGCGGCGCGCGGTGCCGGCCAGGTGGCGCAGCGGCTGCGCGATGCGCATCGCGGTGATCACCGCCGCGCCGCACGCGACCAGGGTGGCGACCACGGTGAGAATCATCAGGGTGCGCTGCAGGCGCGTGTATTCGGCGGTGGCGTCGTCGATCGAGCGCGCCAGCAGCACGTCGGCGTAGCGCCCGCCTTCGAGGCCGAGCGGCAGCAGGCGCGCACTGTAGCGGATGCCGCCGACGTCGAGGTCGAACGGGCGCGCCTGCTTGTCGGGCAGCGCTTGCAGCGCGCGCGCGACGCCCGCCATGGCCAGCGGCGGCAGGGTCGATTCGAACGGCGTGAACGGCCCGTCCTGCTGGCGCGTAAAGATCGCCACGTCGAGCTGCGACAGTTCGCGCATGTCGAGCACCAGCTGGCGCTCGAGCGCAAAGCCCATCACCACCCAGGCGATCGTGATCGGCGCCTTGACCGGCATGACCACCACCTGCACCGGGCGCTGGTCGACGATGGCGACCGCGCTGACGCCGTCGCTCCGCTCGGCGCGGGCGAGCAGGCCCAGCACCAGCGTTTCCAGCGAGCCGTTCTTGACGATCCCGGTTTCGACCGTGACCCGGCGTTCGCCGTCGATCAGCATGGTCATGTCGGCGCGCGCGCGGCGTCCGCTGTTGGCGAGCGCCGAGGCGACGGTGGCGCGGTCGTCCTCGTCGCCGTTGCCGATGGCCTGCACAAAGGCGGTGTCGCGCGCCAGCACCTGGGCCGAGAAGCGCTGCTTCTGGGCGTTCTGCTCCATCAGCTTGCGGAAGACTTTCTCGCCGTTGATCAGTTCGGTCGCGATGCTGGAACGGGCGTTGACGTTGATGCCGTGCTCGATCACGAACAGGCCGATTGCCTGCACGGCCACGATCAGCACCAGGAACAGGCCGACGATGCGCCCTTCGAGGCTGTTGAAACGCAACTTCATGCGGCTAAGGCGCACTGGCGTCCGCTGCCGGCGCTTTCATGGCCAGTGTGACGCTGGCGGCGGTCGCGCCCTCGCCCTTGACCGCCACGCTCTGCCCGGCGGCGCCGCCGGCCATGTTGAAATGCCAGCTCGAGAGCGTGTATTTACCGGCTGCCGGCAGGTCGATGCGGGCCACGCCGGCGGCATCGGTCTTGGCGAAGAACGGGGTGTCGACCACTTTGATGTAGGCCACCATGCCATCGTGGATATTGCAGCCCAGTACAACGGTGCCGGCCTTGTCGAATACCTGTGGCGCGGCCGCCACGCCGGAGTACAGTTTCTGGTCGAATTTCTTGGCTGGCGAGAAGGAATAGATGTGGTGCTTGACCTTGTCGAAGTTGGGGAACGAGATCTTGCTGCCGGTCTGGATCACGCTCACCAGCGGCAGGAACTTGAGGCCGCGCTGTTCGATCTCGGCCGCTTTCATGGTGTGCGGCACGGCCGCGTTGCCGTCCGGCGCGGCGCTCACGACCACGTCGGCCAGCGGCTTGCCGCTGCTGTCATTGACCTGCACCGCGATGGCGGCGGCGCCGGCGGCGGCGCTGCCCGGCGACAGCGCGGCCAGCGACAGGACGGCCAGGGTGATCGGACAGAAAAAGGTGTTCATGGGCGCGATTCCAGGGTGGACGATAATCCCGCCCGGTGGGCGAGGCAGGTGCGGCCTGTTGGCTGACCTATTGTAGCGTCTGGAAGAAAGTTCCGAACAGAACTTTCAACCGGGTTGGGGCGCGTGGGAGCACATGCGGACGGCGCGGCGTTGACAAAATGAACAGACGCGGCGCCACGCCGGGCGCCGCCATGCTCCGGCTAGTGCATGACGCCCGGTTCCTTGCGCGATCCGGCGTGGGCCAGGCGCCACTGCTGCGACTGGTCGACCGCCGCGCCGATCTGGGCCGGGGTGAGGCGGCGCGCCACGATGCTCTTGTTGGCGTTGGCCGTCTCGTCGCCGGCCTCGGCCGCCAGCAGCATCCACATGTAGGAGCGCACGGCGTCGCGCTCGACCCCGCGCCCGCTGTTGTACATGCCGCCCAGGTTGTACTGGGCCAGCGCATGGCCCTGCTCGGCGGCCTGGCGGTACCAGCAGACGGCCATGGCGTCGTCCTGCGGTACGCCCTGGCCGTTGGCGTACATGACGCCGAGGTTGTTCTGGGCGCTGGCGTCGCCCTGCTCGGCGGCGCTGCGGTACCAGTAAACGGCCTGGACATCGTCGCGCGGCACACCCTGGCCGCCGGCGTAGATGACGCCGAGGTTGAACTGGGCGATGGCCGCGCCCTGCTCGGCCGCGCGGCGGTACCATTCGAGCGCGCGGACCTCGTCGCGCGGAGTGCCGCGCCCGTTCGCGTACATGCTGCCCAGGTTGTACTGGGCCAGCACGTGGCGCTGTTCGGCGGCGCGCGCGTACCACTGCAGCGCGCGCGGTTCGTCGCGCTCGATGCCCTGGCCGTTGGCCAGCATCACGCCCAGGCTGAACTGGGCGTCCTTGTCGCCCTGCTCGGCGGCGCGCTGCAGCCAGGCGACGGCGCGCAAGGGGTCGGCGCGCACGCCGAGCCCGTCGGCATAGGCCACGCCCAGCTGGCGCTGGGCCATGGCGTTGCCCTGCGCGGCGGCCTGGCGGAACCAGCACAGCGCCTGTTCGTCGTCGCTCTCGACGCCCTGGCCGTGCTTGTACATCAAGCCGAGGTTGAGCTGGGCCGTGGCGTCGCTCTGCATCGCCGCCTTGCGGAACCAGGCCATGGCCAGCGGATAATTGACCGGCGCGCCCTGCCCCGACAGATAGCATTCGGCCAGCAGGTTCTGGGCGCTGCCCACGCCCTGTTCGGCGGCGCGGCAGAACCAGGTCATGGCCTGCTCGTGGCATTGCCCCACGCCGCGCCCCTTGCGGAACATCAGCCCCAGGTTTTGCTGGGCCGAGGCGTCGCCCTGCTCGGCCGCCTGACGGAACCAGGCGGCGGCCTCGGTATCGTTCTTGGGAACCCCGCGCCCGTGGTAATACATGGAGCCGAGGTGGTTCTGGGCGAACGCCAGTCCCTGCTGGGCAGCCTTGCGCAGCCAGCCGACCGCGCGCCCGTATTCGCCGTCTTTCTTGTACATCAGCCCCAGGTTGAACTGGGCGTACGCATCGCCGCGTTCCGCAGCCTGACGGAACCACATGTAGGTTTGATAGTTCTCGCGAATAGTATTCTGGCGGTCCATGCTTCATCCTTCGGCGCCAAGGCCGTTGAAACTACAGAAATATTGGGCGGCAACAGGCAACAAGCGACCTGAGAAGTATTGCTAAAATTTTAATAGAACAAGAGTGCCGGAGTTTGACTGGGCACAAGCGTCATAGCAGGTTGTCACGTTAAGGGGGCATGAAAAAACCCCGCTGAGATCGCTCTCAGCGGGGTTTGGTTTCGGCCTGAAACAAATTTATGCTTGCGCTTGCTTAAAACTTGGTGCGAACGCCGAACAGGAAATTTCGGCCGGGCAGTGGCGAAACGTCTTTAAGTACCGACGTCGACAGGCGGATATCCTCGTTCAAAAGATTGCGCGCGATCATGAACCAGGTCAGGTCCAGCGTGCCCATGCGCTGGGTGTACGCCACGTTGGCGCTGAGCTGGGTGTAGCCCGGGGTCGCGTTCTGTTCGAAACTGGCGAGCCGGTCCTGGGTCTGGGCGCGCATCAGCGACAGGCCGGCGCGCAACGGGCCGCTGCGGTAGCCGGCGTCAAAGCCGATGCGGGTGGCCGGCTGCAGCGGCAGACTGCCGCCGTGATCGAGCTTGCCGCGCGAAGTGTCGGCAAAGCCGCGCAGGGACAGGCCTTCGCCGTGCTGGTTGTAGGTCACTTCGGCTTCGGCGCCGCGGATGCTGGCGTCGGCCTGCTGGTAGATGCGCTGCAACAGCTCCTCGCCCGGATTGCCTTCTTCATCGACCAGATTGCCGTTGATATTGCCGTAGATGAAGTCCTTGACCTTGTTCTGGAACACGTTCGCCTTCCAGCGCACCAGGCCGCTGACCTTTTGCAGCGACAGTTCGATATTGCGCGAGGTTTCCTTCTTGAAGTCGGCATTGCCGATATCAAAGGTCTGGGTGGCGTCGTGCGGGCCGCCCGAGTACAGCTCTTCGGTGGCCGGCGCGCGCTGCGCCACCGAGACCGTCGCGCCCATGCTGTAGCCCGGCGTGAACGGCCACAGGGCGCCGGCCGAGTAGGAACCGAGGTCGAACTTGCGCTCGACGTTGCCGAGCGGCTTGCGCTTGACCGATTCCAGGCGCGCACCGGCGTTCACGCGCAGCGGGCCGACGTCGCGCTCCTCGACCACGAACAGCGCGTTCGAGGTCGAGTGCGTGACCGGCACCGTGTCCGGGCCGCCTTCGCCGCTGAGCGCGCTGAAGTGGGCGTTCTCGGTCTGCACGCCGACCGTGCCATGCCAGCCGGCCAGCGGCGCATGGGTCAGCTCGGCGCGGGTTTCGAGGGCGCGGTTGGCGAACACGACTTCCGCCTTGTTCTCGTCGTCGAGTTCGGCATGCTCGTAATCGGTGTAGCCGAACTTGAACTTGATGGTCTCGACGCCGGTGAACGGCTTGTTCAACAAGGTATCGAGATCGTAGCGCATCTGCGACTGGTCGATCCGCGAGCCTTCCAGGGTCGGGATGCCGTAGCGGTTGTTCAGCGACGACACCGACACGCCGGCGTGGCCCCAGTCGCCGATCAGCGAGGCGCCGGCGCCCAGCGTATCCTGGCGCGTGAACGATTGCGGCAGGCGGCTAGATGCGGACGACGGATCGTTCAGCACGCGGCTGTCGGGAATCTTGTAGTCGTCCGAGCGGCGGATGCTGCCGTCGATATGCAGGCCGATATTGCCGACCGCGCCATCGAGCGAACCGGAGGCGCTGCGGCCCTTGTCGACCGTGCCGTAGCGGGTTTCCAGCTGGCCGGCCGGCTTGTCTTCGAGCGCGGTCGGGATGCGTTCGTTGACCACGTTGACCAGGCCGCCGATGGCGCCCGAGCCATACAGCAAGGCGGCCGGGCCGCGCAGGATTTCGATCTGGCGCGCCACCGCGCCGTCGGCCGAGACCGCGTGGTCGTTCGACAGGCCGGACACGTCGGCCACGGCCATGCCGTTTTCCAGCATCTTGACGCGCGAGCCTTCCAGGCCGCGGATGATCGGGCGCGAGGCGCCGGCGCCGAAACCGGAGGCCGACACGCCGAGTTCGTTCGACAGCGTTTCGCCCAGCGAGCCGCCGAGCTTGTCGCGCAATTCGTCGCCCGACAAGATCTTGGCGGGGGTAAGGATCTGGTCGCCTTCGGACTTTCCGAATGGATTGGCAGTGACGATCACCTTGGGCACGACCGGGTCGGCGGCGGCGCCAGCGGCGGCGGTCGCGACTTGCGCGTTGGCATAGTTCAGGGTGGACAGGGCGGACAGGATCGCGCTGGCAAGCAGCGTACGTTGGACATTCATGCGAAAACCTCGGGCAAACAAACATTGACAGACAGGCGCGCGCCAACCGCGAACGGCGTGGCGCAACGCAAACTAAACGGAAACGAAAAACAGAAACCGGCTGTCAGGCCTGAGGTGGAGCGCGTGGTTCGAACGCGCGCAGGGAGCGCGCGCGGGCCGTCTGGGGCGTGATGGCCGCCAGCGGCGTGGTGCCGGGATCGGTAAAGGCAAAGCCGTGCGCATGGCTGGCCAGCGGCCCGGCCAGCTGGGCGAAGGCCAGGCACTGGTCGCAGCTCTGGTCCTGGGCCACCGCGCGCGCAAGCGCACTGCTGTCCTGGTGCGACGTTGCCTGCGGCGCCAGGCTCCAGTGCGACATCATGTGCGACGTCGCCATCTGATGCGACATCAGCAGCAGAAGCGACAATACGATGCGAGTGAAGAGCTGGCGGGTCATGGTGCCAATATTGTAAAGCGATCAGGCGCTTTGTGGCGGAATTTCTGCCAACTGTGCCGCGTCCGCCAGCTGGCGCAGCCAGGCGGGCACCTTGGCCGCGCTCAGCTTGTTCATCGACACCAGCAACTGGGGCGCGACCGAACCGAAGCCGTAGGTCCGCCCCAGATGCCGGGCGATGTGGATCAGCAGGTCGGCCGCCACTTCGGCGTCGGCCTCGGCCCGGTGGGCGGCGCTGCGAAAGCGGATCCCGAGCTGGCCCGACAGCAATCCCAGCTTGTAGCTCGACAAGCCCGGAAACACGCGGCGCGACAGCTTGAGCGAACACACCAGGCCCTGATGCCCCGGCACCATGCCCAGCCGCTCGGCCTCGGCGTGCAGGAACTTTTCGTCGAAGCTGGCGTTGTGGGCCGACAGGGCATCGCTGCCGATGAATTCCAACAACTGCGGCAGCACCCGCTCGACCGGCGGCGCGCTGTCGACCATGGCCTGCGAAATGCCGGTCAGCGCCGAAATGAAGGGCGGAATGACCGCGCCGCAATTGACCAGGGACACAAAACGCTCGCTCACGCGGCCGTCGACGATGCGCAAGGCCGCCACTTCGGTAATGCGGTCGCCGTAGGCCGGCGACAAACCCGTGGTCTCGAAATCGAGCATGACGATCGGTTTCTCGAACACGATGCGCCTCCTTAACCGAACTTGCGCACGGCGTCGAGCGCGAGCCCGGCGCCGATACTGCCGAACAGGTCGCCTTCGACCTTGCGCGCATTCGGCACCAGCGCGCCGATGCGTTCGCGCAGCATGCGCACGCCGCTCGAGCCGCCGGTGAAGAATACCGTGTCGACCGCGTCCGGCGAGACGCCGGCATCAAGCAACAGCTTCAGCACGGTCTGGTCGATATTGCCGACCAGGTGGCTGATGGCGTCGTCGAACTCGCTGCGTTGGAGCAGCAGGTCGACCGGCGGCGACAGGCGGTCGAGCGCGAGCGTATAGCTGGCCGCGTCCGACAGCGCGATCTTGCCTTCTTCCACCTGCATCGCCAGCCAGTGGCCGGAACGCTCTTCGATCAGGCGCTGCAGGCGGCCCAGCTTGTCCGGCTCGCGGGCGTCGCGCGCCACGTCGGCCAGTTGCGCCGCCGCCTTCTTGGTGTAGGCCAGGTTGATGGTGTGCCAGGTCGCCAGGTTGAAGAAATAGCTCGACGGAATCGCGCTATTGTTGTTCAACAGGGTCTGGTAACCGAGCAGCGGCATCACCGAAGCCAGGCTCAGGTATTTATCGAAGTCGGTACCGCCGATGTGCACGCCGCCGGTGGCCAGGATGTCGTCGCGCCGCTCGGCCTTCAGGGCCCGTTCGGGCGACAGGCGCACCAGCGAAAAGTCCGAGGTGCCGCCGCCGATGTCGGCGATCAGCACCAGTTCCTCGCGCCGGATCTGCGACTCGTAGTCGAAGGCGGCCGCGATCGGCTCGTACTGGAAGGCCACGTGCTCGAAGCCGACCGAACGCGCCACTTCGGCCAGAGTATCCTCGGCCAGGCGGTCGGCGGCAGCACTGTCGTCGATGAAGAACACCGGACGGCCGAACACGGCCGAGGTGAAGGTGCGCCCCGCTTCGCGTTCGGCGCGCCGCTTGACCTCGCCGATGAAGTGCGACATCAGCATGCGGAACGGCAATGCGCGTCCGCCGACTTCGGTCTGGCCGTCGATCAGGCTGGTTCCGAGCAAGCTTTTGAGCGAGCGCATCAAGCGCCCTTCATAGCCGGCAAGATAGCCTGCCAGGGCCGCGCGGCCATAGCTGACCTCCTCGTCCTCGGCGTTGAAAAACACCACCGAGGGCAAGGTTGCCTTGCCATCCTCGAGGGCGAGCAGAGACGACTGACCGGGGCGGACCCAGCCTACTGTTGAGTTTGACGTTCCGAAATCGACGCCGCAAGCATTCGCCATGGTACCCTTTAGATTAAGGGGCGGCATTATACCAGACGGTGCCGCCAGCGGGCATCCTGCCTGCAATGTCGTCGCGGCGCAACTGAAAAACCGCGATTCCGGCGCGGCCGCAGTTCTCAGCAGTAACGTATTGCCACATAGAAACGTGATGGGCTACACTGGGCAATCCGCCAAGGATTGTTACCCAGAAGAACTAGATGACCCACACGCCACCGCACTGCCCCAGCATTGCCGACGTCAAGCAGCTGATCCACAGCGAAGCGCGCCGCGTCACGTCCTACGACGTGGCCAGCGCGGCCGGGGTGTCGCAATCGGCCGTGTCGCGCTGCTTCAAGCCGGGCGCCAGCGTGTCGAAAGCCACCTTTGCGCGCGTGATGCAGGCTGCCGCCGACCTCGACTACACGCCCAACGCCGCCGCGCGCAGCCTGATCACGCGCCGCTCGAACCTGATCGCGGTGGTGCTGTCGGACATCGTCACCCTGCACTATCCGCAGATCCTGTCCGAGCTGAGCCGGCAATTCGGCCAGCACGGCATGCGCGTGCTGCTGTTTTCGCTGGCGCGCGAAGGCGACATCGGCGCCACCCTGGCCGACATCTGGCAGCACCAGGTCGACGGCGCGGTGCTGGCCGCCACCCTGAGCCATGAGCAGGCGGCCGAATTCGAGCGGCGCCGGATTCCCTTCGTGCTGTTCAACCGCACCCTGCGCGAAGGCGCAGTCAACGCGGTCGTGTGCGACCAGGTGGAAGGGGCGCGCCTGCTGGTGTCGCGCCTGGCCGCCGCCGGCCACAAGCGCTTCGCCATGATCGACGGCCCGCACGACTCGGCCATCGCCCAGGACCGCAAGCACGGGGTGGCCGGGCGCCTGGCCGAACTGGGACTGGCCGCGCCGCTGATCGTCAGCGGCGACTACGACTACGCCAGCGGCGGGCGCGGGCTGCGCGAGATCATCGCCGGCCTGGGCGGCCTGCCGGACGCGGTCATGTGCGGCAACGACATCATGGCCATCGGCTGCCTCGACACGGCGCGCCACGACCTCGGCCTCGACGTGCCGGGCCAATTGTCGGTGACCGGCTTCGACGGCATGGCGCCGGCCGGCTGGCTCAGCTACAACCTGACCACCCTGCGCCAGCCGGTGCAGACCATGACGCTGGCGGCCAGCGCCATGCTGACCGGACTGATCTGCTCAAGCGGCGGCTGCCCCGAGCGGCGCGTGTTTTCCGCCGCCGTGGTGGAAGGCGCGACCGCGCGGCTGGGTCCGGGCGCCTGACAGGCGGGACGGCGTGCACGCATGACGCCGCCATGCGCGGCCCAGAGTTCCCCTGAAAACGCGGCCGTTTGACGCCCGCCAAGTGGCGCAGGGCGCGCAATCGTGTGGCGGACGGGCCTCGCTATAGTCATCCGTGAGATCGACGCACGGAGAACCGATGAGCGCGAGCATCCTTCCCGGCCAGGACGCGCTGGCCCACGACGAACGGCACAGCCATCCGCACGGCTGGCGGCGCTGGCTGTACGCGACCAACCACAAGGATATCGGCACCCTGTACCTGTGGTTTTCGCTGGCCATGTTCATGGCCGGCGGCGTGCTGGCCCTGCTGATCCGGCTCGAACTGTTCCAGCCGGGGCTGCAATTCTTCTATCCCGAGCTGTACAACCAGTTCGTCACCGTGCACGGGCTGGTGATGGTGTTCGGCGCCATCATGCCGGCCTTCGTCGGCTTCGCCAACTGGATGATCCCGCTCCAGATCGGCGCCTCCGACATGGCGTTCGCGCGCATGAACAATTTTTCGTTCTGGCTGCTGCCGCCGGCCGCCGTGCTGCTGCTGGCCGCCTTTTTCAGCGCCGGCGGCGCCACCGCGTCGGGCTGGACCATGTATCCGCCGCTGTCGCTGCAAATGGGTCCCGGGATGGACCTGGCCATCTTCGCCATCCACCTGATGGGCGCCTCGTCGATCATGGGCGCGATTAACATCATCACCACCATCCTCAACATGCGCGCCCCGGGCATGACCTTGATGAAGATGCCGATCTTCTGCTGGACCTGGCTGATCACCGCCTACCTGCTCATCGCCGTCATGCCGGTGCTGGCCGCCGCCGTGACCATGATGCTCACCGACCGCCACTTCGGCACCACCTTCTTCAACGCGGCCGGGGGCGGTGATCCGGTCCTGTACCAGCACCTCTTCTGGTTCTTCGGCCATCCCGAGGTGTACATCATGATCCTGCCCGGCTTCGGCATCATATCGCAGGTCATTCCCGCCTTTGCGCGCAAGAGCCTGTTCGGCTACGCCTCGATGGTGTACGCCACCGCCGCCATTGCGATCCTCTCGTTCATCGTCTGGGCGCACCACATGTTCACCACCGGCATGCCGGTTACGGCCCAGCTGTTCTTCATGTACGCCACCATGCTGGTGGCGGTGCCGACCGGCGTGAAGGTGTTCAACTGGATCGCCACCATGTGGCGCGGCTCGCTGACCCTGGAAACGCCGATGCTGTTCGCGATCGGCTTCATCTGGGTGTTCACCATCGGCGGCCTGTCCGGCGTGCTGCTGGCGGTGGTGCCGATCGATATCCAGGTGCACGACACCTATTACGTCGTTGCCCATTTTCATTACGTGCTGGTGGCCGGATCGCTGTTCTGCCTGTTCGCCGGCTTCTACTACTGGGTGCCGAAATGGACCGGGCACATGTACAACGAGGGGCGCGCCAAATTTCACTTCTGGAATTCGCTGGTGTGGGTCAACGTCACCTTCTTTCCCATGCATTTCCTGGGGCTGGCCGGCATGCCGCGCCGCTATGCCGACTATGCCACCCAGTTCGCCGACTTTCACATGCTCACTTCGGTCGCTTCCTTGCTGTTCGGGCTGACGCAGGCTTACTGGCTGTTCGCCATCGTGCTGCCGACCGTGCGCGGCGGCGAGAAGGCGGCGGCCAAGCCCTGGGATGGCGCCGAAGGGCTGGAATGGACGGTGCCCAGTCCCGCCCCCTTCCACACCTTCGGGACGCCGCCGCAGATCAAATGACACCTCAACGACCACAGCGCATGGCGCCAGCATGAAACAGGAATGGCTGTTGAAGAAGAATTGTTCGATGTCGCCGCGCCAGGTTGGCGTGGCGTACGGTTCGCTGTGCGGGGTTCTGATCGCGATCGCCCTCGCCTTTGCGCTGCATGGCGCCTGGTTCGTGTTTGTCTTCGCGCTGCTCGACATCGGCGTGCTGGCGGCGGCGCTGCTGCACTACGCGCGCCATGCGGGCGACTGCGAAACCGTGGCGTTCAGCGAGGGAGGGCTGATCGTGGAGCGGGTCGAGGCGGGCAAGGTCGAGCGGATCCGCCTGGAAGCGTGCTGGACGCGCATCGCCATGCCCGACCGCAAGCGCAGCCTGATCGCGCTCGAATCGCGCGGCGTCAAGGTGGAGATCGGCGGCTTTGTCGGAGAAGAGATGCGCCAGCAGGTGGCGCAGGAGCTGCGCCGCGAACTGCGCAGCCGTGCATTTGTGCGCTGAGCGCGCGTGGCCGCTTGCCGGCCGCGCGCGCTGCGCTGATTGATGTGCCGGCGCTGCTGTCCCAGATGGGTTGGGCGCAGCGGCGCGCAACAGGCCGCTGCGCTGTGCCGGCAGGACCTCAGAACTCGTCCCATTCCTCGGTGGCGGGCGTGCTCGCCGGCTTGGCCGGCTTGGCCGGCTTGGCCAGCGCGGGCCGGGCGCCGGGCCGGGCCATGGTCGACGACGGCGTGGAGCGCGCCACCGTCTGGTGCGCCGCGCTGTGGGTGCGGTCGTCCAGCTTGAACACATTGACCGCCCTGGCCAGCTGCGAGGCCTGGAACTGCAGGCTTTCGGCGGCGGCGGCGGCTTCTTCCACCAGTGCCGCGTTTTGCTGGGTCACGCCATCCATCTCGGCAATCGCCTGGTTGACCTGCGATATGCCCTGGCTTTGCTCGCCGGTAGCGACCGTAATTTCCGCGATGATGGCATTGACCCGGCCCACGCTGGCGACCACCTGCTCCATCGTGCTGCCGGCCTCGTCGACCTGGCGGCTGCCGATCGCCACCTTGCCCACCGAATCGTCGATCAGGGCTTTGATCTCCTTGGCGGCCGCCGCGCTGCGCTGGGCCAGGTTGCGCACTTCCGACGCCACCACCGCGAAGCCGCGACCCTGCTCGCCGGCGCGCGCCGCTTCCACCGCCGCGTTCAAGGCCAGGATATTGGTCTGGAAAGCGATTCCATCGATCACGCTGATGATGTCGACGATCTTGTTGGACGATTCGTTGATCGATGTCATGGTGGCGATCACCTGCGACACCGCCGCCCCGCTCTTGCGCGCCACGTCCGAGGCCGATGCCGCCAGCTGGTTGGCCTGCTTGGCGTTCTCGGCATTGTCGCGCACGGTGGCGGTCAGCTGCTCGATCGAGGCCGCCGTTTCTTCCAGCGAACTGGCCTGCTGCTCGGTGCGCGCCGACAAGTCGTTATTGCCGTGCGCGATTTCCGCGCTCGACTGGGCCACGTTGTCGGCGCTCTCGTGCACCTGCACCAGCACCGCATGAATCTTGGTGACAAAGGCGTTGAAGCCCTCCCCGATCACCGCCAGCTCATCCTTGCCGCGCACGTCCAGCCGCACCCGCAGGTCGGCCTCGCCCGAGGACAGGTTGGTCATCGTCTCGCCCAGGGTGCGCAGCGGACGGGTCAGGCGCGAGACCACCAGCACCAGGATGCCGCCAGTGGCCAGGGCGCACACCAGCGCCACGATCAGGGTGTAGAGCAGCAGTTCGCGCGCCGGCGCGGTCGCCACGGCCTTGGGAAAGCTCAGCTCCACGCTCCACGGCGCGATATCGGCATGGATAGCGAGCGGTTGCAGCAGGCGGATATTGCCACGGCCATCATCGAATTCGTAGGCCTGGCCTTGCTTGATGCGCTCGAGCGCGGCCGCCGGCAAATCGTCGGCCGGCTTGCCCAGGCGCTCCGCGACGGGATGACTGGCGTACAGGCCGCCATTTGAAATGAGCGACAGTTTGCCGCCCTCGATCACTTTCAGGCTCGCCAGGATGGCGGTCAGGCGCGGCAGCATGAAGTCGGCGCTGGCCGTGCCCTTGAACTTGCCGTCAACGATGATCGGCGCCACCAGCGAGGCCATCAGCACATCCTTGCCCGCCACCGGATACACGTACGGCTCCGTGAAATAGACCTTGCCGCTGCGCTTGGGAATGTCGTACCAGTCATTCGCGCCGGCGGCGGTGCCGAACACGATCGGTTCGATATGCACCTCGTTCTTGGCGTCGCGCGTGAAATACGGCATGAACCGCCCGGTAGCGTCGAAGTGCGGCTTCTTGTCGGCGAACTCGGCATCCTTGCCGTCAAGTTCGTTCGGCTCGAAAGTCACCGCCGCGCCGATCAGGTCCTCGGTTCCCAGCAGGGTAGCCTTGGTCAACTCGTTGATCTGCTCGCGCTGCAAGGGCTGGCTGACGGCCTTGGTCGCGCGCATGGCCGATCCCAGGCTGATCACACTGGCCAGATTGGTCGACAGCCGGCTCTGCAAGGCGCCGACCACCTCGCGCGAGGACGTGCGCGCCAGTTCCATGGCCGCCGCTTCCGCGCTGGCGCTGCTTTTCACGCCGATCACGACCGCCGTGACGGCCAGGCTGAGCACCACCAGCGCGGTGGCGGCGACGCAAATCTTGCTATTGAGTGAAAGCCCTGTTCCGAATGCTGCCATGGTCTTTTTATCCTCTGTCGGTGTATCGAACATCAAAATGTCTTGGTCAGCGCCACCACGAAGGTGCCGACGGCCGGATTCGACACCGGGATCTTCCCGGACGAATCGGGAATGCCGAGCGTGTACGCGTCATAGGCATTGGTGGCGCCGCGCGCCTTGGTGTACGCGCCCGACATCGCCCAGCCGCCGTCGAAGGCCTTGCTCACGCCCACTTTGAGATCGCGCCAGTTCCAGATATCGTTGCCGGCGCCATGGACCCGGCCGTCGCCCGCGTGCAGGTTGAGGGTATAGCCGGAACCGAGGTCGACATTGGCGCCGATGTCCAGGTAGCCGGTGCCGCGCGCATTGGTGATGCCGAAAAATTCCTTGGTGTAGGTGCTGTTGTACTTGGCATAGAAAAATTTGTAGGTCATGCCCAGCGACAGTTCGCCGTAGTCGTAGGTGGTGGCGGTGGCGCGGTACTCGGCGCCCGGGTATTTGTAGTAATACACCAGCGCGCTGTAGCCGATCGGCCCGGCGCTGCCGCTGTAGCCGCCGTACAGGTCGATTTCGAGCGTGCCGTCCTCGACATAGCGGTTGCTGACGGTCGACATCCAGACCCCGGCCGACCAGCCGCTCGGATGGCCCAGGTCGAAGCCGCCTTGCAGGGCCGGCTTGCCCCAGGTCTGGCGAAAGCCGCGCGAGATGTATTGCGAGACCAGGGTGACGTTGGCGGTCATGGTGGTGGCCGGCGCGGCGGCGGGTGCGGGCGCGGCGCTGTCGGTGGCCTGGGCCGATGCCTGGGAGGCGCACGCCAGCAGGCTGGCGAAAGAGAGGGCAATGCGGTGCTTGACGATAGAAGGCATCTTGAGTTTTCCGTAAGGTTACTGGACGCGCAAGGACAGCCGCACCAGGTACATCTTGAGCGAAGAGTCAGACGAGGATCAGGTCAAACGTGCGGCAAACTCCGCCGGCGAGGTTGGGGCCGGCAGGGGCGCCCGGTCATGCTGGGGCTTGAAACGGGTGGACGCGCGCCTCAACGCGAGCCCATGCAGCAAGGATAGGCGCGAGCGCGCGGAGATGTCAAACGTGTTGCACTACGAAAATGAAATCCGTTGTATAACGGAGAGAACAGGTGACAATTCGCCGCCATCGCGGCGCTGCGCGCATGCCCGCAGCGCCGCGATGGCGCCGCTCCGGGGAAAAGATCAGTCCGCTTACTGGGCGGCGCCGGGCGCCTTGCCCGCGCCGGCGCCGATGGCGCCTGCGCCGGCCGGCCCGTACACCGTTTCCAGCGCCACCGCTTCGCTGGCGCGGTAAATCGTCTCGTGGCGCTCCTTCGGCATCGGCTTGAAGCTCAAGCTCACGCCGGCCGGCGCATGCGCCAGCAGCGACGCCGCCAGGCGCGCCGTGCCGGGGACGATATTGTCTTCATCGGCCGAGGTCAGGAAAATCTTCTTCTGCCGGGCCGGCAGCGCCTTGATGCTGGCGTCCGCCGCGCGCACCAGCGCTTCATCGTTCCACCACAGGCTGGGGCTGATCGCCACGTAGCGGTCGAACAGGTCCGGCTCGACCAGCAAGGTTTCGACGATGAACAGGCCGGCCAGCGATTCGCCCACGATCCCTTTGTCGGCCGTGACGCGGTAGTGCGCGGCAATGTACGGCATCAGCTCGCTGCGGATGAACTGGCGGAACGCCGCCGAGCCGCCCACGCGCGCGGCGATCTTCTTGTCGCGCTCGACCGTGGTCGGACCGGTCAGGTCGCGCCGGCGTTCGGTGTTTTCGATTCCCACCAGCAGCACCGGCATCATGCGCCCCGCGGCCACCAGCGCCTGCACCGTCTGCGCGACGTGCGGAAAATCTTCAGCCTGGCCGCCGTCGGGCATGTACAGCACCGGCAGCGCAGCGGACTCCTTGCCGCCATGACCGGCCGGCGCGAATACATTGATGCGGCGGGTTTCGGACAGCACGGCCGATTTCAGCAAGAACGTGTCGGACTTGACAGCCTGGGCAGCGGTCTCGGCGGACGGTGCGGCAGGCAAGCCGGCCGGCGCTTGCGCCATCGACTGGACAGCGGCGCAGCACATGGTCAGGGAGAACAAGACTTTTTTCATAAGATATCCATGGACGAGAGACCGCTAGTCTGCCACTAAAACATTGTCTATACAACACGCTGGGCATAAGGCGCACGGTGTCGCGGCGGTGACCGGCTGGCAGCTCAGATCTGCGGCTTGATGCCGCTCTTGCGCTCACGCGCGATGTCCGCCTCGTGCCGCCGCCGCGCGCGCTCGATGTCATCGGAGGCCGTCTTGACGTCGATGACGGTCAAAATGAAGCGGTTGACCATACCGTCACGCTCAAACACGTCGGTGAGCATCACCCGCATCCCGCAGTTGTGAGGAATGCTGCTTGGCGCCCTCAGGCGCCCCCCCGCGAGCGGCGTGCCCTCCAGTGCGATGGACTTGCACGGGATGTTCCCGTCCGCCCCCTTGACGCGCTTGCCTTCGCGGTCGGTGTCCCAGGAATACAAGCTCCAGCCGCGGGGTCCGGGCTCCGGGCGCAAGGTCGGCTCGCCGAACTTCTGCGTCAGCGAGCCCAGCAACGCGTCAAGGCTCACCCGCGAACCGGGAACCATGCGCTGATAGCGCGCGACGAACCAGACCTTGCCAGCGGCGTTCTGCAACACGATGAACTCGTCGGCGGCGCCTTCCTCGCTATCGGGGTCCCGGTTTCCCCGCGTCGCCGACAGCCCCGTCAACTCGCGTTCAACAATCTTGAACGGTTTGATCGCAAACGCGTTGTTGGCGCTCTTGATGGCCAGGCTCGCTTCGGACAGCGTGCTGCCGATCCGCACACCGGAAATATCGCTTGCCAGTGCCGGACGGGCCAGCATCAACGACAACATGCATACTGCGGCGCAACGCAAGATCATCGAATCGACTCCTATACCAGTAGAAAAACAGTCGTATTCTATCTCGCGTCACCCTGCGCAAGCATGCCGAAAGGAACTATTTTCGGCGATGCGGCCAGCGCCAGCAATTGGGCGCGCACCTGTGGAAAATACGCCGGCCGCTCGCCGCGCGCCAGCAGCCAGTCGAACCAGGCGCCATCGGCGGCCAGCCGCACCACGCCCAGCAGCGGCGCGGCGTCGGTAGCGGCGTGGACCGACAGCCGCCGCGCCAGCCACGCGTCCCAGCGCTGCTTGAGCGCGGGATCGGCGATCAGCGACACCGGCAAGGCCACGCTCCACGGATTATCCGATGCCGGCGGCGGCTCGTCGAACACCATGCGCACGTAGGCGCGCGTAAAACAGCCGTACGCGCCATCGTCGCCGGCCAGGCAGGCGTCCAGGCCCGCGTCGAGGCGCGCGATCATGTCGTCGAACATGCTCTCGACCAGCGCCTGCTTGTTGGCGAAATGGTGGAACAGGCCTCCCTTGCTCACCCCGGCGGACTGCGCCACGGCCTGCACGGTGACCCCGGCCAGCCCCTCTTCCACGGCAATCTTCGCGGCGCAGGCGAGCAAGGCGCTGCGCACCCGCTCGGGCGCCTTCTTCCGGGTCGGGGCGTTCAATGCGCCGCCGATGTCGAGAACGCCTGCACCAGCACCACGCCGGTCACGATCAGGCCGATGCCGATGATCGCCACCGGATCCAGGCGCTGCTTGAACACGATCACGCCGATGAGCGCCGTCAGCACGATTCCCACCCCGCCCCAGATGGCATACGCCACGCCCAGCGGAACATGCTTGAGCGCCAGCGACAGCAGGTAGAAGGAGCCGGCGTAGAACAGCGCCATCAGCCCGGTCGGCAGCATTTTGCTGAACTGCTCGGACTTGCCGAGGAAGGTGGTGCCGATCACCTCGCAGACAATGGCGCCGGCCAGGGCGAGATAGGAAAACCAGGCTGTCATGGTGGAACTCCGCTTCATCAATCGAAGTCGGGATTCTATCATACCGACCGCGCGGTATGTTTAAGGAACATTGCTCATCGGACTATTCGAGGGTCGGCCGGGATCCGTGTAAAAATACCAAAATTGAGCTGTAAGTGACTGAATTATTGAAGAATCTTGGTTTTGTAGTTCATTGGCGGCAGCTTTCTTTCCAAGTCTAAGGTGTAATCGCCATACCGATTGATGTGCTCGGTTCTATAGGGCGCAA
>NZ_WHJH01000063.1 GCF_011682145.1 Massilia mucilaginosa
ATTTCTGCGTCATCCGTTCTTGCCTCGATACCCTGCGAAAACAGGGCCACAACATGCTCGCAGTGCTACAGCGCGCATTTGTCGGCGCGCCTATCCCATCAGTTGCATAGCGGCTGAATAGTTACAATTTCTCCAGGCATATTGCGAAAATAGCCCCGGTTTTGGCCATCCCAAATTCGGTTTCAGTATCGCTCCGCGTTATGGGTCCCGCGTCAGAAATTGTCGATGCGCCGCCGATTTATGCAACATTCAATCCGTATGAGCAATTTCATAACTGTTGGTATTTATGCTACTATTCGGCAATACGAACGGTCGACTCTGGGCCTTCTTCCTCTGCGTCGGAGTGCGGCGATACTTGTTTAATTCATTGTATGGAGAAAGCATGAGCTTGCAAGATCTGGTCAGCGAACGTCAGCATGACCGCTTGTTGCGTTTGTTTTTCTAAATGAGCATGGTCCATCGTCCCAACTTCTCTTCAGCCGCGTCGATGTATTCGAGGGGCTTTCGCGTCCGTTCGCGTTCACGGTGGCACTTCTACCTGATGCCCCCCGATATCGCACTGAAGGAGCTGCAGAGGCAGATGAAGTGGGTCGAGCAGGTTCGACGGAACAGCACCCGGCGCAGCCTGGGCGGTTCGATGAATATCAATAAGGGGCAGTCATGGACATAATGGTGACCTCCAGCCACCTGCTGGCCGACTTGACCACATCGCTCGATGTGGAAGGGCGCGAACACTTGGTCATTGTCGTTAAATCGAGCTGGCAGATACCCCGTCGCGGTGCGCGGCCGCGACCAATCGCGCCACAGCCGCTGGAAGCGGGCGACGTCTTCTTTGCCGATCCCGGTACCAGCCCGATGAAGTACGGCAGTGACTTGGTGCGTTACAAACCGCGTTGCGACATCCTGTTCGACGCGCAGGCTCACGCGCCGGCAGGAGCACCAGTGACCGAACTGGTGGCCGGTTTCAAGGTGGGCACCCTGCAAAAAGGGGTGAAGGTAATCGGGCCACGCAAATGGCGCGTCCGGCTCGGCATGGCCAGCCTGACCAAGCCGGACCCGTTTGTCAGCATGCCGCTGCATTTTGGCTTTGCCTTCGGCGGAACGCGCACCTATCAAAAGGGCAGAGGCGATAAGGTGCAGACATTGACCGAAACCCTGGCCAGCAATCCTGTCGGCTTGGGCTGGATGGGTCCGAACACCGGGGCGGAGCTGCATGACCTGCCTGCCCCCAGCCTGGAACTGTTAGACGACCCGGTCAGGTCCCCCACCGGCAAACACCGGCCGGCGGCGTTTTCCGCCGTGGCGCGCAACTGGCCGGTCAGAAGACAGTACGCAGGCACCTATGACGCGCATTGGCAGCAGCAGACGTTTCCGTTTCTGCCCGAGGACTTCGATGAACAGTTTCACCAGTGTGCACCGGCGGACCAGCAAATACCCTACCCGAAGGGTGGTGAAGAAGTGGTCCTGCTCAACCTGATGGCTGGGCACGAAATCGTGCGCTTCAAGCTACCGGCCCTGGACAAGCTGCAGATCCGCGTGCTGAGGAAGGATTACAGCGTTGCAACGCCGGTACCGGTGGTTGATACATTGTATTTTGAGCCGGATAGCGAACGCTTCACGGCCGTGTGGCGTGCCAGCGTACCTGTGTTGCGCCGCATTCAGGAGTTCGATACCGTGGCGATCGGGCCCATCGACCTTCAGTGGTGGAGCAACAAGATCCTCGGTGTGGATGGCAATGGCTGCACCGGTTGCGACAGCAGAAAGGAAGCTGCATGATGACGTTCTTCAATACGCGCGCGGCTGCGGATCGCCAGGAACCGGTGCGCCTGGCGATCCGCGCGGCCGGCCTGTGCTGCGCCGTTGGATACCACCTGCGCGCTGCCAGCTGCGCGCTGCGAGCGCACATGGACCATTTCCAGGAGAGCGAATTTCGCACCAGCAATTTCGACCCGATCATCGTGGCCCGGCTGCCCGACGATATGTATGGCCACGAGCGGCTGCAGCGCTGGGTCAGCCATGCGGTGCGCGATTGCGCCCAAGGCATGCGGGAGCCGCAATCCTTGCTGGACCCGGCGCGCACTGCGGTCGTGGTTCTGGCGCCGGATCCCACGCGTACACACACGGGCGATGGCTTTCATGCCGCGCTGGTTGCCAACGCGCTGCATCAGCTGCGCGCAGCCGAAGAAGCGGGCGCGGCACCTGACGCGGACGCGGACGCACGCATTGTCAAGGTGATTGCCAGCGGCCGGGCCGGCCTCGGTAACGCTTTGGAGCAGGCCATGCGCCTGCTGGGCGATCAGGCGGTCGAGCAAGTGCTGCTGATTGGTGTGGACAGCTATCTGAATGCGGCCGACGTGAACGCCATGCTGCGCGCCGAGCGCCTGCTGGTCAAAGGTAACAGCAATGGCTTTCTTCCTGGCGAAGCGGCCGCAGCGCTGCTGCTGACCCTTGCAACGCCTGATGCCCGCGGCGTTTTCATCGAAGGAATTGGCCATGCAGACGAAGCGGGTCGGCCCGATGGCAGCGTGCCGAGCCGCGCGGTCGGTCTGACCGAGGCCCTACGCGCCGCTTGCGGGCAGGCCCGGGTTGCGCCGGCGGACCTCGATTTCCGGCTCAGCGACCAGAATGGCGAACAATTTTTCGCGCGCGAATCGGCCAATGCCGTGACGCGCATCATGTTTGGCGCGCAGCAGCTGGTGCACCTGACCCTGGCCGACAAAATCGGCGAAGTGGGGGCTGCCACCGGTGTTGCCATGCTGGCCTGGCTGTCGCATGAGATGCCGCACAACGACCACAGCCCCGGCGACCTGGGCGTACTACATTTGGCCAATGACGGCGGGGACCGCTGCGCTGTCGTCGTTCGCCACACCGGAGAGAACTAGATGGAAACACATGTCTACGCAAACGAAAATGAAGTGTGCTCCAAGGCAGCCGATGGTAAATCTACTGCCGGCCCCGATCCTTGCTGGAGTCCTCCCGCACCGACTGCCGGCCCGGTCGTCGTCCCCTATACCAACACAGCGTTTGCCAAGGAACTGAGCAACGGTTCCAGCACCGTTTTCGTGTGCGGCACGCCGGTCGCATTGCGCGATAAATCCTATCTTGCCAACAGCGTTGGCGATGAACCGGCCACGCGCAACCTGGGCATGGGGGTATCGAGCCACGATATCAAGGGCGATGCCTATTTCATTGACTGGTCACCAAATGTCAAAGTGGAAGGCCTGAATGTCTGCCGCCACAACGATCCAATGACGCATAACCACGGGTAACAGGAATGCAGACGCCGGCCAATTCCCCAACCACTATCTATCTCGATACCTTCAACAAACATTCTGCGTGCGCGGACGACGAGAAACTAGTCAGGGACAAGTGTAAGCCAGAACCGGAACAATCTGAAGAAGACAAAAAGAAGGGCAAGCCAAAGCCAGAGAGAAAGGGGATTGGCGGAAAACTGGCCACGGCCGCGAAAGCGCTTGATGATGCCGGCAAGCTGGCCGCCGGCTACAAGCGAGACCCCGGCAGCAAGACTGCTTTTGATGGCAACGGCTGGATGGATGACCATTGCACGGGCCAGTGGATTTCCCCGATCCACAGCGCTGACCCGGAGTTTGAAAAGAATCTCACTGAGATGCTCGAAAACATCGAGGACAAAAAATTGCGCCTGATGTTGGACGGCTTCGACGAACTGTTGGAAGTCGCGGTTGCAAAGGCCGGCCCCAAGGCGCAGGAAATAGCCTCCGATTTCGTGTTCTGGTCCGGTGTGAAGGCAGGAGTCGGCGTGCTCACTGCGGAGACCTTGCTGGGACCTTACCTGATGGGCGCGTGGACTGTCACTGACTTGTTTCTTACAGCTAAAAAGCTGGCGGAAATAGCCGGCGACAAGGGCAAGGCCGCATTGGACGCCTTGGAAAAAACCAAAAATATCGGCGACAAGGCCAAGGATATTCTCGACAGCTACAAAAAAGAACCGCATCGCGCCCATGCGGATGCCATGAGCCTGATGGCGCAACTCGATACGTGCCTGCGAGCCCGCAAATGCCTGCTGGTGCCCTTCAAGAACGCGGATAGCGACGGCGGTACGGATAAAGAAGAAAGCGCCAAGCGCACGGCGGCCAGCGGCAAGAAAACCACGGTAACAAACAGTAAGGCCAAGTCGCAGGCAAAACACGGGCTTGGGTGCTGCCCTGGCCAGACCGGCCATCATATTCTCCCGAATGCAATGGTGGAAGGCGCCGGCTGCGACGGGTACGACTACGACAATGCGCCGACCATGTGTATGGAAGGCGCCAATAACGCTGCGCTTCATGGCAGCCACGGTATGGCGCACAACAACCTGAAGGTGGCCATGTTCGACTATACGAAAAAAACCGGCAAAAGCAAGCTATCCTATGTCGACGCCAGGAAGCATGCGATCGATGCAGTGCAGATGGCCGGCGCGATCCAGTGCGACCGGAAATGCCTGGAAGCCCAGCTCGATGCGCACTACAAGTGCGATGGCAAGGAATTGAATGCCAATGCAGGCGTCGGCGGTGGCACGAAGAAAACGCCACCACCCGTGAACGACCAAGACAACGGATAGGACGAATATGCAGATGACACTGAAAGAATATGCCGCCAACCTCAGCACATTTTATGTCTATGGATGTGTGGTGCGCGACCGGACGCGTTTTGGCTTTATTGCCGATCGCTGGTATACCGATGAAGAAGTCGAGGAAGAAGAGAAAAGCCGCAGTAGCCGGGACCGTCGCGACAAGCACTTGGTTACGTTTTTCCGTAATGGCGACCCAGGCAAGCAGTGGGGGTGGACCCTGCTGGAAGACTGGGCAACCGTGTACATCGGCGCGGCGACCAAGCCGCAGAGCCAGTTCATTGCCCTGGAAATGGAAGACTCCTCGGCCTATGTGATCGGCAGCGGTGTCAGCTACATGGATACCCCGGTCGAAGATTGCAAGGGCAATCCCCTGCGCGGGGGGATACGCCGCACCAAGATGATCGAAGGCTACGCCTATGTTTGCGGGGGCGTCAGGTCGGTCGGCAAGCGGCTTGGCAAGGGCGAATGGTTTTCGCACTCGCAGGCCATTCCAGAACTGGCGGATTGGAGTGAGGGCGGCTTCGATGACATCGCCGGATTCAACGAAAACGATCTGTATGCAGTTGGCGGCAAGGGCGACGTCTGGCACTACAACGGCAAGACGTGGCAGCAGGTGTCGTTCCCGACCAATATCTGGACCAGGACAGTCTGCTGCGGCGGCGATGGCAATGTCTATATCTCGTGCTACGAGGGATTGACTTTCATGGGGCGTGAAAACCGCTGGAAGAAAATCTATGACGGCGGCATCAGCCTCGGGTTCAAGGACATGGTCTGGCACGAAGGCAAAGTCTGGTGCACCAACGACAACGGGGTATGGACGATCGAGAACGGCAAGCTGGCACGGGCCAGCGGCCTGCCCTCGGACATCTACGTATGTTCCGGTAGCCTGTCGGTCAACGACGGCGTGATGCTGATGGCTGGCCTGGGCGGCGCTGCATTTATGGAAAACGGCCAGTGGCACAACCTGTTCCTGCGCGGCGAAATGGAAATGGCCGTGCGCAAGTCGAACGCGCCGTGAGCGGCGCGACCAGCGCTGCCGCCATGGAGCAGGCGCCGTGCCGGCTGGACCACTAACGTATTCCCGCTAAACCCACCTTGAGCTTGACGATTCAATGACGACTGATCCAGTCCCTTTCCCGATTATTGCGCCGCTGGTGCGCCGCCATGCGGAAGATGCCGTCTTCTATTGGTCGCAGCATGACGGCTCGGCGAGTTCACCGCACCTGACCCTGGCCGAGCTGGGGCGCTTCAGCGCAATGCTCGCTGCACACCTCGAAGGGCTGGAAGTGGCAGGCCCTGAGGGTTGGGGCCTGGCCCTGGCCGCGCTGGAGCGCTGGAAGAAGCCCGGCGAAGCATTTGTCTGCGCCTGCCTGGCCCTGCAAGCGGGCAACGCGGCGCAGCTCGATGAATTGCTGGCACATGTGCGCGCCCGTCCCGATGAATTGCTGCGCGGCGTGATCAGTGCGTTCGGCTGGGTGCCGCATGCGCAAGCGGTTGCCATCATTTATGCGTGGAGCGCGCCCACCAGCGATCCCATTCGTCAAACTGTGGCCTTGCGTGCCACCGCCTTGCTGGGCGCTGCCGCCACGGCCTCCCTGGCGCAGCCACTGGCGTTGTTCCTGAACAGTCCCGACGAGCATGTACGCGCGGCTGCCTGTCGTGTTGCCGCTGTCGCCAGTGCGGGCGACAGCCTGCACAATGCAGCCCTGCGCGCCGGCCTGCAGGATCCATGTCTGGCTGCGCGGGCTGAAGCGGCGATCGCGCTTGGCGGTCGTCCGCCCCTTCGGGCAAGCCACGATGCCGACGACGCAATTGTGGCGGCCGAAACTCTCTGGCAATGCGTGATTGTCCAGGTCAAACTGCACAACGCGACAACCGGCTGGTACCGCAAACAAGCCCTGCGCCGCCTGCAGCGCTGGGTGCAGTTGCTGGCTATACTGATACCAATCGGCAATCCCAACCTGGCCGCACTGATCAATTTCATGCCGGCTCGGGTGGCCCTGCGCTTCATTGCCTACCATGGCGACAGTGCGCACTTGCCTTACGTGATCGCCCAGATGCGCGACCCGGCCACTGCGCGCTACGCTGGCTGGGTATGGCAAACGATCACCGGGGTTGACCTGCGCGCCAGCGCGCTGGTCCTACCAGAACCGCATGCCGGTTCCGACACCCCGGAGCTTGGCGATGCCCGCGAGGATGCCGATCTGGGCCTGCCTGTGCCTGACGCCGACGCCATTGCTGGCCATTCCAGCGTTCCGCTGGCAGAAGGTCAGCAATATCTGCAGGGGCAAGTGCTCAACCCTATGCGCGCCCTGTCCCTACTGAAGCACGCCGTGCAAGCCGAGCGCGGTATCGCGGCCCAATATCTGCTCGCGCTCCCTCCCGGTGAGTCAGGCGCTCCGCACGCCCGGCTTTCGATACGCGCTGCTGCACCATTGCAAATCCGCTCTGCGAACAAGCTACGCGACCAGTTTGCGCAAAGCGGTATTGGCGCATGAAGACCGCGCGCGAGCCGTGGCACTATGCCGACATGCTGGCCCAACGCCTGCGGTAAGGGAGGCGCTGCTATTCATTCTGATCGGCGCGGAACAATGGCGCGCACGCTGCCGCGACATGCGCCCGCATTTTGATGCCCAGGTGTCCCAAGCCGAACCCATATCGTTAGGAGTGAAGAGGGGAAACGGAAAAAATAGCACGCTAAGGCGGGTGAGGCTGACGTCGAGGGTCCGGTTTCGCCTGAGGCCAATGTGTCCGTTGCCGCCCCATAGCAGAGAGACCTTAATGCGGTGCACCGCTGTCAGTGCCTACAAATCTGAGCGCTGCATCTACTTCTCCAGCTAGTGCAAGCTTAACGGCCAAATCCCACTGTTCTTGTACTGCCGGGTCCGCAGGGCCCCTGTCGGCGAGCAATGACATTCCACTCAATAGGGTGGCAATCTCATCAGCGCCGGAAAGCTTAAGTTCTTCTTCTAAGAAAGCAAACATGGCAAGGTAATGTCGGCCATCAATGACGTTTTTGACCGTCTCAAGCGCGGCGACGTGCCGTCGCGTGTCGTGCTCGACTTCGGCGCCTGAGGTCGATGGCGTCCTCGTCGCTTCTTCCGTGCGGCTTGACCAAGGCCAGAACCGCAACGACGCGCCGGCAGGTCGGCCCACAGCGACCCGCCAACCGATGGCCGGGCGCGACCGCCGGCCCGCCATTGGCCAATGGCCAATGGCCAAAGCGTACCCGTGTCGACGCCCCGGTGCGGCACGGCGCTGCGGTCCCGCACCGGGTCGTCTCCGAATGCGCGGAGCTCAGCGCCGCGTCAGTACGCCCGCCAGCTCGCTGGCCTTGCCCGATACGAGGCAGTGCAGCGGGTTGCCGGGTTTCGGATCAAGTTTCACTTTGCCGCTATTCTTTTGCACGGCGATCATGGTGGCGACGCAGAAGTTTGGCCCGGCAATGCCAGCGGTATATGCGGCGAAATTGGCCTTGTTATTGGTGGCGCTGGTGCAGTTGGCGCTCAGGTTGGTGATGGTGTCGTCCTGGGCCAGTTCGGCGCCTTTCTTGAAAGCGTCGGCCGAACACGTCCCGCCACGAATCACGAGGCCGTCGGTGGCCATGGCGTGGCCCGCCGCCATCACGCACAGTGCAAATGCCAGCGTGCGCTTGTCGAAAAAAGCAGGCATGCGCGCATTTTCTCCAAAAGTATGTTGAGCTTGAATGTCCTGGTGTTTGGTATTCATGATATTCCTCGATGTGATGAAAAGCCCCGTGAAAAGCGGAGGCGGGAGGCCCAAGGGCCGTGTCGATGCGACGGTAGAACTCTTGCAATGAGACTCTCAGAATTTCTGCGTTACAGCGCGCATTCCTGTCGCCGGAGCGGCGGCAAGCGGACGCTCTTCCAGCACGGCAGCGCATCAGGTAAGGTTCCATTGGTGCATGACCGCGATCAGTTTGGAACCATAGTCGGGGTCCGTCGC
Organism: Massilia mucilaginosa; assembly: GCF_011682145.1. Taxonomy (GTDB): domain Bacteria; phylum Pseudomonadota; class Gammaproteobacteria; order Burkholderiales; family Burkholderiaceae_D; genus Telluria_A; species Telluria_A mucilaginosa. Next base: position 8,558 of record NZ_WHJH01000063.1, read on the forward strand.
ATAGCCCAGTTGATGCAATCGCTCAGCCCAGACAAGCGGGTCGCTCGAATCGAACAGCGTGTGGTAGCGCGGGTTGGCGGTCAAGAACGTCGCGTGCGCATCGAGCGACTGCTGAAAGCTGTCGTAGGCCGCGAAGTGGCATTCCTTGCGTTCGGAAACGCCGTTGACTACTTCGTGCGTCCAGATCGTCACGTACCGCTGCTGCGGACGCGACTTGATGCCGAACAGGTTGTAGCTATAGACCCCGCTGTTGATGTCAGTCGGCACGCTGCGTCCATAGCTCGATTCGAGGATGGCTTGCGCCGTCGTCAGCGCAGCCGGGACGCGGGTCGTGGCTTGACTGGCGCGGGCGTCCGCATGGATTGCCGTGACAAATGAGATTTTCAAGGCGTGCTCGGTGGCCGCACCACATATGCCATCTGGCGCGACACCCAGCAGCGACTGGAGTTGCGTTACTTCGGCGCCGCGGCTGCCTGGATGCAAACCGGCAGCCAGGCGTCCGATGGTCGACCAGCATGGCGTGGCGCCGGGTTCGGGCGCCACAGGGTTGATTGCACTATTGATCATGGAATGCTCCTTGTGAGTCGAAAAGTACGCCGCTGCCGCCAGCGCATTGCGAAAAGAGGGCGGCGCGGACGCGTCGCGGTCAACTACAATATCGCCGCCAGTGATGGAACCAGTTTGGCGATCACCAGCGCGGACTCCCCCAGGGACGTAATCCTCGTACCGAGCTCAGCCTGCTGCATATTGTGTCTGGTGGCTTCCTCGAGGAGGCCAATCAAGTCCGCATGGGCGGCCGTCCCGCCACCGTCGGGAATGGCATCGGCAATGTCGTCCACGGACAGGGATGCGACGTTTTTCAAGTGGCTGTCGTTGTCGAACGCCGCTTGATCCTGGAGTGAACTGGCCTCCCGGGCATCTTGGACATCGTCGTTATCGCTCATGCGTTGCTCCTAATGTGCAGTGTTAAGCTGCATTAACATCTCGAATTGACGGACGATGTGCGACACGTCGTTTCGTCCGCTGGCTATTTCCTTGTGGGCGTCCTGATGCAGGGTGTCGATCTTTTCGGACACGTCGGCGAGCGATCTGGACGTCTCTGCCTGCCAGGCCGCGGGCACGATGTTCTTCAGCGTCTTGTCCTGTTCATGTTTCAGCTTCACGAGCGAGGATAAATAGGCGGTGACAGCGATATTTGCCCGCAGCATATGGTCGTACGACTCGGTGATCCTGGTGGTGAGGAGCTTTTGCTGTTCGCGTATCGGCGCGAGATTTTTCTTGCGAAATTCTTCGATGTTGTTTCGAACGACAATCAAATAGGCCTTGAGAGAATCAAGGTCGGCCTGGCGGTTCTGGTCGACACCCACCGGACTTGCCGGTCGGCCGGTCGCGGTGGCGCTGTGCGGGGATTGTTTCCAGGTGGCGTTGAGTTGATGGGGCGCATACACGTCGTCGACGAAACGGTTGGCGTCGGCCTCGACCCTGGCGTAATACAGCTCGACCAGTTTCAGATGGGCGCGCCGCGTCTGCGCCAGGTCTTGTCCCAATGCGGTGGACAATTGCACCGATTGCGTGGGGACCTCGGCACAGCCGGCGAGCGATATCGTCAACAACAGAATCAGCGACAATTTCATGCAACCTCCACGTATCAAAAAGCCACCCGCACACTTACGAATTCTTGAGGACAGTACGTATTTTCTGTATTGCCGCCTGCACTTTGGCCGGATCGCCGCTGGCGTCGCGCAGGTCCGGCAGGATGTTCTCGACGGCCGCCCGCGTCTCGGCCTGTGTCGCCGTCATCTTTGCCTGCGCCTGGTCGCTGCCATCACCGCGGATCGCGGCCAGCATGACTTCGACGATGCGTTGCAGGATCGATTCGACGGCTTCCGCGGCGTACCCTCCCAGTATGGCCAGCACGCCTGAAGAACTGAGCGCGATGCCCGGGATCGACGCCAGCGCTTGTTTCAATGCCGGGCCCAGCGCCGTCGCCAGGATCACGCCGCCGATCACCCCCGTAATGAAGCGCGCGATGTAGACCGCGTTATACCTGGGATCGTAGGAACGCTTGACCAGGTAAGGTTGCGTTTTGACCAGCACATAGAACGCCGCGCCCAAGGCCGCGCCGGAAAAAATGTGCAAGGCCAACAAGACCATGCCGTCGAAGCCGGCGCCGCTCATGGCTGCGTCCAGCGCCGTCCCGGCCGCGGCGTTGTCGGCCGTGGCCAGTAAATGCGCGCTTGTCATGAACGTCAGCGCGCAGACGACGGCCACCAGCGCCGCGCTCTTGACCACCAGCGGTACTCCTCCCATCAGCCGGTGCTTGCCAGGCGACGGTTCCGACACCGCCAGCGTGAGCGCGGTGGCGGGGGCGATCAAGGCCGACAGGTCCTGGTGCACCATCAGCAGCAGCACTTGCGCATTGACGGGCCCTGGCGTCGCCTGGCCGGCGTCGCCGCCCCCGGCGTCGGCTGCTTCGGACCATGGCGCCACCAAGGCCTCGGCCACGTCGGACACCGGCGCCATGCGTCTGGCCACCAGGATGGCGTCGAGCTTCGCGATATCGTTGACCAGTTGCTGGGCGAGCGTCATGCCGTTCTTGCCGGCATAGCGCAACATGCGCCGGCAGTCGCACACCAGGTCTGGCGTGGCGAGACTGGCCGTGTCCGTATTTGCGTCCGGAAACGGGTCCGGCAGCGCCTGCGGGAGCGTTGTTCCGGTGTCCTGCTGAAGGCCGCTGTCGGTCGTCATGATCGATCCTTGTGGGAAGGGCGGGTGCGGCGCCGCCAGTTGAAGTCAGGTCCAACGATAGCTTGTCCGGCGCGCCGCCATCAGTATCGGAAGGTAACTGTTACGGTAGCGCGGCGCCTGGCGCAACATCCATGCTCAGACCGTACGCAGTCGATCACCGGAAAAGTGAGCCTGCAATTCACAACACACGGCGAGCGCGAGTTGTTCCTGTAACAGCACCGTGCACGCCGCCTGGCGATCAAACTGCCTGGACCACGTGATACTGCCATTGCACAGGTCGAGCAGACGAAAGCTGGCGCGCATCAGGTCGTTCTCGAAACGCACGCTGCCTTCGATGCGGTAGTGCCGCCGCGGACCTGACGCGGCGTGCGGGGCGCCTGTGCCGGGTATCGACTGTACGAACGTGTCGTGCTGGACAACGCTGCTGCCAAATTGCTGGTACATGCGGTCGCACAGCTCCTCGCTCAGCCCGAGAGAAAAGTAGCGCGCCGATGGGTCGGTCGCGATCGACTGTACGGGGCCGATTGCAATCGTGTAGCATGCTTCGCCCGACCCGGCGTGGCGCCCGGCGCGCGCGATTGTTGGAGCAAAGCTGCCGAGCGGCACCGAAAAAATCACGTCGGCATGGACGCTTTCCATTGCGTAGTACGTTTGCAAGCGCTTGCGCAAGCGGCCCATTTGCACCCGCACGATGGGGTCCTCGGCGGGATCGTAGCGCGCCGGATCGCGGTCGAAAACCTCGATCCCGATAATCATTTCCTTGAAGCTCTGCGCCGGACACGCCATGCGGCGCTCGACCAGAAACCGCAGCAGGCGGCGCATGCGATGGGCCTTGGCGAATGGCGCGCTGGCCAATAGCCGGCCCAGCGCGGCGGTCACTTCCGCGCCCTTGATGGGGCGCTCCATGACCTCGGGCACCTCGTCGTCAAGCGTGAACAAGGGCGCGCCTGGCGCCAGCGCGTGCTGGATAATGTGCTCGCTGATGATCGCTTCCATGGGTGCCTGCTTTCATGTTAAGGAGATGGCTGGTGCGGAACGGCGCTGTCTGGTGTCGTTTGCAGAGCAACAATACCGCGCGGCATCCTTATCAACGACCACGCCCGATATCACCCGATCACACCGTATAACGGCCTGCCGTGAGGGGACGCGATCGCGTTGCCGCGTCGTCAAACTGGTCCGCCGCCAGCGCGTGTCGTCGCGGGTCCGGCCCGGCATCGGGAATGCCGGCCAGATCGAGCAGCAACAATTGCCGCTGTAACTGTGCGGAGTCGGCGATACGGCCTTGCGCGTTCTTGTGTGTGGCCTGGCGCAGAAGCGCGCCCAGCGGATGACCCTCCAGTTGCACCGGTATGGGGATCGGCTCGTCGCTGAGTTGCCGTTCAATAACGCGCCGCATGCTGCGGCCGGACACGATGGACTGGCCACTCAGGCATTCGAGCAGCACCAGGCCCCACGCATAGATGTCGACACTCGGGCTCGGGATAGCGCCGCGTAATTGTTCCGGTGCACTGTAGGCCGGCGAGCATGCGGTGCGTGCGTCGCGCTGCCGGAAGGGATCGACCGGAAGCTGGACTGCGCTACCGAAGTCAATGATTTTTGCGCGCTGTAGTGCCGGCGTGACCGGATCAGCCGGCAGCAACATGATGTTGTGCGGCTTGATGTCGCAATGGACCACGCCTTGCGCGTGCAGATAGACGAGTGCCGCCAGCACCTGGGTCATGATCGACACGGCAGAGCGGCCATCCATGCCACCCCGCAGCAACAGGCGCTCGCGCAGCGTCTCGCCGGGCACATAGTCGAACACGGCGAACACCTGGCCATCGGCGCTCTCGCCCCAATCGTGCAAACCGGCCAGGTTGGGGTGGCACAGCGTGCCGCACAGGGTGATTTCGTGGCGCAGTTGCCGGATTTGCTGCAGTGGCGTGGCGCCGTTCCGCGATGGGCAGGCCGGTACGGGCGGGTTGATCAATTTGATGGCCACCGTTTCCAGCGTCTCGAGCCGCACGGCCTTGAACACGGAGCCGTAGCCGCCACGGCCGAGCAAGCTGACGACCCGGTAGCGATGACGCGCACTGTCCAATGTGGTGATTTGCAGGCGGCGCTCGCTTGGACTCAACTTTTCCGATATCGGTGCCGTTAAAAATATTGACTGTACGAGTGCGCACGCCGCCGCTCAATCACGCAGACCAAGCGTCGCCAGGCGCGGATAAGCAGGTGTGTGCGGCCGATGGCAGGGTGGCATGGGACAAGCGCCGCGCCAGCGCATCAGCGCGCATGGGGACCTGGATGCGGCTGCGGGGAATGGCGCTCAGTGCGGGGCATGACGCAACAACATGCACGATAGCGGACAAGTGGCCTCGATCCGGCAGCGCTATGGGCAGTCGCTCGGCGTGCGCAGGAAAGGGGCGGCCATGTCAGGGCGCGGCGCGGGCGTGCGCGGCGGGCTCCGCATGCGTCCTGCCGGGATCGAAGACCGCTTCCGAGCGGGCTCCCAGGCGTATCTCGAATGCGAAATTTCCAAATCGCAGTTCGCCACGGCGGCGTTCGATGAAATTGACGAGTGTCGGGTTCCCGCTCACGGCCTCGCTGATCTGGTGCCGGGCGCGGTGCAGCTGCATGTTGAGGTGCTTGGGGTCGATGCGCAGCATATCGGCCAATTGTCCGGCGCCGAGCCAGCCCTGGCTGTAGCGGTCGAAACCGCGCTGCGCGTCGAACACGCGTTGCCGCGCCAGGATCAACAGGCCGTAATGGTGGCTGCGCTCGCCCAGATCGACGAGCGAGGGGCCGAGCGCGACCCGCAATTGCACATGCTCTTCGTTCTGGCTGACGATGAAGGTGAACTTGATGGCGCCCCCCCTGGTGTCGCGCAGCGCGGCGAGGGGCGCAGTCGCCTCGATCAGCATGGCGGCGACATAGTGCCAGATCTGCTGATTGACGCACAAGGTATCGCCATCGTTGAGCAGATGGCAGCCGTCGGCGTCTTCATGCAGCCATTGGCCATGTTGATCCTGATAAACTGCCGCTTCGGGAACATGCTGGTCCGGCAATAAATGCAGGCCCGTCAGTGCGATGGGCGGCTGGGCTGGATCGGACGGCAGCAAGAGCGGGAGCGGCGGATCGAGATCGAGCACGCGCCACTGGCTGGCGGCGCTGGCGAAGCGAATCGTGTCGCCGGGCGCCAGCACGTGCCGGGCGTGCGCGCCGATGGCTTGCCCATTGATGTAAGTGCCGTTGCGGCTGTGATCGCACAACAGCCAACTGCTGCCATCCCAGCGTATCGACGCGTGGATTTGCGAGGCGTCCGCGCCGTCGACCGGGGTGTCGACCCTGTTTCGATTACGCCCAAATAGATGCAGGGAGCGTAAATGGAGGCGCTCCTGGGTGTGTTGACCTTGTAGTTTAGCCATGCCCGGTTCTGTGAAAGCAATTTGACATCAAGCAAGTCAAATTGCCAAATCAAATTACTGCGCAAGTCACTATGCACGCATAGCCGCAGCGCCAGTTCACTTAGCAATCTGCAAAACTCCCCGGCGGAATCGACCGACGCATTACGCAACTTTGCAATATTGATTATATCTCCGAGGCGATGATCCGATGCCAAGTATTCATCGTTGGCCCTTGTGTATCCCGCGTGCGCCGGGCGCACGGGCACGGTGCAGGGCGACGATCGGCGCCGGCGTGCGGCATGTATCATGCGCGGCGTTACCTTAGTGATACTTATCTTTTTTCACGCCAAATCGTATCGTGGGTTGCGCGCGGGCCGCCATGGCCCTGGCGCCACACCGCGGCCGCTGTGCGCAGCCGCTTCATTCCGCCAGTAATGATCCTTCATCCACGAGGAGTTTTCCATGCCTGTTACCACCAGTTCCAACGATGTCATTCTCGCCGGCCACGGCAGTTATGAAGGGGGCGCCGACAATTTCGTGATGCCTGCCAACGTGGATTTTTACTTGTTGCAGCCCGTGGGAACGGGTTTGACCGATGGCCCGGTGCTGGCGCTGGTCGGCTGCAAGCCGATCGACCGGCTGGTGCTGAGGACCTCGGTCACGGCGGTCTCGGACTTGCAGCCGATGGGCATGCCGAAGATCTTCAGGGCAGGGGAAAGGGCGCCCAACCTGGTCTTGTATGATCTGGGCAGCTTGAAATCAACGGTACAGGCCGCCATACCACGGGGTGCGAGCAACGTCGTCATGGTCGCCAAGGATACCAAACTGCAAGATTTGCTCAAAAGCGATGCGGTGCAGAAAGTTATCAAGGCCAATACGGCGAAACAGACAGGCGCCAGGACGCGTGTTTTTTGGGCGGCGTGCGCCAATCAGGACAGCAATCCCGATGCCGGCCCGTTTGTATGGAGTAACGCTAACGCCGTGGCCCACGCGGCAGTCGCTTACGTCAAGAGCCTGAAGGACACTGCGCCCAATTATGACAATGCGCTCAAGGCGGCCGGTGCGGCGCTGGACGCGGCAAAAAAGGATCCGTTTGACACTGCCGCGGCGGTCAAGGCGGCCAAGGTCTTCGATGCGGCGACGGCGGCGGTGTTGAAAGCGCTGTAAAGTCATCCCTGGCGCACCTTGCGCCAGGCAGGCGGCAGGGCAGGCCGGCAGCCTGCCCGGCATGGCGCGCTACGCCTGCTGTGTGCGGATCGAGTAGCCCCAGTTCTCGCCGACGAAGTCGACGGCATTGAACATATTGAGCTGGTTGTCCAGCGGTGAAGCGCGTATCACGACGATGTCCTGCTGGGCGATGAGCGCTCCGTTGTGGCTCGCTACCAGCTTGAAGCCGTTGAGGTAAATGTCGGTGTCGTTGCCATACTCTTGCCACTGCGATTCGGAGGGCGCTAGCGTGAATTGCTTGATGCCAGCCTGATTGTTCGGGTTGTCACTGCTGCGGATCAGCAGTGTGACCGCCAGTGCGTAGTCGCTTCGATTGGTGAACAGCTTTCTTCCCGCCATGATTTCTCTCCTTTATTGTCGTTGTTGGTTCGGGCCGGCGCTTATGCGCCGTCTGTGCACGCATCGATCATGCTTTGCTTGATCCACAAGCTCGGGTCATTGCAATTGATCGAAAAATTGGCGCGACCTTCGGTGCCGTCGTCGTGCACCACGCGCATCTGGTACGGGTGCTCATTGGCAGCACCCTGGCCGAGGATGATATCGCGGATCGGGCGTTCCAGCCGAACAGTCGCCTTTGGCGTGTCGGGCTCGAGCAGCACCACCTTGTTGCCGGCGAATGTCAGGGCGATTTCGAGCAGTTCCGGATGGTCCTTGAAGACGGCGGGCACCGTATTGATCTTGAAATCGGCGGCATAGGTGTTGCTGGTGGAGACATCCAGAATGTCATCGAGGAAGCTGGTCCGATTGCCCGCCGCCAGGCGGCCGTCGAAGTCGATCCGGTCGGCATACCTGCCGGCCGACAGTTCGATGTCGACCCAGCCGCGAAACAGCGTCTTCTCGGGGGCTTCGCTGCAGATCGCCGCCCACAGGGCGCGGAACTGGGTCAGGTTCAAGTCGAGCGTATTGCTCAATCCCCGCGCCAGATTGACGTCGGCCTGCCGCTGCACCGTCAGATTGCCGCTCTCGCTGCTGGCTTCACTATTCGGCAGGTACTGGCTGAACGTCTTTTTGACATCGTGGCCATCCTCGATATTGATCATCTGCACCGTGAGCCCCAGCCGCTCCCGCAGCGCGCGCGCCGCATCGTCGATCCTGGTGCGGTCGACCACGGGATTGCCGAAGTAGCGGAAGATGGCGCGGGTTTGATCGATCGAGGTCGCATCGTCGGGCACGGAAAACTGCAGCAGCGAGACGGTGGCTGCGCCGCTCGGGCCGCGCGCGAATTCAAACCGGTCGGGCAGGAAAAACACGTGCGTGTGCTCGCGGTTGTCCTGGTAATAGTTATACGCCCGTCCATTCCAGCTCACTTGCCACTGCACGTAGCCGGGCAGCGGCGGCACGCCCACCGAGGCGCTGTAGACGCAGGCCAGCAGCAGGTACTGGTGCGCAAAATCGGGGTCGGTGTCGCTGGCCATCTGAAAATAGCTTGACGCCGAGTCGAATGGAATACCGCCGAACTGGTTCAGCAAACCCGTTCGCAGCGTGTCGTTCGCCCAATTGTGCTCGATGAAAGCGCTGCTTTGCGGCGCGGCCAGGAGCACGGTTTGCTGCACTTCGATGGCCACGTTCGGCGTGGCGTCGAACAGGGCGGCGCGCACCAAGTCGCGCTGTGCACCGGCCAGTTGCACCGATAAGCGCAGCATGGCGCCCTGCGCCGTCGCGCGCAGCGGGAAGCGCACCGCGCTGGCCGCCAGCACCAGCGTGAACGCGGTGCCGTCCATGAGCGGCGCCACGCCATTGCGCTCGCCGGCGAAGTCGTCGGGCATGCCGGCCTCAAGAAACAGGGTCAGCGTGCCATCCGCGTCCAGGCTGGTCGCAAAGGCCTCGTGGCCGCCCTGTTGTTGCGCGGCCGGACGGTAGCGTGGCAGGTAGAAGCTGGCGCCGGCCGCGCCGCTCAGCGTGGCGGGCGCGGTCAGGTCGGCCGACAGATTGGTCAGCGCGGCGCCGAGATCGGTTTTCGCCACGCGTCCCCGTTGTACCGTGATCGATGAAATGGTTAACATGTGTGCTCGCTCCTTTAGTTGAGTACGGATTGCGGAAAATGGCACGCGGCGCCAACCGGCGGCGCCGCATCGCACTGGCGGCCCGCGCGCTGCGCCGCACGGCCGGTGCAGCCGCTTGCTTGGAATACATCGGCATCGGGTGGCGGGCTGAGCGAGATCTGCCATCCGGGCGGCGCCCGCTCACCGACGGAAAACGTGATCATGTTGTGGAACCTGGTACCCGCATCGCGCTGCGCGAGCGGCGCGCTGAGGGCGCCGTAGACAGCCAGGTCCAACCCGCGCCCGGCGGCCACGGCGAGCACCTGCTGGCGCACCCAGGCGTCGCCGCCGGCCAGGTCGGCGGCAAACGCGAGCAGTGAGAACTCCGCTTCCCGCCCGTCCGGCAAGACCGAGTAACTGAAGCCGTACTGGGCTTGCGGCAAGGCGTCCGTACTGCGCCCGCGCCGGAAATCGAAGCGCCCCACCAGCGCGGCCAGTGCATCGCGCCAGTGTGCCAGGCTGGCTTGCGCGAGCAGCGCGCGCAAGCAGTCCAGGCTCAGCTCGCGGCTACCCAATTCGAAGTAGAATTCGCAGCGCTGCGAGCCGGGCGCCGCGCCCAGCATGACCAGGCGCGCGCGCGGCGCCGCCGCCAGCGGCGCCGGCCCCAGATAGGACCGCAGCAAGGTCATGGCGGCCTCGTGCGCAGCGGCTGGCACTTCCGCATAAATCTTGTAGCGGGTAGGCTCGGCCTCGCGCTGCGGTACCGGCTGGCGCGCCGCCAGCCACGCGCCCCAGGCCAGCGTGGCATCGCGCTGCAAGGCCGGGAAGCGGCGCGCCACGCCATCCCAGCCCGCATCGACGCCAAGTTCCGTCAGCAAGGCATCGACGATGGCGAGCCGTGATCCCGGCGCGCTGGCGCAGCCGCCCACTTCCATGGTGTAGCGCAAGTCGCGGCACGCCGTGCTGAAACCAAATTCCAGCGGCGCGTCATGCTGGTTCAGCCAGGCTCCCGCCCATGCGCCGCCGCCGCAGGCCGCGTCGGCGGCCCCTGTGACGCGCGCGAATTCGCGCCCCGCGCCGGGGTCGCGCGCGGCAATGATGGCGTGCGCCCGTGCCACGCCGGCGTGCAAGGGGCGGGGCGCCGCCAGGCTCGTCATGAGAGCGCACCGGTGGCGGCGCGGATCGTCGCGGTCTGGCCGCCCTTGACCGTGCCGCGTACCGTGGCGCCCGACGCGTAAAGGATGTCGTACTGCGCTTCGAGCGCGCTCTTTTGCGCGACAGCCTTCATCACCGGAATGATGCGCGGGACTCTCTTCTGTCCGGCGTCCAGCGAAAACTGGTCTTCCCATGCGGCCTCGCCATCGGTATACGTCAAGGTGACATCGACGCTGTCGTCCTCGAAACGGGCGGTGAAATACACCGGAACATGTTCGGCGTATTGATCGAACACGGTGATATGTTTGTCCTGCATCGGCAGCGGCCCGTAGGAGTGCAGCGTTTTGTTGCCCTTGGACAGTTCGACCCGGTAGCTGACCGCTTCGGCGCGGAACCTGGCGTCGCTGCGGATGCGCAACACTTGCGGCGCTTCCTTCCCTTTCTGGATGACGACGCGCTTGTCGCCATTCCATTTTTTGCTCGACAGGATGACCAGCGCCTGGTCGGCGTCGTCCCAGACGAAATCGTCGCGCAGGTCGATGTTAATGGTCAGGAATTCCGCCACCGACTCCGCCATGGCGGCGACCACGCCCGTTTCGCTGACGCCGGTCAAGGTGTATTGGTAGGTATCGCTGTCCCAGCCGGCGTCGGGCGCGAAAACGAAGTCGGCGCGGTATTCGACCCCGGGGCTGCCCTTGGCGTCGTATTGGAACGGCAATGGATTGGTCCCGCTGGTCTGGCCGCCATTGATGCTCAGGCTGTATGACGCCTGCTTGTCCTTCGGGCTGCCGGCCGGATAGCGCGCCTGCACGTTCAGCGTTTGCAGGCCCAGCCTGGCCTGGCTGTCGGCGCCCGGGACCGACAGCGCGACGTTGTAGCGTCGTCCGAACGGGTCCTGGGCCCGGTTCAGCGCGGTGATGTGCTCGTCGGCCTGCTCGTCCGGCCCCAGCCCGACCAGCGCCTGCGGCAACACGACCATGGTGGTCGCGTTTTGTTCCGAGTACAGGAAGTCGATCGAGTTGACCTGGCTGCCGTGGTAGTAGGATGCGCGGATATTCACTTTCGGTATCATCAGGGTCGCCGCCTTGACGATTTCCTTGACGGCCTCCGCCGCCTGCTCGCTCTTTTCCGGGCTGTCGGCTTCGCCCGCCGTGTCTTGTTCGACCTTGTCGGCGGCCGCCACCTCGGTCGCCTTCGAGCGCTGCACGGCTTCGTCGACCTTCGGTTCGTCTTTCAGGGGACTCCAGGCATTCGGGTCGTTGCCGAGCTGGACTTCAAAAAAGTTCTTGAGCACGTAGTCGAGCAAGAGCTGGCGCGCCCACTTCAGGCCTTCGAGCTCGGCTTCGCCTTTGCCGGTGTAGTTCACGACCTCGATCTTCAGGTCGGTGTTTTGCATGATCTTCTGCCAGCGGGCATTGATGCCGATGTCGAGCACCAAGGCTTCGAGCGGAATCTGGGTGCCGATGCTGGCCTGGAAATCCTGGATCGTCTTCTTGAACTCGCCCGTGACCTTGAACGACACGGATGGCCGCATGGCAAGAAATTCCAGGCGGTACACTGCGGCGATGTACTGGCCCTTGCTCTCCAGCGCCGCTTTCATGGCCGCCGCCAGCTTGCCTTCCTTGCTGAACGTGACCCCGCACACGGCGGCGTTGTCGCCCACCAGCGAGGAGGAGCCGGCTCGCCACACCCGTTGCTCCGCGCTCTGATAGACCACGGTGTCGTCCTTGCCGACATCGGCAGCCTGCGCCGCCATCGGCCCGAGCACGGAAAAATTGACGCTGCCGGTTTGGTAGGGCACGGTGGAGAGGCGGATGCTGGCGCGATCCGTTCCCGCTGGCACGTCCAGCTGCGCCCTGATCTTGTCCAGCGTGGCTTGGGGCACGCTGGTGTTGACCTCGAAATTGAGGAAACCGACGCCATCGGTGTCGTTTTCCGAGTCGGTGTACCAGAAGTACGACAGCACGCTCTTGCCGGCCCGCCGCGCCAGGGTGATCGTGCCCGGGATATACCAGAACTGGGTCGGCGAGGCGTGGTCCGGGTAGACGTCGACGCCGTCGACGGTGAGCTTGTTTTTGTCAATGTAAATCATGCGCTTCTCCGGTGGGTTAAGGGACTGCTGGTGGTTGCGGGAAAATCACGTCGAGCGCGCTTGAGGTCGTCAATATCTGCGCCGAGGCGGTGCCGGCGGCGTCGCGCACGCGCCACCGAAAGCTGAGCGTCTTGTCGAACGCGTACCAATAGATGAATTCGCGCCGCGGCTGCGCCGGCGTCAGGCATAGCTTGCCGTCGCCCCACAACTGCGGGTTGCCGGCGGCGCCGGCGAGCACCACGTCGATCGCACTCGTGTGGCGCCAGTCGTACCCTGCGGCGACGCCAAACGTCACCCTGCGCCGGCGCAGGGGATTCAAGAAAATGGCGGCCCCGGCTGGCTGGCCGGGGACGCTGAACGACGCGCCCAGGCGCGGGGTATAGGTGGCGGTATACCCCACGGCGTCGAGGTCGACCGCCGACGGCGCAAACGCATCGATCGCCAGCGCCGCCGTGTATTTGTCGATGTCCAGCACGGCCGGCGCGTAGGCCAGCGCGGCCGGCCCGTTCAGTTCCAGCCGCACCGAGCGCACCAGGTCCCACGGAAAGTCGTCGGCCACGCCGGCCAGGTACTGGCGATAGGTGTACCAGCGCGCCGGTACGACGTCGAGATAGGCCTGGCCGGGCGCGATGGCGATGGCGCCCGAACGGCATGGGGCGGCGTCGGCGCCAAAGTACAGCGTGCAGTCGTAGCTGTAGGCCGCGGCCATGTCCGGCGCGCGCGTGAGCTGCAGCGTCGCCGCGTCGGTCGGCGCGGTGAAGCCGACCACGTTCGTGTCCCTGGCCGACGGCGCCGGCGTGATGCGCACGTCGGCGCGCCGCAGGGGCCGGCCGCCGAAGCGGTCGTGGCAGCGCACCGTCAACGGCTGGGTGAAGCTGGCGCCGGTGGACAGTTCGATGTCGGGGCGCTGCGCCAGCGCCTCGGCCAGGCCGTCCGGCGCGCCCTGCAGCACCGCCGTGCGCGCCACCGCGCCCGTGACCTGCATGTCGGTGTCGAGGCGCCTGGACATGTTTTGCACGTCGTGCACGCTGGCGCAGTCAAAACCGAGCAGCCAGTTTCCGCTGCTCGCTTCGGGCGCCTGGGCAAAGCGCGGCAGCGGCGTCAGGATGCTTTGCAGGCTCCTGAGGAAGGCGTCGCGCAAGCCGGGCGGCGCTTCGTCGCCGCTCTGGTTGACCGACTCCACGCGCAGCACGCCGTCCTGGCGCAGCTGTTCGAAGGTGTCGCTCTTTTCGACGCTGATGACGACGAAGTTGGCCGAACACTTTTTTTGCACCCAGTCGCGGAATTTGGATTCGTCGAAGCGAATCGTCGCGCCATACGAGCGGCGCATCGCCGCGTACGAGAGCGAGTAGACGATCTGGACGGGCGCCGCCTGCGGCGTGCCGGCGCCCCCCCTGAGCAGCACATACTGGTCGGTCGTCAAGCCGATCGCCAGCGCGGCCGCATTCTGGCCGAGCAGCGACGGCGTGGCGCTCACCGCGCCGCCGCCGATGATGGCGGCGGCCACCGTGCCGCCGCTCCAGGCGATGGGTTGGAATTGCAGGTCGGCGCCGGGGTGGAGTGCCGCCAGCTCGCGCTCCATATTGTCCATCTGCACCGGATCGGGCCGCAGATCGACCACCAGCGACAACATGCCGGCCAGGCCGTCGATGGGCCGGTCGTAATGGACCAGGGTGAGCTGGTAGGTGCCATCGTCGCCGCGCGCGATGGCGGGGCGGGTCGCGGCATAGTGGAACAGCGTGGGCAGCGCGGCATCGCGGTACACCAGCATGCCGCGCGCGGTTTCCAGGTCCACTTTTTGGTCGTCTGCAAGCATCGGTCAGCCTTCCCGCGCGCTGCGCGTGATTAGAACGAATCGATCCGGTCGGAATACACGGTGATGCTCAGCTGCTGCTCGACGGGATCGATCTTGCCGCCGGACAGATCGGTCAGCTCGCGGCTGCCGGTGCTGGTCGTCACGCGCGCTTTGACGATGCGCAAGGCGCACGCCTTGCCGCTGTCGGCCGGCACCTTCCACTCCATCTGGCCGCCGTCCCTGGCGCTGTCGAGTTGTATCGCCTGGCTGAAGACCCGGTCCGGCCCGCTGTTGCGGAAGGTGTATTCCACCCGTAGTTGCGCCTTGAGCACATCGGTGTCGAGTTGAAAACTGATCGGGTTCACCATGTCGCCGAGCGGGGAGGTGAAGGTGATCTCGCCCTGGCCGTTTTTCAGTGCCACCGGCGTGACATCGCCCACGACGGATGCCCCGGCCGTCAGATTCAAGGTCAGTTGATAGCTGAGCTGCTGATTCATGGCCTGGCCGAAGGCCTGGCTGATCAAGGCCGGCGTCTGGTCGCGGCTGAGCGCCACGGTCTTTTTCCAGTCGCCATATGTCAGCACCACATGGGCGCTGCTGATCACATCCCATGGCAAGTCGATCGCGTTGAGTTTGACGCTGAGCACGCCGATGTCGATGCCCGAGAAGTCAAGATAGTTGTTCCCGCTCTGGCTCGCCGCCGACGCCTTGTACGACGGCGTGCCGTCGGAATACGCCACCAGGTAGCTGTAGCGCACTTGCGTGTCCTTGCTGGTTTTTCCGAAGGTGCCTTTGCACCGGATGCTGACCGGCTGCTGCGCGCTGGTCTGATATTCGATGCTGGAGACATCAGTGCCGGTCTCGTCGCGCAGTTTCTGACCCGCGTAAGTGAGCTCCGTCACCACAAAACGGTCGACCATGCGTTTTTTCAGGTCGGCCACGTTGGGCGCCGCCACAGCCAGGTCGACCTTGACGTAAGGGACGTCGTTGAGATTGATCACCTGGAACAGCTGCCTGGTGTCGCCCTTCACCAGGCCATCGAGCTTGGGCAATTGCCCTTGGGGATTCTTGGGCACCGAGACCGCCTGGGTCAATGTGAAATCGCGGTGCTGGTCCATCTGCTGGTTGATCTGGCGCGCGCCGTCCAGGCTCAGGTCGTTGAGGCTGACATCGGGCAGCTTGGCCTTGAGCATGTCCTCGAGTTGTTTGCCGGCCCAGTCGGTCAGCAACTTTTGCACGCTGTCCTTGTCGTCTTTCGAGGCAACGGCAGGCAACACAATCTTGGTGCAACTGTCGACCGCATCGTTATACTCCTTGCCGCGCACGACGTCCTCCCTGTAGGTCCGGCCCCACGAGCCGTTTTTGACCTGGGTTTCGATGTCGAGCTTGGCGATAACGTCGTGTTTGAGCGTGACGGTGGCCTGGGCTTCCGGGAGCATGCCATCGAACGTCACCTGGTAGGTCACGCTGATGACACTGCTGCCGCCCTTGGTCTTGTCGTAGCCGGCCGGTTTCGGGCTGCTGTCGTCGAGTTCCCAGCCGCCCAGCGCCTGCCAGAACAGGCTCGCGCCCACCTCGGTGAGGTTGAACGTGACCACGGCCGCATTGCTGTTGAACAGCGATGGGGTGGTTTTCAGCAGGCCCGAACTAAAGGCCGGGTCGGATGCGGCATACGATTCCTTGGTGTTGAATGCCTGCACCAGCACGGTTCCCGAGGTATACGGGATTGGCCTGATCTGGATATTGGTGTCTGGCAAGAACTGCGTCCAGTCGCCGTTTTTGTTCCAGACAGCCTTTTTCTGATCCGCCGCCGCAGCGTTCAAGCCGAGTTCCGCTTTCAGCGCCGTCGCTTTCGCCACGCTTGCCGCGTCCGATGCGTCCATCGCGACGCACAATTCCATGGTCTTCTTGGCGATGTTGGAGGTGCTTTGATCACCCGTGATGGCATCGAGCAATTTTCTTCTTACCTCAGGCACCAGCATGTTTGGCATGGGCAGGCCGACCGTCATGCTGCAAATCCCGCCAGTGATATCGGCGCCAAAAAACCAGGTCAGGTTAAAGCTTGGCGTACCCTCTCCATCCTTCAAGAAGGTCGGTTTCTCGGCCATGGCATAAAACACGTTCTTGTCGTCGCTGTCCGGGTACAGGATATAGTCATTGAAGGTACTCTCGAAATCCCCGGGAACCTGGTTGACTGTGACTGCGGGCGAAATTGTTAACATGCGCTACTCTCCTTCGGTTGGATGTGACTTGGGTGAAAAACTGCTCAGCGGCGCGGTTCGGCAATCGAACTGGCCGTGTCGGTGATCAGGCGGGCGCCGTCATGGCCGGCAAACCATTGGCCAAGGTCGGCCGAGCCGCCGACCAGGAAGGTCGCGCGTTCCAGGCCCTGTTTGCCGACCTTGACCGGGAAGGTCTTCATGTAGACGGCGTCGGCGCCCATCTGCTTTAGCCTGTCGAACAGCGTGTCGGCCAGCGTGGCAAACAGCGCCGCTGTGGCGTCGTCGCGTGCTTGCTGCGAGACGTTGGGCGTGTCGTGGCTGGCCACGCACAGTTGGCCGGCCGCGACGGCGGCCCGCACGGCGGCGCCGCACGCGGCCATGGTGGGGGGCGCCGGCGGCGGGCTGTCCTTCTTCTTGCCGAACCAGCCGCCGGACTGTGGCGCCGCCTTCGGCGCCAGGGAGTGCAGCGCGGCCGCCAGGTCGCCCGTGATCTCCACGCCGGCCACTTCGTCGAGGGTCAGCGTGCCCGCGTACGTCAGTGTCAGCAGGCCCGCTTCGCCGCGAAACGCACGCAGCGCCGCTTCCTTTTCGCGCGTGGTCAGCGTGTCGCTGAAGACTGCGCGGTTGGCCGCCGTTGCCGAGGCCGGCTGCGGGCCGATGACATGCGCCGCCTGCGCGTCGGCATGCAGGGTGAGCGTGGCCGTCACATCGGACAACTCGGCGCTGGTCAGCGTGACCGCGCCGAGCTGCGGATAGCGCTGTGCGATGCTGGCCAGGACGGCGTCCAGGTCGCTCGCCTCGGCGCGCCAGACGCTTTGCAGCGACAGCGCGGCGCCGGCCGCACTGGCGAGCAGCGCCGGCCCGGGGCTGCCCTCTGTGGTGTCGATGGTCGGCGGCGCGGGGAGGACGGCGAAGGTGCCGCCGTCGGGACCGACGGGAAAGCAATACAGTGCGTCGACATAAAAGCCTTGCGGTAGCTGGTTCATGGGGTGGGTACTCCGGGAGGTGAGGGCATTGCTTCGGCGCGGGCGCCATCGGCATACATGCCGATGACCAGAGCGCGGTCTGGCGGGAGGAAGGCGGACCATGGCGCCGATTCGTCTTCCCGATCGCTGTACACGCGAAAGCGATAGCGGTTGTTGAACATGCTGCTGGCGAAATAATTCAATTGGCTGGCGGGCGTGGCCGCCGAAAATTCCAGCAAGACGGCATTGGCGTCGGCGCTTTCCGGCAAAAATTCCAGCTGTACGCAGCTACTGTCGGCGTGAAAGCGCACCTCGACCGGCACCGCCTGCGCGCCGTACTGACTGAAAGCCGTCTGTTCCAGCGTCACCGAGTGGCATGGAAGGTCGAGCGTGATGGTGTGCGCGGGGTCGGTGCTGTTGTGCGCGACGATGCACAGGCGCGCCGTGTCGGTCGCGGCGACCAGGAACGAGGCGCTGGGGCAGTCGCGTTCCAGGGTCGCGCCCAGGCGCTCGGGGTCCGCCGCCGCGCCGGTCAAACCGATTGTCAGCACGGCTTGCTCCAGCAGTGCCGCCGCGGCGCTCACCGTGACGATGGCCGTCGGCGAAGGTAGCCAGCCGGCGTCGATGAACAGGTAGTCGCCGCCGCCATCACGCCACGGTCCATCGATCACGTCGTCGTACTGGACCACCGTCACGCTGACGCGATACGGTTGCTTCGAGTGCACCAGCGCGTAGCGCAAATCGACCTGTGCGGATTGGCGCTGTGGCGGATACAGGTCAAGCGAGTAGGCGCTTGATGTGCCGGAGGCTGCGTCGGCGGCGGCCACTTCCAGGTTGACGGTAATCTGTTCGCAATTGCGCAGCTGCTCCGGTATTGCCGACGCGATCGTCACCCGCCGCGTCAGCAGTTGATCGGGCAGGCGCGCAATGCGCGTGAACTTGGTCAGTTCGTCGCGCGCCACGCGACTGGCGAGAACACTGAACGGGTCGTAGCGCAGCAATACCGGCACGGCGCCGAGGCACGGTGTGCGCAAGTCCCAATGCGTGCAGGCGGCCGCGCCGGCGGCGGGCAGGTCAAGCCGGATATACGGCCCGTCGTCGATACGGCGGCAAGCCGTGTAGCGGCCAAACGCCAGGCGCAGGCGCGCCGCCAGCACCAGGCCGAGCTGCGTGGCCGCGCCGCCCACGCTACCGGTGACGCTGAACAGGCCACTGGACGGCGTGCTCAAATACGCGCTCAGCGCCGCAAACGAGATGCCCGTGCCGTTGCCGTCCAGGGCCTGTTGCAATGCCCGCACCGTGGCCTCGGTGTCGAAGCGCACCTGCAGATCGAGGCGCGGCAGCACGGCGGCCACTTCGCATTCGATGGCGGCGCGCGCCACCGTCAGGTTGCCATGGGCAAGCGCCCCGTAAAACAGGCGCGCGGCGTCGCTCGCGAGGCGGGCATTGAGGGTGGCGCGCCCGGCGCCTTGCCACGCGAATGGGGCCGAGACATGGGTGTCGTTGAGTTCGAAGTGCACATAGCTGCCGGTCGTGAATGTGCACGCCAGCAGCGCCGCGCCGCTGCCGGCCGCCTTGAGCGCCGCGCAGGCCGTGGCCAGATCCCCGCTCTTTTCCAGGCCCATGGTCAGCATTGCATACTGACACTCGTCGGGCCCCTGGCTATTTTGATCGGACAGGAATTCGAGAAAGAAATCAGGGCTGCCGTCCGCTTTGCTCGCCAGGTGAGCCGCCTTTGGCACGGCAAAACGCAGGCCCGCATCGTTGTAGGCACCCAGCAAATCAAAGTCTTCCGTCCTGATGACGCTTTGCCAGTCCGGCATTCCTTGAGAGGCAGTCATGATTGGTGAGTCCATGGTCGGTCCTGCCGCGCGAGCGGGGTGGGCGACATCAACGGATGTCGGGCATGAATCGGAATGACATCGGCGACGGTGAGCGAAGGGTGATGAAGCGGACCCGGCCTATGCCATGGGCGACGTGTTCATTCACTGTACGGAAGGGAGGCCCGGCGGATAAGTATCAGGCTGTTACATATGGGGATGGGACGCGCTGCGGGCATGCGCCGGGACGGCTTCTTGCCGGAGCGCTGGGGCTCGGCAAGCTTGTCGGCAGGCCGCATCGGTGCGGCCACGCCGGCCCATGCTGCGGCGCGCAGGCGCGGCCGACGACGCGCGCCCGGGCACTGTCAGTGTGGTGAGGCTGTGCGAGGCTCGCTTTTTCGATGCGGGATCGGGCCCCGCGCTGGCGGCTTCGCACCCGCGGTGCGCAACTTGCGCCCCAGCCTGCGCCAGCCGATCACCATACCGCTCGCGCTCAGGACGGCGCCGCCGAGGCTGAACGCCAGCATCATCAGGTCCCACAAGGGCCGGCGCTCCAGCAAGGGCAGCCAATCCCAGCTGTGCAGCATGGCGAACAGCCAGCGGCTGGTTCGCTTGTGGCGGTCGCTGCGGCCGGCCAGCGCACCCGTGTGCGGATCGACATACACCCAGCTCCGCTGCGGATCGGCGAAGGCGATGCGCCACACCGGCAGCGGCTTGCCGGCGCCGCCGGTCATGCTGTGGGCGTCGCGGCTGTAATAGTACAGATCGTACGCCTCCAGCCGTTCGACGCTTGCGACCGGATGGGGCAGCAGCCCGCGCGCGGCGTCGAGCAGCGCGCCGCTGTCGAGCACCGCCGGGCGGCTGGCCTGGCTGTCCAGGACCAGCGGCTTGCCGGCCGCGCTCTGGGCCAGCACCAGCGTGTTTCCCATGACCCGCGTCCACTTGAGCTCGCGGATGTCCGGTCCCGCAGCCGACAACAGCGCCGCCGGCGCGGCGTCGCGCGCCGACGGCAGCAGCGCCGGGCCTTCGAGCGCCTGCATGTGCAGCGGCGCCGCGCCGCCATCGAAAATGCGCCACGGGTTCATCGACATCAGGCCGCTGAAGATCCAGGTCGCCGTCACCGCCCCGAACAGCAGGCCGCCCACATGGTGCCAGCGCATCAGCGCGCCCGGATAGGGCGAACGCGAACCGCTGCGGTAGGGCGCCCGGAAGCGCCAGCGCAACAGGCCCACGGCCGCGCCGCCCAGTACCATGACGGTGCCGGCGATTGCGAGCCAGTTGACGATATCGGCCCAGTACCGATCGAACATATTGCCGCGCAAAGGATACAGCCAGTGCAGCCACGCGCCGGCGTAGTTCCACAGCCGTTCGGTGCGCGGCGCGTCGCGCACCACTTCGCCGGTCCGGCCCGACACATACAGCAGCGTCTGCTCCGGGTCGGACAACTGCACCCGGTGCAGGGGGCGGTGGCCATCCAGGCCGCGCGAGTGGGTGAACGCATCTTCGTCCACCGGGCCGAGGTAGCGCGTGCCGACACCCGGGCCGGCGAAAGCGGCGGCACTGGCCATGGCGCGCGCCTGGCCGGTGGGCGCGATGCGGGCGCCGCTGCGGGCATCGACCGCGATCGCGGCGGCTCCCTTGGCGCCGGCGGGCCGGGCCAGGTAGACCGCGGCGCCGCCGCTGGCCGCCGCCAGCCTGAGCTCACTGAGCGGCCCGGTGACGCCGGCGATGGACATCGCCTGTTGCGGCCCGAGCAGCGGCGCGCCGGCCTGCAAGGGCGGCAAATGGCGCAGGCGCTCGGCCTCGGTCAGTTTCGGATAGCCGACGTACATCATCACCACGCCGGAGACGAACCACATCGCAAAGAAGGCGCACAGGACGATGCCCAGCCAGCGGTGGCCCAGGAACAGCAGGCGTTTCATCGAGCTTCCCATGGCCGGCCTCAAAACGCCACGCGCAGCGCAAGATCGGCCGTGCGCGGCGCGCCCAGATAGGCCATGTTCGCGCCGAGATTGACGGCGTGCACCCGGTCTGCCGCATTGCGCACCCGTCCGACCAGGGCCACATCGCCGCTGAGCTGGTAACTGAGGCCGAGGTCGAGCAGGGTGTAGGCCGGCCAGTCGATGCTGTTGGCCGCGTCCGCATACACGCGGCCCACGCGGCGCAGCCCCACGCTGGCCTTGATGCCTGGCGTGACGGCGTAGCCCAGCCACAGGTTGGCCACGCCGCGCGGCGTGTTCGCCGGGGTCTTGCCGGCGAGCGAGACGGCGCCCTGGCGGTAGCGTTCGTATTGCGCGTCGACGCGGGTCAGGTTGGCCTGGATCGACCACTGGCGCGTCGGCTGCAGGCCCAGCGCCAGCTCGACGCCCTTGGCCGACTGCTCCCCGACCAGCACGGTCAGGGCGCTGTTGTCCGGGTCCTGCGAGGCGATATTCTTGCGCTCGATGCGGTACGCGGCCACGGTGGCCGAGCCTTTGCCTTGCCAGAAATCGAGCTTGGCGCCGATCTCGCGCTGGCGTCCGGTGGTCAGCTCGCTGTTGTTGCGCACGTCGGCAAACGAGGCGGTGGACAGCACGCCGGACGGCGGGTCGGCGGCGGTCGCATACTGGGCGTAGGCGCTGGCGCCCGGCGCCAGGTCCCACACCAGCCCGGCGCGGCCGGTGGTGGGACGATAGCGGCGTTCGAAGCTGGCCGGGCTGGCGGCGCTGATCTCGCGCCGGTTGACCAGGCCGAGCGCGATGCGCTCGTGGCGCAGCGCCGTGACCAGGTGCAGCGAGGGCGCCACGGCGGTGCGGTTTTCGAGGTAGGCGGCGCGCGTGGTGACCTTGTTGTCGCGGTCCGCCCGCAAGGCCGGGCTCATGCCGGGAATGTCGAAGAAGCGCTCGGTCGCAAAGTCGTAAGGGTCGACGCTGCCGAGCGTGGCCGCCAGGCTGTTCGGAAAACGGGTCTGCTGGTTGACGCTGACATCGACCCCGAGCGCCCAGTCGCTGCGGCGGCCGGCCAGCGCGCCTTTGTAGGTGGCGTCGAGCCGGTCGCCGAGCAGGCGCTGCTCGTGGTGCTGCAACAGGATGCCGGAACGCGCCACGGCCGTGTTGGCCGGGTTGAAGCGGTAGCTCTCGACGTTGCGGTAGTCGCGCACCGCATCGTAGGCGTAGGCCGTGTTGGTGAACTCCAGCTGCTGCGAGGCGCGCCATTCGGAGACCGAGCGCAGCCAGTGGACGCGCTGGGCGTAGACGCCGTCGGCGCTGTTGTAGTTCTTGAAACGGGTGGCCGGGTCGATGCGCGCGCGCCCGGCCACGGGATTGAGCAGCGGCGTGCCCCAGTAAGGCCGCTTCACATCTTCCTCCTGCAGCTCGTAGGCCAGCGTGTGCGTCCAGCGCGCTCCGAGCTCGGAGCGCAGCGAGGCGGCCAGCTGGGTCGAGCGGGCGCCCGAGGCGTCGATCCAGCTGTCCGCATTCCTGTGGTTGAGGTCGATGCGCAGGTAATGCCCGTCGTCGCCCGCGCCGCCGATGCGCCGGTTCAGGCCGATGGACGCTTCTTTCAAGCCCTCCGTCCCCAGGCGTACCTGGGCCTGTCCGGCGTCGCGCCGTTCGGCCACCTTGGTGATGTAATTGATGGTGCCGCCGACCGCGCCCGCGCCGAACAGGAAGCTCGACGGCCCGCCGATGGCCTCGACCCGGTCGTAGATCCAGCTGTCGACCGGGCGTGCCGCGATCGCATACTGGACATTGATGCCGTTGAAGAGCTGGCTGATCGAACCGCTGCCGAAGCCGCGGTAACTGACGCCGATATTGCCTGGCGCATTGTGCGCGGTCACGCCGGGAATGGCGCGCAGGATTTCCTGGGTATCCTGGGCGCCGCGCGCCTCGATCATGGCGCGGTCGACCAGGGTGACGCTGGCCGGCGTTTCGCGCGGCGTCAGGCCGAGCCGGCTGCCGGTGGCGCTGGCCGTGTCGAGGTTCAGCTTGCCGTTGGCGCGCGGCGCCGTTCCCGTGATCTCCACTGTGGGGAGCGCTTCGTCGGCGCGGGCCGGATTGGTCATGGCGGCGCAGGCGAGGGCCAGCGCGGCTGCATGGAAGGGGCTTGAAGTCATGTCTTGCTCTTGTTCTGTTGCCTGGATACAGGCGAGTGGATACGGGCGCCGCAGGCGGCGCCACAGGTGCTGCATGGAGCGGGCACGGAAAAGCCGCAGGCACGCGGCGCTTGCCGGTCTTGCGTTAACCAATGCGTGAGCGGAGTCCTGCCGGATCAGGCCAAGGGCGGGCCGCGCGCTTGCGCCGGCGCCCATGCGGAGCCGGGTTTGGGCGCGTCGGGCAGTTGCGCGGCCGGTGGCGCGTCGGCCACGGCCAGCGCCAGCGCGCAGGGCGCTGGGGGCAACATAAGGATGCCGTTGCCGTGGTGGCAGTACGGACAGTGTTTGAGTTTTCCTTCGTGCGGCGGGGGCGCAGCCGCGTCGCCGGCCGCCATCCCGTCGGCGGATGCCGCCGCGCTGTCGGCCCGGCAGATGTCGGCCGACAGGTAGGACGCGCCGGCGTCCCCGGCGAAGGCATGCGAGAGCGCCGGCGCAAGGATGGCCATGAGCATGGCCAGCATGGCCATCCACGACGCCAGGGCGGTCGCCCTGCGGTTCAGGCGCATCGCTGGCACTCCGGGCACGCATGGCGCGCCGTCGATCGGTGCGCTGGTCTGGTCATGTACATGCGCGGATTGTAGCAGCGCGCGATGAGAACCGGCAACCGCGCCATGTTCAGAAGCGCCATGCCAGGCCGGCGCGCAAGGTGCGCATTTCGCCCGGATGGGTATGGATGTCGGCCACCGGCGCCGGCTCGCCCGGCAACTGCGATTCGTAGTAGTAGTCGATATCGCTCACGCGGCGGTCCAGCAGGTTGAGCACTTCGACGGTGAGCTTCACGGCCGGCGTGAGCCGGTAGCCGAGCTTCATGTTGAGCAGGGTGGACCCCGGCGAACGCACCGAATCGTCTTCCAGCAAGGCGCGCGGGCCAAAATAGCGCAGGCGCAGGCCGCCCGACCAGGCCCCGGCGCTGCCCGACACGCCGAGCGAGGCGGTGCGGCTGATCGAACCGGGAATGAAGGCGCCGGCCGGATCGCTGTCGCGAAAGCGCGCGTGCGACCACGCCAGGTTGGCGTCGACGATCCAGTCCCTGGCCGGCGTGTAAAAATTGGCCAGCTCGATGCCGTGGCGCCGGCTCGGACGGCCCGCCTCGGTGGTGCCGGCGTCGCCGATGAAGATCAGTTCGGAATCGAGGTCGAGCCGCCAGGCGGCGATGGTGGTCTGCATGCCGGGCACCAGGCCGGCCAGCCGCAGGCCGGCTTCCTTGCCGCTTCCGCGCACCAGCGGCGTGGCGCGCGCGATCGCGGCGCCGTCGGCGTCGACCGCCAGCCCGGTTTTCGGATCGACGCTGGCGGTGACGCCGCGCGCGTCGTTGCTGTGAAATCCCCGGCCCCAGTTCAGGTAGATCTCGGCATGCTTGCCCGCCGTGAAAATGGCGCTGAACTTGGGACTGGTGATGCCGGCGTCGACCTTGCCGGAATTGGCGCGAGTGTCGCTGCGCACATCGAATCCGTAACGGTCGGCGCGCAGGCCCGCGACGGTGCGCAGCCAGGGCGTCCAGACGGTGCTGTTGGACAGATACAGGGCGCCGCTGCGCTCCCTGACCTGGTCTTCGCGCACGGTCGACAGGCGCTGGCGCCCCTGGCTCGCATACAGGCCGACTGGCGCCAGGCGATCGGCGCGCGCCTGCACGCCGAGCGCCGTCTCGGAAGCGAACGGTCCCAGCGCATGGCGCCATGTGCGCTCGGCGTCCAGGCCGATGATGCGGCGCCGTTCGGCCTGGTGGAACTGGTCGCCGTGCCCGGGGTCGTCAAGCACGTAGGTAAAGTCGCTGAACAGGTCGAGCCGCGATTGAATCAGGTAGGCATTGACCCTGGCGCTGCCGTCGCCGTACTGGCGGCTCCACTCGCCGGAGAGGCTGTAACGCGCGGTCGCGCCGCCGTCGGTCGGGGCCAGTGTGCCGTAGCGGCCGATCAAGCCGGCAGCGAGCGCGCGCCGCGGCACCTGGTCGGTCGAGGTCCACGACGAGCGCATGGCCATCGCCGTCAGGCGCAGCTCGTCATCGCCGCGGCGCCAGCTGTACGACAGCACGCCGTTGGTGCGCCGGTAGTCTTCCGGCGTCTCCCAGGGGCCATCCTGGCCGGCGCGTTCGAGGGCGTACAGCAGCGTGCCGCCGGCCAGCGCAGTCGAGTTGGCCAGCAGCACGCGCCCGAAGCGGTGCTGGCCCGCCTCCACGCTCAGCAAGCCTTGTTCCATCTGGCGCAGGTAGTCGAACGCGGCGGCGCCGGCGGTCGAAAAATCGCCTTCCTCCGCGTAGTAGGTGCCTTTTTTGTATGCGATGGTGCTGACCAGTTCCGGGATCAGGAAATTCAGGTCCGAGTAGCCCTGGCCGTGCGCGTTGGTCGGCAAATTGACTGGCATGCCCATCACCGAGGTGCGGAAATCGGTGCCGTGATCGAGATTGAATCCGCGCGCGAAATATTGATTGGCTTTGCCGTCGCCCGCGTGCTGGGTCACGATCAGGCCCGGCACCGCTTCGAGCAGCTCGCCGGTGCGCAGCAGGGGACGGTTTTCGAGCTGCCTGGCGGTCACCGTACCCTGGTTGGCCGAATCGGCAACGCCGAGCGGGATCAGGCTGGCGGACACGCGCACCTGCTGGACGGGGGAGGGGGCATCGCCATCGGCGGCGCCGATGGCGGCGGCTGGCAAGGACAACAGCAGCAGCGGCGACAGCAGGCGCAGGGCGCGTCGCGGCGCGCCGGGAGTGGTAGTTTTCACGGGTACTTTCTGTCATGACCGGACTGGCCGGCCTGCTTTTTTGTACGGCGCACATCCCCGTGCACCGAGAAAAAATGAAGTAGCGGCCGATACCGGCGCGCGCGTCGATGGCGATGAGGGGCCGGCGCCAGTGCGCGCGGTCCCGGACCATCCACAAACACGACAATTCCCGGTCGCTGAGCTTCCCTGCGTCCTGGCCGGTATCCGGGCTGACAGGTCGGATCGCCTCGCCTTCCCATGCCGATGGCACAGTGGACTACTGAGACAACCGGCCGCACATCGATACCGTGCGGCGCCTGTTTTACCGTTGCGGGGACAGCACACGTTTGCCGCTGAAACCAGCGCGTGTTTCCCGTTTAACTGCGGCCTGAAGAGCCAGGCCGCGAGCACCAAAACGGGCCGATCATACGGTCTGCTGAGGTATTTGGCAACTTTTTGATGTCGCCCGATCCGGGGGGCTTGCCGCTTCTGCCATCTAAATGCAAAAGCGAATGATAATGATTCGCATTTCGTCACGATCGTAGTTACCCTGCAATCATTTAGTCTTACTGTGTCATAAAAGCATTGTAAACTATTAGCCCTTGTGTATACTGAAACCTTCCATGACGATGGGGGTGAAGATGGACAATTTGGCAGATCTGGACGAGTATCTCGAACACCTTTGCA
>NZ_WHJH01000064.1 GCF_011682145.1 Massilia mucilaginosa
CCCATCAGCGTCTTGAGTTCGATGGAACCGTCTTTCGAGATCAGGCTCAGGTTGAAGATGTACTGGTCCGAAATCGTCGTCGTGCCGCTCATCGACTCGATCAGCAAGCCTTTGATGGGCGAGTAAAAGCGCAGCAGGCGCGTGCCGTCGACAAAGTCGGCGGCGCCGCCGCCCCCGCCGCCGCCAGCAGGACTGGCACCGGCCTCGGGGGCGGACAGCGCGACCGGATCGATCGCCGCCGGCATGAAGCTCTCAACCGGTACGCTGAAGTCCATCGCCGCCTGCCCGGCCAGCGGGTGCTCGGCGATCGACAGGTTCAGATACTGCGACATATCCTCGCCCAGCGCGCCCGCATCGGGCACGAAGGGCATGTTCGGGATCTTGCCGCCGATCGCATCGCCCAGCGCGCGCGCGTCGGGCACGAACGGCATGTGCGGAATCTGGCCGCCAATCGCATCGCCCAGGGCGCGCGCGTCCGGCACGAAGGGCATGTTCGGAAGCTTGCCGGCGATATCGCCCGCCTGGCCCAACAGCGCTTGCGCCTGGCCGGCGACCTTCATCGCCTGCGCCACTTTGGGATTGGCCTGGGCCGCCAGAGCCGCACCGGCACTGGCCAGGCCGCCCAGTCCGGCGCCGCCTTGCAGGGCCGATGCCGCCTCGATCGCGGCGCCGGCGACAGCGAGCTTCGCGCCGTCGATGCCGGCCACGCCGGCGGCACCCAGCGCCAGGCCGGCGACCGACGCCGCCGACGCCGGCGGCGTGGTGGCAACAGTGGTGTGGGGTTTGAGGCCGTCAAGTGCGTCAGGTTTGCCGGACTTGTTATCTAAGGGTTGAAAAGACATCGCTGGTACTCCCGCAATTACAAAAGTTGAATCGATCCCCCGGCGACGCCAGGTCCGCGCGCCGCAGCGCCGCCCTCGCCCGCCCTCGTCGCTCGCCTGCCCGGCGGACATGTCGCGCCAGCCAGTGCAAGAAAATGAAGGTTATCGTTTTGGAAAGTGTGTATACTATCACAAAGAAATTGGTTATTTGATATTTGACATTTTTCCGGTTCATCGACATCCACGCGCCGAAACCCCTCCCGCATGACAACGAATCCCGATCCAAACAGCTGGCCAAACTTCAACAATCTGTTGCGCCCGATGCGGCGGCGCGAGGCCTCGACTGGCGACCGGGCGAACCCCGGCAGCGACGCGCGCCCGCGCTGGCTCGGCGACGCCTCGCCGCTGTGTTTACTGGTCGCCAATCCGGTCAACCCCATTTCGGGCTGCAAGATCCTGGCCGGCGACAGTGAGCTCGACTTCGCCCTGCCGGCCGCCCTGCCGCTGCGCTGGCAGCGCATCTACAGTTCGGGCCAGCGCAAGACCGGCCTGCTCGGCCAGGGCTGGAGCACGCCCTTGTCGGACACCTTGCACATCAGCGATGGCCAGCTGATCATTCTCGACCCGTTCCAGCGCGACATCACCTTCGCGCTGCCGCGCGTCGGCGACGCCCTGTATTCGCTGTCCGAGAAAATCACCCTGGAACGCACCGGCGAACGCAGCTTCGAGCTGATCGACCAGGACGGGCTGCGCAGGCAGTTCGCCATGCTGCCGAGGGCCTACGACAACGCGGTGCTGGTGGGCATGATCGACGCCAACGACAACCAGATCGGCATCGCCTGGAACGCGCGCCAGTTGCCCGAGACGGTAACCGACAGCGCCGGGCGCGTCTTCGTGCTCGACTACATAACGCATCGCGGCCAGGTGCGGCTGGGCGGCATCAGCGTGCAGCGCGACGCGGTCGACTATGAAGAGCCGACCACCGAGGTGGTGATGCAGTACCAGTACGACGAGCTGGGCAACCTGTTCCAGGTGATCAACCGCGCCGGCGAAGTGACGCGCCAGTTCACCTACATGAACCACATCATGGTCGGGCACGCGCAACCGGGCGGGCTGGTGTCGCACTACGAATACGACGAATACGAGTGGACCGGCAAGGTCACCCGCAACTGGACCAACACCGGCATGTCGTGGAATTTCCGCTACCTGACCGGCGAAACCCTGGTCTACGACCACCTCGGCCGCGAAGAGCTGTTCCGCTTCGACAAACGACAGCGCTTCACCAGCATGATCGACGCGCTCGGCGGCGAAACCGTGCGCCAGCTCGACAACCACGGCAACGTGACCGCCATCGCCGCGCCGGGCGAACGCACGACCCACTACCGCTACGACCGGCGCAGCCGCGTGGTGCGGGTGGAAAGCAAGGGTAAAGGCACCGGCATCGTGTACGCCGCCGAGGTCGACAAACCCGCGCTGATGACCGATGCGGCCGGCGCCGTCACGGCGCTGCGCTACGACGAGCGCGGCAACCTGCTCAGCATGACCGACGCGCTCGGCCACCGCACCGCCTGGGAGTACGACGCGCACGGCTTGCCCTTGACGCTGACGAATCCCGCCAACGGCATCCAGACGCTGGCCTACAACGGCGCGGCGCAGTTGACCGCCTACACCGATTGCTCGGGCAACAGCACGCACTTCAGCTACGACGTCGATGGCAAGCTGCTGCGCATGACCGATGCGCGGGGCAAGGCGACCGCCTACACCTACGACGCGGCCGGACGCCTGATCGCGGCAGTGCAGGCGGACGGCGCCGCCGAGCGCTACGAGTACGACGCACTGGGCCGCCTGCTGGCGCGCACCGACAGCGCCGGCAAGCGTACCAGCCGGGTGCTCGATGTGGACGGCAAGCCGCTCAGGCGCATCGATGCGCATGGTGGCGTGCGCGAGTACCGTTACGACGCCGCGCGCCGCCTGGCCGAACTGATCGACGAACATGGCGCCACGCAGCGCTTCGTCTACGACGCGCTCGACCGCGTGATCGAAGAGACCGGCGTCGACGCGCGCCAGACCCGCTATCGCTACGACGCCAGCGGGCTGCTGGCCGCGAAAGAAGAACACCACAGCGGCGTGCGCACCGACACCACCTATACGCGCGACAGCGCCGGGCAGGTCATCGACATGTTCATCGTCCGCACGGCCGGCGAGGCCGGGGCGGAACAGTCGCGCCTGCGCTTCACCTACGACGACCTGGGCCGGCTGACGCACGCCATCACTGCCGATGCCATCGTCTCCCTGGAATACGATGCCATGGGGCGGCTGGTGTCCGAGCAGGCCGACAGCGCTGGCGAAACGACGCTGCTGCGCCATGCGTACGATCAGCTGGGCAAGCGAATCCGGACCACGCGGCCGGACCGGTGCGTGCTCGACAAGCTGTCCGCCGGCGCCGGGCATCCGCACCCTATCCATCACGTTGGCAAGGTCATCGCCGAGATCGAACGCGACCGCGTGTACCGCCCGGCCGGCCGCACCCAGGGCGCGCTGACCAGCCGCTTCCGCTACGATCCCATGCGGCGCATGCTGCCGCAGGTGGCGGGCCAGCTGCTGGTGGGTGAAGGCGCCGTGCCGGTCGTCGCCGGCAGGAGCGAGTACGACGAGAGCGGCAATCTGCTGTCGCTCGACGCCAGGCGGCAACTGTCCAAAGGCATCCGCCTGTATCAATTCGGCGAACTCAGTTGCGTGCAGATTGCTGCGTGCGGCGACGATGGGGAAGTCTCCATGGCGCTCGAACAGATCAAACGCAGCAGCGGCATTGTTTAACCGGCTACCACGTCAGCATCCACCTGGCGCCGGCGCGCTGAATGTCGGTTGCATAAGGATCCTGTTCATGCGTCAATTCACCGAGCAAGCGATTCCATGATCACCGTTCGTTGCGAAACAGGGTGCGATGTGCACATCGACGCCGAGTCCCTGGCCGGCGCCTCGTTTGCCGGCTTCGAGCTGCACCGCGCCCTGCTGGCCGGGGCGGATCTTCAAGGGGCTGATTTTTCCGGCGCAGGACTGCGATCCGCGTATGCCATCGGGGCCGATTTTTCCCGCTGCCTGTTTCAGCGCGCCATTCTCGCCGCGTGCGAGGCCTCGCAAGCGAACTTTTCGCATGCCGACCTGACGCAAGCCATGATGCGCAGCGGCGTTTTTGACGGTGCGAATTTCAGCGGTGCGAATGTGCGCCATGCCGCCGTCGACGGTGCACGCTTTTCAGGTGCGGTATTCTGCGGTGCCAGCCTTGCGCAATGCGAGGGACTCGATACTGCCGACCTGTCGGGCGCCGTCTACGACCGTTGCACCACCTGGCCTCGAGATCTCGATCCCGAGGCACGCGGCATGGTCTGCGTATAATCCGCAGCGCGGACCAACGTAAAGAGAACCCATGCTGACAATCGACCTCGATTCCCGCCCTTCCCACCCCTTGGTGGAGGCTAACTGGAAGCAATTCCGCATGCCTTGCGTCTGCGGCATCCTCACCGGCGATGGCACGGTCCTGCTCATGGAAGAGCGTTCGGACTATCACGAAGGCAATTACCGCTGCCAGACCTGGCCGGTGTGCGAAACGACGATCGACAGCCTGTGCGAATACGGCATGGAATTCGTCGACTTGACCGACTATGTCAGGCAGCCGCCGATTCCCGGCACGAATGCGCGCGCCGTGTGCGGCGAAGGTTCCATGGGAGGCGACGGCTTTGTCGCCGTCGTCAACGACCATGGATTGGTCTGGGCGATCTTTTTCACCGCCTCCAACCCGTTTTACGAGGTCAACGTCGTCGGTGACTGTGTGGAAGCCATGAGTACCCACGGCGTCCTGTGGCGCTTCCCGATTTACCGGCCGTGGGATATCGCGTTGACCTACACAATCGATTGGCGCCAGGTTCGCCCGGCAGATCCACCGATCTCTTGAGGAAGCATGCGCATCGGCCAGGCCGGCATCGACGTTTGCGCGCCCGCGTTGTATAGTCCGATTATCTTCATTTCCAGAAAAGCGATCCATGGACGAGAAATCAGACATCCTGTATGGCGTTGCCGAAGCCAATGACGAGACCCTTCCCGCCATGCGCCTGCGCGCCATGGCCAGCGAACTGGGCGAACCGGATCACATGGATCTGGACGACGATACCGCCTTGCGCGTCAATATCTATGCATTCGGCCGCAACTTTGTCGAGGAATGCGACATCGACGCCGAAGACCAGGAAGGCTATGTGCTGGTCACCTCGGGCATGAGCGACCGTCTGATGACCGGCCCGCTCGATACCGATGTGGACGACACCCTGGCGACGGAACTGGTGTGGAATGTACCGAATCTTAATCCCGCCTATTTCGCCACCTTGCGCTGGCTGGCAAAGCTGCCGGAAATCGACCGCACCTGGTTCGGCCAGGGTCACACGGTGCCGATGCCGATGCCGCCGCTGGAAGGCTGCCCGTTCAAGACCTTCCTGTTCCTGCCGCCGATCATCCGCACCGACCGCGAACTGTTCGATCACATCGAACACGACGGTCATGCGATCGGAACCCTGTGCGTGCATCTGATTTCGGACAGCGAATATGCCCTGATCCGCAACAGCGAGGAAGGCCTCGGCGAGTTTCTCGATCTGCTCGATGATAACGACCATCCGCACGTATTCGATCCCGTGCGGCGACCGTACGTGTAAGCGCGACGACGGCGGCACTGCATGCGCAAGCTGATGAAGCTCCAGTGGCACGATCTGCGCAATCAGTTGCTGCTGCTCGACGACGGCGCCGGGCCGGAAGCCATTTTCCGCACTCTCGTCGCCGGATTCAGGAAATACCGGACGCAATTTTGCAGCGAACCATTTTCCCACCTGCGTTTCGCGCGCTATTTCAGCATGCAAGCGGCCGATTACCCGGTGGCGCAATCGACGATGCGCGATGGCGAATTCCGCTATTTCAAGAAGTGCATCCAGCGCTACGAAGTCCGGGAAGATCTGTATTCCATCATGGCGCTGCTGTGCGAGACCATGGAACGCCTGGTCACGGTGCGCATCGAACAGTGTTGCCCCAGATGTCATCACGACGATTTCGCCACCTGCAAGGCGCTCGCCTCCGGCGAGCTGGTGATGCAGTGCGCGGTGTGCTTCCATGTGCAAGCCCGCCACGGCGCGGCATTCGTGGGTGGCGCGCTCACCTTTGCCAGCGCGGCCGACCTGCGCCTGCCTGGCCGCCCGCCGGCGCCAAGCCTGCCCCTGCCGGCGCAGCTGTCGCCCCGCCTGCGCGTCGATGCCGGCCAGATGGTCGATTACAACCTCGTTGTGCTGTCGTACCGCGATGCCGACACCGATTCCGCCGGCCTTCTCCACAACTTCTATCGCGGCATGCCGGTTGCCATCTTCGATGACGATACCGACGAGCAAGGCCAGCCCGGCCATGTCATCGCCGACGGCTACGTGGAGCCGGTGAGCACCCCACCGCCGTGGGCCCCGGGCGCCAGATGGCTGTGCCGCATCGACAAGGCCGGGATGCGCCGCGTATCCACACCCGCGGCGGGTCAGGACTCCTAGCCAGCCCCTACTGCACCAGCGGGCTGTCGGCCCCTTCCATGCTCATGCCTTCGATGTTCGCCTGTCCCACCAGGATATGCAGGTATTGATGGGTCGCGCGCTGGCTCGACTGGCGGTCGAGATAGGCCGCGATCTCGCTTTTCACCGCCTCGAACGGCAACAGGCGCCCCGCCACCCGCCGCAGCACCTGCACGATATGCAGGCCGAAGCGGGTTTCCAGCAAGCGTACGGCCAGTTCGCCTTCGCCCAGCCGGAACACAAGTTGCTCGAACTCCGGCACGCTTTGTCCGCGCGACAATTGCCCCAGGCTGCCGCCCACCTTGCCCGAACTGCAGTTCGAATACTGCGCCGCCAGCTCGCCGAAGCGCTCCGGATGCGCCAGCAACTCTTCCAGCACCGCCTCGCCAGTGGCGCGCAGCAATTCCAGCGGCGCCCCCGGCGTCACCTGGAACAGGATATGGCGCGCCTCGACCATCTCGCCGCTGGTGTAACGCTGGGCATTGTTGCGATACCACGTCATGCAGGCAGCCTCGTCGGCTTTCGGCACCTTGACCTGCAGCGCCAGCAGCGCCTCGATGCGGGCGTCGTCGTCGCCCCCGGTCATGCCCAGTTCATCGGCCTGTTGCAGCAGCAAGGTGCGCAGCACCAGTTCATGCACCGCTTCCTTGAGCGGATTGCCCGCCTCCTGATGATGCGGCAATTCGCGTTCGATCGCCACGTCGTCGATCTCCACGCCATTCACAGAAATACCCATGATCATTCTCCCCGATTAACGGCTACGCACCAGCTGATAAGCGCGGCCAAGATACGTCAGCGCGCCGAAACCGCTCCACACGTGCACCAGGCGGGTGAACGGGAAGATGACGAACAGCGACATGCCCATGAACAGATGCAGCTTGAACAGCAGCGGCGCGTCCAGGATGAAGCCGGCCGCATCGGCGCGGAAGGTCACGATATGTTGCGCCCAGTTCATCAGCAGCACCATCGTGTGCCCGTCCATGTGGCCGGCCGACACGTAGATCGACGACAGTCCCAGCAGCAAGGTGGCCAGGATCCACAGCAGCACAATCTTGTCCTTGAAGGTGGTGGCCTTGCGCAGGCGCTCGTTGGCAAAGCGGCGTGCCAGCAGCAGCACGATGCCCACCAGGCACATGGTGCCCATCACGCCGCCGGCCACCATCGCCACCAGCTGCTTGAGGCCGTGGCTCACGCCCAGCGTATCCCACACCCACACCGGCGTCAGCAGGCCCGCCATGTGGCCGAAGAACAGGCCGATAATGCCGATGTGGAACAAGATGCTCCCCATCCGCAAGCTGCCCTGATGCAGCACCTGGGTCGATTCCGACTTCCACGTGTACTGCTCGCGGTCGAAACGGATCAGGCTGCCGAGCAGGAAGATCGCCAGCGCGATGTACGGATAAATTCCGAACAGAAATTGATGCAGGTAGTCCATGATGCCTCCTTTACGCAGCGGCAGCGGCGCGCGCCGTGCGTGGGTAGAAATTGATCGGATGCGTACCGGGCGCGCCGGGCTTGAGCAGCGGCTCGACCCCGTCCGCACCGGGACCGAAGGTTTCCAGGGCCTCGTCCATGTCGCGCACCGGTGGTTCGGAGAGTTCCTCGGCCGCGACCGGGCTCAAATGTTCCAGCACCGCGAACACGCCGGCGTACGGGCTGCCATTGGCGGCCAGCTTGCGTCCGATATGCGCCAGCACATGCACCGCGTCCGACAGCAGGCGGGCGGCCTCCTCGGTGGTCTGCTGCGCCAGGAATTCGAGGAACAGCGGCACGAAGTCGGGCAAGTCGTCGCCCGTCATGTACATGCCGCCGCGCTTGTATTCCTCCATCAGGTCGACCATGGCCTGGCCGCGGTCGCGCGATTCGCCGTGAATATGCTCGAACAGATGCAGCGAATGCGAGGGGTTGCGGTCGAAGGTCGTCACATAATTCTGTTGCAGGTCGATCAGGGCAGCGTCGCTCAGGTAAGCGAACAGCGGCAGCAGCGGCGCATGCAGGGCCGGCGAATGGGCGATCGCATTGGCCAGGGCCGGCAACTCGGCGATCAGCTCCGCTTCCGGATACAGCAGCAAGGTGGACAGCACTTGATAATGTCGATTGGTATTCATCATGCCTCCTGAACGTCTTTGTTCTTGCGCGACTTGGGCATGGCCATGAAGATGGCCGAACCCTGTTTCTTCTTGCCGAACAGGCTGGTTTCGGTCACGCCGTCCGAACATCCGTTGCCGAAGCTGAAGCCGCACGAACCTTTTTCGTTGAAGCTGTCTTCCGCCATTTCCTTGTGGCTGCTCGGAATCACGAAACGGTCCTCGTAATTGGCGATCGCCATGATGTGGTACATGTCCTCGACCATGGCCTTGCTCAAGCCGACCTGTTCCAGCACCGCCAGGTTCTCGACCTTGTCCACCGTCTTGCTACGCATGTAGGCGCGCATGGCCAGCATGCGGTCGAGCGCGCGGATCACCGGCGGCTGGTCGCCGGCGGTCAGCAGATTGGCCAGGTACTGCACCGGAATGCGCAGGCTGTTGGTGTCGGGCAAAATGCCATTCATCCCCAGCTTGCCGGACTCGGCCGCAGCCTGGATCGGCGACAGCGGCGGGATGTACCACACCATCGGCAGGGTCCGGTATTCCGGATGCAGCGGGAAGGCCACTTTCCAGTCGACCGCCATCTTGTAGACCGGCGACTTCTTGGCCGACTCCAGCCACGAGTCCGGAATGCCCTGGCGCCGCGCTTCTTCGATGATGGCCGGGTCGTGCGGATCGAGGAACAGTCCCAGCTGCGCCTGGTACAGGTCGCGCTCGTCGGGAACCGATGCGGCCGCCTCGATCTTGTCGGCGTCGTACAGCAGCACGCCCAGGTAGCGGATGCGGCCGACGCAGGTTTCCGAGCACACGGTCGGCTGGCCCGCTTCGATGCGCGGGTAGCAGAAGGTGCATTTTTCGGCCTTGCCGGACGACCAGTTGTAGTAGATCTTCTTGTACGGGCAGCCGGAGATGCACATGCGCCAGCCGCGGCATTTATCCTGGTCGATCAGCACGATGCCGTCGTCCTCGCGCTTGTACACCGAGCCGGACGGGCAGGAAGCCACGCAGGTCGGGTTCAGGCAGTGTTCGCACAGGCGCGGCAGGTACATCATGAAGGTGTTCTCGAAGGTGCCGTACATCTCCTTCTGCATGTTGTCGAACAGCTTGTCCTTGCTGCGGGCGGCAAATTCCCCGCCCAGGTCGTCTTCCCAGTTCGGACCCCATTCGATCTTGTCCATCTTCTTGCCGGTCAAGACCGAGATCGGGCGCGCCGTGGGCGGCGTTTCCGACAGCGGCGCGTTCTGCAGGCGCTCGTAGTCGTAGGTGAACGGCTCGTAATACTCGTCGATGGCTGGCAGATTCGGATTGGCAAAAATGTTGGCCAGAATCTTCAAGCGCCCGCCCTGGCGCGGCTCGATCTTGCCGGCGGCGTTGCGTTTCCAGCCGCCATTCCATTTATCCTGGTTTTCCCATTCTTTCGGGTAACCGATGCCGGGTTTCGTTTCAACGTTGTTGAACCAGGCGTATTCGACGCCGTCGCGGCTGGTCCAGACGTTCTTGCAGGTGACCGAGCAAGTGTGGCAGCCGATGCACTTGTCCAGGTTCAACACCATGCCGATTTGCGCTCTGATCTTCATACGTGTGCTCCATTCGTTTCTTCCACCAGGGGGCCTTCCAGCCACTCCACCTTGTTCATCTTGCGTACCAGCACGAACTCATCGCGGTTCGAGCCCACCGTGCCGTAGTAATTGAAGCCCCACGCCAACTGCGCGTAGCCGCCGATCATGTGGGTCGGCTTGGTCACGGTGCGCGTGACCGAGTTGTGGATGCCGCCGCGCTTGCCCGACAATTCCGCGCCCGGCGTATTGATGATCTTTTCCTGGGCGTGGTACATCAAGGTCATGCCTTCCGGAATGCGCTGGCTGACCACCGCCCGCGCCGTCAGGGTGCCGTTGACGTTGAACACTTCGATCCAGTCGTTGTCGACAATCCCGGCATCCTTGGCGTCGATTTCCGAAATCCACACGTGCGGACCGCCGCGCGACAGGGTCAGCATGCGCAGGTTGTCCGAATACGTGGAGTGGATGCCCCATTTCTGGTGCGGCGTCAGGAAGTTCAGCGCGATCTCCTTGTTGCCGTTCGGTGCCGCGCCCAGCATCGCCGCCGTGGTCTTGGTGTCGATGGCCGGCTTGTACACGCACAATCCCTCGCCAAAATCGCGCATCCAGCGGTGATCCTGGTAGAACTGCTGGCGGCCGGTCAGGGTGCGCCATGGAATCAGTTCGTGCACATTGGTATAGCCGGCGGTGTAGCTCACTTCTTCCGACTCCAGCCCCGACCAGGTCGGCGACGAGATGATCTTGCGCGGCTGCGCCTGCACATCGCGGAAGCGGATCGTGTCGTGTTCGCGCGGCAGCGCCAGGTGCGTGTGGTCGCGTCCGGTCATGGTCGACAATGCCGCCCAGGCCTTGACCGCCACGTGGCCGTTGGTTTCCGGCGCCAGCGAGAGGATCATTTCGGCCGCGTCGATGGCGGTGTCGAGCCGTGGCTGGCCTTGCGAGACGCCCGCCTCAAGCACCGTGCGGTTGATCCCGCGCAGCACCTCGACTTCATGCCCGGTCTTCCAGCCGATGCCCTTGCCGCCGTTGCCCAGTTTTTCCAGCAAGGGGCCGATCGACGTGAATTTCTTGAACACCTCCTTGTAATCGCGCGTTACCACGGTCAGGTTCGGCATGGTCTTGCCCGGAATCGGCTCGCACTCGCCGGCGCGCCAGTCTTTCGGATCGAACGGTTGGCCCAGTTCGCCCGGGGTATCGTGCATCAGCGGGGTCAGCACCAAGTCTTGCTGGGTGCCCAGGTAGTCGCCCCCGATTTCCGAGAATTTCTCGGCGATGCCCTTGTAGATTTCCCAATCCGACTTCGACTGCCACAGCGGCTGCACGGCTTCCGACAGCGGGTGAATGAAGGGGTGCATGTCGGACGTGTTGAGATCGTCCTTTTCGTACCAGGTGGCGGTCGGCAGCACGATGTCGCCATACAGGCAGGTGGTGGACATGCGGAAGTCCAGCACCACGACAAGATCCAGCTTGCCTTCGGCGGCGGGACGGATCTTCACGTCGCGCGGCTTGACGCAGTGGGTTTCATCGCTCATCAGCGCGTTCTGGGTGCCCAGCAAGTACTTGAGGAAATACTCGTGGCCCTTGCCCGAGCTGCCCAGGATATTCGAGCGCCACACAAACATATTGCGCGGGAAGTTGGCCGGATTATCCGGGTCGTCGCACGAAAAGTTCAGCTTGCCGGACTTGATCTGCTCGACCGCGTAGGCGGCCGGTTCCATCCCGGCGGCCTGGGCGGCACGGGTCACTTCCAGCGGATTGGTTTCCAGCTGCGGAGCGGACGGCAGCCAGCCCATGCGTTCCGCCTTGGCGTTGTAGTCGATCAAGGACATCGGCGCCACGTCGTCTCCGGCCGACGGCGACGAAATCTCGCTCGTGTGCAGCTTTTCGTGACGCCACTGGCTGGTGTGGGCGTAGAAGAACGAGGTGCCGTTCATCTGGCGCATCGGGCGATTCCAGTCCTGCGCGAAGGCCAGCGGGGTCCAGCCGGTCTGCGGACGCAGCTTTTCCTGGCCCACGTAGTGCGCCCAGCCGCCGCCCGACTTGCCGATGCAGCCGCACATCATCAACAGGTTGATGATGCCGCGATACGTCATGTCCATGTGGTACCAGTGATTCAGCGCGGCGCCGACGATGACCATGCTCTTGCCCTGGGTCTTGTCGGCGTTTTCGGCGAACTGGCGCGCCACGGTGATCACGTCGGCCGCTTTCACGCCGGTGTGCTTGACCTGCCAGGCCGGCGTGTACGGCACGTCGTCGTCATAGCTGGTGGCCACGTTGGCGCCGCCCAGGCCACGGTCGATACCGTAGTTGGCCAGGGTCAGGTCGAACACGGTGGTCACCAATGCCGTGGAGCCGTCGGCCAGCAAGACTTTCTTGACCGGCACGCGGCGCATCAGCATGTCGCTGGCATCCTTGCCGCCGAAGTAGGCAAAACCGACTTCCTCGACCGCGTCGCTGCACTTGATCAAGGACAGCAGTGGATCGATGGCATTGCCGCTGGTGCCCTCTTTCTGTTCCAGGTTCCAGCGGCCCGACTCGCCCCAGCGGAAGCCGATCGACCCGGCCGGCGCGCAAATGTTGCCGGTGGCTTCGTCGATGACCAGGGTCTTCCAGTCGGGATTGTTGGTTTCGTCCAGGTTATCGGCCAGGTGCGAAGCGCGCAGGAAATAGTCGGGCACCAGTGTGCCGTTGGTTTCCTTGAGCATGACCAGCATCGGGAAGTCGGTGTACTGCTTGGCGTAGCCTCGGAAATAGTCCGACCCGCCCTCGGCATGGAATTCTTTCAGGACCACATGGCCCATGGCCAGCGCCAGCGCGGCGTCGGTGCCTTGCTTTGGGGCCAGCCAGATATCGCCGAACTTCGCCATCTCGCCGAAATCGGAGGACACGGCCACCGTTTTCGTGCCTTTGTAGCGCACTTCCGTGTAGAAGTGGGCGTCCGGGGTGCGCGTCATCGGCACATTCGAGCCCCACACCATCAGGAAAGTGGAGTTGTACCAGTCGGCCGATTCCGGCACGTCGGTCTGTTCGCCCCACACTTGCGGGCTGGCTGGCGGCAAGTCGCAATACCAGTCATAGAAACTCAAGGCCACGCCGCCGATCAGCGACAGATAGCGTGTGCCGGCCGCGTAGCTGACCATCGACATGGCGGGAATCGGCGAAAAACCGACGATGCGGTCCGGGCCGTATTTCTTGATGGTGAAGGCGTTGGCGGCGGCGATGATTTCATTGACGTCATCCCACTTGGCGCGGACAAAACCGCCCAGGCCGCGGATCGACTTGTACGACTTGGCCCGTTCCGGGTCCTGGCTGATGTACGCCCAGGCGGCGACCGGGTCCATGGTCAGGCGCGCTTCGCGCCACATCTGCATCAGGCGGCCGCGCACCATCGGGTACTTGACGCGCTGGGCCGAATACACGTACCAGGAATAGCTGGCGCCGCGCGGGCAGCCGCGCGGCTCGTGATTGGGCAGGTCGGGACGGGTGCGCGGGTAGTCGGTCTGCTGGGTTTCCCAGGTGATCAGGCCATTCTTGACATACACCTTCCAGCTGCACGAACCGGTGCAATTGACGCCGTGCGTCGAGCGCACGATCTTATCGTGCTGCCAGCGCTGGCGATAGGCGTTTTCCCAGGTACG
The DNA here is from genome assembly GCF_011682145.1 of Massilia mucilaginosa. Classification (GTDB taxonomy): domain Bacteria; phylum Pseudomonadota; class Gammaproteobacteria; order Burkholderiales; family Burkholderiaceae_D; genus Telluria_A; species Telluria_A mucilaginosa. The sequence continues at coordinate 13,691 of NZ_WHJH01000064.1, forward strand.
GTCCTCGTGGACCACGGCGCCGTGGCCGTCGGAAAACGTCTCCTTGGGGCGATTGAAGAACTTCAGACGATCCAGAAAATGACTCATGCTGCCTCCGCTTGGATGAGAGGGGCGCCATCGACAGGGCGCTACCCGATTGAGCCCAGTCTACGCAGCGGCAGTCATGGTGCATATTGGCAAGAAGTCGGTCCGGCGCGGCGACAAGGCGTAGTCCGACTAGTCCTTTGTGGCTATGGAGGGTGCCGGATGGATACGGTATACATGCGGTATCTGATATCGACTTTGAAGGAAATACCGATGAACATCACCAGTTACGACGATTTGCTGCGCGCCGCGCGCGCCCAGGCGCAACCGCAGCGCCTGCTGTTTGCCTTTGCCCGCGCGGAGTTGCCGGACGACGCAGGCGAGGCCGAGCGTGCGGGATATGCCGAACAGCGCGGCGGCGCCCTGGCCCCGGTCATGTGCGTCGACAAGACCACGGACGAACTGGGCAGCTTCGCCGATCTGGTGGCCGAGTCGAAGCACACTGGCAAGGAATGGGACATCGTGTTCGTCACCACGATGTCGGGCCGCAACGGCAAAGCGCCGGCCTCGACCGAGGCGGAAGCGCCGCTGAACATGATGGTGACTTACATTCATACGGGCCAGATCGGGCAATTCCTGGCATTCGGGCGGGATGGCGAACTAAAGCAACTGGCCCAGTAGTGTCCCAACCGGTGTCAGGTCTGACACCGGTAGTGACACAGCGCACGCACCGGGTGTTGCACATGCGCCTCATGGCAATAGATTAAACAATGGCTTGCGCGCACCTGTCCTTCATTGGGCAGCGCAGCGGCAACAGCCCTTGAAGCCCCCTGCCCGCCTATCCCCATGCAAGCCGATTATTTGCGAATATATTGACTTGGATCAATGAGTTCGGGAGACTGCATCCATCACCGCAGTCGATTGCGATGTCACGTCTGCGACCTCTTGTCGGGATTCTCACTGAACAGCACTGAACTCATCGGGGGCCCCCATGCTGAAGAATTATTCGATCCGCATCATTTTTACGGCGTTTTTCCTGGTCAGTGTGGCGCTCTCGGCCTGCACCCTGCTGGCCTTCTCGCGCGTCTCGGCCGAGCAGGACAAGACCATGCGCGCCAGCGAAAACCGCTATGAATCGTTCCTGCTTGCCGATGAGCTGCGCCAGAGCTCCGACGACCTGACCCGCCTTGCCCGCACCTTCGTCGTCTCGGGCGATGCGGCCTATGAACGCCAGTACATGGACATTCTCGCCATCCGCAATGGCGCCAAGCCCCGTCCGCAGCATTACGAACGCATCTATTGGGATTTCGTCGCCGCCGGCGTGAGCAAACCGACACCGGACGCGCCAGCCGTCGCGCTCGCCGACCTGATGCGCAAGGCCGGCTTTACCGATGCCGAGTTCGCCAAGCTCAAACAAGCCCAGGACAACTCCGATGCCCTGGTCAAGACCGAAGTGATCGCCATGAATGCCGTGAAAGGCTTGTTCGATGACGGCACCGGCAAGTTCACGCAACAACGCGAGCCCGACATGGCGCTGGCGCGCAAGATCATGCACGACGCCGATTACCACAAGAACAAGGCAACGATCATGAAGCCAGTCAACGAGTTCCTGGCCATGCTCGATCAGCGTACAAGTGAAGAGGTGCGGGTCGCGGCGGAACGCGCCAATACCGCCTTCTGGGCGGCGATCGGCGTTCTTGGCGTGTCCCTGGGGATGTCGCTGGCAACCGTACTGATGATCTACCGGCACATCAAGGCCGGCTTCGCCCAGGCGATCGGCACCGCCAGCAAGATCGCCTCGGGCGACTTGAATGGCGAAGCTGTCGAAGAGCGCAGCGATGAAGTCGGGCAGCTCCTGCAAAGCATGAATACCATCAGCACCAACCTGAGACAGACCGTGCAAAAGATCCGCGAAAGTTCGGACGAGATCTCGGCGGCCACCCACGACATCGCCGTCGGCAACGCCGACCTGTCGGCGCGCACCGAATCGCAAGCTAGTTCGCTGGAACAGACTGCCTCCTCCATGGAAGAGCTGACCAGCACCGTCAGACAAAATGCCGACAACGCGCGCCAGGCCAACCTGCTCGCCGCCTCCGCTTCCGAAGTTGCCATCAAGGGCGGCGCGGTCGTCTCGCAGGTGGTCGATACGATGGGTTCGATCAACGAATCAGCCAGGAAGATTGTCGACATCATCAGCGTGATCGACAGCATCGCATTCCAGACCAATATCCTGGCCTTGAATGCGGCGGTGGAAGCGGCACGCGCCGGCGAACAGGGGCGCGGCTTTGCGGTCGTGGCCTCGGAAGTGCGCAACCTGGCGCAACGTTCAGCCGGAGCGGCAAAAGAGATCAAGGCGCTGATCAACGATTCGGTCGACAAGGTCGATCTGGGCAGCAAGCTGGTCGATCACGCCGGCGCGACCATGAACGACGTTGTCGCCAGCATCCAGCGCGTCTCGGCCATTGTGGGCGAGATCGCCACGGCCAGCCAGGAACAATCGTCGGGCATCGAGCAAGTGAACCAGGCCATTGTCCAGATGGACGCGCTGGTGCAAAGCAATTCCTCGCTCGTTGAAGAAGCCGCCGCCGCTGCCGAATCGCTGGAAGAGCAAGCCGGCAACCTGGTCGAGACTGTCAAGGCTTTCAAGGTCGATGCCCCCGGCCGCACCCGCGCAGCGGCATCCATAGCCACCGTTGCGGGCCGCAAGCCTGCGTCACCGGTACTGCTGGGCGCTGCCTGAGCCTTCATCGGAGGCAACCGGCCTGATCGGTGCGCTCAGGGCCCGCCGCGCTCACGCCAGCAGCTTGTCCAGCAGCCGCTGATACAGCTCGCTTCCCCTGAGCTGGGCGCGCCAGCGCTCCGGAATGCCCTGGATGCCGAAGCGCAGGCCGGCAATCCCCCCGGCGATGCAGGCCGTGGTGTCGGTGTCGTTGCCCAGCGCGATGGCTGCGCGCACCACGTCTTCGTAGGTTCCGGCGTCCTGCACCATGCGCGCCGAGCGCAGCGCATCGACCACGTAACCGGAGCCATTGCCGTCGGGCGCATCGTCGGGCCGCACCGACCATTCGAGTTCCTCCAGCGCGTCCGGCATGCTGGCGTAGATCGCGCGCAGGCGCGCCACCGCTTCGCCCCAGGCATCGCTGGATGCCGCCAGCACGCGCCGCGCCCACAGGCAGTACAGCGCGCAGCACACTTGCGAACGCAAGTGGCCGTGGGTGGGCAAGGATTGCCGGTGGGCGTCATGGACCAGGTGCTCGTCCGAGCCGCGGTGCCACAAGGCCAGCGGCAAGGCGCGCATCAGCGCGCCGTTGCCGTTGTCGTACTGGCCGCTGGGTCCGGCCTGGGCCGCTGGCATCCCAGCACGCACGGCGCGAATGGCGGTGCCGCAGGTCAGGCCGACATCGAACACCATGCCGTCGACCGCCATGTAGCCGTGCTCGTACCACGCCAGCAGGCGTGCGCCGAGGTCGTCCAGGTCGAGGCTGCCGCACTCAAGCAGCGAGGCCAGCAGGCAGAGCGCATGGGCGCCATCATCCGACCAGGTTCCCGGCACCACGCTATGGTGCGCGCGCGCAAAATCCGGCGGTGGGGTGAATTCGATCAGCTGGGCCGGCGGGATGTCGCGCGCCTGGCGAAACTCGTAGGGGACGCCCAGGGCGTCGCCGACCAGCAGCCCGACCAGGCCGCCGGCGAGGCGGTCCCGAACAGTCAGCTGGGGCGCGCTCATCGGCATGTGCCTCGGTCGGGCATGGTCATCGTGCGGTGTTCGCTATGGAATCGGACTTGCATTGTCGTCAATATGCGTCAAAACGGCAAGAAAATCCCGCGCCGGTCGACGTCGCTGCTGGCCGCGTTCAGGCCTCGGCCGCTCCCGGCTGCGCCGCGCGCTCCTCGATGACGGCCACCGCCCTGGCGCGCACTTCGCCGTGGCGGTCCTGCAACAGGAGCTTGAGCGTGTCGAGCGACGTGGCCGGGTGGCCGACCACGCGGCTGCGCACCGCGTAGTTGCGGTTGGCGGCGACCAGCGCGTCCATCATGGCGCTGTCGCAATGCGGATTGTCCGCGAGCGCGGCCAGCACGTCTTCCTGCTTGTCGGCCACAAGCTGGCGCTGCAGCGCGCCCTCGGCGGTCACCCGGGCCAGCGCCGCCCTCACTTGCGCCGACCCATCGCTGACGAAATGGCTGGCCAGCCGCGTGTTCCAGGCGGCCAGTGCGGCGCGCACCTCGGGCAGCGGGTCGTTCTTGAGCACGTCCGCGGCCCGCTCCGGCAAGGATGGATTGCCCGCCAGCGCCTCGCGCCCCGCGCCTGCGCCTTGCAGCAGGCGGTCGAGAACGTCCTCGTCCAGGCGCGTGCTCAGGCGCGCGGCCCAGTGGCGGTTGTCCTCGTCCGTCTGCGGCCCCAGGCAGCGCGCGACCAGCGCCTGCATGCCGGCATCGTCCACAAAGCGTTCGATGATGCTCTGTACCACGTAGTAGGTGTGGCCGATCCGGTCCCCCTCTTGCTCAAAATACACGCCGACGCGCGCAAGATGGTGGCGCTGCTGTTCTTCATCGGGCGTGGCATGCAGCACCCGCAGGCTGGCCAGCGGATCGTCGCGCCCGTGGTCCAGCATCTGCAACAGGAAATCGGCCGCCTTGCACGAAAATGCCGCTTGCCCTTCCAGATTGCCAGCCACACGCTGCAGCGCATCGATGGGGCCGTGGTAAAGGTAGTACTCGGCAAGGGCCGGCGCCAGGTGATCGTTGTACGCCAGCCGGCGGTCGTACTTGCCCAGCATCTGCTCCTGCAGCACCGGGTTTCTGGTGTGGTCGGCGACGCGCTCGGCCACCGCGCCGCCTTCCGCCAACAGCGCGCTCTCGATGGCGGCGCTCTGCTCGATCGGAAAATCGGCCAGATAGGCCGGCATCTGGCGCCGGATATCGAGCTCGGCATCACGCGACAGCAGCTCGACCACCGCCCACGGCAAGGTCGATTGCCGCGTCAGCGCGTCGCGCACCTCGCTCAGCTTGTCGGCGGCCAGGGCCAGCAAAATGGCTTCGTCGGTCGAGGCCGAGGCCAGCGCGATCCTTTCCTTTTTGTTGCCTTTGATCCCGCCCTTGGCGCCGGCCTTGATCTCGCGCACGGGCGCCGCTTCGGCAGCGGCAGCGGCAGCGGCAGACGCTTGCCGGAAGTCGCTCAGGCGGCAGGCGGCCTTGTTGGCTTTCAGGGCCGCACGCACGGACTCGCCTCCCAGCAGCCACAGCATTTCGTAGAAGAAGCGCGGCATGTCGGTGCGCTGCGCCAGCTTCTTGAGCAGGACCGTGTCCGGCACCAGCAACAAGGGCAGCAGCAGCGCCTTGTCGCAGCCGATGTGGTCGCAGGCCATGCGCTGCACGCTCAGCTCCTTGCTGCGCAGCAGGCTGTTGATGGCGTAGCCGGGATACTTGGCCACTTCGGGACCGTTCATTTTCCATTCGGGAATCGGCTCGGGGTCGGGCATCGGCAAGCCTTCCAGCATGCGCAGCTGCACGCCGGGATTGGCGGCGATCAGTTCCGGCAAGGCATGGCGCATTTTTCCCAGCAATTTCTCCGGCACCTTGGGATGCCGGGCGACCGCGTAGCCCAGGCTGCTGGCCAGCGCTTCGCCGTTGCTGCGCTTGGTATTGGTCGCGGCTTGCAGGTTGCCGATCTTGCTGGCGGGACTGTTCGGATCGATTGCCACGGCCAGCAATTGCTCGAAGCTGGTGTGCACGTCGGCCCTGCCCGGCTGCGCGGCGATCAGCGACAGCACCGCGTGCGAACTGCTGTGGTCGGCCAGGTGCAGGCGCACCATGCGCGACGGATGACTCGCAAGCTTGCGTTGCAATGCTTCCGGCAAGGCCGGATTGCCGGCCAGGGCGAAGGCGATGTCGACGCTGTCGCTGGCCGCCAGCTGTTCCATCAGCGCCGGCGCCAGCGCGGGGCTGAGCGCGGCGGCGGCCTGCTTCCAGTCCTCCGGCTCGGCCAGGGTGGCCCGCAGCAAGGCGTCGCTGGCGTTCGGATGCATGGCGCAGGCGAAGCGGATGGCCGCGTCGTCGCGCGCGGCGAGGATGTCCAGCCCTTCCTGGGGGAAGTCGGGGTTGCCGAGGAAGTCGCCCAGTTCTTTCCAGCCCAGGGTCTCGAGCCGGTCCAGGCGCTCGCCCTGGCGCTCTTCCTCATGCTGCGCGAGCAGGTCGAGCGCATCGTGGGGAAACAGTTTGTGTGCGGCCGCCGCCTTCGCAATCTTGTCGTCGCGGTCGATGCACAGCAGGCGCAGGGTGTCCGGGCTCACATGCTCGTGGCGCGCCACGGCCAGGCGGACGGTCGCGTATTTGCTGCCCGCAAACGCTGCAAGAAGGGGGCGCATGCGCTCCGCGCCGATGGTGTGCTGTTCCATGATGCGCAGGTCGATCGACTGGTGCCCGAACGCCAGCAAGTCGCGCCCCCAGCGCGCGAAGAAGCCCTTGTCGACGGTGTGCGATTCGAGCACCAGGCAGAGGCCCTTGATGTTCTTTTCCGCGATCAGATGGCCGATATAGTAGGCCGGCAGCCCGCCCCATCCGTGGCGCGGCGGTGGCATCTCGCGCTGCGGCAGCGCAAGGGCCGCCGCCCAGTCCGGATGCTGCGCCAGCTCGGCCCAGCGCGGCTGCGCTTCGACAAACGCGGGGGCGAAGCGCCAGGCTTCGGCGATCAGGGCCAGGTCGGCATCGGGCTGGCCGATGAAGGTGGCGATCACGTTCCAGTCGTACCAGTGGATTTCGTATGAAAAATTGAGCTGCTGCGCCATGCTCCGCTCGCGCGAGGTGCCCTGGGTGAAGCCTTGGCTGATCTGGACGATATTGAGGAATTCTTCGGCGGTCATGGGAGCCTTCGATGCAAGTAGTGAGAATGAGGATGCCGGCGCCGGGCTGGCTTACGCCATGCGGATCACCTGGCCGAACGAAAAGCTGTCGCTCGCAATGGCGCCCGGCAGCGCCACCCACAGCACCGGGTAGTTCGGCGGCGTCTCGGGAAATGGCCCTTCGCCGTCGGTGAAATAGATGGCCGCGTCGACCTGGCGCTCGCCCCGCTGGCGCTCGAGCGCGGCAAAGAAGGGCCGGAAATCGGTGCCGCCGCCGCCGCGCGCGCGCGGCAGCCTGAAGTCCGCCGTCACTTCGTACGGGCCGTACAGCGCGGTGTCGCAGAAAAACATGCGGCAGACGATGTGCGGATAGCTGCTCATGATGGCGCGCAGCTCGGAGGCGAACTGTTCCAGCTCGGCGGCGCCGATCGACCCCGAGGTGTCGATGGCCACATCGATGTTGACGGTTTCCTGCACCAGCGATTCCAGGTACAGGCCGGCATGCACGAAGCGGTTGTCGAGGCCGGCGAAATCGGTGGGGGTCTGGATCGTGAAGCGCCACAGTACGCTGCGCCAGTCGATCTGGGGCTGGCAGGCCGCATCCAGTTCCTTGTCCCAGCTGCTGCGCTGCTTGCCGCTGCGGCGCGCGCCGGCCTGGTCGCGCGCCTTGACCAGCGCCGATTCCCAGTGCAGGCGCAGGGCCTCGTTGCCCTTGCCCGCCTGCGGCGCGCGGATGTCGCGCAGCGGCGCCGGCGGCGCGGGCAAAGCCGCCGCCGGCGCCGGCGGCGCGGGCACCTCGGCCTGCGCGGGCGCGGCCCTGGCGCCGAAACGCTTCGCCATGGCGGCCGACAAACCGCTTGTGCGGGTCTGGCCGGCGCGGGCGGCGCCATCGGCTGCGCTCGCGTCTGGCGCATCGCCGGCGCCGCCTTGCCCTGCGCCGGCCGCTTGCGGGGCGTTCAGCTTGGCGGCCAGCTGGTCGGCGCCGAGACGGTGTTTCAGGAGATATTCATAGACGTGCTCGGCCGTCTGCGGCACGAAGCGTTCGCCGAGATGGGCGGCCACATAGCTGCCGGGCGGCACCGGAAACGTGGTCTGGGTGCCGATGATGTGATTCACAATGACATCGCAGGCAATATTCCACAATGCGGGATTGCGCCCGGACAGGCGCAGCGGATGCAGCAGTGCCGCGTGCAGTGTCACGTGCAGCAGCAAACCGGTGGCAACGGTGTCGGGCAGCGCCAGGAAGGCGTCCGCGTTCAGGCGCACCTCGCGGCCGTCGGTATCGGCCAGCGCGACCTCGGGGTCGGTGCGATAGATGGCGAACAAGGTCAGCACCGCAAAGTAGGGATGCCGCTGGCGCAGCCGGATCTTGCAGCGCGACAGGGCTTCGAGGGCGGCGCAGTCGCTCATGCGGCCAGGGCGAGAAAATCGGCAAGAAACTCCATCAGCCCCGCATCATCCCGCATCTGGCGCGAAAACTCATCGAACAGCTTGCGCGCGCGCAGCTTGGGGAAGAGGTCGGCCGCGACCATCTGCACCCATTCCGGGGCCGCGTTGCGGCTCAGCCAGCGCAGGGCGTGCAGGGCTTGCTCGACCGTGGCGATACGGCTCACCAGCCCGCTGCTCAGGGCATATTGCACCGACGGTTCTTGCGGAAACGCCTCCTTCGACTTGCCCTTCAAAATCGCGTCAATCGCGGGGATCTGGGCGGCCGCCTGGCGGAACACGCGGAACTCGGCTGCCGCGCCGGCGCCGATGGATGGCGCCAGGTCGAGATCGAGTTTGAGCAGGGTATCGGCCATCTCCCAGCTGCGCGGCGACGGCCAGGATTCGCTGCTGGCGTCGGGTTTATGCAGCAGCGAGGGCCGGAAGTTCAGGAATCCGATGATCTGCTCGTGCACATTGCGGCCGATCGCGTAATGGCGGAAACTGTCCAGGTCGGGCTCCACGCGCAGGTGCAAGAAGCGGTTCGCCAGCGGCGCCGGCATGTCGAACACGGCGGCGCGGTCTTCCTTGCGGTTGCCGGCGGCCCACACGAACCAGCCGGGCGGCACCGTGTAGTTGCCGACCCGGCGGTCGAGCACGAGTTGCTGGGCGACGCCCTGCAATGCCGGCGGCGCCAGGTTGATTTCGTCCAGGAACAGAATGCCCGCGCCATCGCGCGGCAGAAATTCTGGCGGGAACCAGTAGGTGATGCCGTCGCGCGGCACCGGCACGCCGCGCAGGTCGGTCGGGGCCAGCTGGCTCAGGCGAATATCGATGAAGCCGATCTGGCGCTGCGCCGCCACCTGCGCCACCACGCTCGACTTGCCGATCCCCGGCGGCCCCCAGATCATCACGCTGTGCTGCACCCGGTGCGCGATCAGGGTCGATAAGTACTCAAACAGGTGGCCGGGGTGCATACAGTCCTTGGGTAGTGTGCGTCCGAACGACGCGTGGCCCCCTATTGTGCTGAAACTGATGCGAATCGGCAATAACTTACTTTACATTTGGCAATTTTTTATGCGGCGTGCATGGGCTGGCGGCGCCCGCGGACGCCAGCCCGGGGCCGGGTGCTCACACGCTGTCGGCGGGTCCCTTGCTTGCGCCGCCCTTGTCGGCCACGGTGCTGCCATCGTCCTGCCACTGGTCGAACGTGGCCATGATGGTGGCGCGGGTCTTTTCGCTCAATTCGGGCAAGGTGCCGCCGAGCGCCTTGGCGGCATCGTCGAAGCCCTGCTCCACGGCGGCCCGGATCGCGGCCAGCTTGGACGGATCGTCGCCGATCGCCGCTTTGGCGAAGTCCAGGATGCGTTCGGACACCTTGGCAACGCTGAACTCGCCATCATCGGCGGTGGCCGCCTTGGCCGCTGCGATGGTGGCCGGGTCGGCACTGAGCTTTTGCTCGCCGCTGACCACCTTGGCCAGGTTCAGGCCCTGCTGCTCGACCGCCGGCAGGATCAGGTTGATGACTTCCTGCGCCTGGCGGTCGGATTCGGCCAGCAAGGCGTCCAGGTCGGGCGGAGGTTGCACCACCGTGGCCGACGAACGCGGCACGCCGTAGGTCAGGGGCGGCTCGGACGGCCCGCTCAGGGTCACTTTGTCGGTCTTGACTGCCTCGTCCGCCTGGGCGCCCTCGCCGGGACGGCGCGCCACATCGCGCAGGACGATCGGGGCGGCGCCCGCCGCCGGGGTGGTGTTGGAAATCGTGATGCTCATGACCTCTCCTTGTTGGCGCATTGCGCGCCATAAATGTTCGATCTTGACGGGAATGGACGGCATTTCGCCGTGCTCGTCTTTGATTAACGGCAGGAGTGGGGAAAAGTTGAATGAATTGAATATGGCCGGGATAAAAAAGTACCCGGCCATGTGAATTGCACCAGCCTTTGCATGGATCGCCATCGGACGCATCAGGCCAGATTCAGTGTCCAGGTGGTCACGCCTTCATCGGCATCGGTGGACATCGGCACATCTTGGTTCCAGCTGGCAATATATGTCCACTCCGTATCTTCCAGCCAGGCCAGCGTATCGAAACTGGTGGCGCGCAGGCGGATGATCTTGACGTACAGATCGATGCTGTCCTTGATCCACATATCGTCGCCGTTGATGCGCAGCTGAATGCGAAGGTGGCCGCTCAGCCCGTGCGAAAACTCGAATCCGTAGCCCGGATAGGGCATGGGAATCTGGCCGATGCCGGGTGGCAGTTCCGGCGTCAGGTCGTTCCTGCGCGGCAGCTTGGCTGGCCCGCTGTACACGTAGCTGCGGTCGTCGCCGCTTTCGTGGTCGTCCAATTCCGCATAATCGAGGTTGAGCACCCGGATGGCGGTCCCGTTTCTTAAAATGCTGGCCTGTATCAGGTTATCGGTGCCGGCATTGGCAACATTCTTGGTCGCAGCGACCAATCCGATGGATCCGATCCACATAATAGCCTCCTGAGAATAATAGAAATGAGCATGGTCTTTCTTCATAAAAAGACCGTGCAAGGGAGAATGGGTCGGATGCAAACGTCGACCTGCAACGTGCGTACCGCCTGCCACTCTCATCCATTATTCTGTGGAGTCCCCCGGTGCTGTTTGCGTCATATTAATCGCCGCACTGCGGCGCCCGGCCGGCGCGAGCGGACTTGATACCGCAGGCCGGCACATCACGCCGGCGGGAATCTTTTCAGTCTTGACACTGCCCGCCAGCGATTGCTTGCGTCACCGAGAAGGCAACGGGCGAGTCAGGGCGTTCCGACCGGCACCACCCGCCCCTTGACCGCGTCAATCGGGCATACCATCGGCAAGAACTGTTGCTGGCGCGCCGAATAGCCCATCAGCGCGCCGCTGTCGATATCGAAATACCAGCCGTGCAGCACCAGCTTGCCCTCCTCCACCCGGCGTTTCACCCACGGATAGGTCAGCAGGTTGTCGAGCGACTGCAAGATGCTGGCCTGCTCGCACGCCTTGTGCCGTTCTTCCGAGCTCTTGTGGGCCAGGTCGCGCATCACGCGCACCCGCACCGGTTCGGCGATGCGCATCCAGCGCTCCACAAAACCGGTTTCGCGCTGCTCGGGCGAGAGCGGCTGGGGCGTGAGCAAGGCGCGGATGCCGCCGCAGCGCGCATGCCCGAGCACGATCACCCGCGCCACCTCCAGGTTGCAGATGGCGAACTCGATGGCCGAGCTGACGCCCGGCGGCGCGTCCGGCGTGCACGGCGGCACCAGGTTGGCGATATTGCGGATCACGAACATGTCGCCCGGCCCGCTGCCGGTCAGCAGCATCGGGTCGACCCGCGAATCGCAGCAGCCGATCAGCAAGGTGCTGGGCCGCTGTCCGCCGCGCAAACTCTCGTAGACGCCGTGTTCCTCGCTGAAATACTGTTCCTGGAAGCGGCTGAAACCGCGTACGAATTTTTCGATGTCTTGCATGTCCTGCTCCGATTTCCTGCTCCGATGCACTGCTCCGTTCAGCCCGCGTACTCGCGCAAGCCGTCGATATTCATGATGGTCACGTTACGTCCCTGCACGCCAATCAGTCCGTGCACGCTCAGGTCGGCCAGAATCCGCGAAAAATGTTCCGGCGTCAGGTTCAGGCGCGAGGCCACCACCGCCTTGCTCACCGGCAGGGTCAACTGCGCGCCCTGCGCCGTGCCTTCGTCCTGCAGCAGATAGCCGATCACGCGCTGGGTGCCCGACTGCAAGGCCACCGATTCGAGGTCGCAGATCAGGCCGTGCATGCGCCGGCTCAGGCCGGCCAGCATCTTGCGCGCGAACGCCGGGTCGCGCGCAATGCCCTCGAACACCGCTTCCTTGGTCACGTGCAGCAGCAGCGAGTCGGCCAGCGCCGTGGCCGAGACGATGTAGGGCTTTTCCATGAACATCAGCGCCTCGCCGAAACTGTGGCCGGGGCCGATCAGTTCGATGATCTTTTCGGCGCCGTTGGCCACCCCGGCGGCCAGCTTCACCTGGCCGAAAATGACCAGGTGAAAGCCTTTGCACGTATCGCCACGCTGGAAGATGATGTCGCCGCGCGCCACGTGGCGCTCGCTGGTGCCGGCCGCGATGGCCTCGAGTTCCTCGGGAGACATCGCGTCGAACAGCGGCAAGCGCGCCAGGAAGGTCTGGGGGGCAAACCGGGTCTTTTCCATGACCGCTCCCATGATCAGCAGGGCATGTCGGCGGTGCGCCGCGCATAGCACCACCAGGTAATCACGATGCACGAGACGTAAAAGCCGACGAAGCACCACAGCGCCGCGTCCGGACCGCCGGTCATGGCGATCGAGGTGCCGTAGCACTTGGGAATGAAGAAGGCGCCGTACGCGGCCACCGCCGAGGTAAAGCCGAGCACCGCCGCGCCTTCCTTGTTGGCATCGACGATCGCCTGTTCCTTGGCCGCCTGGCCTTTGCCCTCGGCCGCGCGCTGGCGCTCGGTGAGGAAAATCACCGGAATCATGCGGAAGGTCGAGGCATTGCCCACGCCGGTACCGGCAAACAGCAGCATGAACATCCAGAAGAAGCCGGTAAAGTTGCCGGCCACAGCGCCATGCGGCAGGAACTGGATCACGCCGATGACGGCCGCGATCATCAGGACAAACGTCCACAAGGTCACGCGCGCACCGCCCAGCTTGTCGGCCACGACGCCGCCCGCCACCCGCGCCAGCGCCCCGACCAGCGGTCCGAGGAAAGCGTAATCGAGTGGATTGACATCCGGGAACTGGGTCTTGATCAGCAGCGGAAAGCCGGCCGAATAACCGATGAACGAACCGAAGGTGCCGGTGTACAGCCAGCACATCAGCCAGTTATGCTTGCGCTTGAAAATGATGGCCTGCTCCGAGAACGAGGCCTTGGCCGAGGCCAGGTCGTTCATCCCGAACCACGACGCCAGCGCGGTCAGCGCAATGAAGGGCACCCAGATGAAGCCGGCATTCTGCAGCCACATGGCCTTGGTCGCGCCGCCCTTGACCCACTGCTGCGCTTCGCCGCCGAGCGCGCCGAACACGCCGGCGGTAATCACCAGCGGCACTACGAACTGCACCGCCGACACGCCCAGGTTGCCCAGGCCCGCATTCATGCCGAGTGCGTAGCCCTTTTGCGCCTTGGGATAGAAAAAGCTGATGTTCGCCATCGACGAGGCAAAGTTGCCGCCGCCAAAGCCGCACAGCAAGGCCAGGATCAGCATGATCGGATAGCTGGTGTTGACATCCTGCACCGCGAAGCCGATGCCGATGGCGGGAATCAGCAGCGAGGCCGTGGAAATGGTGGTCCACTTGCGCCCGCCGAAAATCGGCACCATGAAGGAATAGAAAATGCGCAGGGTCGCGCCGGACAGGCCCGGCAGCGCGGTCAGCCAGAACAGCTGGTTGGTGCTGTACTTGAAGCCGATATTGGGCAGGTTGACCACCACCACGCTCCACACCATCCACACCGCGAAGGCGAGCAGCAGCGCCGGGATCGAAATCCACAGATTGCGGTTGGCGGTCGCCTTGCCGCTTTTTTGCCAGAAGGCCGGCAGTTCCGGCTCCCATGTGGCGATGACATATTTACTCATGTTACGTTCTCCTTTGAATGAGGCGACGATCAGGCGATGATCAGGCGACCACGGCCAGGCGGGGCGGCGCGACGGCACGCGCACTGTCTTTGAAGCTGAAATGCATCCACACCAGGGACACGCACACCGTGCCGTAGAGCAGCATGAAAGCGGACGAGCGCACCCCGGTCAGGTCCACCAGCGCACCGAACAGGATCGGCAGCACGAAGCCGCCCAGGCCGCCGGCCAGGCCCACCACGCCCGAGACCGCGCCGATGTTGTCGGAAAAATCGTCGCCGATGAATTTGAAGACCGACGCCTTGCCCACCGCCATGGCCACGCCGACCACGAACAGCAGCACGGTAAACATCAGCGGGGTCAGGCCGATCTGCAAGGTGGCGTTGCCGGTCACGGTCTTGATGATCATGTTGGTCTGTGGATACGACAGCAGGAAGAAGCAGACCCAGCACACCCACATGACCCACCAGGTGACCTTGTAGGCGCCGTACTTATCCGAAATCCAGCCGCCCAGCGCGCGCAGCACGCCGCCGGGCAGCGAGAAGCAGGCCGCCAGCAATGCGGCCAGGCGCATGTCGAAACCGTATTCGGTGACGTAATACTTGGTCATCCACAGAGCCAGGCCCACATAGCCGCCGAACACGACCGAGTAATACTGGCAGTAGCGCCACACGCGCGGGTCCTTGAGCACCTTCATCTGTTCGACGAAGGACACGCCGGCCGGCATCTTGTGGGTCGGATCGCTGAACGAACACAGCCAGAACGCGATGGCGGTGACCAGCATTGCCACCGCATACACCTTGGGCAGCATCTGCCAGCCGAAGGCGGCGATGATGGCCGGGGCCACGAACTTGGTCAGCGCCGAGCCCGAATTGCCCGCGCCAAAAATGCCCATCGCCAAACCGCGCCTTTCCTTGCCGAACCAGCGCGCCACGTAGGGCGTACCGACCGAGAACGAGCCGCCGGCCAGGCCGACGAACAGGCCCAGCACCAGGAAGTGCCAGTAGACGGTGGCATGCGAAATCAGCCAGATCGGCAGTACGGAGCTGAGCATGAGGATGAAAAACACGATGCGCCCGCCATAGCGGTCGGTCCAGATGCCGAGCGGCACCCGCACCAGCGAGCCGCTCAGCACGGGCGTTGCCGCCAGTAAGCCGAATTCGGTCTCGTTCAGGCCCAGCTGCGCCTTGATGGGGATGCCCAGTACCGCGAACATCATCCAGATGGCGAAGCAGATGGTGAAGGCGAAAGTACTGCTCGCCAGCACCGCTATTTGTTGTTGACTCTTGCTAGACACGTTGTTCTCCCGGATCGCTGACCTGATACAGGAAGCTTACGTGCTGCCGTAGAGCACGACTATTAGCCTGAGGGCGAGTTTTCTGATGCAAACTGGCTAGCTGACTAGCCCAAAAGAACTAGTCAGCATACCAACCGACTATCAGTGTTGATCTGGATCAACGATGCGTTTGTCCGTTTTGGGGTATAACAACAGACCGAGAAACCGTGAGGCAGCATCATGCAAGACTTTGCAACACCCGATTCCCGCTGCGGTCCTGGCTGCGCCACGCAAGATGCGGTCCAACTGAACGCCAGCTGCTTTTGCGCCGGACCGTCGGCCGCAGCGCTGGCCGAGGCGCTGCACAACGACCACGCGGGACCGCAGGTATACGAGTTGATCAGCGAACGCTGCCCGCACTTGTTCGCGGCGCTGCCGGTGTTCGTCTCGCCGGCCCAGTCGGCGCGCATGGCGCAGCTGATCGGCGCGGTCGAACAGGTGGTGGCGCTGCCGGCCTACCAGGCCGCGGTGCTGGCCGACGCGCCGGCCATCGCGCGCCACGATCCCGGCGCGCGCGGCGTGTTTTACGGCTACGATTTCCATGTGGGCGAGGACGCGGTCGGCCTCATCGAAATCAACACCAATGCCGGCGGCGCCCTGCTCAACGCCGCGCTGGCGCGGGCCGGGCGCGGTTGCAGCGCCATTGGCGACGCCGGCGACGGCAGCGCGCGCGCGCAAACGCTGGAAGACGCCATCGTCGCCATGTTCCGCAACGAATGGCGCCTGGGCGGGCGCAGCACGCCGCTGCGCACCATCGTCATCGTCGACGACGAACCGGAGAACCAGTATCTGTATCCGGAGTTCCTGCTGTTTCGCCAGCTGTTCGCGCGCCACGACATCGACGCGCTGATCGTCGACCCGTCCATGCTGCGCTGGGAAGCGGGCAGCCTGTGGCGCGGCGACCTGATTGTGGACCTGGTCTACAACCGCCTGACCGACTTCATGCTCGACGCGCCCGAACACGCGGCCCTGCGCGACGCCTACCTGGCCAATGCCATGGTGCTCACGCCGCATCCGCGCGCGCACGCGCTGTACGCGGACAAGCGCAATCTGGCGCTGCTGTGCGACGACGCGCGCCTCACCGAGCTGGGTGTGCCTGCCGCGACGCGTGCGATTTTGATCAGCGCGATTCCGCATACGGAGCTGGTGCGCGCCAGCGAGACCGAGCGCCTGTGGCGCACGCGCCGCGAGTGGTTCTTCAAGCCGGTGGCCGGCTACGGCGGCCGCGCCGCCTACCGTGGCGACAAGCTGACCAGGCGCGCCTGGGAAGATATCCAGAACGGCGACTATGTGGCGCAGGCGATCATGGCGCCGCCGGCCCGCACCGGCGGCAGCGCCGAAGCGCCCGACCGGCTCAAGTTCGACATCCGCAGCTACGCCTATGACGGTGCGGTGCAGTGGACGGCCGCGCGCGTGTACCAGGGCCAGACCACCAACTTCCGCACCCCGGGCGGCGGCTTTGCGATGGTGTACACCGCCAACGCGTAGCGCCCTCGCCGGGCGCCCGGCGAGGGGCGCCCGGCGAGGGGTGCCCGGCGAGGGGCGCCTACTTCCAGACCATGATCGCCTTGTCGGCGCGGCCACCGGGCCGCGCGCTGTGCGCAATCAGATCGGCCAGCGTCACCCCGTCGAGCACCTTCAGATACGCCGCCGTCGCCGCTTTCAGCACGCCCTTGAGCGCGCACGACGGCGCCAGCGTGCACGAGGTGCTCTCCGGATCGAAGCATTCGGCCATGTAAAAATCGGTCTCGCTGTGGCGCACCACGGCGCCGATATTGATCTCGCCCGGCTCGAGCTTGAGCCGCAGCCCGCCGTTACGCCCCCGCACTGTCTCCACCATGCCCGACAGGCCAAGCTGGTACACCACTTTCATCAGATGGTTCTTCGAAATGCCATGCACGTCGGCGATGTCCTGGATGGTGGCCAGTTGATCGCGGTGCATGCCCAGATAGATCAGGGTGCGCAGGGTGTAATCGGTGTAAGCGGTCAGTCGCATGGCGTTTCGGCTCGCGGTTTCGGGTCAAATGAGGCATTCAGTATACATCTATTGATCCAGATTACGTTGCGGCGCGCTAAAAGAAGTATTTAACTTGCTTGTTTAAATAGATGTATCTAAAATCCTTCTTTAACGGAGCGGACTGTACCGCCCCGTTCCAATAACAAGGAAACCACGCCATGCACGCCTCACGCAAACTATGGACCTGGCTCGCAGTGATCTGCGTCCTGTCCTTCGCCGTTCTCGGCTGGGTCGGGACCGAGATCTACCTGAAAGCTCCCCCGATTCCCCAACAAGTCACCAGCCGCCAGGGCGAGGTGCTGTTCTCCGACGGCCAGGTGCAGCGCGGCCAGCAAGCCTGGCTCACCGCCGGCGGCCAGCAGCTCGGCTCCGTCTGGGGCCACGGCAGCTACCTCGCGCCCGACTGGTCGGCCGACTGGCTGCACCGCGAAGCGCTCGCGCTGCGCGAGATCTACGCCACCAAGCAATTCGGCAAACCGTTCGCGCAACTCGACTTCGAGCAGCAGGCGGCCCTGGGCGAACGCCTCAAGCGTGAAATGCGCGCCAACACCTGGGACGCGCGCACCGGCATCATCACCCTCTCGCCCGAACGCGCCCAGGCCGTGCGTGAAGTCGCCGCCCACTACAGCGCCCTGTTCGGCGCCGATCCTTCGCTCGACGCCCTGCGCGAGCAATACGCCATGAGCTCGGGCAGCCTGACCGATCCCGACGACCTGCGCGCCCTGCCGGCCTTTATCTTCTGGTCGTCGTGGTCGGCCGCCGCCGACCGTCCGGGCGAGACGGCGATCAGCTACACCAGCAACTGGCCGCACGAACCGCTGGTCGGCAACGCCCCCACCGCCGGTGCCGGCATCTGGTCGATCGCCAGCGTGATCCTGATGATCGCCGCCATTGCCGCCATGATCTTCTACCACGGCCGCGCCCACGAAGGCGACGACCCGGCGCCACCGAAGGACGATCCGCTGTTCGACCTCAAGCCGACGCCATCGATGCGCGCCACCCGCAAGTACTTCTGGGTCGTCGTCGCGCTGATACTGACGCAGGTCGGGATGGGCATCATCACCGCCCACTACGCGGTCGAAGGCCAGAGCTTCTTCGGCTTCCCGCTCGGCGAGATCCTGCCGTTCACCGTCAGCCGCACCATCCACACCCAGTTCGCCGTGCTGTGGATCGCCACCGCCTGGCTGGCCACGGGCCTGTACATCGCTCCCGCCATTTCGGGCCACGAACCGAAGTTCCAGGCGCTCGGCGTGAACGTCCTGTTCTACGCGCTGCTGTTCATCGTGGCCGGCTCCACCGCCACCGGCTGGCTCGGCACCCTGCAACACATGGGCAACGACTACAGCTTCTGGATCGGTAACCAGGGGCTCGAATTCACCAGCATGGGCCGCGTGTGGCAGATCCTGCTGTTCGTCGGCCTGCTGTTCTGGGTCCTGCTGCTCGGACGCGGCCTGTTGCCCGCCCTGCGCAAGCCATCCGAAAGCCGCGGCCTGATCGCCATGGTGTTCCTGGCAGCCCTGTGCATCGGCGGCTTCTACGCCACCTCGCTGACCTGGGGTCCGCGCACCCACTACGCCATGGTCGAATACTGGCGCTGGTGGCTGGTCCACCTGTGGGTCGAAGGCTTCTTCGAAGTGTTCGCCACCGCCGTCATCGCACTGCTGTTCACGCGCCTCGGCCTGATCGCCGCGTCCACCGCCAACAGCGCCATCATTCTGGAGACCATCGTGTTCCTGTTCGGCGGCATCCTGGGCACCCTGCATCACCTGTA
Source organism: Massilia mucilaginosa (assembly GCF_011682145.1). Classification (GTDB taxonomy): domain Bacteria; phylum Pseudomonadota; class Gammaproteobacteria; order Burkholderiales; family Burkholderiaceae_D; genus Telluria_A; species Telluria_A mucilaginosa. Next base: position 32,682 of record NZ_WHJH01000064.1, read on the forward strand.
CTTCACCGGCACGCCTACTTTTGTTATCGCCATCGGCGCCATGTTCTCCGCGCTCGAAGTGGTACCGCTGGCGATGATCGGCGTCGAAGCATGGCGCAACTACCAGCGCTCGAAGGCGGCGCCGTGGGTGCAAGCCTACAAATGGCCGATCCTGTGCTTCATCGCCGTCGGTTTCTGGAACGTGGTTGGCGCCGGGCTGCTTGGTTTCGCCATCAACACCCCGATCGCGCTGTACTACATGCAGGGCATGAACCTGACCGCCGCCCACGGCCACGCCGCGCTGTTCGGCGTGTACGGCATGCTTGGCATCGGCCTGATGCTGTTCTGCCTGCGCGGCCTGACCGAACGCGCCGCCTGGTCCGACAAACTGCTCGGCCCCATGTTCTGGAGCCTGAACATCGGCCTGGCGATGATGGTCTTCATGTCGCTGCTGCCGTCCGGGATCTATCAGGCCTGGGCCAGCGTCACGCAAGGCACCTGGTTCGCCCGTTCGCCCGAGGTAGTGCACTCGCCGGTGATGGAAACGCTGGTCTGGATGCGCGTGCCGGGTGACGTGGTGTTTGCGGTCGGCTGCGGATTCCTCGCGCTGTTCGCCATCAAGCTCGCAACCGGGAAGCGCGGCAGCAATGTCGTGGTCGGCTCGGTCGTTCCGGGCAAACGTTAAGTCAGTCTTCCCCCGGCGGGCTCTTCCTGCCGGGGTTCGCATCGATTACACTATCAGGAGCAACAACATGACACACGCTGTTTTCTCGACCGCTTCAATTGGTCTTTATCCCTTCGACGCGCGTGGCGTCGCCAAGCGCTTCCGGCACGCCGCCATTTTCGGCGCGCTGGCGGCACTCGAGCCGGGAGAGACCATGCGCTTCTATAACGACCACGATCCGCTGCCGTTGCTGGCGCAGATCGAGGCCCATTTCGGATCGCGCGTGACGATCGCCTACGTGGCGCGCGCGCCGGGCGAAATCATCATCGACTTCGGGATCGCCTGAAGAGAAGGACAAGCATGGGCTACCTCGCCGTCAAACACCTGCATATGAGCTGCGCGGCGCTCAGCATCTTCCTGTTCGCGCTGCGCGGCATGTGGATGCTGCGCGACTCGCCCCGGCTGGGGCAGCGCTGGGTCAAGAGCGCGCCGCACATCGTCGATTCGGTGCTGCTGGCCAGCGCGATCACGATGGTGGTGTGGAGCGGCCAGTATCCTTTCGTGCAGCCATGGCTGGGCGCCAAAGTGGTGGCGCTGGTGGCGTATATCCTGCTTGGCGTGGTCGCACTCAAGCCGGGGCGGCCGAAACGGGTGCGCGCCGTCGCCTTCTTCGCAGCGCTGCTCACGGTCTTCTACATCGTCGCGGTTGCGCTCACGCGCCAGGTCATCCCCTTCGGCTAGCGGCAAACATCTTCCTCTCCATCTATTGCCCCCTCTGGTGTCAAGTCTGACTACAAGGGCTTCCCAACAAATTCAAGGTGTTTTTCAATTGATTTTTCGAGGATGTTCTTGAGTTTGCCTGGCAAGACGGAAGGCCGGCCTGCGGTACTACAAACGGTTATCTCGAGCACGGGTATCTTGCACGGCTCGGACCATAATGACAGACGCGCGTGGAGGACCTCGTTCATTCGTCGGACTTGGCTTCTGTCCCGTCAGACTACAGGTATGCTCCACCCGGTCAAACCGTTACCTCATCATGCATTGCATGACTCGAAGAATGTTCCTTTCCGTTTCTTACGGGGAAACAGCTTGCTCCCCTTGTGTTTTCCTGCCGACGGGTTTCCCCCGTACGCTCAGTTGCTAACGTATCGGGAAGCATGCTGTCGCTGGCCCGCCCATCGGGCGGGTCCGGCCGTCAGCCGGCCGGACGACATGCTTCCCCCACAGTCAGGTGAGCGGCCTGAACTGCTCTCCCCTGGCAAGCACGGCCCAGGCGAGACGAGCGTTCTTCGCGGCGATGGCGACGACCGCTTTTCCATAGCCGACCCGCGCTTGCAGCGCAAGCGCCCATCGGCTGAGCCGGTCACTCTTGTTCG
>NZ_WHJH01000065.1 GCF_011682145.1 Massilia mucilaginosa
CTCGCTGTGGAGTCAAGAGAATTACAAAGGGTCGGGGAGCCAATGCGATATGGTGAAAATTCCGCGTGCCCTATTCGAGCGCCTGACAGAAACCGTCTGCTACGCGAGATAGTTGGACAAAGTCGAGATAAGGACCCCGGTGAATTTCGGAAAACCCAAAACTGGATCGGGCCACAGGGGCCACACTCGGTAACGCCACCTTTGTTCCTCCCCCAGTCCCAGAAATGAACGAGGCGCTTGCCGATCTTGAGCAATTCCTTCATGACCGGCATTCCCTCCCTGTATCGATCCAGTGCGCAGTCACGCATCTCCAGTTTGAGACGATCCATCCATTTCTTGATGGAAATGGTCGTATCGGTCGATTGCTTGTTCCATTGATACTGCATCAACGCGAGGTCATGGCCAAACCGTTGCTATACATCAGTCACTACCTGAAGGCGAACCGGCACGAATACTACGACCGTTTGATGGATGTGCGAGTCAATGGAAACTGGGAAGGATGGGTCAAATTTTTCCTTACCGGGGTGGCAGCCGTCGGCCATGAAGCGGCGGACACCGCAAAAAGAATCGTCCAGTTCCGTACTGAAGCGCAACAGGCCGCCGCCAAAATGGGAAAACCCGAACTGGCGCTCATCGATCATCTGTTCAAGCATCCGATCATGGATGCGCGCACTGCGGAAAAATTGCTTGGAATGACTTATGCAACAGCAAATAATGCGCTCTCAACCCTTGAAAATGCAGGGTTGCTGGTGGAGACTACGGGTAGGAAACGCAATCGCATGTTCCGTTTTCAAGGATACCTGCAACTCTTCGACGATACGCCAAGCAAACCTCCGGCCATTTACGACAGTGAGAAACCAAGCGGATATCCACATGGGTCTGATGAGACTGTTGGGAAGAGCCGCTCCGTCCGTAGGAATTCCCTCTCGCCATGCCCCTGGCGGATGAGTCGGTTTGTTCATTCCCCCGACTGGCTTGACCTGCTTTTGTAAGTTTACCGTCCCACTTACCCGCATCGACGCCGGCCTTACCCAATTCGGGTAGCATCGGCTTCTGCTGTGGTTTTTTTGACAAAATGTGGTGTTGCCTGCCTATTTTATAAGCAAGTGTTTGACGTCAATACTTTCTTTTGAGATACTTATGGTATCCGCCGGTAATGTATCCGGCTCATGCCTCTCCGCAGTCTGCCGGCCTCCCGCGTTTACTTGCGCGGCGCAGCGCATCCCCAGCCTGCCATCACGAATAGCGCCCCATGACCACTGTTTCCGATATCAAAAACCTGTACCTGTCCGGCTTCAACCACATCGACGCCCTGATCGACGAGGGGCCTGACTGGAATCACCTCGGCAACATCAAGCCGTATCTGAGCTACACCTTTTCCATCAGCAGCGGCAACGAGGAAGGCGAGCGCGGACAAAGCGCCTTTTCGCCGGCCCAGCAAGCCTGGACCCGCACCGCGCTCGCTTACTTGACCGAAGTGACCGGCGTGCGCTTCCAGGAAACCGCAATCGGCACCAGCGCCCAGATTCACCTGGCCCAGGTCGATATCGAGAACGACGATTTCGTGGGGCTGACCAGCTGGCATACCCTTTACACGCCGCCGCGCAGCACCTCGGCCAGTGCGCTCGTGACCGATTACACCGCCAACGCCTATGTCTACCTCGACAATTGGGAATACCGCACCAGTACCACCGACCTGACCCCGGGCGGGCAGGGCTATCAGGTGCTGCTGCACGAACTGGGCCACATGATGGGACTGGCCCACCCCTTCGAAGGCACGCACCAGTTGCCCTACAAGGATGACCACACCGCCAACACCCTGATGTCCTACGACCACCTCGACGAGGCGTTTTACGACACTTACAGCGAGTACGATATCGCCGCGTTCAACTGGATCTACGGCGGCGACGGGCTGCGCGGCAAGTACGGCGTGGGCGGCAGCATGGATTACCTCACTGGCCGCAGCACCGACGAGCGCATCAGCGGCACCGCCTACGGCGAACGGGTGGACGGCGCCGGCGGCGACGACAGCATCGACGGCCTGGCCGGCTTCGACGAAGCCGGCTACAGCGGCGCGCGCGCGAATTACGATATCACCAAGGTCAACGGCGCCTATATCGTCACCGACCGCGTCGGCGACGAAGGCCGCGACGTGCTGACCAATATCGAGGCGCTGGTGTTTGCCGGCAGCAGCGTGTCGCTGGCCTACGAGTCGGTGGTGCAAGCCTTGTACGTCGGCTATTTCGGCCGCGCCGCCGACTACAACGGCATGCACAGCTTCCAGCAGCAGTTGAGCACCCTGGGCGCGCCGGACGATCTGCGCGGCCTGGCCGAGGCCTACAGCAAGAACGCGGGCCTGCGCGCGCTGATCGACAGCTTCGCCAGCAGCGCCGAGTCGGCTGCCCTGTATCCGGGCAATACCGGCACTTTCATCAAGGCGCTCTACCAGAATGTGTTCGGACGCGCTCCGGATGCGGGCGGGCTGACCTTCTGGAGCAACGCCATCGACAGCGGCGGCCTGTCGCGCGCCAACGCCTCGCTCTCGATCATGGCCGGCGCGCTCGACAACAAGACGGCGCAGGGCATGCTCGACGCCAAGCTGGTCAACAACAAGCTGACCGCCGCCTCGGGCTTTACCCTGATGATCGACACTGCGCAGGAAATCGGCGGCTACAGCGGCGCCACAGCGGCCGCCGCGGTGCGCAACATGCTCGGCTCGGTCAGCGCCGCCACCGACCTGCTGGCCTACCAGGCCACCATCGGCGCCACCCTGAAGGGGATGACCCTGGGCGCTACCCGGCCGGCCGACGCGCCCGGCGCTCCTGCCGATGAGCTGCCTATGACGCACGCGGAGTTGATTGGCATCGGCTACCAGTCGTGGGAGCCGACGCTGGTATAGTGAGGGCAGGCGCCGGCCGTGGTGGCGGCGCCGTCGTGTTCGGATCGAAGGGAATTTCCATGCAAGCTCTTGTCAACGGCGGCGCCGGTGTCGACCTGTTCGGTTTTGCCGGCGCGCGCGCCGATTACAACATCACCAGCACGGGCGGCGGCTATGCGGTGCTGCCCAAGAACGGCGCCGGCGGCGGCTTGCCCTTGCTGGTCGGGGTCGAGCTGCTCAAGTTTTCCGACACCACCGTCAACGTCGAATACGACGAGGTGGTGCAGGCGCTGTACGTGGCCTATTTCGGCCGCGCCGCCGACGCCGGCGGCATGCGCAGTTTCCAGGAGCAGCTGGCCAGGCTCGACGCGCCGCACGATATCGTCGGCATCAGCAGCGCCTACGGCAGCAATCCGGCCCTGCGCCAGCTGATCGACAGTGTCGGCAAGAGCGCCGAATCGGCGGCGCTGTATCCGGACGGCGTGCCGGCCTTTGTCGGCGCCGTCTACAAGAACGTGCTCGGACGCAATGCCGACGCCGAGGGACTGGCGTTCTGGAGCAATGCCATCGACAGCGGGGTGCTCTCGCAAGCGAACGCGGCCCTGTCGATCATGGCCGGCGCGCTCGAAAACACCAGCGCGCAGGGTTTGCTCGACGCCAAACGGATCGACAATACGCTGGCGGTGGCGTCCGATTTCACCCTGGCGCTCGACCGTCCCACCGAAATCGACGGCTACGCGGGCAAGCTGGCCGCGTCGATGGTGCGCGCCATGCTGGCCACGGTCAGCGCCGACAGCGAGCTCGGGCCGTTCCAGGCGGTCATCAAGCAGATGCTGGCGGTGATGTCCGGCGAACTGAACGCCGTGTTCGGCGCGCCGCCCCCGGACGACGCCATGGCCGGCCCGGTGCAGCTGGTCGGCGTGGCCCCGGCCGCATGGGGTGATGCGCTGATGTGAGCGACTGGCATAATGGCGGCTTTGCCCCCAAGGACGCCGCCGTGAGCCAGGAAGACCGTTTTGTCGATATCGAGATCAAGCTCGCGCACCAGGAAGACCTGGTCGAATCCCTGAACCAGATGGTGTACCAGCAGGGCCGTCGCATCGACCAGCTCGAAGCGATGGTCAACAAGCTGGCCGAACACATCCGCAACAATGCCCAGTCGGGACCGAACATGGTCAACGACCGCCCGCCGCACTACTGATTTTTCCGGTCCCCCGCCCGTCAATACGGGCGTGGCTGGTGAAACATGCATATCTCGTTGCGGATGACAGGCGTGTGACCATGCTGATATGATCGTGCGCTATGCGCTGCCGGCTATCCGTCGGCAGCTTTACTTAGCGCCCGTGAAAGATGCCATGAACCGTCCAAACATGCTTATCGTTGCCGCCAGCCTGGCGCTGGTCAATGTTGCCGCCATCGCCGCACCAGTTGCGTCGGCTACCGCGCCCGCGACCTCGCTGGCCGCGACCAACCCGTTCGCCAAACTGAGCACCTTGCCGTTCCACTACCCGGCCTTCGACAAGATCAAGGACGAGCATTTCCTGCCTGCCTATGCGGCCGGCATGAGCGACCACCTGCGCCAAGTCGACGTCATCGCCAACAACCGCAAGGCGCCTACGTTCGACAATACCGTGGTGGCGCTGGAGCGCTCGGGCCAGCTGCTCACGCGCGTGGCGACCACCTTCTCGGCCCTGCAGGGCGCCAACACCAACGATACGCTCGATTCCATCGACCGCGAAATGTCGCCCAAGCTGGCCGCGCACAACGATGCCGTGTTCCTCAACGCCAAGCTGTACGAGCGCGTGAAGACCCTGTACGACAAGCGCGCCAAGCTCGGCCTGGACGCCGAATCGAAGCATCTGCTCGAGCGCTACCACAAGGATTTCGTGCGCGCCGGCGCCAAATTGTCGGCCGAAGACAAAGAAAAGCTGAAAGCCTTCAACAGCGAAATCGCCACCATGCAGACCACGTTCACCCAGAACGTGCTCAAGGAAACCAATGCCTCGGCGCTGATCGTCGACACCCGCGCCGAACTGGCCGGCATGAGCGAGGCGGCCATCGACGCCGCCGCCGCCGACGCCAAGACGCGCGGCCATGACGGCAAGTTCGCCATCGCCCTGGTCAACACCAGCGGCCAGCCACCGCTGTCGGTATTGACCAACCGCGCCGTGCGCGAACGCCTGATGAACGCGTCGCTTACGCGCGGCAGCCGTGGCGGCGAGTTCGACAACCGTGGCGTGGTGGTCAAACTGGCCAAGCTGCGCGCCGAACGCGCGGCCCTGCTCGGCTACCCGAACTTCGCGGCCTACTCGCTGGAAGACCAGACCGCCAAGGATACGGGCGCGGTCAACAAGCTGCTGTCGGAACTGGCCAAGCCGGCCGTGACCAACGCGCGCAAGGAAGCGGAGGATATCCAGAAAGTCATCGACGCTGAAAAAGGCGGATTCAAGGTCGGCGCGGCCGACTGGGCCTTCTACACCGACAAGGTGCGCGCCCAGCGCTTCAATTTCGACGAGAACCAGCTCAAGCCGTATTTCGAGCTCGACAACGTGCTGGTCAACGGCGTGTTCTTCGCCGCCGAAAAGCTGTACGGCCTGACATTCAAGGAACGCAAGGACCTGCCGGTGTACAACCCGGACGTGCGCGTGTTCGACGTGTTCGACGCCAACGGCAAACAACTGGCGATCTTCCTGGCCGACATGTACGCGCGCAGCAACAAGCAGGGTGGGGCGTGGATGAACGAATACGTCTCGCAGTCGGGCCTGATGGGCACGCGTTCTGTGGTGGCCAATCACCTCAACATTCCCAAACCGCCGAAGGGCGAGCCGACCTTGCTGACGGTTGATGAAGTCAAGACCACCTTCCACGAATTCGGCCACGCGCTGCACGGCATGTTCTCGAACGTGAAGTACCCGCGCTTCTCGGGCACGAATGTGCCGCGCGACTTCGTCGAATATCCGTCGCAGGTCAATGAAATGTGGATGATCGCGCCGGAAGTGCTGGCCAATTACGCCAAGCACTACAAGACCGGCGAAGCGATGCCGAAGGAATTGCTGGACAAAGTCATCGCGTCGAAAAAATTCAACCAGGGTTTCCTGACCACCGAGTACCTGGCGGCATCGCTGGTGGACCAGCGCTGGCACCAGCTCGGTGCGGCGCAAGTGCCGACCGACGTGCTCGGTTTCGAAGCGGCCGCGCTGAAGGAAGCCGGCGTCGACTTCGCACCGGTGCCGCCGCGCTACCGCACGACGTACTTCTCGCATAGTTTCTCGGGCGGTTACTCGGCTGGATACTACGCTTACCTGTGGAGCGAGAAGCTGGACGCCGACACGGTGGAATGGTTCAAGGAAAATGGCGGATTGCAGCGCAAGAACGGCGACCATTTCCGCAAGACCTTGCTGTCACGCGGCGGCACGGCTGACGCGCTCGACCTGTTCCGCAACTTCCGTGGCCGCGAGCCGAAAATCGAACCGCTGCTGAACCGCCGTGGGTTGAACGGCAACTAAGCTTGCGCACGTAGCCCCTCAAAACCGTCGTTCCCGCCTGCGCGGGAACGACGGCTCTTCCTCTTTTTCCGCAAACACAATGACCCGTCCCCAACTCATGATCATCGCGGCCAGCCTGGCCGTGGCTAACTTCGCCTTCGCCGCACCGGCGCCGGCAGCCGCAGCGCTCGACGCCGCCAATCCGTTCGCAAACATCAGCACCCTGCCGTTCAACTACCCGGCCTTCGACAAAATCAAGAACGAGCACTTCGCCCCGGCGTTCGCCGAAGGCATGCGCCAGCACGCCGCTGAAATCGACGCCATCGCCAACAACCGCAAACCGGCCACGTTCGAGAACACCATCGTCGCCATGGAACGCTCGGGCAAGCTGCTCTCGCGCACCGGCGGCGCCTTCGGCATCTTCGCCGGCGGCAACACCAACGACACCATCAAGGGCCTCGAACGCGACCTGGCGCCCAAACTGGCCGCCCACCGCGACGCCATGCTGCTGAACCAGAAACTGTTCGACCGCATCGAAACCCTGTACGCCAAGCGCGCCAAGCTGGGCCTGGATGCCGAATCGGCCTTCCTGCTGGAACGCTACCGCAAGGACTTCGTGCGCGCCGGCGCCAAGCTGAACGCCACCGACAAGGACAAGCTCAAAGGCTACAACGCCGAACTGGCCACCCTGCAAACCACCTTCAGCCAGAACGTGCTGAGCGAAGCGAACGCCGCCGCGCTGGTGCTCGACACCCGCGCCGAACTGGCCGGCATGTCCGACGCCGCCATCGATGCCGCCGCCGGCGTGGCCAAGAAGCGCGGCCTGGACGGCAAGTTCGCCATCCCGGTCACCAACACCACCGGCCAGGCGCCGCTGTCGGTGCTGACCAACCGCAGCGTGCGCGAACGCCTGCTGGCCGCTTCGCTGGCACGCGGCAGCCGTGGCGGCGAGTTCGACAACACCGGCGTCGTGCTCAAGATCGCCAAGCTGCGCGCCGAACGCGCAGCGCTGCTCGGCTACGCCAACCACGCCGCCTACATGCTCGAAGACCAGACCGCCAAGGACACCGGCGCGGTCAACAAGCTGCTCGGCGAACTGGCCAAGCCGGCCGTGGCCAACGCGCGCAAGGAAGCGGCCGACATCCAGAACGTCATCGATGCGGAGAAGGGCGGCTTCCAGCTGGCCGCCCACGACTGGGCCTTCTACAGCGACAAGGTGCGCGCCGAGCGCTTCAATTTCGACCAGAGCCAGCTGCGCCCGTACTTTGAACTGAACAGCGTGCTGACCAACGGCGTGTTCTACGCCGCCGAAAAGGTCTACGGCATCACTTTCAAGGAACGCAAGGACTTGCCGGTGTACGACCCCGACATGCGCGTGTTCGACGTGATCGACGCCAACGGCAAGCCGCTGGCGATCTTCGTGGCCGACTTTTACGCGCGCGGCAACAAGCGCGGCGGCGCCTGGGCCAATGCCTACGTGCCCCAGTCGCACCTGATGGGCACGCGTCCGGTCATCGGCAACCATCTCAACATTCCGAAGCCGGCCGCCGGCGAGCCGACCCTGCTCACCTACGACGAACTGCGCACCCTGTTCCACGAATTCGGCCACGCGCTGCACGGCATGTTCTCGGACGTGAAATACCCGCGCTTCGCCGGCACCGGCGTGCCGCGCGACTTCGTCGAGTTCCCGTCGCAGGTCAACGAAATGTGGGCGGTCTGGCCTGAAGTGCTGGGCAACTACGCCAAGCACTACAAGACCGGCGAACCGATGCCCAAGGAATTGCTGGACAAGGTGATCGCCTCGAAACAGTTCAACGAAGGCTACCGCACCACCGAGTACCTGGCTTCGTCTATCCTGGACCAGCGCTGGCACCAGCTGAGCGCCGCGCAGATGCCAACCGACGTGGTCGCTTTTGAGGCGGCCGCGCTGAAAGACGCCGGCGTCGACTTCGCGCCGGTGCCGCCGCGCTACCGCACCACTTACTTCTCGCACGTGTTCTCGGGCGGATATTCGGCCGGCTACTACGGCTACCTGTGGAGCGAGAAGCTGGACGCCGATACCGTCGAATGGTTCAACGAGAACGGCGGCCTGACGCGCAAGAACGGCGACCACTTCCGCAAGATGCTGCTGTCGAAAGGCGGCACGCTCGACGCCATGCAGATGTACCGCAACTTCCGCGGCCGCGATGCGAAAATCGCGCCGCTGCTGGAACGCCGTGGCCTGAACGCCAAGTAAGCCTGCACCGACCCAAAAAATGCCGTTCAGCGCGAACGGCATTTTTTTCGTCCGGAAATATTGCGGTGCGCGATAATGAGGCGCCGATTTCCCCCATGGAGCCAGTGTGACCGACATCGCGGACCTTTCGACCCTGCTGCAAAACCGCCTGCGGGCAGCCCTGGCGCCGGACGAGCGCGTGGTCTGGGTGGGCCGGCCGATCGCGGCGCGCTACATGACACGCGCCTACGGCTACCCGGCGCTGGCTGGCTCGACGGTGTACGCCGTCACCAGCGCGCGCGTGCTCCTGCTCGGCGGCGACGGCGAGCCCGACAGCATCAGGTCGTACGCGCCGGCGCAACTCCAGCAGCTCGAACGCACCGAGCACGACGGCGGCTGGGGCGACCTGATACTGGAGACCGAACAGGTCTCCGACGGCGATGGCGGCGTCATGACCGAGCGCCACGGTTTGCTTGCCGTGGCCGATGTGCGGGTAGCGCACGGGCTGGTCGCCGCGCTGGCGGCAAGCCTGGCGCTGGCGCCCGCTACTGCGCATCCCGGCTTTCAGAAGGCGCTCCTGGCGCCCGCCATCCCGGCCTTGCCCGCCGGGCTGCGCCAGGCGCTGCGGGCCGAACTGGGGGCGGACGAGCGACTGGCCTGGGCGGCGCAGCCGCTTCCCGCCAGCTATCTGAAACAGGGCTTTCGCAAGTGGTTTTTCTATATTCCATGGACCCTGTTTACGCTGTTCCTCAGCGTGCTGGGCGCCCCGGCCTTGTGGCATACCGACGTGCGCGGATGGGAGCTGCTGCTGCTGGTGGGCGTGCCCTTGCTGCTCCTGTGGATCGGCATCCACCACCTGGTGCAGCCATTCGGTATGCGCAAGAACGCGCTCGGCGTGGTACATGCCATCACCAGCGCGCGCGCCCTGACCATCGACATCAACGGCCCGCTGGTCGTGCGCACCTATGCCCCGGCTGGCCTGCTGCATGCCCTGTGCGCCGAGGGTCCGGGCGAGAGCGGCGACCTGCTGCTCGAAGCCGGCTTCGATGAACACACCGGGATCGAAACCCAGCTGCATCGCCACGGTTTCATGGGCATCGACGAGGTGCGCCACGTCGAGCGCCTGATCGGCCATCTGAAGCAAGCGCCCGCCGCTTGAAAATTAGCATAGGAACAATGCTTTATAATATGGCACGTCCCTCATCCAGAACGTTGCCCCTATGCTGACACCTCGCCTTCTCCCGCTCGCTTCCATCCTGTTGTGCGTCCTTGGCCTGGCTGCCTGTACCACCGAACCGGTACGGCCGCGCGAAGTCCAGTTGACCGAAGAACCGGGCGAGTCCGGCCCGCGCTGCATCGGCGCCGACTGCTGCGCCGATGCCGATGCGCTCGAATTCGTGCCGCAGCGCCAGTATTGCAGCGCGCTGGCGCTGGACAACGAAGGCAAGGCCCCGGCCTCGGCCAGCGCCCTCAAAGAAGCCATCGCCGGCGCCCGCGCCGAAAAGATCCGCACCCACGATGCCTCCGGCGTGCTGTGCCACGCGTATGCGCTCGAGGCCCAGCGTGCCGGCGACCGCGGCGACAGCGCCGCCGCCCGCAGCGCCCTGTCCGCCGCCGTGCAAGCCTGCCGCGCCGGTTTCGGCAAGGAATCGAACCAGGCCGCCCAAGCCATGCTCGACGCTGCCGAGCAGCGCCTGCAGAACAAGGACGAGTCGGCCAAGGTCGGCGACGAGCTGGGCGCGGTGCTGGCGCTGGCGCGCAAGAACGCCAATGCGCAGATCGAGGCCGACGCCACCGATGCGCTCGGACGCCTGAAGGGCCTGACCGGCGACGTCAACGCCGAGCGCCGCCTGCTGACCGAAGGCATGGAGATGCGGCGCAAGGCGTATGGCGAGAACAGCTACCAGACCGGCATGAGTTACGTGAACCTGGGCGGCAGCTACATGCGCGTGAACGACAACCAGGCCGGGCGCGCCTGGTACGAGCGCGCCATTGCCGTGTACGGCGCCACCCTGGGCATGGCCGACCCGGTCACCTTGGAAGTGCGCGGCGCGCATGCGATGAGCTACAGCGCCGAGCGCAACCACAAGCGCGCCCAGGAACTGCTGGAGGCGATGCTGCCGCAGGCGCTGCAAACCTTCGGCGCGCAGTCCGAAGAAACGGTGGCCATCATCAACGACATCGGCAATATGCAGCAGCACCAGGGCCAGTCGCAGGCGGCCTTGCTGCGTTTCGAGGAAGTGCTGGCGATCCGGCGCGCCACCATGCCCGATACGGTCAAGCACGGCCGCTCGGCCCTGCTGGCGGCCACGCTCAAGCACAAGATCGCCGGCTGCGGCGCCAGCAGCGCGCTCGACGCCGAAGTGCGGCGCATCGCCGCGCATCTGGAGCCCTCGGCCGCCAGGGACGAGGACGCCAGAGTGTATGTGCGCGAGGCGCATGACCTCGTGCAGCAGTGCGCGGCCCCGGCGGCGCGCGGCGCGCGCAAGCAGAAATAGACCAGCCGCGAGGGAATAGACATCATGCCGCACACCAGTGAATTTGCCGAACAATACACGCGCGCCGAGCGGCTGCGCCTGGGGCTGCTGATCCTGCCCGCCGGGCTCGCCCTGCTGGTGGCGACCAAGCTGTGGTTCTTCCCGGCGCTGGCGGCGTTCGCGGCCTCGGCCGAGTGCCGCGAAATCGGCGGCGTGAACGGCATCACGCTGCTGATGTACGGCTTGTTCGTCGGCCTGCCGCTGCTGCTGGCGCTGGTGCTCGGCGCGACCGTCGGCGTGGCCGGCTACAAGAGCTTGCGCAGCGGACAATTTCCGCCCGCCGGCACCAAGGTGTTGCGGCCCACCCGCATCCGGCGCGGCCGGCGCGCCACCCTGACCGGCGCCGCCTGCCTGCTGCTGGCGCTCGCTCCGCTGGCGCTGGCGGCGTGGGGCTGGTTCCAGGCCGGCGCGCAGACAGACGCGGCTGCGTGCGTGGCTATCCGGGCGGCGTCGCCCGCTCCCTGACTCCTCTCGCCCGAAAGCTCCAATGAGAACATTCATCGCGCGCGCCGCTTGCCTGCTGGCGTTCTCCGGAGCGGCCTTGGCCTGCGGCCGTGACGGCACGGTAGCGGTGCCGCTGGCACAGGTATCGCTGCAGCAGGTTGCGTTCACGCCGTCCGACGACGGGCGCAAGCTGCTGGTGTTCGGCATCCTCAAAAACACGTCGGCCCAGAGGCTGCGCAACGTGATGCTGGAGTTGCGCTTCTTCGATGACAAGCATGTGCTGGTCGATACCTTCACCCGCTGTGTCGACAATGTGATCGCACCGCCGGCCGGCGAGGTGGGCTGGCGCATCCGCGAAACGATCCATGACCAGATGGCGCCGTATGCATCGCGCGAGGTGCGCATTGTCTCGGCCGAGGTGATCCAGCCTGGCGTGGCGCAATCAAAGGTCAGTCCGTTCACACGAGAATTGCTGCTGACCTGGATACCCGTGCTGGCGGGGATTGGCATGTTGGTATACCTGTTGAGAAAAGTGGCCGGCAAGCACTCGAGCAGCAGCAAGGCCGTAGTGCTGATGGAAGCGCAGATTGCCTACTTCGAGAAAAATTTGCACCTGCTCGAACGGTTGGTGCTGGCCAGCGAAGCGCGGGCGCGCGGCGTGATCTTGCCGCCGGGCGACGAACCCCATCCTCCGCGCTAGGATGAAGCCGCGCACCGTGCTCTTCTTCGGCCTGTGCGCCGGCCACATGCTGCTGTCATGGATTGGGGCCGGCGGCGCCACCCTCGGGCCGGCCATCGCGGCCACCATCTATGGTCCCTTGTTCGTGCTCGATGCCGTGCGCTTGCCGGTGTTTGGCAACGGCCCGTCCGGCGGCTGGGCCGGGCCATCGCCGCTTGGCTGGGCCTGCGTGCTCTTGCTGTGGGGCGCCATCTGGTGGGGCGTGGCGGCCTTGCTGGCGCGCGCATGTCGTCGCTGATCGGCCACGCGGCCACCGGCGCCGCCGTCTATTTTGCCCACACCCCGGCTGCGCCGCCACGCCCGCGCCTGGCGCTGCTTGTGCTGGTCGGCCTGGCGCTGCTGCCCGACGTCGATTACCTGCCGTACTGGCTGTTCGGCATCCATAGCGAGCCGCGCTGGACCCATTCGCTCCTGCTCGCCCTGGCCGCAAGCGCGCTGGCGTGGGCCCGACCCGGCGCTGTCGCCCTGGCACGGCGGCCCTGCCGTTCGCGGCGCTGGCGCTGGCCGCCTGTTCCCATCCGGTGCTCGACTTGCTGGTGGGCGTGCACCCGGTGCCGCTGTTCTGGCCCTTGCCGCTGGCGCAGGTCGAATCGCCGCTCGGGCTGCTTCCGAGCGCCGGCCGGCTCAGCCTGACAAACTGGTTTATGTGGCGCAATCTGTTGATAGAATGTGCAGTGCTGCTGCCGCTGTACGCGCTTGGCGTGGCGCTGGCAAGGCGGGTGGCCGGGCGCCGCATCGCCCTGGCAGCCGCGCTGGGCGGTCCGGCGTGGGCGCTGGCGCTGGCCTGGTCCATCCGGATTCATGGCTGAATGCCATCCGATTCGCATCGCATTTTTCAAGGAGTCCTATGAGCACAGTGTTGTGGGCCAATTACCTGATCGATGGCGTCGTCAGTTCCGACCAGTCCGACAAATACGCCTTGCATGAACACATCGACCAAGTCGATGAGATCTGCCGCGACACCGGCCTGGTGCCGCTGTCCGCATGGTGCGACTCGACCGACCTGGCGTTCAACATCGGCGACGAGGACGAACTTCCCGACGGCATCGAATCGACCGACGAGCTGATGGCCACCGATGGCGTGTGGACCGATGCCGGCGTGGCCGTCGATGCCCTCGAACAGTTGCTGGCGGCGATACAGGAAAAACGCATCGTGTTCGGCGCGCAAGGCGATGCGCACGATGATATCGTGCAGGAACTCGAAGAGAGCATTGCCTACGCCCAGGAAGCGGCCGCGGTCAACGGCAAGTTCAACTTTTCGGTGGTGATGTAAGTGGTGCTGGCCGATGCGTGAGAATATGCCGCGCTGTGTCCTGGTTACGGGCTCGACCACGTGGGACGATCCCGAGCCGATCCGGCGCGCCCTGGCGGCGCTGCCAAGGGGCAGCACCATCGTGACCGGCGACACGCCCGGCGCCGACGCCTGTGCGGTCGCGCTGGCCGCCGAACTGGGCCTGGCAGTGACACGCATGAAGAAGAACCGTGCCGATCACCGCGCCTTTCCCAGCGAAGCCTGGCGCGGGCTGAACGAGCGCATGCTGGCCACCGGCGTCGACCTGGTACTGGCCTTTCACGCCGATTACGGCAAGCCCGGCTGCGCGCGCGGCACCGTCCACATGGTCGAGCACGCCAAGGCTTGCTGGACCGAGGTGCGGATTTTCCGCGAATAGATCATTAACAGGAACCTCCATGTCCCATGTACGGGCCTCGCTCAAACGCAAACTGAGCCGTATCCGCAAGCGCCGGGAAACCGTCTCCACCAAAAAGTTCGAGCGCCATACATCGCCCTTCTTCGAATACGATGCAGCTTTCCGTATCGGTGGGGCAGGCAAGTTACATGAGCGGATTGGCGC
Source organism: Massilia mucilaginosa (assembly GCF_011682145.1). Lineage (GTDB taxonomy): Bacteria > Pseudomonadota > Gammaproteobacteria > Burkholderiales > Burkholderiaceae_D > Telluria_A > Telluria_A mucilaginosa. The sequence continues at coordinate 14,152 of NZ_WHJH01000065.1, forward strand.
CGTCACCGGGCTGGTGCCGAACACCGTGCGCCTCGCCGGCCAGCCCCGCTTTCCCAATTCCAAGCTCCTCGCCAAAGAAGATGTGTGGGTGCTGGCCTCGCCGCTCGATGACACGCTGCCGCTCGACGACCACGTCGACTGGCTGCTCCAGACCTTGACGCCGCATGCCGGCTTCCTGAGGGAGGTCATCGCCCAAGCGGCCTGGGCCGACCTTTGCCTGGGATGCTTGTCGCAGGTGCCGTATCCGATCATCGCAGCCGGAAAGTCGTCAACCGAACTGATCAAACTTCTTGATCTGGAGATTGCGTTTAACTTCACCTGCGTCTGAGCCCGCTCGCATGGCGCGCAGGTTTGCCCCTGCGCGCCATGGATCGCGCCGCGATTTGGGTGTATAAGGACGGTATCAGCTTTCTCTCCACCCGCCATAGGATTCAGTGCAGCAATGAGTGTTCACGACTTACACGGTATTACCTTAGAATCGCTATTGACCCGGCTGGTCGCGCATTACGGCTGGGACGAGCTCGGCAAGCGGATCGATATCAACTGTTTCATCAGCGATCCGAGCATCAAGTCGAGCCTGAAATTCCTGCGCAAGACCCCGTGGGCCCGCACCAAGGTCGAAGAACTGTTTCTGGCAACGAAATTTACCGATGAATGAGGATGACATGTTGAACGACGACACAGCGAACCTGAAGTCGCACCTGAAAACCCTGCATGCCAACCTGGCGCAGACGGAACAGGTCGACGAAGAACTGCAAGGCTTGCTGATGCAGCTCGACGGCGACATCCAGGCCCTGCTGGACAAGCGCGCCGCCGCCGCCCAGGCCGCCCTGAGCGACGAAGCGCTGGCCGAGCAGGCCGCGGCGGCCGAGCAGGCCGACCCGGCCGCCCATCTGCTGGCCGACGCGCCCGAAACCACCACCTACGGCCTGGCCGAGCGGACCCAGGAAATCACGGCCAAATTCGCCGCCGAACACCCGCGCCTGGAGCCCGCCCTGCGCGAGCTGGGCCGCATGCTGTCGAACATGGGTATTTGAACGCCGGGGCGCCAGGCAGTTCCCGCGCGCCCCGCCAGCTGCCTGTTTATGTAGCACAAACGTCACAAGTTATTGAAACATAAGACGTTTTTTGGTTGCAATCCGCCTTGAAAAGAGTGCGGCGCAAGTTGCGCCGGAAGGTTTTCCGGTACAATACCGGCCAATGAGCTCCCCAACCAATCTATTTGCGACCGTCCCGAAACGGTCTAGCCGCGCTGCCGCTGCGCCTTTCCTTCCCATGTCCCGCGCCGAAATGGCCGCCCTGGGCTGGGATTCGTGCGACGTCATCCTCGTGACGGGCGACGCCTACATCGACCATCCGAGTTTCGGCATGGCCCTGGTCGGCCGCCTGCTGGAAGCGCAGGGCTTCCGCGTCGGCATCATCGCCCAGCCGGACTGGCTCTCGGCCGATGCCTTCCGCGTGCTCGGCAAACCGAATCTGTACTTCGGCGTCACCGCCGGCAACATGGACTCGATGGTCAACCGTTACACGGCCGACCGCAAGATCCGCTCCGACGACGCCTACACGCCCAACGGCGAACCGAACAAGCGCCCGGACCGCACCGTCACCGTGTACGCCCAGCGCGCGCGCGAAGCGTTTCCGGACGTGCCAGTCATCATCGGCAGTATCGAAGCCTCGCTGCGCCGCATCGCCCACTACGATTACTGGTCCGACAAGGTGCGGCGCTCGGTGCTGCCCGATTCCAAGGCCGACATGCTGCTGTTCGGTAACGCCGAACGCGCCCTGGTCGACCTGACCCACCGTTTAGCAAGCGGCGAACACATCAAGGATATCCGCAACCTGCGCGGCACCGCTTTCATGGTGCCACCGGGCTGGCTGCCGGGCGACGACTGGGGCGTGCACAATTCGACCCGGGTCGACGTGCCCGGCAAGGTCGACGCCCACCACGATCCGTACGCGATGGCCCAGGAAGACAAGTCCGCCTGCGCCACCGACAATGCCCAGCCGAAGGAAGTGATCAAGCCGATCCGCATCATGTCGCGCGAAGAACGCCTGGCCATGGCCAAGGAAAAGCACGACAAGACCGTGGTGCGCCTGCCGTCCTACGAAACGGTGAGCAGCGACCCGGTGATGTACGCGCACACCTCGCGCGTGTTCCACCTCGAATCGAACCCCGGCAATGCGCGCGCGATGGTGCAGGCGCACGGCGAACGCGATGTGTGGCTGAACCCGCCGCCGCTGCCGCTGGCCATGGACGAGATGGACGGCGTGTACGACATGAACTACGCGCGCGCGCCGCACCCGAGCTACGGCAAGGCCAAGATTCCGGCCTGGGACATGATCCGCTTCTCGGTCAACATCATGCGCGGCTGCTTCGGCGGCTGCACCTTCTGCTCGATCACCGAGCACGAGGGGCGCATCATCCAGAGCCGTTCGGAACCGTCGATCCTGCGCGAAATCGAGCATATCCGCGACAAGACCAAGGGTTTCACCGGCACCATTTCGGACATGGGCGGCCCGACCGCGAACATGTACCGGCTGGCCTGCAAGGACAAGAGCATCGAGGAATCGTGCCGCCGCCTGTCGTGCGTGTACCCGACCATCTGCGTCAACCTGGGCACCGACCACAGCAAGCTGATTTCACTGTACCGCAAGGCGCGCGCGATTCCGGGCATCAAAAAAGTGCTGATCAGTTCGGGCCTGCGCTACGACCTGGCAGTGCGCTCGCCGGAATACGTCAAGGAACTGGTGACCCACCACGTGGGCGGCCTGCTCAAGATTGCCCCTGAGCATACCGAAGAAGGCACCCTGTCGAAGATGATGAAGCCGGGCATCGGCGCCTACGACGAATTCAAGGAAATGTTCGACCGTTTCTCGCTGGAAGCCGGCAAGAAGCAGTACCTGATTCCTTACTTCATTGCGGCCCATCCGGGCACCACGGATGAAGACATGCTCAACCTGGCATTGTGGCTGAAGAAAAACAACTTCAAGCTCGACCAGGTGCAGACCTTCATGCCGACGCCGATGGCGATGGCCACCACCATGTACTACTCGCGCAAGAATCCGCTGAAAAAAGTCACGGCCGATTCCGAGATCGTGGAAACGGCCAAGAGCGGCAAGGTGCGCCGTTCGCACAAGGCCTTCCTGCGCTACCAGGACCCGGCCAACTGGCCGATCCTGCGCGAAACCCTGGTCAAGATGGGCCGTGGCGACCTGATCGGCAATGGCGACAAGCACCTGGTGCCGAGCTGGCAGGCGTCGGAAGACGGCGGCCTGGCGGCGGGCGAGCGCAAGCGCCAGACCTCGGGTGCCGGTACGCTCGACAAGTTCGTGGCCGCGCCCAAGCGCAAGACCGAACGCGCGCTGGCGCCGTCGCCGTTCATTGCCCCGGAGTCAAAAGTGCGTCCGTCGATCCTGGCGACCATCAAGTCCAAGCCGAAGGCGGCGCCGGCGGCCAAGGCTGGAGCGCGCCGCAAGTAAGCGAGGGGTCAGACCCCGGTGTTTCTTTTGGGGGGCTGACCCCGGTGTTTCCGAAGCCGCCCTGTTTCCCCCGCCGAGGACCGCCTTGGCGCGGGGGCGACGGTTTTGAGAGTCCAGGCAGCCGCTTTTGCAACACCACTTGTTGTGCCACGCACACATTTCGCATTTTTCGCTGTCGGCGGCGGGAAGGTCAGTACAATCAAGGCATACGTTGCTTAAATGCACACCTAGCCGTGTAACCAACTGATGATCCGACTCCTCCTGGCCCGCCGCGCGCCGACGGCTTTCGCCCTGGCGCTCGCCATGTGCGTCGGCGCGCCCGCGCATGCCCGCGAGAAGGTCACGCTCCAGCTCAAGCACACCCACCAGTTCCAGTTCGCCGGCTACTACGCCGCCCTCGAAAAAGGTTACTACCGCGACGCCGGCCTCGACGTCGTGATCGCCGAAGGCACCGACGGCAACGAGCCCGAGCGCAACGTCAGCGCCGGCAAGGCCGAATTCGGTGTCGGCAGCAGCAGCCTGCTGCTGGCGCGCCTGGCCGGCAAGCCGCTGGTGGTGCTGGGCGTGGTGTTCCAGCATTCACCCTATGTGCTGCTGGTGCGAAAAGGCAGTGCGCGGCCGGATATCGGCGACCTCAAGGGCAAGCGCGTGATGATCGGCTCGCTGATCGACGAACTCACCCAGGCCGACGAACTGATCGCCTACCTGAACAAGGAAGGCGTCCCCCTCAGGAGCCTGGTGCGCGTCGAGCACAGCTTCAACCCGGACGACCTGGTCAAGGGCAAGGTGGACGCCTACTCGGCCTACATCACCAACGAGCCCGATTACCTGGACCGGCTCGGCTTCGCCTACGATGTGCACAGCCCGCGCGAGGCCGGCATCGATTTCTACGGCGACAACCTGTTCACCAACGAGGGCCAGATCGCCGCCCACCCGGAGCGGGTGCGCGCCTTCCGCGCGGCCAGCATGAAGGGCTGGGCCTATGCCATGGCCAACCAGGAAGAAATCGCCGACCTGATCCTGTCCAAATACACCCGCCGCCACGACCGCCAGCACCTGCTGTTCGAGGCGCGCCAGATGGAGCCGCTGGTGCAGCCGATCCTGGTCGAAATCGGTTACATGAACCCGGACCGCTGGCGCCACATCGCCGATATCTACGCCGACCTGGGCATGCTTGAGCGTGGCGCGTCCTTCGACGGCTTCATGTACAGCGCCGACCCGGCGGCCAGCTCCCTGACCTGGCTGTACCGCGCCTTGCTGGCGGCCGGCATGCTGCTGGCCGGCGGCGCCATCGTGCACGTGTCGCTGCTGGCGCGCGAACGGCGCCGCGCCGAAGAGAGCATCCGCCAAGGCGAGCTGCGTTTTCGCACCATGTTCGAAGAAGCGCCGATGGGCATCGCCCTGATCGACTCGGCCAGCGGCCAGTTCAAGGACATCAACCCGCGCTTCGCCCAGATCACCGGGCGCTCGTCCGAAGAGCTCAAGCGCGGCCGCTGCGACGACATCACCCATCCCGACGACGTGGCCGGCGAAGCGGCGCGCATGGCGCAGCTGGGCGCCGGCGCCATCGCCAGCTTCAAGAGCGCGCGCCGCCTGCTGCGTCCCGACGGCAGCGTGGTCTGGGTCGACATGTCGATCGCCGCCATCGACAGCGCGGGCGCCGCCAATGGCGACGCTGGCGCCCACCACCTGTGCATGATCGAAGACGTGACCGAGAAGAAGACCTCGGAAGCGCTGATCTGGCAGCAGGCCAATTTCGACCCGCTCACGCGCCTGCCCAACCGGCGCATGTTCCACGACCGCCTGGAACACGACATCCTGCGCTGCCGGCGCGAGGGCACGCGCGTGGCGATCCTGTTCATCGATCTCGATCAGTTCAAGGAAGTCAACGACACGCTCGGCCACCAGCAGGGCGACGTGCTGCTGGTCGACGCCGCGCGCCGCATCAGCGCCTGCGTGCGCGACTCGGACACGGTGGCGCGCCTGGGCGGCGACGAATTCACCGTGATCCTGCCGCAGCTCAATGAAACCGGCAGCGTGGGCGCGATCGCGCAAAAGATCCTCGACGTGCTGCAGGCGCCGTTCGCGCTCGGCCAGGAGCATGCCTATATTTCGGCCAGCGTCGGCATTACCCTGTATCCGGACGACGCGCGCGACATCGACGACCTGCTCAAGCACGCCGACCAGGCCATGTACGCGGCCAAGGACGCGGGCCGCAACCGCTTCAGCTACTTCACGCCGGCGCTGCAGGTGGCGGCGATCAACCGCATGCGCATGACCAACGACTTGCGCAGCGCCCTCAAGGGCGGCCAGTTCCGCGTGTACTTCCAGCCGATCGTGCATCTGCGCACCGGCAAGATCCACAAGGCCGAAGCGCTGATCCGCTGGGAGCATCCGCAGCGCGGGCTGGTGAGCCCCCTGGAATTCATTCCGCTGGCCGAGTCGAGCGGGCTGATTATCGATATCGGCGAGTGGGTGTTCAAGGAATCGGCGCGCTGGGCCAGCCGCTGGCGGCGCGCGCATCATCCCGAGTTCCAGGTCAGCGTGAACCAGTCGCCGCTCGAATTCCAGCGCGAAGGCAAGGGCTATGAAGGCTGGCTGGCGCACCTGCGCGAACTCGGTTTGTCGGGCCAGGCGGTGGTGGTGGAAATCACCGAAGGCTTGCTGCTCGACGCCAGCAGCGGCGTGACCGACAAGCTGCTGCAGCTGCGCGACGCCGGCATCCAGGTGGCGCTGGACGATTTTGGCACCGGTTACTCGTCGCTGTCGTACCTGAAAAAATTCGACATCGACTACCTGAAGATCGACCGCTCCTTCACGCGCAACCTGGCGCCCGAATCGAGCGACATGGCGCTGTCGGAAGCGATCATCGTCATGGCCCACAAACTGGGCCTGCGCGTGATCGCCGAAGGGGTGGAGACGCACGAACAGCGCGACCTGCTGCTGGCGGCCGGCTGCGACTACGGCCAGGGCTTCCTGTTCGCGCGCCCGCTGCCGGCCGAGGAATTCGACGCCTTGCTCATCGCCCAATCGCGCGCGCCGGCCGCCGCCCAGCCTACTTAGCCAGTTACTTGGCCAGCCCGACGCTGGCCTGCCTGACCCGCAGCGCCATGGCATTGCGGTGGCGCGCGCGCAGGCGCGCATTGGTCACCAGGCAGCCGAGCGTTTCGCCCACCACCATCACCACGCCGAGGATCGGCAGCACCAGCATCAGCCCGGCCACGCCGGCCAGCGAGCCGCCCACGAAGATCATCAGCACCGTCATGAGCGGATGGATCTGCAGGCTGCGCCCGAGCGTGAGCGGCATGAAGATGAAGTCGTCGAGCAGGCGCACCGCCACGAACACGCCGATGGCGCCGTAGCCGATCACCGGATTGGAGGGCGCGTCGGTCGCCGCCACCACCACCACCAGAATGCAGCCGGCCACGGAGCCGACGAACGGCACCCACGCCAGGATCGCCGAGATGAGCGCCAGCGCCAGCGGCGAGGACACGCCGATCAGCCACAGCCCGAAGGCCAGCATGATGGTATCGATCACGGTCAGCTTGATCAGGCCCTGGAAATAGCGGCGCGCGGTCTGGTCGACTTCGTGCAGCAGGAACAGGGTCTTTTCGAAGAACGCGTTCGGCACCGCGCGCGCCAGGAAGCGCTTGAAGCTGGCGCCGTCGCGCAGGAAGAAGAAGGTCAAAAAGGGCGCCAGCAGCAGCGACGGCAGCCAGCCGGCGATCGCCACCAGCAGCCCGGCCAGGTGCTGCTGCGCGAAGTTGTCGGTGAAGGACTTGAAGCGCCGGTTCACCACGCGCGTGAGCTTCATCTGTTCGAGCACCGGGAATTTTTGCTCGAGCAGCTGCATCGTGTTGCGCACGAAGGTCACGCCGCCTTCCAGGTAGTGCCCGAGCAGCGCCTGCCACGATTCTTCCGGCACGGCCACGTACGAAAACACCAGCACCAGCACCAGCGAGATGGCCGCCACGAAGCCGCCGCCGACGGTCAGCGCCGCCAGGTCCTGGCCGACGCCGGCGCGGATCAGGCGCTGCATGGGCGCGAGCAGGATGTAATACAGGACGGTGCCGAAGATGAACGGAATGGCCAGCCACAGCATGTGCTCGAGCAGGATCAGGAGCAGGCAGGTGACGGCGATGATGCCGCACCAGACCACGGGTCCTGCGCGCTCGCGCGAGGTCATAAGGCTTCCACCTGCGGGCTGCCGCCCATCCAGTCGCGCAGGCGCTGCCCGACCAGGCGCGCCAGGGTCAGCGAAATTTTATAGCCGATCACGGCGTCGGTTTCCATCAGGCCCAGAAAATCGGCGCGGAAGAACACCGCCAGCTCGCAGTTTTCCATCGCGCGCGCCTGCGCGGTGCGCGGCGAGTCGTCCAGCAGCGCCATGTCGCCGAACACGCTGCCCGGACCCAGTTCGGACACCACCATGAAAGCGCTGCCCTGCGCGCGGCTGATGGCCACCTTGCCCGACGTGACCAGGTACAGGGCCTGGCCTTCCTCGCCCTGGTCGAACACGATCTCGTCGAGCAGGTAGCGGCGTTCGTGCATCAGGCCATCGACAATTTTCAGCTCGAGCGGAGTCAGTGAATTGAACAGGACCGAACTCTTGAGGCGGTGCAGGCGGGGCGACAGCGGCGGCGATTTCAAAAAACCAAAGATCAAAGTAACTCCAGAGGGGGAATTTCACGCACGAACGCGATTATGCGCCATGCAACTGCCCTGTGCGGCAGCTGGCCATGTTTACCATAATTTTGCCACAGTAAGTACTGAGGCGATAAGTAGTGTAACATGATGCCTTAAGGTAACAGTCATTAACATTTAATTACCTCATCCGACTCCCGGCGCCAGCGAATTGCCTGCGTGCGCTGTGGATCGGCCGTGCTTTATCCACAAGGAACGCGCAGTGATCGATATCAAGACCTTCATGTTGGTACTGGCCGTGGGCAATATTGCCTTCGCCATGCTGATGGCGGGTTACGCGCGTTCCGGCGCGGTCCATCCGGCTATGCAGATGTGGAAGTGGGCCAAGCTGGTGCAGGGCATCGCCAATCTGCTGGCCTACCTGCAGAGCGACGGCGTGGCGCTCTGGATGGGCGTCGGCACGGCTTCGGTGCTGGTGCTGGGCATCACGCTCGAAGCGGCCGCTTACTGCGCGTTTTTCGGCTACCAGCGCTGGCGCCGCATGCTCTATCCGCTGACCGCACTGTGCCTGCTGCTGTATTACCTGGCGCCGCTGGCCGGCGCCAGCGCGCGCGACCTGGGCGTGATGCTGTCGCTGATGATCGCCCTGTTCAGCGGCGCCATGGCGGGCGCGCTGCTGCGTCCCGGGCGCCCGGCGTCGGCCCTGCAGCGCATCATCGGCGTGAACAACCTGGTGTTCGCGGCGGCGATGGCGCTGCGCGCCTGCTTCAGCCATGCCAGCCTGGGCGTGGTCGGCGGCGCGCCGGGCGTGGTGCAAAGCATCGCCTACATCGCCGGCTACCTCTTGATGATCGTGAACGGCTTCGGCTTTCTGCTGCTGTGCAAGGAGAAGGACGACCGCGCCATGGCGCTGCTGGCGACCATCGACAGCCTCACCGGGCTGGTCAACCGGCGCGCGTTTTTCGAGCGCACCGAGAGTGCGCGCCTGCTCGCCGCGCGCCTTCGCAGCCCGGTGTCGCTGATGATGCTCGACCTGGACCACTTCAAGAGCCTCAACGACCGCTTCGGCCACGCCGCCGGCGACCAGGCGCTGTGCGCGTTCAGCGCCACGGCGCAGGCCAGCCTGCGCGAGCATGACATCATGGGCCGGCTCGGTGGCGAGGAGTTCGCGCTGGTGATGCCGGGGACCTGCCTGACGGGCGCACTGCACGCCGCCGAGCGCCTGCGCCTGGCGGTGCAGGACGCGCGCTTGCCGGGGCTGGAAGATGCGTATGCGATGACGGTCAGTATCGGCGTGGTGGCGATCGAGCCGGGCGAGCATATCAACGCCGCGCTGGCACGCGCCGATCACGCGCTGTACGCGGCCAAGAGCGCGGGACGCAACCGGGTCGAGGCGGGACAAGCGGTGGGGCAAGCGGTGGGGCAGCCGGTCAGGCAGTGCGCGTAGCCACCGTCAGCGATCCAGGTCCAGCATGCGCTTGACCGCCACCAGCGGCTCCAGATGGCTGGTCAGCAGCACGCACACATCCTGCCTCGTTCCCAGTTCTCCCAGTTGCCCGCGCAGGTACTCCACGGCGGCCGCATCGAGCCCGTTGAACGGCTCGTCGAGCAGCAGCAAACGCACCGGCAGCGCCAGCGCCAGCGACAGCTGCACCTTCTTGTGCTGTCCCAGCGACAGGGTCGACAGCGCCTGCCCCAGCGTCGCGGTCACCCCGAAGGCGTCGAGCTGGCGTTCGACCAGGCGCGCCTCGGTGTCCGGATACAGCGCCAGGTGCAGGTCGAGGAACTCCTGCACGGTCAGCCACGGCAAATCGGGCAGGTCGCCGCCGCAGTAAAACGCCGCCAGCCGGTAGGCCAGCGGCTGCGCCGCGCAATCGACGCTGTCGAGCGCAATCGTGCCGCGATTGGGCGTGAGCGCGCCGGCCGCCAGCTTGAGCAAGGTGGTCTTGCCCATGCCGTTGGCGCCGCGCAGCCAGGTGATGCCCGCTTCGATGTCGGCCCAAAAATCGACGAATACCGGGCGCGTATCGAAATGAAAATGCAAGTCCCTGATATGCAGCACCGGACCGTCCTTCTGTTCTACTGCCATATTTCGCTCCCCACCGCCGTCAACACCAGAATCTGCACCACCACCAGGCCCACCCGCGCGCGTGGCGTAAAGCGCGGAATCGCCACCAGCAGCACCTGCGCCACGCACCCCAGGACCAGATACGCGCGGCCGGCCGGACGCGCCCACACGCCGTGCACCAGGCCACCGGCGAACACGATCGCCAGCACCAGCAGCGCGGGCAGCAGCGCAAACGCGCGCGCCGCCAGTTCCACCGGGCGCGCTTGCAGCGGCCAGGCCGCCATGACAGGGCGCAGCGCGGCGATCTGCTCGCGTACGGCCTTGTCGCCACGGTCGGTGAGCAGCACCATCAGCGCGCTCGCGACCAGCGCCAGGACCGCGCGCGCGATGCCGGGTGGCGCCTGCATCCACGGCAGCGCCGCGCCCACGGCCGCCGCCAGCAACAGGCTTTGCTGGCGCCCCACCATGTTCTCGTTGCGCCAGAAGGGCAGCCAGAACAAGCGATGCCACAGCATGAGCACGCGCGAGCGCCATGCGCGCGCCGCATAGCGCACCGGCGGCGGCGCCAGGCGGCGCTGCCAGCGCGCACTGGCCGGGGCGCGGCGCGCGCGCAGCGACAGCACGGCGATGGTGCAGGCGTAGGTGAGCATCAGCGAGAACAGCGTGCCAAGCACGCCGCGCACGGGCAGCAGCCAGTCCGGCCTTTGATATACCCAGACCGATGCCGAGACCGCGTACAGCAGCGCCAGCGGCCCGACCATCATGGCCGCCACCAGCGCATCGGCCGCCAGTTGCGTGGACGGCGGCACCGGCAGGCGGCGCAGCCAGTACACCACGTCGAGCGGCAGCACGCGCTTGCGCAGCAGGAGCGCCGGCAGCGCCATCGCCAGGCCGTGCGCGACCAGCAGGCCGATGGCGTGCAGGGGTGCTTGCGAGGCGGCGTACATGGGGGGCAGGGCGACCAGTGCCAACAGGCCGATGACCGCCTGGGCGAACACCAGCAAGACAATCTCGGCCGAGCTTTTCAGGCTGGCGGCGAAGCGCCGGAACGCGTGCATGGCGAGGCGGCGGCGAAACGTGACGTAGGCGTGGGCCAAGGCGGTTCCGGGGACAGAGGGGCAAAACAAAAAGGGAAATGGAAAAAGGGCCCGACGAATCGGGCCCTTTCTTGATGCTGGCGGAGCGGACGGGACTCGAACCCGCGACCCCCGACGTGACAGGCCGGTATTCTAACCAACTGAACTACCACTCCGTGTTACTCTGATCGGTACTGCTGATCATGATGCCCCGTCTCTGATGGTGGTGGGTGCTGAGAGGCTCGAACTCCCGACCCGCGCCTTGTAAGGGCGCTGCTCTACCAACTGAGCTAAGCACCCAAAAACTCGCTTACCTCAGAGACTGCATCCGACGTTTGTCACCACGTCTGAAGAGGCACGAATCATAGCCAGAGATCGGAAAGTGCGCAAGGGCTTTTGCGAAAAAAATGAAAAATCCCGCAAAATTCCCGGCGCCCGACCGTGCGTCCGATCTGCCGCTTACTCCTTGATGCCCCACTGCGACAGCATCCACGCCATGTTGAAGGCGCTTTCCTTGACCGCGTTGTAACGCCCGGACGCGCCACCGTGGCCGGCGCCCATGTTCGTCTTGAGCAGCAGGTCGTTGTTGTCGGTCTTGTGCGCGCGCAGCTTGGCGACGTACTTGGCCGGCTCCCAGTACATCACCTGGCTGTCGTTCAGGCCCGTGGTCACCAGCATGGCCGGATAGGCCTTGCGCTCGATGTTATCGTACGGCGAATAGCTGCGCATGTAGTCGTAGGCCGCCTTTTCGGTCGGGTTGCCCCATTCGAGGTACTCGCCGGTGGTCAGGGGCAGGGTGGCGTCCATCATGGTGTTCATCACGTCCACGAACGGCACGGCCGCGTGCACGCCGCGGAACAGCTCCGGGCGCATGTTGGCCACGGCGCCCATCAGCAGGCCGCCGGCGCTGCCGCCCTGGATGATCAGGCGGCTCGGGCTGGTCCACTTTTCCTTGACCAGGAAGTCGGCCGCGTCGATGAAGTCGTAGAAGGTGTTCTTCTTTTTCATCAGCATGCCGTCATCGTGCCAGGCCTGGCCCATGTCGGTGCCGCCGCGGATGTGCGCCTGCACCACGATCACGCCGCGTTCCAGCAGGCTCAGACGCCCGATCGAAAAATTCGCTTCCGTCGGAATCCCGTACGAACCGTAGGACGTGAGCAGCATCGGCGCGCTGCCGTCGAACTTCACGCCTTTCTTGTAGACCGCCGACAGCGGCACCCTGGCGCCGTCGCGCGCGGTCACCCACAGGCGGCGGCTTTCGAAGCGGCTGGCATCGTAGCCGCCCACTACCTCGACCCGCTTGAGGACCGTGCGCGCGCCGCTGGCCATGTCCACATCGAGCACGGTCGACGGCGTCACCGGCGACTGGTAGGCCATGCGGTAGCTGGTGGCGTCGTAGGCGGGCGTGCGCATGCGCGTGGCCATGTAGACCGGATCGTCGAACTGCACCGACTTCCACGCGCGGGTCTTGAAGTTGTAGATGCGCGCGCCGTTAAGCGCATTCGATTTTTGCATCACCACCAGGAAGTCGCGGAAGGCGTCGACTTCGCGCACCATCACCGTCTTGTCGTGCTTGACCAGCTCTTTCCAGAACTTGGGGCCGGGCGTGGCCAATGGCGCGCGCACCAGGCGGAAGTTCTTCGCATCCTTGTTGGTCGTGATGAACAACTCGCCGTTGCGGTGTTCGATGCCGTAGCGATGGCCTTTTTCGCGTCCCAGCACCGGGCGGAAGGCGCCCTGCGGCTTGTCGGCCGCCAGCAGGCGCGTTTCGGTGGTGTCGGTCGCAATCATGTCGAGCATGATGAACTTGCCGTCGCGCGAAGCTTCAACCTGCATGCTGAACTGCTCGACCGCTTCGTGGTACACCTCGACCGGCGCGCTGCCGAGCGTCATGCGGAACACCCGGTCGGAGCGCTTGGTGGTGGCGTCTTCCTGCACGAAGAAGACGGTCTTGTTATCCGCCGCCCAGGCCACCGAGGTGACGCGCTGCGCGCTGTCGGGCAGCAGCTTGCCGGTCTTGAGGTCCTTGACATGCAGCTCGTACTGGCGGAACCCGGTGGTGTCGGTCAGGTACACCATCAGCGCATCGTCCGGGCTGATGAAGGTGCCGGCGATGGCGAAGAACTTCTGGCCTTCGGCCATCTCGTTCTGGTTCAGCAGGATTTCTTCGGGCGCCTTGTCGTCGTAGGCGAGCTTGGCGCCGGCCAGGCGGCGGCAGTTGATCGGGTACTGCTTGCCCGCTTCGAAGCGCGTGTAGTAGTAGTATTTTCCGGTACGCGCCGGCACCGACAGGTCCACTTCCTGCATGCGGCCCTTGATCTCGGCGAACAGCTTGTCGGACAGCGGCGCGATATCGCGCGTCATCGCGTCGGTGTAGGCATTTTCGGCCTCAAGATGGGCGATGACCTTGGGGTCTTCCTTCTTTTGCAGCCAGCGGTAGTCGTCGGTGACGACCTCGCCGTGGCGCGTTTCCTGCCACGCGGCCTTGGCTGCGACGGGCGGCGCCGCGCTGTCGGCGGCAAAGGCGGGGAGGGTACTGCTCATGGCGATCATCAGCGCGGTGAGGATGGCGGGGATTTTTTGGGAAGGCACGAACGCTCCTGTAGGGTATTTTTGTGTCAGTATCATAGGCCAGCCGGCGCGAAAAATGATAGCTCTTTCGCACTGGCTTTGCGACCCATTCACCGAGGACCGACATGAACCCCGCAAGCACGCCGCGCAGTGCGCAGCACAAGCTCCTCATGCATATATTCGACAGTGCGCTTGCCGCAGTCGACCCGCTGGCGGTGCTGGCGCGCCACCTGCCCGAGCCACCCAAAGGGCGCACCATCGTCATCGGCGCCGGCAAGGCGGCCGCGCGCATGGCGCAGGCGCTCGAGCAGCACTGGCAGGGCCAGCTCGAAGGCCTGGTGGTCACGCGCTACGGCCATGGCGCGCCGACCCGGCATGTCGAGGTGATCGAAGCGGGCCATCCGGTGCCGGACCAGGCCAGCACCACGGCGGCGCAGCGCATGCTGGCGCTGGTGCGCGGTTTGAATGAGGACGACCTGGTGCTGTGCCTGATGTCGGGCGGCGGCTCGGCGCTGCTGTCGCTGCCCGCGCCCGGCATTTCGCTCGACGACAAACGCGAACTCACGCGCGGCCTGCTGGCCAGCGGCGCGCCGATCGGCGAGATCAATTGCGTGCGGCGGCATCTGTCCGCGATCAAGGGCGGGCGCCTCGCGCTGGCCTGCCATCCGGCGCGCGTGGTGACCCTGGTGGTGTCCGATGTGCCGGGCGACGATCCGGCGGTGGTGGCGTCCGGGCCGACCATCCCCGATGGCAGCTGCGCGGCCGATGCGCTGGCGCTGCTCGCCAAATATGGCATCGCGGTGGCGCCGGCGGTGCGCGCGGTGCTGGAGGACGCGGCGCTGGCCGCGCCGGCCATCGACGATGCGCGCCTGCGCGGCAATCGGGCGCTCGTCATCGCCAGCGCCCAGCATGCGCTCGATGCCGCGGCCGAGGCGGCGCGCGCGGCCGGCTACACGCCGCTGATCCTGAGCGGATGCATGGAGGGCGAGGCGCGCGAGGTGGCGATTGTCCACGCGGGCATTGCGCGCCAGGTGATGGGCTACGGCCAGCCGGTGGCCGCGCCGTGCGTGATCTTGTCGGGTGGCGAAACCACCGTCACGGTGCGCGGCAAGGGGCGCGGCGGGCGCAATGCCGAATTCCTGCTGGCGCTCGCCGTTGCGCTCAAGGGCATGGCGGGCGTGCATGCGATCGCCTGCGATACCGACGGCATCGACGGCACGGAGAACAACGCCGGCGCGCTGCTCGATCCCGACTCGCTGGCGCGCGCCGCGCTGGCCGGCATCGATGCGGCGGAGCGACTGCGGGATAACGACGGCTACAGCTTCTTTGCGGCGCTGGACGACCTGGTGCTGACGGGACCGACGCGCACCAACGTCAACGATTTCCGCGCGATCCTGGTGGAGGCGGCGCATCGATTACCTGGGAGGTAATCGCCAGGCCCGCAAGGGTGCGCGAAAATGGGGTCAAGCCAACCAAGGAGAACTGCCATGAGCCATTCCCCCGCCCCCGGTTTTATCCGTACCAATGATGGCGTCGACCTGTTCTACCGCGACTGGGGCAGCGGTGCGCCGGTGCTGTTTGTGGGCGGCTGGTCGCTGCCGTCGGATGCGTGGAACTACCAGATGATGGCCCTGTCGCGGCAAGGGCTGCGCTGCATCGCCTTCGACCGGCGCGGGCATGGGCGTTCCAGCGATCCGGGCCGGGGTTACGACTTCGACACCCTGGCCGGCGATGTGGCCGCGGTGATCGGCACGCTCGACCTGCGCGGCGTGACCCTGGTCGCGCATTCGATGGGCTGCAACGAGGTGGTGCGCTACCTGGGCCGGCACGGCAGCGCGCGGGTGGCGCGGCTTGTGTTGATGGGACCGATGACGCCGATGATCATGCGCGCCGACGACAACCCGGAAGGCATCGACGGCGCGCTGTTCGAGGCGTTTCGGGAACAGCAGCTGGACCGCGATTTCCCGCGCTGGATCGACGAGAACGCGCTGCCGTTCCTGACGCCCGATGCATCGGCGGGAATGATCAGGTGGCTGCGCCAGATGGCGCTGGCGTGCTCGCACAAGGCGCTGCATGATTGCCATGTGGCGGTCCAGCATGCGGACATGCGTGCCGACCTGGCGCAGGTGGACGTGCCGGCCCTGATTATCGCTGGCGCGCTGGACGTGAGCGCGCCCCTGGCGCTGACGGCGCGGCGGACCGCGTCCATGATCGCAGGGGCGCGCCTGACGGTGTACGATGACGCGGCGCATGGGATGTTCGTGACGCATGCGGAGCGGGTCAATGCGGACCTGATGGCGTTTATCGGGCCGGGTCCGGCGTAAGGTGCGTCGCCATGACGTGGTCCGGCCGGGGTGGCAGTCGTACATGTCCCGCCCAAAGGCCGCCGCGCATGGCGGCATGCGAATCCGTATGAACCGGAAGGATGAAGGAGCGCGCAATGACAGCAGCAAGCCAATCGTCCCCCTCGCGCGACCAGTACTTCGGCGATTTTTCGGCCGCGCTGCGTTACTGGCGCGGCAAGCGCGGTTACAGCCAGCTGCATCTTTCCACTGTCAGCGCGGTCTCGCAGCGCCACATCAGCTTCCTCGAAAGCGGCCGCGCCCAGCCCAGCAAGGAACTGATCCTCAAGCTCATGCTCGACCCGAACGGCCTGCGCCAGTACCTGGTCAACTGGGACGCGGTGTGCGCCGACGCCCTGCACTGGATCCAGCGCGAAGCCATGGGCGACGGACCCGGCAGCGAAGCGACCACCCTGCTGGCAGAACTGGCGGCCTTGCCCGGCATCGACGCCATCGGCGCAGCGGCCCACGCACCCAACCTCGACCGGCGCGCGCTGCCGTTTTTGCCGCTGGCCATCCGCAAGGACGGCGTCGAACTGAACGTGTTTACGGCCATCACCACCATGGGCACGCCGCACGATGTAACGGTGCATGAATTGCGTCTCGAATCGTTCTTTCCCGCCGACGAGCACAGCAAACAGTGGTTTATTGCAAAAAATGTTGCGTGAAGATCACGCTGCAAGTGAACTTCCTTGCCATTCACAGCAGTGATGGCAGAAAATACCGCCTCATATAAGGTCGGCAACACAGACATCGACAAGATGCAGTGCCGACGGCGTCCATCGCCGCGCGTTTGCAGCATGCGAGTACGTCCAGAAAAAGAAGCAGGAGACAGGATTACCTTCGTCGTACGCTTCATCAACTTTTTCCAGGGAACTCGAATGATCAAGATGTCCAAGATGCACAAGCGCGTTATCGGCGCGCACGGCGCCGTGCTGGCCCTGACGGCACTGCTGCCGATCGGGTCGGCCATGGCCCAGGCGCAAGTCCAGGCGCAAGCTGCTCCGGAACTGCAAACCGTCACCGTGACCGCCCAGCGCCGTACCGAGAACATCAAGGAAGTGCCGGTCTCGGTCACCTTGCTCAAGGATGAGAAGCTCGATGTGCTCGTTTCTGGTGGACAGGACATTCGCGTGCTGGCCGGCAAAGTGCCGAGCCTGAACGTGGAATCGTCGAACGGCCGCACCTTCCCGCGCTTTTACATCCGCGGCTACGGCAATACCGACTTCAACACCTTCGCCTCGCAGCCGGTTTCGCTGATCTATGACGACGTGGTGCAAGAGAACCCGATCCTGAAAGGGTTCCCGATTTTCGACCTGGCCGGCGTGGAAGTGCTGCGCGGCCCGCAGGGCACCCTGTTCGGCCGCAACACGCCGGCGGGCGTGGTCAAGTTCGAATCCGAAAAACCGAAGCTCGACAGCTTCGGCGGCTACTACAACGCCTCCGTCGCGACCCACAACACGGTCAACGTCGACGGCGCCGTGAATATTCCGCTGAGTAAAGAATGGGCAGCGCGCTTCTCGACCCTGCGCCAGCACCGCGACGACTTCGTCGACAACACCTTTACCGGCAAGGAAGACGCGCTCGAAGGCTACAACGAGCACGCCGAACGCCTGCAAGTGCTGTACAAGCCGGGCACGACCTTCAATGCCCTGTTCAATGTGCACCAGCGTTCGACCACGGGCAGTTCGCGTTTGTTCCGCGCGAATATCATCAAAAAAGGCACGAACCAACTGGTCGACGGTTTCGACGCCGACAAGATCGCCAACAACGGCCTGAACTTCCAGGCCCTGCGCACCAACGGCGCCAACGTGCGCATGTCGTGGGACCTGGGTGCGCTCAAGCTGTACTCGATCACCGGCTACGAAGGCGTGGACCACTACCTGAGCCGCGGCGACATCGACGGCGGTGTGCCGACCGGCCCGGGCGTGATCCCGTTCCAGGTTGAAACCGCTGGCGGCATCGGCGACGTCAAGCAATACAGCCAGGAAGTGCGGGTCGAATCGAAGAACAGCGGCCCGATGAACTGGCAGGCGGGCCTGTACTACTTCAACGAAGACGCCACCGGCTCGACCGACAACTACAACAGCACCAGCGGCGCGCAAACCTCGCGCCTGGTGAGCCATCAGAAGAACACCGCCTGGGCGGCGTTCGGCTCGGTCAACTACGTGATCAGCGATGCCTTCAACGTGCGCGGCGGCTTGCGCTACACCAACGACAAGAAGGATTTCAACACGGTCACGGCGTGGAACGTGGCGCAGATCGGTCCTGGTTCGGTCGGCGAGAGCAGCAACAAGCCCAACTGGGACCTGAGCGGTACCTACAAGCTGAACAAGGATGTCAACGTGTACGCACGCGTGGCGACCGGCTTCCGCGCGCCGAGTATCGCGGCGGCCTCGGCTGCGGTGCCGATCACCGTGGCCGACGCCGAAACCATCACCTCGGTGGAAGCCGGCGTGAAAGCCGACCTGTGGAACCGCCGCGCGCGCGTGGCCTTCAGCGTGTACGACTACCAGGTCAAGAACCAGCAGCTGACCGTAGTCGGCGGCAACTCGAACGTCAACCGCCTGATCAACGCGGCCAAGACCAACGGCCGTGGCGCCGAGCTGGACTTCGAAGGTTTCGTCACCACCAACTTCAAGGTCTCGGCGGGCGGCAGCTACAACTTCACCGAAATCCGCGACGGCAGCATTTCGGTCAACAAATGCGCGCAGTGCACCATCACCGATCCGCTCAACGCCGCCGGCCGCGTCGTCATCGACGGCAATCCATT
Source organism: Massilia mucilaginosa (assembly GCF_011682145.1). Classification (GTDB taxonomy): domain Bacteria; phylum Pseudomonadota; class Gammaproteobacteria; order Burkholderiales; family Burkholderiaceae_D; genus Telluria_A; species Telluria_A mucilaginosa. The sequence goes on from NZ_WHJH01000065.1 coordinate 33,106, forward strand.
GCCGCAGGCACCGAAATGGATCCTCAACGCCACCGCGCGCTACTCGATGGATCTGGGCGAAGGCCAACTGTTCGTGTTCTCCGACTGGGCCTACCGCAGCAAGATCAATTTCTTCCTGTACGAAGCGAAGGAATTCACCGGCAAGCCGCTGGTGGAAGGCGGCCTGCGGGTTGGCTACACCTGGGATAGCGGCAAGTATGAAGTGGCCGCGTACGGCCGCAACATTACCGGCACCGAGCGCATTGTCGGCGGCATCGACTTCAACAACCTGACCGGCTTCACCAACGAGCCGCGCCTGTGGGGTATGCAGTTCAAAGGCAACTTCTAACACGGTTTGCCGGTGTGACGAAAAAGCCGCGAGCGCTCGCGGCTTTTTCAATCCGGTGTCTACAATCCGGTGTCAGGTCTGACTACAATCCGGTGTCAGGTCTGACATTCGGACACGGGCTCATCCCCCATCAATCCGGTGTCAGGTCTGACATTCGGACACGGGCTCATCCACCATTTGGTGTCACGTTGACATTCGGGCGCGGCCCGGACAGGCACAAGCTCATCCACCGAAACTGCTTGCCATCATCGAAATGTGGCCAGACACTGCGTGTGCTCATGCATTGTGCAGAAAACCGCTGCTAGAGTCGCTGCATGACCAGACCGCTCAGACTCGAATATCCTGGTGCCCTCTACCACGTGACTGCACGTGGAAATCGGCGCCATCCCATCTATCTGGACGACGCTGACCGCCGCGCCTGGTTTGGCGCGTTGCGCGATGCCTGTGCACGCAGCAACTGCGTGGTGCATGCCTACTGCCAGATGAATAATCACTTTCATCTGCTTATCGAAACGATCGATGGCAATCTTTCCGCAGCGATGCGCCAGCTCAACGGCAATTTTTCGCGCGGCTTCAACCGTCGCCACGATACGGTCGGACATTTGTTCCAGGGACGCTATCACGCTGTCCTGGTTCAAAAGGAAGCTTACTTGTAAGCGCTCCATAAACCCCAGACTTGCTGGCTAATCCGAATTTCCGCATTCTTGCTACTTCGATTTGATACCGGAGCAAGCATGGAAAACACGACCGTTTTTTGGGAGAAGCACGTTGCCGCGATT
>NZ_WHJH01000066.1 GCF_011682145.1 Massilia mucilaginosa
TGCAGGCGCGCCGGCCAGAGTTCGTGCTTCGTTGGCTCTTGCATGTTCGTGACTCCTGAGTTGATGGAGTACCGATTCTGGATGCCGAAAATTAGCAATGGAAGGTGGGGTAAATAGACCGCTTACGATGATGAAACAAAAACTCAACAAGAGCGCGATATGACGCCAGAAGAATTGGCGCAGCGCGAGCTGGATATCGCTGCCGCCGCCGTGCCGCGCGTGCCCGAATCCGTGCCGATGCTGAATGCACGGCTTGCGCTGATCGGCGCTGGCCACATGGCGGCGGTCAAGGCCTACGTCGACGCAGCGCCCGGCGTAGAGGGTGACCAGGCGCGCACGTACCTTGAATACGCGCAGAACGTGCGGCGCGACCACTGGCTGGTCGAAGGTATCCGCCAGGTGCTGGAGCTGACGCCGACCGACATCGACGCCCTGTTCATCACCGCCGCCTCGATCGACTGATCCAGCGCGCTCCACCACAGGCCACCTTCGGGTGGCCTTTTTATTGAAAGCTACACATGGACCCATCCGTTCCGCAACCCCGCATCATCGATACCAAACTCCCGCTTACCTGGCTGATTAGCACCGCCGGCGCCATCATCCTCGCCCTCGCCGGGTTTGCCGTTACCAGCTCTAGCACTGCGGAGAAGACACAGGCCAAGCTCGACCTGCTGCGCGCCGACCAGGCCACGCTGATCCTGAACATCGCCAAGCTCGAAAAGCGCGTCGATGATCGCGACACGCGCACCGACGCCATCAAGGAAATGCAGTACTCGATGCAGCGCATCATCGACGGCCAGGGTATGCGCCTGGAATCGCTTGAGCGGGGTGTCCGCAAATGATCCTCATCGAAGACTGGCGCGCGGTGCTCGCCAAGGCCTGGAGCCTGAAATTCAACGCCGCTGCGGGCCTGCTGGGCGCCGCCGAGGTGTATATCGCGCTGGTGCAGCCTGCTGGCGTTCCCAATGGCGTATTCGCCGGTATCGCGGCTCTGGTCTCGACGCTGGCATTTGGCGCGCGCTTGCTCGCGCAGAAGGAAATCCATGGTACAGACAAATAAACGGCGCGCCGCGTGGGTGGCGATCGCCGTCACCATCGTCGGCGGCTTTGAAGGTCTGCGCTTGGCCGCGTACGCCGACCCGGTCGGGATCCCGACGATCTGTTTCGGCGAGACGAAGGGCGTGCGCCTTGGCCAGCGTGCGACGCTTGCGCAGTGCGACGCCATGCTGGCCGACTCGCTCCAGCTGGCGAACCGGGCAGTCGACGACTGCATCCGGGCGCCGCTGCCCGATTACCGGCGCGCCGCGCTGGTGAGCTTCACCTACAACGTGGGCGGGGACGCCATGTGCAAGTCCACCATGGCGCGCAAGCTGAACGCGGGCGACGTGCAGGGCGGCTGTGACGAGATGCTGCGCTGGACGCTCGCCAAAGGCATCCGGCTGCCGGGGCTGGTGAAGCGGCGCGCCATCGAGCGCAACATGTGCTTGGGGGTCGTGTGAGCGCCCTGGGCACGCTGGCCGCCGGCGTCACTGGCGGTATCTGGAAGGTCATCGCGGTGATCCTGCTGGCCGCGCTGCTGGTGGTGGGCGCGTGGACCGGCGGCAGCTGGTTCCTCGCCGCGCGCGACCGTGACGCCGCCCGGGTCGAGCTGGCCGCCGAGCGCAGCGCGAACGCCGAACTGCGCGCCGGTATCCAGCTGCAGAACGATGCAGTGGAAGCGGCCGGCAACGCCAAGCTGCTGGCCGAGGCGCGCGGCCAGGCCGCCCAGCAACAGGCCGCTGCCGCTGGCCGGCGCTTCGATGCCGCGCTGGCCAAGGTCGCCGGTGCGCGCGCCACCACCTGCGACGAGGCCATGCCGGCCGTGAACGTTATTCTGGAGTCGGTTCGATGAGCCCGATTTACCGAATCCGGCGCTGGCCTGCTGGCGACGCTAAAACCGGCCGAAACCCGCATGGGTACTCACTCTTGGCCGGCCTGTTGCTGGTCGCAATCATGCTGCTGATGCCAGGCTGCGCTGGCCGGGCGCCGGTCGTGCAAGAGGTCAAGGTGCCAGTCTACCGGCCATGCGTCACTGGCGCGCCCGAGCGGCCGGCGTTCGCCACGCGCACCCTGGCGCCGGATGCCAGCGACGGCGAGAAGGTGCTCGCCCTGGCGCGCGACCTGCCCGTGCACCTCAAGTACGTGGCGCAGCTCGAAGCCGTGATTGCGGGGTGCTTGTGAGCGACGCAGCCGGGCCGCTGATCCTGGAGATGCACCGGATCGACGGTCCGGACAGGTCGCCAATGCAGATGGTCAGCGCTGAGCTGCTGGCGCACTACCGGAGCTGCGAGGCCGAGCTGGTGACCCTGAGGGGGCATGCGCTGACACAGGGAGGGCACACACACTTTTCGACGCCGTAAACATTTGCAGAAATTTGTCTCGCATGAAGCGCCTTACTTGGTGCGACGAACGTATGCTGCGGCGCCTACTAGCAGCAAGCCTGCCACAACCATGGCATAAGTCGATGGCTCTGGAACAACTGCGGCGATCGACAGGGTTGTCTGCGGCGTCCAAGCATAGCGCGCCCCGCTGGGCGAGCCCAAGGCGTATTGCATGAACTCCGCACTCGTGCCGGTTTCGTACACAGTGGACCAGAAAACATAGCCCTCCGGATCGTTGCTATAGCGGCGTACTTTGAACTCGAGCTGACTATTCGGGGCGTAGCTGAAGGTATAGTCTGAACGACACGTCCCCCATGAGCAGCCGACATAGTCAAAACCGCCCACCTGAAGCAAGCTCAGTTCGGAAAACACTAGCTTGCCATCACCATTGCTGTCGGTGCCGCTGAACGTGCCCTTGATGCTAGCGTCGGCATCCCATTTCGTGGTTTCGCCGTCCCAGCTAATGGTGGCGACATCAAAGCCCGTATAGACGAATGACCAACTGTTTTGCTCGGCGTGCGCGCTGCACAGTGGCGACAATAAGGCTGCCAATGCGGCTAGTTTGTGGATCATGATGCCTCCTTCATGTTAGTGAACAAGGGGATGATGTTACAGGCTTCGACCTCCACTTTTCAATCTGAGTATATATTTGTCAAATTTTTGGTCAATTCACTACGAAATAGCGAGGGGGGATCGCACCGCAGTCATGTGCCTGGGCGACCCTGCTCAAGCAGCCTGCATGCCACTGCCCTGCTGGCGCCGCCGTATAATCATGGTTCGGGTTGTGTCGAAATTGTCTAATTTATGCCCGCTGGGTCGTGGGTTATGCAAAGCCGGCGAGGCGGCAAGTTGAGTTGGCTGGAGCACCGTAGGTAGAGAAATCCGTCGATATGATCGTAATATATTTACAACAAAAATATGACAATCAAATCATGGAAAAACCTATCATCGCAGAGCTTTCCCGATCTGAATTCGGCCGTCGCCTGCGTACTGCGATTGCACACGAGCCGTATAGTCGGAGCCCCACAGCGATTGCCCTAGAATTTAATAGACGCTTCCCGCATTTGGCAGTTACGGGCCATGCTGTGCGGAAATGGCTCATGGGAGAGGCGATTCCCACGCAAGACAAGCTAGTTGCGCTGGCCGAATGGCTAGACGTTGACCCTGCTTGGCTTCGTTTCGGCGCCGCATCTGTGCCATCAATTTCGGGCCCTACGCGAGAATTTTCCGATGGAATCGAGCGAGATATCGGCCTGCTGACTGACGACGAGCGCAAGGTGATCCGGGTTGCGATCAATGCGATATTCTCTACCCGAAAGCTGCGTGGAATTTTGCCGGCATGATAGCCGATGCAAGACCTTCGCTTAACTCAGTATCGTCTCAATGTGTTCGCCAATTTTTTTCCAAGCATCCCGCTTCTCATCTGCATAGTCGTGGTGTAGGTAGTGCCGGCGTACTTTGCTGCCAGGCAGCACGTGGTTTTGGCACCGGTCGATGATGTCGAGCGACACGCCCAGGCGCTGCATCAGCGTGGCGCCAGTGCGGCGCAGGTCGTGCGGCGTCCATGCCCCTGTCTTGCCGGCGCCAAGCACCAGGGTGTTGTCGTGGCGTCGGTTCTTCATCGGCGCGCGCGGGCCGCCATCCTTGGCCTTCTTGAACATTGACTGCCGATCACCGACCTGTTTGCTGATTGACTTCGAATCGACGTGCCCTTCGTTATTCCGCGCCGGGAAGCACCATTCCGTCTTGCCGGTGACCTTCTGCAATTGGCGGAACTGGTCGAGCGCGAAAGGGGAGAGGTACACCGTCAGATCGGCCAAGTTGTCCTTGACGTTTTCCTTCGGGATGAACCACTCGGCCGCGTCCAGGTCGACGTGAACCCACCTGGCCATGCTCATCTCGCCAACGCGGCACAGCGTCGACAGCATGATCCAGATTGCGCGCTGCGTCGTGGCCGCGAGCGGCTGTGTGCCGTACCTCTTGTCCGGCGCCGCATCGTACTCGGCTTGCAGATTGTCGAAGACCGCTTGCAGCTCGCCGATCTCCGCGTCGGCAAGGATGCGATCGCGCTCGTTGCTCATATCGTAATCCGGCGCAACGATCTTCTCGATCTCGATCAGCTCCATCGGGTTACCGTCGATTAGGAGTTTGCGCCACGGCTGCCGCTTCTCAGCCCAGGCAAACATCTGCGTCAGGCTGTTCCGGACCATCACTGCCGCCCGGTTGACGCCGCGCGCGACCATTGTGCGCAGCACACCACGGAGGTCGTGCTCCGTCAGATCCTTGATGGCGATGGCGCCTATCGCCGGCAGCACGTCCGCACCGAACGACCGACGCAGCTCGGCGTTGCCATCCTTGCGGCGCACGCCGTCAAGCAGCCAGGCGTCGAACATCTGTGCAACAGAGAGGTTTTCTGTCGTTTGCTTCGCTTGCGAGCTTGCGAGTTGCGCTTCTGCGTCGACTGCGGCCTGCAATTCGCGCAACCTCTCTTCCTCCTGCTGGACCTGGATATCCACACCTTCCCGCGCCAAGGTCCGTATCCTGGCGGCCTCATTCCGCGCGTCTGCTAATGACATCGATGCGTCGGTGGTCGACATTCCGTAGGGACGTGAGAGGCGTAACTCGCGCTGCCTGCCCTCGACCACGTATTGAACTACCCACACCTTGATCCCGTTCGTCGCAATACGCAGCTGTAGGCCAGTGTCCACATTCTGCTTGTAAGGCTTGTCTCGCGGACGAAGCGCTGCCACCTGCTGTGCTGTCATTTTTCCCATACGCTCTTCGTGCCTTAAATATGCCTTAAATATTCGTGGAACGTAGTGTACTTGAATGGATGCTGTCGGACAAAAAATATGGCAAGTGTATGATTTATATAGGATTAATTGGTTGCAATGGTTCCTGTTGGACTTTATTGGAACTAGGAAAATTCACATGGGGTGCAAGGGGTCGAGTGTTCGAATCACTCCGTCCCGACCAATAGAATCAAAGACTTAGGCCAGCCATCGTGCTGGCCTTTTTCTTATCCGCAGAAATTACCCCTACATTTACCCCTACAGATTACTTGGACGAGATTGGCTTCCTCTGGTACTCAGTGGACCATGAGGAAGCGCACTTTGCGTTAGCTGAGAGCGCGTGGATGCGCGCCGGAAGGCTGGCCGGCGCCACCTTCTGCCGGCATTGGGGTCGGCCCCTCGTCGCCCTCGTCCAGATCGTCGTCGTAGATGCGTTCATCGGGGTCGAGTACCCACAGCGGAACTGTCAGCATGGCGACATCCCCGGCGCGCAGGAATGCGCTCTCGCCATCCTCGTCGACGAAGTGCAGACGTTGGTGTCGTTGTATGCCTCCGAAGGTCATGGAAAAGAAAATTGTGTTGAAGTAACTTCGTTCATTTTCAATTTTCGGGCAAGTCTCTGACTCGGCCCCGAATAGGAGCGGAGTACATTCACCCGAAAAGAAAACCTGCACGCTTTCCCTTGGATCATCGTCATCGTTCGCGATTTTCACTTGCTTATCCGAAAGCGCAAACGTGAAGCCAGCGTCCCATAAGAGGTGGCAAAAAACCATTTCCCTGAGGTTAATTGCAACGCGAAGGTCGTCCGTATCGAAAACCATGAAGGTAAGCTGCTCAGTTTCGTCTTCCTCATCCTGCACCCTGTCGAAAATGCCATCCACTTCGCGCGCCGGTAGCGACAAAACATGGGCTTCTCGTGACCGCGTAACAGCATCTTCAATGTATGCACTCGGCAGTCTCCCTCAATGCCCACCTCTCGCAGCCTCTCGTGTGTATCGCCCGAGGGATGCTTCCCTTGAGAGCGCTGCTTTTCGATCGCCGACAAGATCTTTGCCGAACCCGGAAAGACTGAGTTGGAGCCGCCGCCGCCGTGCCGCGCGTGCCAGAATCTGTGCCGATGCTCAATGCAAGGCTTGCCCTGATCGCTGCCGGCCACATGGCGGCGGTGAAGTCCTTCGTCGATGCGATGTCGGGCGCCGATGGCGAGCAGGCGCGCGCGTACCTCGAATACGCGCAGAACGTCCGGCGCGACCACTGGCTGGTCGAAGGCATCCGGCAGGTGCTGGAGCTGACGCCGGCCGACATCGACACCCTGTTCATCACCGCCGCTACGATCGACTGATCGCATGCACTCCACCACTGGCCACCTTCGGGTGGCTTTTTTATTGGCCGATCCGAGACCTCAATGACCCAAGCCTCGACCGAAGTGCAGATTGCCCTGCTGATCCACGGGCAAGCGCTATTGCAGCGCGAAATAGAAGAAAACAAGCGCGAGGCCGAGGCGGACCTCAAGCGCATCACCGCAAAGGCGGATGCCGACATCAAGGAGGCAAACAACAAGATCGCGGCGCTTGAGGACGAGCGCAACAAGGCGCTGAAGTGGGGCGTCATGACGCTCGGCACGGCCGTCATCGGAATGGCCTACTGGATTTTTGAAAAGGTAATCGGAGGGCACATTCGATGAACGCGAAAAAGTGGTCGGCATCGTTTTACTGGGTGCTGCGCATCTTTCTGGGCGTCGCTGCGGCGCTGATCCTGGTGGCCGTGCTCTATCCCGCAAGGGTCATTCAAGGGCCGCCAGGCAAGACTGGCGCCCAAGGCGTCGAGGGGCCGGCCGGCGCTGCCGGCGTGGGCAGGAAAGGCGAGACCGGTGACCGTGGGCGCGCCGGCAGCGACGGCAGTAAAGGCAAGCAGGGCGAGACCGGCGCTACCGGTGCGAAAGGAAGTGGATTTTGGAGCGGGAAATGAAACTCATCGAAGACTGGCGCGCGGTGCTCGCCAAGGCCTGGAGCCTGAAATTCAACGCCGCTGCGGGCCTGCTGGGCGCCGCCGAGGTGTATATCGCGCTGGTGCAGCCTGCCGGCATCCCCAATGGCGTATTCGCCGGCATCGCGGCTTTGGTCTCGACGCTGGCATTTGGCGCGCGCTTGCTCGCGCAGAATGGCAACGACAAATAAACGGCGCGCCGGCTGGGCGGCCATCGCACTCACGGTGGTGGCCGGCTTCGAGGGCCTGCGCCAGGCGGCCTACCTGGACCCGGTGGGCATCCCGACGATCTGCTTCGGCGAGACCAAGGGCGTGCGGTTGGGGCAGCGCGCCACGCTTGAGCAATGCGACGCCATGCTGGCCGCCTCGCTCCAGCTGGCGAACCACGCGGTCGACGACTGCATCCGGGCGCCGCTGCCGGATTACCGACGCGCAGCGCTCGTCAGCTTCACCTACAACGTCGGCCAGGCCAGCCTGTGCGGCTCCACGCTGGCGCGCAAGCTGAACGCGGGCGACGTGGCCGGCGGCTGCGACGAGCTGCTGCGCTGGACGTACGCCAAGGGCATCCGGCTGCCGGGGCTGGTGAAGCGGCGCGCCGTCGAGCGCAACATGTGCCTGGGGGCGACGTGAGCGCCCTGGGCACGCTGGCCGCCGGCGTCACGGGCGGTATCTGGAAGGTCGCGGCCGTGATCCTGGTGGCGGCGCTGCTGGTGGTGGGCGCGTGGACTGGCGGCGGCTGGTTCCTGGCGGCGCGCGACCGTGACGCCGCCCGGGTCGAGCTGGCCGCCGAGCGCAGCGCGAACGCCGAACTGCGCGGCGCCATCCAGGCGCAGAACACGGCAGTCGAGGCCGCTGGCACCGCCAAGCTGGTGGCCGAGGCGCGCGGGCAGGCCGCCCAGCAGCAAGCTGCGGCAACTGCTCGGCGCTTCGACGCGGCGCTGGCCCGGGTCGCCGGCGCGCGCGCCACCACCTGCGACGAGGCCATGCCGACCGTCGACCTGATCCTGGAGGCTACCCGATGAAGTATCTGCTGCTGGCGGCCCTGCTGCTGCTCACCGCGTGCGCGGCCGCGCCGGTCGTGCAAGAGGTCAAGGTGCCGGTCTACCGCCCGTGCGTGACGGCTGCGCCGGCCCGGCCGACGTTCGCCACGCGCACGCTCGCGCCGGATGCCAGCGACGGCGAGAAGGTGCTGGCCCTGGCGCGCGACCTGCCGCTGCACCTCAAGTACGAGGCGCAGTTGGAAGCCGTCATCGCGGGGTGCCTGTGAGCGACGCGGTCGGGCCGCTGATCCTGGAGATGCATCGGATCGACGGCCCGGACAATTCGCCCATGCAGATGGTCAGCGTCGAGCTGCTGGCGCACTATCGGCGCTGCGAGGCCGAGCTGCTGGCCCTCAGGGGGGGATGCGCTTACACAGGGAGGGGCACACACGCTTTTCGACGTGGTAAACATTTGCGAAATTTGTCTCGCATACAACGCTTTACCTGGCGCGACGAACCCATCCTGCGACGCCTACCAGTAGCAAGCCTGTCAAAACCATGGCATAAGATGATGGCTCTGGAACAGCTGCGGCGATCGACAGGGTAGTCTGCGGCGTCCACGCATAACGCGCCCCGCTCGGCGTGCCCAAGGTGAATGTTGTGAAATCCGCACTCGCGCCGGTTTCGTACACTGTAGACCAGAAAACATAGCCCTCCGGATCATTGCTAAAGCGGCGTACTTTGAAATCGAGCTGACCGTTCGGGGTATAGTTGAAGGTATAGTCCGAATGACACGTTCCCCATGAGCAGCCGACGTAGTCAAAGCCGTCGACCTGGAGCAAGCTCAGTTCGGAAAACACTAGCATGCCATCGCCATTGCTGTCGGTACCGCTGAACTTGCCTTTGATGTTGGCAGCGGGATTCCACTTCGTGGTTTCGCCGTCCCAGCTAATGGTGGCAACATCAAAGCCGGTATAGACGAATGACCAACTGCTTTGCTCGGCGTGCGCGCTGCATAGTGGCGATAATAAGGCCGCCAGTGCGGCTAGTTTGCGGATCATGATGCTCCTTCATGTTTAGTGAACAAGGGGTAATGTTACAGGCTTCGATCTGCACTTGTCGGTATGAGTATTTATTTGTCAAATTTGTGGTAATTTCAATACGAAATGCGAGTGCGCGTCACACTGCGCGGCCATGACGTCGAGCGACATGCCTAGCCACTTTCTCATCATGGTGTCTGGGCGATCCAGGCCGAGAGCCATCCACGCGGCTGCAATGCTGACGCCGGGCGCAAGAGTATTGTCGCGGTACCGATTCTTTATCAACACGCGCGGCGCGCGCTTAGCACCTTCACCAAGTGATCGCCCAGCAGCGTCCAAGCAGCACGCTTCTCATCAGCATAGTCGTGGTGCAAGTAATGTCGGCGCACCTTACTGCCAGGCAGAACGTGGTTCTGGCAGCGGTCGATAATGTCGAGCGAGACCCCCAGGCGCTGCATAAGCGTCGCGCCGGTGCGGCGTAGATCGTGCGGTGTCCATGCACCAGTCTTGCCGCCGCCGAGCACCAAGGTGTTGTCGTGGCGCCGGTTCTTCATCGGCGCGCGCGGACTGCCATCCTTCGCCTTCTTGAACATCGACTGCCGATCACCGACCTGTTTGCTGATTGACTTTGAGTCGACGTGCCCTTCGTTATTCCGCGCCGGGAAGCAGCATTCCGTCTTGCCGGTGACCTGCTTCAACTGGCGGAACTGCTCGAGCGCGAAAGGGGAGAGGTACACCGTGAGATCGGCCAGATTGTCTTTAACGTTTTCCTTCGGGATGAACCACTCCGCTGCGTCCAGGTTGACGTGCTCCCACCTGGCCATGCTCATCTCGCCAACGCGGCACAGCGTCGACAACATGATCCAGATCGCGCGTTGCGTGGTCGCCGCCACCGGCTGCGTGCCGTACCTTTTGTCGGGCGCGGCATCGTACTCGGCTTGCAGCTTGTCGAACACCGCCTGGAGTTCGCCGATCTCGGCATCGGAAAGGATGCGATCCCGCTCATTGCTCATATCGTAATCCGGCGCGACGATCTTCTCGATCTCGATCAGCTCCATCGGGTTCCCATCGATCAGCAGCTTGCGCCATGGCTGCCGCTTCTCGGCCCAGGCGAACATCTGCGTCAGGCTGTTCCGAACCATGACAGCCGCCCGGTTGACGCCGCGCGCGACCATGGTGCGCAGCACACCACCGAGGTCATGCTCGGTCAGATCCTTGATGGCGATGCTGCCAATCGCCGGCAGCACGTCCGCCGTGAACGACCGGCGCAGCTCGGCGTTGCCATCCTTGCGGCGCACGCCGTCGAGCAGTCAGGCGTCGAACATATCCTTGACCGTGAGGTTCTCGATGCGTTGCAACTCCAGGGCCGCCAGTCTCGCTGTGGTTTCTTCCTTTCTGTCGTGCCGTGCCTACTTTTTTTCAGCAGCCGGATTTAGTCCGGAGGTTAGCTTGGTCCGTGCTGCATCCCGAGCTGTCCGGATCTCTGCCAAGCTGTCAGCGGGCCAAGTGCCGCAAGACATATCCTTCGACTTGCCTTCATACCGGTATCGATAGTAGAACGAGATAGCCACCTTGCCGTCGGCCTTAACCCGGACGCGGCCGAAAAGGTTGCCTTCATCGCGAATGATGGAAGCGGAAACAATCCTGGGCATGCCGGCCACCGATAAAGGCGTCAATAAAGTCAAATGGCGCCGGGGTAATGCCCAGCGCTACAACGCGACGCCGACCGGTTCGGTCGAGTACACGGTGGAAAACGGGATCATCGTTGGTGTTCCCGAAGGCGGCGTATTCGGCCCGCTGGCGCGCCAGGCTTATCTCCAGAAAGTCGCGGACGCCAGTGCGCTCGCGCATGCAGAACAGGAGGCCACGGCAGCCGCTTTCGCTGTTCGCGCTAAGGAAGAAGCGGCAAAAAAGGCCGCTTCCGACAAGGCGGAAGCAGTGCGGCAGGAGCGCGAGGAGGCGCAGGCCAAGGAAGACATCATCGCGCTGGCGAATGCGCGCGTGCAGGCGAATATCACCTGCCGCGACAAGTCGAACTGCGCGAAAATGTTCTCGCTGGCACAGATCTTTATCACCCAGAATGCCGACCAGAAGATTCAGGTGGCGACCGATACCGTCATACAGACCTACAATGCGACCGAGAACGGCAATATCGCGGCATCGATCATCAAAATGCCCGGCAGCGGATCGAACGAGAGAATCACGCTGACCTTGAGCTGCAAAAGCGAAGGCAAGGCATTCGCTAAACTGTGCCGAACAAACCAGACGCGCATCTATAACGCTTTCCGGCCGTTTATCGAGAAAAATCTCGCTAAATAACAGCGTTGCGCAGCGCTTAACGCGGCGTATTGGGATAGCTGACGATGATCGACAGCGGTTCCTCTCCCAGCTGCCTGATGCCGACCGTGGCGCCCTTGTACAGATAGGCGGCCATTCCCGGCGCCAGGCGCGCGCTCTTGCCGTCGGAGCTCACCTCTCCCTGTCCGGCGAGAACGTAATACACCTCGTCATGGTCGATCCGGTGCAGTCCGATGGCCGCCCCGGCATGCAGCACGCGTTTGCGAAATTCCATGGCGCGCGGCCCGGGCGCCGCATCGCTGATGCGATAGGCCGTGGACATCCCGATCGCCCCGTGCGGCGGTGCCTCGTCGCGCTTGACGTCGTCCTCCCGAACCACGACCATGGCGGGCCCAGCAGCCATTATCAGCATTGCCAGCATCATTCGATTGTGCTCCTTGTCACGTGATGGAAAGCGGGTCATCCCGACCCCGACTGCATTACAGCACATCCGATCGCCGTACCGTTTCTTTGCTTCAGGAGAACTATATGTTAGGAACAATTGTCGGGGACATTTATGGTTCCGTTTACGAAAAATCATGCACGCCGACGCGCACCTTGCCCACGCTGCAGCGGAACATCGCTTCACCGACGACACCATTATCACGCTGGCGGTGGCGGAGCATCTGCTGGCGGGAACCCCGCTCAAGGAGGCGTTCCGGAACTGGGTCGCACATTATCCGAGCGCCGGCTACGGCAAGCTGTTCGCCGCGTGGGCGCTGGGTGCGTCCTCCGAGGAGTTGGTGAGCTGGGGCAATGGCGCGCTGATGCGCCTGGGGCCGGTCGCGGCGCTGGCGCCGGACCTGGCACAGGCGCGCCGCGTGGCGGCCGACATCACGTGCACTGGGCAGCCTTGCATGGCGCCAGCAAAGACGATTTGCTGGCCTCTTGGCAAGCTGGCGGCGGTAGCGTCCACGCGGTCGAGGCACACCATCAGGCCGGTTCTCCGATGCGTGTGCGCGCCGACGATCCCCTGGTCGACGTAATGAGCTGCCTTGCGGAAAGCGATGACATCGATTCGCTGCTGGCCGCGTGCCTGTATCACGGCGGCGACAGCGACACCATCGCCGCGACCGCCTGCGTGCTAGGCGAGGCGCTGTGGGGTGTGCCGCAGGCGAGGGCGGCGGCGATCGCGCCGTTCCTCGACGAGCGGGTTGTGGCGGCGCTCGCGCAATTGAGCGGCGCCATCGGCAAGCTCAAGCGTTCGTAAGCCAGGCAAAGCGACGCACAACGCGTCACTCTTCCGGCACTGCGCCAAGCAAGGCGCGCGCGTCCGGTTCGATGATGCCGGCGCACAATTGCCCCGCGCGGGAAGACGCGCGGGGCAACGGGCTTATTGCAGTGCCATGTTGTACTTCATGACCTTGTCTTCGTTGATGAAGTAGATATTGCCTTTTTCATCGACTTTCAGCGTCCCCGAAGCGCCCGTACGGACTACTTCGATGCTGTCAGGCTTGCTGATATTCACGCGATAGATGTTTGTCTGCTTGGTATCGTTCGCGGAAAAGTACACATACCCGTTCGATTCGACCATGCTGCCCGCATTCCATGCAATATTCCATTTCTCGTAAGAGAAATCGTGCGGAGTCTGGAGCTTGTTCACGAATGATTTCGTGTCATGGTCGTAAATGAGCACAGTGTCTTCGGCTAACACCCAGATTTGCCGGTTCACCCTCAGCAGTGCCGTGATCGCTCTTTCGTTCCACGTACCCTTGGCGACGATATCCTTTTCAATATTCACTTCTTCGACAGCAAGGGTCTTGAATGGATCGAACGTGAACAGCTTGGCAAAGCCATCGCTCTTCACATTGTCGATATCGCGCCAGACCGACGTTCCGCCGTACACCACATCGTCGATCCTGGCCAGTGCCAGGATCGAGTGCCCGTTAAACGGCTTCACGACATCCAAAGACCCGGGGTTCCCAACCGAGTAGACCGCGAGGGCCCCTTGTTCGTTCACCTTCGGGACGGTTGCAATCACCAGCCGGTCGACCTCGTTGTCATTCCTTTTGGGGACGGGAAGCATGGCAAATGGACGGTTCTGGCCGTATGTTTTGCCAAGTGCATCGTTTGTTACCTTGGCCTCCAGCCCAGTGTCCGTGATCAGATAGGATTTGATGACCGCGCCGGGATACCCGCCGATAAACAGATGGTTGCCGAGTACCGCCATGCCTTCGGCCTGGAGGTATTCTTTGACCAGCACGGGCGGATTGGCTGTCGCGTCGCCAATGCCGATGGCGCCATTGACAAAGCCCGACGAATACGTCTTGTCGTTATGCACCGCGAGCGTGCGAATACCCGATGCCGTTTCCGGTGCAGGGAACGGGGTCGACTGTGGCAAGGCACTTTTGTTGAAGTTGTACAGATCCGCCAGATTGTACCGGACGATCTTGCCTACGCTCTTCTCGGGATCACGCAGAACCGATACAAGCTGGGTAGGCCCGGAATACGGCGCATACGCGAAGGCGGCGGCAGGGCCCATCTGAATGGCCAGCGCGGTCTCTTCGCCAGCGTCGACGCGGTACGAGGAAAGGTGGGTTCCTTTGCCGGGACCCAGATCCTTTGTGTAAAACACGGTGTTGTTACACGGAGAAGAAGACAACAGATCTGTACACGCGGGGGAAAGGGTACTGATACCAATCGAATTGATGTCCGCCACCTCGGCGCCCGCGCTCTTGCCCGAACGCTCCAGTACCACTGTCCAGTTGCTCGCCCCTGTCAGGCGAACAAACAAGCGATCCTTCGCGAAGTCCGTATAGTAGGCATATTCCTTGGTCCCATCGATGGGCAGGGGGGCACTCATGCCGCTGCCATCGAGCGCACTTTTGTACAATTTGGCAGGGTTGCCCATGCCCCAATATATGGCGCGAGGGATGTTGTCGCCGCCAAGGTCGACCGCCAGCGAGCGGACGTGATAACTGGCCGTGGTAACGCCGTCGGTGGTAACGCCAGTGGTGGCTGGCAAGGGCAGCATGGTCGTCACTTCTGTATCCGGACAATATTTGAATCCGTCGGCCTTCTTTTCGACGTCATCTGGCGCGAGACCGCCAAAAATGCAATTGCCGGGTCCGGCTTTGAGGGACCAGATCGTCCGGGTGCCACCCGCCGCTTTTTTGAATTCCTTGATCACTTTTGGCGCGGCATCGGTGTTGTAGGAAAATCTGTAGAGCTTGCCGGATGCCGTGCCAAAGTAAGCGGCACTATCGCCGCCGACGACAACGCTCCAGATGTCCTCATTACCAAGCGTAAATTGCTTGAGTGGCTGACCATCCGAGACGCGGTAGTAGGCAAATTTTGCCGGGTTGCCATTGGCGGCGACGTAGAGTGTATTGCTATCAATCGCCGCTGCGGAGACGCGGCCGACAAACACCTGCTGACCTCTGTCTTCGAGAATGATTCTGCTCATGGCGACGTCATCGACGTACGCGGTCAGCGAGCCGGTCGATTTACCGCGGACGACCACTTTGGCGCTCTCTGCGCCGGCCGGCGCGATCGCCGATACCTTGACGTCACCCCATGCGTTGGCAGGCCCCATCGAGTAGGACCATTTCGTTGCCGTACCGATGAGCACATCGTTGGGACCATAGAACTCGATCCCCAGCGATACATCTTCCTGCCCGGGCGTCGAGGTGCGCTTCATCCTGGCCGACGCGGCGATGAATTGGCCTGGGACGACGGCTTTGACATCGCTGGTCGCCGTCACCGTCGTGTTCTTGACGTTCAGTTGCAGGCACTTGTTCAGGCCGCAGTCGATTTGCTGACCCGAGATCACGCTGCCGACTGGTTTCCAGGGTGTAATGCCGGCTTCGAAAGTGCCGTTGGACAATTTGAGGTTGTCGGCGGCATACGCGAGCGGCATGCCGAGAAGGACGGTGAGTGGAGCGAACGCGGCGACGCGAAGCTTGGGTAAATGGGATGCGATGGATTGGCGCTTCATAGAGCTTTCATGTCAGGTGAGGAGCAGGTCGCGTAAGCAACGCGCGCTGGCGGGTAAGATTGCAATTTTGACATAATTGCCTGATGAGCGCGTCTTACTTGCCGAAAACGTGACTTAAATGCAACTGCACCTTCGCGCAAACCCTAGACAAGCGGTTCAGTTCATTGAGCTTTGAGCAAGTCCGCGACAGCGGCCAGCAAGGCGGCTGCCTTCCCCTTGCCCAGCGCCGGCATCATCGGATCGTGGTCCTCGTCACAGTCCATCCATCGCCGCGGCAATCCGCGAAATGCCTTCCAGCGCGCCGAGCGCGATACCGATATCGCGCGCCAGGCCAACCGCCGACTCGCCCGGATTGACGCGGATCAGCGGGCGGCCCTGGGTTTCGCCGAACACCCGCACCGAGGGAATCCAGGTGCCGGCGCCCAGTTCGATGATGACGGCGCGTTGCTGGCGCGCCAGCCAGGTGTCGAGGCGGTGTTCCTGCTGGTCGGCATACACGGAGTCCCATAGCCTGTCGCCGAACATCAGGATGTTCGGCCGCGCGATGTCGCCGCAGTTGGGGCAGCGCGGCAGCGCGCAAGTCAGCAGGCATTGTTCTTCGTCAATCACAGGAACGAACGCTTGCGCGGACCAGGTCGGATAGCCGCAGTCGCCCAGGCATTGCAGCTTTTCGATGCTGCCGTGACACTCCACCACGCGCTCGTCAAGCATGCCGCTGCGCTGGAATTGTCCATCGACATTGCTGGTGAAGACGAAGGCACCGTTCGGCAGGCGCGCCGCGATGCGCTTGAGGATGCCGAATCCCGCGTGCGGGACCGTGCGCCGGTACAGTTGCAGCCGGTGGCCGTAAAAGCCCCAGGCCAGTTCGGGGCGCTCGCGAAAGGCGCGCGGGTTGGCAATCTCGGTAAAGCGCAGGCCGTGCTTGCCCAGGGCCGGATAAGCGTTCCAGAAACCCTTATCGCCGCGAAAGTCCGGCAGGCCGGAGTCGATGCCCATGCCGGCCCCAGCCGTGATCACGATGCCGTCGCACTGGTCGATGAGGGCGGCCGCGTCCGCGCAAGCCTGGTCGAGAGAGGAGTTCGTCATACCGCACTTCTTGAAAATGGAGAGGCACCATTCTACGGCCTGCACTTGCCGCCTACCCATTTCCAGGCAATTGCAATGCCGAAGCGCAAAATTAACTTCGAGAAATTGAGCGTGCGTTTGATGCAGCTCTAGTCATTTATTGAACTAATCAGAATGCGGGGTATACCGCTCTGTAACACTGGAATCTCACGTCATGGGAGGTTCATCATGTATTTCGAAATCTACCAAACTCAATCCTCGGAAAAAGCCCGCAAAGAGTGGCGCTGGCGCCTGAAGGCCAAGAATCACGAAATCATTGCCAGCGGCGAGAGCTACAGCTCGCGCGCGAAAGTGCTGGCGGCGATCGAGCTGATCAAGTCCGTCACCGCGCGCACCAAGATTGTCGAGGGTTGATCCGCCGTGGCACGCGGGCAAGCCGCCGCGGCGGCTTGTCCCTTCTTCAAGGAGCTTATGATGCAAAACAATAATTGCCGCCAATTGGATGTGACCAGGGAAATCCCACGGTCGGTTCCGCTGACCCTGCGCGAACTGACCGGCCGCCGTGTCCGCGTGGTGCCGTTCGGCGCCCTGATCACCCAGGAGTTCATCGCCGGCCGTGTGACCATTTACCTGAATCAACAGAACCTGGTTCGTAACGTCGTGGTCGAAACCTGCGACTGAGAGCGGCACAGTGCCGCAGGCCGGGGCGTCGCCTGGCGCCCTGTCGCCCTATTTGTTCACTACTTCGCCGGCCAGCTTGTCGAGGATCGTTTCCAGTTCTTCGCGGTCTTGTTTGGCAACGCCACGGCGGATCAAGGCCTGGCCGACGTATTCCCCCATCACCTGCAATTCTTCACTGGTCAGCGCCATGCCGCGATGCGCCAGCGCCATCGAATCGCCTTCGTACTTGCAGGGACCACCGCTGAGCGAACAGAGATGCGAGACCACGCTGGCCTTGAGCCTGACCAGGTTCACGCCCTCGAAAGTGCGCCTGGAACGTGGGTCGATGGATACCTTCGATACAAAATCGTCGACCACGGCGGTCAGGTTTTGCATGCCGCCGAGACGCTCGAACAGCGACGTTGTGGGCGCGAGGGGGACGGTGGGCGAGCAGGCGGTGGCGCCAAACAAGGCGCTGACGGCGAGCAGGGCCGCCGCGCTGGCGGTGCGAGTAGTCATCGAATGGGTTCCTGATGGTCAGTCATCATCCTAGCACTGCCGCCGCGCGGGGCTGTTCCGCTTCGATTGCGCGCACGCGGCGAGCTATGCGGCGCGTCGCGTACGCGCGTCGCGTACGCGGGCAATCCGGCGCGCGGGCCTATACTCGCCGTTTTCCCCTGACAGTGAGAACACGATGAGCGATTCCGAGGTAAAAGTCATGCTGAGCGAAATTAACAGCGGCGCTGGTGCGAATGTGCTCAATGCGCACCGGGCCGCCGTGACCATCGCCCAATACATGCAGCTGTGCGAGGGATTGCGCGGCATTATTCCCGATGGGGAAGTGAGCCTGGTCGCGGCAAGATTGACCGCAGGCATTGTCGCCAATCCGAGCTTCGCCTTGTCGACCCAGTAAGGCAGGCAGGCCGCTCGTGCGCGCGGCCCCTCAAGGGCCGGCAGATGACGCGCGGTAATGCCTCGTCGTGCCCATCAGGCTGCACACCGCGTCCACCACCGTGGCCGGCGCGACCTTGGCCAGGCAGTCGTGATGTCCCTCCGGGCACACGCTCTTGTAGCAGAAGCGGCAGGGCACGTCGTGGTACAGCAGCCGGCTCTCGACCTGCCACGGCGTGTGCTGCGGATTGGTGAGCGCGTACAAGGTGGCCAGCGGCGTGCCGAGCGCCGCTGCGATATGCGCCGGACCGGTGTTGTTCGACACTACCACCGTGGCCAGGCGGATCGCCGCCCCCAGTTCGCCCAGGCCGAGCTGGCCGGCCAGCGAATGGGTCGCCACGCCGCAGCCTGCGCGAATGCCGTCGATCAGCGCCGCTTCGTGCGCATCTCCGGTCAGCACGATCGGGCAGCCGGTGCGGCGCGACAGGGCGCCGATCACGTCGGCCCAGCGCTCCGGCGGATAGCGGCGCGACGCCGCACTGGCGCCCGGATGCATGAGAATCCACGGCCGTCCGCGCCGGATGCCGCGCTCCTCCAGCATGCGCCGCACCGCCATCAGGTCGTGCGCGCGCAGCGCGAACCGCAAGCGCGCATCGCCGCTGCGACAGCCCACGCTGGCGACCAGGTCGCGCTGGCGCTGCACTTCATGGCGGATCTGCGCGCCGGGCTCGTCGTCCACCACCCAGTGCGAGAGCATGCGATAGGGGTTTTCGCGGCAATGGCCGAGCCGCAGCGGAATGCCGGCCATGTAGCACATCAGGGCGGCGGGCAGGGCGCTCTGGCTGAAGGATGTAAACACGACGGCGGCGTCGAAATGGCGCTCGGCCAGCTGGCCGACAAAATCGCTGTCGGCCGAGGGCGGGTGCGACGCGCCCGCCTTCATCCACGGGGCCGCGTAAGTGATGACCGCGTCCACATCGCCCAAATGGGGGGCCAGCGCCGTGCCGCTCGCCGAACCGAGCAGGGTGAGCGTGCGGCCGGGGCGCGCCTGCCTGAGGGCGCGCATCGCCGGGGTGCACATCAGCACGTCGCCCATCGAATCGAGGCGCACGCACAGGATGTTGCGCGCATCCATCCACTGCGGCGCGCTCATCGGCGATCCTCGTCGTGCCTGACGATCATCACGGCCGCCGCGTACAGGTCGGTGGCGATGCGGGTGGGAACGCGGTGCGGCCCCAGCTGCCACTCGGTTTCGTTGCCCTTGTCGATCAGCAGGGTGCGGCAGCCGGCGCGGTTGCCGGCTTCGACATCATGCAGGATGTCGCCCACCATCCAGGAGGCGCGCAGGTCGATGCCGTGCTCGCGGGCGGCGCGCTGCAGCATGCCCGGCATGGGCTTGCGGCAAGTGCATGCCACCGCGTAGGGCGCCACCGTGCCGGCCGGATGGTGCGGGCAGTAGTAAAAGCCGTCCAGCATCAGTTGTTCGCGGAACAGCAGGTCGGCCAGGCGCCGCTCGATGCAGCCCATGGCGTCTTCGCCAAAGTAGCCATGCGCAATGCCATCCTGGTTGCTGATGATGAAAATGCGGTAGTCGAAGCGCGCCAGCAGGCGCAGGGCCGCCCCGGCGCCGCTGCACAGGGTGATGCGGCGCGGTTCGGCGTTGTAGGGCAGGTCGTCGACCAGGGTGCCGTCCTTGTCCAGAAAGATCGCTCGCATGATTCAGGTCGCTCTCATGGTCTAGGGCCAGGAAGATTCTTGCATCGGCAGCACGGTGATTTCGGCCACCACGCTCTCGGGCGGCAGCAGCAGGATCGAGCGGATCGCCTGGGCCACGTTCATCGGGTCTTGCAGGGTGGCGGCGTCGAGCTCGGGAAAGCGGTCGAGCAGGAAAGGCGTGCGCATGCCGCCGGCGATCACGGCCGTGACCTTGATGTTGTGCGGCCGCAGTTCGGCATGCATGGCATGCGACAGCCCCAGCAGCCCCCACTTGCTGGCATGGTAGGCGCTGGCGTTGGGCCAGGCGCGCTTGGCGGCGGTGGAGGCGACATTGACGATGTGGCCGCCTCCGGCGCGGCGCATGTGCTGCGACGCATATTTGGACAGCAGGAAGGGGCCGTTCAGGTTGGTGCCGATGACGCGCATCCATTGCTGGGGAGTCATGTCGGCCAGCGGCAGGGTGACGTCGGTGCCGGCGTTGTTGATCAGTACGTCGAGGCGGCCGAAGCGTTCGAGCGCGGTGCCGATGGCGTGCTCGGCGCTGGCCGGGTCGCCCACGTCGAAGCCGAGCGCATGCACGCGCACGCCATGTTCGCGCAGGATGTTGGCGCTGACGGTGGCCATGTCGTGGTTGATGTCGGCGACGATGAGGTCGGCGCCGGAACGCGCCAGCAGCTGGCACAGCGCCGCGCCGAGTCCGCTGGCGCCGCCGGTGACGAACACGGCCTTGCCGCGCAGGCTGGGCGGTTCGGGAGCAAGTTGATCGGACATGGAACAGTCCTCCTAAGGGGTGGGTAGATGGGAAACGCTGCACACGGCACGCGCGCCGGGCGCCTGTTGGCCGACCACGTCGGCGTAGATGGCGGCGGCCTTGTGCGCCACCTGGCGCCAGGTGTAGTGCTGGAAGGCGCGCCGCATGCCTTCGTCGCCCAGGGCGGCGGCCTGTTGCGGGTCGCGCTGCAGCAGGGCGAGCTTGTCGGCCACGGCTTGCGGGTCGCGCGGCGGCACCAGGAAGCCGGTGACGCCGTCCTTCACGGTGTGCTTGATGCCGCCCACAGCCGCGCCGATGACGGGCCGCGCGCACGCCATCGCCTCGACCGGGGTGATGCCGAACGGCTCGTACCAGGGCGTGGTGACGAACACGTTGGCGGCGCTGTACCAGTAGCGCAGTTCGGCGCGTTCTTTGCGGCCGGTAAAGTGCACGTGGGCGGCGACGCCGAGGTGCGCCGCCAGCGCGCGCAGGCGCGCCAGTTCCGGCGTGTCGTGCCAGGCGCTGGCGGCGGCGTCGCCACCGACCACCAGCAGTTCGGCGTCGATGCCATGCTGGCGGCGCAGCAGCGCCAGGCTGTGGATGACCGTGTCGATGCCCTTGCGCGGCACCAGGCGCCCGAGTTGCAGGACCAGGAACTTGCCTTGCGTAAGCCCGAGCTTGTGGCGCGCCAGGCGCATCGGCAGCGGCCACAGTTCCTGCGGGTCGAAGCCGCAGGGGGCGATGTCGATGCGCTTGCCGGGTGCGTCGTAGAGTTGCTCCATGTCGAGCCGGTCTTGCGGGCATTCGGCGATGATGCGGTCGGCCTGGCGCATCAGGCTGTTTTCGATCTGCAGGCGCGACGGCGGAAAGGCGTCGGCCGCGCCCTGGGCGCGCAGCCGGACTTGTCCGAGCGCATGGAAGGTGATGACGAAGGGAATGCCGAGCACCTGCTTGAGATGGCGCGCGACCATGCCCGACATGAAGAAATTGGCGTGCGTCACGTCGTACAGTGCCACCTGGCGCCGCGCGAAGCGGGCCACGAAGCGGGCGAAGCTGTCTATATAGGGCAGCATCTTTTCTTTCGGAATATAGTGGGCCGGCCCGGCCGGCACATGGATCACCCGGATGTTGCGGCGCCAGTGCACCAGTTGCTTCTGGCCGATGGCGTCGCGCCGCGTGAAGATGTCGACCAGGTAGCCGGCCAGCGCCAGCTCGCGCGCGAGGTGGGCCACGTAGACGTTCTGGCCGCCGCTGTCGACGCTGCCGGGCGCGGCCAGCGGCGAAGCGTGCTCGCTGACGATGGCGATGCGCTTGACCGCGCCATCGCCGGCGGCGCGCGGGTCCGGATGTAGTTCACCGAGTAACATGCGAGCTCCTTCTTGTTGTAGCGTGGATTCTTTTGGGGAAAGGGTCAAGCGTGCCGAGCGCCGGCGGGCGCGGGCGCCGGGCCGGTCACCTGGCGCAGCGCGCGGTCCCAGTCGTCGCAAAAGCGGCCGATGGCAAAGCGTTCGCGCGCGCGCTTGCGCGCCTGGGCGCCGAGTGCGCGCGCCAGCGCCCGGTTTCGTGCGAGCTCGCGCATGTGGCCGACCAGGGTCTCGAGCCGGGTATCGATGAAGCCGGATTCGCCGTTGTCGATGACGGTCGCCATTTCGGTGGTGGCCAGCGCGACGATGGGCATGCCGATCATCATCGCCTCGATCACGGCCAGGCCGAGGCTGGTGTAGCGGATCGGGTTGAACAGGTAGCGGTAGCTGGAGGCGAAGGCGGGCAGCTTGGCGTGCGCGATCTCGCCCAGGCCGCCGAGTTCCTGCGCCGCCATGCCGACCAGTTCGAGCGCCACCTCGGCCCGGACCGCTTCGAAGATATCGGCGCCCAGGCGCCGCCCGCGCCGCGCCAGGTGGTTGACGACCACCAGGCCGCTGTCGAACTGCCCGCGGTAGTCGACGCCGTCGGGCACCTTGACGCCGTGCTCGATCACGCAGGTTGGCGTGTTGCCGCTGTCCCACATCAGCGCGTTGAAGTGGGTCACGTGCACCAGCAGCACCTGGCGCGTATCGAGCAGGTGGCGCGTGTCGGTGGGGTGGGCGCGCGGCGGATCGTGTTCGATATAGATGCGCGGCAGCGCGCGCTGGCTGGCGCTGAGGAACTCGTACTGGTCTTTCTCGTACTGGGCGTCGTCCTGGAAGACGATGCAGTCGAACTGGTGGTGACGTGCGTCGGACGCGGGCATGTCGTGCACGTTGTCGCCCCAGGGCATGTTGCCGGTGCGCCCGCCGTAACCGGGCGGACGGCCCGGTTTGGACAGCACGTAGAAATCGTGCGGCGCCTGGCTGAGGTAGTACAGATAGCTGCCGTGGGTATGCCAGGTCAGCACTTTCAGGCGGCGCATGGCGGCCTCGCGTGCGGGTGCGGATCGGGTGTGGTCGATGTCATGTTGCCTCCCTGCGAACGGTGAGCGATGAGAATGGTTCGATTCGCAGAGGGTGGCCGAGTTCCTGCTGTATCGCGCAGGTTCAATCCAGATCAAGTCAGGGCTTGATCGGGGCGGGGGATAGCTTGGTTCAGTCGACGGTCTTCGGTGTGGGGGTGAAGCTGGTTCCGGCCAAGTCGGTTGGCCCGGGCAGCCGGTGCAATCGGCCCGGCATCGCTTTTCACGAACTGCTCCACGCTATCCAAGGTCGGGGCCAGGAAGCGCAGCGGGGCGGCGATCGACGCCACCAGCGTGGCATGGCTGACCTTGTCGAAATACAGTTCTTGCACCGCCACATCCCTGGCGCGCAGCCTGGCCGCCATCGCGCGCGTGTTGCGCACCGGGTCGACCAGCTTGTCGTTGTTGGCGGCAATCAGCAGCGCCGGCGCGGTGCCGGACCTGGCGTGGTTGATCGGCTGCGATGCCGGCGCCGTATCGGGAAAGTGAAACACCGGCTTGGTCACCGGATTTTCAATCGGCAAAAAGTCATACGGCCCGGCCAGCCCGATCCAGCCGCGCAGCGCGGCCGGCTGCATGCCCTGCTTCGCCAGCCATTGCGCATCGAGCGCCATCATCGCGGCGTTGTAGGCGCCCGAGCTGTGCCCCATCACGAACAGGCGCTTGGGGTCGCCGCCATAGCGGGCAATTTCGCGCACGGTCCAGGCCAGCGCGCGCGCCGAATCGTCCAGGAAGTCGGGATAGCTCACTTCCGGATGCAGCCTGAAATCGGGAATCACCGCCACCATGCCGCGCGACGCCAGGGCCCGCCCGACAAAGGCGTAATCGTTGCGCTCGCCGCGGGTCCAGTTGCCGCCCAAGAAAAACACCACCACCGGCGCCGGCGTGGCGGCGTCTTCCGGCGAGTACACGTCGAGCTTGTGGCGCGCGTTCTCGCCATACGCCAGGCCGCTGCCGCTGCGCAGGGCGCTGCCGGGCGAGAGGGCGTTCAGGGTGGGCAGTGGCGAGCAGGCGGCCAGGCCGCCCAGCAGGATGGCGCCGAGCAAGGCCGCGTGCAATTTCTTCATGCTCATCTCGAATGGGTCAGTGTCAACCCATTATATCGACGGGGTAAAAACCGCCGTGTACGCTTGAGCTCGCTTATTCCCCGCGGCAATGCGCGCGGTATTGGACCGGACTCATGCCCGTGTGCGCCTTGAACTGGCGGCTGAATGCGCTGTGGTCGGTGTAGCCGCAGGCATACGCAATCTGGGCGATGCTGTGCTTGCTGCCCGACTCGATGAGCGACATCGCCGCCCCCAGGCGCGACTGCAGCAGCAACTGGCGCGGCGAATAGTGGAACACGCGCTGGAACAGGCGCTCCACGCGCGAGAGCGACAGGCCGGCATTGCTGGCCAGCTCTTCCATGCTGACGTTGGCGTGATAGTTGGCGCGGATATGGGCGGCGATGTCGGCGATCTTGCGGTACACCGGATGCAGTTCGTCGGCCAGTCCCAGGTCTTGCGAGGTGCCGGCCAGGCCGACGATGGTGCCGTTTTCGTCGCGCAGGGGCGTCTTGTGGGTCAGGCACCAGCCGCGCGCGCGGCTCGGGTACAGGTGCAGTTCGAGGTGTTTTTTCAGCGCCGTGCCGCTGTCGATCACATGCCGGTCCTGCGCCAGGTAGGTCTGCGCCAGCAGGGGCGGATAGACTTCGAGCGCGGTGCGCCCGATCAACTGGTCCTTGCTGCGCAGGCCGCAGCGCCGCACCAGCGCGTTGTTGACGGTGATGTAGCGTCCCTCGCGGTCCTTGACGAAGAAGACCAGGTCGGTGAGGGCGTCGAACAATGCCTCAAGCGAAGCCAGTTGCACCGCGCGGATCGGCGGGGCCGCGCAAAACAGCGCACTCATGTCCATTCGGGGTTATCTCCAGTTCGGTCGCAATGCGTTAGTATAAATCGGCGGACCCGAAAAAATTGTGCCGATTTGAGCCTTTTCACGCTCGACCATCCATCAAGACCGGGAGCCTCGAGAGGACTAATCTGACTGCTTCCCGTAACCGACCGGCGCGCCGGAGAAAGCAAGGTACCCCCATGTGGCAAGGTGTGATTCCCGCTGTATCGACAAAATTCAATGAAGATGGTTCGCTCGACATGGGCGAAATGGAGCGCTGTTTCGCGTTGCAGATGGAGGCCGGCTGCGATGGCCTGATCGCCTGCGGCTCGCTGGGCGAAGGCCCGATGCTCACGCACGACGAGCGCATCGCCGTGCTGCGCCTGGCCAAGCAGGTCAGCGGCGCCAAACCGGCCCTGCTGACGGTGGCCGAAGCCGGCACGCGCGAAGCCTGCGCACTGGCCGAAAAGGCCGCCAAAGCCGGCGCCGACGGCCTGATGGTGGTGCCCAGCACGATCTATCACAGCAACCACCGCGAAACCATCGTCACCCTGCGCGCCATCGCGGCGGCGGGCGACCTGCCGGTTATGCTGTATTCGAACCGGCTGGCTTACCGGGTCGACGTCACCACCGACATGCTGGAAGAACTGGCCGACGACGCGCGCTTCGTGGCGGTCAAGGAGTCGTCCGACGACATCCGCCGCAGCACCGAGATCATCAACCGCCTCGGCCAGCGCTACGACCTGTTCACCGGCGTCGACAACCTGGCGTTCGAAGCGCTGGCCGTCGGTGCGGTGGGCTGGGTGGCGGGGCTGGGGCTGGCCTTCCCCAAGGAGACCGTGGCCATCTACCGCCTGATGAAGGAGGGCCGCCAGGCCGAAGCCCTGTCGATCTACCGCTGGTTCCGCCCTTTGCTCGACCTGGATGTGTCGACGTATCTGGTGCAGAACATCAAACTGGCCGAGGCGCTGGCGATCGGCTCGACCGAGCGGGTACGCGCACCACGCCTGCCGCTCGAAGGCGAACAGCGCACGCGCGCCGAGCGCATCATCCGCGCGGCCATGGAAACGCGTCCGCAGCTGCCAAGCTTCGCCTGAGCGTGGCGCGCGCATACGATGCGATCGTGGTCGGCGCCGGCATCGTCGGCGCGGCCTGCGCGCTGGCGCTGCGCGACGAAGGCATGGCGGTGGCGCTGGTCGACGGCGCCACCCCGGGAACGGGTGTCACGGCGGCCGGCATGGGCCACCTGGTGGCGCTCGACGAGAGCAGCGACGAACTGGCGCTGTGCCTGATGTCGCTGCGGCTGTGGGACGCGTTCATGCTGGCGCATCCCGGCGTGGGCGAGCCGTCGCGCTGCGGCACCTTGTGGGTGGCCGAGGACGAGCGTCAACTGGCCGAAGCGCAGCAGCGCGCGGCGCGCCTGTGCGCGCACCGCTACGATGCCGAAGCGCTCGACGGCGGCCAGGTCGCGCGGCTGGAGCCGGCCTTGCGGCCCGGCTTGTGCGGCGGCGTGCGCGTGCGCGGCGACAGCGTGGTGTATCCGCCGGCGGTGGCGCAGTTCTTGAGCGAGCAGTTCGCGCGCGCCGGCGGCGCCCTGCACCTGGGGCGGCGCGTGGCCGGCACGGGCCAGGGCGGGGTGATGCTGGACGATGGCGAGCGCCTGAGTGCGCCGGCGCTGGTGGTGGCGGCCGGCGTGCAGTGCGCGCGCCTGATGCCCGAGCTGCCGATTTTTGCGCGCAAGGGACATCTGGCGATCACCGACCGTTATCCGGGCCGTTTGTCGCATCAGATCGTGAGCATGAATTATGGACAAAGCGCGGCCGGCGACGATGCGCTGGCGGTGGCTGCCAATGTGCAGCCGCGCGCCACGGGGCAGTGGCTGGTGGGTTCGTGCCGCCAGGACGGGTGCACCGACAGCGCCATCGAACCGGCGGTGCTGGGAGCGGTGCTGCGCAGCGCGATCGCCTTGCTGCCCTGCCTGGCCGACATGCGGATCGTGCGCGCCTGGACCGGCATGCGCCCGGCCTCGCCCGATGGGCGGCCGCTGATCGGCGCCCATCCCGGGCGCGCGGGCACCTGGCTGGCCTGCGGCCATGAAGGACTGGGCGTGACCACGGCGTTCGCCAGCGCGCGCCTGCTGGCCGACCAGATCATCGGGCGCGCCAGCGAGATCGACGCGGCGCCGTATGCGCCGGCGCGTTTTGCGGCGTTGACGGAGGTGCGCGATGGCTTGTGACGAGATTGTGGTGCAGGTGGACGGGCGGCCGGTGGCGGTGCCTGCGGGCGTGAGCGTGGTGGCGGCGCTGGTGCTGTCCGATGCGCTCTGCACGCGCCGCTCGGTCAGCGGCGAGGCGCGCTTCGCCTTGTGCGGCATGGGCTATTGCCAGGAGTGCCGGGTCAGCATCGACGGGCGGCCGCACCGGCTGGCCTGCCAGAGCGCTTGCCGCGCCGGCATGGTGATCGCCACCGGCGCAGGGGAGGCGGCATGAGCGCGCCGCTGATCGTGCTCGGCGCCGGTCCGGCGGGGCTGGCCGCGGCGGAGGCGGCGTCGGCCTCGGGCCAGGCCGTGCTGCTGGTCGATGAAAACAGCGCGCCCGGCGGGCAGATCTGGCGCGGCGGCCCGCAACGCTGGCGCGACGCGCGCGCCAGCGCCTTGTGGGACGCGCTGCGAGCCCGCCCGCAGGTCACGTTCATGGCTGGCGCGCGCGTGGTGGCGCCGGCCGGCGCCCGGGCGCTGCTGCTGGAAACGGCGGACGGCGCGCTGATCCAGCCCTGGGACAAGGTGATCGTGTGCAGCGGCGCGCGCGAACTGCTGTTGCCCTTCCCCGGCTGGACCCTGCCCGGCGTGACCGGTGCGGGCGGCCTGCAGGCCTTGATCAAGGGCGGCATGCCGATTGCCGGCAAGCGCGTGGTGGTGGCGGGAAGCGGGCCGCTGCTGCTGGCGGTGGCGGCCACCGTGCGCGATCACGGCGGGGTGCTGGTCGCGCTGGCAGAACATCGCGCCAGCGGCGACCTGGCGCGTTTCGGCGCGCGGCTGGCGCTCTCGCACCAGGGCAAGCTGCTGCAATCGCTGCGACTGGCGGCGCGCCTGCGCGGCGTGCCGTACCTGCGCGGCGCGGGCGTGCTGGGCGCCGAAGGAAGCGCACGCCTGGAGCGCGTGCTGCTGCGTCAGCATGGGCGCGACGTAGCGCTCGACTGCGATTTTCTGGCGTGCGGTTTCGGCCTGACGCCGTCACTGGAACTCGGTACGCTGTTCGGCTGCGCGCTGGAGCAGGGCCGGGTGACGGTCGATGGGGCGCAGCGCACCAGTGTGCAGGGTGTGTGGGCGGCTGGCGAGTCGACCGGCATCGGCGGCGTGGACAAGGCGCTGGCGGAAGGGCGCATCGCCGGGCTTGACGCGGCAGGCATCGCGCCGCGCGCGGCGGACCTGCGCGCGCGCGCCAAGGCGCAGGCATTCGGCGCACTGCTGGCGCGGGCCTTCGCACCGCTGCCATCGCTGCGCGCGATGTGCACTGCGCCGACCATCGTGTGCCGCTGCGAAGACGTGGCGGCGGCCGACCTGGCGCCGCACACGGGCTGGCGCAGCGCCAAGCTGCAAACACGCGCCGGCATGGGGCCGTGCCAGGGCAGGGTGTGCGGGGCGGCCTGCGAATTCCTGTACGGCTGGGAGGCGCCGGGCTTGCGCCAGCCGGTGTTCCCGGTCAGCGCCGCGACACTGGCGCTGCCGCAAGCGCAAGCGCGAACGCAAACGCAAAGGGTGGACACGGTCGCCCGTGCCCACCCCGAATTACCGCAACAGCAGACTACTTAGTCCGGGGTGCCGTCGCTGCGGCGTCCCACATTGCTCTGCTGCGACTGGCGGCTGCCTTCGTCCAGGTCGGCCGACTGGCGGTTCTGGCGATTCGACAGGCCGGTGTCGTCATCCATGTCCTGGTCGGCCGCGAGGCGTTTGCCGCCCGGGCTTTTTGGCATGCCGCCGGCCACATCGTTGGATTGATGCTGTCCGGGGACGCCCTGCTGCTGGCTGCCCGTTTGCGAGCCGCTGCGGTCCGTGCTTTGCTGGCCGATCTGCGACCCTTGCTGCGAGCCGCCCTGCTGCTGTTTCGGGCCGCCCAGCCCGCCCGACTGCTGCGAATCGCCCAGGCTGCCCGACTGCTGGGCGCCGCCGATGCCGCCCGGTTGCGGCGAACCCGGCAGGCGGTCCGACTGCTGCGAGCCGCCCAGGGTGCCCGATTGCTGCGATTGATTCAGCTTGTCTTTCTCGACTGTGCCGCCGCGCGACGACGATGCCGATTTCTCGTTGGCGCCATTGCTGGATTGATTGTTCCCCTCGCTACGTTGGTTCGAGTTCATTGTTGATTCCTTTCCGAGTAGACACAAACATAGGGTGGCACCCGCCACTTGCGGAGGGACGGGGTGAGCGTCCAGGCCGTAAGCGGCGTTGCCAGGATTGGAATCATGCGCGTCCGTTCCGAAGCGCTGTATCGGAACACCGTCCGAGTCTGTGTAGGACAAGTCCTCTGTAAATATGACCAATAGTGGCAGGGTTCGGAGTACTGTGAGGAACTAGCCTGTTGTCCTACAAAGTCCATGCATCCTGTCCTATAGCCGCAGCGTTCCGCGCTGCTAAGATGGATTTGCTTGATCGCTCATCGGCGTGCAGCCGGTGGGGTCAGACAGAGGCACCAGCTAAAGGAGATGACCATGGCGTCAAATAACCAGGGCAACAAGCAAAGCGGTAGTCCGGGCAAGGGAACCAGCAACCGCGGATTCGCATCGATGGATCCCGAGCGCCAGCGTGAAATTGCCAGCGAAGGCGGCAAGGCGGCTCATCAGAAAGGCACGGCGCACGAGTTCACTTCGGAAGAAGCGCGCCGCGCAGGCAGCATGAGTCACGGCAACCGGCAAGCGGCACAGGCCGGTACGCGCAGTGGCGCGCTACGCGATGCGCCAGGCGACGGGCTACGCGACGCGCCAGGCGCCGACAAGGAACAGGGCGGCAACAGGCAGAGTGCCGGCGGCGGCAGCAAGGCTGGCGGCGACAAATCGCGCTGAGCCAGACCGGCCATGACGGGGAGCGGCGGCTCCCCGTTTTTGTCGGACAATTCGTACAGGCAGCCTGTGGGATGGGGTAGAATTGTTGCGCCAATTTAACAACCCCGAGGGAGTGTCGTGAAACAAGCAGTTATCCGCCAAGTCAAGAGCATGTATCTGTCATGCGATCCTATCGGTAACCTTTTATTGGCGAAATTTTCCTTCGATGGCGGCAAGGATGCCTGCGTCTTCATTCCCGCGTCGGTCGTGTTCTGGCTCCTGGAACACTTGCCGGTGAACCAGGATCCGGAATTGTTGCCGCCGCCGAACCTGCCGCGCATCTATCAGGAAGACTGGGACGACGTGGTCAATCCGCGCGTGCTGAGCGTGCAGTGCAAGCAGTTCGACGATGCCATCCGCATGACCATGGAGCTAGACCGCGCGGCCAACCTGACCGTGATCCTGAACCGCGCCAACGTGGAATTGATGCGCCAGATGATGGAAGGCTACCGCGGCGACCTGATGGACCTGGGTTTCTAAGCTCGCTGATCGGTGTTGCCCGCCCCCAAGCGGGCGGCATTTCGGTATGATGCTCTTCTTTGAGAACCAAAGACAAGGATCTGCCATGCCCATCAAAATCAGCCAGCATTTCGATTCCGGCGCTATCGACGTCGTGCAAGCCGACCAAGCCAGCCAGATCGACCTGAACCTGCGCTCCGACTCGCACGCCGACATCCACCAGTGGTTCCACTTCCGCCTGCAGGGCGCGCGCGGGCAGGCATGCACGATCCGCTTCCTGAACGCCGGCCAGGCGACCTACGCCGCCGGCTATCAGGGCTATCAGGTGGCGGCCAGCTACGATACCGAAAACTGGTTCCGGGTGCCGACCAGCTTCGACGGCCAGGTCATGACCGTGACCCACACGCCCGAGCTCGACAGCGTGTATTACGCCTATTTCGAACCGTATTCGTGGGAACGCCACCTGCGCCTGCTGGGCGAAGTGGCCGACAATCCGATTGCGCGCGTGCATGATATCGGCACCACGGTCGACGGCCGCGACATGAACATGGTGGTCATCGGCAACCCGTCCGCCGAAAAGAAAATCTGGGTCATCGCGCGCCAGCATCCGGGCGAAACCATGGCCGAGTGGTTTATCGAAGGCATGATGGACGCGCTGCTGGACAATGCCAATCCGATTTCGCGCAAGCTCTTGCAAAGTGCCGTGTTTTACATCATCCCGAACATGAATCCGGACGGCTCGGTGCGCGGCAACCTGCGCACCAACGCCGCCGGCGCCAACCTCAACCGCGAATGGATGACGCCGTCGGCCGAGCGCAGCCCGGAAGTGCTGTGCGTAAAGCAAAAGATCCACGAAGTCGGCTGCGATATGTTCTTCGATATCCACGGCGACGAAGCGCTGCCGTACAACTTTGTGGCCGGCAACGAAATGCTGAACGATTTCACCCCGGAACGTGCCGAGCTGCAAAAGTCCTTTATCGAGAACTACATGGCGGCCAGTCCCGACTTCCAGAACGTGCATGGCTATGCGGCCAGCAAGTACAAGGAAGACATGCTGACCCTGGCGTCCAAATACATCGGCCACACCTTCAAGTGCCTGTCGCTGACCCTGGAAATGCCATTCAAGGACAACGCCGACCTGCCTGATCCGTACACCGGATGGAACGGTGCGCGCAGCAGCGAGCTGGGCGCGGCAATCCTGCAGCCGATCTTGAAGGCGCTGGGCTGATCGTGGGCGTCGAGATCGAGCGCAAGTTCTTGCTCGCCGGCGAGGCCTGGCGCACGCTGGGCGAGCCGGTGCTGCTGCGCCAGGGCTATCTGTCGACCGATCCGGACCGCACGGTGCGGGTGCGGATCGAGGGTGAGGGCGCCACCCTGACCATCAAGGGGCGCAGCGAGGGCGCCACGCGCGGCGAGTGGGAGTATCCGATTCCGCTGGCCGACGCCGGCGAACTGCTCGATCGCCTGTGTCAGCAGCCGATCATCGAAAAATACCGGCGCCGCATTCCCTTTGCGGGCAATGTGTGGGAAGTCGATGAATTTCTCGGGGCGAATGCGGGCTTGATGTTTGCCGAGATCGAGCTGGCGTCGGAAGACCAGGCCTTCGACAAGCCGGACTGGATTGGCGAGGAGGTCACGCACGACCGGCGCTATTTCAATTCGAGCCTGATCCGGCTGCCGTTTTCGCAGTGGTGAGCGGGCCGCTTTACGTGTCTTGCGCGTGAAGGCGGGATAGGACTTGCGTCAGGTGATGCCGGTAGGCGGACGAAGGCAGCAGGAAAGAATGCGGGCCGGCCTTGTGCGCCGGGTCGACCGCTGGTCCGATGAAGAGGTCGTTGCCGGGTAATCGAATCAGCAGCGACAGACAACCGTCGAACGGTTCCGGTCCCCACGACACGGCGCAGTGTTCCAAGGAGGAGGTGCCGAGGTCGAGCTGGCGGGCGGCGTCCATGCCGAGGCCGGGACGGTCGCTGTCGTAGCGGGCCGTTGGAAAGAGCCGCTGCACCAGCGCCTCGTTGTGCGATGGATTCTGCTTGTCCAGGCAACGCAGATCGTCTTCGATTGCGCAGGCATATGCGCCGGCCACGCACGCGCTGTCCGGATGCGAGAAAGCGATGCCGTGGATGCGGAAGTCGACGCTGTCGAGAAAAATCCATCGATCGCTCCATGAGCGCCGCATGCTGGTCCATAGCGGTGGGTTGAGGACTGTCGTGGTGGTCCACCCGTTCGGCTTCATGAGCGGCCGAGGTAAAATAGTCGATTTGCCATCGCGCCCGCGCCGTCCAAGGAATGCATTCCGTGTTTTCTCATGCCCGTATTATCGCATCCGTCCTCGCTGGCGCTGTGCTGATCTCTTCACCCATGCAGGCTATGGCGCAAAAGCCATCCGCCAGGCAGCAGCTGGCCTTGCCGAACGCGCCGTTTTCGATCCAGCCGGCGAAAGCGGTCATCCAGCGTTTCAAACTGTTGTCCTTGCTGAGCCCTCTGGCGCGACAGGATAAACGCCTCGTGCGCTATTTGACCAGGATGGAGCGGGCCATTGTCTTCAAGGGGAATGTGACGCTCGACGAGCCTGTCGACATCAGCGCGATTGCGATGAATACATCGTAAGCGCTCCATGAACCACAGCCTTGTGGCCTAATCCCGATTTCCGCATGCTTGCCGTTTCAATTTTAAGGAGAGCAAGCATGGAAGGTGACACCGAATTCTGGACTTCACACGTCGAGGCGTGT
>NZ_WHJH01000067.1 GCF_011682145.1 Massilia mucilaginosa
GACACGCCTCGACGTGTGAAGTCCAGAATTCGGTGTCACCTTCCATGCTTGCTCTCCTTAAAATTGAAACGGCAAGCATGCGGAAATCGGGATTAGGCCACAAGGCTGTGGTTCATGGAGCGCTTACAAAGGAAGCAAGGACAAGCCAATTTCGGAAACCCAAAAGCGGCGCAATACGCGCATCGCCAAGACCCGCGCCAGGATCGAGCATGTGTTTGCCGGCCTGGCCGAGATGGGCGGCAAGGGCCTGCGCACGATCGGATTGGCGCGCGCCACGTTGCAGCTCAATTGGAAGGTCGCCGCCTACAATTTGCGGCGCCTAGTCTACTTGAAGGAGGCCAGGGTCGAGGCGTTCTGACGCCCGCAGTCCGTCCGGACTGCACAAAACGAGGTTCAGCGCCCATAAAACGGGCGGGAAGCGGCTCGGTCTGACATCAAAAAACGCAACTGCCGGCATCGCGACCGGCGATTACGCGGAAATTACCGGTAATTCGAGGTGCCCCAAGGAATGCATTCATGCTCGACTGGCTCCTCGCCGCTTATCTTCTAATCATCCTCCCGTGCACGCAAATGTGGCGCAGCTTCTATCAAAAAGGCAAACCTGTACAGGCGCGTACGGCAGGTTATCGAAAAACCGTTGTACAGATGATCGGTCTGCTGGCGGTGCTGGTAGCCAGTTGCTGGCAGGCCGGGCGCGGTCCGGCGGCGCTGGGGCTCGATATGCCCGTGTCCAGAACCGGTATGTGGGGCCTGGGTATGACCGTGCTGCTGCTGGTGGCGCTTTACGTGGGAAACAAGCTGTACACGTCCCGGCTGGACAGCGCCCGCCGCAAGGA
This sequence comes from Massilia mucilaginosa, assembly GCF_011682145.1. Lineage (GTDB taxonomy): Bacteria > Pseudomonadota > Gammaproteobacteria > Burkholderiales > Burkholderiaceae_D > Telluria_A > Telluria_A mucilaginosa. The sequence goes on from NZ_WHJH01000067.1 coordinate 837, forward strand.
CGTGCTCGATCAGATCAAGGCAAACGAGAAAATGCCGCGCACCCCTCGCGAACTGGCCGAATTCGTCCCGACGGTCGTCCTGGTCAGTACCGGATGGGAACTGCTGTATCGCGGCTTTTTGTTAATGCTGCTTACTCCCCTTACGGGCGCCGTCGGCGCGATTATCCTGGCGGCGCTGGCCTATGGAATCGGGCATGGCTATGAAAAGAAATCCCAACTCCTTGGCAGCATCGTATCGGCATTGCTGTTCACGCTGGCGTTCTACTTCACACAGAGTCTGTGGTGGTTGATTTTGCTGCATATCGGCTTGCCGCTGTTCGGTGCGATCAGCGTTGTCACGGCATATCGCGGTGAAACGCCGGCCTGCGCCAAAGTCTGACGCGCTCGATGGCGCCATTGGCCTGCACTGCCGGGCCGAAGGCGCCGGCATGCCGCCTTACACCGCGATGTTGCCTTCGATCGAATCGTCCAGGGTTTTGCCGATCACGGCGCCGACCAGCATTTTCACGCCCGCCACGGCTTTGCCGTGCTTGTTATCCCAGTAGTATCCCTGGCCCGGCGTCATCTTGATCGCCGTGATGCGCGGATCGTCCTCGCCTTCGGTGAACCAGGTTTTCAGGATAAAGTTCCACAATTCCTTGATCTTGGCCTTGTCGCGCGTGATCGTGGCGACTCCGTCGAGCACCAGGAATTCTGAATTGGTCGAACCCTGGAAATACAGTTTCACCGCCGGATTGGCGGCGATCTCCTGATTCTTGTGGCTGTCGTCGGCGCTGAGAAACCACAGGTTGCCCTGTTCATCGACCTGGCGCACGCTCATCGGCCTGGCGCTGCCTTCGTGCCGGGTGCAGAAGAAGCAGGTTTCGGCGCTGTCGACCAGGTCCTTCAGTTTCTCGAGCGCTTCCTTGCCGCCCAGATCCTTGTAATTATCTTCCGGCTGGTTCTTGTTAATCGAGTCCATGTGGTTCTCCGTGTAGGTCTGTCATTCATGTCCATGCTCGCAGTGCGGAGCAGCCAGACCAGATGGTACGGAACAAGCGCCGCAGCGTATGTGGCATACCTAACCTAGCGACCTCGTTGCCGCTTTTGCAATGTAGAATCCCGCTTACCACTTTCGGAGAAAACCCCATGCTGCTCGATTGGCTGTTCGGCCTGTGCCTGTTTCTGCTTGTTCCCGCTTATCACTTGTGGAGCCCAATGCGACAGAAAACCCTGCCGCCGAGCCGCATCGCCCGCTACTGGTCGATGATCGGGACCATGGGCGTTTTGCTGCTCATGCTGCTGGCCCATGCCTGGCAGCGGGGGCAGGGCGCCGATATGGTCGGTATCGGCTTCGACCTGTCGGCAAACCAGCGCTACCTGGTCGCGGCCGCCATCGTTGTCGTCGCGCTGTGGCACCTGGGCATGCATGCGGCGATGCGCATGATCGACACCGACGCCGGGGTGGCGCAGGCGTTCGACAAAATGTCCCGCAACCAGCTGATGCCGCGCACGCTTGCAGAGGCGCGCTTGTACGTCCTGTTCGTCATTGTGATCGGCATCGGCAGCGATCTGCTGTATCGGGGTTTTCTGATCAACACCCTGGTGCCCGTCGGCGGCGCGATTGTGGCGATCCTGCTGGCGTCGCTGGCCGACGCGCTGACTTACGGCTACGACAAGCCGCGCGATATTCCGGGCAACATCGCCCTTTCCCTGGTGCTGGGAATCGCTTTCTATCTGTCCCAGAGCCTGTTGTGGATCATCGTGCTGCATCTTGGTCTGGGGCTGTCCACCGCCCGCATCGCCTGGCAGGCGACGCATCCACATGGCAGCGCCTGAGCGATCGGCCAAAATTGGCCAGTGGCCATTGGCCATTGGCCACTGGCAACGGCATTCGGACAGACCGTTTATAATTGAGAAAGATTGCCTTGTATTTAACTGGGCGGGCATGCGAATGCCGGTCCGGCAGTCTCCCTTCTTAACGCACGCCACGGAGCATACATGCTGGTTCTTTCCTTAACACTCATCGCCAAACCCGACGCTGCACCGGCCCTGATCGACCTCGCCGCCATCGTGGTCGAGCACACGCGCGCCGAGCCAGGTTGCATCCGCTACGACTTCCTGCAGTCCCCGCACACCCCGAACAAATTTGTGATCTTCGAATTGTGGAAAAGCAGGGCCGACCTGCACGACCATTTCCAGCTGCCGCATTTCAAGGCCTTCGCCGAGCAACTGCCCGCGCTGACCGAAGGCGGCATCGACATGGTCACCTATGATACGGACGGGCCGAAGCCGGCCTGATGAGCTCGGGCACGCAAGATCGGTCAGCGCGTATTCCAGTGCCACGCCGGTTTCTCCAGCTCGCCCATGCCTTCCACCCTGGTTGCACCGAGCACCTTTTCAAGTCGCAGCGCCTGGTAGCCGCGCTGGCCTTCGAGCGCGTCGATCAGGCGCCCGGCGTGCGATACCGCAATGACCTGCGACTGGCGCGCGGCCCGGCCGATCAGCCGTCCCAGCGGTGCCAGCAAGTCCGGATGCAAGCTCGTTTCCGGTTCGTTCAGCACCAGCAGTTCGGGCGGGCGCGGGGTGAGCAGGGCGGCGATCCACAGCAGGTAGCGTAAGGTTCCATCCGATAATTCGCTGGTGCGCATCGGGCGCAGCAATCCGCGCTGGCGCATGTGCAGCTCAAAACGTCCATCGTTGATGTTCACCTCCAGCGCCGCTCCCGGAAACGCATCGTCGACCGCGTCGTCCAGCCCATCCGGATCGCCGATCTCGATGATGGTCTGGATCGCGGCGGCCAGATCGTGGCCGTCGTGGCTCAAGACCGGCGCGTGGGTGCCGATCTGTGCGCGCCGGGCCGGGGCGTCGGCGTCGGTGCGGAAGTGGTCGTAAAAGCGCCAAGAGCGCATCTTCTCGCGCAACTGCAGCAATTCGACGCCATCGCGCAGGTCGCCCAGCTGGGTCAGCATGCTGTCGAAGCTGGCCAGGCCGGCGCTCAGCACGCGCCACTGCCCGTCATCCTCCTTGATCTTCACCATCGCCCCGTCGCGTTCGGCGAACTGGGCGCCGCGCCGCAGGAAAGGTCCGCTCCAGATGCATTCGTGCTTGATGACCGGGTCGAGCCGGAACGCGCTGTCGGTCTTGACCGGCACGCCCAGGTCGATCAGGTAACCGTTCGTATCGCTGGCGAAACCGAGGCGCAGGTTGGCCGCCTGGGCGCGCCCCGTGCCCTGCACGGCATGCCGGCCTCGCAGCATCGCCCGCGACACATCTTCCGGTCCCGCCCACAGGGTCGACTGCAGGCCACCCTCGCGCGCCAGCGCGGGAATCAGCGAACCCTGCGAGGTCTCGGCCAGCAGGCGCAGCGCCCGGTACACGCTCGACTTGCCGCTGCCGTTGGCGCCGGTGATCACGTTTAACTGCTGCAAGGGAAGCACCAGGTCGCGCAGCGAGCGGTAATTGGCAATGGCAAGTGTGGTCAGCATGGTTAAACCCGGTTCACATCGGTTGGACAGCAGAGCGCCGCATCGGTTCACGCGGATTGTCAAATTGTTACACAAGATGCGCCCGCGGCGGCGCAAAAAACCGCGTCCCCTAGTCCTTTATGACTAGTCGCGCTAGCCCGTCATGGGCACAGGCAAAGCGCTCCCGTCCCGCTACAATCGGACTGTCATCAATCTTCAGGGGAGCAGGGCCATGTTGCGCGACAGGTATGGGCGGTCGATCGAATATCTGCGCCTGTCGGTCACCGACCGCTGCGACCTGCGCTGCAGCTATTGCATCCCCAAAGGCTTCAAGGGCTTCGAGGAGCCCCAGCACTGGCTTACCTTCGATGAAATCGAACGCCTGGTGGCCGCCTTCGGCCGCCTCGGCACGCGCCGCCTGCGCCTGACCGGCGGCGAGCCGCTGCTGCGCCGCAATTTGTCCGAGCTGGCAGGGCGCCTCTCGAGCCTGCCCGGCATCGACGACCTGTCGCTCTCGACCAACGCCACCCGCCTGGCGCACCACGCCGCCGACCTGCGGGCGGCGGGCGTTTCGCGCATCAACGTCAGCCTCGATTCGCTCGACCGCGCCTGCATGCAGCAGATCACCGGGCGCGACAGCCTCGGCATGATCCTCGACGGCATCATGGCCGGCAAGGCGGCCGGCTTCGAACCGATCAAGATCAATATGGTGGCCCTGCGCGGCGTCAACGAGCACCAGATCGACGCCATGGTCGCCTTTTGCATCGAGCACCAGTTCGTGCTGCGCCTGATCGAAGCGATGCCCATGGGCGCCACCGGGCGCGACGCCACCTGGCTCGACCTGGGTCCGGTCGAACGCCACCTGCGCCGCCATTTCGGCCTGATTCACCAGCCGGATACGCTCGGCGGCGGGCCGGCGCGCTACCTGGCCACGCCGGACGGACGCACCAGCGTCGGCTTCATCACCCCCATGTCGCAGCATTTCTGCGCCGACTGCAACCGGGTCCGCCTGTCGGTCGACGGCACCCTGTACCTGTGCCTCGGACAGGAAGACAAGGTCGAGCTGCGCCCGCTGTTGCGCGGCGGCGCCAGCGACGCCGAGCTGGAGCAGGCAATCCGCGCCGCCATCGAACTCAAACCCGAAAAGCACGAATTCCGCGAGCAGCCGGGTAAAATCATCCGCTTCATGTCGCAAACCGGCGGATGAGCGGCATCCCGGCAGTTCCGATTAGCAACGCGGCAGCGTATCATGGCGTCAGCAAGGAGACCGCATGCCCCTCACCACCCTGATTCCCTCGCGTCAAAAGCTCTCCGCCAAGATCGTCGGCGCACTGCTCGGCTTTCTCGCGCTGGCCCTGTGCGCCATCGGCGTGACCCTGTACCTGTCCTGGCAACTCGAAGGCAGCGCCGCCGCCATCAACGATACCGGCAGCCTGCGCATGAGCAGCTACCGGCTGGCGATCCTGCTGGCGCAGCCGGGCGCGGACGGCCCCGCGCGCCAGGCCGGCGCCGCGCGCCAGATGGCCCAGATTGACGCCACCCTGGCGCAACTGCACCAGGGCGACCCGCAGCGCCCGCTGTTCCTGCCGCCGACCCGCGCCATCCTCGGCGAGTTCGCCAACATCGCGTCCGAATGGCGGCGCGAACTGCGCCCGGACGCCACATCGTTGGCAGCCGGGCCGGGCGGCGCCGGGCTGCAGGGCTACCTGGCGCACACCGACCGCTTTGTCGAGCGCGTCGACGGGCTGGTCCAGCTGATCGAGCGCGACAGCGAAACCCGCACCTTCTGGCTGCGCGCCTCGCAGCTGGCCCTGCTGGCCCTGGCCATGGTCGGCACCGTCAGCCTGATCTACCTCATGTTCAGCCTGATCATCGAACCGGTCACGCGCCTGCACGACGGCCTGCACCGCATGAAGGAAAAGGATTTCGAAGTGCGCCTGGCGGTCGACAGCAGCGACGAGTTCGGCCAGCTGGCGCAAGGCTTCAACCAGATGGCCGACCGCCTGCAGGCGCTGTACGGCAACCTGGAGAGCCTGGTACACACCAAGACCGCCGCGCTGGAACACAACAACCGCGAACTGGCCTTGCTGTACGACAGCGCCGCCTTCCTGCAGCGTCCGCAGCCGGTCGAGCCGCTGTGCGAAGGCTTCTTGCAGCGCATCAGCGACTATTTCCAGGCCGACGGCGGCTCGGTGCGCGTGCTCGACGCCGGCCGCGACAATCTGCACATGGTGGTCCATCACGGCCTGTCGCCCAAACTGGTCGAACGCGAACACTGCATCAAGGTCGGCGACTGCCTGTGCGGCGAAGCGGTCCAGAAAAAGGTCACGGTGATCCACGACCTGCGCAAGCTCGACAAAAGCTACGAACTCGAATGCCACCGCGAAGGCTTCTCCACCGTGTCGGTGTTCCACATCTATGCGCACCAGCAGCACCTGGGGTTTTTCAACCTGCATTTCCGCACGCCGCGCGTACTCGATGCGCGCGAGCAGGGTTTGCTCGAAACGCTGGGCCAGCTGCTCGGCACCGCCATCGAAAACCTGCGCCTGGGCGCGCGCGAACGCGAGATGGCGGTCTCGGAAGAACGCAACCTGGTGGCCCAGGGACTGCACGACAGCATCGCCCAGGGCCTCAACTTCCTCAACCTGCAAGTCCAGATGCTCGACCAGTCCGTGCGCGACGGCAAACTGAACGATGTGGCCGAGATCGTCCCGGCCCTGCGCGCCGGCGTGCAGGAAAGCTATGAAGACGTGCGCGAACTGCTGCACAACTTCCGCAGCCGCCTGGTCGAAGGCAATCTGATCGCCGCGCTGGAAACCACGGTCGACAAATTCCGCCGCCAGACCGGCATCGCCGCCGAACTGGTGGCCGATGTCGACGGCGCCCCGTTCCCGCGCGAGCAGCAACTGCAACTGCTGTTCATCGTGCAGGAAGCCTTGTCGAACGTGCGCAAGCACGCCGGCGCCAGCCGGGTCACGGTGCGCTTGCAGGACAGTCATGACTTTTTGCTCAGTATCGAAGACAACGGCGCCGGCTTCGATCCGGCCCTCCTGGCGGGGCGCGGCGACAGCCACGTCGGCATCCACATCATGCGCGAGCGCGCCCAGCGCATCGAAGCGGCGCTGGCGGTCAGCTCGACGCCCGGGGTCGGCACCACCATCGCCCTGACCCTGCCGCAGGCGCACCGGCGCGCCGCCTGATCACTAAATGGAGAACCCCATGGAGACCCCCGAGCAACCGATCCGCGTGCTGCTGGTCGACGACCACAGCCTGTTTCGCAGCGGCATCCGCTCGCTGCTGCAGCGCCACGCCGAATTCGCCGTCGTCGGCGAAGCGGCCGATGGCGTCGAAGGCATCAAGCGCGCGCGCCAGCTGCAGCCCGACGTGGTGCTGCTGGACCTGAACATGCCCGGCATGTCCGGCGTCGAAACCTTGCAGCTGATGCAGCAGGATTGCCCGGACGCGGCGATCGTCATGCTGACCGTGTCGGAAGAGTCGCAAGACCTCGGCACGGCCCTGCGCGCGGGCGCCAGCGGTTACCTGATCAAGAATATCGACACCGAGTTCCTGCTGCGCGCGATCCGCCGCGCCGCCGCCGGCGAAACCGTGGTGGCCGAAGCCATGACCGGCAAGCTGGTGGCGCAGTTACAGGCCGGCACGGCCGGGGAAGCGCCGGCGTCCGAGCTCGACAAGCTGACCCCGCGCGAACGCGAAATCCTCGACTGCCTGGCGCGCGGCGAGAGCAACAAGGCGATTGCCCGCAATCTCGACCTGGCCGAAAGCACGGTCAAGATCCACGTCCAGAACGTGCTGAAAAAACTCAAGCTGGCCAGCCGCGTGCAGGCCGCCGTGTTCGCCGTCGAACACCGCATGAAATAGGAGCTCCCCCATGACGCCACGCACCACGCGCGCGCTGTTGGCGGCGCTGGGCCTCGGCGCCGCCCTGGCGTCGTTGTCCGGTGCCGCGCACGGCGCCGCCGACCGGTCGGTGGAATACCAGAAGAAGCTGTTAATCGGCCTGGTCGACGAGGAGCGCGGCAAGGTCGTCAGCAGCTTGTCGACCGTGTTCGACGAAGACGCCCTCACCGAAATCGGCTACAAGAGCCTGCGCCTCGATACGGCGCGCTACAAGCTCGCGCCAGGCGTGCGCGCCTTCGGATTCGACCTGATCGGACGCAACCGTCATTATTGTCCCGATGGCGGCCTCGGCCCGACCCGCTACCTGTATGTGCGGGAGGGTAAAAAGATCCGTCAAATCATGGCCGAGTTCGCGGTTTCGCGTTGGGCCTACATCGGTGAGGACGAGTCGTCGTGCGGGAAAATCGAGGCGCCCGCGCGCCCGGTGGAGAATGAGGAAAGAAGCCTGTCGGTCGCAGCGAGCCGCACCAACGGTTATGCCGACCTGCTGGTCACCAGTACGACCAGCGTGGACGGCAAGAAAGGCGTTGTGCGCACTACCCGGATTGTGCGTTACGACGGCGACAGTTACCCGGTCAACCAGGGCAGCGACTTCTAGGGCTTAGCCGCCGCAGCCGCCGCAGCATCCGCCGCTGGCCGGCGGGGCCACCGTAAAGCCGGCGGCGAACAAAGCATCGCGCAGCTGCTCGGCCGAGGCGCGCGCCTCGTCGAAGCCGACCCGGGCGCGCCCGGTGGCCAGGGTCAGATGCACGGTCTCGACCCCGGTAACGGCTTCCAGCGCCTGGGCGACGGCCAGTGCCACGGTCTGGTTCTGCATGGCGGGAATGGTCAGTAAAGCGGTTTGCATACGTTCTCCAATGATTGACGTGGGTTGATGCGAACAGCCTAAAGCGCCGTTCGCCCATCGTCCAGAACCGTGTGCGATTTGTTTGGAAAACACGATCTGCATCAAGAATGCCCCAGTTAAGCGCCGCCGCGCCCGATCGGCCCTCGCAACGCGCGCGATAGCCATTGCCGGCTGCGGCGCCTTTAAGTAGTATATTGAATATATCTTTAAAGGATGATTGAAATGAGCCTGCTGACAATCGACGAACCGGCCGCGCCGGTCCACCATGCGCCGTGGAGCGCGCAGCACCCCGTATGGGCGCTCGGCTTCCGGCCGTTCTACATCCTGACGGCGGCCTTCGCCGCGCTTGCCGTGCCGCTGTGGCTGGCGCAGTACGTCGGCTGGCTGAGCTGGCCACACGGCGGCCTCGGCTGGCACGCGCACGAGATGGTGTACGGCATGGCGATCGCCGTCATCGTCGGCTTCCTGTTCACGGCCGGGCGCGCCTGGACCAATCTGTGGACCCCGCGCGGCGCCCACCTGGCGGCGCTGGCCGGGGTCTGGCTGGCCGGACGCGGCGCCATGCTGGCCGCGCCGCCGCTGGCCGCCGCCGCGGTCGACCTGCTGTTCCTGCCGCTGGCCGCCTGGCCGCTGTACCGCGTGCTCAAGCAGTCGGGCAACAAGCGCAACCTGTTCCTGGTGTTCCTGCTCGGTTTGCTCACAGTGGCCAACGCGCTGTTCCATGCCGCGACGCTGGGCTGGATCGCCATGTCGCCCCTGACGCCGGTGCATGCCGCGATCCTGGTGATCGTCATCATCGAGGCGGTGATCGGCGGGCGCGTGATTCCCATGTTCACCAACAACGGCGCTCCGGGCAGCAAGCCGGTGGTACGGCCGCGCTACGACCGCGTGGCGCTGGGCCTGACGGTGGCGGCCAGCATCGCCTACGTGCTGGCGCTGCCTGGCGCGATCAGCGCCGCGCTGATGATGGCCGCCGCCTGCGCCATGCTGGTGCGCCTGGCCGGCTGGCAGCCGCAGCGCACCTTGCACGTGCCGCTGCTGTGGATTTTGCACGTGGGCTACGCCTGGATTGCGCTCGGCTTCGCACTGCTGTCGCTGGCCGCGCTCGGCTTCGGTACGGCCAGCGCCGGCTTCCATGCGCTGGCGGTCGGATCGATGGCCGGGCTGATCATCGGCATGATGACCCGCACCACGCTCGGCCATACCGGCCGGATCCTGAAAACCGGGCGCTACGAGCCGCTCATGTACCTGCTGATCCAGGCCGGCGCCGTGCTGCGCGTGCTGGCGCAGTTCATTCCCTTCGAGTGGCGCACTGGCGCGCTGCTGGCCTCGGGCGTGTGCTGGAGCCTGTCGTTCCTGCTGTTCCTGCTGGTATACACGCCGTATCTGTGGCGGGCCCGCATCGATGGACGCGAGGGCTGAGGCGAGATGGTAGGATAGCGGGCTTGCCCGGCAAGTCCCTCTCAACCAACTGAAGTGATCAAGAAAAAATGACAACCGTATTTGCGATGCCCGTGTTCGATGCCACGGTCATCTTTGAAGGAAATGAACTGTTCAAGGGAAAAGGTTCGGCCAGCATGTGGGCCGAAAAACTCGCCGCCGAGATTGGCGGCGAGGTCGGTGTCCAGAAAATCGGCACCGGCTGGGTCATCACCGGCCGCGTCGACGGCGACGACTGCCAGTGGGGCATCCACGGGCAGCGCCTGAAACGCGTGGTCAGTGCGCCAGCGCAATAGCGTCGCTGCGCACCTTTAACAGCTTTTCCAGGCCCGGATCGCGTTTGTACACGTCTTCCGGGAACAGGGCCAGCCCTTCGCGGTCGGTCACGGCCGTCGAATAGAACAGCACCACCGGAATCGGTTTCTTGATGCTGACCGTTTTCATCGGCGCCGGCTTCATCAGCGTATCGATCACGGCCGGGGTCATCTGCGGCTGGTCGCCGAACACGAACTTGGCCAGGCCCAGCGGGTTTTCGACGCGGATGCAACCGTGGCTCAGGTCGCGCCGGCCGCGCTTGAACAAGCCCTGCGCCGAGGTCGAGTGCAGGTAGATGTTGTCGGTATTGGGCATGGCGAATTTCACCGCGCCGAGCGCGTTGCGCGGCCCCGGACGCTGGCGCACGCGATACTGGCCGGCGCGCAGTCCTTCGAGCGTGTCGGCATCGACTGTCGAGACCGGCGCACCGCCGCCCAGCGGCACCAATTCCATCTCGTTCTTGCCCAGGTAGCCCGGATCGCGCGCCAGCTTGGGAATGATTTCGCCTTTTTCGATACTGCGCGGCACGTTCCAGTACGGATTGAATTCCACGTAGCGCATCGAGCCGACGAACAGCGGCGTCGGCGTCTTGGCGGACGCGCCGACGATCACGCGCATCTCGATCAGCGGGTTCTTGGCGCCCGGTCCCAGTTCCAGCGCCCACAGGCGGAACGAGGGCAGGTTGACGGCGATCAGGCGCCCGTCCGGAAAGTCGGGCAGCCAGCGCAGGCGCTCCAGGCCCAGTTCGAGCTGGCGCACGCGGCGCGTCAGTGGCACGTTCAGCGCCGCCAGGGTACCGGCCCCGATCACGCCATCGTCATTGAGCGCGTGGCGCGACTGGAAGCGCTTGACGCCGTCGGCCAGCGCCTCGGTATAGATGCCGGCCTGCGCGGGCGGCTCGGCCGCTGCGGTGGCGCTCAGGTCGCCCAGCTGGACCAGGCGCGCGCGCAGCAGGGCCACGCCGCTGTACGCTGCGCCCGGTTCGAGCTTCTTGACGCCCTCGGGCAGTGGCGGCAGCGTGGTGAAGGGCTGCTCGGCCAGCTTGCGGTAAGTCGCCAGGGTGGCCATCGAGCGCCGGTACAGCGGAATGCGCGGTTCCGACGCGGCCACCGCCTGGTCCAGGCGCTGGCTCAGCAGCGCCGCGCGCAACTGCTCGACCGGGTCGGTTTTGGTCAGGCGCGGATCGGGCAGGGTGGTGTGGTATTCGGACTTGACCCGGCCCACGCGCAGGTCGGCCAGATAATGCAGCATGGCTTGGGTCATGCCGGCGTCGAAGCGGGCGCTGGTGCGCTGGACCGGATCGGCCAGCTGGCGGGCCAGGCCGTCGACGTTGTACTCGGCCGGCGACAGGCCATGCACGCCGGCGTTTTGCAGCAGCGATAGCGCCGCGCTGGCCTGCTTGTAGCCGCGGTCCTGCCACGCCGGCGCGTAGGCGCGCGCGACGTAGAAGCGGGCCAGCCAGTCGCGTTCGTCGTACGGGCGCGAACCGCGCGTGCCGACCGCCGCCGCGCTGATCGCCAGCGTGCGCAACTCGGCCGCGATACCGGTGTGCGTCGGGGCGGCGGCGCTGGGCGCGGGCGCTGCGGGCGCCGGCGCGGCCGCGCTGGCCGCACTGTGGGGAAGCCAGACCACAAGCGCCAGCGCAATGGCGCTAAGACGGAAGCTTCGTTTGCCGACGATCATTTAAGTTTCCAGACAGTAAAAATCCGACCATCTTAAACGAAGCTGTCGCGAATAACATGACGGTTGTCAAAAAAGTTATAAAAATGGTAGCGCCAGCGCAACAAACTCTCGCCGATCGCCAGCGTCGGACGGTATCCGGGGCCGGCGCGGCGGCGTGTGCGGCCTGAGATGGCGGGCTGACGTTGATTTTGCCACGACGCTCATACGTACTGGCGCCGCAAAGGCGAAGGCATCGTCATCGGGGATAGAACATTGTCGCAACGGCACTTAGTTGCCTTAAAGATTTGTTTGTGGCATCGGGGTCCTGGACAGGTGCGGGAGGCGGCGGCGGACGTGCCGCCCGCTCCCGTTGCCGATTAGAACACAGTGCCGGTCTGGCGGCCTAGTAGCCGATGTCCTTCAGGTAATCGGCACGCGCGGCCAGCGCCGTATCGGCGAAGTCCGAGAACACGCCATCGACGCCGAGCGCGTAGAACTGCTTGTATTCGAGCTTGGGATCGCCCTTGTAGTCGAGCGGCAGGCGGCGTTTTTCGTTGCGGAAGGTGTAAGGATGGACCAGCAGGCCGGCCTTGTGCGCGTCCGCCACCAGGCTGGTCGGCGCGGTGGTGGTGCTGTCGGCCTCGTTGACCTTGCCGTCGCCGTTGGCGTCGATCAGCTTGCCGTCGGCGCCGATGCTGCCCTTGGAACTGACGATATAGCGCTTCCATGGGCCGATGCCATCGGCGTAGGTCTTGATCTCGGCCAGCCCGGCTGGCGTGACCATGGCGCTGAACAGGCGCTTATCGCCCGCCACGGCCCAGTCGTACGGACGGTCGAACGGGGCGGCGTAGGTGAGGGCGCCGGTTTTCAGGTCGACATCGTCGGCGTCGATCAGCTGCACCATGCGCACGGTCGAGCCCTTGCTGCGCATGTACTTCAGGCTGCCCGGCTCGAACGATTGCACCAGCACCGGCGCCGTGCGGCTGTTCCAGCCGGCCGCGGTGAGCAGGGCCAGCAGCTTGTCTTCGAGCGGCAGGCCGGCTTCGCGGTGGAAGGTCGGGTTTTTGGTCTCGGGATACAGGATGATGTTGCGGCCGCTTTTCTTGATCATGTCGACGATTTCCTGGATCGTCGCGATCTTGTAGCGCCCGTTGAACTGCTGCGGCCGTTCGGCGTCGGTGGCAATCCCGCCCAGGGTCTTGATTTCGGCCAGGGTGAAGTCGCCGGCGAACCAGCCTTCCTCGACCAGGCCGTCGACGCTCATCTTGCGCTTGCGGCTGGCAAACTCGGGACGCGAAGCGACGTCGGTGCTGTAGACCAGGTTGGGATCGTGGCGCGCGATCAGCACGCCATCCTTGGTCGACACCACGTCCGGCTCGATCGCGTCGGCGCCTTGCTCGATGGCCATGGCGTAGGCTTCGACGGTAGCCTCCGGCAGATAGCCGCCGGCGCCCCGGTGCGCCACCACCAGCGGCGCCTTGCCGTCGAGGGTGTTGAGGACCACCGGATCGTTGCTGTTGCATGCGCCGAGCGCGACTGTTGCCGCGCAGATCACTGCCAAGTTCCTTTTGATTGCCATTGCACAGTCTCCAAGTTGAAACGCCGAATTCTAGGTGGCGGAAATGACAAGCTGATGACGCAGTAACAATGATTTCCTGGCAAGGGCCTGGCGCGGGCTCAGAAACGATTCAGCGGAAGGAGGGCATGGCGCGGGCAGCGTGCGATGGACCAGCCGTCGTGCATTTTTTCCTCGCCGGGTTTGCCGCAGATTTCACATAGGCCGGCACTGAGATGCTCAATATCGAAGAGGAAAGACTCGAACGCCTCGTCGTAGGGCGAGTAGGTGACATGCAAGTGTCCCCATTTTTGAAACACTTCCTCGATCACAATCCCCGGCGGCACCTTGTCGAAAATCTCATCGACAAGATACAGCCAGCCTCGGCCGCAGGTTTTTTCGATCCATTGTTTTGCTTCCGCCCGGTCCATGATTGTTGCCTTGAAGATGACAAGCGGCCAGTGTAGCCGACGCGGCCACCAACACCCTGGTGTCACCGGAGTCGGCCCAGTATCAACGGCTGAGCCCGTGTCCGAATGTCAGACCTGACACCGGTGTCAGGTCTGACATTCGGACACGGGCTCAACTGTTGCCGGTGGTTCGCCGGTACGTTGTTTGTCGCTCCGCAAGGCGACACCACGCTCATAATGTTGTTTGCGAGCACGTCCAGCCGCAAATGACGTGCGTCGATGCAAGCCACAGGCTATGATCAGTGTGCATTCCAGCACTCATCCAGCCGGGCGGCGCCCGGCCCAGACAAGGGCGGACCCTTATGAAGATACGGCGTTGTGCAGTGCTGTTCATCGAACCGCGCGAAGACCTTGGCATCGACTGGGCCGCCTTGTTCTCCGGCGCGGGAGCGCTCAGCGCCTCGCTGCGCTGGGTGGCGCTGGCGCCCCACCTGGACCGCGAAACGAGCATCGATGGCGACCAGGTGGCCGCCCTCGGCGCCATCGCCCAGACCGCCTGGACCGAACGCGCCGATGCCGACCTCCAGCTCGGCGCCGCCATGGTCGACAGCCTGCTCGCGCTCGGCCTCCTGCTCGACGACGGCAGCGACGCCAACCCCGCGCGCGAACGCGACGCCGTGCTGCGCGCCCAGCACTGGCGCCCGCTCTCGGCCGCCGCCCACATGTTCAGCCGCTGGGACGGCATGCTGGTCGACAAGGGCATGCACTTTCCCAGTTTCGAGGAACTGGTCCAGTCCTACGGCGCGCCTCCCGAGCCTGCCATCGAACGCGGCGACAGCGCGCACGCCATTCCCCTGCCGGCCGCGCAGCCCGGCCCGCTGGACGAACAGCTGCTGCGGCGCTACACCGGCCGCAATTACGATCCCGCCGCGCCGCTGCCGCCCGAGGTGCTGGCGCGCCTGCTGCAGCGCACCTTCGGCGTCCAGCTCGAGAGCATGATGGCGCAGGAAGCGCTGGTGTTCAAAAAGACCAGTCCCTCGGCCGGCGGCCTGCATCCGACCGAGGCCTACGTGCTGGTGCGGCGCGTGCCGGGCATCGCGCCCGGGCTGTACCACTACCACGCGCTCAGGCACGCGCTCGAACCGATGGCGTCGCTCGAGCCCGACGACGCGCGCGAGATGGCGCGCCAGTTCGTGGCGGACCAGCACTGGTTCGTCGACGCCCCGGTGATGGTGGTGATGGCGGCGCGGGTGGCGCGCAATTTCTGGAAGTACCGCAACCACGCCAAGGCCTACCGCGCCCTGATGCTCGACGCCGGCCATCTGTCGCAAACGTTTTATCTGCTGGCCACCGAAGCGGGCATGCCGGCCTTTGTGACGGCGGCGGTGAACGAGAAGGCGATCGAACGCGCGTTCGGGCTCGATCCCTTGTCCGATGCGGTGGTCGCCGTGTGCGGCTGCGGTGTCGCAGCCGCCGGGCAGACCACGCTGGAACTGCGCTATGAAGAGTAAACCAACAGGCGCCGACCGATCACGCCTGGACGCCATGCAGTCAGGCGTGAAGGGCGCCAACTGCCGCTTATGCGCTGGCGCTGGCGCCCAGGAAGAAGGGAATCGCGCCGGCTGCGCTGTCGAGCTTGGACATCAGTGCCATGCGGTCGAGCACGATGGAATCCTTGCCCGGAAGGCAACGTTGCGATGGAATCTGTCCCGGGGCCAGCGCAATGCCGAGGCTGCCCAGGGCCGCCACCGGATCCCCCAGCAGGCGCGCGCGGAACACATCGTCGCTGGACAATTTTTGCAGCAGGGAGTCCAGATCGCTATGCAGGTGGGTAGTCATGATGGGGGACCTTTTCGTGTAGGAAAATGACGAGTCACGTAGGAGAAGCACCCAACCATCGTAGGACAATTATTGATCAGTATCAAGCTTTAGTGAACATAGCTATGTGTTTTTTTCGTCGCTGTTGGCGCCATCCATCACTTCGTTAAACAGGTCCAGAAACCCCGGTAACAATTGCGCGGCGACGGCGCCATCGCGCGCCATCAGGCATTCTTCCAGCTCGCCGGCGGCGCGGTACAGGTTCTGCGCCGACAGGTTGCCGGCCGCGCCCTTGATCTTGTGGACCAGCAGCCCCGCCTGTTCCAGCTCGCCGCTGCCGAGCGCCTGTTCGATGGCGGCGCGGCTGGTGGCGAAGTCCTTGGCGAACATGGCCAGCAGGCGCGTGAGCAGCGGTCCGTTGTGGCCCAGCCGCGCCATGGCGGCCGCGACGTCGATGCCGGGCAGGTGCGGCGGCGCCTCGCCGCTTGGGGCCGGCTCGGGGGCGGCCGGCGCCGCCACGCGGGTCGGATCGGGCCGGATCCATTCGGCCAGCACGGTGTACAGGATGGCCGGTTCGATCGGCTTGGACAGGTAGTCGTTCATGCCCATCGCCAGGCAGCTGTCGCGGTAGCCGGCCACCGCGTGCGCGGTCATGGCGATGATCGGCAGGTCGGCGTGGCGCGGGTTGGCGCGGATGCGCGCGCTGGCCTGGTAGCCGTCCATTTCCGGCATCTGGATATCCATCAGCACCGCGTCGTACGCGGCCTGGTCGACCAGGCGCACCGCGTCGACCCCGTTGCCGGCCAGGTCCACATGCACGCCGGCGCGGCGCAGGATTTCGCTGGCCACCTGCTGGTTGACCAGGTTGTCGTCCACCACCAGCACGCGCGCGCCCAGAATCCGTTCGGCCGCCTGCGACGGGAACGGCGCGGCGTCGGGCGAGGGTACGGCGGCGTCGAAGCCCATGGTCTGCAGCACGCTGTCGAGCAGTTGCGAGGCGGTCACCGGCTTGACCAGAAAGGCGCCGATCCCGGCTTCTTCGGCCGCCGCCTTGATATGATCGCGCGCAAAGGCGGTGACCATGATGATCGACGGGATCGCGGCCAGGGTCGGGTCGTCCTTGATGCGGCGCGCCGTTTCCAGGCCGTCCATGTCGGGCATGTTCCAGTCCATCAGCACCAGGTCGTAGGCGTCGAGCTGCAGCGCGAACAGGGCGGCCGCGCCCGAACCGACCGCGCTGGCGTCAAAGCCGAAGCTGCGCAGCTGGAGTTCGAGCATTTCGCGCGTCGGCGCGCTGTCGTCCACCACCAGCACCTTCTTGCCGCGCGCGCCGGCGCCGGCCTGCAGGCGCACCGCGCCCTGCGCCGGTGCCATGTTGAGCGTGATGGTGAAGTGGAAGCGGCTGCCGGCGCCAAGTTCGCTGTCGACGCCGATCTCGCCGCCCATCTTGCGCACCAGCTGCTGCGAAATCGCCAGTCCCAGCCCGGTGCCGCCGTAGATGCGGGTGGTGCTGGCGTCGGCCTGCGCAAAAGCCTGGAACAGGCGCTCCTGCTGTTCGGGGCTGATGCCGACCCCCGAGTCTTCGACCGCGAAGCACAGGCGCACCTGGCTGTCGTCGCCTTGCCAGTCCTTGGCGCGCTCCACCCGCAGCTGGATGTGGCCGTGCGCGGTGAACTTGAGCGCGTTGCCGACCAGGTTGATCAGCACCTGGCCCAGCCGCAGCGGGTCGCCCATCAGGATCTGCGGCACGTCGGGCGCGGCCCAGATCACCAGTTCGAGTTCCTTTTCGGCGGCGCGCCAGGCGAACAGGTCGACGATATTGGTGAGCGTGTCGGGCAGGTCGAAGGGCACCACTTCCAGTTCGAGCTTACCGGCTTCGATCTTGGAAAAATCGAGGATGTCGTTGATGATGTCGAGCAGGTTGTTGCCGGCGCGGGCGATCTTGCGGAAGTAGTCGCGCGGCTTGGGCGCCAGGTCGAGGTGGGTGCCCAGGCCCGCGAAGCCGAGTATGGCGTTCATCGGCGTGCGGATCTCGTGGCTGATATTGGCCAGGAATTCGCTCTTGGCGCGCGTGGCCGCTTCGGCGCGGGCGCGCGCCTGTTCGATCAGGCGCAGCGCATTGGCCTTCTGGAAGGCCGACACGAACGGCTCCTTGAGCGCCTTGAGCAGTTCCAGGTCGCCCTCCTGCAGCGGCACCTGCGGCGCGCGGTTTTCAAACACCAGGAAGCCTTCGATGCGCTGTTCGATGCAGATGCGCACCGCCAGCTGCGCGTGGCCGGCGTGGGCCGCCTGGCCAGCCTTCGCGCCGGTGCGGGTCAGGTAGATGTCGGTGGTGATCATCTCGGCCGCGTCGACGTAGCGCGCTTCGGCCTCGCGCAGCTCCATCCGTTCTTCGACCGGCACGCCGCCGTCGCGCTCCCACGACGCGCGCACGGCCAGGGTGTCGGTGTCGCTCTCGCGCACCAGCGCCCAGGCGGCGTCGATGCCCTTGATGAACATCGATTCGCGCAAGATGGTTTGCAGCAGCGCGTCGAAGTCGAGCTGCTCGTTGATCGACTTGACGATAGCGTTGAGTTTTTCCAGGTGCTGGGTGCGCGAATACACCAGCGCCTGCAGCGCCGCGCGGCTGCGCTCCAATTGGCGGATACGCCAGCGGTACAGCCCGTACATGGCCGCCATCGCCGCCAGCGCATACGCCAGGTAGGCCCACCAGGTCTGGTGCCAGGCCGGCAGCACGCGCACCCGGATCGACAGTTCTTCGTCGGCCCAGACGCCGTCGCGGTTGGCGCCGCGCACGCGCAGGCGGTAGGCGCCCGGAGCCAGGTTGCTGTACGCCGCCACCCGGCGGTTGGCGTCGTTCTCGACCCAGGCCTGGTCGTAGCCTTCCAGCAGGAACGCGTAGCGGTTGCGCTTCGCATCCGAAAAATCGAGGGCCGCCACTTCGATCTCGAAGCCCTTGATCCCGGGCGGCAGGATCAGGCGGCTGTCGCGCTGCGCCAGCACCTGCGCGCCCGCCACCGGATGGCCGTCGGTGCGCAGGGAACTGATCGCCAGCGGCGGGCGGTATTCCCAGTTGCCCAGGCGTTCCGGGTGTACCACGGTCAGCCCGCCGGTGGCGCCGAACAGCAGGTCGTTTTCGGGCGTGGCGGCGGCCGCGCCGATGAAGTAGGTGGGAAAGCCCAGGCCCTCGGCGCGCGCCAGCGCACGCGCCTTCAGGCTGCCGCTGTCGATGACGGCGATGCCGTTGCCGGTGGCGGCCCACATGCGCGCGCTGCGGTCCAGGCGCAGGGCCGACACCGCGCTGCTGGGCAGGCCGTCGGCGAGGCCCAGGCGCCGGAACACGGGCGCGCCGAGCGGCGTGCGCATTTCCAGCACATTGATGCCGCCGCCGTGGGTGGCCACCCACAGCCGCCCGCGTCCATCCATGGCCAGGGCGCTGATCACCGGGTCGGACAGGGCGCTCTCGTTGCTCGGATTGGCGAGGATCTGCTCGATCTTGCCGCTGGCCGGGTCGAGCCGGTTCAAGCCGTTGCGGGTGCCGATCCAGAGCGCGCCGCCGGGGTCCGCCATCAGGGCCTGGATGCGGTTGTCGGTCAGCCCGCCCGGGCCGCTGGTGTAGGTGGACAGTGTATTGGCGGCCGGGTCGTAGCGCAGCAAGCCTTCGAAGGTGCCGAGCCACAGTTGGCCGGCCTGCGGGACGATGGTGCCGATGCGCGGATAGGCGTTCGCCTGCGGCAGCGCGATGCGCGCCACGCTGCGGCCGTGGTCCGAGGTGCGGTACAGGCCCAGTTGGGTGCCGATCCAGGCTTCCTGCGGGCTGGCTTCGGCCATCGCCAGCAGCATGCGGTTGGGCAGGGCGCTGTCGAGGCGCGACGGGTCGGGGCGCAGGGCGGCGCTGCGGGTGCCGTCGGCGTCGACCAGGTCCACGCCCTGGTCGGCCAGGCCGAGCCAGACGCGCCCGCCGGAGTCGGTCATCAGGGCACTGACGGCCGCTTCCGGCAAGCCCTGGGCGCCGAAGACGGCGGCCACGGCGCGGTTGTTGGGGTCGTGAAAATCGACGCTGCGTTCGTTGCTGACCCAGATCAGGCCACTGCGGTCGCGCAGCAGGGCGGCGGCGCGGTCGTTGGCCAGGCTGGCCGGCACCGCCGCCTGGTGCACGATGCGGCGCGCGCGCGCGCTGGCGGCGTCGATGTCGATGATGCCGCCGCCGTAGGTGCTGGCCCACCAGCGCCCCGGCACGATCTCGGCAATGGCCAGCACCATGTTGGCGTGGGCGTCCTTGACGCCGTCGAGCGTCATCAGGCGTGCCCGCGCGGCGCCGGGATCGATCACGCCGATCCCGCTTTTCAGGGTGCCGAAAGCGATCTGGCCGCGGCTGTTTTCGCCGAACGAGAGCACCGCGTCGCGCCATGCGCCGTCAGGGCCGTCGTCGCCCACCGCGACCGCTTCGAAGCGCCCGCTGGCGGCGTCGCGCCGCGCCAGGCCGCTGCTGGTGCCGATCCACAGATTGCCCTTGCGGTCCAGGTGCAGCGCGCGCACGCGGGCGTCCGGAAGAGCGCCCGCCACGCCGGGGTCAAGACGGTAGTGGCGCACGGAGGCGCGCGCCGGGTCGACATAGTCGAGGCCCTGCGGCGTGCCGACCCAGACCCCGCCCATGCCGTCGCTGGCAATGGCGTTGATGGCGGCATCGGCCAGGCCGGCCGCCCCGGCCGGAAAGCGGATGAAGCGCTCGTGCATCTTGTCGTACATGGCCAGTCCGCCGGTGGCGGTGCCGATCCACAGGCGCCCGCGCCGGTCCACGTGCAGCGCCTGGATGAAATCGGCGGGAATCGAGTACTGGTCGGCGGCGTTGTGCACGAAGGAGAGCATGCGGTAGCCGTCCCAGCGCGCCAGGCCGCGCTGGGTGCCGATCCAGATAAAGCCGTCGCCGTCCTGCGCCAGCGCCATCGCCACCGGATGCGGCAAGCCCTGGTCCAGGCCAATGTGCTCGAACAAGGGGGTGGCCAGCTTTTCCCAGCGGTCCGGCGCCGCCGTCGCCGCCAGCGCCGCGCCGGCGAACAGGTACAGCGCGGCGATCAATGGCGCCAGCCAGCGGCGCCGCTGCGCCCGGTCGGGTTGGGCCATGGCTGTCATCGCCGCTCCGCTGATGGCAAACGGAGATGGCGCCCGGAGGCGCGCCTGTGGCGACGGACTGATGTGGCGTGGACGTTCAAGTCGGGACGCGCTCCTGTCGGTAGAATCGGATGCCGCGGCGTCTCCCGGACGGGCCCGCCTTTCCTGAAAGCATACGCACTTGTCCGGGTACTGTCT
This sequence comes from Massilia mucilaginosa, assembly GCF_011682145.1. GTDB lineage: Bacteria > Pseudomonadota > Gammaproteobacteria > Burkholderiales > Burkholderiaceae_D > Telluria_A > Telluria_A mucilaginosa. The sequence goes on from NZ_WHJH01000067.1 coordinate 21,558, forward strand.
ATTCGGCACACTCTTGCCGTATTCGTTTGGCAATATTGCGCGCGCGTTTAGCGCCGAAGTTGTTGCGATAATCCAAAACGATGCCGGAACGGCAAGCAGGACGCGACTCAGGCGGCGAAATTGCCGCTGGATATTGCTAAAAAAAAATTCGTAACAATGCCGAACCTTGCTTATTGAGCAGCCTCAAACCAAGCCATGCACGCTTTTGGAAGAGGAACGTCGAATGAGTAAGATTACCCTGATCACTTTGGAGCATCGCGCCGTGACACTTGCCTGCAGCAGTTTCGCGTTGTTATTGATTGCCTGCGGTGGCGGCGCGGACGAGCAGCGTGCGCCGCCCCAGGCCCAAACCGCAGTTGGCGCCACCGTCCCGCAGCAGGCCGGGCCGCCCGACCCCGCCAGCGCCGGCGGGCCGGACGACGCCGACAGTCTCGCGGCCGCCAGTCCCGAGGCCGCGCAGCTGTCCGACGTGGCGCCGCAAGCGTTCGCCCTGGCCGGCTATGCGGCGGCGCCGGACGGCGACGAACAGGCGCACGCCGCCGCCGGCGCCGCGCTGTATGTCTCGCCGCAAGGGCACGACGACAATCCCGGCAGCGCCACGCGGCCCTTCCGTACGCTGGCGCGGGCCGCGCGCGCGGTGGCGCCGGGCGTGACCGTGTACGTCGCGCCGGGCACCTACAGCGGCGGCATCAAGACCACCGCCAGCGGCCGCGCCGGCGCGCGCATCGCCTGGGTCTCCAGCACGCGCTGGGGCGCGCGGATCGTGCGGCCGGCGCGCTCGGCCAGCAAGAACGCCTGGGACAACCGCGGCGACTACGTCGACATCGTCGGCTTCGATATCGACGGCGGCACGCATCGCGGCGGCACGCGCTGGACCAGCGGCATTTACAACGGCGGCTCGCACGACACCATCCGCAGCAACCATGTGCACCACATCGCGCAGGAAGCCGCCTGCAACAGCGCCGGCGGCGCCGCCATCGGCGTGGACGGCTACTACCGCGGCGTGCAGTCGCACGTCATCGCCAACCTGGTGCACGACATCGGCCCGGCCGGCTGCCGCTTCGTGCAGGGCATTTACGTGAGCACCACCGGCAGCGTGAAGAACAACGTCGTGTACCGGGTGGCCGAAGCGGGCATCCACCTGTGGCACGACGCGCGCGAGGTGGTCGTCTCCAATAACACGGTAACCGGTTCGAACACCGGCATCGTCGTCGGCGGCGGCGACTTTTATCACACGTCCGGCCCGAACGACCGCACCGCGGTGTACAACAACATCGTCTACGATAACAAGATGGGCATTTCGGAGCAGGGCCGCACGGGCCGCAACAACAGCTACCGGAACAACCTGGTCTACAAAAACAGCACCTACGATTTCCGCCTGAAGAACGGCCTGACGCACAGCGGCACGGTCAGTTCGGCGCCGCTGTTCGCTGGCGACACCAGCGCGGCCTTGCCGGACTTTAGCCTGAGCGCCAGCTCGCCGGCGATCGGACGCGCCACGCCGCAGCATGCCGCCGCGACCGACTTCAATGGCCGTCCGCGCAATGTGTTTTCGGGCTTCGACATCGGCGCCTACCAGCACTGAGCACGCGCGGCACCGGCGCGGCGCGCACGCGCGATGGCCGGCGCCGCGTGTTCAAATTGTTCTTTACATACTTGCAAAAGGCGGGTTAGACTCTGCGCCTTCGCAAGACAACTCACTGCTGAATCGAGAACCTGACGTGCCTGACCACAGCCAATCTATCTGCTGACGATATCGGATTGACCTTCCCGGCGTTGCTTTAACCAGCGACCGGCAGGCTGTGCATGCCGCTTTCCCACGACCTTCGCCGTCGTGTGTAGTTCTCCCTTGTCGTCAGCTCCAATCTATACCATGGAGCGCATCATGACGAACTTCGTTCACAATCTGGAATTACATAAATACCCGTCCACCCGCCACCTGGAAGGCTCGCAGCTGCAACAGGGCGACGACGGTTTCGACAAACCGAACAAACGCAACGATCCGCGCGCGGCCTATGCCGCGCTGGCCGGCCACACCATCGTGGTCGAAGAAAAACTCGACGGCGCCAATGCGGGCCTGAGCTTTTCCGAAGGCGGCGAACTGCTGCTGCAAAGCCGCGGCCACTACCTGGCCGGCGGCGGGCGCGAGCGCCAGTTCAGCATCTTCAAGCGCTGGGCCGCCGCCCACGAGGGCGCGCTGGTCGAACGCCTGGGCGACCGCTACGTCATGTACGGCGAGTGGATGGGCAAGAAGCACAGCGTCTTCTACAACCACCTGCCGCACCTGTTCTGCGAGTTCGACATCTACGACCGCGATAAACAGGTGTTCCTGTCGACCGCCGCGCGCGCAGTCCTGCTGGGCGAGGCGCCGGTGCTGGCGGTGCCGGTGCTGTACGCCGGCATTGCGCCGCCACGGCTGGCCGACCTGAAAGCGCTGATCCGTTTTTCGCTGGCCAAGACCGAGCGCTGGCGCCACGACTTCGAAGCGACGGTCGAACGCGAAGGACTGGACCTGGCCAAATGCTGGACCCAGGCCGACAAGTCCGACCTGGCCGAAGGCCTGTACATCAAGGTCGAGGACGACGGCGTGGTCGCGGCGCGCTACAAATGGGTGCGCAGCGACTTCGTGCAGGCGATCCTGGACTCGAAGATGCACCACTCGCAGCAGCCCTACGTGCCGAACCAGCTGGCGCCCGGGGTCGACATTTACGCACCGCGCCTGACGACGACATGGGAAGACCTGGGCCTGGTCACCGAAGGAGCCGCATGATGGACAAACTCACCTACAAAGCCATGGCCGCGCACGTGCCCGCGCCCGGCCAGGCGCCCGACTGGGCCTGGTTCCTGCACGCGATTCCCGAGCTGGTGCTGCTGGCATCGACGCCGCAGGACCCGTACTACCACGCCGAAGGCGACGTCTGGATCCACACGCGCATGGTGATCGAGGCCCTGATGCGCGGCGGCGAATACGTCGACGGCAGCACCGACGAACGCTTCATCCTGTTCTATGCGGCGCTGCTGCACGATATCGCCAAGCCGGCCACCACGGTGATCGACCCGGAGAGCGGGCGCATCGGCCAGCCGGGCCACTCGAAGCGCGGGGCGATCGATGCGCGCATCCTGTGCTGGCATGCGGGCGTGCCGTTCGCGCTGCGCGAGCACATTTGCCGCATCATCACCGTGCACCAGCTGCCGTTCTTCGCGCTGGGCGGGAACAAGAACGGCCAGTCGGCCGAGTTCCTGATCCGCAAGCTGTCGCACGAACTCGACCTGCGCCTCCTGTCGGCGATGGCGCAGGCCGACATGGAAGGGCGCTGGTACGAGAAGAAGGACGACTGCCTGGTCGACATCGCGCTGTTTCGCGAAATGGCGCGCGACGAAGGCTGCTACGGCACGCCCAAGGCGTTCGCCGATGCGCACACGCGCCTGTCGTACATGCGCGGGGCCGGCATTGCGCCCGGCTTCGTGCATCACCAGAACGCCGGCTCGCGCGTGACGGTGATGTCGGGCTTGCCGGCGTCGGGCAAGAACCATTGGGTGGCCGCCAACCGGGCACGCCTGCCGGTGGTCTCGATCGACGACGCGCGCGAAGAACTGGGGCTGCGCCACGGCGCCAACGAAGGCGCGGTGGCGCACCGGGCGGTCGATTTCGCCAAGGAGATGCTGCGCGAGAAAACGCCGTTCGTGTGGAACACCACCCACCTGAGCGCGCAGATGCGCAAGAAGACGCTCGACCTGCTGTATGCCTACGATGCCGAGGTCGAACTGGTGTACCTGGAGCAGCCGCCGCAGGTCATCTTCAAGCGCAACAACCAGCGCGACACCAGCCTGCCCAACAAGGCGATCGAGCGCATGCTGTTCAAATGGGAAGTGCCGCTGCCGACCGAGGCGCATATGGTGAGCTACTTATGACGGGCGTCGCGGCGCTGGACATCAGGATGACTTGCCAGCCGCCCAGGAACGGCTGGATGGGCGTGACCCTGACGGTCGGCGCGCAGGTGGTGGAGATCGACACCTCGGATGTGCCGAACAACCCGGTCGCCGACCTGCTCGACGCGCTCGACCTGGCCACGTACGGCACGCCGTCGCGGGTGTGGTGGCACCTGGAGCCGGACGGGTATTTCATGTACTTTACGCCGCTCGGCGACCGGGTGCACTTCAGGATCGACTTCGCCCCCGACAGCGACAGCAAGTCTGCGCGGGTGCACACGGTGGCTGAAACGAGCGGCAGCCGCGCGCAGGTGCTGTTGCCGTTCTGGCGCTTCGTGCGCAATTTCCAGTCGCGCGGGTATACCGAGCCGCATTGGCCGCCCGCCGATTTCGAACGCATCGATGTGGTCAAGGCCAGGATCAAGCAGCCTTGATTTACGCCGCCGCCATCCAGTGCTGCCCGTTCGTGTACGCCAGCAGCCTGCGTGCGCCATTTGCCTGGCTGGCGGGATCGTCCAGCGCATGGCCGGCGGCGGCCAGTTCCAGTCCGGCCAGGGCGGGGGCAAGCCGCCGCTGCAAGCGTGGCGACTCTTGCGCCAGGTGCGCGCGAGCCCACGCGATGAAATCGGCGCTGGCCGGGGCCATCGACAGGAAAAACACCATCTGGCGCCACGCGTAGGCGGCGTTCCTGATCGCGCGCGGATCGCCCGGCCACGCATTGAGCGCGTTCTGCTGGTTGCGGCAAATCCATGCGAAGCATTGCTGCGCCATGCGCTCGTAGTGGGGCTGCAATTGGCCGTCCAGATCGAGCCTGGCCACCAGGGCTGCCAGGTTGTGCGTGGTGAGAATCTGCTGCTGTTCGATGATCATGGCGTTGTTGATGACCGTGCCGAGACCGCAGCGCACGCCCGCGCGCGTTTCGCACAGGCCGGTCAGGCCGCGTTCGCTCGCCGGGCTTGCGGCGTTCGCGCCGCGTTGCCGCGCCAGTTCGCGCAACTGGTCGCGCTCATGTTCGCCGATGCCGTAGTAACGGCTGTACAGGCTGCCGTCGAGCATGGCGGTGGCGTGCGCCGCGACCTTGGTGAATTTGTGCGCGAACATGCCCATGAAGATGTCGGCGGCCAGTTCCTCCACCAGCGGCAGGTCCAGCGCCGCATTGCCGGCCAGGGTGTTCAGTTCCTGAATCAGCGGGTTGGGAATGGCCGTCTGCGGGAATGAGGTCAGTGTCAGCAAGGTCAGCTCGTCGAGCGTGCGGCGCGCCAGCGTACGCGGCGCCAGGCCTTGCTCGCGCTGCGCGTTGATGGCGGCAACCCACGGCAATTCACCCAGCCGCACCTGGCTTTGCAGGTTTTGCAGCAGCAGCGAACGGCGCCGGCGGAAGGCCTGGTACACGGCGCCGTACAGCTGCTTGAGCGACGCTTCCGTGATCGCCGCGGCGTTGATGGCGGCGCTCAGCTGCGGCAGCACCTGCGCCAGCACTTCGGCGGACGCGATGACGCCGCGCTCGACCAGCACGGCCACGGTGTCGATGCCGCATCGATCGAGCTTGGCCAGCAAGACGGCGGGTATGGGCGCGCCGGCGGCTTCGCCCAGGCTGCGCGCCTCGGCGGCACTGACCGGCACGCCGAGCGGCGCCGGGTCTTCCAGGCCGCCGTCCTGCGGATAAGCGCCCAGGCGCTCGGCCAGCACGCCGGCCAGCAGGTGGTGCGGTATCTCCTCGACCTGCCTGGCCTGTTCGCTGCGCAGCGCCGCCAGTTGCGCCGAGCCGGGCAAGCCACGCTTGCTGGCGTAGCGGCCCAGGATCAGGCGGATCCGGCCCACATCGCGCCCGCTCAGCGCGGCCGGTTCGGTGACGCACAGGTGCAGGTAGCCGAACAGCTGCGCCATGCTGTCGTCCTTGCGCGCCGCCGCGCCGTGCGCTTGCCATTCGCGCAGCAGCGCCTCTCCACGTTCGCGCCATCCGTCAGGGTAAAGGCGGCACGGCCAGCCGCCGGCGATGCGGAATTTGCCGGTCGCCGGGTCGCGCCATGCGCCGTCGGCGCCGATATCGATGGACGGCGGCGCGCCGTCGACGCTGTCGAGGAACAGCCGCACCACGCGGTCGTACAGCGGCAGGTGCACGCGCACGGCCTCGCGCTGCGCCATGATGCGCAGGTTGACCGCGCGCCGGCGTTGTTGCAGGGCCCCGACCGCGTCGCGCACGGGCCTGAGGAACACGCGTTCGCCGAAGCGGCGCGGCTGCGCGGCCGGCAGCGGGTAGAAGCGCAGGTGGGCGAACCACGGCGCGATCGCGTCCAGCAGCTCGCGCGCCTGCTCGGGCTTGCCGTGCCGGGTGAGCCAGGCGACCACCAGCAGGGCGCCTTCTTCCGGCGCGTTGATCTCGTAGCAGCCCGAGTCGAGCAGGGCGTACAGGCTGGCCAGGCCGTCGTCGGTCAGCAGGCGCGCGTTGAGCCAGCGGCGCGCGTCGGGCGCGGGCGCGATGCCGGCAGCGGCGAGCGCGGCCAGTTCATGGCCCTGCAGGGGGCCGCCGGCTTTGAAGTCGCCGGTCGCAAAGCCGCCCTTGGCGACTTCGGGCGTGACCCAGGCCGGGGCGCCGTCCAAAGGCGTACGCGAGCCGACCGTGAGCGCTCCGGTGGACATGCCCACCATGATCTGTTCCCATTGCCGCAGCTTGTTCTCGGCGCGGGCGCGGATCTGCGGGTCGGGATGGTCGCTGGCGGTGCGCAAGGCGGCAGCCAGTTGCAAGGCCGCATAGCCGGGCGCAATGCGGAACCGGCTTGCGCCGGTATCGTCGTTATCCACGTGGTATCCAATGACATGAAGTGTTGGGTCCAGAAGCTGGAATCGAACCAGCACCTACTTAGTCTCAAGCCAAGTGCTCTGCCATTGAGCTATTCCGGAATGGTGTTTGCATGGACGCGGCGCCCAGCAGCATTGATGAGAATCAATGCTCAGGCGATTACCTTACCAGTATTGGCAACATTGCTCAATATGTTTTTGACAGGCCGGGTGAGGGCTGCGCCGGCGCGGGGGAACTTGCGACTCCGTCACTTCCCAGCTGAGCGTGCACGCCGCGTAGCGCCAAGTGGCCGGTTCGAGAATCAGTTCGATCACGCCGCACCGGCCCGGGGGTCCGTTCTGGCGCACGCACACCGCTCGACGCTGCGTCCACCGTTCGTCATCAATGCGATCTCCATCGCGATCTCCTCGAATGAAACACATGAAAAAGGGCCGGAAATCGCTTTCCGGCCCCGGCTTACTTGACTACATCGTTACGCTGCCATGGCCTCGGCGCGCTGCTGCATGCACGGCGCGTGCCTTGCATACACCGCGCTGGCGAAGGCCCGTCCTTGCGAGAGCGAACGCAAACTGGTCGTGTGACCGAACAGCCTGGCCAGCGGCACGTCGGCAACGACTTCCACACGGCCCGTCTGCTCTTCGATGCCGAGCACCTTGCCGCCGCGGCGCTGCAGGTCGCCGATGACATCGCCCGCATTCACGGCCGGCGCATCGACGCTGACCGTCATGACCGGTTCCAGCATCAGCGGATGGGCTCGCTTGAGCCCGGCCAAGGTGCCTTCCTTGGCCGCGACCATGAACGCCATGTCGTTGCTGTCGACCGTGTGGTAGTCGCCATCGAGCAGGGTCACCCTGACGCCCGTGACCGGGTAGCCAAGGGGACCTTGCGCCAGCGCATGCCGCACGCCTTTTTCGATGGCCGGAATGAAGTTCGCAGGCACCACACCGCCCTTGATTGCATTCTCGAAGGCAAACACACCCTCGAACGGCTCCACCCGCAACACGACCCGTGCATACTGCCCGCTGCCGCCGTTTTGCTTCGACACTTTGCCTTCCAGTTCCACGGCCGGTCCGGCAATGGTTTCGCGGTAGGCAACCTGGGGCGCACCGACCGTCACTTCCACGCCGGTTTCGCGGCGCACACGTTCCAGCACCACCTCCAGATGCAGCTCGCCCATGCCCCACAGCACCGTTTCGCCGCTGAGCGGATCGCTTTCCAGGCGCAGGGACGGATCCTCGCGGCGGAAGCGGTCGAGCGCGGCCAGCATCTTGCCACGCTCGCCGCCCTTGCCGGGCTCGATCGCCAGCGCCACCACCGGTTCGCCGGCGTGGATGGTTTCGAGCACCAGCGGAACCGCCCTGGTCGACAGGGTATGCCCGGTGAGCGCCTCTTTCAGGCCGGCGATGGCGATGATGCTGCCAGCTTCGGCCTGGGCCACGCCGGTGCGGCGGTCCGCATGGATCACATACAGGCGACCCACGCGCACGCTCGCGCCGAGCGACGCGTTCCACACCAGGTCGCCTTCGCGCAGGGTGCCGCCGTACAGGCGCACATACGCCAGCGAACCGTGGTCGTCGTGCACCACCTTGAACACCAGCGCCGCCAGCGGATCGGCGTCGCCGGTGCCGACCGTCACCTTGGCATCGTCCAACCGCGCCATGGGAGCGGCGCGCTCGTCCGGCGAAGGCAGCCAGTCGACGACAGCGTCGAGCAGCGGTTCGATGCCGGCATTGCGGTACGCCGAACCGGACAGCACCGGCACCGCGCGCCGCGCCAGGGTCATGGCGCGCAGCCCGGCACGCACCTGCGCCGGCGACAGGGTATCGTCGGCCAGGAAGGCGAGCGTGAGCGCGTCGCTGGCATCGGCCGCGACCGCTGCGGCATGGGCGTAGGCGGCGGCTGCCTGCGCTTGCAGCTGCGCGGGCAGGGCGCTTGCGGTCATCAGCCCGGCCGCATTCCACGCCAGGAAACGCTGGCCGAGCACGTCGATGACGCCTTCGAAGGCGTCGCCGGCGCCGACCGGAATGGTCAGCGGCACGGCCAGGGCGTTCAGGCGCGTGCCGATCTGACCGACCACGCGCTCAAAATCGGCACCGGCGCGGTCCATCTTGTTGACGAACACGATGGTCGGCACGCCGTGCTTTTGGGCCTGGCGCCAGACGGTTTCGGTCTGGGGCTGGATGCCGGCCACGCCGCACAGCACCGTCACGGCGCCGTCGAGCACGCGCAGCGAACGTTCGACTTCGATGGCGAAGTCGATGTGGCCGGGCGTGTCGATCAAGGTGAAGGCGTGTTCGTTCCAGGAAACGCGGGTCGCGGCCGCGCCGATGGTGATGCCGCGTTCTTTTTCCAGGTCCATGCTGTCCATGGTGGCGGTGCCTTCATGGACTTCGCCGGAGCGGTGGATTTCGCCGGTTTTAAGAAGGATGCGTTCGGACAGGGTGGTTTTGCCAGCGTCGATGTGGGCAATGATACCGAAGTTGCGCGAGTTGGCGCGAAGGACTGTCGCAGTCATGATGGTGCTTTCTAAACATAGCGGGCGGTCGTGGATTGTCTTTGAGACAAGCGCCGCGGGAGCCATGCGACCACCCTTGTTCAGTGATCCCGCGCGCGTTCTTCGTCGGCTGACTTCATGATATATATGCTCCTAAGCAACTGATAAATGGGGAAAAGCGACATTCCAAAAACAAAAAAGGCCCGGAGTGGGCCTTTGTGATGGGTGCTCGTTACGAGCGAATCAAGGGCGCACTATCGCGGCCCGGGACGTTGTGGCAACGTGCCGGGGAGGGCGAAGGTAAAAAAGAGGATGTCCATTGAGTTCATGGCCGCAAGCTTAGGGCGGCGTTTGTGAAATGTCAAGCGTTTATTGTGTTGTTGATTTGGAACGGAGGCGGCGCTTCCGGCCGGCTGCGGGCGCACAAGCGCCGCTATTTTGCGTAAAACATTGAATTTAGCCAACATTTCCGTGAGCACTGATGTAAAAATACCGCTCTGTTGCACAAACACTATTTCGACTGGCGCGCAGCGGGCGCGCGAGTTTCCGACTACCCAGCACAAAGAGCAGGAATTTGACTATGAACACCCTCACCAGCCGCTGCGCGAGCGGCCTGATCGCCCTGGTACTGCTTTCCGCTTGCGTCACGCAGGAAACCGGCACCGCCGATGCGGCGGCGGGCGGCAGCGGCGCGGCACCCGGCAGCCTGGTCGCCAACGGAAAACTGACCACGGAAGGCGAGGCGCGGCGCGAGCGCGCGTTCAAGGCGTATCAGGCGGGGAACAAGGCGCTGGCGTACTCCGAATGGCTGGGGATCGCCGAGCAGGGCTATGCCGAGTCGCAGTTCAACATCAGCGTGATGGAAAGCGACGGCGACACGGGCGCGCCGAACGTGGCCAGGGCGCTGGCATGGCTGCAAAAGGCGGCCGACGGCAACTATCCCGAAGCCCAGTTCCAGCTGGCGCAGCGCTACAACAAGGGCGATGGCGTGGCCAAGGATGTCCCCAAGGCCCTGCTGTACTGGCGCCAATGCGCGGCGCTGGGCGAAAAGCGCTGTGCGTTCAACGCCGGGATGGCGCTTGCGGGCGGCTTGGGCGTGCCGCAGGATGAAGCGGCGGCGAGGACGCTGTTTGCCGAGGCCGGCAGCGGGGCGGGGGCGCTGGTCTCGGCCCAGTCCGAGCTGGGCAAGATGTACCTGCAAGATAACAAGGATCGCGACTTCGCCAAGGCGCGCCAGTGGCTCGAGCAGGCCGCCGCCGGCAGCGATGCCGAGGCCCAGTACAACCTGGCCCTGATCTACAGCAACGGGTACGGCGTAAAAGCCGACAAACGCAAGGCGCTGGCGCTGTACCAGCGTGCGGCCAAGCAAGGCGAACCGATGTCCTTGAACAAGCTTGGCGCCGCGTATCGCTTCGGCGAAGGTGTGCCAAAAGACCAGAAAAAGGCGCTCGCCATGTTCAAGCAGGCGCACGACGCGGGCAACATGCAGGGTACGGTCAACTTGGCCGACATGACGTTCAAAGGCTGGGGCGTGCGCGCCAGCAAGGCGGGGGCGGCGGAGTTGTACAAGGCGGCGGCCGATGCCGGTCACCCGGCGGGGCGCTGCCGCTACGCGCAGGCGCTGCGGCATGGCGACGGCGTAACGCGCAATCCGGGCCAGGCCAACCGCTTGCAGGAAGCGGCGAACAACGCCAGCATCCCGTGCGACAGCGACGCGCCGCTGGGCGAGTACCTGGTCAACCGCCGGGTCAAGGGCCGCAATTGAGCTGAGCGCGCAGGCGCGGCCGGCGGCATCCACGCCGGTGTCACGCCGGTGTCAGGTCTGACATTCGGACACAAGTTCATCCGTAACCACCCTGGTGTCAGGTCTGACATTCAGACACGGACTGAGCAACACTTCGGAGCCAGACTGACATCAAGGTGTGGTTAGGGATGAGGCCGTGTCCGAATGAATGAAAGGGACTTCCCCGTCCCGAGACCTACGGTGAAGCGACATTTGTAAGTCAGCGTGGTCTAAACGAATTTGGCGAATCTGTCAGCCACTATCGAAAGGGGAAGTCA
>NZ_WHJH01000068.1 GCF_011682145.1 Massilia mucilaginosa
AGTAAATCGGTACCACCCCTTCCCATCCCGAACAGGACCGTGAAACGATTTTACGCCGATGATAGTGCTGCAACCAGTGTGAAAGTAGGTCATCGTCAGGCTAGTTATAAGAGAAAGACCCCGGTAAGCCTAAGCGCGCTCAAGATCGCGCTTAGTGCAAACCGGGTTTTTTTTCGTCCGCGTTTTCCTCATCCCTCCCACTTCACACAGCCTTCATTCTCGCTGCACACTGCCGCGCTATCCTGATTCCACTGGCAATGCTGCCGATTTTTGGAACAAGGTAAAAAGTGAAAATACGATCGATCCTGAAACGGCGCCGCCTGATGGCCTGCCTGGCGCTCTTGCTGCTCGCTGCCGCCGGTGTTTGCTGGTTCATCTGGGAGCGCAACGGGGCCTACGGATTCAACGTGCTATGGCGCCGCGGCGGCACCTACTGGGTCAATGTCGAACCCGACGATCCGCGCCTGTCGCCCGGGATGCGGGTTGCGCTCACTGTGCCGGCACCCAAGGCGACGTCGGGGCCGATGAGCTGGCAGGAACGCGAAAAAGGATTCGAGGTGGCCGAGTTGCCGGTCATGGTCGATGGCCGCGAGGTCGACAGTATCCTGCTGGCGCGTATCGATCCCGCGCAGTATCGCTTTGTCGTGCGCAATGCGCCGGCCGGTGACAAGGGCATCGATGAATGGGAGCGCGCCGTGCCGCAAGCGCGCCTGATCGTCAACGGCAGTTTTTTCGGCCTCAAAGGCTTGCCCGACACGCCTTTCATCAGCGAGGGAACGGTGATGGGGCCGAGCCGCTACAACGCCCGCGCCGGCGCCTTCGTGGCCGATGAACATGGCGCCGGCGTCACGGATCTGCGCGATGGCAACTGGCAACAGGCACTCGCCGGGGCCACCAACGCCATGGTCTCCTATCCACTCCTGATCGGGGACGATGGACAGACCCACGTGAAAACCGACAGCCGCTGGCTGGCCAACCGCAGCTTCATCGCCCAGGACCGGCAGGGGCGCATCGTCATCGGTACCACCAAGGACGCATTCTTCTCGCTGGCGCGGCTCGCGGTCTTCTTGAAGGAGTCGCCGCTCGACCTGAAAGTCGCGCTGAACCTCGATGGCGGACCGCTGGCGTGCCAGAGCGTGCGTTTTCCCGGTTACGAGCGCAAGCTGTACGCTTTGTGGGAGTCGCAGATGGTGGACGATCAGGTCAAACTGCTCAGATGGCCAATGAGTGACGCGACCTGGGCGATGGCAATCGTGCTGACCGTGGAGCCGAAGAACGACTAGCGCCGGCGCCCCGATCTTTGGTGGTAGAGTGTCGGTCACGCCGAACCACTTCCCATAGCGATGGACTACCAGCAACTCGTAACGCAGCGGCGCACGCATCCCGCATGGCGCCTGCTCGCCGCCGACAACGCCGCGATGATCGCGAGCTTCCTGCACGCGAGTTTCATCGCGCCGAACCAGCGCACCATCGGCCGCCAGCAACTGGCCTCGCAACTGGACGATCACCTCTATCATCTGCACCAGGGCGCCGGCGAGATTGTGTTCCCGAAAGCCGCCACCGCCTACCTGGACGACTGGGCTTCCGACGAACGCGGCTGGCTGCGCAAATACTACCCGCCGGGCGACGACGAGGCGCACTACGACCTCGCCTCGGCCACCGAGCAGGCGCTCGAATGGCTCAAGAACCTCGGCCAGCGCAGCTTCATCGGCACCGAGTCGCGCCTGATGACGGTCTTCGACCTGCTGCACCAGATCGTCGACGGCAGCGAACTCGATCCGCGCGCGCGCATCGCCGAGCTCAAACGCCGCAAGGCCGACATCGACGTCGAGATCGCCGAGATCGGCGCCGGCCAATTCGCCCTGATGGACCCGACCCAGGTGCGCGAGCGCTTCCTGCAAATGGCCGCCACCGCGCGCGACCTGCTGTCGGACTTCCGCGCGGTCGATACCAACTTTCGCACGCTCGACCGCCAGGTGCGCGAACACATCGCCACCTGGGACGGCAGCAAGGGCGAACTGCTGCAAGCGATCTTCGGCCAGCGCGACATGATCGCCGACACCGATGAAGGGCGCAGCTTCCGCGCCTTCTGGGACCTCTTGATGTCGCCGTCGCGCCAGGACGAACTTACCAGCCTGCTCGACGCGGTGCTCAAGCTCGGCCCGGTGCGCGAGCTCCAGCCGGACGCTCGCCTGCAGCGCATCCACTATGACTGGCTCGAAGCGGGCGAAGTCACCCAGCGCACCGTCGCGCGCCTGTCCGAGCAGCTGCGGCGCTACCTGGACGACCAGGCCTGGCTGGAAAACCGCCGCATCATGCAGCTGATCCGCGACATCGAACAGAAAGCCCTGGCCCTGCGCGGCGAGGTCGACGAACGCGCCTTCATGGAGATCGACGACGCCGCGCCTTCGCTGGGCCTGTCGATGGACCGCACCCTGTACAATCCGCCGTTCAAGCCGAAGATCACGCAGCAGATCGTCAGCGACGACGGCGTCGAGATCGCGTCCGACGCGCTGTTCGAACAGATTTACGTGGACCAGCTGCGCCTGATGTCGAACATCCGGCGCGCGCTGCAGACGCGCCAGCAAGTCTCGCTCGGCACCCTGGCGCGCGAGTATCCGATCCAGCAGGGCCTGGCCGAACTGGCCACCTACCTCAAGCTGGCCACCCAGGACATGCGCGCCGCCATCGACGACAATCAGTCCGAAACGCTGGACTGGCTCGACGACAGCGGGCGCCGACGCCAGGCCACGCTCCCTCTTATCATTTACGCGGCATGAACCCTGAACCGACCACTCCCAACGACCAGAACCGCCTCGGCCAGCTGCTGGTAGCGCTGTTCCAGGCGGTGCTGTACCGCGACACCGACGGCGCCCTGTGGCAGGCGCTGATGGATCTGCAGGCGCGCGTGCGCGACTACGCCGCCACCATCGGCCTCGAACTCATTCTCGACGACGCCGAAGGCTACGCCTACCTGCGCCAGCGCCCCGCCGTGGCGGGCGAACCCGAGCTGCCACGCCTGGTCGCGCGGCGCCAGCTCAGTTACCCGGTCAGCCTGATCCTGGCCCTGCTGCGCAAGAAGCTGGCCGAATTCGACGCCACCGGCGGCGAGACGCGCCTGGTCGTCGACCGCGACCAGATCGCCGAACAGGTGCGCCTGTTCCTGCCCCAGACCGGCAACGAAGCACGTCTGCTCGACCGCATGGATGCGCACCTGAACAAAGTCGTGGAACTGGGCTTTCTGCACCGCCTGCGCGGCCAGGAGAACCAGTTCGAAGTGCGCCGCATCCTCAAGGCGTTTGTGGACGCCCAGTGGCTGGCCGACTTCGAGCAGCGCCTTGCCGGCTACGCCGCCCACGCCGCCAGCGGGGAGGAGGAGGCATGAGCCAGGCGCCCGTGGTCGACATTCCCGCATTTGACGGCGGCGAGGCGGCGCTGGAGCGCGCCGGTTTCCGGCTGCGCCACTTCGAGGTCTTCAACTGGGGCACCTTCCACGAGCGCGTCTGGCGCCTGCACCCGGGTGGCGACAACATGCTGCTGACCGGCGACATCGGCTCCGGCAAATCGACCCTGGTCGACGCCATCACCACCTTGCTGGTACCGGCCCAGAAGATCGCCTACAACAAGGCGGCCGGCGCCGACGCGCGCGAGCGCAGCTTGCGCACCTACGTCATGGGTCACTACAAATCCGAGCGCGGCGAAACCGGCCTGGCCGCGCGCGCCGTCGCCCTGCGCGATCACAACAGCTACTCGGTGATCCTCGGCGTATTCCACAACGAAGGCTTCGACCAGACCGTCACCCTGGCGCAGGTATTCTGGTTCAAGAATCCGCACGGCCAGCCCGAACGTTTTTACGTCGTGGCCGACAGTGCGCTCTCGGTGGCCGAGCACTTCGCCGGCTTCGGCACCGACATCGCGCAACTGCGCAAGCGCCTGCGCGCGCTGTCCGGCGTCACCCTGCACGAAAGTTTTCCGCCGTATGGGGCCGACTTCCGGCGCCGTTTCGGCATCGCCAGCGAACAGGCGATGGATCTGTTCCACCAGACGGTGTCGATGAAATCGGTCGGCAACCTGACCGACTTCGTGCGCGACCACATGCTCGAAGCGTTTCCGGTGGAGGCGCGCATCGGCGCCCTGATCGCCCACTTCGACGACCTCAATCGCGCCCACGAAGCGGTGCTCAAGGCCAAGCTCCAGATCGAGCAGCTCACGCCCCTGGTGGGCGACTGCGACCGCTACGCGGTGCTGCAGGAACAGGTGCTCGAGCTGCGCGGCTGCCGCGAAGCGCTGCGCCCATGGTTCGCCCATCTCAAGGGCGAGCTGCTGGAAAAGCGCATCGGCATCCTGCGCTCGGAGCGCGACAAACTGGCCGGGCGCCTTGACCACCTGAAGGAAGAGAAGCGCAGCCAGATGCTGCGGCGCGACGATATCAGCCAGGCCATCGCGGCCAACGGCGGCAACCGCATCGAGCAAATCAAGGGCGAAATCGCGCGCCTGCAAGCCACCCGCGACGAACGCACGGCCCGCTCGCGCCAGTACGACGCGCTGGCCGCCGCCGTCGGCTTGCCCGGTGCGGCCGAAGCGAGCATGTTCGACGCCAACCGGCGCGCCATCGACGATGGCAAGGCCGGGGCCATCGCGCGCCGCGACGACGCGCAAAACACATTGATGATGGCCGGCGTGAGCCTGCACGAACTGCGCGACCAGCATGGCGCCATCACCACCGAACTCGAATCGCTGCGCCAGCGCCGCTCCAACATCACCAGCCAGATGCTGGCCCTGCGCGCCGCCCTGTGCGAGGCGCTGCGCATCGCACCGGATGCCTTGCCCTTCATCGGCGAATTGATCCAGGTGCGCGAGGAAGAACGCGCATGGGAAGGCGCGGCCGAGCGCATGCTGCACAGTTTCGGCCTGTCGCTGCTGGTGCCGGAAGCGCACTACGGCGCCGTGGCCGCCTGGGTCGACGCCACCAACCTGGGCAACCGGCTGGTATACTTTCGCGTACGCGCCAGCGTGACGGCCGACCACCACGGCCTGCACCCCGACGCGCTGGCGCGCAAGCTGGCGATCAAGCCCGATTCGCCGTTCTACGGCTGGATCGATGCCGAACTGGCGCGCCGCTACGACCACGCCTGCTGCGACACGCTCGACCAGTTCCGCCGCGAGAAGCGCGCCGTGAGCCGCAACGGCCAGGTCAAGGCAGGCGGCGAACGCCACGAAAAGGATGACCGCCACCGCATCGACGACCGCTCGCGCTACGTGCTCGGGTGGTCGAACGAAGGCAAGATCGCCGCGCTGGCCAGGCAGGAACGCGACCTGTCCACGCGCATCCAGGTGCATGCGGCAAAGATCGCCTCGGTGAAAGGCGAGGTCGATCGCCAGAACGCCTTGCTGGGCAACTGGAATCAACTGGCGACCTACGCCAATTTCGGCGAACTCGATTGGCGCCCGCTCCTGTCCTCCATCGACGCGCTCGAACGCGAACAGGACGCGCTGGCCGCGTCGTCCGACCTGTTGCGCACCTTGCAGCAGCAGTTCGCCGAACTGACCGCGGCCCAGGCAGTGACCGAAGCGCAGTTCAACAGCGCCACCATCGAGCAAGCCAGGACGGTCGAGAAGCTGGAGGTGGCCGGCGCCGCCCTGGACGACTGCGCCGCCTTGCTCGAAGCGACGCCGGAGCAGGCGCGCGCGCAGTATTTTCCGGTGCTCGACGTCTTGCGCGCCGAAGTGCTGGGCGAGCATACGCTGACGGTCGAATCGTGCGACAACCGCGAAAAGGACATGCGCCACGAACTGCAAACCCGGATCGACGCCGAGCAAAAGAAAATCGGCGCCCTGCGCGACGCCATCATCGGTGCCATGCGAGACTACACCCATGCCTGGCCGCTGGACGCGCGCGAGGTCGATGTGGGCATCGGCGCCGCCGCCGAATTCGCCAGGATGCTGGCGGTGCTGCAAGCCGACGACCTGCCGCGCTTCGCCGGGCGCTTCAAGGAACTCCTCAACGAAAACACCATCCGCGAAATCGCCGGCTTCCAGTCGCAGCTCAAGCGCGAGCGCGAAACCATCCGCGAGCGCATCGACACCATCAACGCCTCGCTGTACCAGATCGACTACAACCCGAACCGCTACATCGCGCTCGAAGCGGAGAACAATCTCGACGCCGACCTGCGCGACTTCCAGCAAGACTTGCGCAGCTGCACCGAAGGGGCACTGACCGGATCGGCCGACGAGGAGTACTCGGAAGCGAAGTTCTTGCAGGTCAAACGCATCATCGAACGTTTTCGCGGACGCGAAGGCACGGCCGAGATGGACAAGCGCTGGACGCGCAAGGTCACCGACGTGCGCAACTGGTTCGTGTTCTCGGCCTCCGAGCGCTGGCGCGAGGACGGCCGCGAGCACGAACACTACACCGACGCCGGCGGCAAGTCGGGCGGCCAGAAAGAGAAGCTGGCCTACACTGTGTTGGCCGCCAGCCTGGCTTACCAGTTCGGGCTGGAGTGGGGCGTGGTGCGCTCGCGCTCCTTCCGCTTCGTGGTGATCGATGAAGCCTTCGGGCGTGGATCGGACGAATCGGCGCGCTACGGCCTGGAACTGTTCAAGCGCATGAACCTGCAACTGCTGATCGTCACGCCGCTGCAAAAGATCCACATTATCGAACCGTACGTATCGGGCCTGGGCTTCGTGCACAGCGAAGAAGGACGGCAGTCGATGCTGCGCTACCTGACCATCGAACAGTACCAGGCCGAGCGCAGCGCGCGCGCCGCATGAGCGCCGTATGAGCGCAAGCACGCCATGGTCGACCGCGGCCACGGTCCGCGCCCAGGTGCAGCGGCTGTGGGACGATGGCCGCCTGCTGGCCGCGCGCGCCGGCGGCGAGGCCCTGTTTCCGCTCGAACTGCGCCTGCGCCAGCCGACCGTGGCGCAAACCGGCGAACGCTTCGAGGAAGTGCGCGCCTGGATCAGGGAACTCGACGCCGGCAGCGCAAGCGCGCGCGGCTTCGGCTACCGCATCGTCTGGCGCGAGATCAATCACCGCCAGCTCGGGCGCAACCGCATTCCCGACAGCGTGGTGTTCGACAGCGACACCGACGCGCTGCGCCTGATCGGGCGCCAGCTTGATGCGCGCCGTTTCGACCAGCTTGCCTCCGACACCATCAAGCTGTTCCCGCAACTGGCCGGCTGGCTGGCGCGGCGCGCGCTGGTGGTGCTGGAGCAAAGCGAGGCGTGGGCACGCATCCTCGCGATCCTGGAATGGTTCGCCGGCCATCCGCGTCCCGGCCTGTACCTGCGCCAGCTCGACATTGCCGGTGTGGACAGCAAATTCATAGAAACCCGCAAAGCGCTGCTGGCCGAACTGCTCGACCTGGTGCTGCCGTCTGGCGCCATCGATGTGAACGCGGTTGGTGCGCGCCAGTTCGAAGCGCGTTACGGATTACTGGGCAAACCGGCGCTGCTGCGCTTTCGCGTGCTCGATCCGGCGCATGCCATTGGTGGCCTGTCGGACCTGGCGGTGCCGCTGGCGCAGTTCGCGGCGCTGCAAACGCAGGTGCGGCGCGTCTTCATCACCGAGAACGAAATCAACGGCCTGGCTTTTCCGGCGGTAGCGGACGCGATGGTGATTTTTGGCGGCGGTTACGGCGTCGAGCGGCTGGCCGGCGTGGGCTGGCTGGCCACGCGCGAGGTGTTTTACTGGGGCGATATCGACACCCATGGCTTCGCGATCCTGGACCGCCTGCGTGCCGGCGTTCCGCACGCGCGCTCGATCCTGATGGACAGCGCGACCCTGATGGCGCACCGCGCGCTGTGGGGGAAGGAAGACGCCGACAAGCGTTTCAGCGGGCAGCCGTCAAGGCTGGAGCGCGACGAGCTGGCGCTGTTCGAGGCCTTGCGCGACGATGTGTTCGGCGAGCGCGTCCGGATGGAGCAGGAGCGCCTGTCGTACGGCTGGGTGCAACAGGCGCTGGCTGCGCCGCGGCCGGCGGCCGAAGAGCGTGCCGCCGGGCCGGAACTTACTTGATCGAAGCGAACAATGCGAGCGCTTTCGCGATCGCCGGTGCCATCATGGATTGGTGATCGCCGCTGACAACCTCATGCTGGCAGACCGAGGTTTTTGCGACCAGTGCACAAAACTCGGCATTGGTCGCTTTCACCCTCGGATTATTGCTTTCCGAGAAAAGATACAAAGGGGTGTTTACGCTGTCCGCATAGAGATAGGGATTGCGGATCTTGCGCTCCCTCTCGTTGTTTTTATCGAATGGAATGCTTCTGAAATGGTCGATCCATTCGAGCAGGCGGGGATATCCACTGAGCGAGACGCTGGCCTTGAATGGCGATTGCATTTGCGCCACCAGGACAGCAAGGCTGCCCCCCACACTGTGACCCATCACAAAAATACGGTTTTTGTCGACCCCGGGAACGGCCGCCAGATAGCGGCCTGCTGCAATAGCGTCATCGACTTCGCCGCCGAAGAGCTCGAAATTGCCCGGGTTGCCATTTTCGCCCCGCAGGCGTGGCATCAGCAGAATATAGCCGGCATCGACAAGGGCCTTGGCCGCGTCCCAGTCGTCCTCCCCGAAAGAGAATCCCCCATGCAAAAAGACGACTGCCGGTGCGAGCTTCGTCGTTGGCGCCGATGTCGACATCCACGCTGCTAACTGCAAAGGTCCGGACTGGTAGCCGACCTCTTTGACGCCGGCGGGAGCTCGCAGCGCTGCGAAGTCCTGAGGGGCTTTTGCCGACACGGTAAGCCGGGTGGAGTACGCCTGGCGCGCATCTCCCAGGGTGCCCGCCATTGACGCCGAGGAAAAGGCAAGCAAGGCAAAAGCGAGGTGTTGCTGGATCAATTTCATAGCCATTTTTTAGAAGAGTTCTGTTGAAAGTAAATTGATTGGGTGCTGCTGCGCGATCGACAAGCTGTCGCACAGCGTACGGCGACGCGGGACCATTGGCGCGACTGGCGCCAGCGAGTTCCGGGGGGCGCGGAAAGGATCGCGAGCTTACGCGGCGGCCGCGTTCAGTGCATCGGCCGGCGCATGGATCTGCGCGTGCGCCACCGCCATGCGCAGCATGGTCGGCGTCACATAGGCGCGGTGCGTGCGGTCGATCGCCCACATGTAAAAGCGCCCGAACAGGTTCTTGCAGCGCACGCGCGAGCCCAGGCTGAACTCGACCTGGCCGCCCTTGACGATGCGCACCGCCACGCAGGTGCGGAACGACAGATGCTTGTCGTCGGCGCCCAGCACCACTTGCGCGCGCGTGTTGTGCTCGTCCGTGCCTTGTTCGAGCACCGGAAAGCGGTTCGCGAACAGGCGGCTCTTGTCCGGCGAGAGCAGCGACGATACCGGACAGCCCAGCGACGAGGTGCGCAGGCCCATCGGCCGCACCAGCACGTTGCGCACCGCCATCATGCGCGTGACGCCGCGCGGCGGATTTTCCACGAAGCCGTCGAGCAGCCGCGTCAGCAGCGCCGTCGCATTGGCCTCCTGGAAATTCGCCAGCGGCATGGTCAGGGTGAACGTATCTTCGTGATGAAACGGCGTGCCCTCGAATTGCTTGAGCAGCAAGGAAGCAGCCGGCGTGGCGTCCAGTTCGCGTACCTCGGCGCCGCCGCCGTGATGCGACACATAGCCTTTCGAGCGGCGCCATGCGCCCCATTTGCCGAGAATCGTGCCGACCTGGCCGCGTGCCGTGTGGCACATCGCCCGCTGCAAGGTGCCCGGCGGCGCTTCCAGCGACAAATCGACCGTCGCGAGGTGCCCCTTGGCCATTGCCTCATCGAGCAAATCGGCCACTGCTTGCGGCAGCAGCGAGGTCAGCGAGGGAATACTGGCTTCGTTCGCCATGACCTGTTTGCGCAGATCGTCGGACAAGTCGCCGCCGAGCTCGTTGGTGTGGCAGGACAGCGCAAAAAACACCGGATGCGGGCTGTTGCGCGTGAGCGGCGCGAACTGATGCCAGGTCTCGCCGCCGAAGCGCACCGTGAACATGCAATCGGGCGGAATGTTGATGCACTGAAGCGCGCGCAGGAAACTGTGCGGATCTTCATCGATTTGCGCCGTGGAAGCGCTGGAAAAACGCAACTGCGCGCCGCCGCTGCCCGAAATGGCCGTGAAAATGCGATGTCCGGCGTGCCGGTGAAACGGGTGCCCTTTCGGGCCGACAACGAAGGAGTACAGCGACGTGGGATCGCCCTTGTCGAAATCGGTGCCGCCCAGCTTGGCCGACGGCTCGTCGAGCTCGTCGACGAATTCCTGGTGCTGCTGTTGCCGCGCCGATACGCTGGCGAACAAATGATTGCCCGAGCCGTGCACCAGTTGCGCGATCAGCGACACTTCGACCGGCAGTCCGCCCGAGCTGGACGGAATCCGGACCGAAGGAAAGGTTTGTACAACCTTAATCATTGACAACATGGCACGTCCACAGAGAGTAAATTATTGCCCTCATTCTACACATGGTGTATGTACCCCAAGCAGTCAAGCTGCGCTGCGGCAGACTTTTTGCAACAAATGGGAGCTCTATTTTATCGCACACAGCGCGTCGTACAAGGGGCGCGCGGCCTGGGCGATGCGTTCCAGGCTGGCCTCGCGCAGCTGGGCCGTGTCGACCGTGGCGCCGCTGTCGAGCCCCGCCCAGCGCAGCAGCGCGGCGCAGGCTTGCGGATGGTCGAACATGCCGTGCAGGTAGCTGCCCAGGATCTGATCGTCGCCCGAGCGCGCGCCTTCATCGCGGCCCTCGATGCGAAAGGCCGGCATGTCGAGCGCCGCGCCGCTGGAGACGCCCATGTGAATTTCGTAGCCCGCCACGTCGGCGTCGGCAAAAGCGCAGCGGCCCGTCACCTGCGCCAGGCGTTTTTCGGTGGTCAGTTCGGTGCGCAGGTCGAGCAGGCCCAGGCCCGTTGTCGCGCCGCTCTCGCCTTCCACCCCGTGCGGGTCCATCACCTCGCGTCCCAGCATCTGGAAGCCGCCGCAAATGCCGATCACCTTGCCGCCGTAGCGCAGGTGCTTGTCGATGTACGCGCCCCAGCCCTGGTCGAGCAGATACGCCAGGTCGCCGCGCGTGTTTTTACTGCCCGGGATGATCAACAGGTCGCAGGCCGGCTTGGCCTCGTTCTGGCGCACGAACCGCAGGTCCACATCCGGATGCACGCGCAGCGCATCGAAGTCGGTGTGATTGCTCATGCGCGGCAGCGACGGCACCACCACCTTGAAGGCCCCGCGCGAAGCCTGCACCGCCTGCACCGCGTCTTCGGCATCGAGGAACAGCCCTTGCAGGTAGGGCAGCACCGCCAGCACCGGTTTGCCGGTCTGCTGTTCCAGCCAGTCCAGGCCCGGTTCGAGCAGCGAGATATCGCCGCGAAAACGGTTGATCACAAAGCCGATGGTGCGGTCGCGTTCACTCTGCGACAGGCACGAGAGCGTGCCGACGATGTGCGCGAATACGCCGCCGCGGTCGATGTCGGCCACCAGGATCACCGGGCAGTCGACCGCCTCGGCAAAGCCCATGTTGGCGATATCGCGGTCGCGCAGGTTGATCTCCGCCGGGCTGCCCGCGCCTTCGACCACGATCGCCTGGTACTGCTGGCGCAGGCGCGCGTACGATTCGAGCACGGCTCCCATCGCCACTGTCTTGTACTGATGATAGTCGCGCGCGTTCATCTCGGCGCGCACCTTGCCGTGGATGACCACCTGCGCGCCGATGTTACTCGATGGTTTGAGCAGCACCGGATTCATGTCCGTGTGCGGCGCCACGCCGGCGGCAATCGCCTGCAGCGCCTGGGCGCGCCCGATTTCGCCGCCGTCGGCCGTCACCGCGCTGTTCAGGGCCATGTTCTGCGGCTTGAACGGCGCCACCGGGATGCCTTCATTTTTCAGCAGGCGGCACAAGGCCGCCACCACGGTGCTCTTGCCGGCGTCCGACGTGGTGCCCTGCACCATCAGGGTGTGAAAAGGGAAGCGGCTCATGGCTTGGTCCTGCGCTGGCGCACCAGGTCGAGTTTGTCGCACAGGATTTCGGCGCCGGCGATCATGCGCGGCCCGGAGCGATTGAGCAGGTTGCCGTCGATGCTGAACAGGTTGCCGCGTTTGACCGCCGTCATGGTGGTGAACGGCTTCCACAGGTTCAGGCCAATGTCGGTGGGACTGCGCTCGCCGCTGAACAGCGCTTCCGGATCTTCCTGCAGCACCGCTTCCACGGTGACCACCGGGGCGGTCACTTTCAGCTTGCCGAACACATTTTCGCCGCCGCACATGCGCATGGCGTCGCTCAGGATATGGCCGTCGTTGAGGGTGTAGAGCGGCTTGTCCCACACCTGATAGAACATGCGCACCGGCGCGCGCTTCGCGTATCTGGTTTGCAGCGCGCCGAGGCGCTTGCGCAGGTCGGCCGCCGCGGGATCTGCCACGGCCTCGGTGCCCATCAGCTTTCCGAGGCGCGTCAGGTTACTGGCAATGTCGTCGAGTTTGCGCGGCTCGCTGTGGAACAGGGGGATGCCGAGCGCGCGGATCTGGTCGATCTGGCGTTCGGAACTGCCGTGCATCCAGACCACGATCAGGTCCGGCTTGAGGGCGGCGATACGTTCCATGTCGATGCCGTTATGGCTGCCCACTTGCGGCAGGCGCTTGGCCGCTTCAGGATAATCGCTGTAGGCTACGGCCGCAATCAGCCGTTCGGCGCCGCCGGCCGCGTACAGCATTTCGGTCACGTGCGGCGCCAGTGCAATCACGCGCTGCGCGCTCTTTTGCAGGGTCACCGGCCGGCCATCGTCGTCGTTGACGGTAATGGCGGCGCCGGCGTTCAGGGCGATCATGCCGGCAAAGGCGGCAAACAGGGTTTTCATCGTGGTCCTCGGTTCCAGTCTTCCAGGGCGAGCGCAAGGCGCCGCCATCCATGTTCATCGGGCGGCAGGCCGAGGCGAATGCCCCGCGCCGCCTTGGGAAACAGCCGCACCCAGATTCCGTGTTCGGCCATGTGCTGCCAGAAGGCCTCGGGCCGCGCTTCGGGCCACCATTGAAACAGGTCGGTGCCGGTCGACGCGATGCCGTTCGCGGCGAGCAGTGCGCGCAAACGCTCGCCTTCGCCGGCCAGCCGGATGCGCATCGCCTCCTGCCATGCGCGGTCGCTCAGCGCCTTTGCAGACACCTGCTGCGCCGGGCCGCTGACCGTCCATGGGCCGAGCAAATCGGCAAGGTCCGACAACAAGGGCGCGTGCGCGCCCACGAAGCCCATGCGTACGCCGGCCAGTCCAAAAAATTTGCCGACCGAGCGCAGCACGATCAGGCCCGGGCGGTCGCTGTGCGCGGCCACAGTCAGGTGCCGCGCGGTGTCGCCAAAGGCTTCGTCCACCACCAGCCATCCGCCGCGCTGGCTCAATGCCGCAGCCCAGGCCAGCAAGCGTTCGGGCGCCACGGTCGCGCCGGTCGGATTGTTCGGATTGCACAGCACCAGCACATCGCACTCGGGCAGCGCCGCGTCCAACGCGTCGTACGCCACCTCGCGCATGCTGTGACCGTGCCGTGCCCAGTGGTGCGCGTGCTCGGCGTACGAAGGCGCGGCCACCACCACGCGCGACGGTGCCCGTAGCTGGGGCAGCGCCTGGATCGCAGCCTGCGTGCCGGCCACCGCCAGCATCCGTGGCGCGCCATAGAATGCGCTCGCCGCGCGCGCCAGTTCAGGATCGGTTTCCGGCAGGCGGTGCCACGCATTGCCCGCCAGTTGCGGCGCCGGATACCAGCTTGGGTTCAGTCCCGTCGACAGGTCCAGCCAGTCGGCCAGCGGACGATTGAAGCGGATCGACGCCGCGCGCAGGTTGCCGCCGTGTTCAAGCATGAAATGCTCCCATGATCAGTGCCGCCGCCGCGGCCACGCCCAGCCACAGCGCGGCGGTCGCGCGCACCAGTTTCCAGGCGCGCGCAATGTCGCCGGCCTGCGCGGCGCGGCCGCGCCCCAGCGCAGGGCGCTGTTCGGCCACGCCGTCGTAGGTCGCGCTGCCGCCCAGCGCAAGACCGAGCGCACCGGCGCCGCTGGCCATGACCGGGCCGGCGTTCGGGCTTGGCCAGCCGGGCGCCTGCGCGCGCCAGCATTCCCACGCCGCGCGCCGGTGATCGGCCAGCAGCACGTACGACAGCGCGGTCAGGCGCGCAGGTAGGTAGTTCAGCACATCGTCGATGCGCGCCGCCGCCCAGCCGAACGCCAGGTAACGCGTGCTCTTGTAGCCCCACATCGCGTCAAGGGTATTGGCGAGCCGGAACAGCAGCGCGCCCGCGCCACCGGCCACCACGAACCAGAACAGGGTGCCGAATACCGCATCGTTGCCGTTTTCGAGCAGCGATTCGGCGCTGGCCTTGGCCAGGTCGGCCTCGCTGGCGCCGGCGGTATCGCGGCTGACGATGCGCGCCGTCAGCAGGCGCGCCTGCGCCAGGTCGCCGCTTTCCAGCGCCTGCGCGATCGGCAGGTTATGGTCGCGCAGGCTGCGAAACCCCAGGCAAAAATACAGGAGAAAGGCATGCGCGGCCAGTCCTGCGCCATGGCACAGCAGCGCGCCGAGCGCCGCCAGCGGCAGCACCGCCAGCGTCCACGCCAGCGCGCCGCGCACGAAGCGCGCATTGCCGCGATTGAGCGCGCGCTCGATGCGCATCGCCAGGTTGCCGAAGCCGACCAGCGGATGCCAGCGCCGCGCTTCGCCAAGCAGCAGGTCGAGCAGCACGCCGCCGGCCAGCAGCAGCGCCACTTGCGCCAGGCTCAAGCCACTCAGCATGCCTGGCCCTTGAGCGTGAGCGGCATGCCGGCCACGATGAACAGGGCACGGTCGCACACCTTGGCCACCGCCTGGTTCAGCCGTCCGGCTTCGTCGGAAAAGCAGCGCGACAAGGCGCCGTAGGGCACGATCCCCATGCCCACTTCGTTCGAGACCATGATCACGTCGCCGGGCGCTTGCGGCAGGGCGGCCAGCAGCGCGTCGCACTGTTCGTAGAAAATGTCCGGCAGGTCGATCACGCCCACTTCGGGGAAGTCCTGGTCGACCGAGAAAATCAGGTTGCTCAGCCACAGGGTCAGGCAGTCGACCAGCACCACGGTGTCCGGTTCGCTGCAGCGCAGGATCGCTTCGCCAAGCAGCATCGGTTCTTCGATGGTGGTCCAGTTGCCGGGACGGCTCGACCGGTGGGTCTTGATGCGCTGCGCCATTTCACCATCGCCGGCGCGCGCGGTGGCGATGTAGACGACTTCCTTGCCCGATTCGAGCGCTAGTTTTTCGGCGTACGAGCTTTTGCCGGAACGCGCGCCGCCCAGGATCAGCGTGGTCGTCATGCCGCACTCCTCGAAAACAGGTCCGCCACCGCCGCCGGACACGATGGAAAGTAGGCGTGGAAGTACGACGCCGTCAGGGACCCGGCGCGGTACACCGCTTCGCCGCCGGCGCCGCTCGGATGCTTGACCGTGTGCGCGCCTGGCGCGAGCGCCGTTTCCAGCCGCGAGTAGTGGAAGGTATGCCCGCGCAGCAGGCCGTGCGGCGTTTCCAGTCCCTGCGAGCCAAGGCCCGCAATGCGCGCCTGCATGCTGACCGCGCCTTCGAGCAGGCCGGCCATCGGCCACACCGTGCCCGCCTGGTCGGCCAGCGAATCGGCCAGCGCCATCATGCCGCCGCATTCGGCCACGATCGGCATGCCTGCCGCATGGGCGGCGCGAATCGAGGCGCGCCAGCGCGCGGCAGCGGCCAGCGTTGCGCCGTGCAGCTCCGGATAACCGCCGGGCAGGTACACCGCGTCGGCCAGTTCCGGCACCGCCTCGTCGGCCAGCGGCGAAAAGAAGGCGAGCGTCGCGCCGAGTGCGCGCAGGGTGTCCAGGTTGGCCGGGTACAGGAAGGCAAAGGCGGCATCGCGCGCAACGGCGATGGTGCGTCCCGCCAGCAGCGCTGCCGGCGCGTCGATGCGCGCGCTCAGGTCGATGCGCGTGTGGCGCAGCTGCGCCCATGCGGCGTCGTCGAATTCGAGCTGGTCGGCCAGCAGGTCGAGCAGGCCGTCCACATCCTGCACTTCGGCCGGCAGCACCAGGCCCAGATGGCGTTCGGGCAGGGTCTTGGACTGGCGCGGCAGCACCGCGATCAGCGCAATGTCGCGCATCGAAGCGGCCACCATGGCCGCGTGGCCCTTGGTGGCGACACGGTTGGCGATCACGCCGGCCATGTCCACCGGGCCGTAGTCGCGCAGGCCGAGCACCAGCGCGCCGGCGGTCTGCGCCATCGCCGATGCGTCGATCACGGCCAGCACCGGCAGGCCGAATTCGCGCGCCAGGTCGGCCGAGGAGGGCGTGCCGTCGTACAGGCCCATGACGCCTTCGATCAGGATCACGTCGCTTTCCCGGGCGGCGGCGGCCAGCTGGCTGCGGCACTGTTCGCGGCCCACCATCCACAGGTCGAGCGAGCCGACCGGCGCACCGCTGGCGCGTTCGAGCAGCATCGGGTCGATGAAGTCGGGTCCGCATTTGAACACGCGCACGCGCTGGCCGCGCCGCACCAGCGCGCGCGCCAGGGCGGCCGTTACCGTGGTCTTGCCCTGGCCGGACGAGACGGCGGCGACCAGCAGTACGCGCACATCCGCGTGGCCGCTCATCAGAACTCCGTCCCGGCCTGCGCCGCAATGCCGGCCTTGAAGGCGTGCTTGACCACCGTCATGTCGGTGACCGTGTCGGCAATCGCAATCAGTTCGTCCGGCGCGCCGCGCCCGGTAATGACCACATGCTGCATGCCGGGCCGGTCGAGCAGGTCGGCGATGACGGCGTGCACGTCCAGGTATTTGTATTTGAGCGCGATATTGAGTTCGTCGAACAGCACCAGGCCAATCGCCGGGTCGGACAGGAAGCCCTTGGCCAGCGCCCACGCTTGCTCGGCTTTTTCGATGTCGCGTTCGCGGTTCTGGGTGTCCCAGGTGTAGCCTTCGCCCATGGCGTGGAAGCTCACTTCGTCGGGAAAGCGGCGCAGGAATTTTTCTTCGCCGGTCGACATCGCACCCTTGATGAACTGGACCACGGCCACTTTCATGCCATGCCCCATGGCGCGCACCACCATGCCGAAGCCGCTCGAACTCTTGCCCTTGCCGTTGCCGGTGTTGACGATGATGATGCCGATTTCCTTCTGCGCCTCGGCGATCTTCTGGTCGATGATGGCCTTCTTGCGTTCCATGCGGACGCGGTGGCGTTCATTCAGTTCGCTGTTTGCGGTGTCGTCGATCATGCGGATTCCTCGGTTGGGATGAAAATACGGCGGCTGCCGTGGGGAAGGACTTCAATCGGGTGGCCCAGGTAGCGGCTCAGGACCGGTGCTTGCATTACTTCGTCGACCGGGCCGGCCAGCCATTCGCCGTCGCCCATCATCAGCAGCGCGTGGCTGGACGCCTGGTGCGCCAGGTTCAAATCGTGGCCGATCATCACGGCGGTCTTGCCCTGTTCGCGGCACAGCTTCGCCAGCAGGCGCATCACGCTGTGCTGGTGCGCCAGGTCGAGCGCGTTGGCTGGCTCGTCGAGCAGCAGCAGCGGCGTGTCCTGCGCCAGCATGGCGGCGATGGCCACGCGCTGGCGCTCGCCGCCGGACAGGGTGCGCACGTCGCGCTCGGCCAGGTCGGCCACTTCCATCGACGCCAGCGCGGCGTGGGCGATGGCGTAGTCGTCGCTGCCTTCCCAGTAGCGGTTGGCGTGGTAGGGATGGCGCGCGGCCAGCACGGTTTCGATGGCGCGGTAGGCAAAGGCGTCGCTGCGCGATTGCGGCAAAAAGGCGCGCTGGCGCGCCAGTTCTTCGAGCGGCCAGTCGGCCAATGCGCGTCCGCCGATGGCGATGGCGCCGCCGTCGGGATCGCGCAAGCCGGCCAGGGTGCGCATCAGCGTGCTCTTGCCGGCGCCGTTGCGGCCGATGACGCACCACGACTCGCCGCTGCGCACCTGCCAGTCGAGGTTTTTCACCAGCGTGCGGCTGCCGGCGGTGAGGAGCAGTTGGCGCGCTTCGATCATCATGAGCGGTTCAGCCGGTGGAGTTGGTACAAAAAGACGGGGGCGCCGATCAGCGCCGTGATCACGCCCACCGGCAGCTGCTGCGGCGCCAGTACGGTGCGCGCCAGGGTATCGGCCAGCACCAGGAAGGCGCCGCCGGCCAGGGTGGCTGCGGGAATGAGCAAACGGTGATCCGGGCCGCAGGCGAAGCGGCAGGCGTGCGGCACGATCAGGCCGACGAAGCCGATGCTGCCGGCGCTGGTCACGGCGCTGGCGGTCAGCATGCCGGAGCAGAAAAACAGTCCCTTGCGCAGCGCGCTGACCGGAATGCCGAGGGTGGCGGCGGCTTCCGCGTGCAGCGCCAGCACGTTCAGGGAACGCGCGCTGCGCAGGGCGAAAACGAGGCCGACGGCCAGGACGATCCACGGCAGCGGGCGCAAAGGCGCACCGGCGATGTCGCCGATCATCCAGAAAATCATGCTGCGCAAGCGGCTTTCGGGGGCGATCGAGAGCATCAGGGTCACCAGCGCGATGCAGGAGGTGGAGAGAATGGCGCCGGTTAGCAGCAGCAGGGACGAACCGCCTTCGGCCGCCGCGTTGCCGCGCAGGTCGCGCCGGGCCAGCATATACAGCAGCATCGATACCGCCACCGCGCCCACGAACGCGGCCACGTCGACCATCCACATGGCCCACATGAACAGCAGCGCGGCCAGCGCGCCGACCGAGGCGCCGGCCGAGATGCCAAGTACGTACGGCTCGGCCAGGGGATTGCGCAGCAAGGCTTGCATCATCACGCCGGCCAGCGCCAGTGCGCCGCCGGTGACGAAGGCCACCAGTGCGCGCGACAGGCGCAGGTCGAGCAGGGTGGCGGCCAGGGTCGAGGTATCGCCTTTCGCAAGGGCGATGAGCGCGCCCGGCATCTCGGCCAGCGCGACCGGCACCGAGCCGACCATCCCGGCGACGACCAGGCTTGCCAATGCCAATAAGGTCAGCGTCGTGATGATGACGCCGGCCCTGTGGCGCATAGTGCGAAAGAACGGATGCATGCGACCCCTGTTTGCTGCCTATCGGGCGCCGAAGCGAATGCCGGCAAATACCTGGCGGCCCGCGGTGGCGTAATTACGCGCCAGTTCGTATTGTTTGTCGGCGACGTTGTTCAACCGTAGCACAGCCGACCAGTCGGGGGCAAAGCGATACGAGGCAAACAGGTTCACCTGGCCGTAGCCGGGCAGGGTGTGGCGGTTGGCCAGGTCGTCGAAGCGCTTGCCGGACAACTGCACGCCCACGCCGGCGATCACGTTGCCGGCGTTGTATTCGACGGCGAACTTGGCGTGGCGCCTGGCGCGCCGCTGCAGGTTTTTGCCGGTGGTGTCGTCGCGCGGGTCCTGGAAGTCGATCGAGCCGCTCATGTCGACATCGCCCATGCGGGTGCGCGCGCCGAGCGTGACGCCTTCCAGGGTGGCGCGGTTGACGTTGTAGGCGCAGCCGTTCGGGTGCGTGTCCAGCTGGACCGGGCATTTGCCGGTGTTGACCAGCAGGTCGCTCAGGCGGTTGCGGTAGTAAACCGCGCTGGCCTCGGTGACGCCGTCGTTGTAGTAGGCGCCGCCTTCGACGTTTTTACCTTGTTCGGGCTTGTTGGTGTCGACCCCGTAGCCGGGGTAATACAGTTCATTGAAGGTCGGTGCGCGGAAACTGGTGCCGGCGCTGGCGTTCAGGCGCAGCGCGCGCGTGAGTTTGTAGCCGTAGCCGATGGCGCCGGTGACCTTGTCGCCATATTGGGTGCTGTCGTCGCGCCGCGCGCTGGCGCTGGCCAGGTGCTTGCCGCGCTTCGCCGAGTAGGCGGCGGCGACCGAGTTGGTGGCGCGGCTGGTGTTCAGCGCGCGCGT
This sequence comes from Massilia mucilaginosa, assembly GCF_011682145.1. Taxonomy (GTDB): domain Bacteria; phylum Pseudomonadota; class Gammaproteobacteria; order Burkholderiales; family Burkholderiaceae_D; genus Telluria_A; species Telluria_A mucilaginosa. Next base: position 19,863 of record NZ_WHJH01000068.1, read on the forward strand.
GGTGTCGGCGAACACGCTTTCCACGCGCCGTTCGAGCACCAGTTGCAGCAGGTCGCCGCCGAGAGCGATGTCGTGCTGCATGCTGTAGGCGTGCGCGCGCGTGTCGATGCGGTTGCTGGCGCTGGCGCTGGTGAAGTTGACCGATTTGTCGTCGGCCTCGGAGGCTTGCAAACTCATTTTCCAGCCGCTGCTGAACTGGTGCTTGGAGTACACGGCGATGTTGTCCATGTTCTGCACGCTGCGCACGTCGAACGGGTTCGGGCCCGAATCGTACTGTGACTTGAGGTGGCTGTGCAGGTACAGCAGGCCCGCTTCGTGGCCCTTGGCCAGCACGATGCCCAGCTGGCCGCTGGCGCTGTCGCGCGCGTAGCCGTCGTTGTCCTTGTTGTACGACGAGGTACCCGGCCTGGTGGCCGAGAAGCCCTGGTCCTTGTCTTTCGACAGGCCGAACGCGTAGTTGATGCTGTTCTCGCCCTCGCTGGCGCCGGATACGCCGAAGGTCATCGCGCGCGCCTTGTCGCTGCCCGCTTCCACGCTGGCGCTCACGGCGGCCGGACCGGCGCCGCGCCGGGTGAAGATCTGCACCACGCCGCCGATGGCGTCGGCGCCGTACATGGTGGCCAGCGGGCCGTAGACGATTTCGACGCGGTCGATGTTCGCCAGCGGCAGGGTGGCCCAGTTGGCGATGCCGCTGGTGGACGAGCCGATGCGCACGCCGTCGACCAGCACCACGGTCTGCTTGGCGTCGCCGCCGCGAATGAACACTTGCGATGCGGTACCAGGGCCGCCGTTACGGGTGATCTCGATGCCGCGCTGCTTTTGCAGCAGGTCGACGACATTGGCCGCGCCCGAACGGGCGATGTCGCCGGCGCTGATCAGGACATGGTCGCTCAGGACCTCGCTTGACGGTTGCGGCGCGCGCGCGGCGGTGATGATGACGGCAGTATTGGCAGCAGCGGCGGCGCTATCGGCAGGGCTGTCGGCGAGGGCGCAAGGGGCGGTAAAAGCTAGCGCGAGCGACGTCAGGGCCGCGTGGCGAACAACAGGAAAGGTCATGACAAATCTTTAGTGAATGCGATTGCGAGCAACCGGCCGACGTCCCCGTTGGCCAGATTGAAAAGGAACGCGGATATGGCTGCGTGTTCCCACCTGTGTTGGCCGGTATCCGGGCTGGCAAATGCGGCCGTCTCACCTTCCCATGCCAAATGCACAGTGGTCAATCGAGGCGGCTCGTCGCCATGTCAGCGACATTTGCTTACCGTTGCGGGGGCAGCACACGTTGGCCTGTTTGTCGCAGGCTTCGTGTTTCCCAGTTTAACTGCGCTCATGGACATGGGCGCGGGCACCAACACCCGATAATTATACACAGTCGATGATGACGGTCTCGCCGTAGGCAATGGCATGGGGGTGCTGTGCCGCTTCCAGTGCCATGGCCTCGGGACCCAGTCCGCGCGCGCGGGCGGCCAGCAGGCGGATGGTGCCGGCGTGGCAGATGACGATGGCGCCGGGCGTTTGCGCTTGCATGCGGTCGGTATAAAACGCCGACACGCGGCGCGCCATGGCGGTCACGCTTTCGCCGCCGCCGGGGCGGTAGCCGGCCATGTCGGCGGCCCAGGCGTCGACGCCGGCGCGGTCGATGTCGTCCCAGCGGCGCATTTCCCAGTCGCCGAAATCGAGTTCGGCCAGGCGCGGGTCGTACTGCACCGCTACGCCGCCCAGGGCCTGCGCCAGTGCGGCGCAGCGCCGCAGGGGACTGGAAAAGATCGGCAGGCCGGCGGGCAGGCGCGCGCGCAGGGCGGGCAGGGCCAGTGCCTGCAATACTGGATCGACAGTCAGGTCGGTGCGCCCGTAGCACACGCCGGATGTCACCTGCGGCGCCAGGTGGCGCACCAGATGCAAACGCATGTCAGAGCCAGGCGCCGTGCTGGAAAAACGCCAGCAGCGCGAGATAAATGAGCACTTCGGCCACCTGCTGCACGGCGCCCAGGCAGTCGCCGGTATAGCCGCCGATGCGGCGCAGGCACTTGGCGCCCAGCCACCACGCCACCAGCGCGGCGCCGATCACGCTTGCGAGCAGCGCAAGCCAGGGCACCATGCCGGCCGTGGCCAGGGCCAGCGCGGGCACGCCGGCGCAGGCGCAGGCGATGCCGAATTCGTGGTGGCTCATATGCTGGGCCATCGGCTTGGCCTTGCCCTCGGCGCGCGCGTATTCCATTTCCCAGACCAGGCTGACGGCCGCAAGGCGCGACAGGGGATGGGCGATGAACAGCGCGGCGATGACGGCGGGCGCGGGCAGGGACCACAGCGCGGCGCACTTGAGGCCCACCGTGAGCCCCATGCCGGCCGCGCCATAGGTGCCGATACGGGAGTCCTTCATGATTTCCAGTACCCGCTCGGTGGTCAATCCGCCGCCGAAGCCGTCGCACATGTCGGCCAGGCCGTCTTCGTGGAAGGCACCGGTCAGGTAGATCGCCGCCGCCGTCGACAGGATCACCGCCACGGGGGCGGGGAACAGCCACGCCGCAGCGGCATACACCGCCGCCGCCACGCCGGCCACCACCACGCCCACCAGCGGAAAATAGCGCGACGCATGGTGCAGCCAGGCCGGATCGAATCCGACCCAGCCCGGAATCGGCACGCGCGTGAAGAACTGCAGCGCGATGAAGAACAGCCGGCACTGGTGGATGATGCTGGCCATGCCGTGACCTCAGGCCGACTGGCCGGCCACGCGCGCCGACTGGAATGTGGCCATCTCGCCGAGGAAGTTGACGGCCGCGTGCAGCAGCGGCAAGGCCAGTGCGCAGCCGGTGCCTTCGCCCAGGCGCAGGCCGAGGTTCAGGAGCGGGCTGGCGTTGAAGTGTTCTAGCATGCGCGCATGGCCCGCTTCGTCCGAGCAGTGCGAAAACACGCAGTAGTCGAGGATGGCCGGCTGCATGCGTGCCGCCACCAGCAGCGCGCTGCTGACGATGAAGCCGTCGATCAGCAGCACCATGCGCCGTTCGGCCGCCTTGAGCATGGCGCCGACGATCATGGCGATCTCGAAGCCGCCGAAGGTGGCCAGGATGTCGAGCGGTTCGCTCATCTCGCCATGCAGGGCGACGGCCGCCTCGATCACGCTCTGCTTGTGCAGTACGCCCTCGGCCGACAAACCGGTGCCGGCGCCCACGCAGTCGGCCACCGGCACGCCGGTCAGCTTGTGCATCAGCGCGGCGGCGGCGGTGGTGTTCCCGATGCCCATTTCGCCGAAGCCGATCACATTGCCTTCCAGGTTGCCGACGATGCGCATGCCGTGCGCCAGGGCGGCGGCGCATTCGGCCCAGCTCATGGCCGGCTGCTCGGCGAAATTGGCGGTGCCGCGCGCGACCTTGCAGTCCATCAGCGCGGCGCGCTTGCCGAAGTCGTGATTGACGCCGGCGTCGATGATCTGCAGCGCGCAGCCGTTCTGGCGCGCGAAGACGTTGATCGCCGCGCCCCTGGACAGGAAGTTCTCGACCATCTGCCAGGTGACGCTTTGCGGATAGGCCGAGACGCCTTCGGCCACCACGCCGTGATCGGCCGCGAACACCAGGATGGCCGGCTTGTGCAGCGCGACTCTGGTGGTTTGCTGGATCAGGCCGATCTGCCTGGCCAGCGTTTCGAGCGCGCCCAAACTGCCCAGCGGCTTGGTCTTGTTGTCGATCGCTTGGGCCAGTTCGCTGGCCAGCAGGGGGTCGTGGGTGGAAGCTATGTCTGGGAGGCGCATCGTGAAGAGAGATAAGAAAGTGTCAAGAAAATTCCGCGCTAAGATAGCACATCCCTGCTTGCGCGTTTCTGCAAGACCAGCATGGGGAGGCAAAGTGCGGCACAATTGGCCTGTGAATGTTGTCGTTTCATACAGGTCCCCGCAAATATGAGCGCGTAATAGAACAGGAAAAGCATGAACGAACAGGTGGCAAGGAACGTGGTGCTGGTGCGCTCCATCGAAACCATGGACGGCAAGCACGAGGTACTGAGTGACGACGATCGCCTGTACGCCAGCCGCAGCGCCAAGGAACTGGCGCAATGGCAAGCGTCCGACAGCAAGTCGGAAGTGACGACCGAGCACTTTTTGCAGCAGCGCGCCGAGCAGATCCTCAAGCGCCTGAGCGAGCGCACGCCCGCGTTCGGGGCCATTGCGCGCCGCCGCGGCAGCTTCAAGGCGCTGTCGCTCGGCTTGCCGCTGCTGGCGCTGGTGCTCGGCGCGGCGGTCGACCGGATCGGCGATCCGCATCGGGTCGATTTGCTGTCGGCGCCGCTGCTGGCGATTATCGGCTGGAATATGCTGGTGTATTTACTGTTGATGGCGTGGATGTTGGCGCCCGCGCGTAAGAACGGCTGGGTATCGCCGGCCTTGATGCGCCGCCTGAGCGGCGCGCAATTGTCGCTGCCGCGCAAGTTGCCGAATGTGCTGGCGGCCGGGCTCACCGATTTCAGCCTCCAATGGAGCGAGCTGAGCGCCAGGCTGACGCAGGCGCGCCTGGCGCGCACCATGCACCTGGCGGCCGCCATGTTTGCCGTGGGCGCGCTGCTGTCGCTGTACGCGCGCGGCTTCCTGACGCAATATGTGGCTGGCTGGGAAAGCACTTTCCTCGACGCCACCCAGGTGCATGGCATCCTGTCGGTGCTGTTTGCGCCGGCCGTGGCGCTGTTGCCGCTGGAAGGTTTCAGCATTGCCGATATCGAGGCCTTGCACTTTTCCAAGCTGTCGACCGGGATGGGCGGGGCCAAGTGGGTGCATCTGTACGGGGCGACCTTGCTGCTGCTGGTGGTGCTGCCGCGCCTGGTACTGGCGGGCGTGGCGCACTGGCGCGCGCAGCGGATGCACAACAAATTTCCGCTGGACCTGGAACAGCCGTACTTCCGCAAGCTCAACGGCGAGGCCGGCACCAGCGCGCCGGCGCTGCTGCGCGTGCTGCCCTACAGCTACACCCTGGACGAGGCGCGCGACAAGGGCCTGTCGCAGATCGCCGTGACCCTGTACGGCGAACAGGCGCGGGTGATGCTGCGGCCATCGTCCGGCTATGGCGAAGAAGCGGTCGACGCCCTGCGCGATCTGAGCGTGGATGACGCCAATGTGACAGCGAGCGCCGTGCTGTTCAGCCTGGCCGCGACGCCGGAGAAAGAAAACCACGGCGCCTTTCTCGATCATCTGGTGCGCGCTTCGCAACGCGGCATTGCCGTGCTGGTCGACGAATCGGCGCTGACCGAGCGCAGCGGCACCCAGGCCGGGGCCGATGTGCGGCTGGCCGAGCGGATCGCACTGTGGCAGCAGTTCTGCCAGTTCCACCGCGCCCCGGCGACCATCGTCAACCTGCTCCATCCCGAGCGCCGCCCGCTGGAGCTCGGCGCCGGACTTAGTTTATCGAAGGCATCATGAGCGACACCCCTGTCCATATCCAGTTTGCACTGATTTCGCACACCAACAACGGCAAGACCACCCTGGCGCGCACCCTGGTCGGGGTCGATGTGGGCGAGGTGCGCGACGCCGCCCATGTGACCATCTTTGCCGAATCGCACCTGCTGCTCAAGACCAGCGAGGGCGACACCCTGCAACTGTGGGATACACCCGGCTTCGGCGACTCGGTGCGCCTGCTCAAACGGCTGGGCATGGCCGGCAATCCGATCGGCTGGTTCCTGCGCGAAGTGCTGGACCGCTACCGCGACCGTCCGTTCTGGCTCAGCCAGCAGGCGCTGCGCACCGCGCGCGACGAAGCCGATGTGGTGCTGTACCTGGTCAACTCGTCCGAGCATCCGCGCGACGCCGGCTACCTGCCGGCCGAGATGCGCATTCTGGAGTGGCTGGGCAAACCGGTGGTGGTGCTGCTCAACCAGCTGGGGCCGCCGCGTCCGGCGCACGAAGAACAGCAGGAACAGACTGCCTGGAAACAGCACCTGGACCAGTACAAGATCGTGCGCGATGTGCTGGCGCTCGATGCCTTCGCCCGTTGCTGGGTGCACGAGCGCGTGTTTTACGAGGCGGTCGGCAAGCTGGTCGACGAGCCCAAGCAGGCCGGGTACGCGCGCCTGTTTGCGCAGTGGGAAGCCAACAACCGCGAACGTTTTGCGGAAGCAATGCGGATCACCGGCGCGCAGCTGGCCAGCGCCGCGCGCGACAGCGAACCGGTCGAGGCCGATGACAAGACCTTTCTCAAGTCGGCCATGAAAGCGGTCGGCCTGGGCAAGAGCGACCAGCAGCGGCAGGAGCGGGCCATGGGTTTGCTGGTGGAAAGGCTGAACCAGAACATTGCCGCCACCACAGGGCAGCTGCTGGCGCTGCATCAGCTCGATCCGAGCGAGGCGCCCAAGATCAATGCGCGCGTGAGCAAGAATTTCACCGTGCGCGCGCCGGTCGACCGCGCCCAGGCCGGCTTGCTGGGGGCGGTGGTGTCGGGCGCGGCGACGGGCTTGTCGGCCGATCTGATGGCGGGCGGATTGACCTTCGGGGCCGGGGCCTTGCTGGGCGGGGTGGTCGGCGCGCTGACGGCGGCCGGCGCGGCCTGGGGGTTTAACACCAGCACCGACCGCAACCGCACCACCATGCAATTCGCCGACGATTTTTTGCAGACCTTGCTGGTTGGTAGCATCCTGCGCTATCTGGCGGTGGCGCACTTCGGGCGCGGACGCGGCAACTTCGTGGAAGGCGAGGCGCCGGCGTTCTGGCAGGCCGAAGTGGAGGGGGCGGTGGCGCGCCAGGACGCGCGCCTGGCCGATGTGTGGCAAGCGCTGCGTGCCGACGGCGATGCGCCCAAGGCCGCCGCCGATGTCGAGACGATCGCCACGGCCATCGCGCGCGATACCCTGGCGAAGCTGTATCCGGGGTCGATCTGAGCAGCTAGGGCCGAAGGGCTGACGCTGAACGGAAGCTGATTCGGATCAGCGTCAGCCTGCCGCCCAGCCAATCATCGCGCCGGCGATGAGGATCAGAGCGTAGCAACATGCACGCCAGCGCCGCGCCATTTTTCGTTTTTCGCGCCGGTCCGCGCGCGTCCTGCGATCAGCGGCAGTATGCGTTTCCCAATGGTCGGGCGAGGCATATCGATCAAGGTTTTCGCCGTACACCCCCGCGCCGAGCATGGCGGCAAGCCGGAACATGGTCAGGATCAGCTCTTTCGACGGTTCTTGCGCATCGATCAGACCATGCGGCGTCAGATGCAGCCCGGCGTTGCGCCGATCTTTCAACGTGACGGTGCAAAACATCGTTCCGTGCCGGTTCAGGTGCTTTTCAACGCGCAGTTCCGCACAGTCGCTGGCGCTGGCGAACCATTCGTCGGGACCGATCGGCGTCTCCTTGAAACCCGCACGGGCGATATATACATGGAAGCTCATCGGCGCTCTCGCATCGGGTCTCTGCCTTGATTGGATCGTTCTCGGACGATGCGCCAGTTTAAGCGCTTGTCCCGCTACCCCTAAAAGATATATTGCGCGCTCACGCCAGCCAGCCAGTTACGCTGCGGCGCCGCTTCATAAAAGCGCTTGTTGGCGTCGCCGACGATGACCGATCCCACATAGCGGCGGTCGCTCAGGTTATTGAGGCGCACGAACTGCTTCAGGCGCCATCCACCCAATGACTGTTTGGCCTGGACGCGGGCGTTGATGATCGCGTAGCCCGGCGCGGCGATATCGGCGTTGGCGTCGTCAGCGTAGATTTTGCCGCTGGCGATGGTTTCGAGCGCGGCGCCGACGCCATCGTCGCTGCTCTTCCATGCCAGCTCGCCGAACAGATTGGCTTTCGGCACGCCCGGCAAGCGGCTGCCGGCGGCAACATTGCCGAAGCCTTGCTCGTAGGTGGCGTTCAAGGCGGTCATGGCCAGACGGCCACTGAATCCCGCGCCAAAGTTGCTGTCCAGCGAGACTTCCGCGCCCCGGCGCAGGGTTTCACTGGCATTGCGGTAACTGGTGCGCCCGCCGCCGGCGATGTCGACCACCAGCTCGTCGCTGGTTTTTACCTGGAACAAGGCCGCATTGATGCGCATGTTGCTGCCGAGATAGGCCTTCACGCCTGCTTCCAGGTGTGTGCTGGTGGCGGGCTTGAGCGCGAAATTGAAGCCCGCGCCGGCGCCTGAATAGAACAGCTCGTTCAAGGTCGGCGTTTCGAAGCCACGCGCCGCGCTGGCGTACGCGTTCAGGCCCGGCGAGATCTTGAACAGCGCGCCGAGCACGGGCGTGGTGTGGCGGAAGCTGACGCCGCCGCTGTCGTTGCCGTTGGTGACGAAGCGATCGTCCACGCTGACTTTCATGCGGCTGTGGCGCAGGCCGGCGGTCAGCACCCAGTCGCCGCCTTGCCATTCGGCCTGGGCATACGGATCGAGGCTGGATACGGTATTGCTTTCATCGCGGCGCAGCTTGCCCTGCAGGCCGAACTGGTTGCCGATAAAGTTTTCGTAGCCCTGGCGCTGATCGGTGGAACGGCCGTAATCGATGCCGATGGTGGTGCTCAGCTTGCCGCCGGCAAGCTTGCGCACGCTGAGCCAGTTGATGTCGGCACCGTAAAAGTCACGGTCGAAGTCGACCACGCCACCGGACTGGCTGGCGGGCGTCTGGACGAATCTGGAAAAAGCCTGGTACTGGATGACCTGGCGATTGCCGCCGTACACCATCGCACGCACACGGTCGTCGCCCAGGCGCTGCTCGAAGGCGGCGCCGGCCTGTTTGTGGTCGATGCTCTTGCGCGTGTTGTAGCGGTCGGCAATGGAGCGTTTCGGATTCTGTGTATCGGTGGCATCGGTTTCGCCGGCGCGCGGATCGCGCTGGTAGGTGGCCCAAGTCACGCCGAGCGGATCCTGCGTGTCGTCCTGGCTCAGGGCGCTGGCGGTCAGGGTCAGCTTGCTGGTGCCGGTCGGTGCCATGGTCAGCTTGGCGAAACGCTGGTCGCGCGTGGCGGCGCTATGCGCGCGGTAGCCGTCGGTCTCGAAGCGGGAGGTGTCGAGCACGTAGCCGATGCCGTTCGCCTCGCCCTGGGCGTTGAGGTCCACCTTGCGGGTGCCGTCGCTGCCGCCAATGACGCTGCCTTCCACGCTCGGCCGGCCCTGGCCATCGCGCGTGAACAGCTGGACCGTGCCGCCGGAATGGTTGCCGTAGACGGCAGAGAACGGACCGCGCAGTACTTCGATACGTTCCGCCATGTCGAGGTTGAAGGTTGCCGCTTGTCCCTGTCCGTCGGGCATGGTTGCCGGGATGCCGTCTGCAATCAGGCGCACACCGCGCACGCCGAAGGCCGAGCGGGCCCCGAAGCCGCGCGAGGAAATCTGCAGGTCCTGCGCATAATTCTGGCGGTTCTGGGCCACCAGGCCGGGAACGGCCGAGAGCGATTCGGACGCGTTGACGCGCGGCTGGCCGTCGCGGATGCGGGCGGCGTCGAGCACGTCGATGGCTGCCGGCAAGTCGAAACTGGTGTGCTCGACCCGGCTCCCGCTGATGACGACCACATCGGCCAGCGGCGCGCTGGCCGGCGCATCGGGTGCGGCGGCCGCTACCGTGCCTGCCGCGCCGAGCGCAAATAGGGTGGCGATGTGGTTCAGGCGAAACGGGTGCTGCTTCATGGGTTCTCCGGGGGGTGTTTGGCGTCGGTACGCAATATACGCGGGCGGCATGAATCCTGCAGCGGGCAAGCGTAATGTGCGCCAGAGCACCATCGAAAGGACTAGCCTGTGGGAAGCCGTTACAGTTTCTTTGCGTTTGCGCAGGTACTTGTTTTGATGTGCGTCTACGCTTGGACTCCCGGTACATAACCATAAAGGAAGAGGACGACATGAATCTCGCAGATATCAGCAAGCTGGGCGTAGCCAATCCATTCAAACAACGCTACGACAATTACATTGGTGGAAAATTTGTTGCGCCCGTCAAAGGCGAATATTTCGGTAACGTCACCCCGATCACCGGTCAGGTGTTTTGCGAGGTGGCCCGTTCGAGCGCCGACGATATCGAGCTGGCGCTGGATGCCGCCCATGCCGCCAAGGAAGCCTGGGGCAAGACCTCGCAGGCCGAGCGTGCGAATATCCTCAATAAGATTGCCGACCGCATGGAAGAAAACCTCAGCTTGCTGGCCACTGCGGAAACCATCGACAACGGCAAGCCGATCCGCGAGACCACGGCGGCCGACATTCCGCTGGCGATCGACCATTTCCGCTACTTTGCCGGGTGCATCCGCGCGCAAGAGGGTTCGGTCGCGCAGATCGACCACGAAACCTACGCGTATCACTTCCATGAGCCGCTGGGCGTGGTCGGGCAGATCATCCCTTGGAACTTTCCGATCCTGATGGCTGTGTGGAAGCTGGCCCCCGCGTTGGCTGCGGGCAACTGCGTGGTGTTGAAGCCGGCCGAGCAGACCCCGGCCTCGATCCTGGTGCTGATCGAGTTGATCGGCGACCTGTTGCCGCCGGGCGTACTCAATATTGTCAACGGTTACGGTCTGGAGGCGGGCAAGCCGCTGGCGTCGAGCAAGCGCATCGCCAAGATCGCGTTCACGGGCGAGACCGGTACCGGCCGCCTGATCATGGGATATGCGGCGCAAAACCTGATTCCGGTCACCCTGGAATTGGGCGGCAAATCGCCGAATATCTTCTTTGCCGACGTGATGGATGCGGACGACGCGTTTTTCGACAAATGCCTGGAGGGTTTTGCCATGTTCGCGCTGAACCAGGGCGAAGTGTGCACCTGTCCGTCGCGCGTGCTGATCCAGGAATCCATTTACGACAAATTCATCGCGCGCGCCTTGGAACGGGTGGCGGCGATCAAGCAGGGCAATCCGCTCGATGCCTCGACCATGATCGGCGCGCAGGCCTCGCAGGAGCAGCTGGAAAAAATCCTGTCCTACCTCGATATTGGCAAGCAGGAGGGCGCCGAACTGCTGACCGGCGGGGCGCGTCAAATCCAGCCTGGCGACATGAAGGACGGTTATTACGTGCAGCCCACGGTGTTCAAGGGCGATAACAAGATGCGCATCTTCCAGGAAGAGATTTTCGGTCCGGTGGTGTCGGTGACCACCTTTACCGATGAAGCCGATGCCCTGCGCATCGCCAACGATACTTTGTACGGGCTGGGCGCCGGCTTATGGACGCGTGACGGTTCGCGTGCGTTCCGGGTCGGCCGCGCCATCCAGGCCGGGCGCGTGTGGACCAATTGCTATCACCTGTATCCAGCGCATGCGGCATTCGGCGGGTACAAGCAGTCTGGTATCGGGCGCGAAAATCACAAGATGATGCTCGATCACTACCAGCAGACCAAGAACCTGCTGGTCAGCTATAACCCGAACGCGATGGGCTTCTTTTAACCGAAGGGAGTTTTGCATGGGTGACGCGCTATCACGCGTGGTCGCAACCGATGCCGCGCGCGCAATGATCGACGAGTTGCGCGCGCGGCATGGGCCGGTCATGTTCTTTCAGTCGGGAGGCTGCTGCGACGGCAGTGCGCCGATGTGTTATCCGGACGGCGAATTCAATATCAGCGATACCGATGTCCTGGTCGGCGAGATCAACGGCGCCGCCTTCTATATGGGAAGGGAGCAATTCGCCTACTGGGAACATACGCAGCTGATCATCGACGTTGTCGCAGGGAACGGTGGCATGTTCTCGCTGGACAATGGAACAGGACGGCGCTTCCTGACCCGTTCCCGGCTCTTTACAGATGCCGAGTTCGGTGGCCTGACCGCCGTTCATACAGGGCCGCGTGACGCATAAGTGCGCGTATTCGTGAGCGTGGCGTCGGTTCCACGCGACGAATTGTGTAGCTTCTACGATAGTTCTTGCCAGCGTGGAGAGGGCTTTGCTATAGTTCGCCTCCCCGAAGAAAACGTTAACGAAATCAAGTAGTTGGCGGGTTGTAAAGGGCGTCTCGAACGAGGCGGAGTAGAAAAGAAGGGGTTGACGAGAAACGCGAAACGCTGCATAATCTCATCTCTCTGCTGCAGCGAACACAACGCTTCGTACCATGCGGCAAGATAGAAATACCGAACAAGTTCTTTAACAATTAACAGTCGATAAGTGTGGGCGTTTGATGAAGGTGCCAACAGAGCGCAAGCGATGTTGAATACTTAAATTATCAAATGTTCACAAAAAAGAAACACGGCGCATCGAAAGATGAGCTTGTCAGTATTTTGAGTGAGCGATCTGTCCGCAAGGACATTAAACAGAGATTGAACTGAAGAGTTTGATCCTGGCTCAGATTGAACGCTGGCGGCATGCCTTACACATGCAAGTCGAACGGCAGCGCG
>NZ_WHJH01000069.1 GCF_011682145.1 Massilia mucilaginosa
TTGTCGGACTCGGAAAGCTTGGAAAGGTCGGGACGCGGGAGCTTGTTTGCCATGCCGCTATGATGAACGAAGCGTCCGGCGTTTACAACATGTATATTTCATCGTCACTCAGGCTGAACAGTTACCAGGCGTCATAATCGCCCCCTTATCAATTCCGAGTGTCTTGTATCCGTTTGGTCCATCGAATCCGTTAGGTGGAGGACGCGCCCTCTTTGGCGCAAGCGAAATATATACACCGCCCGGCAATGTCGTTGCAACTGTAGAAGCCGGGGTAATTGCGGCTTTGGTGGCTGGGGAACTGGCAGTAGTTGCCGCCGCCGCACCCTTGGCGTTCGCCAGATCCAACAACTTTTTCGCCTTGGATGCGCCACTCCAAAAAGTGAGGATCTCGATCCCGCCCCGCGCCGTCGCTTCAACGTACTGCCCCTTCATCCATGGATCGGTCACGGGCTTAACGATTGCCTTGGCCATGCCCAACAAATCCTTCGTTATGCTCGAGGCATCGACATTTCCCAGGCTGATTTCCTCGGTAAGTATCTGCCGGTCCAGGGTAGCAATCACCGCTCCCGTCGGTGTCATCTCGCGAGCCAACTTGGGCACGGCTTTAACAGCTTCATAGGCAAGTTCGCTGATGCCCATGACAAAGTCCTTCGTAACGCCGAGTGCTGCGCGTCCTAGCTGTGCATCCCAATCGCTGGCGGTTCCTGCAGTTCCTTGCAGTTCGCTAATCCATCCGCTCAACATCGCATTTGCACGATCGAAATCGAAGAGGCCGTCAGTCACATCCAGATTCATACGCCCGCTACTTAATGCGTCCCGCAGCGCTTTTAATTGAAGAAGTTTTTTGCTGACACGCGGCGCGGCGGCTGGTTTCGCCACCGACGGCGCAACAGTCTTGGTCATCGTCACGATCTGCCCGCGCGCACCGCCCGCGCCGGTGCTGTCGCAATTGATGCGGCAGGCACTGTCGTGCCGCGCTACAGGTATTGCGTTGACCTTGACGTTGGAATGACCCTCCAGTATCTGGAGATAGCCAGTACTCAGCGATGTGCCGGATATAATGTGCGCACCCGCGTTCGCTTGCGTATTCTTGAAAAGATCGCCGACGCGGTATACCGGCGTCCCCCGCGCCTTCACATCCGGCGATGCCGAATACTTGTGATCGAGCCGCGCGAAGCTGTTAAACGCCACCACGCACTTGCCCACCTTGCACAGGTCAGGCTCCGTGGCGACAGCCAGCCATCCCTCAGCGTGCGCGATATGTCGGGTTTGCCCCATCATCCACCCCGCTCAATGGTTGCGCTTCCGGCTGGTCCGACGCGGTAACCGCAATCGCCATGTCCACCACCGGATCGTCGTCGTAGAAATGCGTGCGCCACACCATCGATACCTGGCGTCGATCCAGATCGAAACGCAGGGTATCGAGCAGCGGGATGCTGATCACGTTGCCTCCGCTGGCAAGCCGGACAACAACAATGAACATCCATCCGGGCAAAACCATGTCCGTTTTATCCGGGAGCAAACCTGTCATGGTCACGGTTTCGTCGCCGCGCAGGTGCGGGGTCATCACCATGTCGGCAGGGGCATTTTGAAAGTACCGCGCATCAAAATTTTCTGGCAGCAGCGGATTCCGGTTGGCGCGCCAGTGCGCGTCAAAGTCGCCTTGATAGTCCACGCGCGGCGTACACCAGCGCGCAATGGCGCTCAATCCCTGTGGCGGCAAGCGCGAGAAAGGGTGGGTGACGGGATCGAGCGGCGCCTCGATCTGGGGAGCAGCGAGCACCTTTTGTTCAGCCACCCAGCGCGCAACAGATGTGCGGCCAGCCCGGCTCAGATGCCTGTAATCGCCTGAGGTGGGTAACCAGCCAATGCCGGCCGGATTGGCGCTGTGCCTGATCGTGTCGGACTCGCCATCGCTTGTGAGTGCGGCCGCGACGTCAATGCAGCCACCGTACGCCAGCCGGTAGTCCAGACAGACGGACTCGACAGGCGAAGCCGGTCCCAGGCGCCAGCCAAACGCATGCTTGCGGAACTGGCGCGGACCATGCAGGCGCACCAGCTTTTTGAGCGTCCCAACGCGTATCCCGGCGATCCACTGCGCACATGCCAGTCCACCCGGGGCGCGTGCGTGGCCGCTGACAAGAATGTCGGTGCCGGGTTTATAGGGCACCAGGTCGCCGTCTTCCTGTATCACCGAGCGCAGCGGATCGCTCGATGCCGGCCCGGCATACGTATCGCCAGCAACGACAGGATGTTGTTCTTGCGCCAGGGTGATGGTGTCGCCTTGCGCAGCAAAATCGAACGTCGCGCGCACCACAAGCACATCGAGGCGCCCCCCTTGCGGGCCTGTCTGCTGAAACCAGAAATGCGGCACGCCCGTGTGGTTAACGATGGTGGCCTTGCTCGCGGCGCGGCTGTCGTCCGCAGGGACCGGGGCCGTCATTTGGCCTTCTCCCCATCGCTCCCCGGGGCACTTTCCGCACTTCCGGAATTGAGAAGCACATCGGCCGGCCCGTCGACATGGACCTTGCCGCTCGCCTTGATATGGATGTCTTTGCTTTCCAGGTAAATCGCGTCCGGCGTCATGACGAACTTCGAATTGCCGCACACCAGTTCGATCTTCTCGCCGGCATTGACCGACACGACCTTGCCGACCTTGGTCGTCTGGCTGCGTCCCACCACCGTCGCCATGATCATGCCCACGTTCAGGTTGTATGCCATGCCGACGGTGTCGATGCGGCCCATGCCAACGTTCTGCATGGATGCCATGCCGATCGTCTCGGTCTTCATCCGCGCGACATTGATCGACCAGTTTTTACCGATCTTGTCTTTCTCGTTTTTAGCAACCGTTTTGCTGCGGTTTACGCCAACGCTGATCGCTTCGCTCTTGCCCACGGTTTCAGTGCGGTTGCTGCCGATGGAGATCGTTTCATTGATGCCGACTTGTTCGCTGCGGTTGCCGCCGATACTGATACACTCATCGTGGTCGACGCGTTCAGTACGATTGTTATGCACCGTGATCGTTTCATCCCGGTCAACCGTTTCGGTCCGGTCGCGTTTGATGAGGCTGGTTTCGTCACGGTCAATCGTCTTGCGCCGGTCGTTGCCGACCCATTTATCCTCGTCGTGCTCGACTTCGGTCAACTGATCCTTCTCCGCATGCAGCCACAACTGCTCCTGCCCCTTCTTGTCCTCGAAGCGCAAGGCATTCGCGTTATCGTATTTGCCGCCGGGTGTCGAACGCGACAGGATGCCGCTCTGGGTCTTATTCGCCGGAAGCGCCCACGGCGGCAGGGTATTCGCATTCGGCACCATGCCGGTGATGATCGGCCGGTCCGGATTTCCATCCATGAACTGCACCAGCACTTCCGTCCCGATGCGCGGAATCGACACCATGCCGAAATTCTCACCAGCCCATGGCGTCGCGACCCGGATCCAGGCCGAACTCTTTTCATCATTGGCCCCCGCGCGGTCCCAATGAAACTGCACGCGTACACGGCCATAGGTATCCGTATGAATTTCTTCACCGGCAGGACCGACGACGGTGGCGGTCTGAATGCCGTGGATTTTTGTCTCGCTGCTGTGATGACTGCGCGGTGCGCGCCACGGCACGATTTTTCGCACGCAGACCAGTGTATTCTCGTAATGGGACGGTGCCGTCGAACTCACATGGTAATTATTGCTTGCACTATGAATCAGCTCGACGATCAGGAATTCTCTTGCCTGCTGGTCCTGATCCGTCGTCCCGCGATCAAAGTGACCGGTAAGCCGGAACCAGCGACCTGGCATGGCATAGCGACAGTTGCCCGCGCCTTTGAAGTGCTTGCCGCTCGCTTCCAGCGCTTCCATGCGGGTCTGTGCCAGAGAACGCGCATCGCCGCCATCCTTGAACCCGAACGCACCCGTGTATTCGTAGGACTCAACATGGAATATCTGGCCTTGCCGATGAACCGTCGGCAGGGAAGTGAAAGCCGGCTGCGGCGCCTTGAAGTCGTAGGAAGCCAGGGCAATGCTGCCCTCCGTGATCTGGCGTCCCGGCGACCACTCGGCAATGCCGTCCTCCTCGACAGCGCCGCCATGGCGCTGGAACGGTATCTCCGGATCGCACCCGTCGATGGCAGGGGCGGCGCTTGAGTCGTCGGATAGCACAAGTTTGTGGCCAGTGGCACTGTGTTCGAACCAATAGAAAATACCGGCGGCAGCCCAACGCCGTTCCAGAAAATTGCTGTCGGTCTCGTCGAACTGGCAGCAATCGGTCATCACGCCGTTGGCCCCCTGGACCCGCCAATCCCAATCGGCCAAATTTGCGTAGTCCCCGAAGATGCTGCGGGCCTGCTCGTACAGCGAAGTGTGGTGAAACAGGTAGTTATCCTTGCGCAGGCTCAAATACTTAAACCATGGCGCCAGCCGGGCTTCGTAAAACGACACACCACCATCGACACGTTTCAGAGAAAAACCAAATACGCGTCCCGAGAAATAGCGCAGGCTGCCATCCTTGCGCACCAGCTCGATGCACATGAGCTTTCCCTGAACTTCTTTCAGTGGAATGCCGGGGTCGCCCGACAATAGCTCGACGATGAATTCGAACGGCCGGGACAAGCCTTCCGACGCATGAAGCTGATTGACGAGCAGCGGCGCGAAGGGGCCGTCGTCGTGCGGAAATGACAAGCGCAAGAGCCGACCATGCTGGCGGTCACCCACCGAGTCTTGCAAGCATTCAGAAAAGGAGATCGTCGCCATGGCCAGCCCACTGTTGTCGGTTTGAAGTATTTCCGCTTGGAATATTTAACTGACAGTAGTGGAATGAAAGCAGCGCTGGTTTGAGCGAACGCAGACACATCAAGAAGCGAGACAATAATGCAGAAAACGTGTTGTGGGGAAAGCTAAATTTCCCAAAAATATGTTGAAGCACAGCACTTCAAGACGTTTGCCGGGCAACGTGCGCGTTCAATTCCTACCCAGCGCACCCGGCCCGCCCCTTGCCATCCACCGCCCCGCTGTTGACCGTGCGAAATTGTCCCGCCCCGCCCGCCTTGCCGCTCAGGCAAAACCTGGCCCGATAGGCCCGTGGCGCGCTGGGCAGCATCGGTGGCTTGATCTCGATCAGCACCTCATAGACCTTGCCCGGCTGAAGTGGCAATGCTGTTGTTTTCGGCAACACGGGTAAGCGCCCCGCATAGGGAATGCACAGGCGAAACGTGACCAGAAACGGCCGTTCCGGGGGAATCGTCATGGCCCACATCAAGGACTTTCCTGCCGCCGTCATCTCGTTCACGCTGATCGAACGAAATTCCGGCGCGCCGAAACGGCGCTCGTCTTTCTGAAAAACCGTAAAGCACGGCGCGCCTCCGCTTCCCATCCGCACATCGAGTTCCCCGACAGGCGGTGCCGCCCACACGTTCACGCACCACGTGGCAGCCACGACAGCACACAAGATCAGCCGATTGGGTCGCATGAAAAAATTCCCCCAGAAAAGATTCAGTAAGTAAATACCAAGAGTAAAGAGCTTCCTCTGCGCAGTGTTGACTGAGCACATACTGAAACGTCATGTGGGAGTTGACGCAGGATCAGGGAATTTGTCCGACTCAAAGCGCAGCGGGGGTCACGGCGGATGAATTGACGACGGTGAGGCGCCGAGCGTTCAGCGTCAGGCTGTATAGTTGTCGCTGCGGGAGGGCGCGATTTGATTGTTCACCTGGCGCCGGCTCGGGACATGACACCTACAGCAAGGAGAAACCATGCGGCCACTGCGCTACTCCATCAATCTCACCCTGGATGGGTGCTGCGACCACCGGGTTGGGATTCCCGATGCGGAACTGCATCGCCATGCGGCCGAGACCCTGGCCCGGGCCGATGCGCTGCTGTTCGGCCGCGTGATCTATCAAATGATGGAAGCCGCATGGCGTACACCGGCGCCGCAGGGCGAGCGGCCCGACTGGACGGCGCCCTTTGCCCGCACCATCGGCGCGGCAAAAAAATATGTGGTGTCAAGCACCCTGGAGAGCGTGGACTGGAACGCGGAACTGGTGCGCGGCGACCTGCGCACCACCGTGGAAGCGCTCAAGCGCGAACCCGGCAATGGCTTGTATACGGCCGGGGTGACCTTGCCGCGGGCGCTGGCGGAAATGGGATTGATCGACGAGTATGAACTCATCGTGCATCCCAGGGTGGCGGGCCACGGACCGACCCTGTTTGCCGGCTTGCCGCGCATGTTGGACTTGGCCCTGGTGGGCCGGCGCGAGTTTGCCTCGGGCGCGGTGGCGCTGCGCTACGTACCGCGATGAGCACACTATCAGATGCCCGAAGCGGACATTGCCCCGCAAGCTTTCTATCGACCCTGCTTAGACGTCAATGCTGACTTCAAAACGCTCCGGGACAAGCGCGACAGTAGAACGACGCATGCCGGCGACCTGATTGAGCGGGTGCGTCATTGTAAAAAATGCGTCATCCGCAGTGTCGACAACCCACCCCTCCCGCTCATAGAACCGTTTCGCGCCGCCATTGACACGAAACACGCGCAAGTGCAGCGGACGACCTGAACGATGAGTACATTCCAGGATTTTTTGTAACAAGGCAGCCCCTATCCCCATTGATCTGACAGCCGGCGTCAGAACGAGCATGCGCAGATAGACGTCGGCGTCATTGACGTCGAGCTGGATATAACCGCAAAGCTGAGTATCAAGCTCGACCATATAGCTTGATGAAGCAACATATGCTTTATTGAAGTCGTCTCGCTGCCAGAGTCGATCCCATCCCCAGATGGATTCGATGTGCGCTCTCAGCGCGCTTTCGTAGAGCGTCCAAATGGTGTCCTTGTCCGCTGCGCAAGCAAGTCGCGTATTGATTTTCATGGAGTAAGCTTGGTTTTTCAAACCGCCGGTTTTGGGCCGACAGCGGCTGGTCGCAAGGTTAGCGGCGCGCGCCGGGCAAATGATTGCGGCCGGCCGGATCCTGCCGGAAGCCGGCCAGCACAGTTTCGAACAGCGACAGGCTGCGCGCGTAGCGCTGCTGCTCCATCGCCTTGGACGAACGCAGGAACTTGAGCACGAAATAGTCGGCCAGCAGGTCGCCCTGCGCCTCCATGTTGAAATCGGCCAGTGTCTTGTGCGCCGCCAGTTCATACGCATAGCTCAAGCCGATGCGCAGCGCGCCGCGCCACCACACCGGGTAGCCCAGCTGGTGCTGCCACACATGCACCATTTCGTGCATGAACCAGTGGCGCGTGTGCTCGTTACCGGCCGAAAAATCGGGCAGGCAACGGGATTTGTCGAAGTAGATGGTGCCGTTGGGCGTCATGGCACAGTTTTTCGGCTGCAGCCCGAACGGCAGGTAGCGCCGCGCGTGCACCTCCACCCGCGCGTAATCGATGGCGTCGCCGAACAAGGTCGACGCCATCCTGATTTCACCAGGCGTCATGGGACGCCCTGGTTTGCCGCGCCAGCAAGGTCGCACGTGGCCGCGCCTTAACGCAGTGCGGACGCCGCCCGTGCCAGCTCGGTGATGCGGGCCCAGTCGCCGGCGACGATCGCGTCCTTCGGCGTGAGCCACGAACCGCCCACGCAGGCCACGTTCTTGCACGCCAAAAACTGCGGCGCCGTCTCGATCGAGATGCCGCCGGTCGGGCAGAACGTCACGTCCGGCAACGGTCCGCCGATCGCATTGAGCATGCCCACGCCGCCCGCCGGCACCGCCGGGAACAGCTTGAGCTGGCGAAAGCCCGCTTCGCGCGCGGCCATCACTTCCGACGGCGTCATCACGCCCGGCAGCAGCGGCAGGCCGCTCTTGCGCGCGGCCTCGATCAAGGCCGGGGTCAGGCCCGGCGAAACGCCGAACACCGCGCCGGCGTCGCGCGCCGCCGCGAATTCATCGGCTTGGGTCAGGGTGCCGACGCCGACGATGGCGCCTTCCACCTGCGCCATCGCGCGGATCGCGCCCAGGCCGTGCGCGGTGCGCAAGGTCACTTCGAGCACGCGGATGCCACCCGCAACGAGGGCCTTTGCCAGCGGTACGGCGTGCTCCGGATCGTCGATGGCGATTACGGGAATCACGCTCGCCGAGCGCATGATGTCGAGTAGGGTCATGGTCATTTTGGGTTCTTGATCAAAAAGTCTTCGTCGGAGCCGGGCACGGTATCGCCAATGTCGGCGGTGTCGTGCAGCGACACGGTGGTAGGAATCGGCGATGGCAGCGGGAAGGTGGTGGCACCCTTCTCGGCTTCGCTGATCGCGTTGCGGAACATGGTAAACAGTTCGCGGCCCATGCCGATATGGCTGGACGACAGGTCGGCCGTGGCCTGCGAGCGCGCGGCCCACACCGCCGCCGGCACCAAGGCTTCGAGCGTGCCGGTGGTGGCGTCGAGACGGATGATGTCGCCGTCGCGCACCAGCCCGAGCGGGCCGCCTGCCAGGATCTCGGGCGAGACGTGGATCGCCGCCGGCACCTTGCCCGAGGCGCCCGACATGCGCCCGTCGGTCACCAGCGCCACATGGCGGCCGGCGTCCTGCAGGTTGGCCAGCGCCGGCGTGAGCGCGTGCAGTTCCGGCATGCCGTTGGCGCGCGGTCCCTGGAAGCGCAGCACGGCCACGAAGTCGCGATCGAGTTTGCCCGCCGTGTAAGCGTGCATGAAGTCTTCCTGCGAATTGAAGGTCAGTGCCGGCGCCTCGACGATGCGGTGTTCTTCCTTGACCGCCGAGATTTTCATCACCGCGCGGCCCAGGTTGCCGGCCACCAGGATCATGCCGCCATCGCGCGCGAACGGCGCCGCCGCCGGGCGCAGCACGCTGTCGTCGCCGGTCAGCGCGGGCAGCTCCTTCCAGATCGCCTTGTCGCCATCGAGGAAGGGTTCCGCGCAGTGCGCGCGCAAGCCCTTGCCCAGGATGGTGGTCACGTCGTCATGCAGCAGACCCGCGTCGAGCAGTTCGCGGATCACGAAACCGGGGCCGCCGGCGGCCTGGAAGTGGTTCACGTCGGCGTCGCCGTTCGGGTAGATCCGGGTGAGCATCGGAATGACCGCCGACAGCTCGTTGAAGTCGTTCCAGTCGATCACGATGCCGGCCGCCTTGGCGATCGCCACCAGGTGCAAGGTGTGGTTGGTCGAGCCGCCGGTGGCGAGCAGACCGATCACCGCGTTGACGATGCATTTTTCATCGACGATCTGGCCCACCGGCGTGTAGCTGCCGCCCTGCTGCGAAATGGCGACCGCGCGCTGCGCCGCGGCGCGCGTGAGGCCGTCGCGCAGCGCCGTGCCGGGGGTGATGAAAGCGGCGCCCGGCATGTGCAGGCCCATGATCTCCATCAGCATCTGGTTGCTGTTGGCGGTGCCGTAGAAGGTGCAGGTGCCGGCGCCATGGTACGACTGCGACTCGCATTCGAGCAGCTCGTCGCGCGTGGCCTTGCCCTGCGCGTACAGCTGGCGGATGCGCGCCTTTTCCTTGTTCGACATCCCGGTCGTCATCGGCCCGGCCGGCACGAATACCGCCGGCAGGTGGCCGAAGTGCAGCGCGCCGATCAGCAGGCCCGGCACGATCTTGTCGCACACGCCCAGGTACACCGCCGTATCGAACATATTGTGCGACAGCGCGATGGCGGTCGCCATGGCGATCGCGTCGCGCGAAAACAGCGACAGTTCCATGCCCGGCTGGCCCTGAGTGACGCCATCGCACATGGCGGGCACGCCGCCGGCGAACTGCGCCACCGCGCCGACTTCGCGCACCGCATCCTTGATAATGGCCGGGAAGTGCTCGAACGGCTGGTGCGCCGACAGCATGTCGTTGTAGGCCGAGACGATCGCCACCGATGGCTTCTTGACCTGCTTGAGAATCAGCTTGTCGTTGGCCGGGAAGGCCGCGAAGCCGTGCGCCAGGTTGGTGCACGACAGCGCGCCGCGCTGCGGGCCGTCGACGCGCGCCGCATCGAGGTGCGCCAGGTACGCGCCGCGCGATGGACGGCTGCGTTCGATGATGCGTTTGGTGACCGATTCAACTACGGGATGCAACGCCATGGTCGTTCCTTATGAATTTATTTCGTGAAATTTTACTACAAAATCTCCCAGAACCATACATCTTGGTCACCCGACTTGCTCACTTTGGTCATCCGTTGCCAATGAACAGTCGATGAAGATGGCTGGCAACATCTATAAAGGCACGCGTTCGACTAGTTAAGGCTGCCAGTTTTTTGTAGTGAATTTACGTGAATTTCTGTATTATTCGATCATCTTCTTCGATGCGCTGGCCGCGCGGCCGGCACCCGATTCCCACCAACCGAACAGCGAGTACCAATGCGCCAGCCTGCCCTCACCTCCACCGCCAGCTTCCAGGCCCTCGAAACGCACGCCGTCGAGGCCGAAGACTGGGAACTGCGCGGCCTGTTTGCCGCCGACCCGCAACGTTTCCCGAAACTGACCGTCGATGCGGCGGGCCTGTTCCTAGACTATTCAAAAAACCGGCTTGACGGGCGCACGCTTGAACTGCTGGCCGACCTGGCGCGCGAGCGCGGCGTCGAAACCCAGCGCGACGCCATGTTCGCCGGCGAGCGCATCAACCTCACCGAACGGCGCGCCGTGCTGCACACCGCCCTGCGCGCGCCGCGCGGCACGCCGCTCGTGGTCGACGGCCAGGATGTCAACGCCGACGTGCACGAAGTGCTCGACCGGGTGCGCATCTTCACCGACGCCGTGCGCGCCGGCACCTGGCTTGGCCACAGCGGCAAACCGATCACCGACATCGTCAACATCGGCATCGGCGGCTCCGACCTGGGACCGAAAATGATCTGCCTGGCGCTGCGTCAATACGCGCACCCGCGCCTGACCATGCACTTCGTCTCCAACGTCGACGGCCACGACATGGACGCCGCGCTCGGCAAGGTCAATCCCGAAACCACGCTCTTCATCATCGCCTCGAAGACCTTCACCACGACCGAAACCATGATGAACGCGCAGACCGCGCGCGCCTGGTTCCTGCGGCACGCGGGCGAAGACGCGCTGGCGCGCCATTTTGTCGCCGTCTCCACCAATACCGAAGCGATCAAGGCCTTCGGCATCGACCCGGCCAACATGTTCCCGTTCTGGGACTGGGTCGGCGGCCGTTATTCGGTGTGGTCGGCGATCGGCCTGCCGGTCGCGCTGGCGGTCGGTTTCGGCCACTTCAGCGACTTGCTGGCCGGCGCGCACGCGATGGACCAGCACTTCCAGCAGGCGCCCTTGGCGTCCAACATGCCGGTGCTGCTTGCGCTGGTGGGCTTCTGGAACCGCCAGTTCCTCGGTTGCGGCTCGGTCTCGATCGCGCCCTACCACCAGGACCTGAACCGCTTCCCGGCGTATTTGCAGCAGCTCGACATGGAAAGCAACGGCAAGCGCGTGACCAAGGGCGGCCAGCCGGTCGACACGCCGACCTGTCCGGTGATCTGGGGCGATTGCGGCACCAACGGCCAGCACGCCTACTTCCAGCTGCTGCACCAGGGTACCGACATCACGCCGATCGACTTCATCGCCGCGCTGCGCCCGGGCCACGAGCTGGAAAACCACCACGCCGCGCTGCTGGCGAACTGCTTCGCCCAGTCCGAAGCCTTCATGCGCGGCAAAACCATCGACGAAGTGCGCATCGATTTGCAGTCGCAGGGCTTGTCGCTGGCCGAAATCGAAGCGCTGGCGCCGCACAAGACCTTCCCCGGCAACCGTCCGAGCAACACGATTCTGATGGAGTACCTCAAGCCCTACACGCTCGGCGCGCTGATTGCGCTGTACGAGCACAAGACCTTCGTGCAGGGCGTGATCTGGGACGTGAACAGTTTCGACCAGTGGGGCGTTGAACTGGGCAAGGTGCTGGCCAAGAAGATCGAGGCCGAACTGACCGGCGAGCCGCAACCGGCGCTGCACGACAGCTCCACCAATGGTCTGATCGCCATGGCCAGGGCGGCGGTGTAATGGGCACCGACGCTGTGGTTGACAACCTCGCAGTCGCTTACGACACCCCGATGCTGGTGGGCGAATGCCCGCTCTGGCATGCGGGCGAACAGACCTTGTACTGGGTCGACATCGGCGGCTTTACGGTGCACGCGCTGCACCCGGCCAGCGGCGCCCACCGCGAGTGGCGCATGGCCAGCGAACCGGCGGCACTGGCAATCCACGCCGGCGGCGGCCTGGTGGTGGCCACGCGCGCCGGCTTCGTGCACCTCGACACCGGCAGCGGCACTGTAGCCGACGCGGTAGCCGACATCGCTCCCGCACCGTACGACACCGCCACCACGCGCTTTAACGATGGCCGCGTCGATGCGGCCGGGCGCTTCTGGGTCGGCACCATTTACGAGCCGCGCGACCGGCAGGCGGCGCAGATGTTCTGCCTGGAGAAAGGCGTTGTCAGCCTCAAATGGTCGGGCGGGATGATGAATTCGAACGGACTCGGTTTCACGCCGGACGGGCAAGCGATGTATCACGCCGACACCGCATCGCACAGGATCGACCGCTATCGCTTCGATGTGGCCGGCGGCGAGGCCAAGGCGCGCGAGACGTTCCAGCTGTTTTCGGCCGATAAAAAGGCCGATGATTACGGCGGACGGCCTGACGGCGCCGCAGTCGACAGCGAAGGCGCGTACTGGTGCGCGATGTTCGAAGGCGCGCGGTTGCTGCGCTTTGCGGCCTCCGGGGAACTGCTGCGCGAGGTCAAGC
The DNA here is from genome assembly GCF_011682145.1 of Massilia mucilaginosa. GTDB lineage: Bacteria > Pseudomonadota > Gammaproteobacteria > Burkholderiales > Burkholderiaceae_D > Telluria_A > Telluria_A mucilaginosa. The sequence goes on from NZ_WHJH01000069.1 coordinate 12,662, forward strand.
TGCCGGTCAAGTGCCCGACCATGATTGCGTTCGGCGGCGACGATTTGCGCACCTTGTATGTGACCAGCGCCAGCCACGGGCGGCCGGAGGCGGAGCGCGAGCGCTATCCGCTCAATGGCTGCGTGCTGTCGATGAAGGTGGATGTTGCGGGACGGGAGGAATACGCGTACCAGCCATAATATGATGGACCTCTGGTCTCAAGACCGTCTTCCCCGCGAAGGCGGGGAAGACGGTGCTCGGGTAAGCGATGTGCGCTACTGCTGCTTGCTACTTCGACTGCTACGATACGCCTACAACTTCGGCGTCATCGTATACAAATTCTTGAACTCATTCTCCGTCCCCGGTCCCTTCTCTTTCCCCTGCATCTCGCGCTTGAGCACCACCAGCCGGTTATTCACCACCCCGAACGTGAACTCCTCCTTCGTGGTCTTCTCATACGACATGAACACCATCAGCTTGGCCCTGACCGTGTGCGTCGTCACCGCCCCCAGCGGCACGCCGTCCGGCCCGAGCCAGAAGCGCGCCTCGATTGTATTTTCCTTGATGCTGACGTTCTGGTTCACCTCTTCCTGCGGCGCCATCACCAGCTCCACCAGCCTGGCCGGCTTGCCCTGATAGGTATCGGCACGCTCCGACTTGAACTGCGCAATCGACAGCGACTGCAGCAAACGCGGTGCGTAATTCATCGCCATCGCCAGGCGCGGCGCCGAACTCGATCCCACCAGTTGCGACAAGGCCTGCTTGCGCTTGGCCCCCTTCGCCACGCTCGCCTCGTCCGCCGCGCGCTTGAGCAGCCCGCGGTCCCAGCGGATCTCCAGTCCGGTCGCATCCTCCTCCACCTGCGCCGCCGCCATCGCCGTTTCCGGCCCCTTGAGCGGCTTGGCGTCGAATTCCGTGTGCGTCTCGCGCACCTCGTACGCCGCCCGCAACGTGCCCTGGCCCTGCAACAGGCCCAGCGCCGCTTTCATGTCATCCAACCCGCCCGCACAGGCCGGACCGGCGGCCAGCAATCCCAGTATTACCAAGTATTTCATAACCATCCTGTCGTTTAGTCGCCATCGAAGCACCGATTCCGCCGGGTAATATACCTTCTAACAACGATGCACGGCAAAATGGCAGTTGTGCTGAAACGATTCGATGCCGGGTGATAAACTAGTGTGCAATTAGGAATGCATAAAATACACTGAAGGAAGTCACTTGAACATGCTGGTCAACACAGGCATCACCGGACTGGACGAAGTACTGCTCGGGGGACTCCCACGCGGCAATAACCTGATCGTGGAAGGCGCGCCCGGGACCGGCAAGACCACGTTCGGCCTGGGATTCATCTACGCCGGTGCGGCCCTGTACGACGAACCAGGCGCCATCGTGTCCTTCGAACTCGATACGGCCAAGCTGCTGCGCGACGCCTCGGGCTTCAACTGGGACCTGCAAGGCCTGATCGACGCCGGCAAGATCAAGGTGATCCAGACCAGTCCCGCCGTGCTGCTCAGCGAGTTCCGCAACGCCGACGGCGCCTTTGCCGACGCCCTCAAGTCGATCGGCGCCAAGCGCCTGCTGATCGACGGCCTCACGCCCATGCGCCTGTACGCCGAAGTGCACGACAAGCCGTTCCGCGAAGACGTGCACCTGCTCATCGAAGGCCTGGCGCGCATGGGCGTGACCACCATGGTCACCGCCGAACGCGACGAAAGTCTCGGTTCGGTGCCGTCGCACGAGCGCTTCGTGTTCGATACCATCATCTCGCTCACGCGCGAAGAGCACCGCCGCCGCGTGCACCGGCGCCTGACGGTGCTCAAGTCGCGCGGCCAGGACTTCATCGCCGGCAGCCACACCATGCGCATCGAAGGCGGACGCGGGGTGCACGTCTACCGCCGCGCGCAGTCGCGCCCGATCAGCCTGAACGACCAGCAAACCTCCGACCAGCGCATCTCGACCGGCTCCAAAGCCATCGACGAGATGATGGACGGCGGCCTGTACGCCGGCTCGGTCACCATGGTCAGCGGCATCTCGGGCACCGGCAAGACGGTGTTCAGCGTGCAGTTCCTGACCGCCGCCATCGGCACCGGCCACAAGACGCTGCTGGTGAGCCTCGACGAACACCCGCGCCAGTTGATCCGCAACGCCGCCACCCTCGGTTTCGACCTGGCCGGCCTGATCGACAAGGGCGAGCTGTTCATCCACTACGAGTCGCCGCTCGAACTCGAACTCGACATCCACTTCGACCGCATCATCAAGCTGGTCGAGGAAAAGGGCATCGACTGCGTGGTCTTCGACTCGTGCGCGGTGTACGAAATGACCAGCCCGACCGAGGTGGCCGACTACCTGTACGCGCTGGCCACCTTCTTCAAGAACCGGCTGGCGACCATCATCTTCAATTACGAGAGCCCCGAGCTGCTCGGCATTTCGCAGATCAGCGAAGAGCTCAAGGGCTCGCACCTGGTCGACAACATCATCCTGCTCAATTACGTCGAAATCTCCACCGTGCTGCGGCGCGCGATCGCCGTGCCCAAGGTGCGCGGCAGCCGCAATCGCCAGATAACGCGCGAATACGTGATCGCCGAAGGCGGCTTGCAGCTGCTCGACGAAGAAGGCGGCTATGCCGATCCGGCCGGGGTGGTGCCGCAACTGCCGTTTTCCTCGTATTACGGCCTGCTTTCGCGCTCGCCGTCGCGCCAGAGTCCTCTGATCGAAGACGCCGTGGCGCGCGGCGCCCCCCTGCCCGACTCGGTCGACCTGCCGACCGATAATCCAACATGATCAACCTGGCCGTCGCCAGCGATGCCGGCATCGACTGGGACGAATGGGTCACGCCGCTGACCCAGTTTTCGCAGGCCAGCGGCCTGACGGTGTCGCTGTACGACGTGCGCGGCTGGCGCCAGGTGGGGCCGCTGGTGGCTTCCTCCACCGCGCGCGTGTTCGCCGGCCGGAGCGCCGAAGAAAGCAGCTTTCACGGCATGCGCATGTGCAGCCTGGCGCTGACCCAGTTCGGCAAGGTGTACGGGGTGCTGGTGTATGGCTGGCGCTTCAACGACTTCAGTTCGCCCATGGCGTGCGAAGCCATCGGCGCGCAAGTGGGCGTGTCGGGCAATGCGCTGTGGAGCGAGGTGCGGCTCGAGTCGCCCGTGTCCGAGGCGCGCCTGGCCACCTACGGCGCGCTGCTGCAAACGCTGGCCGGGTCGATCGACCGCCAGCGCGAAACCATCGAAGAACTCAATCGCGTCAACCGAGCGCGCGATCTGTTTTTGGCCACGGTGTCGCACGAGATGCGCACACCGCTGTCGGCGCTGTCGATGCGCATCGAAGTGCTGCTCAAAACCGTGAGCGACCTGCCGCCCAAGGTGGAAAGCGGCTTGATGGCGATGCGCGTGCACATCGGCCAGGAAGCGGCCATGATCGACGACCTGATCGACGCCGCGCGCACCCTGACCGGGCAAATGTCGATCACGCGCACGCCCGTGATGCTGGGACAGGTGCTGCGCGACGCCTTGTCAACGGTGGAAGGCAGCGCCAGCGAAAAGGAGATCGTGCTGGTGGTCACGCCGGTCGACTACGGCGAGCGCGTGCAGCTGGAGGCCGACGGCCGGCGCTTGCAGCAGGTGCTGTGGAATCTGCTGTTCAACGCGATCAAGTTCACGCCGCGCGGCGGCACCATCCGGGTGGCGATCAGCGAGGGCGCCGAGCAGGTCGAAATCGCCGTGGCCGATTCGGGCCAGGGCATCGCGGCCGACGATCTGCCGCACGTGTTCGGAGCCTTCAATCTCAGCGCCACGCGAATGCGGCCGGGCTGGGACTGGGCTTGTACATTGCGCGGCACCTGGTGGAGCTGCACGGCGGCTCGCTGTCGGTGGCCAGTGCGGGCAAGGACAAGGGGACCACGTTTACGATCCGCTTGCCGGTGAAGTAAGCAGGCCATGCCCGCAGGCCGCCAATGTGCTTACTTCTGCTGCGCACAGAACGCCGGCACCTGGCCAAGCTCGCCCAGCCAGGAGCACATGCTCCCCCTTGCGAACGGATAGGCCGGATGCGGGTCCTGCGGATCGACGTCCGGTGTCGGCAGGCTGCTTTCGAGCGGCGGGGAACCCGGTGCAAGATCCGGATGCGCATGGGCAAAGGTGCCGCAGCGATTCAACGCGTAGATCCAGGCATGCAGCATGTGGAATTGCGGCGTCCACTTGACATCCGGCGCGACCGGCAAGCCTTGCGCGACGGCACTCGCCGGCAGGCACTGTTTCGGACTCAGCGACTGCCGGAACACCAGTTTGCGCGCATCGAGGGCGGGACGTTCATAGTTCAGCCCGGTGAAGCAAACGCCGTTGTGATGGTGCCAGACGTCCTGCTCGCCGGAAAATCCCTCACCATACAAGTGCGCGAACGGCACGGAACTGTCCCCCGGCGGATATTTTTCGCCATTCAGGCGGGTCGGCGATGGCCCGGAATAGAAGAAAACAGCCCACAGGCGGCCTCTGGCATCGTAATTGAGCCCTTCGGGCCGCCCGGGTCGAACGCATAGCCCAGCGAGCCTTTTTCCGGACGCTGCACCCAGTGCGTGCCGTGGCCGTGGAACGACGGCGTCCAGGGAACGAAACCGGCGCGGATGGCGCTGCGGATGTTGCGGTAGGCCTTCGTCCCCTGGCAGGCTGCGGCCAGTTGCCGGTCGAGTTCCGTGAAGTCGCTGGTGCTCAGGACCGGCGTCGCCTTGGTCTCCGGCGCGCAGAAATCGGCATGTCCGTGTTGTTGCTGGGCGAGCGCGGCGGCGGCCAGCAGGGCGGCCAGGGCGGCCTTGCGTTTGTGGATTGCTTGCATGATGGATCTCCGAAAAGTAGGGGAGCATGTCGACGATTCGATTCGGTAACATGCCGGTTGCACATACCTTGAAAGGGCTGTGCTCCGGGGATGGGGACAGGCAGGCCGTGCGGCCCTCGCTCCTCATCCGTTCCAATCAAGGTTCTCAGCGCGGCGCGCGCCGACCTTGCGGCATCCTTATGTTTTCGGGAAGCCGCATCCAAGCGGCTTGATCTGGAAATCCGTAGTAAAATTTCTTGCGAACCCCCTATATATGTAGTAAATTTACACAAACAGCTTCGCTACCCGTTCTGCTTGTGCTCCCTTGCGTGCGCCAGCCGTCGGCAACTAGCGGCATCATCATCCGGCCCCCTACTTTCAGCGATCACATACTATGGCTCTTACCGATTTTGACCTCGTTCTTTTTGGCGGCAGCGGCGATCTGTCGATGCGCAAGCTGCTCCCTGCGATGTACGCGCGCGATGTCGCCAACGACCTGCCGCAGACCGCCCGCATCATCTGCGTCGGCCGCAACGACATCTCGCAAGAAGAATTCCTGCAAACGGTCGAGAGCACCTCCAAGCCGCACGTGAAAAAGCTGGTCGAGGAAGGCTGGGCCAAGTTCGTCAAGCGCATCGTCTACGTCTCGCTCAACGCCACCGACGCCGCCACCTACCCGGCCCTGGTCGAAGCCCTGCGCAACGACGACAAGATCACCCGCGTTTATTACCTGGCCACGCCGCCGCACCTGTTCGCGCAAATCTGCGACAACCTGGCCGCCGCCGGTCTTGCCACCGCCAATTCGCGCGTGGTGCTCGAAAAGCCGCTCGGACGCGACCTCGAATCGGCCAAGCAGATCAACTTCGAAGTCGGCAAGGTCTTCGCCGAATCGCAGATCTACCGGATCGACCACTACCTCGGCAAAGAGACCGTGCAGAACCTGCTGGCCCTGCGCTTCGGGAACATCCTGTTCGAACCGCTGTGGCGCCGCGAATGGATCTCGGACGTGCAGATCACCATCGCCGAAAAAATCGGCGTGGGCAACCGCATGGGTTACTACGACACCTCCGGCGCCCTGCGCGACATGCTGCAAAACCACCTGCTGCAACTGCTGTGCATCGTCGCCATGGAACCGCCCACCTCGATCGCGCCCGACGCCGTGCGCGACGCCAAGCTGCAGGTACTGCGCTCGCTCAAGCGCTTCACCCCGACCACGCTGGCGCAGAACATCGTGCGCGGCCAGTACCGCGCCGGCCACGTCGATGGCAAGGCCGTGCCGAGCTACCGCGACGAACCGGATGCGCCGCAGCAGTCGCGCACCGAAACGTTCGTGGCCATCAAGGCCGAAATCGATACCTGGCGCTGGGCCGGCGTGCCGTTCTATCTGCGCACCGGCAAGCGCATGGCCGACGGCCTGGCCGAAATCGTGGTGCGCTTCAAGCAGATTCCGCACTCGATCTTCAACCAGCCGACCAGCAGCTTCCAGCCCAACAGCCTGGTGATCCGCCTGCAACCGGACGAAGGCCTGTCGCTGAACCTGATGGCCAAGACGCCGGGCGACAGCATGCGCCTCAAACAAGCCGAACTCGAACTCGATTTCCGCGAGCAGTTCAAGACCCCGCGCATGGATGCCTACGAGCGCCTGCTGCTGGACGTGCTGCGCGGCCAGCTGACCCTGTTCATGCGCGGCGACGAGCTGGAAGCGGCGTGGGAATGGGTCGAACCGATCCTGGATCACTGGGACCAGGAAGACAGCGTGCCGATTCCGTACAGCGCCGGTACCTGGGGGCCTGCCGCGGCCAGCGCGTTGATCGGACGCGATGGCCTGCAGTGGCGCGAAGAAGCGCTTCCAGAGGACTAAAAGTGGAAGAGCAAGGAGTCTTGCCATGCATGGCAAGACCGTTACGCAGGCGCGGTGCAATGCACCGCGAAACCCCTGCTCCACCATTGCCGGAAGACTGACGCCCGTGTTACTTGACTCCATCCGCACCCAGCTCGACTCGCTCTCCAAATCGGAGAAAAAAGTCGCGCTGGCGGTGCTCGACCAGCCATCGGCCACGGTCAGCCAGAACATCACCGCGCTGGCCAAGAGCGCCCAGGTGTCCGAGCCGACCGTGGTGCGCTTTTGCCGCACGCTCGGTTACGACGGCTGGCACGAGTTCAAGCTCAAACTCGCCCAGGGCCTGGCCCTTGCCCTGCCCGGCGCCAACGAGCAGCCGACCCAGGACGACCTGGCGGCGGATCTGGTCAACAAGATTTGCAGCCGTTCCATCAACACCCTGCTCGACCTGCGCAACAACCTCAATCCCGAAGCGGTCCAGCGCGCGCTCGACATTTTGTCGCGCGCGAAAAAGATCGAGTTCTACGGCCAGGGCACGTCGGGCATCGTCGCCACCGACGCCCAGCACAAATTCTTCCGCTCCGGTGTGCCGACGGTAGCCTACGCCGACCCGGCCATTCACAGCATCGCCGCCTCGCTGCTGCATGCGGGCGACGCGGTGGTGGCCATTTCCCAGCGCGGCAACAACTCGGCGCTGGTGCGCTCGGCCAAGCTGGCGCGCCGTGGCGGGGCCGATGTGATCGTGCTGGCGCCATCGGGCACCCCGCTGGCCGACATGGCCACGGTGCTGATCCCGATCGACCTGGTGTTCAACATCGACCCGTACACGCCGATTTCGGCGCGCCTGGCCTATCTGGTGGTGATCGACGTGCTGGCGGTGGGGCTGGCCCTGCAGCGCGGGCCGGAGTTCAGGAAGAAGATGCAGAACGCGCAGAAGGCGTTGCAGGAATTCGACATGCAATTCGATTCCTTTATCGGATAGACAAGGCTGTACATGGTTGTACAATAAGGTTTGATCTACTTACCCGTTAGCGCAACCATGAACCAACTCGAACAACTCAAGCAATTCACCAAGGTCGTTGCCGACACCGGCGATTTTCAGTCGATCAAACAGTACACGCCGCGCGACGCGACCACCAATCCGTCGCTGATCCTCAAGGCGGTGCAAAAGCCCGAATACAAACCCCTGCTCGAAAAAGCCGTGCGCGACTTCCCGGACCTGTCCACCGGCGATGTAATCGACCGCGTGCTGGTCGACTTCGGCATGGAAATCCTCAAGATCATTCCGGGCCGCGTCTCCACCGAGATCGATGCGCGCCTGTCGTTCGATACCGAAGCGACCGTCGCCAAGGGCCGCGAACTGATCGCCCTGTACGAAGAAGCCGGCGCCGGCCGCGAGCGCGTCCTGATCAAGATCGCCTCGACCTGGGAAGGCATCCGCGCCGCCGAGATCCTGCAGCAGGAAGGCATCCGCTGCAATATGACCCTGCTGTTTTCGCTGGCCCAGGCCATCGCTTGCGCCGAAGCGGGCGCGCAGCTCATTTCACCGTTCGTCGGCCGCATCTACGACTGGTTCAAGAAAGCCAACGACCTTGAGTACACCGGTGCGGAAGATCCGGGCGTGCAGTCGGTCAAGCGCATTTACAACTACTACCGCAAGTTCGGCTACACCACCGAAGTGATGGGCGCGAGCTTCCGCAACACCTCGCAAATCCTCGAACTGGCCGGTTGCGACCTGCTGACCATCAGCCCGGAACTGCTGCAAAAACTGGCCGACAGCAACGAGCCGGTCGAGCGCAAGCTCACGCCGGGCGCGGGCACGGTGTCGATCGAGAAGGTGGCGATCGACGAAAAGACCTTCCGCTTCATGATGAATGAAGATGCGATGGCGACCGAAAAGCTGGCCGAAGGAATTCGCGCGTTCTGCGCCGATTCGGGCAAGCTGAAACAGATCATTACCGGGATGCGTTAATCACTACCGCCACGTCGTCCGCGCACTGCCGGACGACGTGGCGCCTTTCAGGCGCGGAGAGAATCAAGATGCGTATCGACGATTTCCGCACCCAGCTGCTCCAGATTAAAATCCGGCATGATCAGCCAGCCGCGCACCAGTCCCTCGATCAGGATGAACAATCCCAGCGCCGCCGCTTTCGGCTTGACCGTGTCTTTTAAGCGGCCATGCGCGATCCCTTCCTTCACGATCCGCTCGGCGCTGGCCAGGAAAAACTCGCGATGCTGCAGGCGCCGCTCGCGAATCGCCGACAACTCGCCCACATATTCCAGCTTGAGCGTGGCAATCTCGAACACCCGGCGCGCCTTCGGATCGTTGATGGTCAGGTCGAACACGCACAGCGCATAGCTGCGCAAATGCCCGAGCGGATCCTTGCCGGCCGCGGCGTCGAGCGTCTGCATCGCCGCTTCGAGCGGCATGGTGGCGCGCTCCATCATGGCGTTGAACAGCGCGCCCTTGTCTTCAAAATGCCAGTAAATCGCACCGCGCGTCACGCCGGCCGCGCTGGCAATATGCTGCAAGCTCGTTCCCGACACACCCCGCTCGATGAACAACTGCTCGGCCGCGTCCATGATGCTGTCGCGCGTTGCCAGCGCATCTTCCTTTGTCCTGCGGACCATGCAACTTATCCCTTTCAGGGGCTGTCAAACGTTAAACATACAGTCATGTTAGTATATTCCAAAATCAAGAAGCCCGCGATGAACTTTGTAATTACACCCCTCTAGTGGGTGTAAGGACAGCTTGTCGCCTACTTAAAGGATGCACACGTAATGCGCCACACCCTCCCCCCTTCCCCGTCCCTGACCCGGATCGCCGCCTGCACCCTCGCTGCGCTGGCTTTGTTATCGGCCTGCGGCGACAAGAAAGACGCAGCGCCAGGTGCCGGTGCCCAGCGCCCGCCGCCGGAAGTGGGTGTGGTCACGGCCAAGTTCGAGCCGGTCGCCCTGCAAACCGAATTGCCGGGCCGTGTCGAACCGATCCGCGTGGCCCAGGTGCGCGCGCGCGTGAACGGCGTGGTGCTCAAGCGCTTGTTTACAGAGGGGAGCGAAGTCAAGGCCGGCCAGGAACTGTTCCAGATCGACCCGGCCTCGTACGCCGCCTCGCTCCTGAGCGCCCAGGCCACCCTCGGCAAGGCCCAGGCCAACCTGACCCAGGCCGCCGCCCAGGCCGCGCGCTACAAGCCGCTGGTGGAAGCGAACGCGGTCAGCAAGCAGGAATACATCAACGTCGTCGCCACCCAGAAGCAGGCCGAGGCTGACGTGGCAGCCGCCAAGGCGGCGGTGCAGATCGCCCAGATCAACAACGGCTACACCAGGGTCACCGCGCCGATCGCCGGACGCATCGGCCGCGCCCTGGTCACCGAAGGTGCGCTGGTCAGCGCCACCGAAGCGACCCAGCTGGCCCTGATCCAGCAAACCAATAATGTCTACGTCAACTTCACCCAGTCGGCCACCGACCTGCAACGCCTGCGCAAATCGGCCAAGCTCACGGTGCGCAACGCCGGATCGCTGCCGGTATCGATCATCATGGAAGACGGCTCCGAACTGCCCAACAAGGGCAAGCTGCTGTTTTCCGACGTGAGCGTCGACCCGACCTCGGGCCAGGTCACCCTGCGCGCCGAAGTGGCGAACCAGGACGGCATGCTGCTGCCGGGCCAGTACGTGCGCGTGCGCCTGTCGCAGGCCGAACTGCCGGCCGGGATGCTCATTCCCCAGCAAGCCGTCACGCGCGGCAGCCAGGGCGACACGGTCATCATCGTCGGGCCGGACGGCAAACCGGGTCCGCGTCCGATCAAGGTGGCGTCGCAGCAGAACGGCAAATGGATCGTCCTCGAAGGCATCAAGCCGGGCGAACAAGTGGTCGTCGACGGCTTCCAGAAAATGCAGGTGCCCGGCATGACGGTCAAGCCGGTGCCGTGGACGCCTACCGCTACGCCAGCCGCAGGTGGCGCACCGGCTGCCGCCGGTACCGCGCCGGCCACGCCTGCCGCCGGTGCCGCTCCTGCCGCTCCTGCCGCCGCTGCGCCCGCGGCCAGCGCCGCGCCGGCCGGCGGACGTTAAACATACAATCAGGACTACTTCATGGCTCGTTTCTTTATTGACCGCCCCATTTTTGCGTGGGTGATCGCATTATTCATCATGGTTGTCGGCGCGGTGGCGATCACCCAGCTGCCGATCGCCCAGTACCCGACCGTCGCTCCGCCGGCGATCGTGGTCACCACCAGCTACCCGGGTGCGTCGGCCCAGACCCTGGAGGACAGCGTCATCAGCGTGATCGAACGCGAGATGAACGGTTCGCCCGGCCTGATCTACATGGAATCGAACAGCCAGGCCAACGGCACCGGCACCATCACGCTCAGCTTCGAAACCGGCACCAATGCCGACCTGGCCCAGGTCGACGTGCAGAACCGCCTCGGCCGCGCCACCCCGCGCCTGCCGCAGGCGGTGGTGCAGCAGGGCGTGCGCGTCGATAAAGCGCGTTCGAACTTCCTGCTGTTTACCATCCTCTCGTCGGACGATCCGAAATGGGACCCGATCGCGCTCGGCGACTACGCCTCGCGCACCGTGCTGCCCGAAATCCAGCGTATCCGCGGCGTCGGCCAGGCCCAGTTGTTCGGTACCGAAAAAGCCATGCGCATCTGGATCGATCCGGCCAAGCTGGTCGGCTTCAACCTGTCGCCGGCCGACGTCAACAACGCCATCCGCACCCAGAATGCGCAAGTGGCCTCGGGCACCATCGGCGACCTGCCGAACATCGGCGGACAAGCCATTACCGCCACCGTGGTCGTTACCGGCCAGCTGGCCAACGTCGAACAGTTCGGCAATATCATCCTGCGCGCCAATCCGGACGGTTCCACCGTGCGCCTGAAGGAAGTGGCGCGTATCGAAATCGGCGGCCAGAGCTACTCCACGTCGGCCCGCCTGAACGGCAAGCCGTCGACCGGTATCGGCATCCAGCTGGCACCGAGCGGCAATGCGCTGGAAACGGCCAAGCTGGTGCGCGCGCGCATGACCGAACTGTCCAAGTACTTCCCGCCCGGGATGAAATACGCGGTGCCGTTCGACAGCTCGGCGTTCGTCGAGATCTCGATCAAGCAAGTGCTGGAAACCCTGGTCGAAGCGGTCGTGCTGGTGTTCCTGGTGATGTACCTGTTCCTGCAAAACTTCCGCTACACCCTCATTCCCACCATCGTGGTGCCGGTGGCGCTGCTTGGGTCGCTGGCCTGCTTGCTGGCGATGGGCTTTTCGATCAACGTGCTCACCATGTTCGGCATGGTGCTGGTGATCGGTATCGTCGTCGATGACGCCATCGTGGTGGTCGAAAACGTCGAGCGCATCATGAGCGAAGAAGGCTTGCCGCCGCTCGAAGCGACGCGCAAGGCGATGGGCCAGATTTCGGGCGCCATCATCGGCGTGACCGTGGTGCTGGTGTCGGTGTTCGTGCCGCTGGCCTTCTTCGCCGGCGCGGTCGGTAACATCTACCGCCAGTTCTCGGCGGTGATGGTCACCTCGATCATCTTCTCGGCCTTCATGGCGCTCTCGCTCACGCCGGCCATGTGCGCCCACTTCCTCAAGCCTGTGGAAGCCGGCCACCATCACGCCAAGACCGGTTTCTTCGGCTGGTTCAACCGTGGTTTCACGCGCACCGCCAAGAAGTACGAAGGCTGGGTCGCCACCACCTTGCGCCACACCGGCCGCTCGATGATCGTGTTCGTCGCGCTGGTCGCCGTGGTGGGCCTGCTGTTCGTGCGCCTGCCGAACTCCTTCCTGCCGAACGAAGACCAGGGCTACATCATCGCCAACTTCCAGCTGCCGCCTGGCGCCACCCTGGAACGCACCGGCAAGGCGCTGCGCGAGGCCGAAGACTTCATCCTCAAGCAGCCCGAAGTCGCCAGCATGGTCGGCGTGCAGGGTTTCAGCTTCTCGGGTTCGGGCCAGAACATGGCGCTCGGCTTCATCACGCTCAAGAACTGGAAAGAGCGCGGCGGCGCGGGCCATAGCGCCAGCGACGTGGCGGGCCGCATTTCGGGCCGCATGAGCCGCGTGCGCGACGCCTTCATCTTCGCCATCAGCCCGCCGCCGATTCCTGAACTGGGCAGCAGCACCGGCTTCTCGTTCCGCCTGCAGGACCGTGGCGGACTGGGACGCGAAGCGCTGCTGGCGGCGCGCGGCCAGGTGCTCGGCGCGGCCAGCAAGAGCCCTATTCTTGCCGGCGTGCGTCCGGAAGGCCTGGAAGATGCGCCGCAGGTGCAGCTCGACATCGACCGCGACAAGGCCAATGCGCAAGGCGTTACTTTTGATGCCATCAACACCGCGATTTCGACCTCGCTCGGTTCCTCGTACGTGAACGACTTCCCGAACGCCGGCCGCCTGCAGCGCGTGGTGGTGCAAGCCGACGCCAAGGACCGCATGCAGCCGGAAGACCTGCTCAAACTGAACGCCGTTAACAACAAGGGCCAGCAAGTGCCGCTGTCGTCGTTCGCCACCACGCGCTGGATCACCGGCCCGATGCAGACGGTGCGCTACAACGGCTACCCGACCATGCGGATCGCCGGCGACGCCGCGCCGGGCCGCAGCACCGGTGAAGCGCTGGCCGAAATGGAACGCATTGCGTCCGAACTGCCAGCGGGCTTCGGCTTCGAATGGACCGGCCAGTCGCGCGAAGAACAGCTCTCCGGTTCGACCGTCTTCATCCTGCTCGGCTTCGCCCTGCTGGCGGTGTTCCTGGCCCTGGCCGCGCTGTACGAAAGCTGGTCGATTCCGGTGTCGGTGCTGCTGGTGGTGCCGCTCGGCGTGCTGGGCGCGCTGCTGGCGGCGGGCAGCCGAGGCTTCCCGAACGACGTGTACTTCAAGGTCGGCCTGATCACCATCATTGGACTGGGCGCGAAGAACGCGGTGCTGATTATCGAATTCGCCAAGGACTTGCAAGCGCAGGGCAAAGGCGTGGTCGAAGCGGCCATCGAAGCGTGCCACCTGCGCTTCCGTCCGATTCTCATGACGTCGTTCGCCTTCATCCTCGGCGTGATGCCGCTGGTGATCGCCAGCGGCGCCGGCTCGGCCAGCCAGCGCGCCATCGGTACCGGCGTGGCCGGCGGCATGATCACCGCGACGGCACTGGGCGTGTTCTTCATCCCGGTGTTCTTCGTGGTGGTGCGCAAACTATTCAAGGGCAGCGAGCGTCAGCGCAGGAAATACGCGCACGAAGACGGCGCCGCGCCGATCGCAGAGGTAAAACATGACTGATTTGATGACACGACTTACTCCCCTGGCGCTCGCGCTGGTATTGGCCGGCTGCACATCGATGGCGCCCAAGTACGAGCGTCCGGCCGCGCCGGTTGCTCCCGCCTTCCCTGCGCCAGCCTTCGGGCAGCCGCCGCCGCTGGCGGGCACCAGCAGCGAAGCGGCATCGAGCATCGCCTGGCAGCGCTTCTTTGCCGATGCGCGCCTGAAGCAGTTGATCGAACTGGCGCTGACCAACAACCGCGACCTGCGCGTGGCGATCCTGAACATCGAACAGGCGCGCGCGCAGTACCAGATCCGCCGCGCCGACCGCCTGCCCTCGCTCAACCTGAGCGTGGCCGGCAACCGCTCGCCGGGACCGGATGACAGCATCACCAGCCTGTACACGGCCGGCATTGGCGTCAGTTCGTTCGAGCTCGATCTGTTCGGCCGCGTGCACAGCCTGAGCGACGCCGGCCTGGCGCAATACCTGGCCAGCGAAGAAGCGCGCAAAAGTACGCATATCAGCCTGGTGGCCTCGGTCGCGAATGCGTATCTGAGTTTGCTGGCCGATGAAGAACTGCTCGGACTCACGCAAAAAACCTTGTCCGCGCGCGAAGAGTCGCTCAAGCTGATCCAGCTGAAATACGACAATGGCGTGGTGTCCAAACTCGACCTGCAACAGGGACTGTCGCTGGTCGACAGCGCCCGCGTGGTACTGGCGCAGCAACAGCGCCAGCGCGCGCAGGACTTGAATCTGCTCACGCTGCTGGTCGGCCAGACTTTGCCGGCCGGGCCGGATACCAGCACCACGCTGGCGGCGATGTCGCTGAGCGAACTGCCTGCCGGGCTGCCGTCGGACCTGTTGGCGGTGCGCCCGGACATCCGCGCCGCCGAGCAGCAACTGATCGCCGCCAACGCCAATATCGGCGCCGCCCGCGCGGCCTTTTTCCCGCGCATTACGCTCACTGGCAATGCGGGCAGCGCCAGCGACGAGTTGAGTGGTTTGTTCAAGGGCGGCTCGTACGGCTGGACCTTTGCGCCGCAGATGGTGCTGCCGATCTTCGACTACGGCCGCAACAGCGCCAACCTGGGCAGCGCCAAGGCCGGGCGCGACATCGCTGTGGCGCAGTACGAAAAATCGGTGCAGACGGCCTTCCGGGAAGTGTCGGATGCGCTGGCGGGCCAGGCCACCTTCGGCGAGCAATTGCGGGCGCAGCGCGCGGTGGCCGACGCCGAGGCCGAGCGCTTCAAGCTGTCGGACCTGCGCTACCGCAACGGTGCGTCCAGCTACCTCGACCTGCTCGACGCCCAGCGCTCGCTGTTTAGCGCCGAACAGTCGGCGGTGCAGGCCAACCTGCAGCGCTTGCAAAATCAGGTCACCCTCTACCGCGTGCTCGGCGGCGGCTGGACCGCGCCCCAATAACCCCCGCCCCGCCGGTGTCAGGTCTGACATTCGGACACGAGCTCGGCTGCTGCACAGCTTAGGCCGTGTCCGAATGTCAGACCTGACACCGGCGGTGCTAAATGGAATCAATATGAACACGCTGCTTAACACCACTGCGATCGCTGCTGCGTTCATGCTTTCTGTGAGCGCGGGCGCCGCGCCGCAAGCGGACTTGCCTGCACGCTTGTCCGGACATGTGCGCGCGATCGCCTCCGCCGAGCACAATACCGGCACCCCCGCCGAACTCGAAAAAGCCGCGCTGTATATCGAAGCCACCCTCGCCGCCCAAGGCTATAAGGTGCGGCGCGACGAGTATGTTTTCGACGGACACAAGGTGCGCAACCTGGAGGTGTCGATCGCCAATGTCCAACCCGGCAAGCAGCCGGAGCGCATCTATATCGTCGGCGCGCACTACGATTCCGCACCCGGCACCCCAGGCGCGAACGACAACGGCAGCGGCACCGCCGGCGTGCTCGAAATGGCGCGCATGTTCAAGGGCACCGTTCCCGCCCCCGGCAACGAGCTCAAATTCGTCCTGTTCGTCAACGAGGAGCCGCCCTATTTCAACGGCCCCGGCATGGGTAGCCGCCGCCACGCCAAAGCGCTCAAGGCGCGCGGGATGAAGGTCGAAGCGGCACTGATCCTCGAGACCATCGGCTACTATTCCAACGCGAAGGACAGCCAGTACTACCCACCCGGAATCTCCGCCTTCTACCCTAACCAGGGCAATTTCATCGCCGTCGTCGGCACCCTGGGCTCGATGGGACTGGTGCGCAGGACCGTGTCGGGCTTGCGCGACGCTTCCACCTTTCCCGCCGAGGGTCTGGCGGCACCGGCGTTCGTAAGAGGCGTCACCTGGTCCGATCACACTTCCTACAATCTGGAAGGCTACGCCGCGGTGATGATCACCGATACCGCCACCATGCGCTATCCGCACTATCACACCAGCGCCGATACCCCTGACAAGCTCGATTACGCCAGCATGGCCGAGGTGGTCAAGGGCATGTCGGTCGTCGTCCAGAAAATGATCCAGTAAGCGCACCGCCACACGACGCCGCAGCCTGCCATCCATCAAGCCACCGTCCAGCCCGGCTGGCAAGCACTGTTACGTACTAACAACAATCCACCCCATGTAATTGGCTATCTGCAAGTTATCGACCGTCCGGCGTGTCATTACAGGTGGATAATCGGGGTTCAGCATTGTCCCCCCCATCATCGGAAGGAAAACGTCATGTTCTCTGACATCCGCATCGGTTCACGCCTTGCCCTCAGCTTTGCCATCGTGCTGGTACTCTCGCTGGTGTCGACCGCGTACGCCATCATGGCCGCGCGCGACAACGCGCTTGCCACCGAGCGCATGATGGCCGAGCCGCTGGCCAAGGAACGCCTGATCTCCGATTGGTATGGCAACACGTACGCTGCGATCGCGCGCACCGCGCTGATCGCGCGCAGTAACGACAATACCTTGTCGAGCACCTTCGCGACGACCATCTCCGACAGCGTCAAGCGCACCACGGAATTGATCAAGAAACTCGAACCGCTGCTCGTGAGCCCCGATGAAATAGCGACCATGAAGTCGATCACGACGCAGCGCGCGGCCTATCAGGCGGCCAAGGACAAGGTCATGAACGCCAAGAAGGCCGGCAATGCCGAGGAGGCGGTGAAGCTGTTCAACGATAGCTTCATGCCGGCGGCCGACGCTTACCAGAACACCCTGCAATCGATGCTGGTCATGCAGCGCAAGTCGATCGACGATATCGCCGTCGTCATCGACCGCGCCAATACCCGCACCATCACGCTGCTGCTGGTGCTCGGCACCCTGGCCGTGCTGACCGGCGCCGCGTGCGCCTTCCTGATCACGCGCTCGATCACGGTGCCCTTGAAAGCTGCCGTGGCGGTGGCCGGCACGGTCGCCAGCGGCGATCTGACCACCGAATTCGGCCACGCGTCACGCGACGAAATCGGTGACCTGATGCGCGCCCTGGAGGCCATGAACACCTCGCTCACGCGGGTGGTGTCGGAGGTGCAGAGCGGGACCAATGCGATCGCCATCGGCTCGACCGAAATCGCCGCCGGCAACCTGGATCTGTCGGCGCGCACCGAACAGCAAGCCAGCTCGCTGGAAGAAACCGCCGCCTCGATGGAAGAACTGACGTCGACCGTGCGCCAGAACGCCGACAACGCGCAGCAGGCCAACCAGCTCGCGCTGGCCGCCTCGCAAGTGGCGCGCAAGGGCGGCGCCATCGTCAGCCAGGTGGTCGATACCATGGGCTCGATCGAAGCGTCGTCGCGCAAGATCGTCGACATCATCGGCGTGATCGACGGGATCGCCTTCCAGACCAATATCCTGGCACTGAATGCGGCGGTGGAAGCGGCGCGCGCCGGCGAGCAGGGTCGCGGCTTTGCGGTGGTGGCGTCCGAAGTGCGCACGCTGGCGCAGCGCTCGGCCGGTGCGGCGAAGGAAATCAAGGGCCTGATCGGCGACTCGGTGGCGCAGGTGAGCAACGGCACGCGCCTGGTGCAGGAAGCCGGCACCACAATCGGCGAGGTAGTCGACAGCGTGGCGCGCGTGACCGACATCATGTCCGAGATTACGGCCGCCAGTAACGAGCAGCGCGTCGGCATCGATCAGGTCAACGAAGCGATTGCGCAGATGGACCAGGTGACGCAGCAGAATGCGGCGCTGGTGGAAGAAGCGGCGGCCGCCGCCGGGAGCCTGGAAGAACAGGCGGCGCGCCTTGCCGATGTGGCTGCCGGCTTCAAGTTGGGGACGTCGGCAGCAACGCCGCGCCTGGGCCACGCCGCAGCGGCGCAGCGCTTGAAGTTGGCGGCTTGACTGCAAGGCCATTGTCTAAATGCATAACAAAAACAACATAGACGATACATAAAAGCCAAGTAACTTGGCTAAAAATCAGCAAAATCGGACATAAACATGACCGGTCGTGCGTTTTTCGTTGCCGATAAACAACATGAAGCACGCGAATTAGTCATTTAAAAACGTTAGCTGGATGTCTTTCTTGCAGAAGAGGATAATTGCCACTCGGCATTATTAACTCCTCAACTATCAGGAAAACATCATGTTCCCCAATGTACGCATCGGTTCGCGTCTTGCGATCGGTTTCGCCATCGTGCTGGTTCTGTCCATTATCTCCACCAGCTACGCCATGCTGGCCGCACGCGACACCGCCAGCGCCACGGAACGCATGATGGCGCAGCCCCTGGCCAAGGAACGCATGATGTCGGACTGGTATGTGATGACCTATTCGGCCATCGTGCGCACCAGCCTGATCGCGCGCAGCAGCGACGAAACCCTCTCGACCACGTTTGCGGCCGCCATCGCCGATAGCGTCAAGCGCAACACCGAGATCATGAAGCAGATCGAGCCCCTGCTGACCACGGACGAGGAAAAGGCGACCGTGAAGGCCATCCAGGCCAACCGCGCCGTCTATCAGAAAGCCAAGGAAACGGTCATGGCCGCCAAGAAGGCGGGCGACAGCGCCGCCACCGAACAGGCTTTCAACGGCACCTTCCTGCCGGCCGCGAGCGCGTACCAGAACAGCATCCAGGCCATGCTCGCCATGCAGCGCAAGGAGATCGACAGTACCGCCGTGCAGATCGAACAAGCCAGCAGCCGCACCGTCACGCTGCTGTTCGTGCTCGGCACCCTGGCGGTGCTGACCGGCGCCGCGTGCGCCTTCCTGATCACGCGCTCGATCACGGTGCCCTTGAAAGCTGCCGTGGCGGTGGCCGGCACGGTCGCCAGCGGCGATCTGACCACCGAATTCGGCCCGGCCTCGCGCGACGAAATCGGTGACCTGATGCGCGCCCTGCATGCGATGAACGATTCGCTCAC